>JBBRTB010000005.1:0-221437 GCA_038244815.1 Thermoanaerobaculia bacterium
AACAAAACCGAGTATCGAGACCTCGGCGCCAACTACTACGAGCAACGCTACCGCGAACGTCTCCTCAACTCACTGAAAAAAAAGGCCGCCACTCTCGGCTTTCATCTCACTCCGGCACAGGAGGTTCATTAGAAGCGCCGCAGAGCGCGAGGAATCTGGGAGGGGGTGCGACCCGCGACGGGCGACCCGTATACTCCACTTCGGCATGCGCAAGCGCTTCACCATCGTCATCGTCGCTGTGACCTGCGCCGTCGCTCTCTCCCTGCAGTGCCGGAGGGCCAGCGGCGTTCCCGCCGATCCGATGGATGCGGAAGCGGCCGATGCCTTCATCCATTACCTGCGCATCGACACGTCCAATCCGCCGGGCAACGAAACCGCGGGTGCGAAGTTCCTCCAGCAACTACTCACAAAGGAAGGGATCGAGACGCGCCTTCTGGGATCGGATCCGAAGCGGCAGTCGCTGTATGCGCGTCTCGGCTCGGGGACGGGAGAGAAAGCGCTGGTGCTCCTGCATCACATCGATGTGATTCCACCGATCGTTGCGGAGTGGACGAAGCCGCCGTTCTCGGGGATGCAGTCGAACGGATACATCTGGGGACGCGGCGCTCTGGACATCAAGTCGCTGGGCATCGCCGAGCTGATGTCCCTGATCGAGCTCAAGCGCCGCAACGTGCCGCTCCAGCGCGACGTGATCTATCTGGCCGTGGCGGACGAAGAGCTCGGCGGCCTGCGCGGCTGCAAGGAAGTGCTCGAGAAATATCCGGAGCTGTTCGCGAATGCCGGATTCGTGATCAACGAGGGCGGATACAACGAGACGGTCGTCGACAAGGTGACGTTCTGGGGCATCGAAACCCAGCAGAAGGTGCCGCTGTTTCTGCGGATCCATACCAAGGGCGAAGGTGGTCACAGTGCGGCGCCGCCCGACAACGGCGGCGCGGTGGCGAAACTGGTCCGGGCCCTCAGCGGCGTGCTGGCCATCGAGACTCCCTACCGGCTGCTGCCGGAAGTGGAGCGTTACTTTCACAGCGCCGGCAAACACCGGCCGGACGAGCGCGGCCAGGTGCTGCGTTCGATTCACGAGCCGCTCGATCTCAAGCGAATCGAGCGGGTGCTCTCGCCGGGGTACAGGTCGCTGCTGCGGGACAGCATCGCGCTGACACACCTGACCGGAGGCATCGCCCCGAACGCCCTTCCGGCCAAAGCCACGTGCGATGTCGACATCCGTCTGCTGCCCGGTTCGACGACGGCGCCGATGATCGAGCGCGTGAAAACGGCCGTGGGAAAGAACGGTGAGGTCGAAGTGCTGCTGGCCGGCGAGCCCGTTCCGGAGAGCTCGTCCGACACCCTGTTGTTTCGTACCCTGGTGCGGGAGATGACGAAGGCGGAGCCCGGCTCATCTGCCGCGGCGATCGTCGGCGCCGGAACCTCGGACAGCCGCTTTTTCCGTGCCCGGGGCATCACCGCCTATGGCGTTGCGCCGTTCAAGGTCAACTATTACGACGCCGACACGGTCCACGCCAGTGACGAGCGGATCCGCGCGAAGTTCTTCGCCGAGGGCGTGCATCTGATGCGGAAAATCGTCAGCGACTTCTGCGCGCGTCCGTCGCAATGAAGCGCCACCGTTTCGCACTGGCGATTCTGGCGCTGCTCCTGGCGGTGCTCTTTGCGCCGCCGCTGGCCCAGCGTGAGGTCTTTACGTTCCGCGATCACGCCGACTATTTCCAGCCGCTCCGCTACTACACGTCGATTCAACTGCGGGCCGGCCTGCTTCCCCACTGGAACCCGTACAGCGCTTCGGGCGAGCCGTGGCTCGCCAATCCTCAGACCGGCGCGTTCTACCCGCCGATGTGGCTCTTTCTGGTCATGCCGTTCGAGAGCGCCTACATGCTTCATCTCGCGCTGCATCTGCTGCTGCTGGGCTGGGGCGCCTATCTGCTGTTCGCGCGCTCCTTGTCGCCGGGAGCGGCGCTCGCCGGCGCGACGATCCTCACTTTCTGCGGTCCGACCATGTCGCTCCTCGACGTCTCGAACAATCTCTGCAGCTTTGCCTGGGTGCCTCTGGTGATCTGGTGCGCGGTGTCGCGCGCGAGCTGGCGCCTCTCGGGTCTGGTGCTGGCGCTCACGTTTCTGGCAGGCGAGCCGTTCTTCGCCGCGCTGGCGGCGCTGTTGTTCGTTCTCCTGGCCCGCGACGCGAAACGAATCGTCCTGAGCGCGCTCACGGCTTTCGGGTTGAGCGCGATCCAGCTCCTGCCGTTTCTGGAGATGCTGCGCGGCAGCGATCGGGCCGCCCGGCTGTCGGCCGGCCAGATCTTCCTCGAATCGATGCCCGTGTCCGACTGGCTGCGCATCATCGTCCCGCCGCATTTCCGGAGCGGGGGGTTCGATCCCGGCCTTTCGCAGCATTTCATCGCGGTGATTTATGTGGGGATTCCGGCGGTGGTGCTGGCGTTGCTGGCGGTCGCAGGTCGCAGGTCGTGGGTCAAGGGGGCCTCGTCGCCTGAAGGCCCCCGTGACCCACGACCCACGACCCACGACCGGCGGACCGTGCTGGCCTGGCTCGCGCTTCTCGCATTCGCTGTTCTCGTGGCTGCCGGGAATCGTCTTCCTTTGATCGGCCAGGGATTCGCGCGGCTCCCGCTCACGCTTTTCCGTTACCCATCGCGGGTCGTTCCGTTCGGTGCGCTGGCCATCGCGGCGCTCGCGGCGATGGGATGGGAGCGTATCCGTCCGAACCGGCGCTGGGCCGATCTGCTGCTGGTTCTCGTGATCGTCGTCGATCTGGTTCCGCAGGAGCGGCCGCTTTTCGACATGGCCACGTTCACGACGGATCTCGTTCCGTACGCGGCATCGATCGGGCGGCTGGCGAAAATCATTCGCATGCCCGCCGAGCGCATCACAAATCGCTCGGCGTGGATCTCGGGCTATCTCAACCTCTATCAGCGGCGGTACGACGCATCGACGGCGGCGCCGGTGGTGAGCGAGCGCTATCTGCGCCTTCTGGATGTCGTGGTTGCGAGCAGACGCCGCGAGCTCGTCGACCTGATCGGCGGCGGATACATTCTCTCCGCCCAGCCCATTCCTTCGCTTCGGGTGGTGGCGTCTTCGGGTCCGGTGAAGATCTATCTCAACGGCGCTGTGCCGCCGATGGCGACATTCTGGTCGCGTGCCGTGTCGTTTCCGTCAGCGGATGAGGCTTTGCGTACCTCGATCGAGCATCCGGATCGCGCCGCGCTGTACGTCACGCCGCCGATCAGTCCGGCATTTGCGAAGGCGACGCCGCTGGTGACCTCGACGTCGTACGTGGCACTGGATGCGCGCCACGCCCAGGTCGAGGTCGACGCGCCTTCCGATGGGATCGTCATGCTGACGCAGCAGGATTCTCCGTCGTGGCACGTGTTCGTCGACGGAATCGAGAAAAGGAAACTCCTGGGCGCGGGGATCTTTCGTGCCGTCGAAGTTTCCAAAGGTCACCACGAAGTGGAATGGCGATATCGTTCGCTTTCACTTCTCGCAGGAACGTGGATGACGGCGGTCACATTGCTTTCACTCTTCCTGAGTCAATTTGTCAAGCGCAGTCGGCCGCAAAAATTTTCTTGATCGCACGTGAAAGCTGAGTAGTAGAATCGCTGCTCATCCAAAACGCGTCACGATAATCGAGGTTGGATCGAATGGTGAGTATCGACGACCGGCTGAATGCAATCATTCGCGAGTTGATCGGCAATGGCATCACACTGGAGCAGGCCGTCGAAGCTTTCGAAGGGAAGTACATCGTCGCTGCGATGTCTGCCAGCCGCGGCAACGTCACGCAGGCTTCGAAGAGACTGGGCGTCCACCGCAACACGCTGCACAACAAACTGCGCACGCAGACCATGCTGAACGGTTTCGCGGAGTCGATTCGTCCGACCCGCCGCCGAATGGTCTCTGCCAAGAGAGTCGTCGCGCCCAGAAAAGCGCGCTGACCGATGGTCGTAGGTCGAAGGTCGTAGGTCACCGGGGGCGTTTGAGCTCAAAGGCCCATACGACCCACGACCGACGACCGGCGACCTGAAATGCTTCCTCAGAAATCAGAACTTCACGAGTCCATCGTCGCGCTCCTGCGGGAACGCGGCAATCGTCTGCTCACCATCGGCGACATCCATCAACGTCTCGGTGACACGGAAGCGACGCGCCAGGAGGTCGAGCACGCTGCTGGCGACCTCGAGCGCGACGGCATCATCATCGCGGTCCGCGGGAAGCGCTACTCGCTCCTCGAGTTCACTCCCTACCACGCCGGACGCGTCAAAGTGCACCCGGACGGTTACGGCACGATCTTCGGCGGAGACGAGCCGGACATCTACATCGACCGCAAAGCCATGAAGGGCGCCATGAACGGCGACCTCATCGTCGTGCGCGCGGACAAGCGTGAGTCGAAGTTCAAGAAGCTCCACGGCCGCGACCTCGTCGTCGGCGAGGTGGTCAGCGTCCTCCGTCGCGCCCACCGTACGGTCGTTGGCCGATTTCATGCGAACGAGGTCCATTCCTTCGTCGTGCCGTACGACTTCCGCATCGACACCGACATCGTCATCGACAGCCAGGCCGATGAGATGGGCGCGCGCGACGGCGAGATGGTCAACGTGGAGATCGACCGCTATCCGGACCGCGGCTCCCACCTCGCTCACGGACGCGTTGTCGAACTGCTCGGCTTCATCGGCGAGCCGGGCGTCGACATCGAAGTGGTCATCCGCAAGTTCCACATCCCGCACAACTTCCCACCGGAGGTGCTGCGAGCGGCCGAGTCCGTCCCGACCGAAGTGGCGCCTGATGAGCTGGCCAGGCGAGTCGACCTGCGGGACCGCAACATCGTCACGATCGACGGCGAGACGGCCAAAGACTTCGATGACGCCGTCGAGGTGCGGCTGCTTCCGAACGGCAACTATCTGCTGGGCGTCCACATCGCCGACGTGGCTCACTACGTGACCGAGGGAGGTGATCTCGATCGGGAAGCGTTCGAGCGCGGAACGTCGGTCTACTTTCCCGGCCGGGCGGTGCCGATGCTGCCGGAGCGTCTCTCGAACGGAATCTGTTCGCTGAACCCGCGCGTGGAGCGCCTGACGTTCTCGTGCGACATCGAGATCGACAAGCGCGGCCGTTTCGTCGACCACCGCACGTACAAATCGGTGATCAGGACGAAGGAGCGGATGACGTACACGGATGTGAACGCCATCCTGACCGCGCGCACCCCGGAGCTGGAGCAACGCTACGGATACCTGCTGCCCGAGTTCGAGCGCATGCACGCGCTGTACGAGATTCTGCGCGCCCGGCGCTACAAACGAGGCTCCATCGACTTCGATCTGCCCGAGGCCGACGTCGTCCTCGGCCAGAGCGGCGACATCGAGACCATCCGCGCCACCGAGCGCAACGTCGCCCACCGGCTCATCGAGGAGTTCATGCTCGCCGCGAACGAGGTGGTGGCCACACAGCTGGTGATGGCGAATCAGCCGGGCCTGTATCGCGTGCACCAGCAGCCGGACCCGCAGAAACTCGAGGATCTGAAGCAGATCCTCAAGGAGTTCAAGCTGACGTTGCGCGGCGATGTCGAGGACATCCGGCCGGGCGAGTTACAGCGGGTGCTCAAGTCCGTTGCAGGCACGCCCGAGGAGCGGTTCCTGACGAACATCGTCCTCCGCTCCATGAAGCGGGCCTTTTACGCCGACGAGAGTCTCGGACACTTCGCCCTTGGACTTCAGCACTACTGCCATTTCACTTCACCCATTCGCCGCTATCCCGATCTGGTCGTCCATCGCCGGCTGGCCGAGCTGATCGCCAGCGGTTCGATGCACGGCGAGCGTCTGGCACGCGTGGAGGCCGCGCATCCGTTGTATGCGATGCAGTCAAGCGAGCGCGAGCGGCGCGCCGAAGAGGCCGAGCGCGAAGTGCTGGAATGGAAGAAGGTCATCTTCATGCGTGGCCGGATCGGCAATCAATTTTCCGGCATCATCACCGGCGTGGCGCCCTTCGGAGTGTTCATCGAGCTCGACGAGATCCTGGTCCAGGGGCTCGTGCCCGTGGCCACGATTGGCGGAGACTTCTGGAACTTCGCCGAACGCGAGCACCGTCTGCGCGGCCAGTCATCCAACCGCGAGCTGCGCCTCGGCGATCACGTCAGGATCGAGGTCAAGTCAATCGACGAGGATCGCCACCAGATCGAGTTTCGGCTCATCGAAGTCGCTGGAACTGCGATTGCACGGCGAGAGCGGTAAGATGAGGCGCATCGGCCCGAAGTCCTGGGCCTGACGCCTTTTGAACGGAACGGGACGGGGCGATGGCTAATGACCTGAGCGCGCGGATCAAGGGACTTCTCGACCAGCGGATCGCGCTCGAAACAAAACTACAGAACGAGAAGGGCGAGCTCTCCGACGCGGCCACTGGCCGTTACGACGACGCCTACGCCGCGTTGCAGCGCCAGCTGGCATCGCTGTTCAAGGAGACCGGAGACGACAGCCAGCGCATCACCATCATGCTGGAGATGATGCGCATCCTGGAGAACCGGCTCGTCTATCTTCAGAACTTCATCGTCGAGCCAAGCTCGGACAACCGCATCCTGGCCCAGCTCGTCACGAAATTCATCGATCAGATGAACCGCGAGGGACGGTCCGTGCTGACGTCGCTCGAGGCCACGTACTACCAGGCCGTGGCCTCCCTCTACGCGGGCGATCCGGCCCGGGCCCGTCAGGGATTCCGCGAGGCCTGCGCCTCGGAAGAATCGGACGAGGCCAACGACATCAAGTACAAGTCGTACGTCCTGCTCGGGCATCTGTCGCACGAAGAGCACGACTACGCGGGAGCCAGAGAGCTGCACGATCAGTCGCTGCGCTATTCGGCGAACAACAACGTCACAGCGCAGGCACTGGCATTCAAGGCCCTCAACTCCTACGCGCTGCACGATCAGGAGGAATCGCTCCGTCTCTTCGAGGAGGCCCTGCACCTCTTCGATCCGAACCAGCCGTTCTTCAATTCGTACTTTTTCCGCAACGCCCTTCTTTTCTGCGGAGCGATCTGCTTCGACCGCAAGCAGTACGACAAGGCCGAGGAGTACTACCGGCGCGTGGTCTCCAGCGTCGAGCAGCAGTCCTACGACTACTTCGACGCCCTCTCACACCTGGGCCGCATCCAGTACGTGGGGGGCCGCTTCGATGAGGCCGCGGCCTCGTTCGAGCGCGCGCTGGAGACGCACAAGTTCAGCGAGAACGAATACGTCGTGGACACGTTCTTCTGGCTGGCGCGAACGCACCTGAAGCGCAACGATCGCGAGGCCGCACGCGCCTACCTCCAGAAGATCGCCGCCTCGGACGTGCGCTACGAGAAACGCCCGCAGGCCGTCGAGCTGCTCGCGAAAGTGAGCTGAGCGCGTTCGGCAGTTCCTACTGCGCCTTCAGCAGGACCACATCGCTGTAGGCGTCGAACGGCGAGCGCACCCAGAGCTCGGGATGCTTCTTCCCGATGGCGAGCTCGATGGGCTGATTGGTGAATCCCACCGTCTGTTCGCCGAGGTAAACCTGCGCTTCGACCGGTTTGCCCGTATCCGAGTCGGTGGCCGTGATGGTGAGCGAGTGCGCGTCACGCTTCATCGACGTGATCATCTTCGGTAACTCCGTCGGCGGAAGTGTGTGAACGGTCTCGTAACCGGGAGCGGTGATGGACATCGATACCGGCCGGACATCGCTGTGACCGTCGGCGTTCGGCACGCGGATCAGGATGCGCGGCCAGTTGAAGACGTAATAGGTGGTGGGTTTTCCGGTGGGCGGATCGGTGGCATAGACGATCTGGTCCTCGAACGAGATCTCCGCCTCCACCGGCACGTGCGTCTCGCTGTCGACCGCGAAGATGCGAATGGGACCCTTGTAGCCGGCCGGGACCGTGGCGGGACTCGACCACCAGTCCATGTGGTGCGGTCCGGACGGCTCGACCCCCGACTCCTTGAGGCACTTCTGCGCGGCCGCCCAGTCCTTGCTGCCGTGCTGATCGACGCCGGAGACGTACGTGTCCATCCAGGTATGGCACTGCCGGTTGTCATCGGGGCGGGTCTTCGGATCGAAGATGGTCTCGCACGTGCCGCGGAGCGCCAGCGCGAATACGTCGTTGCAGAACCACCACAGGCGGCCGGGCGAGGCGTTGCACGTGGCGCGTTTCACGCAGAAGGGTTTTGTCGTCGCTTCGAGCTGATCGCCGTACTTGTCACTCCATTTCGGATCGAGATCGCGATTGAAAAATGCGTGTGCGGCCTGCTCGAAGGAAACATTCGTGAACGAGATGCACGGTTCCTTCGAAGCACACGGGCTGGGCGTGAAGTCCGACGGGAAGATCTCCGCGTGCGGGTGCTGCTGCGCGAAGACACTGCTCGATAACAGAAGAAGGAGGGCTGCTTTTTTCATAGTCAATGGAAGCGGGCGGCGACGAATGCAATGTCGTCTCGAAAATCCTCGGTGGCGGCGAATCCGCTGACGTCGTTGTAGATCGAGTCGTACACGGTGGTCAGGTCGGCGCCGCTCGATCCGTCGAGCAGACGGGCCACGCGATCGAGCGAGTAGAACTCGCCCTCGGCATTGCGCTGGTCGGTCAGGCCGTCCGTATAGGCGAAGAGCGTGTCGCCCGGCGCCACCTGCAGCCGGTGCTCGTCGAACTCCATGTGCGGCATGGCGCCGAGCAGATTTCCCGGTTGCTCGACCGTGATGGTCTCGCGGCCCTCGGCCCGATGAAGGAGAAAGGGCGGATGCGCGGCGTTCGAGTAGACGAGATTTCCGTCGTCGATGCGGAACAGTTGCGCGGTGGCGAACTGCGTGGGAAGGCTCACGCTGAAGAGGAAGTCGTTGAGCCGGGTCATGAATTCCGCGAGCGTCCGGTCGGGGTCGGACTCCGTATGCAGGTAGCTCTTCAGCAGCGAGACCAGAATCGCTGCCGGCAGCCCGTGCCCGGACACGTCCGCGACGAAGAGGTACATCGAGCCGTTGAGCGCGAAGTAGTCATAGAAGTCACCGGACAGCGTGGCGCTGGGCATGTAGGCCGAGCGGATCTCGACGTGCGCCGTGCGGAACGGTCCGGAGGGCACGAGCGCTTCCTGCACGCGCCGGGCGATGTCGAGGTCGCGACGCATCTGCTGATTCATGCGCCGCAACTGGTCCTGCGACGCCTTCACGCGAAGCAGGGCGCTCAGGCGTGCCAGCAGCACCTCCGTGTCGGAGCCCTTCGTCACGTAATCGTCGGCGCCGGCGGCCAGACCGTCGACGATCGATTGCGTTGAATCTGCGCCCGTCAGCATCAACACCGGCACGGTGTTCAGTTGCGGATCGGCCTTGACCCGCCGCGAGACCTCGAACCCGTCCATGACCGGCATCCGATAGTCGACGACGATGGCGTCCGGAAGGTTCTGCGAGGCCAGGCGAAGTCCTTCCTCGCCCGACAGCGCCGTGGTGACGTCGTATCCCCGCCGCTCCAGAAAGCGGCGTGTGACCGCGAGATCGTTCGCGTTGTCATCGATGATGACGATCCGTTGGGATGGGGTCATTGCGCAGCGGAGCTTAGCATTCGGGCTCGGTGCGGATGCAGGAGCGCCGTCCGAGGACCGAGGCGGCACTACACTAACAAGCGATGAAGCTGATCGTGGGGCTCGGCAATCCCGGACCCGAGTATGCCGGGACGCGCCACAACATCGGATGGCGAGTCGTGGACGCGTTCGCCTCGAAGTTCCGCATCCGCATCGACAAGCACGAGAAAAGTGCCATGACCGGGCAGGGACGCGTCGCCGGCGGCAGCGTGCTCGTGGCCAAACCGCTGACGTTCATGAATCTGTCGGGCGACGCGGTCCGGCTGCTGGTGAACGCCTACCTGGAGTCGCCGGGCGATCTGATCGTGGTCTACGACGACATCGATCTTCCGCTGGGCAGACTGCGGATTCGCCCGAACGGCTCGGCGGGCACGCACAACGGGATGCGCTCGATCGTGTCGTCGCTGGAGACGGAGAATTTCCCGCGGCTGCGCATGGGGATTCACGGCCAGGAGCGGGAGGCCCCGTTGCGTGACTATGTGCTCGACGAGTTCACGCCCGACGAAGAGCCGGTCGTCGAGCGGGCGGTCGAGCGCTCGGTCGACGCGCTCCTGCTGTTCGCGCGCGGCGATCTCAAACGCGCCATGAGCGAGTTCAACCGGGACATCGACGTCAGCGACGAACCGGCAGATGCTCCCGTAGAAACATAGCGGTTTTCACGAAGGCGTCGCGTGACTGGTCGAGGTCATCGAAGATCTCGAACCCGTGATCGCCATCGGGAAGATGGATCTGCCGCGCTCCCGTGGCTTCGACGAATCGCTTCGCCCCCGCGGCGTCATACCAGAAGTCGTATTGCGCCGTAACGACGAGCATGGGCAGGTCATTTCTGAGAACGAGCTTCGGATCGCCGAGGTTGCCATACCAGATCGCCAGCGCCTTGACTTTCGGATTCGCGGCGGCACGGAATCCGTACGAGTAGCCTGCCGAGCGCGTGATGATCGCGAATTGGGTGGCGTCGATCTGCAGCTCCGCGGCGTGTGCCTCGACGTACTTCATGAGCGCTGCCAGATCGATGGCCGGATCGCCTTCGGAAGCCATACGGATGTCCGGTACGATGACGATCCGGTTCGCTCGCACGGCCAGGGCCTGTGCGAACGTCGTGGTGAAGCGGGCGCCGCGCAAGGCCTTCATGAGTGCCGGATTCTCCGACTGGCCGTTCACGGCGATGATCGCGGGGACGCGGTCTGCCGCGGTCATGCCGAACGGGTAATAGACGTCCATCTTCCGATCGGAGTCGAAGGCGATGTCGTGCCGCACGCGAATCTGCTGCATGCCCGGCATTTCCGCGACGATGCCGAGGCGTCCGATGTCGCTGTGGACCGGGGCGCTGACAATCGTGCGATACGACGAGTCGTGAATGGCGAAACCGAGGTGGGCGGCCAGCCAGGAGATGCGATCGGCGCGCGCGGCGGCGCCGAAGGCGTGGCTGCCCTCGTAGAACTTATAGATGGCCGGATCGGTCGCGGCCTTGATGAACCGGTTGGCCTGATCCCGCGAGATGTACTCGTCGCTGCGCGCGAACTGGAGAAACACCGGCGACTGGCGCGGTTTGGCGATCCAGATCTCCGCGTCGTACGGCGCCAGCGCGGGATTCTTTTCCGCGTCGGCGTTCGAAGCCAGTCCGCCGGCGAGAATCAATCCGGCCAGCCGCGGTTCCTGCGCCGCGAGCAGGGCGCCCACGTGCGCGCCGTAGCTGAGGCCGACGAAAGCGATGCGTTTGGGATCGACATCCTTGCGCGCGGAGAGGAGGTCGATGCCCCGGCGCACGTCGACGACGGCCTGAGAGAGGTCTTCGTTTTCGCCCTTCGGTTCCGCGCCAGGCCGGACGAAGGGAGCGTCGATGAGGAGCGACGCCAGGCCGTGGTCCGCGAGTGTGGCCGCCTCGTCGTAAAAGGCGTGACGGTCGCCGAGCCCCCAGTGCATGAAGATGACCGCGGGCGCGGCGGTCGCGTCCGGCTGCGTGAAGAGGAAGGCCGGCACCCGCCCGCCTTTCGGACTGGCATAGGTGATGTCCTGAACGAGCGTCTTTCCGCGCCACTCACGGGAAACGAGCTGGGGGTCGGCGGGAGCGGAGGAGTCGTACGGGAACTGGGCCATCCCGGCCGTGGCGACGACAACCATCAGCAGCGCCTCCGCTTTCCACATGGCCGGATTTTCTCAGAGAAGTGTCCGCCTGGCGCTTGCAGTTTGGGTCATCCGCCGCATACCCTCATCGGCGATATGACCCCGACCCATACTCTCGGTGAGCTGCGCGCCTCCGGTTACAAGATCCGTTCGGTCAAGGACGAGATGCGCGCGAATCTCCTGTCGAAGATCGCGCGCGGCGAAACGGTTTTCCCGGGAATCCACGGTTACGACCGGACGGTGATCCCGGCGCTGCACAACGCCATCCTGTCGAAGCACGACATCATCCTTCTGGGTCTGCGCGGCCAGGCCAAGACGCGCATCCTGCGCTCGCTCACGCTGCTGCTCGACGAACAGATCCCGATCATCGCCGGCTGCGAGATCAACGACTCGCCGCTGCAGCCGTCCTGCAAGCGTTGCCGGAGGCTGGCAGCCGACCAGGGCGACGATCTGCCCATCGCCTGGATCCGCCGCGAGGAGCGCTATCGCGAGAAGCTGGCCACGCCCGATGTCACGGTGGCTGATCTCATCGGCGACATCGATCCGATCAAAGCCGCCAACCAGCGGCTGACGTACGCCGACGAGGAAGTCATCCACTACGGCATCATCCCGCGCACGAACCGCGGGATCTTCGCCATCAACGAGCTGCCCGACCTGGCGCCGCGTATCCAGGTAGCATTGCTCAACATCCTGGAGGAGCGCGACCTGCAGATCCGCGGCTTTCCGGTGCGCATTCCCATGGACATCGTGCTGGTGTTCAGCGCCAACCCGGAGGACTACACCAGCCGCGGGAACATCATCACGCCGCTCAAAGACCGCATCGACTCGCAGATCCTGACGCACTATCCGCAGCAGATCGAGACGGCGCGCCAGATCACCGAACAGGAAGCGTGGACGCAGCGCGACGCCCAGGTGACGGTGGAGATTCCGTCCTACGTCCGCGACATCGTCGAGAACATCGCCTTCGCCGCGCGCGAATCCGAGCTGGTGGACCAGTCCTCGGGCGTGTCGGCGCGTCTGACCATCGCCGCCATCGAGCTCCTGCAGTCGAACCTCGAGCGCCGTGCCGCCATGACCGGCGATCGCCACGTGTTCCCGCGCCTTTCCGACCTGGCCATGGTCCTTCCCGCCATCACCGGCAAGGTGGAGATGGTCTACGAGGGGGAGCAGCAGGGATCGGAAGTGGTGGCACGCAAGCTGATCGGCACGGCCGTGGCGAAACTCTTCGAGCAGAAGTTCCCGCCGGTCGAGCGTGCCGGCACGCGCGGAAATCAGAATCGCAACTACGACGTCGAGCAGGACGACCTCGACGATGTCTTCGCCGGCCGGCGCAAACAACAGGCGAAGAAGGAGCCGCCCAAGCGCGAAGAGCCGCAACGCGACAAGCGCCAGGAGCCCAACTACGAGCTGATCCTGGCCTGGTTCATGGAAGGGAACAAGATCACGTTGTCGGACGAGCAGCCGTTCCCGAAGCATTTCGCGGAGATCAAGCGCGTCCCCAGGCTCGCCGAGACGGTACAGAAGTACGTGCAGCCATCGCGGGACGAGGAGCTGGCGTTCTGGATGGAGATGCTGCTCGAGGGGCTGCACCAGGCCCTGCGCCTGGCACGTGAGGATCTCGACTCGACCATCACGTTCCAGGAGCTGATGAAGTTCAATGTGCTGCGGACCGTGAAATGAAGCGCCGGGTAATCCATGGTTAAGGTCGCGGCAGACATCCCCACCGAGTTGGCGCGTCAGATCGACCGGATCATCCGCGACGGATGGTTTCCCGATCAGGAGACCATCGTCCGCGAAGCGCTGAGCCACTTCGTCGACGCCCAGTCGTTCCTCGGTGATTCGCCGAGGATGTTGCATCGCTTTGCGGCCGATGCGCTCAATGACTCGAAAGCCGACACGGCGCTCAAGTTCGTGAATCGGGCCATGTCGCTGCTGGGCGGCCAGGACGTCACCGATCTGGCGTTGTACCAGTCGCTCGTGGAGTTGCGCGTACAGATCCTGCTCGTGCTCGATCGCCCGGCCGACGCGTTAGCCACCCTCGAGGAAGCGAAGGAGCAGTTGCCCAACAATCCCACCATCGCCCGCTGGCTGGAAAAGCTGACCAGAACGTGAGACAGCGCTACTCCTATCTCGATCCGGAGCTCATCAGACAACTTCTCGCCGAGATGGGCCTGCGGCGGCTCTTCAACCACCTGCTGCTGCAGACAGGGGGGGACGTCGAGGAGGCCATGCGCTGGATGCGCGCGCTGCAGGAGCGCGGTCTGATCGATGAGAACATCGATCTCGATGCGTTCTTCGCGAAACTGACCGAGGAGAACGTAATCGGCGAGGACGGCGACGGGAACCTGGTCCTGGCGGCGGGTGGCGAGCGGCAGATCCGCCGCGACGCCCTGGACGAGATCTTCGGCGGGCTGCAGAAGTCGTTGACCGGATCCCACTCGGTGGGCACGGCCGGGCAGGGGACGGAGCGCCTGACGGAAACACGCGCCTATCAGTTCGGTGACGATCCGATGGCGCTCGACTCGATCCGCACGCTGCAGAACGCCATGAAGCACAACGATCCCTCGGACGACATCCGGATCACCGAGGCCGATCTGGAGGTCTACGAGACCGAGCACAACTCGAGCTGCGCGACCGTCGTCATGATCGACATCTCGCACTCCATGATCCTCTACGGCGAGGACCGCATCACGCCGGCCAAGAAAGTGGCGCTGGCGCTGACGGAGCTGATCATCACGAAGTACCCGAAGGACTCGATCGACGTGCTTCTCTTCGGCGACGAGGCGGTCGAGGTACCGATCTCCGAGATTCCCTATGTGAAGGTCGGCCCGTACCACACCAACACCAAGGCCGGACTCGAGCTCGCTCAGCGCATCCTGCGCCGGCACAAACACAACAACAAACAGATCTTCATGATCACCGACGGCAAGCCGTCGGCCCTCTTGGAGAACGGTCACCTCTACACGAACTCGTTCGGTCTGGACATGAAGATCGTCAACCGCACGCTCGAGGAGGCGGACAAGTGCCGCCGCGCCGGCGTCCCCATCACGACGTTCATGCTCGCCCCCGACCCCATGCTCGTGAACTTCGTCGAGCAACTCTCGCAGATCAATCGTGGCCGGGCGTTCTACACATCCCCGGACCGCCTCGGCGAGTACATCCTTGCGGACTACATCCGGAACCGGCGCAAGTTCGTGCATTGAGAGGGGGGATGGGAAACCTCCCGTCTTCCCGGAATGTACCGCCTCGGTTCGGTCGTTCCCTTTTCCAATGCGCAAGTTATTGATACTTGCAACACTGATCGCCATACCCCTCTCCGCCAACGAGATCTCCTACCACTCGCTGCAAAGCGGCTGGCTGAGCTTCGGCACGCCGTTGTACGACCACGGCATCCATGGCGAAGGGCAGATCGTGGCGGTGCTCGACACCGGCGTCGACTGGACGAGCTGCTATTTCGCGGAGGCCGACAGCTCGAAGCCGCCGTTCAACACCGGCTCGCCGTCGATCGGGATGGCCTGGGAGAACGTCGATCTGTCGCGGCGCAAGATCGTCGCCTACGACTTTCTCTACTCCTGCGATCAGTTTCCGGGGGCGGCCGGCTGTGATGACCCGGCCACGCATCCGCTGTACGACTACGTCCAGCGCGATCACGGAACGCATGCGGCCGGGGCCGTGGCCGGCGACATCGGAACGCCGCTCGTTCACGACTACGGCGACGCCATCGCCTTGGGCGCGAAACTCGTCGTCCAGGACGCCGGTCTCTCGGCGAACGACACCTGCACGGCCCGGCCCGGCATCGGCTGTCCCGTCAACATCACGCCCGCGCTCGACCAGGCGTACCGGCAGGGCGCGCGCATTCACTCGAATTCGTGGGGCGACTATCACTCGCTGACCGGCAGCTACTCGCAGGCGGCGCGCGACATCGATGCGTTCGTCGTGTCACACCCGGACATGCTCGTGGTCTTCAACACGGGCAACTACTCGGCCAGCACTCCGCCGCCGGCGAGCTCGCTGTCTGCACCGGGCTGTGCGAAGAATACGTTGCAGGTTGGCGGCACGCGCGGATCGGCGGTGCGTGACGACAGCGTGGTCAGCGGCGGACTGGTCGGTCCGACACGAGACGGCCGCATCAAGCCGGACGTGGTCGGTCCGTCGTACGTCATCGCCGGCGATATGGACTTCGATGGGAACCCCGCCACGTGCGACGTGACGCCGCAGCCGGGTACTTCGTGGGCTTCGCCGACGATCGCCGGCGCGGCGGCGCTGGCGCGCCAGTACTACACCGACGGCTTCTACCCGTCGGGAACGAAGACCTCGGCGAACGCATTCGTGCCGAGCGCCGCGCTCCTCAAGGCCACGATCATCGCCGCGGCCCGGCGCGTGCCGATGCGGAACTACGGTGTCGGGCTCGACGTCGTCTCGCAGCCGGTTCCCTCCTACGAGCAGGGTTTCGGACTTCCCGTGCTCGACGACGCGCTCTACTTTCCCGGCGATCGGGCGAAGCTGCGCGCGTTCGACGTGGCCACGGGCAACGGACTGGCGCAGGGTCAGTCCGCAACCGCGACGATCGACGTCATGGCCGGCACGCCGCTCAAGGTGGTGCTGGTCTGGACCGATGCCCCGGGCGCCACGCTCGTCAACGATCTCGATCTCTACGTCACCACTCCGGCAGGAGAAGTCCATTTCGGCAACGAGGCCCTTCACCCCGGCACGCGCGACAGCGTGAACAACGTCGAAGAAGTGACGATCCCCACGCCCTTGACGGGAACGTACACCGTGAACGTCTCCGCTCCGATCATCGGCAGCGGCCCGCGGCAGTCTTACGCGCTGGTCATGACCTGCGATCTCGCTGCAGCAGCGCAGCCGGGCAAGCGCCGCGCCGCAAGACACTGATTCCGGTCCTCGGTTCTCGGCCTGGTTTATGATCCCGCGCCATGTTGTCCCGTGAGTATCTCCGCGAAAACGCCGATCAATACCGCACCGCGCTCAGGAATCGGGGAGCGACAGTCGACCTGGAGCGCTTTCTCGAGCTCGACGCCGAGCGCCGGCGCATCATCGTCCAGGTGGAGGCGCTGAAGAATCAGCGCAACGTCGCCTCGCAGGAAATCGCGAAGCTCAAGAAGAGCAAGGAGGACGCGTCGTCGCAGATCGAGGCCATGAAGCGTGTCGGCGACGACATCAAGTTGCTCGACGAGCGCCTTGGGCTGATCGAAGAGGAGCTCAGGAACATTGAGCTGTACTTTCCGAACGTCCCGCACCACTCCGTCCCGGTGGGCGCCGACGAAACAGCCAATCGCGTCGAGCGCACGTGGGGGGAGAAACCGAAGTTCCCGTTTGCTCCCAAAGCGCACTGGGACATCGGCGAGGCGCTGGGCATCCTCGATTTCGATCGCGCCGCCAAGATCACCGGTGCGCGATTCACCGTGCTGTTCGGTGCGGCGGCGAAGCTCAACCGCGCCCTCATGAACTTCATGCTCGATCTTCACGGCGAACAGGGTTACATCGAGGTGCTGCCTCCGTTCATGGTCAATGCCGATTCGCTGCGCGGGACCGGACAGTTGCCGAAGTTCGAAGAGGATCTCTTCAAGGTCAGCGGAGAGAAGACGTATTACCTCGTGCCCACGGCGGAAGTGCCGGTGACGAATCTCCATCGCGAGGAGTTTCTCGACACATCACGGCTGACGCTGTCGTACACCGCCTACACGCCCTGTTTTCGCGCCGAGGCGGGAGCGGCGGGACGCGACACGCGCGGACTGATCCGCCAGCATCAGTTCGAGAAAGTGGAGCTGGTGAAGTTCGCCATGCCGGACCGGTCGTGGGACGAGCTGGAACGTCTCACCGCCGACTCCGAGGCCGTGTTGCAGGCGATCGGGCTTCACTATCGTGTGGTGACGCTGTCGACCGGCGACATGAGCCCGAGCTCGGCGAAGACGTACGACATCGAAGTCTGGCTGCCGGGACAGGAGACCTACCGCGAGATCGCCTCGTGCTCGAACTTCGTCGACTATCAGGCCCGGCGCGCGAACATCCGCTATCGCACGGCGGAGAAGAAGACCGGCTTCGTGCACACGCTCAACGGATCGGGTCTTCCGCTCGGCCGCACGCTCGTGGCCATCCTCGAGAACTTTCAGCAGGCGGACGGCTCGGTCGTCGTCCCCGAGGCGCTGCGGCAGTACATGGGAGGCCTGGAGCGGATCGTGTAGCTGCCCCCGCCCGGATTCCTCGCGCTCTTCGGCGCTCGGAATGACGTCCGTGTAGGTGCCGGCTTCAGCCGGCACGCATAACCCTCACGGCTTCGAAGGTTCGAACAGGACCTCGTAGCGCAGGTCGGTCGCGCCGAGGCGCACCTGGTCGCCGTTGCGCAGCGTAGCGTGGAAGACTCGTCCGCCGTTGATCCAGATTCCGTTGCGGCTCTTCAGATCCTCGATAGCGTAGCCATCCGCGGTACGGAAGATCCGGGCGTGATATCCGGAGACGCCCAGGTCGGAGATCGGGATGGTGTTGTCGCGCTGTCGTCCGACGCTGTACTCCGATTCGGTCAACGGGATGACCCGGCCGGTCGTGGCGCCGTTGCCGATGGTGAGCTGCGCGACAACCGGCTTGATCACGTCGCTCCACGACAGGCGTGCATCGGTGGAGACGAGAAGCTCGGTGTCGTCGTCGGTGTCGTGGATGGTGGCGTCGAACCATGAAGGATGCTGTCTCATGGTGTCGTCCTGGGGTAAAGCCAGCGGCTTCTCGTCGGTGAGGCGATTGGTGTCTTCCGCCGATGGCGAGGCCTTGATGGCCTCGATCAGCCGGTTGCACTGCAGTCCATAGATGATGCGATAGACGCTCAGCGCATCGTCTTCGGCCTCGGCGACCAGCTCGGTCAGGGTGCGCTGTCCGTTGACGAGAAAGAGCACCTTCCACTCCTCCGCGCTCAGAGTGATCTTGTCGTCTTTCGGCGCGGAGACGACGCGAAACACCACCGAGTCGTCGGGCAGGAGCTGAACCACGTTCTCCCATTCCTCGATGCGCCGCGCCCCTTCCATGATCAGGTTCGGCAGGTCCACGGCGATCGTCACGGCGTAGTCGGGAAGCTGCAGGTCCTCGTTGAACCGGAAGGTCCCTTCCGTCCACACGAACGCGTCGTACACCACCTCGGACACCTGTACCTTGAGGGATTCGCGCACCTCTTCTTCGGTCAGGATGCCTTTCTGCATGGCGATCTGCCCGAAGCGTCCGCCCTGCTTGCGCATCACCGCGTCGATGTCCTGCTGCTGCTCCCGGGTGATCTTCTTTTTCCGCATGAGCAGGTTTCCGAGACGGAACTTCTCCTGATCCGATCCGGCGTAGACAAGCGAGCCGTTGCTGAACAGGACGTAGGACTGCCGGCCGAAGCCGGAGAGTATGAGCGTGCCGCTTTTACGGGCTCCGCTCAGGAGAGTCAGCACGTTGGGGAGCTTGAATGAGGCAAGGCTTCCCTGCAGCACGACTTCGGGCATGATGTGAGACGCGATTGTAGTACCGCTTACAATCGCCACCGGCCATGGGGAAGCGCAATTCTGGGCACGCCGTTCTGGCGGGGTTTCTCGGGTGGACGCTCGACGCCTTCGATTTTTTCGTCGTGGTCTTTCTCTTCGACACGCTGGCGGCGCAGTTCCACGTCCCGAAGTCGCAGATCATCGCCACGCTCACGGCCACGCTGATCTTCCGTCCGGTGGGGGCGATCATCTTCGGCTTCCTGGCCGACCGCTTCGGCCGCCGCGGCCCGCTGATGGCGAACGTCATCTACTTCTCGATCATCGAGCTCTTGTCGGGATTCTCGCAGACCTACATGCAGTTCCTGATTCTGCGGGCGCTGTTCGGCATCGGGATGGGAGGGGAGTGGGGCGTGGGCGCGTCGATGGCCATGGAGCATGCGCCGCGAAAATGGCGCGGTGTGCTGTCGGGCGTCCTGCAGAGCGGGTATTCGATCGGGTTCCTGCTCGCCGCGGCGGCGGCTCGCTTCGTTCTTCCGTTCGCGGGATGGCGCTGGATGTTCTGGCTCGGTGCGCTGCCGGCACTGCTGGCCTTGTACATCCGTAGAAACGTCCCGGAGTCGGAAGCGTGGCTCGAGCATCGCGCCGGAACGATGAAGGACATCGGTCGCGAGCTCAAAGCACATGCGCCGGCGTTCGGCTACGTAGTCCTGCTCATGACGTTCATGATGTTTCTGTCTCACGGCACGCAGGACCTCTATCCCGACTTCCTGCGGCACGGCCACGGCGTCGCCGCCGCCACCGCCGCGAACATCACCATCCTCGGCAACATCGGCGCCGTGCTGGGTGCGATCATCTTCGGCCACTTCTCCCAGCGCATCGGCCGGCGGTACAGCATGATCGTGGCGCTGGTGCTGTCGCTGTGTGTCATGCCTATCTGGGCATTCGGATCGTCGCTGGCCGTGCTGGCCATCGGAGCATTTCTCATGCAGGCCGGCGTGCAGGGAGCGTGGGGCATCATCCCCGTTCACCTCAACGAGCTTTCGCCGGACCGCGTCCGCGGCATCGTTCCCGGGCTCGGATATCAGCTCGGCATCATCGTGGCGTCGCCCACCGGCCAGATCGAGCACGCCCTCAAGGACCGCGTCGGCTACTCGTGGGCCATGGCCGGCTTCGAGCTGGTGGTCATCGTCAGCCTTACCGTCATCCTCCTGATGGGCCGCGAGCAGCGCGGGCGCAGCTTCTACTCCGGAGATCTGCTCGTCGAGCGGGATTGAACCGAGGCCCGAGTCACAACGTGTGCATCACCGCGTAGAGCGACACGATCGAGATCGTGATCCAGAGCAGGACGCCGAGGACGAGAGGACGGACGCCGACGGCGGCGATCGCTTTTCGCGAGAGTCCCGCGCCGATCAGAAACAGCGTCACCTTGAGCAGGGCCACGGCCGCGGCGGCGATCGAGCTCCACAGTACGACCGGAGCGGGGACGTACGTGCGCACGATCGATGCGATCAGAAACAGCAGGATGAACCACGGCATGGTGATCTTCGTCGACTTCCGCCGAAAGGCAGCAGCGGCGCCCAGCGTCAGCGGAACGATCCAGAGTGCGCGGGCGAGCTTGACGGGCGTGGCGATGCGCAACGCCTCCAACCCGTAGCGCGACGCCGCGCCGACCACCGAGCTGGTGTCGTGAATGGCGATGGCCGCCCAGACGCCGAACTGACGCTGCGTCATGTGCAGCACGCCGCCGATCATCGGAAAGACGAAGAGTGCGATCGAGTTCAGGATGAAGACCGTGGCCAGCGAGACCGAGATCTCGTCGTCGGAGGCGTCGATCACCGGCGCCACCGCGGCGATGGCGCTGCCGCCGCAGATGGCCGTGCCAGAGGAGATGAGTGTCGCGGTGGTCTGATTCACATGCAGCGCACGCCCGGCCAGAAAGCCGAGGATCAGCGTGCCCGCAATCGTCACGATGGTGAAGAGGACGCCGGTCTTTCCGGCGGTCAGGACCTGCTGCAGGTTCATCCCGAACCCGAGGCCGACCACCGAAGCCTGCAGCAGGATCTTCGCCGCGCGCGAGCCTTGCTTCGGGAACGGATGAGTCACTGTCAGCGCGAAGGCGATGCCGAGGGCCAGCGCGATGGGAGGCGTGATCCAGGGCGTGAGGCAGAGGATCGCCAGTACGGAAAAGAGAACGATCGTCACCGGACGTGCTGTTTGAAGAACGCGATCGTCCTCCGCCACGCGTCCTCCGCCGCCTCCGGCTTGTAGTTTCTGCCCGTTTCGTTGAAGAAGGCGTGTCCGGCGCCGGGATACACGTTCAGCTCGACGGTCTTGCCGAGCTGCTTCAACTTCTGCTCGAGCTCGCGTCCCTGTTTAGCGGGGACGCCGGGATCGTCTGCACCATAGATCAGGAGAATCGGGCCGGAGAGGCCCGCCCAGTCGATGGGAGCCTTGCGCAAGGCGCCGTAGAAGCTGACGGTCGCTGCCGCGTTGCTCTGGCGCGAACCGGCAAGCTGGGCGAGCCCACCGCCCATGCAGAAGCCGACCACACCGTAACTCTTCGACGTGCACTCGGGACGATTGAGAAGAAACTCGCCGGCGTGGGCGATCTCGCGCTCGGCGCGTTCGGCGTCCAACTCCATGGCCAGCCGCTGTGCCTCGTCCGGCGATTTCGCGGCCTGGCCGTGGTACAGATCGGGTGCGATGGCCAGGAAGCCCTCCCTGGCGAAACGATCGACGACGCCCTCGATCTGCTTGACCAGTCCCCACCACTCCTGAATGACCACGATTGCCGGCCCCGTGCCCGCGAAATATCCCGTCGTGGCGCCGCCGTTTGACAAAAGCTCAGCGCGTTCGCCCATGGCATCCCTCCGAGCGGCGCATTGTAGACGTCCAGCGTGACGTTTGGCGGCTTTGTCACGTAACAGAAGGAACGATGTGCGAGAATCGAGCGCACCCCGGGAAGGAGCTCATGCCTCACATCAGTCGGGAGCAGGTGAAAGGGCTGGCCAAGAGGGCGCAGTGTCCCCGCTGCGATCTCAACAAGACCATCGGCAACGCGCTCTGCCGGCGGTGCCGCAGCAAACTGCCCGCGCACATGCGCGGAGCTCTCGAAGCCGTGGAGACGAAGGACGAGTGGATGGTGAGCCGCGCTCTCCACGCGGCGGCGAACTACTTCAACGTCCACTTCCAGTCGGTCCGGAACTTCGGAGGCGGGAAGAAGCGCTAGCCGCGGCGGCCAGCTCTCTCGCTCTCAGGTCGTCCGGCTCTTCCGTGGCCAGCTTTTCCGCGGTCCTGGCGAGATCATCCGGAGACGCGGTTCCCGTCAGCGATTCACTCCAAACGGCGCCGAGCGTGGCCAGACGATGCCGACGCGAAGCCGAATCCCAGTTGCGCTCGACGTCCGACGCGTGCACGACACGCGTGATCGAGTGCGTCCTGTCGTCGCTCAGCGCCCGGTAGCGCAATGTCAGCGTGGCGATCGTCGTTCCCGGGCTGATCGCCGGCCTCAGTTTCACATCCATGAGTCCGGTCACCGAGACGTTCGTGAGCAGCGCCGACTGCGACTTCAGCTCGTCGGCGCCCAGCAGGCGATGCGTGATCACGGCGGTACTGTTGAGCGTGATCGCCAGATCGGCCCCCGTCGCGAAAACGGCCGGGGCGCCCCGCGGCGTTTCGATCGTGAAACGCACGAGGGCCGTGTTCTCCGGCGCCAGCGGGGCACGCGAGGCCTCGACGTCGAGTTGCACGCCGCGCCGCCCGGCAGTGTCGCGCTGCGAGAAATAGTTGATCAGTGCCGAGGTGTCGACGCTGCGCGCCGCCGGCCGCTCCCCCTGCTCGATCTCGCGCCTCACCCGATCGAAGGCCAGCGGATCGACCGACAGTCCGAAGAGCTCGTTCGGCGGTACCACGGTGCCGGCGATGCGGCCCACGTTCATCGTGGCGGCTTCCGGTCTCGCGGCGGCTCGATCGGCCACCTGGTCCTCGGCCTGGCGGGTGAGCATCGGTGCCGGAGCTTCCGCCGTGGCCGGGACTGGAGCGGCCGCGCCGCCTACGGCCACGGCGCCTGCGGCCACGGCGGAGGCCGGCTCGGTCTTCTCTTTCGGCGATTCCAGAGCGACGACGCTGTTCGACTTCGCGATTTTCTTGCGCGCGTCGGCGAAGGCCTCCTCGTTTTCGTCGCGCCTGACCACCTTGCTGACCTCGGAGACCTGGCCCTTGTCCAGATCCTTCTTGTTTTCTGCGAGCGTGATGGTCACTTCCGCCTGCGGCGATGCCGGAGCCGCGCGCCGCGACACCATCGACGGCGGTGCGCTGGCGATCTTCGTGTCGCTGTGCGACAGAACCTGCAAGGCGATGTACGCGGACGAGATGACGACGATGATGGAGGCGGCTATACCGAGACTGAACGTGGCCGATCGCGAGAACCGCGTGCGATTGCGCTCCACGCTCATCAGGTTCTTCGGGATGTCCGCTTTCAGCCGCTCCGACAGGCCGGCCGGCGGTTTGGGCACGGAAGTCATCGACAACTTCCGCTGCAGGTCGGCTTTTCTATTCTGGTTCATGTGATGTCCTCGTCGAGAATCGATTCCAGCAGCGTGAAGGCCTTGTGCAGCCGCTTGCGAATCGCGACGGTTGTGATGTGCTCGAGCCCGGCAATCTCCTTTACGGCCAGCCCGCCCCAGAAATGCGCCGTCACGGTGAAGCGCAGGTTGTCGGGAAGACGAAGCACCGCGGCGCGCAGCCGCGCCGATTCTTCGTTCGCCGACAGGACCTGCTCCGCGGACGGAGCACCGTCACTGACCTCCGGCACGCGGTCGTCGTCCATGGAGGTGACGCGGCGCGGCCGCCGGATGTGATTGAGAAACGTCGTATAAGCGATGCGATAGAGCCATGTGAACAGTTGCGAGCGTCCGTCGAAACCGGGAAGCGCCGCCCATGCTTTCTGATACGTCTCCTGAGTCAGGTCGGCAGCGAGATCGCTGTCGGCACACAATCGAAAGAGCGAGGCGAACACGGCCGAATACGTGCGATCGACGAGCTCTTCCGCCGCACCGCGATCGCCCGAGCGGATCGCTTCCAGAAGCTGGCGCTCCTCGCCCCACCGCGCGCGGATGTCGCCTTCAGGCTGCCTGGACGGAAACTCCGCAACGTTCGCCACTGGCCTCGGTCCTCGGTCCTCGGTCCTCGGTCCTCGGTTTTTCACCTGGTCTCCGTCCTCAACCGAGGACCGAGGACCCAGGACCGAGGACCAGGGACTACTGATTGGACACCCGTGTGTGACTCTTCGAAACCGCGTTCTCCTTTATCCTACGCTGCTGTGCACAGACTTCTTGCTCTCCTGCTCCTGGTGGCGGCGGTCCAGCCGCTCGATCGCGCCGCGTTCGAGCGGGATGAAAGCGAGTGGCGCCAGCGGCGCTCGGCAGGCCTGCGGGCCGAGGATAGCTGGCTGACCCTGGTCGGACTGGACTGGCTGAACGAAGGCCCCAACGAGTTGAAGATTCCCGGCGGGCCTGCGGGCACGGTCGTGCTGCGTCATGGCAGCACCGTTCTCGAGCCCGTGACGGGCTCGCGGCTGACGATCGCTGGGAAGGATGTGACCGGCCCGGTCGAATTGCAGAACGACGCCGCGGCGGACGGCCCGACGATCGTGAAGCGCGCCGGCGTGCAGTTCCAGATCATCCGGCGCAATGAGCGCTACGCCGTCCGCGTGAAAGATGCGCAGAGCGATGCCCGCGTACACTTCAAGGGTCTCGACTACTTTCCGCCCGACCCGAAATGGCGCCTGGTCGCGAAATACGAGCCGTACAACCCGCCGAAGAAAATCCCCATCACGAACGTCCTGGGAATGACCAGCAACGAGATCTCGCCGGGCGCGCTACGGTTCCAGGTGGGCGGCAGGGAGTACCGCATCGATCCGATTCTCGAGCAGGGCGAGAAGGATCTCTTCCTCATCATCAAGGATAAGACCAGCCGCGACTCCACCTACCCGGCGGCGCGATATCTCTACGCGAAGGTCCCCGGCCCCGACGGAACCACCGTCGTCGACTTCAATAAGGCTTACAACCCGCCGTGCGCGTTCACCCCGTTCGCGACCTGCCCGCTACCACCGCGCCAGAACGTCCTTCCGTTCCGGATCGAAGCGGGGGAGAAGCGGTACGCGGGGCATCATTAGGGTCGTGGGTCGTCGGTCGTGGGTCGTGTGGGCGTCAGCGCTTCGAGGCCCATAGGTAGACCATGTCAAGTACGCTTGACATCTCGAATGGTGTCAAGTACGCTTTACGTGCTTGAGTATCCGAAACCACATCAAGGAGCTCCGGACCGAACGAAACTGGACTCAGCAGCAACTCGCTGAGGCGGTTGGGGTTTCGCGTCAGAGCATCAACTCGATCGAGCGCGATCGCTATATCCCGAGCCTTCCGCTGGCGCTTGCGTTTGCGCGTGTGTTCGGATGTTCGACCGACGACATCTTTGTCCTGGAGAGCGAGAAATGATGATCCAGTTCCTGAGCCGCGCCATCGATGAACGGTTCCTCACGCACAGGCGGCGTTCGACGAGTACGGCCGGCATTGCCTCGGCCCTGTTGTCCGTTGTGCTCTTCGAATATCGATTGCTTGTCAACCATGTGTGGCGCTGGGATCTGCTGGCCGTAGGGCTCACGTTCGTCGTGATCAAGCTCGGGCTGATGACCTGGTTCTATCTGACTGATTGATTCACGGAGAAAACCTATGAACTTCAAGAATCAGACGTTGTTTCGCATCGGCATGCTCTTGTTGCTCGTCTCTGTCCTTTCGCTGCGCTTCGTACATGCCGGCTACGGTGTCAGCGAAGACGTCGCCGACCTCGTGCGCGGACTGCTGTTCGGGATTTCGATCGCATTCAATCTCTGGGTGGTCGTCCGCAGGAGCTGCGAGCGGAAAGCGTGCAAAGGGTGATGTGGCGTGTCGGGGACCACGGCACATCGCTGTCCTCGCGAGGAGCGGCGAGCTTCATTGCTAGGATCGACGTTCGTCGATCAACACCTGCGCCACACACCCGGTGAGTCTCTTGGCGAACTCGATGTCGAGAAACTCGTTCGGTCCATGCGCATTGCTGCGAGGTCCGAGGACTCCGGTGATGAGGAACTGGGCCTCGGGGAAGAGCTCGCCGAGCATGCCCATGAAAGGGATCGATCCCCCTTCGCCGAACGTGGCCACGCCTTTTCCGTAGAACTCCTTTGAGGCACGATCGATCGACTGCTCCAGCCATGGAGCGAGCTTCGGGGATTCCCATCCGTCGCCGCCCTTTTCCGGTTCGAACGTGACCGTGGCGTTGTAGGGCGTGTCTTTCTCGAAGAGTGATTTCAGCTTCGCGCTCGCTTCCCTGAGCTTGAGCGTGGGCGGCGTGCGCAGCGAAATCTTGACGGCGGTTTTCGGACGGAGCACGTTGCCGGCCTGGACCAGGTCGGGCATGCCTTCCTGGCCGGTGATGGCGAGCGCGGGCCGCCAGGTGCGATTGAGCAGCAGCTCCACCGGATCTTTCGTGACCGGCTGCATGCTGCCGATCCAAGGAAACGTATTCCAGATCTCGTCGCCCAGGATCCTGGCCGTTTCCGCGGCCTCATCGACGCGGTGCGGCGGGATGTCGACCCACAGCCACTCCGGCTTGATGTGGCCGCTGCCGGCGTCCTCGAGTTTCTCGAGCAGCGCGCGCAGGACGCGGAAGCTCGATGGCACGATGCCGCTGGCTTCGCCCGAATGCACGCCTTCGGTGAGGACCTCGACGGTGAGGTTGCCGACGATCGAGCCGCGCAGCGATGTCGTCAGCCAGAGCTGCTCGTAGTTGCCGCAGCCGCTGTCGAGACAGATGATGAGCCGGGGCGTGCCGATGCGTCCGGCCAGCTTCTCGATGTAGTAGGGGAGATCGTTCGATCCGCTCTCTTCGCAGCACTCGATGATGACGACGATGCGGGCGTGCTTCTCTTTCTGTTGCTGGACCGCCCGAACCGCGGCGATGGAGGCGAAGATCGCGTAGCCGTCGTCGGCGCTGCCGCGTCCGTAGAGCTTCCCGTCGCGGAGGACCGGGGTCCAGGCTCCCAGCCCCTTCTCCCACCCCACCATGGCCGGCTGCTTGTCGAGGTGGCCGTACATCATGACCGTGGAGGAGGCGTCGCCGTCGATCTCAATATAGATGAGGGGAGTACGCCCGTCGCTCTCGAGGATTTCCATTTTCATGCCCTTGACCTGCTGCTGCTCGGTCCAGTGCCGGGCCAGGTCGACGGCCTTGTTCATGTACCCGTTCTTCTTCCACTGGGGGTCGTAGAGAGGCGACTGGTTGGGGATGCGGATGTATTCCTGGAGCGCCGGGACGATGGAGGTGTCCCAACGGTGCTCCACGTCACGTCGGATTTCTGCAGTGCTCATAGAATCGGGGAGGATAGCACTGGGGGCCCCGGGCCTGGGTGCTGGGGGCTGGGGGCTTGGTCCTCGGGCCTCGGTTTACTCTCTCTCGGGGATCCGAGCACCGAGCACCGAGGCCCCAAGGTCTTGGCCGAGGACACTACTTGTGGTACGTTGTTCTACGTCTAAGCACATATTTATATGCGGAAGTGCTTCCGCCAGTTTGGGCGTGAAGCGAAAGGCAATCGTTGCTCGACCAGAACGTACTGCATGACGCCGTGACGTCCACTGAGGACGCCTCCGGGATCGGTGCGATCATCGAGCAGACGGTGGCCGAGGCGCGGTCGAGCCGCGCGGATGAGGTGGAGGTGCTGTACACGCAGTACCGCACGCTGCTGCTCTCCGTGGCCTGCCGCAAGTTCCGCGTTCCCGACGGCGACGCCGAGGGTTTGCTGCAGGAAGTGTTCGTGTCGTTCCTGCAGACCGGAGCGAAGATCGAGAATGTGCGGGCCTGGCTCGTGGCGGCGATCTGCAATGCCAGCCGTCACTACTGGCGCACGCAGGGACGCGCGGAGCAGTTACCCGCGGATTTCCCCGAGCAGTCGGATCCGGGTTCGCATGCGCTCCCGGAGCGTTTCGCGCTGGAGATGACGATGCGCCAGGCGTTGCAGTATCTGCAGCCGCGCTGCAGGGAGACGCTTTGGCTGCACTATTTCGAGGGACGTTCGGCCGCGGATGTGGCGAACGAGCTCGAGACCACGACGCGCTACGCGGAGAAGCTCATTCACAACTGTCTCAAACGTGTGCGCGAGATCTACATGAACATTACGGCGGTGCAGCGATGATGCTGGAACGGCACTACGACGAGGAGTCGCTAATCGAGCTTCTTCACTCCGGTGAGGGCTTTGCCGGGAGCGATCCGCATCTGTCGTCCTGCCCTTCATGCACCGTTCTTCTCGAGTCCTACCGCGTCATCACCGAAGCCCTCGGAGACGGCGAGGTGTGGGCGCCTTCGGAAATCGCGGATGCGCAGGCCGCTGCCCGTGGCGCGACATCGCTGCGCGCGTTCGCCAGTGCCATGGAGACCGAAGACGATCGCGCCGTGGCCCTGGTCGACGAGCTGCTCCTGCTGCCTCGGCAGTGGTGGGTGGCCACGGTGGAGCGCGACCAGCGCTACCACAACGCCGGCGTGGTGCGGCGCCTGATCGAGGTGTCGGAAGCGAAGATCGACACGATGCCCTCGGAGGCTGTGACCGCGGCCGCGGCCGCGATCGCCGTCGGGGACGACATCGGCGATGGCGACGCTCAGATCCATGGAACCGCCTATCGGCAACACGCATTCGCGCTGTTCTACACGGGCGACTTCCCAGGGGCTCTCACATCCATCGAGCGAGCGCAGCAGATCTTCGAGCGCACCTCTGTGTCTGAGTACGCGATCGCGCGTCTCAACATCGTGAGGGCTCTCGTTTACCGCGCACAGGATCGTTTCACGGAAGCCCTTGCTCTGGCCCGGAGTAGCGCGCAGGTGTTCCGTTCATTCGGCGACTCACAGCGTCTTGCCTCCGCGATCATGACCGAGGCCGCTCTTCTCATGCATCAGCACAGGTATCGGGATGCGTTGCCTCTGCTGCAGGAGGTCGAGCGAAAGTATGCTGCTGATCTCGACACTCGTGCCCGAGCGATTCACAACATCGCCATCTGTCAGAAGTTACTCGGGCACATCGCCGAGGCGCTGACTTCGTATCAGGCTGCCGCGGCCGTCTTCGATGAGCTCGGCTCGGTCACCGATGCTGCTCTGGTTCGCTACAACGTTGCTCTCCTTCTGGTTGGCGAGGGGAAACGTGAAGAGGGCCGGAAGCGCATGCGGGCCGCTCGCTCAGAGCTTCAGCATCTCGGCATGGTTCACACCGCGGTTGTGGCGAGTCTCGACCTCGCCGAGCTGGCCGTCCTGGACAGGAACTTCCCGGAAGTGGAACAACTTTGTCGTGTCGCGATGACGCCGTTCGAGACAGCGGGTATCGCTCATTCCAGCGAGGCGCTGACCGCTCTGACATTCCTACGCGAAGCTGCCGAACAGCGGCGCGCCACGCAGGAGACCGTCTGGCATGTGAGGACCTACCTCAAACGCCTGCCCCACGAGCCTGCGCTTCTGTTCGCCCCGGCTCCGCTCCCGCCCGCCTGAATTTTTTTTCGCTGGCGGGGTAGGGATTTGGTGACCCCGGTCACTCCTAGCGATGAGGGCGCCCTCCGAATCGAAAGTTGAACACCGTACCGCTAGGAGGGTGCAATGAGCCGTCGTGTCTCCAAATCTCTGGTAGCGCTTGCCTTTACGTTTGTCCTCTGCCTTTCCACGCCATCCACGTTCGCAGCTACCCGAGATGGTGGGTTTGATCCCAGCTTCGGCACGCGCATCGTGCGCATCGTGAAGGGATTCTTCAAGCATCTCGCCCCTGGAATCACGGAGCTGATCTCGATCCCGAAACCGTAAGCCCACAGGCACGTACAATGGCCCGGCAATTCCACGAAGGAGCTGACCGGGTCCATGTCCGAAATCCTGGCTGTACGTGACGTCGTCAAGACGTTTGGCGACGTTCACGCCGTTGACGGTGTATCGTTCTCCATCCGCCGCGGTACCATCACCGGTCTTCTCGGGCGTAACGGCGCGGGCAAGACCACGATCCTCCGGATGATCACCGGCATCTTCATGCCGGACTCCGGATCGATCGAATGGCGCGGCGAGGGGAGCGGTACGCCGTTTCGCGACCGCATCGGCTATCTGCCGGAAGAGCGCGGGCTCTACAAGCAGATGAAGATCGTGGAGATGCTGCTTTTCCTGGCCGAGATCAAGGGAAAGCGGCCTGCGGCCATCCGCCCGGCCATCGACCGCTGGCTGGAGCGCTTCGAGCTCACCGACAAACGCGACGCCAAGGTCGAGGAGTTGTCGAAAGGCAACCAGCAGAAGATCCAGCTCATCGGCACGCTGCTCCACGATCCCGATCTCATCATCCTCGACGAGCCGCAGTCGGGCCTCGATCCCGTCAACATGGTCCTGGTCCGCAACCTGTTGCGCGACCTTCGCGACGAGGGACGGACCATCCTTCTCTCCACGCACATGATGGGCGAAGCCGAGAAGATGGCCGACGACATCATCCTCATCCACCGCGGCCGCGTCGTCCTCGACGGCGACATCGGCACGGTGCGCTCGTCGTTCGGCAAGAACACGCTGCACGTCGACTTCGAAGGCGACGGCGCGTTCCTCGGCGAGCTGCCGCAGGTGCGCCGAGCCTCCATCGTCAACAACAGTGCCGAGCTGAGCCTGGAAGAGGGGAGCGATCCGCAGAAGATTCTCGAGGCGACCATGGGCCGGCTGCGGATCCGGCGCTTCGAGATCGCCACGCCGTCCCTCGAGGAGATCTTCATCGACAAAGTCGGGCACGAATCGCTCGTGGAGGCCGCCCAGTGAAGAAGCTGATCGCCGTGTTCAAGCGGGAGTACCTCTCCGCCGTCCGCAAGAAGATGTTCATCATCATGACCTTCCTGCTGCCGCTGCTGATCGGCGGATTCATGTACGTCGTCATCGCCATCGCCGGCCGGGGGCTGGGGGTGAAGAAAATCGCCGTGCTGGACGGCACCGGGGCCCTGCGCGATACGTTCGCCAAGAGCGTGACCGCGAAGAAAGGCAGTCGCGACAGCTCGTCGCTCCTGCAGCCGCAATACGTCGACGCTCATGCCGAGCACGACCTCGACGCCGCGGCGAAGCCCTATCTGTCCAGGCTCTCGTCCGACGACAAGAGCAATCGTCTCGACGGAGTGTTCATCGTTCCGTCGAACGCGCTCCAGAATTCCGAGACTCATCTCCGGTACTACAGCCGGTCGGCCACCGACTTCGTGTCCGAGTCGCAACTGAGCTCGATGACGAACGAGTCCGTGCAGCGCAAGCGCCTGGCGGCGCGGGGGATGTCGGACGCCGACCTCGATCGCGTCATGAAGCGGATGCAGATCGACGCCGTGCAGATCTCGAAGAGCGGCGAGGAGAAGAAGGGCGGCGCCCAGAACTTCGTGGTCGGCTTCGTGCTGACGGCGCTGCTGTTCGTGCCGTCCTTCATCTACGGGCTGGAAGTGATGCGCGGGATCATCCAGGAGAAGACCGATCGGGTCGTGGAAGTGCTCGTCTCCTCGATGTCGCCGACGCAGCTCCTGGTGGGTAAGATTCTCGGCGTCGCGGCGGTGGGTCTCACGCAGATCAGCGTCTGGTTCGTGATGGCGGCGCTGGCTGGAACGGCGGGCGCGGCCACGGCCGCGCTGGCCGGCGAGAACATCATGCAGCTCCTGCGGCCCTCGACATTCGTCTACTTCGCCATCTTCTTTCTCCTGGCCTATCTGACATATGTCTGCATCTACGCGATCGGCGGCGCGATCTGCAATTCGGAGAAGGAGGCGCAGCAGCTCATCGCCCCGATCACCATGACCATGATGCTGCCGTGGTTCCTGCTGAGCATCATCATCACCAACCCCGACTCGAATCTGGCCATCGGGTTCTCGCTGGCTCCCGTGTTCGGCCCGCTGACGATGTACGTGCGCACGCTCGTGGCCGAGCCGCCCATGTGGCACATCGTGCTGTCGATCGCCGTCTCGATCCTCACGATCATGGCCTTCTTCTGGATCACCGTGAAGATCTTCCGCGTCGGCATCCTGTCGTACGGAAAACGGCCGACGATCCCGGAGCTGTGGCGGTGGCTGAAGGTGGCGTGAGCCTCAGTTCTCGGGAGGATCGAACAGGAACGCGTTCGGAACGGATCGCCGCACGAGAGCTCGTGCCTGGTCGATGGCGTCGATTGTAAGGTTGCCCGAGACCTGACGAAGTAAATCGATCGCCTCGCATGCGGTCACGGGCAGCCCCGCCGCGATGGCCGCGGAAGCCAGTTGCGATGAAAGCTCATGCAACTCCCGGGTGCTCGCTCCGCTTGCGGCCTTTACTCTCAAGAGGCGAAGATCGAGCACGATCCCTTCTTTCTTCAACTTCAAATCTGCGAGTTGTTTTCTTGCGCTCGTGAGAAGTATCACGGCGTCTTCCGGGTGGGTCTCGGCAATGAGTACGGCTCGTCTGAAGTCATCGATCGCGATCTCCGCTCTCTGGCCAAGCCGCAGATGGATCTCTGCCGCTCGTTCGGTGAGCTGCTTTGCCCGCGGTACGTTTCCGGCCCGATACCAGGCGTAGGCGCCGACGGTGCAGAGTCGTGCCAGTTCGGTTTCGTCGCCGAATACAGCTACCTTGTGCAGAAGGTCTTCGACCGTGTGAGCGGCACCGAGGGGGTCGTTGGTCATTGCTCGGATCAAAGCCTCATGATGGTACGTGAGAAGGTGACGCCATGGGTCGACTGACTGGAGTCCGTCCCGGGCGATCAACAGATGCTTCCGTGCCTCATCGAAACTTTCCGTCAGGGTAAGAACAATGGCGCGCACGAAATGCGCGATGGCTTTCCGATACGGTGGATTGGCACAACTGTCCGCAACGATCTCTGCTTTGTCCAGACAGTCGAGCGCCTCGTCGTACCGACCGAGCCGCCAGTTGGCATGAGCAAGATCCTTCAGCGCGTCGAAGCGGACCTCTGATGTCGCGGAGTGAATCAGACCAGAGACCTGCACCGCTGAGGCGTTGATCGAGTGGCAATGGGCCGGGTCAACATCAAAGATCGCGTCTGCTCGAGTGATCAACTCACGCGCCACGCCCAACGAATGGAACCGCTCATCCCTTGCCAGCTTTGATTCCCACGATTCGGGCGGGCTGCCCAGCAGTTCGTCCATGAGATCGGCGGGCCGGGCGGCATTCTTGTCCGGAAGGTGCGCCGCCTTTTGACGGGTTGACCGAACGGTGCGGGACGAGAGCGCTTCGACGGTGACCCCAAGCGTGGCGGCGATATCGGCGATCGTTTCGAGATCGGTGTTGCGGCCGGATTCGATCCAGGCGATCGCCTGTCGAGACAACTTTCGCCGCGACAACTTCTGGCCCAGCTCGGCCTGCGTCCAGCGGTGTTCTTTTCGCAGGCTCCGGATATTTTGCGCGATGGGTGCCCACGTGACTTGCCCCGTGAAGCGCTTCTTCACATTGATATTGTATCGACAGACATCATCTGACGGGTCTGGGGCCTGAAGCTCTTGACAGATGTCAGATATAATCTTACATTACGAACCATCTCATGAGAGCGTAGGGTTAAACCGTGCGTCGTCGGGGAATGGCCTCTCAGGCGATGCACACGAACGATGAGGAGTGTCCGATGAAAAGGTTGTTCACAGCGCTTTCGATCGTGATCACCGTGCTAACGATGGTTTCGTTCAACGCCACGCCGGCGAAGGCTGGCTGCTTCGAAGCATTCTCGAGAGATATGACTGAGTGCGCGCAAGGGAGAGCCTGGTACGAACGCTCGTTGTGTGGCGCCGACGCCGAGCTTGCCCTGGCCGGATGTGTTCGCCGGACGGTGATGGGTTGACGCCGGAGTTCACCAGATGAGGCTGACTGCGTTCGCATTGACCTCGGTCGCGTTGGTCTCCTGCCTCGGGCAGGAGACCGCGTTCCCGGCGGGTCTGCCAAGCCCACCGCCGCCGCACTTTCAATCCATTGCACGCGGGCAAGCCGAAGTTTGGTTGTTACCCGATGGTGGCAAGTCCGTCTATGTGCAGCGGGGAGTGGCACCCCCAACGATGGCGTTCGATCTCACGCAGGACGGGCAGCCCTATCCCTGGGACGCCCCTCCGACATCGCTCGCTTTGTTTCGCGGGGAGTTTTGGATAGCCAGCGGATCTCGTACGCTGCGGCGCTTCGCCCCCAACGGCGTTTTGCGTGGAGCCGTGAATGCCCCTCTTCCCGTGACGCAGGTCGTTGCCACATACGAAGGAATCTGGGTCTACGACGATCTGCCGGCTCCTGTATCGCAGAGGCTGTGGTGGTCTCGGGACGGACATTCATTCGCGCAAGTCGCGTTGCACGCGGATGAAACCACGACGGCCCTGGCGAAGCTTCTTTCGATGCAACTCGTCCTCACGGGCGGTGGCGCGAACGACATCGTGATGGCGCACATGATCGGCCCGCCCGAAGCCATCGTCTTCACACCACGAGGCGCGAATCGTTCGATCCCACTGGCCTATGTACGCACGGCAGCGCGAGACGCAATGAGGGTGTATCGCTCCGGCCGGAATGACCTCGAGCAATACTCAGCGCCGGTCCGTGATCTCATGGAGCTCGCCGATGGGTCGGTGATCGTTCTGCGGAATCGCGAGGATGCTCGATCCACTGGCGGCTGGACCTCCCTGCAAGGGCGACGGGTTGATCTCTATGATCCTCATGGCCAACAAACCGGGACCGCGGAGCTGCCCGAAACGGGAAGGTTTCTCCTTCGAACGGAAGAAAAAGACCGCGTGCTCGTCCTCACGAGCAGCGGACATGTCATCACGCAAGCGTTCGGGATGCCGCATGGAGGGGAGGTTCTCCATTGACTCACCGCCCTCGCGCCCACTCCTATCTCGTGCTGGCGGGTGCGTTCTCGCGCCTTCTCTGGCCGATCCTCACCGTTGTGGCGGCCTACGTCGGATACGAATGCTATCTGACGGGATACAGCGAAGACGGCGTCATCATCTGGTTGCTCCTCTTCCCCGTTTTCGCTGGAACGGGACTGCTCACCCTGGCTCGGGAGGGACGCCTCGATCTTCTTCTCGGGTCGGGCGTGAGCCGCGACCGTGTGTTCGCCTCGGCATTCGCTCGGGCTGCCGGTGTGCCCATCCTCTTTGCGATGCTGCTGGCAATCGTGAGTCTTGTGAACCACGGCGACGCTGTCAGCGTGGCCTTCCGCGCCACCGCGGTCGCTCTCTTCACCGGCGCTTGTTGTTTCTCTCTTGGTCTCATCGAGCCGCGGTACGCCGCGGGCGTCGCATGGATCGGCGCCCGCATCGTGTTCCTCATGACCCGGCATGGATTCCTGACCTATCATCAACTCGTCGGTGCGCAACATGGTTCCCCGCTGCCCCCGTGGCCCGAGCTGATGCTGGCCGCGCTGATGTTTCCCGAATCCGTGCTCCGGCCGGCCATGCCGATTTCAATCGTCGTGACGATCGCATCGATCGGCCTCACCGCGGCCGGGATGGCCCGATTCGTCTTTACGCGGGCTGAGTGGCCCGGGCACCGCACCGCATGACGATGCCACCGGCCGCCGTCGAAGCAGTGTGGAAGTCGTATGGGACCACCGAGGTTCTGCGTGGAGTTTCCGTGGTGTTCTCGCCGGGACGGCTCACCGCACTCGTCGGGCCGAACGGCGCGGGGAAGACCACGCTGCTGCGCATCGTGGCGGGACTGCAGCATCCCACTCGGGGCAGGGTTCTTGCCCATGACGTCCTCTACTTCGGCGGATACGATCTTCTGCCTGTCCGGGGAACGATCGTGAGATTCCGCCGCGCACTCGGCCTCGGCGACGCCGGTGCGGATCGGCGAGCGCTTGCCACGTTGTCACGAGGGCAGCTCCAGCAAGTGGGGCTCGACGCCAGCCTCGATCTCGCACCCGAGACGCTGCTGCTCGATGAACCGTGGTCGTCTCTCGAACCTGACGCGCGTGACCGGTTGAACGAACGTCTCGCTCTGTTTGCCGCGTCCGGCCGGATCGTGGTGTGCTCGAGTCACGAATTGGACGAGGTGGCGCGCGTCGCCGACGATGTGGCGTTCCTCCGTGATGGTGCCGTGCAGAGTGTTCGGCGAGAGAGTCTCGGAGGAAACCGTTTCGATCGCGATGGTTTGCTGGTTCGCTACAAGGGCATCACGTGAACTGGCGGAATTCGATCTTCATCGCGCTTCTGAGTCTTGCCTCCTCGGTCGCCGCGGCCGGCCTGCTGACAGTGGAAGAACCGACGACGATCGAGATGTCCTCCGAGGCGGCGCGGATGTGGGGACGATGCCGGGATGAGCATCCGCGCGCCTTGTCATCGGGTATCTCCGTGATCGCCGATGGGCCTCTTCCTGTTCCGCTGCGCGTCGATCTGATCGAGAAAGTTCCCGGAGCCTGGAGGCTGCGCCAGACCATCGAAGTCTCGACGCCGGTCATTCCCGTGCTGCCGCCACGCGGCCACGTGGCCGTTCTTCTGCGCACGTGCGACGGAAAGGAACCATATTGGTGGGCCGATGTCGACGCGGCACATGCCACGGCACCCCTCCGCGTTGCCGCGTGCAAGACGATCCGTGTTGAGCCAGAGGATATCGACGTGCGTCTTTTCGTCGATGGAGAAGACGAGCCGCGTGAGCTTGATAGCCGTTCGCACCGGTTCGAGCGGGTTCCGGTTCGCGACGCACTCATGTGTGCCGCCGCGCCGAACGGAGCGCGCTGCGCGACCATTGCTGCCGCCGAGGTACAGCGCGCCTCCGAAGATGTCGGCTCTGATCTTCGCGTCTTACGCGTCGATCGCGCGGCGACACTCCGCGTTCTCGAGCCGGGAATCTCGGTTGCGCGCCCGCGTGTGCTGACGCCGGTGATGCAGCGCGCGGGAGCCTGGGTGGCGCTCCGCCTTCCGCCGGGCAAGCCGTGGAACAGCGTCGTGCTGGACTGGAAGGCGCCGTCGAATGCGCTCGTCCGTCTGCGCGGTCGCGATCTCATGCCTTATCCGTCCTTCCAGATCGTACCGGCCGGTAGCGAGCCGGGATTGCGCGTCATCGCTGTGATCGGAGAGAACGACGAAGCGGTCACCGACCCGGAGGTCACACTCCTGTTCCTCCCCACGCGGGAGCCCGAGATTCTCCTGGCCGCGGCTCACATGGAGAACGGCGAGTTCCTGGCGCGCGAACTCGGTGCCGGCGAGTACCGCCTGAAACTTCTGGCTGCAGCGGCATTGAGTGCGCCTGTCGTCAGGACTCTGAGAACGAGCCTCGAAACTGTCCGATTTGCCGCGGCGCCGCAGATTCGGGGTCGCGTAATCCTGGCTTCCTCGATGAGGGCCGATCTCGTGCGTGTGGAGGTGATGCGCGGCAGCCGTCTTCGATCCGACGAACCGCGGGATTCGCCCGCCGATCCCGTCGACTCGATGCGCGAAGTGGCCATTGCCCCCGACGGAACGTTTCGCGTGGGCGTGCCCGGAGCGGGAACGTATACGTTGAACATCGTTGCCGGCAATGCGCGCACGGAGCGTGTCGTGGATGTGCATCCGGGCGATGCCGTAACGGACGTGGGTGACATTTCGCTTTCGCCCGGAACGACTCTTCGAGGAGCAGTGGCAGTGTGCGGAAACGGCGAGCTCGTACTTACACCTCTTCCGGACCTGGACGCAGCGCCGGGAGTGCCTTTCTTTTTCGACCTTCGGCGCATTCAGCTCGGCGCCGATGGCTCCTTCGTGGCTGACGGAATGCACGCCGGAGGGTGGCTCGCCAGCGCGCACTGCGGCGGTAAGACCGTCGATCTCGTTCCGTCGCCGTTCCAGCTTTCGTCCCAGGACGTTTCGATTCTCGATTTCGCGCCCAGGTGACGCGAACCGCGCTACTGACCCATGTTCCGAAACCTTTCCGCCGCCGGTCTCCTGATCGTTGGTGCGACGCTGTCGGGCCAGACGGCGGCCTTACGCTCGGTTCGAGTAAGTGTTGTTCCCGCGTCCGCGATGAAGGCCGTACCCGCCGGTGAGCTGCTCTTTCGTTCCGGTGATGGAACGGGGGAGCCGGTTTCCGTCGCGCTGACGTCCAGCAGCGCGGAGCTGAAGCTCCCCGCCGGGACTCACTGGGTGATGTCGCTCGCGGCGTCCGGATGGTGCCGGAGCGCGACATCGGTGTCGAGGCCGGCTCCGAGCCTGTCATCGTGAACGAGTACGTCTGGCCCACCGGTCAGGTCTACGGCAAGTTGCGATTCGCCGATCCGAAACAAAAGAGCGGCGTTGCCACCGAGCGTTTCGTTGAGCGTGGCGGATTCACCCGCGAGTGCGAAGCCTGCTCACGTCCCCCTGCACAGCGAGATTCGGTGCGCGGTCGGCAAGGACGCGACATTTGCCTGCGACATCCCGGCCGGACCGATCGACGTAACGCTGCGGACCCGCGGTTTTGTCCCGCTCTATCGCTGGGGCCTGCGGCTCGATCCCGGCGGCCGGCGGGACCTCGGCACTTATGTTCTCCATACCGGCAGTTCCGTCGCCGGCTGGGCTCAAATCGAAGGGAGGAAGCCGCACGTCCCGATCAAGGTCCGGCTTGGCCGGCTGGTCACCGGCGGGGAAGCGGGCGGATGCGCGAACGTCTCGGACAGCCGGTTGCGCAAGGCGAGGCGCGGGCGGATGGGTTCTCGTTTGTTCAGAGTCCCGTCCGGCAGGAACCAGTCGAAACGTCCAAACGCGGTAATCATCGTCGGAGTCTGGCCCCCGGCGACGATGTCACCGGATTGCAAGGTTGCATGCCGTTGCTGCGCGCCAGCCACCAAGGCAATCAGAAACGAGGCCAGGGTCAGCACCGCCCATCGGGACATCGGGCCAGGATTCGAAGCGGCGCTCTCGCGACAAACTCGTATGGTGAGCCTCCGTTTCATTTCACTACGTCACGGACCTAGTCCTAGTCCTAGTCTAGCTGCCTTGCCTGGGGCTGTCGTTGGTCTCCTCATCGCATTGGTTGTGCGAGTAATGAGCGCTCGATCGACGGCGCCCTTACTTCGCTGACAACAAAACCGAAGCGTCACACCTGCGGTTTTCGTTTTGAGCGGAGGCGGTGCCGCAGTCTCCTTCCTCGCGAGTGGGACGCGTGTCGCGGCCGTTGCAGGCGCGTGCGAAAAGGAAAGCGACATTGCACGCGGCAACGGCCGCGCCACGCTTTGGTCATCGCGAGATCGAGCGTTCCACCGCCCTCTTCCTCATTCGCCAGGAGCATCGCTCCGTGGCCTCGCCTAATCTTCCGTTGCAGCCGACACGGCACCGCGCCGCGGTCGTGGTAGATCGGTCGTGTGGGGCAAGCGGTGCCGCGCGGCTGAACGGGAGATTAGGCGAGAAGTCCGTCGCGGCCTCACGGTCCACCGCCCTGTCCTTGCGCAAACTTCGATCCTCGCGAGTGCCGGCGGGCCGCGCGTGCTCGCCGCCTCTGGCGTCTCCGCCGCACCGCTCCGCGCGGCGAGCGTTCGGTTCCCGCCCCCCGCGCCCCCGCCCCCGCGCTCCTTCTCGCCGCGCTCCGCTCCTGGCCCGGCGCTGCCCACACCCCAGCGCCGGCCGGCCCGCTGCTGCTTCGTGCCCCCGGCCAACACCGCGGCGGGTCGTGTCTCGTCGAAATGCCGCATATCACTCCGTCGGCGATCGCACAGTACGCATACTCGACGACGACCGGCCACCTGGCCTCGATCACCGCTCCCGACGGCAACACGCTGAGCTACACCTTCGACGGCAGTCTGCTGACCCGAACGCAGTGGGCGGGTGCGGTTAGCGGCTCGGTGGGTCTCGGGTACGACAACGACTTCCGGGTCACGAGCGAGAACGGCTCCGCGTATGCGTATGACCCCGACAGTCAGCTTTGAACGGCAGAAGCTGGTGGAGCTGCCGTGCAAACGGCCCGCGCAGCAGATCTAGACCTCGCGAAGCCATGAAACCCGCTGTGGATCAGCGGCGGAAACATCGTCGAGCCATTCCATTCCCCGACTCTGCGCACGGCGGCATCTTCACCGCGTGAAACCCGCTCATGTACCATTCTCCGATGCGCGAACGCCTCTCGATTCCCCTGCTGATTGCCGCCGGTCTGATCGCTTCGCCTCTCCTCGCTGGCTTCGCGAGTGTCAACTTGATCCTGCCCGCGGTCGGCCGCGTGGACGGCTCGGGCGGCAGCCATTTCTACACCAGCGTCTGGGTGACCAACCCCTCGCAGACGGAGGCCGCGCAGTTCGTGATCCGCTTCCTCGCATCCGGTCAGCCGAATCCGAATCCCGCCACGGCCAGCGACTCGATCGCCCCCGGCGCCACGAAGGTGTACGAAAACATCGCGGAGTCGCTGTTCGGCATCACGGGAGTGCTCGGGGCCGCACAGATCGAGTCGACGCAACCGCTGCTCGTCACGTCCCGCATCTACAATCAGGGCGACGGGCAGCTCCCCTCCGCCTCCGAGGGCCTTTTCTACTCGGCACTGCCGGCGGATTTCGGCATCGGCAGCGGACAACGCGGAGTCCTTCAGGGCGTGCGTCAGTCGGCGGACTTTCGTTACAACATCTTCCTCGTCGAGGATGCCGGACAACCGCTGACGCTCTTGATCACCCTCGTGGACACTGCCGGAAACGTCATCAACGAGACGCCGGTGACTCTCGGTTCGTACGAACAGCGCCTCCTGCCGCTGGCGACGATCACGCCCGCTGCGCTGACTGACGCCACGATTCAAGTGACGGCGACCGAAGGCAACGGACGCGCGATCATCGCCGGATCGCAAATCGCCAACGGAAGCCAGGACGCATCGGGCTTCGAAATGTCGTTCCGTCCGGAACTGCTCGGCGCGCAGGGACCGACCGGGCCGCAGGGCCCTGCCGGACCGGCCGGGCCTCCCGGGCCGCAAGGACTGCCAGGTACGCAGGGGCTGCGCGGAGTTCCCGGACCGCAGGGACTGACGGGGCCGCAGGGAGTCATCTGGCGTGGTGACTGGGTCAGTTCGCAAGCCTACGCCGCAGCTGATGCTGTTTCGTTTCAAGGCTCCTCGTACATTGCGGTTGCGCCCAGTCTGGGCGTGCAACCGGGAACGAATCCGGCGTCGTGGAACGTGCTCGCCGACAAATCGAACTTCGTCGGAACGACCGCAGCCGGCGATCTGGCGGGAACCTATCCGAACCCGACGGTCGCGTCCGTCGGAGGAATGCCGGCGGCCACGATCGCTTCAGCGGCTGGAGCAGCCGCCGGGGCGACCAGCGCGAACACCGCCGGCAGCATCATCAAGCGCGACGGATCGGGCAACTTCGCCGCGGGGACCATTACCGCGACGCTGAACGGAAACGCGGCGAGCGCCACGTCATTCACAGGCCCGCTCGCCGGCGACGTCACCGGCACGCAGCCGGCGACAGTGGTATCGACCGTGGGCGGCCAGTCCGCGGCGAACGTCGCCTCGGGCGCAACTCTGGCGAACGGCGCAACGAACGGGAACGTGGCGAATACGATCGTGAAACGCGATCCCTCCGGAAACTTCGCCGCGGCCACCATCACCGCGGCACTCAACGGAAACGCCACGAGCGCCACCTCATTCACAGGCCCGCTCGCCGGCGACGTCACCGGCACGCAGCCGGCGACGGTGGTATCGAGCGTCGGCGGGCAGTCCGCGGCGACCGTCGCCTCGGGCGCCGCGCTGGCGAACGGCGCAACAAACGGGAACGTGGCGAATACGATCGTGAAACGCGATCCCTCCGGCAACTTCGCCGCGGGGACCATTACCGCGACGCTGAACGGAAACGCCGCGAGCGCCACGAACTTCAGCGGCTCGCTTGCCGGCGATGTCGGCGGGACGCAGAGCGCGACGCTCGTGTCGTCCGTCGGCGGTCAGTCCGCGGCGAGCGTCGCCTCTGGCGCCTCGCTGGCGAACGGCGCAACGAACGGGAACGTGGCAAATGCGATCGTGAAACGCGATCCCTCCGGCAACTTCGCCGCGGGGACCATTTCCGCGGCACTCAACGGCAACGCTACGAGCGCCACGAATTTCAGCGGTTCGCTTGCCGGCGATGTCGGCGGGACGCAATCGGCAACGCTCGTGTCGTCCGTCGGCGGCCAGTCCGCGGCGAACATCGCCTCCGGCGCCGCACTGGCGAACGGCGCAACGAACGGAAACGTGACGAATACGATCGTGAAACGCGATCCCTCCGGCAACTTCGCCGCGGGGACCATCACCGCGGCGCTCAACGGCAACGCCACCAGCGCTACGAGTTTCAGCGGTTCGCTTGCCGGCGATGTCGGCGGGACGCAGAGCGCAACGGTCATTCAGTCGGGAGTCGTGGTGAAGAGTCTCAATGGATTGCATGACGCGGTGACGGTCGCCGGATCAGGCGGCACCTCGATCAGCGCGGCCGGAAATACCCTCACCATCAACAGCAGCAGCGGAACGATCACCGGCGTGAACGCGGGCACTGGACTGGCGGGCGGAGGAGCATCCGGGGTCGTGACACTGTCTGCTTCTTTCGGCGGAGACGGCAGCGCCGGCACGATTTCGCGATCCGATCACACGCACATCGGCCAGTCGTGGACGCAGCCGAGCGGCAATGGACTGGTGCTGACCTGTCAGAGTGTTTCGTGCAAGGGTCTGCTGGGGCAGACGAATGCGACCGATGTCAACACGTCGGCATTCTACGGACAAGTCAATGCGACAACGAGCCAGGGCGTCGGGGTCTGGGGACAGAATAACTCGAGCAACCCGAACAGTGCGGGCGTTTTCGCGCAGGTTGGGCCAGGCTCTGGAAGAGCACTGTGGGCGACTGCCGCCGGGTCCGGAATCGCAGCCCAATTCGATGGCTCGGTCAACATCGTCGGAACCCTTACCAAGAGCGCCGGAAGCTTCAAAATCGACGACCCCATCGATCCGGAGAACAAGTACCTCTACCACTCCTTCGTCGAATCGCCTGACATGAAGAACATCTACGATGGAACGGCGACGCTCGACGAGAACGGCAATGCAACGATCGACCTCCCGGCATGGTTCCAGGTCTTGAACCGCGACTTCCGTTACCAGTTGACGGCGGTCGGAGCGCCGTCGCCCGGGTTGTACGTCGCGGAGAAAGTCTCGGACAACCGCTTCCGCATCGCAGGGGGGACCCCGGGCGCCGAAGTGTCGTGGCAGGTCACAGGAATCCGTCACGATCCCTATGCCGACGCACACCGCATCCCGGTCGAGGAGGCAAAGCCGGATGGCGAAAAGGGGACGTACCTCCACCCGGGCGACTACGGTCAGCCTGCGAGCCGCGGGATGAGCCGACCGGTCCGGCGTATGCCGGCCTCGGAGTAGGACGGGGAGATGCGGGTGCGATTCGGCCTCTTTGCGCTTTTCGTTCTTGCCGCGTCTCCGACACTGCTCATCCCTGAGCTGTGGCCCGACACGCACCGGGGTCTGTCTGCGGACGAGGACGGGAGCTGACGCGGAGATCGTCGATACGTGCGAAGACGTGGCCGTCGTGCCAGGGACGACCGCCGACGTGTTCGTTCAGCACTGAGGCAACCGCTCCGGCTGAAAGCCGGCCCCACGTAATATGATCTGTATCGCGATATGCAGATCCAGACGCTGATCGACATCTACAACGTCACCTCGGCGATCGACCGCCCGGCGGCCATGCGCTTCAAGAAGGGCGCGGCCTGGGCCGACGTCACCGTCAACGAGTTCCGCGACACCGTGCGCTGGTTCTCCACCGGCCTGCGCGTGCTGGGGGTCAAGCCCGGCGACCGTGTGGCCATCCTCTCGGAGAACCGGCCCGAATGGACGATGGGCGACTTCGCGATTCTCACCAACTGCGCGGTCACCGTCCCCATCTATCCGACGCTGCTGGGCTGGCAGGTCGAGTACATCCTCAACGACTCCGGCGCCGTCGCCGTGATCGTCTCGACCGAAGAGCAGTTGCAGAAGCTGCTGGAGATCCGCCCGCACTGCCCGCACATCCACAACATCATTGTCTGCGATCCGCCGAACCGGACCATGCCTCCCGGCATCATGACGTTCGGACAATTGACCGAGAGCGGCCGCGCCGAGGAACAGAAGGCGGGGCGGAAGCGGTTCGACGAGCTGGCCAGACGTCCGAAGTCATCCGATCTGGCCACGCTCGTCTACACGTCGGGCACGACCGGCAATCCGAAGGGGGCCATGCTGACGCACGGCAACATCGCCAGCAACGTCGGCGCGACCGCGCACCTCATCGATCTCTCCCCGGGCGAGGTCGCTCTTTCGATCCTGCCGCTCTCACACATCCTCGAGCGCATGGCCGACTTCTTCTACCTCTATCGCGGTCTCACCATCGCCTACGCCGAGAGCGTCGTGAAAGTCGGCGAGAACCTGCAGGAGGTGAAGCCGGATGTCTTCGCGGCCGTGCCGCGACTCTTCGAGAAGATGCGCGCGCGCATCATGGACAACGTGGCCACGATGCCCAAGGTACGGCAGAAAATGTTCCACTGGGCCCTCGGCGTCGCCGCTGAACGGCTGCCGTACCGCGTCGAGCACAGGAAGATGCCCCTGGGCCTGCATCTGCGCTCGACCATCGCCGACAAGACCGTCTTCAAGAAGATTCTCGATCGCCTCGGCGGCCGCGTGCGGTTCGTCATCTCGGGCGGCGCGCCGCTCTCGGCCGAGCTGGCTGCCTTCTTCATCGGCGCGGGCGTGGAGATCTTCGAGGGCTACGGCCTCACCGAGACCTCACCGGTCATCGCCGTGAACACTCCTGCCAAGCGCCGCGTCGGAACGGTGGGGACGGTGATCCCGGGCGTGGAAGTGCATATCGCCCCGGACGGCGAGATCCTGACGCGCGGTCCGCACGTGATGCAGGGCTACTGGAACAATCCCGAGGCGACGGCGCAGGCGATCGATGGGGAGGGTTGGTTTCATACGGGCGACATCGGCGAGCTCGACGCCGATGGCTTCCTCAAGATCACCGACCGCAAGAAAGACATCATCATCAACGCGTACGGGAAGAACATCGCGCCGCAGCCGCTGGAAGCACTGCTCAAGAGCTCCCCATACGTCGGGACGCCGGTGCTCATCGGCGACCGGCGGAAGTTTCTCGTCGCGCTGATCGTGCCGAATTTCGAGAAGCTGGAGCGCGACGCCGCGGCGATGGGTTTGACATTTGCCTCGCGCAAGGACCTCGTGGCGAACGAGCGCGTGCGCGGCATATTCCAGACCGAGATCGATCGCTTCAACACGAACCTCGACCGCCAGGAAAAGGTGCGCCGGTTCGCGCTGCTGGCTGACGACTTCACGATCGACAACGACGAGATCACCCCTTCGCTCAAAGTGAAGCGCAAGATGATCGACAAGCGCTACAAGAACCTCATCGATGAGATGTACGCCGGTGAGGAAGACGCCGCCGGCGACAGGGACGCCCGCCGCACATGACCATCGCCGAAGCTCCACCCCGGACCACCAACGCATTCCGCATCGATCGACAGAGTGATCTGGCCATCGTCTGGTTCGATCTGCCCGGCGAGAAGGTGAACAAGTTCTCGTCGACGGTGATGCTGGAGTTCTCGGGGGTCATCGACGACCTGGCGCGCTCGACCGATATTAAGAAAGTCATCTTCGCCTCGTCCAAGCCGTCGGTCTTCATCGCCGGCGCGGACGTCTCCGAGTTCACGCGCGCCACGACGGTCGACGAGGCCCGGGAGTACGTGCGCCTCGGCCAGCAGGTGTTTCAGCGCCTGGCGAGACTGCCGCAGGTCACCGTGGCCGCCATCAACGGCGCCTGCGTCGGCGGCGGATGCGAGATGGCCATCAGTTGCGACTGGCGCGTGATGTCGGACTCGCCGAAGGCCACCATCGGCCTCCCGGAGACGAAGCTGGGGATCTTCCCGGCGTGGGGCGGCGTGACGAAGATGCCGCGCCTGATCGGACTTCCCGCGGCGCTCGACATGATCCTGGCCGGCAAGACCGTCGATGGAAAGCGCGCCAAGCGGATGGGTCTCGTCGACGAGGTCGTCGCGCCGGCGATCCTGCTCGACGTGGCCAGACAGTTTGCCGGCCGCGGCAAACGCCAGGGCGGGGGACGGACGAAGTTCTACATCGAGGGCAATCCGCTGACGCGCCGCTTCATCTTCGCGAAAGCGCGCAAGAGCGTGATGCAGCAGACGCACGGCCATTACCCGGCGCCGCTCAAGGCCATCGACGTGATGGAGTACGGGATGTCGGCCGGTGTCGAGCGTGGCCTGGAGCGCGAGGCGCAGGAAGTGGCGCCCCTCATTCGCGGCGACGTGGCGCAGAATCTCGTTCGCCTCTTTTTCCTCATGGAGGAGGCGAAGAAGGACCACATCGCCGCCAGGCCGCGCGTCATCGAAGCCGTCGGCGTCCTCGGCGCGGGCGTCATGGGCGGCGGCATCGCCCAGATCGTCGCGGACAAGACCGACGCCGACGTGCGCATGCGCGACATCAACTGGAAAGCGATCTCCGGCGGCCTGCAGGCGGCGGCGAGAGTGTGGCGGAAGAAACTGGAGCGCCGGCGCATCACTCGGGGAGAGATGGCCCGCAAGCTGGCCCGTATCACCGGGACGACCGACTGGACCGGCTTCGGCCGCGCGGACATGGTCATCGAGGCCGTCATCGAGAAGCTCGACATCAAGCGCCAGGTGCTCTCCGAGTTCGAAGCCATCGAGAAACCGGATGCGATCTTCGCCTCGAACACATCGACGATTCCCATTACCGACATCGCCGCGAACGCCAAGCATCCCGAAAACGTCGCTGGCATGCACTTCTTCAATCCCGTCGACCGCATGCCGCTGGTCGAGGTGATCCGCGGCGCGAAGACGTCGGACGTGGCCGCGGTGACCGTCGCCAACTTCGCGCGCAAGCTCGGCAAGACCGTCGTCTATTGCAACGACGGTCCCGGCTTCATCGTCAACCGCATCCTCGGTCCCTACATGAACGAGGCCGGCTTCCTGCTCGAGGAAGGCAATTCCATCGAGTCGATCGACAAAGCGATGGTGGATTTCGGGATGCCCATGGGACCGATGGCCTTGCTCGACGAAGTGGGCATCGACGTGGCCGCGAAAGTCGGCGACATCCTGTCGAAGGCGTTCGCCGATCGCATGAGCGCGCGCTCGCGCGTCGTGGATGTGCTGTACGCCGACAAACGCTTCGGCAAGAAGAACGGACGCGGTCTTTACATCTACGAGAACGGCAGGCGCAAGAGTCCCGACGCCTCGGTCTACACGCTGCTCGCCGTGACGCCTCATCCCGCGGACGCCAATGCCGTCGTCGAGCGGACCGTGCTGGCGATGATCAACGAGGCGGCGATGATCCTCGACGAGAAGATCGCTGGCTCCGCCGCCGATCTCGACCTGGCCATGATCATGGGGACGGGCTTCCCGCCGTTCCGCGGTGGGTTGCTACGCTACGGGGATTCCCTCGGCGCGCGGTACCTCGTCACGCGACTGGAAGACCTGGCCGCGCCACTCGGGAAGCGATTCGCGCCGACGATGCCGTTGCGCAAGCTTGCCGACAGCGGAACGTCGTTCTACGAAGCCTGGCCGCGTGGGTAGCGGAATCGCCGCTCTCTCGTCGCGCCAACGGCTCGTGTTCTGGAGCGCGGCGCTCGTGTGCGCGGTGTCGCGGCTACTGGCGATGGCCCGTTCCATGTGGGACTGGGACGAGGCGCTCTTCTGCCTGGGCATGCAGCGCTATGACGTGACCATGCACCATCCGCATCCGCCCGGCTTCCCGGTGTACATCGCCATGGGAAAGCTGCTCCGGCTGGTGACGCCGAGCGATTTCCGAGCGCTCCAGGCCGTGAACCTGATCGCCGGCGCGCTGGCGTTTCCGGCGGTGTTCCTGCTGGCTCGTGCCCTGCGTCTGCGCTTCGAGACTTCGGTCATCGCCGGAGTGCTCTTCGTGTTCTTTCCGAACGTCTGGTTCTTCGGTGGCACCGCGTTCAGCGACGTGCCCTCGATCGTGCTCGTGGTCTTTGCGGTGGTGTTTCTGCTACGCGGCCGCGACTCGACGCGGGACTATCTGCTGGGAACGCTCCTGCTGGCCCTGGCCATCGGTATGCGGCCGCAGAATCTGCTGGTGGGACTCTTTCCCGGCATCTACGCGACGATGCGCCGGTCGTGGCGCGACATCGCCATCGCCTTTCTGATCGGCGTCGCCGTCGTCGGAATCGCGTACGGCGGAGCGATCTACGCCACCGGCAACCTCCACGACTACGTGAACACCATCCGTGCGCACAGCGACTACATCACGCGGATCGATTCGTTCCGCTCGCCCGACCGCCCGGCGCTGTGGCGGCTCTTCGACCGGTTCTTCATCAAGCAGTACGAGCAGCCGTTCCTGGGTATGCTGACTTCCCTGTTCGTGGCGATCTCGATCGGCGGCGCAGTGGTCAGTGTGGCCGCGACAAGTGTGGCCCCGACAAGTGTGGCCGCCGGCTTCAGCCGGCGACGCGGCCTCCTCTGGAACTTTCTGATCTTCGCGCCCTTCGCGATCTCGGCGTGGCTGATGCTCGACCGTTTCAGCGTCAACCGTTTCTCGATCGGCTATGCGCCGATGTTCGCGATCTTCGCGGCCGACGGGATCGCGCGCGCGTCGCGCGGTTCGCGGACCGCGGAGAGTGCGATCGCGGCGCTGCTCGTCGTGGGATTCATCGCCTGGACCGCTCCAGCCCTCACACCGGTCCGTCGCGACGTGGCGCCGTCGGTTCGCGCCGTCGAGGCGGCGATACGGACGGTGAATCCGGCAGCGGCTCATCTCTACGTCGGATATTCGATGACGCCGTTCATCGAGTATCGGGCGCCGTCCTTTTTGATCACGCGTGTCATGGACGACCGCGCCATTCCGCTCACGCCGGCGGCCCGCGGCGTTCTGCTGGCGGAGGTGTCGGAGCCGCAGCCGGGCGGTACGCTGTTCACGCGCGATCGCGATCGCCTCTGGGACATCGCCCGCCGGCACTACTTCGAAGTGGTGTTGCGGCCGATGACGAGCGTGGCGCGGTTCGGCGCCGGATGGTACGGCGCTGAGGAGCAGGGGATGGACGAGTGGAGGTGGATGTCGCGATCGAGCGTCACCACGCTTCCGCCCCGCACGGGAGAGACGGTCCTGCGGCTCAACTTCGCCATCCCCGGCGATCTCGTGGCGAAGCAGCCGGAGATCACCGTGACGCTCAACGGGCACACGCTGGAGCGGTTCCGCGCCACGAGTCCCGACGTCTCACGCGACTACCACGTCACTGCGCTCGACGGACCGAACGTGATGACGCTCGCTTCTGATCAGACGACGAAGGAAGCGGGCAGCGGACGCGAGCTCGGATTGCGCGTGCGATTCATCTCGTGGGGGCCGGGATAGGCGAGTTTTCGGCCGCGGCTTTGCGGTGCGGAAAGTCGATCACGCGCGCGGCCAGCAGGCGTTTGAATGCCCTCAGCGCTTCCAGCTCCGGCATGGGCATGATGCGCAGGATGTCGCGGATGGTCAGCCGCCCGTCGACACGCGAGAGCAGGAACCCTTCCGCCGGCTCGATGTTGAGCCGGGACATGGCATCAGGGCCGATCGTGACGACCGGTACGTCATCTTTCGTGAAATTGTGTTCGTACACGGAGGCGGCGAATGCGCGGGTCACCTCGAGGAGCTGCTCGACGATGTCCTTGCGGCCAGGATTGGCGGTGGCCAGTCCCTGCAGCATCTCCATCGCTTCGGTCCAGCGGCCCGCCTGAGCCGCCGCTCGGGCGTCGTCCATCTTGCGCGCCAGCCGCTTTTCGCGATCGACGTGCGCGGTGATGTCGGTCGGCTGAATGAGCCGGTAGGAAAGCAGCTCGGAGATGGCCCGGAAGATCTTGAAGCGGCTGAAGGGCAGCTTCTCCGTGAGGTTGGCCACGTTGACGCTGCCGTCGATCCGGGCGAGCACGTGCCGGGCCACCAGCGCGTCTTCCCACTTCTCCTGGGTGGGAAACGATTCGTCTTTCGACTCGAAACAACTGTTTGGGTGGATATAGGCGTTCATGCGGCTCCAGACGTCCGCGCGCCGCAGCCCTTCCCACACCACGTGAATGGGATCGATGTTGATGACCAGCGATGACGTGGACGCGGTCTTGCTCGGCTCGAAGGTGAAAGAGCCTTCCGTCCACAGGAACATCTCGCAGACGTCTTCGATGGTCTTCTCCGTCAGTGTGGAGAGAGCCTGCTCTCGGGTGATCTTGTTCTCCCGGACCAGCACGGCCGCGGCGGCGGCTCCCGTTTCGGCCTGCACGCGAAACGCCGCCTCGATGTCCTCTTCGCTGGCGAAGCCGTGATAGAGCAGGTAATTCCGCCAGCGTTCCCGTTTGTCGTTCGTCGACGAGAACACGATGCGGCCGTCGCTAAGGACGACGCGGATCTCTTTGCCACGCTCATCGGTGAACTGAAACAGCCCGGTTCTCTGCGCGGTGCGGCCCCATTGGATGAGGTCCGCCACGGACATGGTCGAGAATTTTCCGGCGACGCTCACGAAATGGCTTCGTAGTGTAACGCAGGGCCGCAACTTCCCTCAGGCCTATGCCCATGTCGGGCTGATCAATGCCGCCCCTCACCATCGGGCTGCTGAAGGCGGCCCGGGACGGTCGCGTGGCTCCCTGGCTTTGATTGGCCTGGGGTCACTCGCTTGTATGATATGTGCCCCGCGGCGCCGCGAAAGAACGGTGCTACCAGTCCTCGCAGGAGAAGGCAATGACCGTCACCGCTGAAGAACGCAAGACCGATCTGGTCGACCGGCTGGCCGCCGAAGCGCGCAGCCGTGTCCCGACCCGTCTTGCCGAGAGCGCCGAGAATTTCGTCCGTCGTTATTTCGCGCTCGTTGCACCAGACGACGTCATCTACACGTCGACCGATACGCTGCTCGGCAGCGCGCTGTCCCTGTGGGAGTTCGGTGCCGAGCGGAAGCCCGGTCAGCCCAAGGTCCGGCTCTTCAATCCGACCATGGAAACCAACGGCTGGTCGCTCGAGCACACCGTGCTGGAAGTGGTCAACGACGACATGCCGTTCCTCGTCGACTCCGTCACGGCCGAGATCACGCGCCGCGAGCGCAAGATTCACTTTCTGCTGCATCCGATTCTGCACGTGGTGCGCGACCACAACGGCAAGCGCGTGGAGATCACCGATACCCTGGGTGCGCCCTCCGACGCCCTGGTCGAGTCGTACATGCACATCGAGATCGATCAGGAGACCGAGGCCGCCGAGCTCGAGGCCATTCGCGGGTCGATCGAGACCATCCTCAGCCAGATCCGGCTGGCCGTGACGGACTGGCGGGAGATGCGCGCGCGGCTGGCCGCGGACACGGCCGAGCTGGACACGGTTCCCCTGCCCATGCCTGCCGAGGAGATCACCGAGGCGCGGGCGTTCCTGCGCTGGCTCGACGACGGGAACTTCATCTTTCTCGGGTATCGCCGCTACGGGTTCGAGACTCACGACGGAGAGGACTTCCTGCCCCCGGTTCCCGGGACCGGCCTGGGCATTCTGCGGGAGATCCGCAGGGAGTCGAAGACGCGCGGGGAGGAGCCGCTCAGCAAAGAGTTCAGCGAATACGCGCGCAAGAAAGATCTGCTGATCATCACCAAGGCGAACAGCCGCAGTCTCATTCACCGCTCGGTGCCTATGGACCGGATCGGCATCAAGCGGTACGACCGGGAAGGCAATCTCGTCGCCGAGGACCGTTTTCTCGGGCTCTTCACGTCGGCGGCGTACAGCCGCAGCGTGCGTGACATCCCCATGCTTCGTCTCAAGGCCAAGCGCGTCATCGAGAGAATCGGACTCGATCCCCACAGCCACAACGGCAAAGCCCTGGCCGACATCCTGGAGACATTTCCGCGCGATGAGTTTCTTCAGGTCACCGACAACGATCTCTTCGACATCGCCCGCGGGATTCTGCTGCTGCAGGAGCGCCAGCGCGTGGCGCTGTTCACGCGCAAGGACGTGTTCGAGCGATTCGTGTCGTGCTTTGTCTACGTTCCGCATGACCGTTACACGCCCGACTTCAAGGAACGCGCGCGGGCGATCCTGGAGGAGGCCTTCGAGGGCCACGACACACAGATTTTCGACTACGTCGGCAACTCCGCGCTCGCTCGCGGACTGTTCATCGTCCGCACCACCCCCGGTCACATTCCCCAGCCCGACATCCGGCGGGTGGAAGCGTACCTGGCGGAAGCGGCCAGAACGTGGAGCGACCGGTTGCTCGATGCTCTCGTGCACTCGAAAGGGGAAGAAGCGGGGATCGAGCTGCACAGGCGTTACAAGAAGGCCTTCCCGATGGCGTACGCGGAGCGTTTCTCGGCGGCGGCGGCGCTCTATGACGTCGGTCACGTCGAGGATGTCCTCAGCACCGGCAGGCTCTACGTCGATCTCTACCGGCACCGCACGGACCAGCGGCAGTTTCACGTCAAGCTCATTCACTCCGGGCTGCCCGTGCCGTTGTCCGAGATCATGCCCCGCCTCGAGAACATGGGCGTGAAGGTGCAGTCGGAAGTGCCGTACGAAGTGATGCCGCTGGGGGCCGCCTTTCCGGTGCGCATCCGCGACTTCAGCCTTTCCGCGGAAGGCATGCAGGACGACCTCAGCGCGGTCAAGGCGAAGTTCGAAGAGACGTTCATTCATGCCTGGCACCACGAGGTGGAGAACGACGGATTCAATCGCCTCGTGCTGGCGGCCGAGCTGGAATGGCATGAGATCGTCGTTCTGCGCGCCTATTACAAGTATCTGCGACAGATCGGGATCACGCTCAGCGAGGCCTACGTGGAGCAGACGATCGCGAACAACCCGCTGGTGGCCCGGCTGCTGATGCAACTGTTCACGACGCATTTCGATCCCGCCCTGGGAGCGCCATCGCCGCGCGAAGCGGATCCCTCCTCGCCGTTGATGACGGGCAGACACCTGGCCGCGAAGGCGCTGCGCGCGCAGATCGATGACGCTCTGGAGAGCGTCGTCAATCCCGATGAGGACCGCATCCTGCGCATGTACGTCAACCTCGTCGAGGCTACGTTGCGCACCAACTACTTCCAGCGCGACGGGAACGGACTGCGCAAGCCGTATCTCTCGTTCAAGCTGGACTCGCATGCCATCCGCAACCTGCCGCTGCCCAGGCCGATGTTCGAGATCTTCGTCTACTCACCGACGATGGAGGGTGTGCACCTGCGCGCCGGCAGAGTGGCGCGCGGCGGCATCCGCTGGTCCGACCGCCGCGAGGACTTCCGCACCGAGATCCTCGGCCTGATGAAGGCCCAGAACGTCAAGAACGTGGTCATCGTGCCCATGGGCTCGAAGGGCGGCTTCGTGGTGAAGAACCCGTCGGCGGACCGCGAGACCTTCATGAAGGAAGGCATCGAGTCGTACAAGACCCTGCTGCGGGGGATGCTCGACCTCACCGACAACCTGCGCGGTGACGAGGTGGTGGCGGCGCGTGAGGTGGTGCGCCGCGATGCCGATGACACGTATCTCGTCGTCGCCGCCGACAAGGGCACGGCCACCTTCTCGGACATCGCCAACGGCATCTCCGCCGAGTACGGTTTCTGGCTCGGCGACGCCTTCGCGTCCGGCGGCTCCGCCGGTTACGACCACAAGAAGATGGGCATCACCGCGCGTGGGGCCTGGGAAGCGGTCAAGCGCCACTTCCGGGAGCTGGGCGTCGACACGCAGCAGCAGGACTTCACCTGCGTCGGCGTCGGCGACATGTCCGGCGATGTGTTCGGCAACGCCATGATGTTGTCCACGCACATCCGCCTGCTGGCGGCGTTCAACCATTCCCACATCTTCGTCGACCCCAACCCCGATCCGGCCCGGAGCTTTGCCGAGCGCCAACGGCTGTTCGAGGAACGGCTGAACTGGAACGGCTATGACACGACGCTGCTGTCGAAAGGCGGCGCCGTCTACCAGCGCACCGCCAAGATGCTGCACATCTCCGAGGAAGTGCAGCGGCTGTTCGAGCTGCCGGGGAAAAATGTCACGCCCGCCGATCTGATGAAGGCCACCCTGCACGCCAAGGCCGATCTGCTCTGGCTGGGCGGGATTGGAACTTACGTCAAGGCCAGCTACGAGGATCAGGCCGCGGCCCGGGATCGTACGAACGATCCGCTGCGGGTGAACGCCAACGAGTTGCGCGTGCGCGTGGTCGGCGAAGGAGCGAATCTCGGATTCACGCAGAAAGCGCGCATCGAGTTCGCGCTCGCCGGTGGAAAGATCAACACCGACGCCATCGACAACTCGGCCGGCGTCGACACCTCGGACCATGAGGTCAACATCAAGATTCTCCTCTACGACGCCATTTCCAGAGCAGAGCTGTCCGGAATCGAGGAGCGCAACAAGGTGCTCTCCGGAATGACCGAGGAGGTGGCCGCTCTCGTTCTGCGCGACAACTACGAGCAGACCCAGGCCATCTCGATCACACACGCCCTCGGTGAGTCGACGCTCGACGAGCAGGCCCGCTTCATGCGCGCGCTCGAACGCGCCGGGCGCCTGGACCGCACCATCGAGTATCTGCCGGACGACGACACCATTGTCGAACGGCATGCCGCCAGTCTGGGGTTGACCCGTCCAGAGATCGCCGTGCTGCTGGCGTACAGCAAGATCGTGCTCTACCAGGATCTCCTCGCCTCCGACCTTCCGGACGCGCCGCTGCTCGTGCAGGACTTGCTCGTCTATTTCCCACACGAGCTGCGCAAGAGCTTCCCGGCCGCCGTGGGACGCCATCGCCTGCGCCGCGAGATCATCGCCACCTACATCACGAACAACATGCTCAACCGCCTGCGGCCGACATTCGTGTGGCAGGCCACCGAAGAAACGGGCAAGCCCGCCGGCGACGTGGCCCGCGCCTTCACGATCATCCGCGAGTCGTTCGATCTCAAGACCATCTGGGCCGACATCGAATCGCTCGACAACAAACTGCCGTCCGCAGTGCAGACGGAGATGATGATCTCAGTGGGCCTTCTCCTGGAGCGGGCCATCCGCTGGCTCCTCCGCAGCGGATATGAGACGCTGGCCATCACCGACTACGTCGCCGAGTTCCGTCCTCGCATCACCACGCTCGAAGAACGTCTCAGCGAGACCCTGCCGCAGGCGGCGCTCACCGCGGTGCAGGCGCGCGGGGCCGCGCTGATCGAATCCGGGATTCCGGAGCGTCTGGCCAACCGCATCGCCGCGCTGGATGTCATGAGCTCGGCGATGGACATCGTGCGCATCGCCCGCAGTGATGCCATGCCGATCGAAGAAGTGGCCCGGGTGTATTTCTGCGTGGGTGCGCGCTTTGGGCTGGACCGCCTGCGCCACGCCGGGGGAACGATCACCGCGGACACCCCCTGGCAGAAAGCAGCCGTATCGTCGGTGGTCGACGATCTCTTCAACTACCAGAGCGCGATCGCGTCGCGCGTCATCCTGGAATCGAACGGCGCGCGCGGCACAACGGAATCGGTCGATGAGTGGCTGTCACAGCGCGCACGTGTCGTCGAGCGCGTCGATCAGACGATGAACGACCTGCGCACTACGCCGGTCGTCGACCTGGCCATGCTTACGGTCGCGTCTCGCCAACTGCGTCTGCTCGTCGAGAGCTGAGTTGCCGGGTCGCTGGGTTGCGTCGCTGGGTCGCTGGGTTACCGGTTACCGGCTACCGGCTACCGGTTACCAGATACCCGCTAACCGCTAACCGCTAACCGCTAACCAACCGCTACTGCAATGCATCGAGCAGGACGCGCGCGAATGCTTCCGCCGGCGTGTCGCCGAAGCGGTACTCCTCGGCGGGCATCTCGTAGCGGAAGATCACTCGTCCGTTCTTCGAGATGGTCGCCTCTGCCGAACGGCGCTTCTTTCCGCGCCCGAGATGGTCGATGACGCCGTGGAAGTCGATGGCGGTGCCGGCGTCGCCGGCGATGGTCAGTGCAGAGACCGACTTCAGCCGGTCGGTGAGCTCCTTCAGCATCTCGGCGTTGTTCGCACGCACGCTGATCTTCTTCACTCCCTGCAGATGCTGTTTGAGATCCGACAGCAGCCGGTCGTTCTGATCCGAGTCGCCGCCTTCGACGAACGCCTTCACCGCCAGCGTCGGAGAGGCGGCGGCCGGTTCGGGTTCTTCCGGCTTCGGCTGTTCCGTCAAGGCCGGTTTCCTGTGAACCGGTGGCGCAGCGGTTTGCGTCTGCGCGATGGCCTGAGTGGTGGTCTGGGTCGTTGCCGGCGGTTGTGACGCAGCCGGTACGGCGCTCGATGTCGCCGGCGCGGTCGAGACCACATCGACGTTGGCGTGCGCTTTTTCGGGTGCAGGCTGGTGAGCCCGCGCCACGCTCTTCGGCGGATTCGAAGGGACCGATTGCGGCGTGCGCAGAATCACGACGGCGATGGCGATCGCGGCAACGATCACGATGCCGACGACGATGACGATTGCGGCGAGGCTGCTGGATTCTGTTCGCCCGATCGGAATCTGTTCAGCCGGCATGGCGCCCGGCAGCGGCGTTCGAACCGTTGGGCCGGCATCGTCCACGCCCGTGCGGACCGTGGATCGCTGCAGGGTATCGAGCGACTGCGGCACCGGCGTCATGTTCAGCGTCGGCTGCGAGGAAAGATCGGGGAGGGTCTGTTCCACCTGTTCCAGCGCCCGGGCGAACTCTTTCGCGCTCGAGTAGCGTTTGTTGCGGTCGCGCTCCAGCCCTCTGGCCAGAACCGCCTGCAGCTGGGTGCCGCCGGGCAGATCGGGGGGGAGATCCAGCGGTTTGAACTGCGTATCGCGTGAATGCATCATCACGTATTCGTGCGGGGAAGTGGCTTCGAACGGAGGCCGGCCGGTGAGCATCTCGTAGAGGACCACGGCCATCGAGTAGAGATCGGCGCGTCCGTCGATGCGCTCGCCTTCGGCCAGGAATCCCAGGTGCTCCGGTGATGCGTAGCGCAGCTTGCCGACGAAGACGCCCGCGCGCGTGGCTGTGTCGGTCGAGTCCTCGACCTTGGCCACGCCCATGTCGATGATCTTCACGCGCTCGTCGCCGACCGGCTCGCGCGTGATCATGATGTTCTCCGGGCTGATGTCGCGGTGGACGATGCCGGCGCGGTGAATTGCTTCCAGCCCGTGCAGGGCCTGAATGGTGAGCTGCACCGCGTAACGCGGCGGCAGCGTTCCGCGCGTGCGAAGGCGCTGGGCCAGGTTCTCGCCGTCGATGAACTCCCAGACCATGTAGTGCGACCCGTCGGGCAGCGCTGAGAAGTCATGCAGGGTGGCCACGTTCGGATGCTGGACCTTGGTGGCGGCGCGGGCCTCGCGAAGAAACCGCTCGTGCGCGTCCTGGCTCTCCGAGATCTGCGGGAGGATCACCTTGATCACTCTCGTGGCGCCGAGGAAGGTGTGCGTGACCTTGTAGACCTCGCCCATGCCACCGGTGCCGAGCCGCTCCACGATCTGGTACTTGCCGTCGACAGGCTGATCGGAGTACTGGCGAAGGAACTCGGTGACCGGCTCGCCGCAATGCGGGCAGGCCTTGTAAGTCCGATCGATCTCGGCCTTACAGCGGATGCAATGGAATGCTGCCATTGGACCGCACATGATACAGCGCGCTCTTTGGTGGTGCGGCGGCGATGAATCGTGTCACGGTGTCGTAATAGCGCGCCCCTTCCGTGTTCGCGATCTCGCAATGTCCCGAGGTCTCGCTGACGAGCATTTCCTTCTTCACGCGCAATTGCTCGTAGAGTGAGAGACCGAGCCTGAACGGGATGACCTGATCGGGTTTCCCGTGCATGACCAGCACCGGCACGCCGGCCTCGTTGAGCCAGCGCACCGTGGTGAGAGCGCGCGGCGCCGTCCAACCCACCGGCACCGGTGCGTATATGGCGTTACCGAGCTCGCGCAGCGACGGGAAGGAGTTCTCGATGATCACGCAGCGGGCCCCTCGTGTCCTGGCGACGTAAGCCGCATACGGGCCGCCCAGCGATTCGCCGTAAAGCGAAAGATCGGAGGAGAGCCGCTGGGCATAGTCGTAAGCGGCCAGCGCATCGATGAACAACGCGTTTTCCTCGGGCGCTCCCTCACTCTTCCCGTATCCACGCCAGTCGAAGAGCAGGAGCGACACGCCGCGCGCGGCGAGATTCGATGCCATCGGGCCGCGTTCGCCGATGTTGCCGCCGTTGCCGTGATAGTAAACGAGGAGCGGTGCATTCGCGGTGCGGGCCCGGAACAGCCAGGCGTCGAGCCGCACGCCGTCGGGCGTGGTGATCCACTGCTCGTCCGGCTGGATCGGAAACCTCGATGTGTCCCAGTCGCCTTGCGGATAGCGCAACGGGAAAAACATCGAAGACCGCCGAACGGACCGTGCGAAGAAATAGAGCGCCAGCGCTGCGACCACCACACCGGACGTGGCGATCGCCAGAAGACGGATCACGCCGACAATTTTTCCCAGTCCGTCTCGGGGGCGTCAAGCGCGAGCGCCAGACCACCGTCCGATCCGACGAACACCGGATCCTCCATGTACTTGACCCGTCCGCCGCCGACCTGTTTGAGCGCGGTCTCGATTGCCTGGGGCAGATTGCGAATCAGTCCCCCGCCGCCGGAGAGGATGATGTTGTTGCGCACTTTCTCCTGAAATTCCGGCTCGACGCGCGACAGCAGATCGAGCATGGTCTCGATGGCCGGCCCGAGCAGGGTGTCGCAGGCCGCCTTGATCTCGGTAGTGATGTCGAGCTCCGTCGGGACGCCCTGCACCGGCGCCGTGACGATGGCCTTTTGCGATGCTTCACCAACGAAGCTGTACTTCTCCTTCCACTCCCGGACCATGAAGATGGTGACATTGGCCTGCGGATACCGCTCCTCGACGAGGTTGAGCAGGTGCGCGTCGATCGAGTCGCCGGCGATGGTCAGCGTGCGCTGATCCTCTTCCGTCGGATAGCGCCCCTTCATCACGCAGAAGTCCGTCGTGCCGGCGCCGATGTCGATGATCATGGTGTTGAGCAGCGCATCCAGCCCGTACGCGACGGCAAAGGGCTCTGACACGATCATCAAGCTATCCACGATACCTTTCATGGCGTTGCGCAGGTACTGTTTGTTCGTCCGCAACGCCGCGGCCGGTACGCCGATCACGGCCCGTACGTTCGATGACCGTACCTTGCCGGTTGCACTGACGCCGACCAGGCCGAGCAAGTGACGGAGAAGCTCGCGCACGGCCTCGACGTCCTTCTCCGACCCTTCCTTGAGCAAACCGCGCTCGAGCGGACGGTGCAGATCGAGCATGGTTCGATTGGCCACGGCGTCGTGTCCGATGAGCACCTGGCGCTTGAGGACTTTCTTCGCCACCATGTCCACCGGCCATCCCACGAAACTATCGACGACGAACCGCTCGCCGTTGGACGCGGAGATCGCACTCCGGGAAGTACCGAGGTCGATTCCCACGTGGAGCAGTTCGGATGATCCGGTCATCGTTCAGGTTCCTTTCTTCTGCGGCGTCTCGGCCGCCCCCGCGTACGCATGAATGCCCAGGTATAACGCCTCGGCGATCTTCTGCCGGTAGTCGGCGCGGGCAAGCATTGCCGCTTCTCCCCGATTCGAAATGCAACCGACCTCCGCCAGGATGGCCGGCATGTCCGTGGCCACGAGCACGACGAACGGCGCCCGCTTCACGCCCCAGTTCTCCAGCCCCGGATCATCGTTGCGCAACTGGCCGTACAAATGCTGCTGCACGCGCGCGGCGAGCTGCCGCGACTCGTCGCGGCGGGCATCGGCGTACACGCCGTCGAGCAGTTTGCGCAGATCGGCCATCGAGTAACCGGACATGCTGTTCTCGTCCGAGGCCAGCTTCGTCAGAGACGGATCGTTCGTCGGTCCGAGGTAATAGGTCTCCACGCCGTGCGAGGCGGTGTGCTTGATGAGTGAGTTCACGTGGATGGAGACGAAGATGTCGCTGTGCGACGAGTTCGCCAGCCTGGCCCGTTCGCGCAGCTTGAGCGTGCGGTCGTCCGGACGGGTGATCACCACCTCGAAGCCATTGTCGGTGAGCATGCGGCGCAGGCGGCGGCCGATATCGAGCGTGATGTCCTTTTCGTTGAGGCCCAGCGCCGACGCGCCCGGATCGGTTCCGCCGTGACCGGCATCGAGCACGACCCGACGGACGGCCAGCGGAAACGCGGCCGCGGCCACGCGCTGGAGGCTGCGCGGATCCTCCGGCGTTGTCTGAGCGGGTGGAACGATGGCGGCACGCGTCACCCCAAGTGGAATCGGCGCCGAGCCGTTCGCCACGAAGTAGGTCGAGCCGGCCAGGCTGAACAACGCCAGTAGAACCGGCGAGCGCCGCAGCCACAGGCCCATCGTCCGCTGCTGTTTCCTGAGCGGCCGCGGCAGCAACCCTCGCATCGTGTCGACGTTGTCGGCCACCGCTTCATGGAGAAGCCGGCGCCGCACTCGGTCGATTCTTTCCGCTCTCATTCCGCTCACCCGATCGACAGACGATCGCGACTAGTCTAACGGGTTGGCGGAAAAGCCGGGTCGCTGGGTCGCTGGGACGCTGGGTCCGCTGGGTCGCTAGGTCCGCTGGGTCGCTAGGTCGCCGGGTCGCTGGGACGCTCGACCCAGCCACCCCCGGCAACCTGGTAACCCGGCAACCCAGCGACCCAGTCACCCAGCGACCCAGTCACCCAGCGACCCGAAATGACTACTCCGGTTGCACGAACACCTTCTGATCCACCTTCGCGTTCGGCACGATCTCCGTGTATTGCAAGCTGCGCGAGGCACCGCGATCGACTGATTCGTAATCGACACGGAAGGGAAGTTTGAAGCCGCCGACGTCGCGGTAGTCGTCGAAATCGGTCTGCTGCGGAATCGCACCGACCGGCTCATACGTCAGCGTTTGACGACGGAGCAGCAGCCCCGTCTCCGGATCGAAGTAGAACCTCTGCCGGCCATTGGTTCCGGCAGGCGTGGTGAGCACCCATACGTCCTTATCGTTGATGTGCGCTTTCATCACGCGTCCTTCGGCGGGAATGCCGGCGGGGAACGTGGGGCGCAACGCGTCGAGGACCTCGCGTGTGAATTCGAGCTGCATGGGAGGCATGGCGTGCGTGCCATGCTCATCGCGGGCCCAGCCGCCATTGGGTGTGACGACGCTGACCATCTCCCCGTCCTGGGTGGTCGCGGTGACGCGCGTGTTGCCTTTGGAGACGACGACATCGATGGGAGCGGCGGGATGCTCGCTCGCCTGGCGTGTACCTTTGAGCTCGATCGAAGAGATGGCTTTCTGATCGACGTTGCCGATGGCCCGGGCGTACCGCGAGACCAGCTCGTCGCGCGTGGGCATGACCGGCTTGTGTCCGGCTGCTTCATCCGCTTCGTGCTCTTCGTGTTGATGCATCGGCTGGGGAGCGGCCACTGGAAGCATGGGCACACTCATGGGATGCGAGCTGCCGCGATGACAGGTGTTGCAACTGACGGCGGTGTGGCCCTTGAAGAAGTTCGTATTCGTGTCGATCACCAGCCGGATCATGTTGCGGGCGGTGCGTTTCTCTTCCTTGTCGTCACTCGCAAAATCGCGGGTGTCGCCCGGGCCGAACACATGACAGAAGTCGCAGCTGACACCGAGAGAGGCGGAGATGAACCGCATGTTGCGAATCAGCTCGGCCGGGGGGAGGTCCTTGAGGACCAGCACGTTCTTCAGTTCCTTTGACCCACCCTGGGCGGGGCGTTGTTGTTGTGGCGCTGGTTGCGGCTGCGCGGAGAGTATTGCCGCGGAAGCAATGGTCATCAGCGCGATCGTGGCTGCCTTCATCGGGGCTCCTTTCGTGAACGCGCATCTTAGCCGTGTCGGCCTGATATCGTGCATCACGGCTCTGCCGTAAGATCGTGGCAGGTGGCGAGCTGAGGCTGCAGGTTCCGTTCCCCACGATGGGGCCGTGATCGTCTCGGCGCTGGCGGCATGCGTACGCGCAACTGACCGGTCGAGGAATTTTGTGCGGCTGTTTTACAATTCGGGCCTCGAAGCTCATACGCCCCCGTGACCCACGACTGACGACCCCATCAGAGGAGTACACGAAGAAGAATGACTGCCACACTCGAAGTGACTCATCAGTTCAACGCCGCCGTAGCCGCGGGCCGGGTCCCTTACAAGGTCCGCGAGCTGTCGTTGGCGACCCTCGGCCGTTCCGAGATCCGCCTCGCCGAGCACGAAATGCCCGGTCTCATGGCCATCCGCGCGAAATACGAAAAAGAGAAGCCGCTCAAGGGCGCGCGGATCATGGGCTCGCTGCATATGACCATTCAGACAGGAGTGCTCATGGAGACGCTGCACCTTCTCGGTGCCGACGTCCGTTGGGTCTCCTGCAACATCTTCTCGACTCAGGACCACGCCGCGGCGGCCGTGGTGGTGGGGCGGCCTGAGACCGGCGGCACGGTTGAGAATCCGCGCGGCATCCCCGTGTTCGCGTGGAAGGGCGAGACGCTCGAGGAGTACTGGTGGTGCACCTCCGAGGCGCTGATGTGGCCCGATGGTTCCGGTCCCACGCTGATCGTCGACGATGGGGGCGACGCCACGCTGCTCGTCCACAAAGGCGTCGAGTGTGAGGGCAGCAAGCTCGTGCCGGCCTTCAATCCCGCCGACGACCCGGAAGAATGGGGCGTGATCCTCGATCTCCTGCGCCAGGAGATCGCCCGCGATCCGCAACGCTGGACTCGCGTGGCGGCGGACATCAAGGGTGTCTCAGAGGAGACCACGACGGGCGTGCACAGGCTCTATCAGATGATGGAAGCCGGCTCCCTGCTGTTCCCGGCCATCAACGTCAATGACTCGGTGACCAAGTCGAAGTTCGACAACATCTATGGATGCCGCCATTCGGTGATCGACGGTCTCAATCGTGCCACGGACGTCATGATCGCCGGAAAGCTTGCCGTCGTCTGCGGATTCGGCGAAGTCGGGAAAGGATGCGCGCAGGCGTTGCGCGGTCAGGGCGCGCGTGTGGTGGTTACTGAGATCGATCCGATCTGTGCATTGCAGGCGTCCATGGAAGGCTTCGAGGTCCGGCGTCTGGAGAGTGTTGTCGACAGGACCGACATCTTTGTCACGGCTACAGGCAATAAGAACATTATTACGGCCGGGCACATGGCTCGAATGAAAGACAAGGCCATCGTCAGCAACATCGGTCATTTCGATAATGAGATCGACATGGCCGGCCTCAGAAAGGTCACCGGAATCCGCAGAGTGAACATCAAGCCGCAGTACGACGAATGGGTATTCCCGGACGGTCACTCGGTGCTGATCCTGGCCGATGGGCGGCTCATGAATCTCGGCTGTGCCACGGGCCATCCTTCCTTTGTCATGTCGGCGTCATTCACCAATCAGGTGCTCGCGCAACTCGCCCTATGGCACAACCAGGGGGAGTATCAGAAACGGGTATACGTGCTTCCAAAGAAGCTCGACGAGGAAGTGGCCCGCCTTCATCTGGCCCATCTCGGTGTCGAATTGACATCGCTTTCGCCGGACCAGTCGCAGTATCTCGGCATTCCGATCGAAGGTCCCTACAAGCCCGATCAGTACCGATATTGATCCCCTGTTCATGAAGGTCTTTCAAAGGCGAGCTTCGGCTCGCCTCTTTTTTGCTGTTATGATCCGCTGCACAGCAGGGAGTGCTGTTAAGGAGAATCTCATAATGGCGAGACCCCGTAAGTCAGCAACCGAACACCATCTTTCAGCCGGGCAGGCAAAGTACGTTCTCGACCGGCTCATCGCCGAGCGTCGTGTTTCGTCGAGTGATGTAAAGCACTATGTGAACGACATGCATCGGGAGATCTCGGACCTCGAGCAGCGCCTGCGCTCGCTGCGTGAGGCCACGGGCGACGCCATCCGCGGCGTCATGGAGAAACTTCCGGCCGTTCTCGGCGGTAAACGGCGAGGCCGTCCACCCGCGGCCGGCGCCAAGCCGAAAAGGCGACGGGCCAGGATCACGCCCGAGCAACTGGCCTCACGCCAGCTTCAGGGACGCTACCTCGGTCTGATCCGCCAGATTCCGGCGTCGCGCCGCGGCACGTATCAGAAGATCGCCAAGGAGCGCGGACGCGAAGCGGCCATCAGGGAAATGATGACCACGCTCAAGAAGTAGCGGGAACGCGGCGGCCGGCGAGGGCCGCCGCCCCCATCGGTGCCGTCATTGTGGCGTCACCAGCGTGACGCGCTGGGTCGTGTTGCTGGTGACGCTCACCAGCGCCCAGTAGCGGCTTCCCGGGGTCAGTGGCTCGACATCGATCCGTACGCCCGCGGGGAGGAACAGGAACGAGCCGAGCCCCGCGTAACCGGGATGCTGGCCGAAGGGTCCGCTGTCCGGCGCCGTGGTGTTCAGTGTGAATTGCGCGACCGGCGATCCGTCGGACACCCCTTCGGATTCTTCGAACACGCCCACCCGGAACTGAGCCTCCGGGGCATCCATCTCGTAAACGCGCAGCATCACGCGAAACCGGCTGTCCAGGGGCACGCCGTGAAAATGCGCGGCCTTGTTCAGAAACCCGCTCTCGCGAACAACGGGAATCTCCGTCCCTGCATCCTCATCGCCACGCGAAGTCTCGTAGAGCCGAAGACCGGCCGACAGATCGTCGAGCCCGCCCTGATTGACGTACAGCAGCCGGCCGATATTCGTCTGGTCGATGGCGGGCAGATTCAGCATCGTCTCGTGAGCCTGCAGTTGCCGGGTGAGAGGGAAGACCGGAACGCACAATGCTCCGCGCGGACAGACCCACGGCGCAAGCGTGATCGGATCGGTTCCTTCATTGCGAAGCCAGAGCCGTGTATTCCATGACGAGCCATTGCTGCCGGGCGACGGCTGTTCGAGATAGATCGGAAGGAGAACGCGCTGATATCCGGCTTCGTCGCTGTCGCTGTAGACGAATGCCCCGGGTGCGGTCACGCTGCGGCCGTCGCCGGTGCGAACCATGACATCGACGACGCCCGGCGAGTGCGGCTGGATCTTCACGGCCAGCAGTGTCTCGGACTCCTGCAGCAGCATGGCTTGCGCGCCGCCGAATGTGACTCGCGTCGGGCACGGCAGAAGGCAGGCGAAATTCGGCGGCAGCGAGAGGTGATCGCCGGCGATGGTGACCTCGGTGCCGCCGGCGGTCGGGCCGGCCGAGGGAGTCACGCGTTGGATGACCGGCGGCGCCTGCGCGAAGGAAGTCAGCGGAACCAGCAACAGCGACGAAATCAGGAAACGTTTCATGGGCACGATCCTATCGGCAGCGATACACTCACGCCGTGATCAGAACGGTGACTCTTCTGCTGCTGATGGTCGTGGCGCCGCTGCGCGCGAACACGACCATCACGCTTCTTCATGTCTCTGACTATCACTCCCATGCCCTGCCGTTCTACTCGGAGGGATCGACCATGGGCGGCATCGCCCGGGCCATCGGCTTCATGGAGCGTCACAAGCAGAAGGGCGCGCTGGTCTTCAACGGTGGAGACATGATGAATAAGGGCGCACCGGCGTGGTCGGACAAGTACCACTGCGCCGAGTGGCCCTGGCTCAACGGCGTCGTCGACGCCATGGCTCTCGGCAACCACGACGCCGACTACGGCAACGAGGAATTCGAGCGCTGCCGCGCGCTCGTCCGCTACCCGATTCTCAGTGCCAATACCGCGGGCTTCGAGCGTTATCTGCTGTTCGAGAGGAAAGGGATTCGCATTGGCGTGTTCGCCGTCGCCGGCGTGGACTTTCCTCATCTCATCACCAATGCGAAGTTCACGTTCACCGACCCGGTCGCGGCCGCCCGCGATGTCGTGAAGACTCTGCGGGAGCGTGAGCATGCCGACGCGGTGGTCATGATCGGGCATGAGCGGGCGGAGGACGACTACCGTCTGGCCGCGTCGGTTCCCGGAATCGACCTGATCTTCGGCTCGCACGCGCATCTCAAACGCGACCTGACGATGATTCCGGGTACGCACACCTGGTTCATCTCTCCCTATCAATACGCAACGTACGTGAGTGTCGTCGAGATGACGTTCGATCACCGGCGTCTGATCGGGGTCACAGGCCGGCTCGTTCCGATGGACGGATCGATCGCTCCCGATGGACGGATCGCAGCGCGCGTCGGCGTGATGCAGCGCGATCTGGAGAACGATCCGGCCTACCGGGGACTCTTCATGCCGGTAGCAAAGCTGGCCGCGCCGATGAACGTCGATGCTCTGGCGCGGTTCACCGTGGCCACGATGCGCGAGATCACGGCAGCGGACGTGGCCCTTTCCACCGCCAGCAGCTTCCGCCAGTCGCTCCCCTCCGGCTTGCTCGATCGGGAGACCCTGCGTGCCGCGCTGCCGTACGACAACGAGATCGTGGTGGCAAAGCTCACCGGAGAACAACTGAAAGCGGTTCTGAAGCTTGCAGCAACACCGGATCCGGCCAATGAGGCACGCTCGTTCAGCACGCCCCTGCCGCCGGTCGACCCGTCACGATCCTATGCCGTGGCCGTCACCGACTACATGGCCAGAGTGAGTCCTCCTTATCGCGACATCTTCAGAAAAGCGACGATCGAGAACACGGGTCTTCATGTCACCACCGAGGTGATGAAGCGGCTGCAGTGAGCGTACGCCTTGACCGTCGTTCTCCTGCGAATATGATGTCGCGGCGTCGTACGAGGTGAATTCGAGAATGTCGTTCTTCGGCAACTTCTATCGATCCGCCATCGGCAAGAAGGCGGTGATGGCCGTGACGGGCGTGATCCTCTTCGGATGGATCTTCCTGCACATGGTCGGCAACCTGAAGCTGTACCTCGGTCCCGAGCACCTGAACGAGTACGCACACTGGCTGCGCCTGCTGGGAACACCGGCCATGCCCGAGACCGCGGCGCTTTGGATCGTCCGCAGCCTGCTGATCGTTTGCGTGGTGTTCCACATCCACGCGGCCTACGCGCTGACGATGATGAACCGCGCCGCCCGGCCGGACGGCTACCACGACCGCGAGTACATCGCCGGCACCTACGCCGCGCGCACGATGCGATGGGGCGGGGTGATCATCCTCCTGTTCATCTTCTACCATCTCGCCCACCTGACGTTCGGCGCGCACGTGACGCCGGTTCCGTTTGTGAAGGACGACCCGTACCACAACGTCGTGGCCGGATTTCAGGTCTGGTGGGTGTCGATGATCTACATCGTCGCCAACCTGGCACTCGGACTTCACCTCTATCACGGCGTCTGGAGCATGTTCAATTCGCTCGGTATCAATCATCCGAGATTCAATCCATGGCGGCGCTACTTCGCGACCACCTTCGCGCTGCTGATCACGGTCGCGAACGTGTCGTTCCCGATCATGGTGCTGATGGGCGTGGTGAGGTGACGTCATGGAACTGAACGCAAAGATTCCTCCCGGTCCGATCGCCGAGAAATGGACCTCCGCCAAGTCCCACTACAAACTCGTCAACCCCACCAACAAGCGCAGGTACGACATCATCGTCGTTGGCGCAGGTCTGGCCGGCGCTTCGGCCGCGGCCACGCTCGGTGAGCTCGGCTACAACGTCAAGTGCTTCGTCTTCCACGACAGCCCGCGCCGCGCGCACTCGATCGCCGCGCAGGGCGGCATCAACGCGGCGAAGAACTACCGCAACGACGGCGACAGCGTGTACCGGCTGTTCTACGACACGGTCAAGGGGGGCGATTACCGCTCGCGCGAGTCGAACGTGCATCGCCTGGCCGAGCTCTCGGTCGACATCATCGACCAGGCCGTGGCGCAGGGCGTGCCGTTCGCGCGTGAGTACGGCGGACTGCTGGAGAACCGCTCGTTTGGCGGCGTACAGGTCTCGCGCACGTTCTACGCGCGCGGACAGACCGGCCAGCAGCTTCTCCTCGGCGCTTTCCAGGCGCTGGAGCGCCAGATCGCGCTGGGCACCGTGAAGATGTTCCCGCGGCACGACATGCTCGACGTGGTCATCGTGGACGGTCAGGCCAAGGGCATCGTCACCCGCGACATGGTCAGCGGAAAGATCGAGTCCCACGCCGGCGACGCGGTCGTTCTGGCTACCGGCGGCTACGCGAACGTCTTCTATCTCTCCACGAACGCCAAAGCCTCGAACGCCACGGCCATCTGGCGCGCGTACCGGCGCGGCGCGGCGTTCGCCAATCCCTGCTACACCCAGATTCATCCGACCTGTATTCCGCAGACCGGCGACTTCCAGTCCAAGCTGACGCTGATGTCGGAATCGTTGCGCAACGACGGGCGCATCTGGGTTCCCAAGAAGGCTGGCGACCACCGGCCGCCGCTGCAGATCGCCGAGGACGAGCGCGACTACTACCTGGAGCGCAAGTACCCGAGCTTTGGCAACCTCGCTCCTCGCGACATCGCCTCACGCGCTGCCAAGGAAGTGTGCGACGAGGGCCGCGGTGTCGGTCCCGGCGGGCGCGGCGTCTATCTCGACTTCGCCGACGCCATCAAGCGCCTCGGCCGTCACACCATCGAAGAGCGCTACGGGAACCTCTTCGAGATGTATCACGACATCACGGCCGAGGATCCCTATTCGATGCCGATGCGCATCTACCCGGCGCCGCACTACACGATGGGCGGACTGTGGGTCGACTACAACCTCATGAGCACGATTCCCGGCCTGTACGTGGCGGGCGAAGCGAATTTCTCCGACCATGGCGCGAACCGGCTCGGCGCGAGCGCGCTCATGCAGGGCCTCGCCGACGGCTACTTCGTGGTTCCCATCACGATCGGCGACTACCTGTCCGCGCAGCTCGGCAAGAAGGTGACGTACGACCGCCCGGAATTCAAGCAGGCCGAAGCGGACGTTCACGCCCGCGTCGACAGGCTGCTCGGGGCGAAGGGGAAGCGCACGGTCGACTCCTTCCATCGCCAGCTCGGCTCGATCATGTGGGAGTACTGCGGCATGACCCGAAGCGCCGAGGGGCTCCGGAAGGCCAGGGGCCTGGTGAAGGAGTTGCGCGAGCAGTACTGGCGCAACGTGCGCGTGCTGGGAAACGAGGAGGAACCGAATCAGGCCCTGGAGAAGGCCTGCCGCGTGGCCGACTTCTTCGAGCTGGCCGAACTGATGTGCATCGACGCGCTCGATCGCAATGAATCGTGCGGCGGCCACTTCCGTGTCGAATACCAGACCGCGGACGGCGAGGCGCTGCGCGATGACGAGAAATACCTCTACGTGGCCGCGTGGCAGTTCAAGGGTGACGGCAACGAGCCGGCCCTCAACAAGGAGCCGCTCGTGTACGAAGAGTTGAAGCTGGCCACGAGGTCCTACAAATGAATCTGACTCTTCATGTATGGCGCCAGAAAGCGCGCGGCGCCAGGGGCGCCTTCGTCGAATACAAAGCGGAGAACATCAGCCCCGACGCGTCGTTTCTGGAGATGCTCGACGTCGTCAACGAGGGATTGATCGAGCGCGGCGAGGAAGCGATCCACTTCGAGCACGATTGCCGCGAGGGCATCTGCGGATCGTGCGGCATGATGATCAACGGCGTCGCTCATGGTCCGGTCGGAGGAACGGCCACGTGTCAGCTGCACATGCGGCACTTCAAGGACGGCGATGTCATCTGGGTCGAGCCGTGGCGGGCCCGCGTGTTCCCGGTGATCAAGGATCTCATCGTCGACCGCAGCCCGCTCGACAAGATCATGCAGGCCGGCGGCTTCATCTCCGTGAACACGGGCAGCGCGCCGGAAGCGAACGACACGCTCATTTCGAAGGCCGTCCAGGAAGTGTCAATGGACGCCGCGGCATGCATTCAGTGCGGCGCCTGCGTGGCCCAGTGTCCGAACGGCGCCGCGCAGCTCTTCACCTCCGCCAAAGTCTCCCACCTCGGACTCCTGCCGCAGGGACAGCCGGAGCGCTACGAGCGCGTCGTGCGCATGGTCGAAGTGATGGAATCAATGTTCGGCAGCTGCACGATGTTCGGGGAATGCGAAGCCGTCTGCCCGAAGGGCATCTCCATCGACTTCATCGCCCGCATGAATGGCGATTACATCAAGGCGAAGTTCAAGTCGTAAAACCGTCCTCGGTCGCTTTCGGTCCCGGGTATTCCGAGCACCGAGCACCCAGCACCTGCGACCATCACGAAGTCTTTCTCCGCGGCTGACACGTTGCTGACGCTCGCACCTGTACAACGGGGTGGTCGTAGCAGCGGTACTCGTGGTCGTCGTCCCTGACGTGTCAGCTTCGTCGTGAACGTGTGGAGGTGCTGGTTTGTCCCGGTCTGTGCCGCCAGGCGCGATCGTTCGGATCCGGACACGCGATGACGATGGCCACGAGCACCGCCACAACGGTGAGGTCCGGTCATGCCGGACTTACGTCCGCATCAGCGCGGTAAGCACGGTATGATTTCGGTGTCCATTTCTTAAGATAAGTTGGAGGTCCCGGTGGCGAATGCCCCTGCAGCACCGGAACTCGACAGCGTCGTGGCCGAGGCGGCGCGAGCCGCCAATGTGCCGGTGGCGTTCGTCGGATTCGTTGAAAAAGCCGGCGAGTCGGTCAAGGCCGCCCGCGGCTGGAACGTCGCCGTGATTCCGCCCGCGGTCTCATTTGCGATCCGCATCGCCAACCAGACCGATGTCGTCGTCGTGCCCGATGCCACTCAGGACGAACGCTTCTCGTCGCATCCGCTCGTGACCGGGGCGCCGAACATCCGTTTTTACGCCGGCGCCCCGATTATGGTGGACGGCTCGTTCGTGGGGGCCTTGTCGGTGATCGACCGGGCACCGCGCACGCTCTCGCAGGAGCAGATCGCAGTGCTCCGCCTCCTGGCCCGTCAGGTGGGGCGTGAGATCGAGGTGCGCCAGGAGAAAGAAGAGCTCAACGAACGATTCCGCGAGTTCTTCGAACAGACCGACGATCTGGTGATGAGCATCGGAGCCGATCTGCGCCTCGTTCATTGCAACGAAGCCGTGCCCAACGCGCTCGGCCATTCGCGTGAAGAGGTCTCCTCGCAGCCGCTGCTGAAGCTCGTCGCCCCGGACGTGCGCGACGAGTTCCGCAGCACATTCTCCAGCGTATTCGAATCGGGAGAGCCGCAGACTCTCGAAACCGTGTTCGTCACCTCGGGCGGGCGGCGCATGACCGTGGAGGGCTCGCTGCGCCCGCGCGTAGTCGACGGCCGTACGCACATGATCCGCGTGATCTTCCGTGACATCACAGAACGCAAGGAGTTCGAGTCGGAGCTCGGCAATGCCCGCGATGCGGCGCTGGAAGCGGCGCGCCTGAAGTCGCAGTTCCTCACCAACGTCAGCCACGAGATCCGTACGCCCATGAACGGGATCATCGGCATGCTCGATCTCCTGGAGTCGACGCAGCTCAACGAGGAGCAGCGCGACTACGCCGGTCAGGCCATCACCAACGCTCATCACCTCCTGGCCATCGTCAACAACATCCTCTATGTGTCGAACGTCGAAGCGGGCGGACTGGGATCAGCGAACGTCGACTTCGATGTCTACAAGACCCTCCAACGCGTCGTCGATGTCATGGGCGTGGCGGCCCTCGGCAAGGATGTCGAAGTCACGTTCGCCTACGACAAGAACCTCCCTCCGATCATGCGCGGCAATCAGGGCCGCCTGCGTCAGGTGGTGACGAATCTGATGGAGAACGCCGTCAAGTTCACCGAGGAAGGCAAGATCGTTCTGCGCGTCTCGCAGCAGACCGAAACCGACACCCATCGCGTCGTCCGCTTCGAAGTCCAGGACACCGGCATCGGGATTTCCGATGAGAATCGTCTGTTGCTTTTCGAGAAGTTCTCGCAGGTCGACGGCTCGCAATCACGGAAGTATCAGGGCGCGGGTCTCGGACTGGCCACGGCCAGGCAGCTCGTCGAGACGATGGGCGGACTGATCGACGTCGAGAGCAAAGCGGGAATCGGATCGACATTCTGGTTCACCGTGCCGTTCCCCAAACACGCCCAGGGTACCAATCCGATCGCCTCCTCGGCACTGGAGTTCCGAGGCAAGCGGGCCCTGCTCATCGACTCCTACCCTACGAGCAGGAAAATCGTGCAGCACTATCTCGATTCCATCTGGGGAATGCGCGTCGACATCGCCGACACGGCCATGGCTGCGCTGTCCGCCATGCGTCAGGCGCCGGAGGGCGATCCTTTCCGCGTGGTGCTCTTCGATTCCATGTCCGATATCGACCCCTACTCGTTCGCAAACGAAGTGCGCGCCGATCCCAGGCTGGCCGCGGCGAGCCTGATCTACCTGGTGGCGGCGAACACCGACGTGAACCGGGAGAAGATGCGTCAGGCCGGGATCAACTCGTACGTCGCCAAGCCCGTCAGTCAGACCGAGTTGTTCGACGCCATGACGGTGGCGCTGGCCCACGATGCCCTCATGCTGGCCAAACCGGTCGCCCAGCCGGCCAGTCCGGAAGTGGCCGTGCCGGCGGTGGTCTCGCCGGAAATGCGCAAGAAAGTACGCGTGCTGCTGGCCGAAGACAATTTCCTGAACGCGAAGCTGACGCTCAGCCAGTTGGCGAAACTCGGTTATGACGCCGACTCCGTTCCGAACGGCAAGGAAGCGATCAACGCCATCACCAAGAACGATTACCAGATCATTCTGATGGATTGCCAGATGCCGATCTGCGATGGTTATCAGGCCACCATCGAGATCCGCAGGATCGATCGGGAGCGCGGTGCCAAACGCCGCATCATCGCCATGACCGCCAACGCCCTCGAAGGCGATCGGGAGAAATGCCTGGCCGCGGGCATGGACGACTATCTCTCCAAGCCCACCAAGCACGAAGAGCTGGAGACCGCGCTCGGCCGCTACTTCTCGAAGTCAGGATGACAGGAGCGTCTTCAGCGCTTCCGCCAGCCGTTCATACTCTTCTTCCTCGTTGTACAACTGCGCTGAGACACGCAGCAGGCGCCGGGGCGGGTGTGGCCACGGCACGACGGGCACTTCGATCGCGAATGTTTCGAACAGCGCATCCTGCAGAGGGTCGCCATAGAGACTCGGTGCGACGGAGGCCTTTCCGTCCGGCAGCGGAAGTGCGGCCATCGAGCCGAGCATGGCATCGGGCGCGGGGGACGCAACGCCGAGAGCGCCGGCCAGGATGTCGCGGGCGCGCAACGCCAGGGCGTGGTTGCGCCGCATGATCTCGGGCCAGCCGCCCGCGGCGAGCGAGGCCATGAACCGCAGCGACTCGGGAACGCACAGCCAGGCGCTCGGGTCGAACGTGCCCGTCCAGTCAAACTCCAGCCAGTAGCGGCTGCGATCGGTGCGCTCCGCATTCGCGCCGTGGCTGATGGCGATGGGCCGGACGGTGGCGCGCCGGTTCTCGCGCACAGAGAGAAACGCGGCCCCTTTCGGCGCGCACACCCACTTGTGCAGATTGCCCGTGTAGTACGCGGCACCGATGTCGCGCACCTGCAGCGGGATCATTCCCGGAGCGTGCGCGCCGTCGACGAGCGTGTCGATGCCTCGCGCGGTCATCTCCCGCACGAGCGTCTCGACCGGCTGGATGATCGCGGTCTGGCTCGTCACGTGATCGATGAGCAGAAGGCGCGTCCTGCTGGTGACGCGGGCCAGGATCCGCTCCACGATCTCGTCAGGGGAAGAGAGAGGAAAGGGCGTCTCGGCGACCACCACTCTGGCCCCGGCCATCTGGGCGACGTACTCGAGAGCGTTGCGGCATGCGTTGTACTCCTGCGTCGTGACCAGAAGCTCGTCGAACCTGTCGAGATCGAGTGAGCGCAGCACGCTGTTGACGCCGGCGGTGGCATTGGGGACGAAGACGAGACCATCCTCGTCCGCGCCGACGAAAGCGGCCACGGCGCGGCGGGCGTCGTCGAGGAGCGGCTCCAGCTCGCGCACGAGAAAGCGCACGGGCTCGCGCTCCATCCGCGCGCGCCATTCGTCCTGCTTCGCCAGAACGGCGATCGGCGTCGCACCGAACGACCCGTGATTCAGATGCGCGATGTCGCGCTCCAGCAGCCAGTGTTCCCTCATGAGACGATGCGCTTCACTCCTTCATCGAACACGCCGGGGTCGGTCAGAAGTGAGACCACGACGAATCCCTCGCGATCGAAGTCAAAGAAGTATCCGGGATGGACGACCACTCCTCGATCGAGAAGCGCCACGGCCGGGTCCTCGTCCGTGCGCGGCATCTGCAACACCGCCGACCATCCTCCCTCGACCGGCAGCAGCGTGAACCGCGGCGGCAGCGCGCGGCGCAGCGCGTCGAGGTTGCGCCTGGTGCGGGCGCGAATCTCGTCGCGCACGCGGTGGCCGATTCGCAGCAGGTCGGGAAGGGCCTGCTGCACGGGAGTGGCCACGGAGAGGAAGTTGTCGGCGATGAGCTCGAGGGCGGCGACGGCGCGATCCTTCCGCGGCCCGCTGACGCGAATCCAGCCGAGCTTGTAGTGCGGCAGTCCGGCCGACTTCGACAATCCTCCCATCGTGAACGTGAGCACATCTTCGCGCGCGATCGACTGACGCATGCCGTCATCGAGCGGGTAATCGAAGAACACCTCGTCGGAGAGAATCGGCAGTCCCAGCGATGCCAGGGCGTCCTGTTCGTCACCGCGCAGGTACGATCCGGTGGGGTTGTTCGGGTTGACGACCACGACCGCTTTCGTGCGCGCCGTGACGGCCTCGCGTGCGCGACCGGCCTGCCATTCCCAGCGCCGGTGAAACTCCAGAGGAAAGAGCTGCAGCTCGACGAGCTCGAGCCCTGCAAGATGTTCGAGCAGGGGATATGAAGGTGTCGCGGTGAGCACCCCGTCGCCGGGATCGCAGAGCAGCTTGAACAGAAATGAATACGCCTCGCTCGTCGAGGCGGTGATGACGATGTCCGCCGGATCGCAATCCATTTCGAGTGCGGCCGCTTCGCGTGCGGTCGGGATTCCCAGCGGCTGCGGGTCGTATGGCGCCCGCGATGCGCGTTCCATGGCATCCGCGAGCTCGTCCAGTGGATAGGGGAGGCCCACGGCGGTCGGGTTCGACACCGTGAGATCGAGGAGGCCGCTTCGCCGGCGTCGTTCCTCGGTGAAGCGATTGACGGCGGCGTCCCAGGCGGCGCGACTGGAAAACATTGGACTACGACCCCCCGCAAGACATCCTCGCCGCCCCCTGCGCCCTGGCCATCTCATCGCGATCATGGCCGCGCGTCGCCGGCACATCCTCGAGGGCGCGGTTCCAGGTGGCCAGGGCGTCCTTGCAGGCGCCGCGGGCGAGCTGGATGCGCGCCAGCGTGTCCAGACGCATCCAGGCATCGGGCGCCGGCGCGTCGACGGCGCGGTGAGCGAGCTGCTCCGCTTCGTCGAAACGCTTCTGTTGATAGAGGAGCCAGGCCAGATTGTTGAGCGCATCCGCCGAGGCCGGGTCGATTGCCAGCGCCTTGCGAAAGGCATCCTCGGCCATGGCCCCTTCGCCGAGCTCGACCTCCGCGTTGCCGAGGTTGGTCCAGGCCAGGGTGGAGTCGGGGTGCGCGGAGAGGATGGCCCGATAGGCATCCGCCGCCTCGGCCACCTTGCCGGCGTCCTCCAGTGCCACGGCCGCGCGCAGTGCGTCGGCGGACGGATCCTTCGGCCCGATCACGATCTGGGCGTGTCCTCCGCCCTTCCAGGCGCTCTCCAGACGGTCGAAGTTCACCCATCGGGCCTTGCGATCGCCGAACTGCACACGCACGAGGTGCGCGGCGGTGTCGATGCCGTCGAGGACCACGTAGTGAAAGAAATCGTATTCCTTGCCGGGCGCCTGGATGACCTGGAGCATCAGGATCACCGGATGTCCGTCCAGGAGCTCGCGCTCGACGGTGGCGCGGTCGCCGGTGATGAGGCGAGCGTCGAAGCCTTTCTGACGTGCCGCCAGCACGAGGTCGATCGATAGCACGCCGCCGTGAGTCTTCGGCAGCGTGCGATCCCATTCGTCCATCGACGTGGCATCGCCGTAGTGTTCGAGGACCGTCGACAGCGAACCGGCGCCGCACGATTCGATGCTCCACTTCTGCAGCGGGACATTGGGGATGACGGTGGCCGTCGACGTGGGCCGTTTCGACATCGGCGTCCAGTAGACGCAGGAAAGGGTCAGAAGGCAGAAAGAAAAAGGCAGAAAGATTCGAAGCGGCCGTTTCACGGTCCGCATTCTATTTCTGCCTTCCTCTTCTGCCTTCTGCTTTTGCAGCTACTTCAGGGCAACGACCAGAATCAGTGCGGCCAGCGCGCCGATACCGATCCAGATCCATTCCTGCTGCGTGAGGCCGGCGGCCTGAAGCTGATCGAGGTTACGGGCCAGCTGGTGAAGGTCCTGGCTGGACATCTGCGCCAGCTTCTGATTGACCTGCTCCTGCGTGAAGCCGCGCGAGGCCAGCACGGCGGCGACGGTGGAGTCTGTGGCCACGTCACGCACGAGTGAAAGATCAGCGGCACGGGCATCGAGACTCTGGTTTGTGGCCGTCTTCGACGGCGTGGTCAGAGCAAACGATGGAATGGCGGTGAACACCAGAAGGAGCGTGAGAACGACCAGAATCGACTTGGAAGAACGCATCAATGACAACCTCCACTCTATTTAGTTAAAGCCACGACGAGGATCAGTGCCGCCAGCGCACCGATTCCGATGTAGATCCACTCCTGCCGGGTCAGACCGGCTGCCTGGAGCTGGTCGAGATTCTGCGAGAGCTGATGAAGGTCCTGGGGCGACAGCTGTGCGAGCTTCTGATTGACCTGCGACTGATCGAAACCATGGGCGGCGAGAACCGCGGCAACCTGCTCGTTCGCGGCGATATCGCGGACGAGGGCCAGATCTGCTGTGCGCGAGTTCAGGCTCTGATTGGCGGCCGTCTTCGAAGGTGCGGGGCCGGCGAACGCGGGAATCGCGGCAAACACAACGACCAGGGCGAGAACGAAGAGCAACGACTTCGGGGAGCGCATAAAGGTACTTCCTCCTATTCACTCAGTGCCGGCGCTTGGGGCCGCTGCGCGGTCCCTGGCGACGGCTTCTGCCCTCCCGGCAGCAAGGAGAGTGCCGAGTGGGTGAATCGGTGCTGGGTGCTGGGTGCACCCAGCACCCAGCACCGAGTACCCAGCACCCAGCACCGGGCTCCGAGGAGCGGGAACTTGGTACGATGAATCGCCGTTGAACACGCCGATGATCCGCTTTGAAGACATTCTCGACCGCGTCGAGTCCTATAAGCCGGACTTCGACGAAGAGCTCCTTCAGAAAGCGTACATCTTTTCGGCGAGGGAGCACCGGGATCAGGTGCGGAGCTCCGGGGAGCCGTATCTGGTCCACCCCCTCAACGTGGCCTTCATCCTCGCCGACATGCACCTCGACGAGACCTCCATCGCCGTCGGCCTGCTGCACGACGTGCTCGAGGACACCCTGACCACCAAGGAGAAGCTGCACGAGGTGTTTGGCGTCGACGTGGCCGAACTCGTCGACGGCGTGACGAAAATCTCCCGCTACGCCTACGTGTCGAAGGAAGAGCAGCAGGCGGAGACGTTCCGCAAGATGCTGCTGGCGATGGTCTCGGACCTGCGCGTGGTGCTGGTCAAGCTCGCCGACCGCCTTCACAACATGCGCACCCTCGAGTTCCTGGCCGAGGACCGGCGGCTGGCCATCGCGAAAGAGACCATGGAGATCTACGCCCCCATCGCCAACCGTCTGGGCATGGGCAAGATCAAGCACGAGCTGGAGGACCTCTCGTTCCGCCATCTGCATCCGCGTGAATACGAAGAGTTGAACAAGGCGGTCAGCGAGAAGATGGCGGTATCGGGCGACGTGGTCGACCGCATCAAGGCCACGCTCACCCTCAAACTCGGGGAGAACGATCTGGAGGGGGACGTCACTGGCCGGGTGAAGTCCATGTTCTCGATCTGGTCCAAGATGCAGCGCCAGGAAATCGATATCGGCCAGCTCTACGATTATCTGGCCTTCCGCATCACCACCCCCAGCGTCAAAGACTGTTACGCGTGCCTGGGCATCATCCATCAGATGTGGCGGCCGGTTCCTGGACGGATCAAGGACTACATCGCCATGCCCAAGCCGAACTTCTACCAGTCGCTGCACACGACGGTGGTCGCCGAGCGCGGACAGCCGTTCGAGGTGCAGATCCGCACGAGGGAGATGGACCTGGTGGCCGAGCAGGGCATCGCCGCGCACTGGAAGTACAAGGAAGGGCGTGTCGGTGCGTCGAACGACGACGCCAATTTCCTCTGGCTGCGCCAGCTCGTGGAGTGGCAGCACGACATCAAGGATCCGCGGGTCTTCATGAACTCGCTCAAGATCGACCTCTATCCGGACGAGGTCTACACGTTCACGCCGAAGGGATCGGTCTTCGCCTTTCCGCGCGGAGCGACGCCGCTGGACTTCGCCTACCGCATTCACACGGACGTGGGGCATCGCTGCGTCGGCGCGCGGATCAACGGAAAGCTGATGCCGCTGCGCACGCCTCTCAAGAACGGCGACATCGTGGAGATTCTCACCGGCGCCTCCCAGACGCCGTCCCGCGAGTGGGTGAACATGGTGGTGACCTCGCGGGCGCGGCACAAGATCCGGCACTGGCTCAACCTCGAGCAGAAGAACCGCTCCATCGAGCTGGGGCGGAAGCTCGTGGAGAAGGAAGCGAAGAAGTACAAGGTGGGGTGGCGCAAGCTCATCGCCGAGAACGCGCTGGACGGCGTGCTGCACGAGTACGGGCTCTCCCGTATCGATGACCTCTACGCCGATGTCGGCTACGGGAAGGTGTCCCCGCGCTCGCTCGTCGAGCGCTTCATCAGCGACGAGCAGAAGGAAAAGGGGCCCACCGACCAGAGCGTGCTCGAGGCCGCGGTCCGGAAGATCTTCCCGTTCACCTCATCGCCGGGCGCCATCAAGGTCAAGGGCTACGACGACCTCATGACCTACCTGGCCAAGTGCTGCCGTCCCCTGCCCGGCGAGAAGATCATCGGATACATCACGCGCGGCAAGGGTGTGGCCGTGCACAGCGCGAATTGTCCGAATGTCCGAAATCTGATGTTCAACCCCGATCGCGAGATCGCCGTGGAGTGGGCCAGCCAGCCGACATCGAACTTCCAGGTGGAGCTGGAGATCCATTCCGAGGATCGTCAGGGCATCCTGGCCCGGGTGGTGTCGACCATCGCGAACCTCAAGACGAACATCCGCCAGATGGAGACCCGGACCGGAGAGGGCAGGGCCACCACGGAGCTGGTGCTGGAGATTTCCGACCTCAAGCACCTGGAGAAGGTGACGAGGTCGCTGTCGAATGTCGACGGAGTGCTGAAAGTGGACCGTAAGTACAACATCCGGCACGCCACCGCCTGAGAGAACTGGAGAATCCGAGATTGGCTGACCAATCTCGAATCCCCGATCCCGGCGAGCGTCAGCGAGCCGCTTTTCTGACCTTCCCGGTGCGGATGCAGCGGGTACAGACGTTCATCCGTTTCACGGCGGTGCCGACCTGAACGCGGACGCGCTGCAGGTTCGGCATCCAGCGCCGGCCGGAGACGTTGTGAGCATGGCTCACCTTGTTTCCAAACACCGGGGCTTTGCCGCAGACTTCACACATCTTTGCCATTTTGGGAACTCCCTCAAATAATCGGAAAGGGGTGGATTCTAACCACCGGTTGGGTTCCGCGCAACCGCCGGAAGGGCCAAAATGCCTCCAAACGCGCGTGATCGTTTCACTTATCTAAATCCTGTAGAGTTGACACCGCTAATTAAACGTTGTAATTTCGCATCACCTTTCTACATCCTGGAGCCACGAGAAGTCAGTGAGATCGGTGGGGTGAGCGGTGTTCTTCTCAAAGAGCAAAAATGTGGTCGGTCTTGATATCGGCTCCTCAGCAATCAAGCTTGTCGAGCTGAAGGAGAAGAAGGGCGGCACGTATCAACTCGTCAAAATGGGAGTTGAGCGCCTTTCTCCCGAAGCCATCGTCGACGGTTCGATCATGGACTCGTCGATGGTGGTGGAGACGATCTCGCGGCTGAACAGCGAAAAAGGCGTCAAGAATTCCAATTACGCCACCTCGCTGTCGGGCCATTCGGTCATCATCAAAAAGATCAGTCTGCCGGCCATGTCGCCGGAAGAGCTCGCCGAATCGATCCAGTGGGAAGCGGAGCAATACATCCCATTCGATATCAACGACGTCAACCTCGACTACGTGCCGCTGTCCTCGCCGGGCACGGGTGAAAACATCGAGGTGATCCTGGTCGCGGTGAAAAAAGAAAAGATCAATGACTATACGTCGGTGATCAGCCAGACCGGCAAGGTGCCCGTGCTCGTGGACGTGGATGCCTTCGCGCTGCAGAACTGCTACGAGATGAACAACGATGTGAACGAGAACCGGGTGCTCGCTCTCGTGAACATCGGAGCGTCGGTCACGAACGTGAACGTCCTTTCCGGGACGAACTCGCTGTTCTGGCGCGACATCACGTTCGGTGGCAACCAGTACACCGACGCCATCCAGCGCGAGCTCTCGCTTTCCTTCGAACAGGCCGAGGAGCTGAAGCACGGAAAGCCGGTCGGCGACTACACCATTCAGCAGGTCATCCCCATCCTCAATTCCGTCTCAGAAGACTTCGCCGGCGAGCTACGCAAGACGCTCGATTTCTTCACGGCGACGTCCGGTGCGGAGCGCGTCGACGAGATCGTTCTCGCCGGCGGCGGCTCGGGTGTGCTCAACCTCGACGCGACGTTGCGCGACAAGTTCAGCATCCCGGTCTCGATCATGGATCCTTTCCGCAACGTCACCGTCGATGAAGGCGAATTCAACCCCGAGGAACTGGCCGAGATCGGGCCGAGCATGGCCATCGCTGTCGGTCTGGCCATAAGGAAGCTGGGGGACGCTTGATCAAGATCAACTTAGTGCGGGAAGGGCGTGCGGTCCGCGGAGCTGGAGCAGCTCCCGCGGCGATGACGGCTATTGCCGGAGCCACGGGCGTCGCCCCGGCCAATCTCAACAACATGATCATCATCGGGCTGGTAGGCCTGAGCATCGTGGTGGCGGCGCTCTACTGGTTCATCAACAACCGCACGCTGGCGAACCGCCAGACCACGGTTTCAGAGCGGCAGACCGAAGCGGACAAGCTCGAGGCCATCATCAAGGAAGTCGAGGACTTCCAGCGGCGCAAGGACAGCCTGCAGAACCGAATCGATCTCATCAACCAGCTCAAGCAGAACCAGAAGGGTCCGGTCCGGATCATGGACCAGATCAGCCGGGACCTGCCGGATCTGGTGTGGCTGGACAAGATGACCGTGGCGGGCGGAAGTGTCTCCATCTCCGGCCGCGGCCTGAATCCAAACGCCATCGCCAACTACGTGGAAAACATCAAGAACGATCCCTACTTCGAAGAGCCCGCCCTCAATGATCTGACTGAGGCCGCATCGGCAGGGCCGAACAAGGCAACGGTGTACTCGTTCGACATGGACTTCAAGTTCTCGTATACGCCGAAGACGCCGGGTGCGGCCCCGGGCACCCCGGGCGCGACAGGCACGGGTACCACCGGGACGACATCGACGACAGGAACGGGAGCGCGTCCAGGCGGCGCGCCGGTGCGGTAGGAGACGACGATGGCGACTTTGAACGAACAGCCCTGGTACGTCGCGCTCGCGATCGGCATCGTCATCGCCGCCATCATCCTGTGGGGCGTAAACGCGTACGTGGTCCAGCCCATCAAGGATCAGATCGCCGCGGCGGACTCCAGGATCGCGGAGCTTGACAAGAAGATCGAACAAGGGCGGGCCGCGGAGCGGAAACTCCCGCAGTTCCGTGAGGAGGTCCGGCGCCTCGAGCTGGAGCTCGAGAAGCTGCGCCGCATTCTCCCGTCGTCGCGTAACACCGAAGAGATCATCAAGAAGATCAAGTCGCTCGTCGACCAGGGCGACTTCACACTGAAGAAGCTCGTGTTCCCGAAGCTCGTCGAACCGAAAGGCGGGGATCCGTACGCCGAGTGGCCGATCTCGGTCAGCGTCGACGGCCGGTACCACGACCTGGCGATCCTGTTCAATCGCCTGAGCAATTTCTCACGCATCATCAACGTGGAGTCGATCAACATCAGCGCCTTGTCCAATCAGGTGAGCAAGACCATCTCCTCGGATTTCGTGGCCAAGACCTTCGTCTACGTCGAGCCCGTTGACAAGACGGGCAAGGACAAGGGCAAGGCCGGAGCCGGGAAGCCCGGCGGCGCCGCGGCGGGTGGTCCATGAGCGGGAGTGTGGAGCGCATGAAGATCGGGAACTTTCTGGCGTCGCTGTCGATCGTGATCCTGGCGGTCGCCTCGGTCACCGCGCAGACCGGCCGTCCGGGCGGGACGACGACCACGGCGGCGAGCGCGACGACGTCGACCACCGGCACGAGCGTCCAGCAGAGTCTGGAAGAGATTCTCGAAGAGCCGCAGGGCGCGGAGACGTATCGCTACGACCCACAGGGCCGCCGCGACCCGTTCCGTTCCCTCATCGGCCCCACTCCCAAGATCGACACCTCGGTCCGCCCCGCGGGCGTGCCGGGTTTCCTCATCGACGAAATCAAATTGACCGGCACTGTCAAAACGAAACAGGGCATGGCCGGAGTGATCAGTGGTCCGGACAATAAGGGCTACCTCATTCGCGTGGGAGACAAGGTCCTCGATGGCGAGGTCATTCGCATTACCCCCTCCTCCGTGGTTTTTCGGCAGGAGGTCAATGATCCGACTCGTATTGAGCGGTACCGCGAGGTGGTGAAGGACCTGGCTCCGCCGTCGGAACAAGGGAAGAAGTAGGCGCGGAGAGCAGGCTGGGGCTGCGTGGAGGGTGAGATGAAGGTGGGATGTATGAGTAGTGGCAAGCGAACCCTGCTGGTAACGACTACAATTCTGCTGGCGGCTTCCGGGCTGCAAGCAGGACTGTGGCGGTCGAAGAAGCCGCAGCCATCGACACAGGTCGCTCCGGCTGCGACAGTGATGTCGTTGACGGCGGTTGAAGCCGACTCATCGCGGGTGACACTACACACCAGCGGAACTCCGGCCTACACCTCGTACAGCCCGTCGCCCAACGTCTTCGTCGTCGATCTGACGGGAACGATACGGCCGGCGGACCTGAGCGTTCCGGCGACCTTGCCGGCCTCGATCGCCTCGGTCACTGCCGAAGAAGCGGTGGAGATGGGCAGCAAGCTCACCCGGGTCACGTTCCGGCTGAAGCAGCCGATCTCGCTTCAGGCCACTGCCCGCGACAACAGCGTGATCATCGCGGTTCCGGGCGGCGGTCAGACGGCCGAGCAGGCGCCGGCTGCAATTGCGCCGGTCCTCCATGCCGAGCCGGTCGTAGAGCCTGCCCCGGTCAGAGTGTCCGAACCCGTTCCTGCCGTCACCGAACCGCTGCCGCTCCGGGACGCGAAGTCCGTCCGCCGCGTGGCCACGAACGGGACAGGCTCGGACCTCGAGATCGACATCACCGGCGACGGGTCCATGAACAGCTACAAATCGTTCCGGCTGAGCAACCCGGAACGACTGGTCATCGACATCAAAGGCGTGAAAGACAAGGTGGCGAAGTCGGCGATCGAAGTGAATGACGGCGCGGTGAAGAAGGTGCGCGTTGCGCAGTTCGCGCCTGACGTCACCCGCGTCGTCCTCGATCTCGACGCCAGGACGCAGTACGCCGTGACGCCCTCGCGCGACATGCTTCGCGTCACGTTTGGAGAGAACGCCAAAATCGCCGCGACCACCGCGCCGCCCCCCGCTCCCGCCCCGGTCACTGTCGCGGATACGAAGCCGCAGGAGCCGGTGCACGTCGCACCGACAACGGATATCCCGTCGCAGGTCCCCATCGTGGCCGAGAACGCTACCTGGAAGATGCCGGCGAATACGCGCCAGGTGATCAACGCTCCTGCCGATCAGGCCGCTCCCCCTACTCCGAAGCCGCGCACCCCGGCCGCGCCGATGCCTGCGCAGAGCACCAACACGACCGCCGTCGGCTCGACGCCGACCGAGAATGTCTTCGATGAAGCGGCCAGCTCGTCGAATCAGGGTCAACAGATCGGCGGCGGCAACATCGTCGCGGGTCGCACGATCGCCGGCGGCCAGCGGGTCTTCACCGGAGATCCGATCTCTCTCAATCTCAAGGATGCGGATATCAAGGACGTGCTGCGCACGTTCGCCCAGCTCACGGGCCTCAACATCGCCGTCGACCCGCAGGTCACCGGCTCGGTGACCGTCGACTTCGTCGATGTGCCGTGGGATCAGGCTCTCGACCTCATCCTTCGCCAGAACGGTCTCTCCTTCGCGCTGGAAGGCAATGTGATGCGCGTTGGCACGACCGATCGTCTGGCCCAGGAGACGGAAGCGTCGCGCAAGCTGGCCGAGCAGGAGCGCCTGAGCGTTCCGACGACGACGCTCAGTTTCAAGCTTTCGTACGCGCGGGCCTCCGAAGTGGCAGGCCTGCTCAAGGACATCGCTTCACCGCGCGCGCGCATCATCGTCGACGCCCGCACGAACCAGCTGATCATCAGCGAGATCCCGCAATACCTGCAGGTCATGCGCGGTCTCATCGACACGGTGGACATTCCGAACCGCCAGGTGGTCATCGAAGCACGCATCGTTGAGACGACGAAGGTTTACAACCTTCAGTACGGCTTCTCCTGGAGCTTCAACGGGCTTCTCGACCCGGCCCTCGGATCCGGCACGGGCCTGATCTTCCCGAATCGCGTCGGCTTCAACGGCGGACCGTTCAGCTTCACCGGGGGCGCGCCGAACATCCTCGGGGTGACGCTGACGGACGTGCTCGGAACGTTCACGCTCGATCTGGCCCTGGCCGCGGCGGAGACGAACTCGCTGCTCAAGGTCATCTCGGCGCCGAAGGTCACCACCCAGGACAACACCGCGGCCGAGATCCAGAGCGGCGTGCAGATCCCGTATCAGACGCGGGTCAACTTCACCACCACTGTTCAGTACATCGACGCAACGCTCCGTCTGTCGGTGACCCCGCAGATCACCGAGGCCGGGACGATCATCATGGATATCTCCGTGCAGAAGACGACGCCCGGTCAGCCCATCGAAGGCGCCGCCGGAACGCCGTTGCAGACGCGGCAGGCGCGCACGCGCGTCATGGTCCGCGATGGAGGGACGGCGGTCATCGGTGGCATCTACCAGGCCAGCGATACGTCCGCATCCAGCGGGATTCCGATCCTGAAAGACATTCCGGTAGTCGGAAATCTGTTCAAGTCGCATTCCCAGAATACGCAACACGATGAGCTGCTGATCTTCATCACGCCGCGCATTGTCAGAGGCTCATAATGAATGAAAACGGGTGTGAAGCGAGTATCGGAGGTCGCATGAAGTTGAATCGGAACTGGATGCGCGTCGCTCTGATCGCAGTGGCCGCCATGGCGGCAGTCTCCTGTAGCAACGAATTCGCGCGCAGTTCGTCGCCCGTGCAGTTGATTGTGACGAACAGTCAGCAGATCCAGCATATCGATCTGAATGGCAACGGGTCATCGGGCAACGTCAACTGCGATCAGGACGTCGGGACCATCAGCGTTCAGGCGCGACTGAAGAATCCAGATTCAAACGTCAATCAGCAGTTCAACGATGTGCGTGTTACACGTTATCGCGTGTCGTATACACGCACCGACGGAGGGACGGCCGTGCCGGCGCCATTCGTCAGGGCCATCGATCTGTTGGTCACCGCCGACGGCGGCCCGGTTGACGTGAGCAAGTTCCTGATTCTTTCGAGTGATGCGGTCACGCAGGCTCCATTTGCTTCGCTGCTGCCGACCAACGGCGGACGCGATCCGGTGACCGGAAGGCCGGTGCTGCAGTTGCTCGTCACGGTTGAGCTGTTCGGACAAACGATCTCCGGAACCAACGTTTCCGGGGCGACGAGCTTCCCGCTGGATTTCTGCTTCAACTGCGGTGGGTGCGCGTAATCGGGTGTGAGGAAGGCAGACGGGGGTTGGAAATGAAGGTTCTCAGACAGCAGAAATACCTCTTCGCGCTGCTCGCGCTGCTGGTCGTTTTCGCGGCTTGCAAGGGTGAGTCACCGACCGCGCCGACGGCCAACGGCGGGACTGGCGGCGGAACCAGCGGCGGCGGAACGCCGCCAACGGGCGCATCCATCACCCTTACCGTCTCCAACGCCACTCCGCTCGTCAACTCGACCAGCGTTGTCACGGCGACGGTGACTCAGGGAAGCAACCCCGTGCCCAATGGAACGGCCGTCGAGTTCCAGACCACCATCGGCGTGTGGCAGGACACCGGTCTCGCGACCTCGATCCGCACCACCACCAACGGCGTGGCCACCGCCGTGCTGACATCGTCCTCCGCCGGAACGGCTACGGTTACCGCTGTCGTCAACAACGTCACGAAGACAACCACGGTGGCTTTCCAGACCACTCCGGTGACGCAGCCTCCACCCAACACGGCGCCCACGATCACCGCCATCTCGCCGGCGAGTGGCTTGCCCAGCGGCGGACAGCCGCTCACGATCACGGGCACGAACTTCCGTGCGCCTGTGCGCGTTTTCTTCGATCTCGGTGGCGGCGTGGTCAAGGAAGGCTTCGTCTGCGCGACATGCGTGACGGCGACGCAGATCAATGTCATCACGCCCAAGGTCGATCTCGGTGCAGCCCAGACGCTCGACGCCACGGTCAGCATCATCAACCAGGCCGGGACTGCTGCGGAGACGACCGTGGCCGCTCCGGGAACGTTCACCTATCGGCTGGCACAGCTCACCCCGGTCGTGAGCGCGGTGTCACCTGATTCCGGGCCGATCACCGGTGGAACCCGCATCACCATCTTCGGATCGGGCTTCGAACTTTCCGGGGTGCAGGTGGCCATGGCGCCGGGAACATCAGGGGGCGGAGTGGGATGGAGCCAGATTCAGGTCTCCAGCGTGACTTCCACGCAGATCATCGCCATTACGCCGCCGGCGCGTGACGTGAATCCCACCGGGTCGGGCACGCTTACTGGTGCCGTCGACCTGCGCGTCCTCAACATCATCTCGAACAAGGACGTCGTCGCCCCGGTCATCTTCCGATACACACCGGCCATGCAGATCACCGGCTTCCGCCCGCTTGCCGGCTCGGCACTCGGCGGTACGGACGTGACCATCGACGGCATCGGCTTCGATCAACCGGTCGACGTCTTCATCGGTGGAATCCTGGCACAGACGATCCGGGTTTCCGGCACGCAGATTCTGGCGCGAACCAATCCGCTGGCGATTCCCTGTGACAACAGGTCGGAGGCGGTCAGCGTTACCAACATCAACAACGGAGACACCGCGAAATCGTCGGGCAGCTTCAGCTACATCGGCGTCGACCCGGCCATCCTCGGTGTCAGCGGCGGTCCGTTCATTCCGGGCAGCACTTTGACCGCGACGGTTCTCAATCCCGGCATCGGACCGCTGGGCAGCGCGATTCTGCGCTTCTCGGTCGGCGGACAGAATGTGACGCCGACGCCGAACCCGATCTCGAGTGGAACGGGCACGCAGACCTTTTCGATGGTCATTCCGACCTTGGGCTACACCTTCCCGACCGTGGCCTGTACGACGGCGTCGCTGACGCCGGGAACGCAGCTCGGCCCGATCAATGTCGACCTGGTGTTCACCAACTTGACCACCGGCTGCACGAACACGCTCTCCAACGGCGTCACGCTCAATCCGCCGGGACCGAATACGTGCCAGCAGCCGCCGACGGCTGTGGTCGCACCCGTCGCGCCGGCCTGTGCGGTGGCGCCTGACGTCCTCGCGGCCGGCGCGGGCACGACCACGACGACGATCACCATCTCCAACGCTCCCTCGTCCCGCGATCTGACCGTTTCCGCTCCGGCCGTCACCTGTACGAACGCCGTCTGCTCCATCGCACCGCTGGGGTTGACGACGATCGCCGCCGGCAACAGCGCTATCTGGACGGTCACGATCGATCCGACCGCAGTCGGTCCCGTTACCGGCTCCGCGACATTCACGACGAACGACCCCACGAAGTCCGCGATTTCGACCTGTATCACCACCAACGGCACCTAAACGCGTGAAATAGAAGCCTGATTTTCGAAAAACCGCCCCGCAAGGGGCGGTTCTTGCGTGGGGCAGAGGTTGCGAAGGCCCGCGATTCAGGAAAGAATTCGTAGAAGACCATGGCGCAGGCGGCAACGAACCCGAAGATCGAGGAGCTCCGCGGCCGGCTGAAAGCCGACCCGAAGAGCCGTCTCTTCTATCCGCTGGCCGAGGAGCTGCGCAAGATCAACCAGTGCGACGAGGCCGAGCAGGTTCTTCGCGCGGGGTTGAGCAGTCACCCCACCTATCTCTCTGCGTGGGTCAGCCTCGGCCGTGTTCTGCGGGATCTGAAGAAGAACCAGGATGCGGTGGAGGCGCTGCAAAAGGCCCTGCTGCTCGATCCCGGAAACGTCGTGGCCGCGCGCCTTCTCGGAGACGCTTACCTCGATCTCGGAGAGAAAGTCGAAGCGATCAAAAAGTACAAGCTCGTGTTCGCGTTGCTCCCCTCCGACGACTCACTCGAAGGTGTGATCGAAAAGCTCGACGCGGAGATCAACGCGCCGGCCATCATTCCGGAGCCGGATGCGCCGTTCGAATTGACCGGGGGCGGGCGCCCCTCGATGGATTCCCCGGCGCCGCACAGCGACGACGAGCGCGTGTTCGATGAGACCGGATCCTCGATCCTGCAGCAGCATCGGACGATGGATCTCGGCACGGGTGACGCCGAGCCGATGCACGTTTCCCACGAGGAGAGTCCGTTCCAAGACCCCGGTGTCATCGAGGGATACGGCTCCGACGCGTTCTCGATCGAACAGCCGCAGGGCATGCACCTCACCGAGCCGCCGTCCCAGAGCGAATCGGAGGAAGCGTCCGGCTCCGGCCTCGCGCCGGGGATCGTCACGAATGACTACGCCGTGACCTCGTCGATGTCGCCGATCGACGACGACGACGACTTCGGACGCATCATCCGCATGGCGGACCTGTTTGCCGCCGAGGGATCGTTCGCAGAAGCACGGGACATCTACGAGGACCTGATCGCGCGTGATCCGAACAACGCCACCATCCGCGCCAAGCTCGAAGCGCTTCCGTCCGCGACGCCGCCCTCACCGGCCATGAGTCCGGAGCCCCAGCCGCCGGTATTGACCGGCTCGTCCTCGGCGGGGTCCCCGGGCGCCGGACGGAATCCCAAGGTCGACAAACTGGAGAGCTGGCTGGCGAGGATGAAGCGTGTTTAGGGATGTCCTCACCGGAATCAAAAATGCAGTCGACGGAACGCTCGCGGTCAGTCTGATCGGTCTGGACGGCATCGCCGTCGAAACGATCAACCAGGACCGCGTGCCGCTCGACGTTCTGGCGGCCGAATTCGGAGGGTTCATCCGCTCCATCCGGCTGTCTAATACCGAGCTCAATACCGGAGAAGTGCTCCAATTCTCGCTCACGACGGAGAAATACATTACTTTCCTCTCCGCGGTGACACCGGAGTACTTCATCCTGCTGGTCATGCGACCCGACGGCAACTACGGGCGGGCGAGATTCGAGCTTTCCAGGGCCAAAGTGGCCCTGCGCGACGAGCTCACATGAGAGGCTCTCATTGAACTTCAAGGAAATCCTGGAACTGATCGACAAAGTGGCCGATCGCGGCATCACCGCCGTGGAGATTGACCGCGCCGGAACGAAGGTACGCATCGAGCGCACCGCGCACACGCAGATCGCTGCGACGACGTCCCGCGTGACCGGCGGCCTGGAAGAGGCTGTCCATTCTGCTCCCGCCACGCCTCCTCCGACGGCCGCGGCGATCGCGGCCGCGGCTTCGAAGGCCGAGTCCGACGCGGAAGCGGGCCTGCACATCATCACGTCACCGATCGTCGGCACGTTCTATCGCTCGCCGAATCCGGAAAGCGACGTCTTCGTCAACGTGGGGGACCGCGTCTCGAAGGGGAAGGTCCTGTGCATCATCGAGGCGATGAAGCTCATGAATGAGATCGAGGCGGACGCCGACGGAGTCATCGAGAGGATCTATCCGCAGAGCGGTCAGCCCATCGAGTACGGTGAAAAGCTGTTCGCCATCAAGGTCTGAGCCCCGGCCATGATCTCGAAAGTCCTCATCGCCAATCGCGGCGAGATCGCTCTTCGCGTCATTCTGGCGTGCAAGGAGCTCGGTCTGAAGACTGTTGCCGTTCATTCCGAGGCGGATCGCGACTCGCTGCACGTCCGTTATGCGGACGACGATGTCTGCATCGGACCGGCGCTCTCGCGCCAGAGCTACCTCAACATCTCCAGCATCATCGCCGCGGCGGAAATCACCGGCGCCGATGCCATCCATCCGGGTTATGGATTCCTCTCCGAGAACGCCGCGTTCGCGGAGATCGTGAACGAGTGCCAGTTGACGTTCATCGGTCCGACACCCCACGCCATTCGCCTCATGGGCGATAAGGCCAAGGCTCGCGAGACGGCGAAAAACGCCGGCGTTCCCATCATTCCCGGGAGCGAAGGTCCGGTGCGAACGACCGAGGAGGCCCGGGCCGTGGCTCGCTCGATCGGCTATCCGGTCATCCTGAAAGCTGCCGCCGGCGGCGGTGGACGAGGCATGCGCATCTGCACGAGCGACGAGGACATCGACAACGCCTACGAGACCGCTCGCAGCGAAGCCGAGCGCGCCTTCGGCGATGCCGCGGTCTACCTCGAGAAGTACCTCGAGCGGCCCCGGCATATCGAGATTCAGGTCTTCGCCGACACCCATGGCCGTACCGTCTCTCTCGGCGAACGGGAATGCTCGATTCAGCGGCGTCACCAGAAGCTGATCGAGGAATCGCCGTCACCGGTCATCGACGAGGCCACACGCCAGCGGATGGGCGAGGCCGCCATCAGCCTCTGCCGGTCAGTCGGCTACGTCAACGCCGGCACCATCGAGTTTCTCTACCAGGACGGCCAGTTCTATTTCATGGAGATGAACACGCGCATCCAGGTCGAACACCCCGTCACCGAGCAGGTCACTGGCATCGACTTGGTCAAGGAGCAGATCCGTGTGGCGGCCGGGGAGAGGTTATCGGTTCCGGAAGGCCAGTTCCGCATGCGCGGTCATGCCATGGAGTTCCGCATCAATGCCGAGGATCCGGTGACGTTCGCGCCGAACCCGGGGAAGATCCGCGAGTTTCACCTTCCCGGCGGCCCGGGCGTCCGCGTCGACACCGCCGCCTACCGCGACTATGTCGTTCCGCCGCATTACGACTCGCTGATCGCAAAGCTGATCGTGACCGGAAAGGACCGCGCGGAGACGATCATGCGCGGACGCCGGGCCCTGGAGCAGTTCATTATCGAAGGTGTCAAGACGACAATTCCTCTGCATCGTGCCATCCTGATGGACGAGAGCTTCATGCGCGGAGACATTTCCACGAGGTTCATGGAGAGCTTTGAGCGATGAACGCGCTCACGTGATGAGATCATGAAAATCTACATCGTCGGCTTCATGTGCGCGGGGAAGACGACGATCGGCCGTGAGCTTGCCGCGCGCATCGGCGCGCCGTTCTTCGACCTGGACGATCTCATCGAGGCTTCGGAGAACGCCAGAGTCAAAGACATCTTCGCTCAGCAGGGCGAGGCCTACTTTCGAAAGCGCGAGCGCGAGATCCTTCGCTCGACGAAGCATCTCGAGCATGCCGTGATCGCCACCGGCGGAGGCACGTTCACCTTCGACGACAACATCCAGTTCATCCAGTCGGAGGGGCTTTCGGTCTATCTGTCCGCACCGTACGCGCTGCTGCGCTCGCGCGTCGGGGCGAAAGCGGCCGACCGCCCTCTGTTTCGCGACGACGTGGCCGCACACGCGCTCTATGCGAACCGCATCAGGTTCTACAAGATGTCCGACGTCACCATCGAGATCCGCGACGACGAGACGCCGGCCGAGATCGTCGAGCGGATCATGCTGGAGTTGCCGAAGAGCGTTCTGGAGTCAGCGAAAGCCTCTCCCTGGAGACGGGTGTGAGGGCGCTCGTGGTGAGCGACCTCCACTCAAACGCCGAGGCCATGCGGGCGGTCCGCAGTCGCATCCGCCGGAAGAAATTCGACACCATCGTCTGCCTCGGGGACTTTGTCGGTTACGGCGCGGAGCCCAACCAGGTACTCGATGCCATGCGTTTGATGCGCGGCAGCAAGCTCTATCTGCGCGGCAATCACGACCGTGTCGCCGCCGGCCTCGACGAGGCTCTCGGATTCAACCCCGCGGCGAAGGAAGCCGCGCTGTGGACGCGCGACCATCTCAGCGGCCCCAACCGGCACTTCCTCGAGAAACTCGCGGTTGGTCCGCTGCGGCAGGACGACGTGATGCTCTGTCACGGCTCGCCGTTTCACGAAGACGAATACGTGTTCACCGAGCATCACGCCGCGCAGATCTTCGCCCAGTATGACGCTACGTTCATCCTTTACGGCCACACCCATCTGCCCGTGGTGTTCTCCGCCGACGTCAGGCAGAACGTCCATGGGGTTCTCATACGCGGCGAGGCCACGATCCGGCTCGAGCCGGGGCACCGCTACCTCATCAACCCGGGCTCGGTGGGCCAGCCGCGCGACCGCAATCCGCAGTCGTCGTTCGCGATCTTCGACTCAGGCCGAAAGACCGTGCAATTCTTCCGCGTTCCGTACGATTACACCAAGACGCAGCGGTCCATTTTGAAGGCAGGCCTGCCGGCGATCCTCGCGGAGCGGCTGCAGTACGGTACGTAGTTGGTCGCGACCCGCGACCCCATGGCACTGAACGTAGCCTGAAGGGGACGTACGTTCATCAGAAGTGGACAACCGCAATCACCACGCGGGTCTAACCCACTCATTTCACTCGCGGAATACTCATCCGTGCGTGGCACACCGCCCGCACCTTGAGAAACCGGCTTGGGAGAGATTGTGATGAGAAAACTCGCTGTTTCGACGTTCATCCTCGCGGTGGCGGTGACGCTTCCGCTCCAGGCGCGCGGGAAGAACGAGTCGTATATCTCGTACGACGATGGTGGGACGGTCGTCCGTCAGGGCGACGACAACCAGCGCGAGATCGACGGGCGCGTGAACCTGCCTGTCTTTCCGGGAGACGAAGTGATCACGAACCGCCGCGGACGCGCCGAAGTGCGTCTCGCTGACGGTAATGTCGTCGGGATCGACCGGGCCACGTCAATTCTCTTCCGCTCGGTTCTCGACAGCTACGACACGGAGTCGGACGGCACGATCGCCGAGCTCCGCTATGGCAAGGTAGCCGTTCTCCGCACCGGCGATGCCAGCCAGTCATTCCGTCTCGATACGCCCAGCGCAAGCTACTTTGCAGGCAACGAGGCCATCTTCTCCGTGGAGATGGATACGCGCGGCCGGGACCATCTGACCGTGTTCGACGGGCCGGTGGAAGTGCGAACTCCCGCACGCACGTCGCGCGTCCGTTCGGGTGAGACGGCGGACGTCGACGACCGTGGGCTCTACAACCTTGCCAGCGACGGGCAGCCCTCCGCTGATGAGTTCGAGCGCTGGTTCCTGCAGCGCAGCGAGAAGTACAGCAACTCGAACAGCCGCTACCTCGATCGATCGCTGGCGTACTCGGATGAAGATCTTTCGTCGCACGGCACGTGGTCGCTCATCGGAGGCTACGGCTGGGGATGGCGTCCTTCCGTCGGCGCTGGCTGGCGTCCGTACTACAACGGGCAATGGGTCACCGGTCCGTCGGGCTGCCTGACCTGGGCGTCCTACGAGCCGTGGGGATGGGTGCCGTATCACTACGGCCGATGGGCCTATGACCCGATCTACGGCTGGTTCTGGCTGCCCGGCTCGGCGTATTCGCCCGCCTGGGTGTACTGGATGTACAGCCCCGGCTACATCGGCTGGGCTCCGGCCGGCTGGTACGACTGCTACCGGCCGTATTACGACTGGGCCTATCGCCCCTATGCACGCGCGGGATTCGACTTCGGATTCGGGTTCTATGGACGCGTGCACGTCAATGAGATCGATTTGCGTCCGTGGACGTTCATCAACGCGAATGCGATCGTGTCCGGCCGCGTCGACCGGGCCGCCATCGCCATCGACATCGTGCGCGCCCGTCTGACGCGCGCCCCCGCGGACCTGGCGACGATTTCCGGCTCACCGGCCCGTTTCGGCCGCAACGATCTGCGCGATCCGGCCGGCGCGGTGAATGAGATCTATCGCCGCGGTCTCACCGGTGCGACCGGCCAGGTCATACCGGCGACCGATATGACACCGTTCTTCCGGCGTGATGCGGAGCTTCCTGGCGCCATCCGCGAGCGCATCATCCGCACGCGTCCGGTGGAAGGCACCGTGACGCGTGGCGGCCTGTCGCCGTCAGCGGGAGGAAGCATCGCGCCGATCGGCACCGGCAGCCTTGCCCCGATCGGAAGGGGAAGCGTCGCACCCATCGGCAGCGGCAGTCCCGCTCCGACGACTGGCGGCACGATTCACCGCGGTGACGGCGGCAGCGGCACGACGCCCCGGCCCGACAACGGCGGCCGTGTCAATCGCGGCACGCGGTCCTTCGTTCCACCACCGGTATGGCGCAACAGGCTTACGCCCGTGACGCCCGAGAACGGCAGTTCCACGACCGCGCCGGCTCCCGAAGGAGCTCCAGTGCCTCAGGAGCGTTGGCGCGGCCGGATCGTTCCGCGCGAGCAGGGAGGGAGCACCGGTTCCCCGCCGGAGCCGGCGGCTGCCACTCCGGGCGGACGCTCGCGCTCGGTCGATCGGGGCAGCAGCAGTGACGTTCCGCGCCGCGTAATCGACGGGATCGGCGGAACGCGGATCTACCGGGGGGCGGGAGAGCGTCCGGCTCCGCCCCCGCGGGCTCCCGAGGCTCGTCCCCCGGCACGCGAGTCTGCACCCCCGCCGGAGCATCACGCTGCGCCACCGCCGGAGCATCACTCTGCGCCCCCGCCGGAGCATCACGACAGCGGCAGCCGCTCCGGTGGCGGCCGTGTGCACCGCGACAAGAACTGACAAAAGGGCCTCTCCGGAGGCCCTTTTCACTCTCGATTCTGCATTCTGGATTCGTAAGTCATCATTCATAATCACCGGATGTCGGTCCCGCTCTTCTTTGCGCTCTACTACCTGGAGGCGGGACTTTTTCTCACGGTGATCCCCTGGACCCGCATCTGGACGCTGAACCCGCTCCTGCATTGGCACGTGGCAGTGGGCTTGTGGGCCGATAATCCCTTCGTGCGTGGATTCGTATCGGGGATCGGCGTGATGCACATTCTCATCGCCGTGAGAGATATCGTGGTCATCAGCCGCGGCCGCCGTGGGGGCGCCACCGGATGAAGCGCACCCGCTCGCGCTATTTCTATCCGCTCTTCGTCAGCGCGGTGCTTTTCGCGCTGTATTACACCGCCCTGAAGTCGTTCGATCCGGACCTCGAGCAGGTTTTCGGACAGAACTTCCACGGCCTGCTGTTCGCCGCGTTCATCCCGCTGGTTTTGCTGGCCGGCCGGCTGATCGATGCCGTTGTCTTCGATCTGTTTCTCTCGCAGCAGCGTCGCAAGGCCGCCCCGCGCCTGCTGCGCGACGTTGTGGCGCTCATCATCTACTTCATTCTTTTCTCGATCGCGGCAGTCAGGATTTTCGGCTCTTCGTTCACCAGCCTCTTCACCGCCGGCACCGTCGTCGCCGCCATCCTCGGTCTGGCCCTGCAGGAGACCCTGGGGAACCTCTTTTCAGGCATCGCCCTGCACATGGAGGACAGTTTCGCTGTCGGTGACGTGGTGAAGTCGGGCGACGCCATCGGAGTGGTGCAGGGCGTGACCTGGCGGGCCACCCGGCTGCGCGCGTTCAACAACAACGTGATCATCCTGCCCAACTCGATCATCGCACGCGACCGCCTGGAGGTGTTTCCGCGCGATCATCTCAACGCCCGCGTGCTGCAGATCGGCGTCGACTACAACGTTCCTCCGGCCACCGTGATCAACGTCCTTACACAGGCCGCCGCTCATGTCGACGGAGTGACGCGCGAAATGCCCTGCCTGGCCCGTGTGGGAGCCTTCGGCGATTCCGCCGTTGTGTATGAGGTCAAGTACTTCACCCGCGACTACTCCGCGCGTGATCGCATCGACGCCGACGTGCGCAAGGCCGTCTGGTACGCCCTGCGCCGCAACAACATCTCCATCCCCTTTCCCATCCGCTCGATTCAGCAATACGAGGCGCCCCGCCATGACCAGCACGACGTCGGGACCGAGGACGTCCGCCGGCGCCTGCAGCGCGTCGACTTCCTGGAGCCTCTGCCGGAGCCGGCGCAGGAAGCGCTCGTGGAAGCGGCGCGCGTCTGCTTTTATTCGCGCGGCGAGACGATCATCCGGATCGGCAGCGCCGGTGAATCGATGTTCATCGTCCACGATGGCACCGTGTCCGTGCGCATCCCCGACGACACCGCGGCGGGACGCCACGAAGTCGCCCAGCTCGGTCCGGGAAGCGTGTTCGGCGAGATGGCTCTGCTCACCGGCGAAGCACGCACCGCCAACGTCATCGCCCTCACCGACGTTACCGCCATCGAGATCACGAAGTCGGCGTTGCAGCCGATCCTGCAGAGCCATCCCGAGATCATGCGGGTGATCTCATCGAAGGTCACCGAACGGCGGCTGCGGTTGAGCGAGCTCAAGGCCGCCGACGTGGAAGAGGAAGAGATGACGCTGGTGACCCGGATCCGTTCCTACTTTGGTCTGTGATGAAGCGACTGCTGATCGTCGAAGACAAGGAATCGCTCGGTCTGATGCTGCGCGAGACGGTGGAAGCCGAAGGCTTCGAGGCCGAGATCGCCTCGACCGGAGCGCTGGCCACGCGCTGGCTGGCCGAGGGACGGCGCTATGTGGCGGTGCTGACCGACCTGCGCCTGCCCGGCGCCGACGGCATCGCGGTGCTCAAGCAGGCCAGAGAAGCCGACGCCGATTGTCCGGTCATCGTCATGACGGCGTTCGCCACGATCGAGAATGCCGTGGAGGCCATGAAGCTCGGCGCGCACGACTTCATCCAGAAGCCCATCGACGTCGATTACCTGCTCCTGCTGCTGCGCCGCTGCCGTGACGAGCGCGCCATGCGCTCCGAGAACCTGTTGCTCAGGGACGAGTTCCAGAAGCGATACCGGCTGCCGGCGATCGTCGGGGAGTCGCCGCGCATCGTGGAGGTGTCGCAGGCAGTCCAGAAAGTGGCCGGCACCGACTCGACGGTGCTGCTGCAGGGAGAATCGGGAACGGGGAAAGAGCTGTTTGCGCGCGCCATCCATCAACTGTCGGCCCGGGCGGAGCGGCCGTTCGTGGCCATCAACTGCGCCGCCATTCCCGACACGCTGATCGAGAACGAGCTGTTCGGCCACGAGAAGGGCTCGTTCACGGGTGCCACCGGACGCCAGCTCGGAAAATTCGAGCTCGCCGATACCGGAACGATCTTTCTCGACGAGATCGCCGAGCTCGGACAGCCCGTGCAGTCCAAGCTCCTGCGCGTCATTCAGGAACGGCGTTTCGAGCGCATCGGCGGCGGACCGACCCTGGAAGTCGACGTGCGCATCATCTGCGCCACGAATCGCAATCTGGCGGACGACGTGAAGCAGGGGAGGTTCCGCGAGGATCTGTTCTTCCGCGTGAACGTCTTCCCGATCATCGTCCCGCCTCTGCGGGCACGGCGGGAGGACATCGACGCGCTCACCGACTTCTTCGTCGTGCGCTTCGCCCGCGAGCTTAACAAACCGCAGTTGCGGGTCGACGACGACGCCCGTGCCCTGATGCGTGCGTACGACTGGCCGGGCAACATCCGCGAACTGCAGAACTGCATCGAACGCGCGGCCATCCTCTGTGACCGCAGCACCATCAAGCCGGCGGATCTGCACATCCCGGCTGCGGCGGTTCCCACCTCACTCGGTGAGGCCATCGATCTGTCGGGAACGCTGGGCGACGCGGTCGGACGCGCCACGGCCGCGGTCGAGCGCATCAAGATCTCCGAAGCCCTGAAGCGCTTCCCCTCTCGCACCGAAGCATCCGAGCGCCTCGGCATTTCGGCGCGCACGCTGCAATCGAAGATCAAGGAGCTCGGAATCGATGACCGACAGGATCCCGACGTCTAAAGACGTCGTGGCGTGGCTCAACGCACGCTTCGAAGCGCGCAATCTGCCGTACCGCCTCGAGCACATCGCCGTCCTGCCCTATGTCAATCCCATGTGGCTCGCCAACTGGGACGTGCCGCAGCTCGCAGACGCCCCCGAGCGCGACGTCATCGACGAGGAGATCCGCGATGCCAGATGGAAGTTTCCGCAGGTGATGGAGGAGTATTGAATCGGGTCGCTGGGTCGCTGGGTCGCTGGGTCGCTGGGTCGCTGGGTCGCCGGGTTGCCGGGTTGCCGGGTTGCCGGCTCCTAGCCGAGCACCGAGCACCGAGCACCGTCCGTTCCACCGCCCAGATTCCTCGCGCTCTTCGGCGTTCGGAATGACGCGGCCGGGCGGCCGAGCACCGAGCACCGCGCCTAGTGCTCGAGACTCTTCAACACCCTGGCCCGGTACTCCTTCGCCTTTGCGATTACGGCGGGCACGTCCACGGTCAGCAGTTTGTGGTCGCGCATCAGAATCTTTCCGTCGCAGATCGTCGTGACGACGGAGTTTCCCGACGCGGCGTAGACGATCGCCGACTCCACGGAGTACACCGGTTGCGTCCTGGGCTGATTGAAATCGATGATGGCGATGTCGGCGCGCTTGCCCGGTTCGAGCGAGCCGATCTTGTCAGCCATGTTCAGGGCCCGCGCCCCACCGATCGTGGCGAAGCCGAGGACCTCGCGCGCGCTGAGTGCCTTCGGGTCCATGCGCGTGATCTTCTGCAGCCGCGCCGCGCTGGCCATCTCCTCGATCATGTCCAGATCGTTGTTCGATCCGGCCGGGCCGTCGGTGCCCAGACCGATGTCGACGCCGGCCCGCTGCATCTGGATGATCGGCGCTACCCCTGAGGCCAGCATCATGTTGCTCTCAGGGCAGTGCACGACGCCGACTTTGCGTGCCGCAAACATCTGGATCTCGTCGGGGGTGAGCCACACGCCGTGCGCGGCCACGACGTCGTCGCCCAGGAAGCCGATCGATTCGAGGTAGGTACCTGGCGTCATGCCGTTGGCCCGCTGGGCGATCTGACGCAGTTCGTCTTTCGTCTCCGAGACATGGATGAGGATCGGCACTCCCAGCTCCGTGGCCAGCTTGCGCACCTGCTGCAGATGCTCCCGCGACACCGTGAACGGTGCATGCGGAGCCAGCGCGGGGGTGATGAGGCGATCGCCCTTCCATTGCTTCACATACTTCCGCACATAGGCCACGGCATCGTCCCAGGTCTTGTTGTCGGGAGCGGGGAAATCGATCATGGTCTCGCCGGCCACGGCCCGCAGGCCGGCGGCTTTGGTCTCGCGGGCGATGTCCGACTCGTAGTAATACATGTCCGCGAATGTCGTCGTGCCGGAGCGGATCATCTCCGCCGCGGCCAGCCGCGTTCCCCACTTCACGAACTCCCGCGACACGTTCTTGGCCTCGGCCGGAAAGATGTAGTTGTTCAGCCAGTCCATGAGGTCGCGGTCGTCGGCGATGCCGCGGAACAGCGTCATCGGCACATGCGTGTGCGCGTTTACGAAGCCGGGGAGGACGGCCATGCCCTTCGCGTTGATGGTGGTCTTCGCGGTAAACCGCTTGGCGATGTCGGAGGCTTTGCCGACCGCGGCGATGTCGTGACCGACGATCGCCACCGCACCGTCCTCGATATTCGGGCCGGCCATGGTGATGACCGTACCGCCGGTGATCACGATGTCGGCCTGGCGGGCGAACGCCCCCGACGCCACAAGGAGAATGGCGGCCACGATTGCAAATCTGCGCAAGATCACTCCTCGGTTGAATGAAAACGGATGAGGGAACAGTGTCGGCACATTCTATCGTGGCGTCACGCGGCGCGGTCGCTGCTTCGCGGAAACCGACTTGATGATCAGCCGCCGCGGGCCGGCCATCGGTTTCTCCGACTGTCCCACGGCGCCCGCAATCAGATCCTCGACCTCGGGCTCGTCGAGGTGATCGGCCGACGTCAGCCGCACGTGCCGCACGAGTTTTCCGGATCCCTGCAGCAGCCGGTGGGGATCCCGTAGTGTTGCGCCGTGGAGAAAGCAGAGCGTGACGTGCTCCGGGAGCAGCAGCAGCGACAGGATCGCCTCGGATGGCCGTTCCGTCGGTCCGAATCCGATGACCAGGCCGTTCCAGTTGTCGTAGACAAGTTCCACCGCTCCGGGCAGCCGCTTGCGCATCTTGCGCAGCATCGCCCTGGCCGACTTTGCCAGCGCCGGCGTGTACTTCGCCATGAAGGCGTCGAGCTGCTGCTGCGGAGTCATGTTTTCGAGATTCGAGATCCTCAGAAGTCTACAATGCCGCCTCGCATGACACCGGACCAGGAATTCGATTACCTCGCCAAGGGAACGGTCGACCTGATCGAGAAGGGCGATCTCAAGGCGAAGCTGGCGCGCGCGAAGCGTGATGGCAAACCGCTCACCATCAAAGTGGGTTTCGATCCCACCGCTCCGGACATCCACCTCGGGCATACCGTGGTGATCCGGAAGATGAAGCACTTCCAGCAGCTCGGCCATCGCGTCGTCTTTCTCATCGGCGACTTCACCGGGATGATCGGCGATCCGACCGGAAAGAAGGCCACCCGGCCGCCGCTGACGCGCGAGCAGATCGAGGAGAACGCACACACGTACGAACGCCAGGTGTTCAAGGTTCTCGATCCCGCCAAGACCGAAGTGCGCTTCAACTCCGAGTGGCTGAGTGCCCTCGGCGCGGAGGGGATGGTGCGACTGGCGGCGAAGTACACGCTGGCCCGGATCCTCGAGCGCGACGACTTCCGCAAGCGCTTCCAGGCCAATCAGCCCATCGCCATCCACGAGTTGCTCTACCCGCTGGCGCAGGCATACGACTCCGTGGCCCTCAAGTGCGACGTGGAGATGGGCGGGACCGATCAGCTCTTCAACCTGCTGGTCGGCCGCGACCTGATGCGCGAGTACGGCCTGGAGCCGCAGGTGGTCATCACCATGCCGCTGCTCGAAGGCACCGACGGTGTCGAGAAGATGTCGAAGTCCCTCGGCAACTACATCGGCATCGACGAAGCGCCGGGACAGATCTTCGGCAAGATCATGTCGATCTCCGATGAGCTGATGTGGAAGTACTACACGCTCTGCACCGACCTCACACCAGACCAGATCACAGCGAAGAGGGCGTCCGATCATCCGATGGACGCGAAGCGCGAGCTGGCCAAGTCGATCATTCGCGATTTCTACGACGAAGCGGCCGCCGATTCGGCCGAGCAGGAGTTCCGGCGCGTGTTCAGCGAGCGCCAGGCACCGGCCGACATCGAGGAGAAGGAGTTGACCGCGTCGGATGATCCGCAGCTGGTGAGCAAAGTGCTCACAGCGGCGGGACTGGCGCCGACGAACAAAGAGGCCCAGCGGCTGATCGCGCAGGGCGGCGTGCTGGTCGATGGTGTGAAGGTGGAGAACCTCAGGCAGACTCTCGACGCCTCTCGCGGAAAGTCCTATCTCCTCAAGGTGGGGAAGCGCCGGTTCGGAAGAGTGACGTTTACGTAGCGGGTTGCCTGTTCGCTGGGTCACTGGGTCACTGGGTCGCTGCTAACTGCTAACCGCTAACCGGTAACCAGTAACCGGGCTACCGGGCAACCCGGCAACCCGGCAACCTGTTCTCAGTAGAAGCGCAGAGGAATCGTCAGGATCGTCGACAGTCCGTCCGCGGTGGTGGCCCGAACCTGAAGCTGTCCGGTTTTGCCGGCCAGTGCGGCACTGGCGACCATCTGGATCGTTCCGTTCTGGTCGATGAGGCGGGCGTCGGCCGGCGACGACACGATCTCGTACGTGACCGGCTCCTCGGTGACGAGGCGGAAGTAGGTCGGGAAGCCGAGGGTATAGGCGTCGACCGAAGAGTCGAGCACGTTGTCGTGTGCGGCGATGTCGATCGTTCCGTTCTCGTCACGGTCCACGCCCAGGAGGTTGACGTTGGCCTGCTGCCGCGTGCGGATGCCGGGGACGAACGACGGGTCGCCGCTGGCGTTGTTGATGATGCTGCCGTAGAAGATGGCGCTCCCGCTGAGCACGTTGGCGTGGATGACGTCGTCGTTCTCCAGCGCTCCCAGGAGGGCGGGCACGCTGTACTGGTTCTGCACGCCCGCGTTGTAGGAGATGGTCCGAGTGGCGGCCACGGTCCCATCGGCGCGAACGAGGTCCCACTTCACATTCGTGGCGTCGAGCGTGTAGAGGCCGGCGTTGAAGCGCGAGGTGGAAGCGTTGTCCGGGCCGGCGATGACGGCCACGTCACCGGTGCTGATGGCGTCGGTGGAGCGAATGGCCGGGATGTCCTGGCCGAACTCCTGGTCGCCGAGGACGTTGGAGGTACGGGAGGTGATGGCCAGGCGATTGAGATCCGGGTCGGCCATGTCGATCTCGATTGCGCCGACGCTGCCTTCACGCTGGAACCGCGTGCGCACGATGTCGTCGATGGAGATGGTGTGCCGTGCCGGCACGGTGACCGTGGCGCTCCCGGCCGCTCCATTCTGGTCGTGGTAGACGAGGCTGACGTTGATATCGCGGTTGGCGGTGTTGTGCAGCGTCAGCTCGCTCTGCCACATGCTGCCATTCGCGCCGGTCGCCGAGCCCGCCGCGGGGACGATGAGGGTGGCCGCTCCGGCGGTGAGCGGCAGCAGCGCCAGGGACGCGGCGGTGATCAGATTTCTGAACTTCATGGGTTTCTCCTTTTTCGAATCGCTGTTGCTGGGGTCTGATACGCGCGACCGAAAAAGAATGTCTATAAAATATGTTGTTAAAGCATCACAAGAACGAGTGATGGACGGATGGGTTTCGTCTCTTGATACGGCTGTGACGGGCGGGGCGTCCATGGCACGTGCCGATCAAGTACACTCCCGCGCGCGATGGCCGTTCCTCTGCTCGATCTGAAACTGCAGTACGCCACGATCCGCGACCAGGTCATGCGCGTGACCGAGGAAGTCTACGAGTCGCAGATGTTCATCCTCGGAAAGCGCGTGGACACCTTCGAGCGTGATTTCGCCGCGTATTGCAGCGCGAAACATGCCGTCGGCGTTTCCTCCGGTACCGATGCGTTGCTCGTCGCGCTCATGGTCCACGGGATCGGAGCGGGCGACGAAGTGATCGTCCCGGCGTATTCATTCTTTGCCACGGCCGGTGTGGTGGCGCGGCTGGGGGCCCAACCCGTGTTCGTCGACATCGCGCTCGACGACTACAACATCGATCCGGCGCTCATCGAGGCCAGGATCACGCCGCGAACCAAAGCGATCATGCCGGTGCACCTGTACGGGCAGACCGCGGCGATGGACGAGATCAACGGGATCGCCCGCAAGCACAAACTGCTCGTGGTCGAGGACGCGGCGCAGGCCATCGGCGCGGAATACGCGGGCAGGCGTGCCGGCGCCCTGGGCGACATCGGTTGCTTTTCGTTTTTCCCATCGAAGAATCTTGGCGCGTTCGGCGACGCCGGTGCGGTCACGGTCGAAGACGACGCGGTGTACGAGCGGCTCGTCGACTTCCGGGTGCACGGGATGCGGCCGAAGTATTACCACCGCTACGTCGGCGGCAACTTCCGCATCGACGCGCTGCAGGCGGCAGTGCTGCACGTGAAGCTTCCGTACCTCGACAGTTGGGCGGCGGGGCGGCGGCGCAACGCCAAGGTCTACGACGGGCTGTTCGCGGAGGCAAACCTCGGGGAGCGGATCGTGCTCCCGAATGAGCTTCCCCGGCGGCATCACATCTACAACCAGTACATCATCCGCTTCACGGAAGGCCGGGCCAGGCGCGATGGCGTGATGGAACACCTGCGAAGCGCCGGCATCGGCTGCGAGATCTACTATCCGCTGACGCTGCCGCAGCAGGAATGCTTCCAGTCGCTCGCGGGCGCACGCGAGCGCTACCCCAATTCTGAGGCGGCCGCGGAGCAGACGCTGGCCATTCCCGTGTTTGCCGAACTGACCATCGATCAGATGCGCGAAGTGGTTCGCGAGATCGGGAAAGGACTCGGGTCGTAGGTCGTCGGTCGTGGGTCACGGGGGCTGCGAAGAGGCCCCAGGACCCGCGACCCGCGACCGGCGACCGCGAAGCATGATCCCCCTCCGCCAGACCTGGCCGCGCCGCACCACTCCGCTGGTCAACCGCGCTCTCGTTGCCGCCAACGTGGCCGTGTTCATCGGGCAATTGTTCATGGGCAGCTCGGCGGAGCGGTTCATCGAGACGTTCGGATACATCCCGGTTCGATTTCTCCATCCCCAGCTCTTCGGGTATTCGCCGTTGGAAGGTGCGCTGACGCTGGTGACGTCGCTGTTCATCCATGGCGGACTCGTTCACCTGTTCGGCAACATGATCTACCTGTGGGTGTTCGGTGAAGCGGTCGAGGACGCGCTGGGGCATGCGCCGTATCTGCTGTTCTTCGTTGCCGCGGGCGTGATCGGCAGCCTCGCGCACACGATCGTCTTCCCGCGTTCTGCCATCGCCTCGATCGGAGCTTCGGGCAGCATCGCCGGCGTCCTGGGCGTGTTTCTGGTGCTTCGCCCGCGTGCCCGGATCGTCACGCTCTTTCCACTCGTGATTTACTGGGCGATGCTGGAGATCCGCGCGGCGCTGTTTCTGCCGGTGTGGTTCCTCATGCAGTTCTTCAACGGTTTTCTGTCGCTGGCCGCGGCGCGCGGAACGCAGGAGGTCGCCGGGATCGCGTGGTGGGCGCACATCGGCGGGTTTGTGTTCGGCGCGACGGTCGCGGCGGTTCACCGCATCATGGCCACGAAGGAGCAGGAATGAGAAAGGGGATCATCCTCGCCGGCGGCTCGGGCACGCGCCTCTATCCGCTGACCTCGGTCATGTCGAAGCAGCTCCTGCCTGTCTACGACAAGCCGATGATCTATTACCCGCTGACGACGCTCATGCTCGCCGGCATCAACGACGTGCTCATCATCACCACGCCCGCGGACCAGCCGCTTTTCCGCCAGCTCCTGGGCGACGGATCGCAGTGGGGAATCCGCCTGACGTACGCGGAGCAACCGAGTCCCGGCGGGCTGGCCCAGGCGTTTCTCATCGGCCGCGACTTCGTGGGCGGCAATCCCAGCTGCCTGATCCTCGGCGACAACATCTATTACGGCCATGGATTGACCGAGGCGTTGCGGCGGGCTTCGGCGTCCACCAGCGGCGCGACCGTGTTTGCGTACCGCGTCAAAGACCCGGAGCGCTACGGAGTGGTGGAAGTCGACGGCAGCGGCCGTGCCGTCGGGATCGAAGAGAAGCCGGCGCGTCCGAAGTCGACGCTGGCCGTGACCGGGTTGTACTTCTACGACGCCAATGTCGTCGACTACGTGACGAAGATCAAGCCCTCGGCGCGCGGCGAGCTGGAGATCACGGATTTGAACCGCCTCTATCTCGAGCGCGGCACCCTGCACGTCGAGCAGCTCGGACGCGGGTACGCCTGGTTCGATACGGGAACGCAGGAGTCGCTGCTCGAGGCCGCGAACTTCGTCGAGACCATCGAGCTGCGGCAGGGGCTGAAAGTGGCCTGTCCCGAGGAGGTGGCCTACTTTCTCGACTGGATCACGCGCGAGCAGTTGCTCGAGCAGGCCGGGCGCCTCGCCAAGAGCGCCTATGGCCAGTATCTTCTCGGTATCGCGCAATGAAGACGGTCCTGGTGACGGGCGGCGCGGGATTCATCGGGTCGCACCTCGTCGATGCGTATCTGCAGCGCGGATGGCGTGTGGTCGTGGTCGATGATCTCTCCACCGGTCAAACGCGCAATCTCGATGAGAAGGCGGAACTGCATGCCATCGACATCCGCGAAGCCGGGCCGCTGATCGCGCAGGTCAAGCCCGATCTGGTCAGTCATCACGCTGCCCAGATCGACGTGCGGAAGTCCGTCGCCGATCCTGCCGGCGACGCGGAGGTCAACGTCGTCGGATCGCTTCGCCTTCTGCAGGCCTGTGTCGAAGCGGGGGTGAAGCGTTTCGTCTTCGCGTCGAGCGGAGGAGCGGCTTACGGCGAACCGCTCTTCGCACCGCAGACCGAGGAGCATCCCCTGCGTCCGATGTCTCCGTACGGATGTGCGAAGGTGGCCGTCGAGTACTACATGAGCGCGTTTCGCGAAACGCATGGCCTCTCGACCGTCGCGCTGCGCTACGGGAACGTCTACGGTCCGCGGCAGAGCAGTCTGGGCGAAGCAGGAGTGATCGCGATCTTCGCCGATCGCATGTTGCGCGGGCTGCCCGTCACCATCAACGGAACCGGCGGGCAGACGCGCGACTACGTCTATGTCGGCGACGTGGTGGCCGCGAACATGGCCGTCACCGACCGCGAAGACCTCAGCGGCGCGTTCAACGTCGGCACGGGCATCGAGACGTCGGTCAACGAGCTCTACTCGATGCTGTCTTCTATCCTGGGCGTAGAGACGCCCGCTCGACACGGCCCGGCGAAGGCGGGAGAGCAGATGCGCAGCGTGCTGGATGGCTCGAGGTTACGCGGACAAACCCGCTTGCCAGAGCCCGCCAGGCTCAATGAGGCGCTGCGATCGACGTTCGCGACGTAGTGGCCGTGTGGCATGCCCGATGAACTCGGGCTTCGCGGATGATCCGATCCTTCCCGCGTACGCGCCGTCTACATCAACGAGCTGCGTGCGGCGCTTGACGATGCCAGAGGTGCTCTCGGATTCCCGACCGGGCGGCTACACGGACACACTCGCCGCGGGCATGCCGGTCAAGACCGAGCACCTCCCGGAAATCCGCAATCGGGTGAAGTAGACTGCCCACGCTTGATCCTCGTCACCGGTGCGGCCGGTTTCATCGGTTATCACGTTTCGAGACAGTTGCTCGACCGCGGTGAGCGGGTCGTGGGCGTCGACAATCTCAATGACTATTACGACGTCTCGCTGAAAGAAGCCCGGCTGGAGCGGCTGAGGGACGAGAGATTCGCGTTCCGTCGCGCCGACGTTGCCGATACCACGGCGATGCTGGCGATCTTCGAGGAGCTCCGGCCGCTAAGAGTGGTGCACCTCGCGGCACAGGCCGGCGTCCGCTACTCGCTCATCAATCCGTTCGCGTACGCGGACAGCAACGTGCGGGATTTCTGAACATCCTGGAAGCGTGCCGGCGGTTCCCGGTCGAGCATCTCGTTTTCGCGTCATCAAGCTCCGTGTACGGGATGAACACGAAGCAGCCGTTCGCCGAGACCGACAACGTCGATCATCCCGTGTCGCTGTATGCGGCCACGAAGAAGGCCAACGAACTGATGGGGCATTCCTACGCGCACTTGTTTTCGATTCCGATGACGGGCCTGCGCTACTTCACGGTTTACGGCCCGTGGGGGCGTCCGGACATGTCGCCGATCAAGTTCGCGAAAGCGATCTTCGCGGGCCAGCCGTTTCCGGTCTTCAATGAGGGGAGGATGATCTGCGACTTCACCTATATCGACGACATCACGGAAGGCGACGATCCGCGTGCTGGACCGGGCCGCCGGAAGGCCAGCCTCCTTACCGGATCTTCAACATGGTTCATCTCCACGACGATACAGGCGTTCTTCATCTGGCAAGTCGTGCTGACGCTGTAGAGCCGCTGGTACGCTGCCGATCAACGCATGGCGTTGCGGGCCTCGGTGAAGTCGATCGCTTTGATGATGGAACTCGCCGAAATCGTATTCGTGTAGGTCGGGGCGGCGAATCCCATGCCGGTAATCGGAGTGCTCAGGTTCGTCCGCAGCTCGGTCATATCCAATGCATGCACGAGGGTCGAGCCGGGGGTGAGGGTCGGGAACGAGTAGGCGCCGGCACCGATCCCGTACAGCGTACGCACCGCGTTCACGGCCGTGCGCAGCTCCGTCATGTCGACTGCCTGCACAGTCGAGGAGCCTGCGGTCAGCGTGGGATGCGTATAGACGACGATGGTGGCCAGGTCGCGGTTGCTGTCGACCGATTCGTTGCCGCCGCCGCTGTCCGCGGACAGCACCTTGTAGAGATAGGCGTTGTTCGTGGATACGGTATCGGCGAAGCTCGTCGACATCGTGTTTCCGGCGGGCGAGTAGTTGACCGCGTCGGCGCTGCGATAGACGTTGTAGCGGCCGGGCGGCGTGCCGGTGGCCGCGGTCCAGGAAACGAGCGCTGACGTCGCTCCGGTCACGTGCGCCTCCACGCTCGTGGGCGGGTTGTACGAGACCGCGGTGATCGTCACTGTGCGGGTATCGGTGATCCCGCAGTTGTTGGAGCCGTACGCGTTCGCTTTGAGAATGACGCTGCCCGACGCGCCTGCCGTGAATGTGATGCCGGTAGTCCCCTGGCCGGCGGTGATGGTGCCGTTCATGATCGTCCAGTTGTAGGTGGACCCGCTCGTCACCGAGATCGAGGCGACGTTGCCGGTGGAACTCGGCGCCACGGAGACGGGCACGGTAAAACCGGTCACGTTGTCGAACGTGTTGTTGATGATGGTGCTCACTCCGGTGAGTGGCGCGGCGGTGAACATGTAGTCGTTGAGCTCGTGGATGCTCGGCTCAGCGGCCTGGCCGAACGTGAAGCGGCTCTGCGGGACGCTGGTGACGAACACGTTGTGGCAGTAACTCATGATCGTCCCGCGAAACGTCGTCTGGGAGCCGGCGACGTAGTCGGTGCTGGCCGAGAAGCATCCCAGCTCGTGAGCGAAACAGTGATCGATGACGTCGGACGCCGCAGTGGCGGGGCTTCCGTCGGTAAATCCCGAGGCGATGCGCTCGGCGTCCGTGATGACGACACAGTGGGTGTGGTGGCCGGCCAGGTTGTGGCCGAGCTCGTGTGCGTACTCGGCGAGCGGCCAGTAAGTCTGGAATCCCGCCGGCATTCCATAGGGCACACCGTTCGTCAAGTCAGGATTCGGGGCGGTGACGAATCCCCCATTCCCGATGGAGCCGCACCAGGCGTATGCGCCGGCGTACATGTTCGCCGCGCCAGAGTCACTGCAACCCGAGCCGTCTGGTCCACAAAAGAAGTCGCCGTCGCAGATCGTGCCTTCCCAGGCAATGCCGCCGGCGAGATTCTTTCCGCTCAGGAATACCGCCGAGGAGTGGGCGACCGGATGGTATCCGGGGTTGTTGTGGTAGTAGGTGCCGAACTCGTAGAGCGCGGCCTGCGTGGAGGCGCCCTGCAGCCACGGGTCGGTTCCGGGGCCGCCGCTGTGCAAGTGGGTTTCGACGAGGAGCACATCCGTTTTCAGATCGCGGTTGTAGATCGTCGATACCGCTCCGGTCAGGTTCGTGATGTAGGTCGTCTCGGCGGACGTGCTGTTGCCGGAGTTCGCGTACAGTTCGTCGTCGGTCTCGACGGTGAGGCGGATCGAGTAGTGCTGCGTGGGCGTCAGAGCCTGCGACTGGATCGGCAACCCGTTGGCGTCGGTCTGGGTACGCCGCAGCGTCGAGGGCGTCATGCGATGCTCCTCGACGTCGCACTGCCAGGACCGTCCCTCGGGCATGTTCATGTCGTTTGCGTTCGTGGAGGTGAGGAAGTAGTCGTAACCCGCGTCCGCGCTTCCCTGATCGATCGTGCGGTTGTAGGGATGCGGCTTGACGGGCCGCTTCACGCCGTCGACGGCGAAGTTGTCATCCTTCGTCGTGACGAGGCCGGTGATCCTGCCGGTGTTCAGCTCGACCGAGAAGTAGGCGAAGGATTCCGGATCGCCGTTGACCTGGCCGCGGAAATAGCGCATGGCCGGCGGATCGAGTTTCTGGACGTTTCCGTGGCCGTCGTGGATGAACACCTGGCCGTCGGGCGCCCACACCTGAAACTCCTCGAGGTCGATCGGAGTGGGGCGGCTGCCGTACAGGGGCAATCGGTCGAGGTGAATCGTTCTGGCAATGGTGGCCGCGCGCAGCGGAGCGAGGACGTCGTCGTTGAGCTTGGTAACGGTAGCGGCGAAGAGAGACGGCGTCAGGGAAAGGGCGATGAATGCCAGTGCAGCGAACAGCCGATGTTTGGTCACAGCCATGATGCGGTTACCCCCGGGAACAGGTTTCCCATGTCTTGGAGCTCCATTTTCGGGCCGGATTGAACAAGAGTATAACGCCGCCCGCCCATTCCCCGGCGTGTGAGAGGGATCACCTCGGAGGGAGGTGGTGGGCCGAGGCTGACAATCTCATTGCAACCCATGGGGATCTTGAACCGGGGGCGCGCTGGCGTATACTGGTGGCTCTCAACCGAGCAAGGATATTTTAAGGTGGCTTCCGGCAAGGTCCGGGAAGGTTGGTTTTCAACCAGGAGATTGAAATGATCAAGACACTCAGGAACGTGAAGTCGACGCGGCTGTTCTTGCTCCTTTTGTTGGCGGTCACGTTCATCGCCGTGAACGCGAATGCCCAGGACGGTCAGACCTCGATCATGGCGAAGCGCCAGGCGTCGAGCAACGCGCTCACTCCGGTCTCGAACCTCGCCGGCACGGGCACGCTCAACTTCGTTGCCAAGTGGATCGATGGGGCCGGAACGCTGGGAAACTCGATGATGTTCGACAACGGGACAAGAGTCGGGGTCGGGACGACCACTCCGCAGGCGTACTTCCAGGTTGGTCCGGGCGCCGATGTGCCGAACTTCCCGGGGACAAGATTCTACGTGGTCGGAGATATGACGGCCGGTCAAACTGGAGCTACAGGCATCGTTGCTCGTGACAACCTTAACCATGTTGAGTTAGCTATCGGAACGGCGGGGCTTGGCGGCGGTCAGTTCGTTGGCCTCTTCGGAACACGCACACCCCATGACCTTTACCTCCAGGCCAACGGCAACAACTTCATGGTTGTGAAAACTTCGGGTAGGGTTGGTATCGGTACGCTCACACCGACGGCGACGCTCGACGTTGCGGGGAATGTCAACGTGTCGGGCAACATCGCCGCGAAGTATCAGGATGTCGCCGAGTGGGTTGCCACAGACGGCGATCCGATCGATGGCGGCGCACTGGTCGTCCTTTCCACCGACAAGACGAATTCCGTTCGCGAGTCGTCGCACGCGTACGACACCGCGGTCGCCGGCGTGGTCTCCGATCGGCCCGGCATCCTTCTCGGCGAGGCCGGAGAGCTGAAGGCGAAGATCGCCACGACCGGCCGCGTCAAGGTTCACGCCGATGCGAGCAACGGTGCCATCGCCATCGGCGATCTGCTGGTCACCAGTGACAGAGTCGGCTTTGCGATGCGCAGCAATCCGGTCGACGTCGGCGGAATCAAGATGCATCGTCCGGGCACCATCGTTGGCAAGGCGCTCGAGCCTCTCAAGAGCGGTCAGGGCGACATCCTGGTCCTGCTCACCCTTCAATAGAACAGAACGACCGTACGTGAGACCCGCCGCCTGAAAAGCGGCGGGTCTTTCTGTTTTAGCGGCCGCTGGGCGCGTCCGCGTTCACCGGCTCATCGATCCGGTAGAACGCGCGGTACCAGGCCACGAACCGCGTGATCCCTTCTTCGATGGTGGTGCCGGGCCGGAATCCCACCGCCGCTTCGAGATCGTGGACGTCCGCCGATGTGGAGCGGACGTCGCCCGGTTGCATCGGAAGCATCGTCAGCTTCGCTTTCCGTCCCAGGCAGCGTTCCAGCGCGGTGATGCAGTCGAGCAGTGGAACGGGGCGGTTGTTGCCGATATTGAAGATCCGGTAGGGCGCGCGACTGGTGGCCGGGTCGGGCTTCTCTGTCGAAGCAGACGGATTGGGACGGGGCGGCGCATCGAGGACGCGGACGACGCCTTCGACGATGTCGTCGATGTACGTGAAGTCGCGGATCATGTCGCCGTTGTTGAAGACGGGAATCGCTTCGCCGGCAAGGATCCCCTTTGTGAACTTGAAGAGCGCCATGTCCGGACGGCCCCATGGTCCGTAAACGGTGAAGAAACGGAGGCCGGTGGCCGGCAGTCCGTACAAGTGAGAGTAGGTGTGAGCCATCAGCTCGTTGGCCTTCTTCGTGGCCGCGTACAGCGAGATCGGATGATCGACGTTGTCATGCTCCGAGAACGGCTGCTTTTCGTTCGCACCGTAGACGGAGCTCGATGAGGCGTAGACGAGGTGCTCGATTCCGTGGTGGCGGCAGCCTTCGAGGATGTTGAGAAATCCCTCGACGTTGCTGGCAGTGTATGCGTGCGGATGCGTCAGTGAGTAGCGGACGCCCGCCTGTGCCGCGAGATGAACGACGCGGTCGGGCTTCACGGACGCGAACAGTTCGGCCATCCCGGTGCGGTCGGAGACGTCCAGCCGCTGGAATCGAAAGCGCGCGTATGCGTGCAGCAGGTCGAGACGGGCCTGCTTCAGACTGGGATCGTAGTAGTCGTTCAGGTTGTCGATTCCGAGGACATCGTCGCCGCGCTCGAGCAGCTTCTTCGAGACGTGATAACCGATAAAACCGGCCGCGCCGGTCACGAGAATCATCGGAGGGGGAGTGTACCTTATGCCTTATAGAGCCGGCCGGATGGCAAAGCGGATGGAGGCACGATGTTCCGCGTGTCGATGACGAGTTTTGCGTCGCGATAAAGGCTCGGGTCTTTGAAGAACGAGTGAGCGGTCGAGACGATGATCGCGTCATATCGGGCGAACGTCTCGGCCGTGCAGGGCACCGATGTGAGGGTCAGGTCGTGCTTGCGTCCGCGTCGCGCCACCGGGATATGCGGATCGCAGTAGGCGATGTCCGCTCCGCGATCGCGCAGCAGCTCGAGAATCTCGAATGACGGCGACTCCCGGTCGTCGTCGATGTCCGCTTTGTACGACAGGCCCAGGACGAGCACGCGCGAGCCCTTGAGGCTCTTTTGTGCGTCGTTGAGGGCGGCGGCGGTTCGATCCACGACGTAGCGCGGCATCGACGTATTCACTTCACCGGCCAGCTCGATGAAGCGCGCCCATACGCCGTGCTCCGCCGCCTTCCACGAGAGATAGAACGGGTCGAGCGGGATGCAATGTCCGCCCAATCCGGGACCGGGATAGAACGGCATGAACCCGAACGGCTTCGTCTTCGCGGCCTCGATCACTTCCCAGACGTCGATGCCCATGCGATCGAACACGACCTTGAGCTCGTTGACGAGCGCGATGTTCACGGAGCGGAAGATGTTTTCCAGGAGCTTCGCGGATTCGGCGACCTCCAGCGATGACACCGGGACGACGGTGTCGACGACGCTGCTGTACAGTCTGACCGCAGCTTCCCGCGAGCGCAGATCCATCCCGCCGACGACTTTCGGGATGGTCTTCGTACTGAAGTGCTCGTTGCCGGGATCCTCGCGCTCGGGAGAAAACGCCAGGAGGTAGTCGGTTCCGCAGTGCAGCCCGGTGGCTTCGAAGCGTGTGAGCAATTCCTCGCGCGTCGTGCCGGGGTAAGTGGTCGACTCCAGCACGACGAGCTGGCCTCGCTTCAGGTGCCCGGCGATGACCTCTGCGGTGACCCGGATGTAGGTGAGGTCGGGCTCGCGATGATCGCCGAGCGGCGTGGGGACGGCGATGATCAGGACATCACATGCGGCCAGCCGCGCGAAGTCGCTCGTGGCCGAAGCGTTTTTCCCGACGAAGGCGCTGGCGACGCGGTCGACGCCGATGTGCCTGATGTACGAGGTTCCGCTTTCGAGGGCGGCGACCTTGTTCTTGTCGATGTCGAATCCGATCACGGGATATCCGTTTTCCGCGAAGATGAGAGCCAGCGGGAGGCCGACGTAACCGAGGCCGATGACGCCGATGGTGGCCGTGCGCGATTCGATGCGCTCAAACAGCCGCCGGACCGTCTCGGATTGCGTGGTGGGCTCAGGGTAGGACGACATGCGCGGCAGATGATAGGACATCCGGCGGCGAAAGCAGCGCCCAGCTGCCGGCGGAGCAGGGAGGAGCGCTTTGCCCGAGCAGGTTTTCTGTGTTCCAATGGCAGCGTTCAACGGTTGAACAGACTCGATGTCGACGACGCTAACGGACGAAGTCCGATACCGCCTCCTCAAACATCTTGCCGATCGCCCTGGTGCCTCGCAGCGGGAGCTGGCCCGCGAGCTCGGCATCAGCGTGGGCAAGACCAACTACTGCATTCGCGCCCTGATCGCGAAAGGTTGGTTGAAAGTCCGGAACTTCCGTCGGAGCGACAACAAGAGTGCCTACCTCTACGTGTTGACTCCCAGGGGCATTCAGGAAAAGGTCAACGCCACGCGGGCATTCCTCGTCCGGAGGATGACGGAGTATCAGATGGCCGAAGAGGAGATCCGTCTTCTCACGGCGGAGATCGAGCAGTGGACTCGCGAAACGGAAGCGGCACCATGAACTCGACGTCAACGCCGAAGAATTTCGCCGTCATCGGAGTGGCCGGGTATGTTGCGCCGCGGCACCTGAAAGCGATCCAGGACACGGGAAACCGTCTCGTCGCCGCGACGGATCCGCACGATGGCGTGGGCATTCTGGACCGCTATTCGTTCGACGTGAAGTACTTTCGCGAGATCGAACGGTTCGACCGGCACCTGGACAAGCTCCGACGCGGACCGCAGGAGCAGCGCGTCGATTACGTCAGCATCTGCTCGCCGAACTATCTGCACGACGCCCATGTCCGGCTGGCGCTGCGAAACGGCGCCACCGCTCTCTGCGAGAAGCCGCTCGTCATCAATCCCTGGAATCTCGATGCGCTCGCCGAGCTGGAGATCGAGACCGGAAGGCGCGTGTTCACGGTGCTGCAATTGCGCGTGCATCCGTCGCTGATGGCGTTGAAGGAGCGGCTGGCACGAGCCAAAGGGGGGCACCGCGTCGAGCTCGCCTATGTGACCAGCCGCGGACCGTGGTACCACGTTTCGTGGAAGGGAGCGGAGGATCGTTCGGGCGGTCTGGCCACGAACATCGGCATCCACTTCTTCGATCTGCTGATGTGGCTGTTCGGTCCGCTGCGAAAGAGTGCGGTCTTCGTGAGGACGCCGTTGCGGATGGCCGGCGCTCTCGAGCTGGAGCGGGCCGAGGTTCAGTGGTTCCTCTCGGTGGATGGCGGGGATCTTTCGAGCAAGCCCATACCGGGAGGACAAACGACGCATCGCTCGATCACGGTCGACGGCGAGGAGATCGAGTTCACGGAAGGCTTCACCGATCTCCACACCCGCGTCTACGAGATGACGCTGGCAGGCCAGGGATTCTCGATCGATGACGCCAGACCGTCGATCGCGCTTGTCCACCGAATCCGCACGGATGCGGTTGTTTCAACGAGCGCCGCACATCGGACCTGGGCGGACCAGATTTCGCGATGAACCACGCTCGACTTCCCCTCCGTGTGCAACAGGTCGTGAGGAGTATCCAGTCCTGACTCAGGTGCGGCCAGAAGAGCTGGGAGGTGGTCTGCTGACTGCCGAGGTTTCCAGCAAACCCAACGAAGCCGATGGTGGCGTCGTGGGAAACCTTCGCGCACGATTTCGCAAGGGGGTCTTCTGGAGTGTTGCCGCTGCTGTCTCGTCGTCCGGTTTCAATTTCATCTTAAGCATCAGTGTCGCTCGACTGCTTGGACGGGAACTGTTTGGTCAATTCGGAATGGTTCAAAGCACGATCGCGACACTTGCGGGTATTGCTCAGCTCGCAATGGGCTACACGGCCACGAAATTCGTAGCCGAATTTCGTTCGAGCGACCCGGTGCGTGCCGGTCGAGTCATCGGACTTTGCTCGGTCGTATCGCTTGTAACCGGCTCGGCGGCGGCCGTGGCGCTCTGTGCATCGGCACCTTGGCTCGCCACCTCCTCGTTGAAATCGCCGCAGCTCGCCGGCAGTCTGCAACTGGCTAGCGTGATGGTGTTTTTTATGGTCCTCACCGGCCATCAGATGGGGGCTCTCGCCGGCCTTGAAAACTATCGATCGCTCGCCATGCTTGCACTAGTGTCGGGAGCTTCGACTCTAGTCGCCGCATCGCTTGGTGCCATGATGTGGGGGCTGAGTGGCTCGATTGTTGGGTTGGTGATCGGATCAGCGATTCAATGGGCCCTCTTCAGAAATAGGTTGAATGCGGACTGTGAACGCCACGGTATACCTATTTCAAGGCAAGATCTTGGAAGCGAACGCGAAATACTCCTGTCGTTCGCAGTACCGGCAGCATTGGCAGGGATGTCTTCCATGCCGGCACTGTGGTTTGCGAATGCGTTTCTAGTCCGTCAACATGACGGGTATGCGCAGATGGCACTCTATACGGCAGCATTCAGTCTTCGATCGTTAGTCTTCTTCCTGCCGAGCCTTCTGAACCGCGTCAGCATGTCCCTTATGAATAATCACCGTGGGCTACGCGACGCGCAGTCATACCGACGCGTGTTTAAGGTCAACCTGATCTCATCGACTCTCAGTGTTGTCACCGGGGGGGCAATCGTGGCTCTGTTGGCAACTCGCTTATTGCTGGTATTCGGGAAAGACTTCGCGTCGGGGCTGCCCGTTCTGCTCGTGCTGTTGTTGGCAGCCATGTTAGAGGCTATTGCCGGGTCTCTCTACCAGGTCGTGCAGGCGGAATCGCAAATGTGGTCATCGATGTTCATGATCGTGATCCCGCGCGATGTGCTAATAGTTGCATTGGCATTCTTATGGACGCGCACCAACGGTGCCGTTGGCCTTGCTGCAGCGTATACCGTTGGATGGTCTGTAGCGTCACTACTGACAGCGCTACTCGTAATACGAATCGGTAGGAGCTCGCTATGGCAGGTAACAGGAGTAGTTAGAGAATGAGTTATGGCGACATCGCGCGGGGTACGCTCAGGGCCATCTGGCGTCACATGCCCCGAAGGCTACAGGGGGTCCTGTTCAGTGGATTTAGCTATGCTATGAGGAAGCGTAAGATACTCGCTGAAGTTGATGGGCTACGTTTCGCACTTGATCTGGGCGAGGGTATCGATCTTCAGGTCTATCTAGGAAGCTTTGAACGAGATGTTGTCCGTGCGATCGAAGTGTTGTGCGAGCCGGGTTCCTGCGCGGTCGACGTAGGGGCAAATATCGGCGCTCACACCATCAGGATGAGCCGGCGCGTCGCGGCTAGAGGGCGAGTGATCGCGTTTGAACCAACGGTATTCGCATATACGAAGTTGCTGAAAAATATCTCGTTGAATCAAGCGGACAATGTCACACCCGTCATGGCAGCCGCATCGGACCGAGATCGTGATCTAGAGGAGATCAGCGTTCGGTCGCGGTGGCCGACTCATGGATCCGCAGAACTTGACATCGCGTCAGTTCCGCTTTGGTGCCTCGATCATTGGCTGGACCGACACGGAATTGATCAAGTGCGTCTGATGAAAGTGGACGTTGACGGTGAGGAAGCTGCTGTCCTCAGAGGCGGGGGCAACATGATCAAGAGGTCGCTTCCGGTGATCATTCTCGAAATCGGCGCGTATCACTTCGAGCGGTCTGACTCAAACCCGGTAGCATTCCTCGCGGCGACCGGGTACCGGTTTTGGGATCTGTCAACGCTAGTCGAATACCCGGATGAGGGCGCCATCCGCTCGCGGCTGCCAGAGCATGACCCAGACAAGGAATTATCTGTGAATCTGCTGTGTGCTACCCATATTCACGCGATCGCTGACTTGCGGGCCTACACGGGGCGTCATGCGCTCGTCTCGGGTCCTTCGGCATAGGCCGACACAAGATAAGTGCGAGCGGGCATTGGCGGTAACGGACTGCAATGAAGATCGTCGTTTCGTATAACAAGAGTGGCGAGGAGTCGCTCCTCTGGGCGAAAGAGATTGCCGCCGCGTCGGACGCGGATACGACGTTCATTCCCTTCGATCACGGCGCGAAGCTGGGCTCCTTGCGTTATTCGACCGCGATAGCTCTCGATCGCCTCTATCAGAGCGGCGAGCCTGGCTTGCGACATCTGTATCGGGAGTTTCAAGGAAGCATAGTCGAGAACGCCGCTGATGCTATTATCGTGGCTAACGCACCGCCGTACCACCCCGACTTTTTGCGTAAGTTGCCGGTGTATAAGGTGCTGTATAGCGCCGATGATCCAGGTGCGACGTATCTCATCAACATCCCGTACCTTCACGCATACGACCACGTGTTCTTTGTTGCGCCGACATATAGCGCGGATATGGACATGCACGAAAAGATGCAATACGCGGGCAAAGTGAACGCGGACTGGCTGCCAATCTCTGTCTTCGACTTCGAACATGCGCCCGACCGGACAGAAGATCAGGTCTTCGGGCGTAGACGGGACATCGACATCATCTACATCGGCAGTTTTTGGCGGCAGAAGCTGCCGATACTGGCGGCAGTGAGGCGGGCCTTTGGCCGCCGGTTCCTTCTGCATGGGTTCTTCGGGCTTAAGCATAATCTCTTCATGAACGCGAGATACGGGTTCGGGGGCTGGGTGACTCCGGTCGGGCTCGCGGAGCGCGTGGCTTTCTATCAGCGCGCGCGGATCGGCCTCAATATTCACTGGAATGAACACGGCCTCGGGAATCAGCGGCTGTATCACCTACCGGCCAACGGCGTGATGCAGATTTCGGACTGCGCCGCCGATCTGCATCGGATCTTCGAGCCCGGGCGGGAGATCGTCGGTTACCGCGGCGCTGACGACCTCATCGACAAGTTGAAATACTTTCTCCAACACGATGATGAGCGCGAAAGGATCGCCCGGCAGGGCTATCGCAGAACGATGCGCGATTATCGGTTCGCGGATGTGATGCGTCGCGCGGGAACACTCATCGAGCGAGGTATGGCCCGTATCGGATGGACTCATTGATGCGGTCGTCGTCTCCGCATCGTCACGGCGTCACACTGATCGCATCGTGCGGGTCGCTGCTCTCTGCGACTCTGCTGAGCCTCGTGCTCCTGTCGATGGCGGTGCAAACGAGCGTGTTGCTCGCGCATCCTGATGAGCAGGCGGTCGGCATCGGCCTGCTGCTGCAGATGGCTCTCGTGGGAGCATTCTGGTGGTGGTCGACGTCTGCGAGCGGAACCCTTCTCAACGGGCCGTTTGTCGTGCTCGTGGCCATCTTCTTCTGGCACTCCTCATTTCTCGCCGCGCGCCAATTACACGTGAACGACATCTTTCTCTACACGGGACCGGTGTTTGCCTACGGAGAGAATCAGATACCACGCGCCGTGGCGCTGGTGTCCCTGTCGATGGCCTGCGTGGTATTAGGCAGTGTAGTGGCTTTCTGGCAACGGGGACGGGAGGTCGGTCGTGCCCATGGGCGAGTGCCTGGCGCGGTCGGTGAGCCGGCTTTTGGGCGGTATGCGTTCTTGCTGTTCGCAGTTTACATACTGATCACCATCACGTATCTCGCGAGGGAGGGCATTGGATCGGCTCAGGATTATCTTGATATCTACACGCAGGCGTCTGGAAGTGTGACGTATCGTCTGTATCAGATGGGCAAGTTTCTCGGTGTGGCCATCATTGCGCTGCTGGTCGCGTCGGCCCGAAGCAGGCTGACCATCGCCATTGCCTACGGAGGAACGGCACTCTTGATCCTCGCGAGCGCTCTGACCGGGGCGCGTTCGATGCCGTTCCTCTTTGCCGTAACGCTCCTCGTTGCCATCGACTACTTCAGGAGGCGAGTCCCGCTGGTTGCGATCATTGGGCTCGCTTTCGCGGCTGCCGCGGCGAGTTGGATCATGGTCCAGACGCGCGCCGTCGGTGTGGGCCTGCAGATGTTGACGTCCGTAAACACGGAACACCCCATCTCACTTTGGCACATCGTCTGGAATACTGGAGCGACTCTCAACACGGTCTTACGAACGATGACCTTCATGGCCGCGACCGGGCCGATTCACGGCCGTTCGTTCGCGGAAGCGCTCGTGTATGTGATTCCCGGGCCCCTGGTTAAGCTGGTCGCGCCGGGATGGATGGTACTACCGCCGAGCCAATGGTTGATCATCCAGTCTCCGGATGTCCCCGACGGCGCAGGGCTGGGCTACTCGCTTGTGGCCGAAGCATTTCTGAACTTCGGATTGTCGGGCAGCCTGATCTTCGCGTTCATCGGATGGCTCGTGGCCTATTTGTTTTTTGGCTTCCGCTTCAAGCGCGACGTCTTCGCGGGTCTTCAGTCTCTCAATCTGGTGGTTCTTTTGTCACTGCAGTTGCGAAATGACAGCATCACCTATGTCCGCGTTCTCGTCTGGGGCTCGCTGGTGATCTGGTCTGCGCAGTGGATCAATGCCCGGGCGCGCCTTGGGATGACCATTCCAGGCGAGCGATTTGCCAAACATCTGGGCCGCCACGGCAGAAGGCTTTTGCGGCGGACAATCCCGGCCTCATCGTCAACCACGGCACCATGATCAACCCTTCTTCTTCGCGGCTCCACTTACGGACAACCGTTTCGCCTTCGAGCGTCGTGGGGAACGATGGAGGCGATAGACCGACCGTGGCAATGTTCATCCCATCGCTTCAACCCGGCGGAGCGGAGCGGCAGGCCGTCCAGCTCGCCTGCGCTCTCGACCCGTCGAAATGGCGGGTGCTCATACTGACCCTCCGAGGAGGCTCGATGACGGAAGCGGAGGCGTCGAGGCGGGTCACGCATATCCGTCTCGGGACGACAGGCGTCGCGGCCGTCCGGGCGGTGATGCGAACTCTCGCCAGAGAGCACGTCGATATCCTTCAGGCGTTTCTGCTCGGCGCACAGATTTACGCCCTGCCGGCGCGATTATTCCGGCGGAACGTAAAGCTCATCGCGGCGATCCGCTCGTCGATGGGGCCGGACCAGATCGTCGGCTGGAAGGGGAAGCTCAGCCACGTTCTTGTGTTCCGATTGCGCGGGCTCGTCGATCAGTACGTCTTCAACTCATCCGCCGGCGAGCGTACGCTGGGTCGCAAACTCTCTGCCACTCGAAAGCGGGTGATCTTCAACGGGATCGATACAGTTCGTTTCCGGCCCGATGCCCGCGGGCCGGAGTACCTGCGTGAGGTCGCGGAGGTACCGGCCGGCTCGAAGGTCATCGGAATCGTTGCGAACGTCAATGTCGATAAGGGATTTGAGACGCTGGTCCGCTCCGCTGCGATTGTCACCAGGGAAGTATCGGACGTCTGTTTCGTGGTCATCGGCGAACACCGCAATTCCCTGGGTGATCGGATTCGAGGGATGATCGCCGCGCTCTCCCTGACCGGAGCGTTTCGCTTGCTGGGCTTGCGCAGAGACGTCGAAAGGCTCGTGCCGGGGCTGGACATCCTCTGCTCCGCCTCGACCTCGGAAGGGTTCTCGAACTCGATCGGAGAGGCCATGGCCTGTGGGGTTCCCTGCGTCGTCACCGCTGTCGGCGATTCTTCGTGGATCGTCGGCGAAACCGGAGTGTCGGTGCCGCCGAACGACCCCGCCGCGCTCGCTGAGGCCCTGTTGCAATTGCTTCGTCTCGACCGAGACGAGTTGACGAGGCTCGGCGAAGCGGCGCGCGCACGGATCGAACAGTTCTTCAGCGTGCGTCAAATGATCGAACATTACGAGTCGTTGTACGAATCACTGTTGCAGCGGAAATCGCAAGACCGGAGCGCTTGAGGATGTGCGGAATCGCAGGTTGGTTCGGAACGCTGCCGTTCGGCGGCGAGCATGCCGGCGAGATGGTTGGCCGGATGCGCCATCGGGGACCCGACGCAAAAGGGGTTCGACGATGGGAGCACGCGGCGCTCGTCCATGCGCGCCTGAGCATCATCGACCTCACTACGACCGGCGAACAGCCGTTGAGCGACGAGACGAACCGCATGTGGACGGTCTTCAACGGCGAGATCTACAACCATCACGAGCTGCGCAGTGATCTCGAGGGCCGCGGCCACTCTTTTCGGGGGCGCGCCGATTCGGAGGTTCTCCCGCACCTGTACGAAGAGTGGGGCCGCGATCTTCTTCCCAGGCTGCGGGGGATGTTCGCGTTCGCTACATATGACAGCCGCGACCAGCGCCTGCTCCTCGGACGCGACCGCTTCGGGATCAAGCCGCTGTTCTACGCCGTTCTTCCGGACGGCATTGCATTCGCCAGCGAGCTCCGAGCGCTTCTGTGTCTTCCCGGCATCGATCTGTCGATCGACGCGCAGGCACTCTTTGACTTCACCGCGCTGACATACGTTCCGGCGCCGCAGACGATCTACAGGGGAATCCGGGTCCTGGAACCGGGATGCGCACTGGAGGCGGAGATGACCGGCGGTCGCTTCCGTCATCGTGTTTTCCGCTATCACGATTGGGTCCTGCAGCCGGATTCCTCGCTGCCGCTCGGTTCCGCGGTGGATCATGCGGACCGCCTCGTTTCCAGGGCGGTGCGCTCGCAGCTGGAGAGCGATGTCCCGATCGGATCACTGCTCAGCGGAGGAATCGATTCGTCGCTTGTGAGCGCGGCCGCCCAGGAAGCGATCGCGCCCGACACGCTGCACACGTTCAACGTGCGGTTTCCGGATGCCGCCTACGATGAGACGTGGGCGGCCAGAATGGTCGCCGACACGATCGGGTCGGCACATGAAACGCTCGAGTTCGAAGCGGGAACGGGCACCTGGGATGAGGTCTGCGCACTGCTCGCGCACGCCGGTCAGCCGTTTGCGGACACATCGATGTTCGCCGTCAATGCCGTCTCCCGTCTGATGCGCCGGCATGTGAAAGTGGCGTTGTCGGGCGATGGCGGCGATGAAGCGTTCGCCGGATACGATCTCTACTGGCAGCTCAACCGGCTGTCGAGATTGTCGTCCGTTCCCCGGCCGCTTCTCATTGTGGCGCGGGGCGGACTTCGTGCCGCGGGACTGGTGTCGTCGCGCTACACGCGCTGGGCCGGCCGCCTGCGCGATTTCGAGAGCGGCGATGAAGCAGAGATCATCGGCTCGCTGTTCCGGTGGATTCGCGACGAAGAATTGCGCCGTCTCCTGCCGGACCTGGCGGTCGAGCCGGTGGTGCGTCACTTCGAAAAGAGGTGGGAGCACATCCTTCCACCGCAGGCGTCGCGCCTGGAGAGGCTGTCGGCGCATGCCACGGAGATCAATGTCCGTCTGCTGCTGCCGGACGATTTTCTCTTCAAGGTCGATATGGCCAGCATGCGGGAGAGCCTCGAAGTCCGCGTGCCGATGCTGGACGAGGAGCTCGTGGACTTCGGCATGTCACTCCCGCACCGGCTGAAAGTCAGGAATCATGATGGCAAGCTCGTACTGCGCGAGCTCGCCGCGCGGAAACTTCCCGACGCCGTTGCGCGAAAGCCGAAGTGGGGCTTCGGTGTGCCGGTCGACACATGGCTCAGTCCGGGTTTCCGCGACAGCCTTCGGGCCACGCTTCTTGCGGCGGACACGCCGATCGCCGCGTATTACGACCGGTGTGCTTACGGTCCGATCGTGGAGGCCTTCTGCGAAGGCCGCCAGCTCCCTGCGATTTCGCGGCAGGGGTTGTACCAGCGCGTGACCATGTTGCTCTCGACCCATGTGACTTTGGCGGCGTTGCGAGAAAACCGGATCGTTCCGGCTTCGGAGCCCGAGGTTGCAGGATCGTCCCATCGTGGTTGATGACCGGAACGCCATGCCGACCGATCCTCAGCCCGACGCCGTCGGCAGCTCCGGGACGGATCTCCCGTTCGTTCCGCTCTCCTGTCCCCTTCACACGATGCCCCTGACTGAGGTCGAGGGCGGTCTGCTCTGTCCCACAGGCGACAAGTATGCGGTGCGCGACGGAATCCCGCGCTTTGTGCCCGAGAACACGTACGCGGATGCGTTCGGCCTGCAATGGACGACTTATCGGACGACGCAGCTCGACTCGCACTCCGGAACAACGATTACCAGAGATCATCTGCGCCGCTGTCTGGGAGAAGAGACTTGGACGAGTCTGCCCGAAATTCAGGCCCTGGAGTGCGGGTGCGGAGCCGGACGTTTCACGGAAGTCCTGCTCGATCGCGGCGCACGCGTCACCTCGATCGATTTGAGCACGGCGGTCGACGCCAACGCGGTGAATTTTCCGGTGACGGAACAACATCGCATTGCCCAGGCGGACATTCTCGCGCTCCCATTTGCCCCCCGGCAGTTCGATCTCGTCATCTGCCTCGGTGTCATTCAGCACACGCCCGATCCCGAAGCCACGATCGCCAGTCTTGCGGAACATGTGAAGCCCGGAGGCTGGCTCGTGATCGACCATTACACGTACAGCATCTCGTGGTGGACGAAGAGCGCTCCGCTGTTCAGGGCCGTTCTGCGCCGCTTGCCGGCACGGGCCGGTTTGCGGTGGACCGAAAAGCTCGTGAACAGCCTCCTGCCGTTGCACAAGGCTGTGCGAGGGTTTTTTCCGGCGCACATCGTCGTCAGCCGGGTGTCGCCGGTGCTTTGCTATTACCGCGCGCATCCCGAGCTCGGTGACGAGCTGCAGCGGGAGTGGGCCATGCTCGACACGCACGATTCTCTGACCGACTGGTACCGGCATCTCCGGAGCCGCAAGGCCATCCGGCGGGCTCTGCGCGCGGCGGGACTGTCGTCGATCTGGTGTGAAAAGGGAGGCAACGGCATAGAGGCCCGCGCGATGCGGCCCCTGGCCTGATGAACCGATGTGTGGCATCGGCGGAATTGCGTACAAGAGTGAGCGGGACGACGGCGCCCTGGACGCCGTGCGCTCGATGATCGCCGCGGAACGCCATCGAGGCCCGGACGGGGAGGGCTTCTACGAGTCGGCGGGAGTGGCGTTCGGTCATTGCCGGCTGGCCATCATCGACCTGCATGAGACCGGCGACCAGCCGATGGCGGATGCCAGCGGCCGGTTCTCAATCATCCTCAATGGTGAGATCTACAACTACATCGAGCTCCGTTCGACCCTTGCAGCGCTGGGTCACACCTTCCGTGGTCACTCCGATACCGAAGTGCTCGTGACGGCGTACGCGGAGTGGGGCGAGGCCTGCCTGAGCCGCCTGCGCGGGATGTTTGCCTTCGCGATCTGGGATACCGCCGAACGTGTCCTCTTTGCCGCGCGCGATCGGCTGGGCATCAAGCCCTTTCACTACTGCCTCGATGAAGGACGGTTCTACTTCGCGTCGGAGATCAAGGCGCTCCTTCCGTGGGTTCCGGCGCGGCGAGCGAGAGCCGGCCTGGCCACTGCCTTCCTGGCCTGGAATCTCCTCGAGCATGAGCCGGCGAACACGATGATCGAGTCGATCCAGCGTCTGCCGGCCGGACATTCCCTGACATGGAGCGGCGACCGCGGCCTGGCCATCCGCCGGTACTGGGATCTTTCCGTCTCGAACGAGCTTGCTGCCGGCGGCAACCGCGGCGCATACGCCGAGCGGTTCCGCGCCGAGTTCTTCGAATCGATCTCCATGCATCTGCGGTCGGATGTTCCGGTAGGCACCTGCCTCAGCGGAGGACTCGATTCGTCCTCCATCGTCTGTGCCGTCGATGCCCGGCTTCGCGCGGATGCCGGCCAGAACACCGCACGGCAACACACGTTCAGCGCGACGTTCCCGGGCAAGAGCATCGATGAACGGCGATACATCGACGAGGTGACGCGGGTGGCCCGCTGCGAGCCGCACTTCGTCACGCCCAGCGGCGAGCGTTTGCGCGAGGAGATCGATCGCTGGCTCTGGCATCAGGAGGAGCCGGTTGGCGGCACGAGCACGTACGCACAGTTCTGTGTGGCACGTCTGTCGAGGGAAAACGGTGTCAAGGTTCTGCTCGACGGGCAGGGTGCGGACGAGCAGCTCGGCGGGTATCGAAAATTCATCCTGGTCTATCTGCGGCAGTTGATGGCCGAGGGCCACGTGTTTCAGGCGGCCAGGGAGGCGTTCGCGTTCTTCGGGAATCTCGATGTACTGCGAACGACGCGCGTCGTCGACGGTTTGCGCTACCTCGGAAGAGCGAGCGCTCCGGTGCGGCTTCTCTGGCCATCCGCAAGTCCGTCCATGCCGGAATCGATGGGCATTTCTCATCACATGGGAGACAGGATCAAGGCGGACCTCACGCACTTCAGTTTGCCGGTCCTTCTTCGTTACGAGGACCGCAACACCATGGCATTCGGCATCGAGTCGCGCGTCCCGTTCGTCGACCACGTGCTCGTGGAATGGCTGGCGTCGTTGCCGGTGGAGATGCGGCTCTTCCATGGATGGACGAAGGCCGTTCTGCGAGAAGGGCTGGAGGAATTGCTGCCGGAGGCGATTCGTACGCGAAAGACCAAGCTTGGATTCTCGACACCTGAATCCGATTGGCTCCGTGGACCGCTGGCAGAGTGGGTCGAAGACACGCTGGCCAGTCCACACCACCTGCTGGATGTCGTGGAGCGAAGCGGCATCGAGGAGATTCTGCGGCGGTTCAGAGCCGGCGACGGTTCGGCCGCGCTCGAGAACATGGTCTCCAGGCTCGCCATCTATGAGACATGGGCGCGCCTCTTTCTTCAGGAACGGTGATGGCCCGGGACAATCCACTGAAGATTCTGTTCGTGGGAAACTACGGTTCGGCGAAGGCTCGAGGCGATTGTGCGGGCATTTTCGTGGATCGTCAGGTGCAGTCGCTGCGGGACATGGGCGTGATCGTCGAGATTTTTGACATCGGAGAAGGCCATTCCTTCGTGAAGCTCCTGCGCAGCTGGCGCCTCCTGCGGCGGGAGATTCGCACAGTCAGGCCCGATCTCATCCACGCTCAATACGGCACCGTCGTCGGCCTCACCTCGGTGCTTTCGTTTCATCCCGCAATCATCACGTTCAGCGGCAGCGACCTTCTTCCCGGCGCCTCGATCTCCCGGCTGCGCACGTACGCCGGGATCCTCATGTCCAATGTGGCCTCCCTCTTTGCGCGGCGGGTCATCTGCGTCAGCGAACAACTGAGGCGCGCGTTGTGGTGGCGCAGGGACGGAACGGTTGTCATCCCACGCGGAGTGGACCTCGACCTCTTCTCTCCCGGTCCTCGGGACGAGTCCCGCCGGAAACTTGGATGGGACTCGCGTTCGATCATTGCCCTGATCGACGGTGGCCGCGACTGGAAGAACAAGGGTCTCGATGTCGCGGAAGCGGCGGTGGGCATTGCACGCCAGTCGGTGCCGCTGCTCGAATTGAAAGTGATCAGGGCCGTTCCTCCTGACGAGATGCCTGTCTGGTACCGGGCAGCCGATCTGCTGATTTGTGCGAGCCGACAGGAAGGCTCGCCGAACGTCGTCAAGGAGGCGCTGGCCTGCAATCTTCCGATCATCGGCGTCGACGTCGGTGACGTCCGCGAACGGCTCGCCGGCGTTGAGCCCTCGCAGGTCGTCGAGCGGGACCCGGCCGCAATCGCCGGCGGGATCATCAGTGTGATCGCGAGCGGCGGCCGGAGCGACGGACGACAGCATGTGGCGTCACTGTCGATGGACCAGGTAGCGCGACGGATCCTCGACGTGTACGCGACGGCACTTTCCCCGGATGAGCTTGTGGCGATGAAGAAAAGCGCATGATCCTTATCGAGGAGATTGACGAGCCCACGGTGGCGGCGGTCGTGGACGTGCACATGGAAGCATTCCGCGGATACATGAATGCGTCGATCGGCCGCGAATACGTCCGCCGGTTCCTGCTCTGGTTCGCGCGCGGCCCGGGCACGATCGCAATCGCCGCTGCCGATGGCGGCCGTGTCGCCGGCTACACCGTGGGCGCTCCCGTCGGTTACGATCGAGAGATGAACCGCGACCTGTTCTGGACCGTCATGCGTGCTATCGCCGTTCATCCCGGGTTGCTGTTTCAGAAGCGATTCCTGGCGCGCCTGACCCAGCGCGCCCGGCGGCTCTTCGGGCGTTCTCGCGGCGAGACGGAAGCACCGCCGCTGCCGGAGCCGGTCATGTCTCTGGTCGGAATCGGGGTGTCGGAGGCTGCAAGAGGAAGGGGCGTCGGCAGGACGCTGCTGCGCGAGTTCGAGAGCCGCTCCCGGGCGGCACGAATGAAGTCGATGCGCCTTTCCGTGTACGCGGACAACTCTGCGGCGTGCGCGCTTTACGAACGGGCCGGCTGGACCCTGTTCGCACCGGCTCCCGGATCCCGAGCCGTCTATTACTACCGGATTCTCGAGCCAGAGAACGGGGCTCTGCAAAGCTCACCGTGAGAACGTTGTTCCTGCTTCCGGTCGTCGCTCTTTGCGCGCTGGCATTGTCCGGCGGCACGTACTCCGTCGGGCCGGCGGCATCGCCGCTTCCAGGGACCGGCTTTCGCGGTGACGCCGGATTCGAGGTTGCCGACTGGAGCGGCGACGGGAAACCGGATCTCTTCGTCTATGACACGGGATCGGACGGCGGCGGCTCGGTCTACCTGAACCTGGGCACGCTCAGCCATCCGCGATTCGGCCACGACAACCTTCTGCCGTTCAACAGCACAGAGACGACTCCGCAGACGATGCAGCACATCTCCGCCCGCGCCTACTGCGATCTGAATCACGACGGACTCACCGACGTCATCTTCTTCGACGGTCAGCTTCGCTATTGTCCGAATCTCGGAACGAAATCGAACCCATACTGGTGGTCGCTGTGGCCGCGGCCGCCTGGCTATTTCCCCGGGACTGCCGGGATGATTCGTGACAACACGCGTTATTCGACGGGGCCCGAGAGCATCTACTGGAACAAGGGCATCTTCGCGCGGCAGGTTCTGACATTGACCGTAGCCGATTGGGACGGCGACGGACTGGAGGACCTGCTCATCTGCCGCACCCATGGCGAAGCGCCGGGCGTGGTGTCCCTCGGCGAACACGAGGAGTGGACGAACTGGGGCCGGATCGCCACCGGCGTCCCGGCGAATCTGAGCGGCTCCGATCGGGACACGGCCGGTGCGCTGAAAGAGGCGCCGGAGCGCGGTCTCTGGTTCTACAAGAACATCGGGACGCCCGATCGGCCGATGTTCGACAAAGGTCTGGAGATCGTCACGCCGGATGGGCGGCCGATTGCCGCACCGAATCCGGTCGTGACGGACGTCGACGGAGACGGCGTGGCTGACGTCGTGAGTACCGAGACGGAATACACCTCGAATGCGTTCCGCGTCGATTGGCCGGCGGGGCAGCAGGTGGTCTGGTTCCGGCGCTCCTCGTCTGCCGATCCCGCGCATCTGGAGCTTGCGCGACCGCTGAGCGAGGCGTCGGGCCTGCCCATCAAGTCGGGCACGCTGGCTCGTTTTGCCGATCTGCGCGGTCAGGGCGTTCTCGACCTTCTGGTCTCCGAGCCCGGTTATCCCGGCACGATCCGCTGGTACCGCAATGCCGCCGGGTCACCGCGCGAGAAACTGGAGCTGGAGGCACCGGTCATTCTGGCGGGGAGCGACTTCGGGCGCTTCGAGTTCATGGATCAGCCCCTCATCGTCGACTGGTTCGGACCAGGCTCGCGCGATCTTCTGATTCATGGAGTGGCCGACGCCCATTGCAAGTGGGGACTTCGCCGCACCGCCCTCTACAAGAGTGTCGCGGATCGCGGCGAGATTCGTTACCAGTTCGCCGGTCTGTTGAACTTCAGCGGAGATCCGGCCATGGTGCCGCTGTCCGCTGAAGAAAGGCCGTACGACGTATATGGCAGCGCCATCAGCTTCGCAAGAGACTCCCGAGGCAAACGGCATCTGATGATGAGCGTCGCCGGGAATCTGTTCTATTTCTCCGATCTTGCGCCGGACGGACTGACATTTCGCAGGATGCAGCGCGTTTCACTCGGCGCCGTGAACAACCGGCAACGAGGCTGGCAGGAAGTCGGCCTGACCGCGGCAGCAGGTGAGGTGAAATTCATCCGCATCAGCAATGATATCCGCGGCCGGGCGCATCTGAGCGACGGCATGCTGGACATCCTTCGGTTCGAAGCGATCGCGGACGGCAAGAATGTGGCAACCGTCGCCAACGGTGTGCAGGCGGAACGATTCGATCTCCATGACGGGAAGACGCATGGGCTCGATCGCGCCATGAATCTGTTCACCGCCGGCAATGCCAATACCGACTCCTCGTTCAACGCCACATCGTTCGGTAAGAACGACGAGCTCCTGGTCACGCTGGGTCAGCCTTCGAAGCTGGAGCGGATACGATTTCTCCTTTCGGATCGCGATGCGGGCTGGTACTCCAGACTCGTTCCATTCTCGTGGCAGGGCAGAATCTATCGAGCCGGCTACGAGCAGGGAGAGGTCTGGTACCAGTACAAGGTCGAGGTCTCCGCCGATGGCTCGAACTGGACCACTGTCTCGGACAGGCTGAAGACCGAGATGCTTTACAGTCATCCTGTTCTCATCGACCGCGATGGCGACGGGAGACTGGACATGCTTCTGTACTTTACGTCGGCAGACGCGATCTATCCATCCACGAAGACGCTTCGTTTCTACCGGAACCTCGGCACCGATGAGAATCCACGCTACGCGGCCCCGATTGACGCCACGGACGAATACGGAAAGGTACTGGAGTTCCCCGCGAACTGGGCCCGCTACTTCAGCCCCCAGTGCGGTATTGCCGTGGCTCACCTCGATGGAAGCGGGGCAGCCGACATCATTCTGGAGGGGGGAGATGACGGACAGCTTCTTCGCTTCCGCGATGTCTCGTCCCATCCGAAAGCGATGCTTACGCTGGCGAGTGAAGGTTCGATCATGATGGGACAGAAAGCCTTCGAAACGCACGCCGGTTACTGGTACTTCGACGTGGCCGACGCGGACGGAGACGGCACGCCCGATCTGATCGAAAGCAACAACGCCCGCCCGATGTTCTACAAGGGCGCGCGGGCGGGAGCAGTGATGACACGGGAGGTCTCGAACGCATCCGGTCTGCCCGATGGAATCATTCTCCGCAATGGATCTTCGATCCCTGGCGGGCCGGTCTATGCGGGGAACGAGGCGGTCTCGATCGACGCCCGGAAGCTGATCGCGGCAACCAACTCTGAGCCCGAGGAGCTGGAGTTTCGGGGCCAACAGGGCGGCCGCGAGAATCAGAAAATGATTCTGTTGCGATTCAACGATCTCCCGGATGGTCCGGTCGACAAGGCCGTTCTGGAACTGTCAACGGATGCGGAACTGCAGGCGGACCCGTGGATCCGCGTACCGGGCGCCTCAAGCCCCGTATCCTGCAACGCAATCGGTAATGCCTGGGACCCGTTGTCCTGCACGTATCGCAACGCCGCTGAGCGGCGGCCCTGGCCCGCGAACCTTCTCGACAAGGGTGGCACGTTTCAGTCGTTCGTCGAGCCTGTTGTCGATCAGCGGCACGTGCAGAGACTGCGATGGGACGTCACGCAGGCGGTACGCGCGGCTCACGATCAGGGACGAAATCAGGTCGACCTGCTCATTCGCGTTGACGGGACAGGTCCTGACGTTGCTGGCCGGGGACTTCGCGTTTGCGGTCCGGGATGGCCGGTCATCGACCAGCGTCCGAAGTTAATCCTCACCACAACGGCGGCGCCTGCCACGCGCTGAACTGCGCGGCATGAAGATCACCATTCTCACGCAGTACTACCCGCCCGAAACGGGCGCCCCGCAGAACCGGTTGTCCGATCTGGCCCGGCGGATGAGCGAGGCGGGACACGAGGTCACGGTGCTGACGGGGAAACCGAACTACCCGACCGGACAGATCCGGCCCGAATATCGGGGCGGTCTCTGGAAGCGGCGTCTCGAGAGCGGTGTGCGGGTGATCCATTGCTGGCTCTTCGCTTCGCGCAGCAAGCGCACCGTGGCGCGCCTGGCGAATTACTTCTCGTTCGTCCTGTCATCGGCGGCCATCGGCACCTTCCTTCTTCATCGTTCCGATTACCTGCTGGTCGAGTCGCCACCGCTGTTCCTCGGTCTCACGGCCTGGTACCTGTCGCGATTGACGCGGGCCGCGATGATTTTCAACGTGTCCGATCTGTATCCGCAGACTGCCATCGAGCTGGGATATCTCCGCCCCGGCCTGGCGGCGCGCCTGATGTTCGCGCTCGAGCGATGGTGCTATCGATCGAGCGCGCTGGTAACGGGACAGACCCGTGGAATCATCGACGACATCAACCGCCGGTACCCGTCGCAGCGTCTGTTTCTGCTCACCAACGGCGTGGACGTCTCGGACTTCAAGTCATTCGATGCCGCCGGAAGAGCGCCCGGGCGGATGTTTGTCGTCGGCTACGCTGGCGTTCTCGGTCACGCTCAGGGATTATCATCGGTGCTCGACGCGGCGCGCATTCTGCAATCGGCCGGCGTTCCCGTCCGGCTGGAGTTCTTCGGCGACGGTCCACTGAGGGAAGAGCTGGAGCAGAAGACCCGGGCACTGGGACTGACCAACGCGGACTTTTTTGGCCACCGCTCCCGAACGGAGATCGTCGAACGGATGAAGTCGTGGGATGGGGCTATCGTGCCGCTTGTGAACTCACCGGTGATGGCCGGAGCGCTGCCGTCGAAGATGTTCGAGGTCATGGCTGCGGGATTGCCGATCGTGCTTGCAGCACCGCGGGGAGAGGCCTCGGCGCTCGTCGAATCGGCGCAAGCGGGCATCTGGGTGGAAGCCGGGGAGGCCCCGTCCATTGCCGAAGCGATGCGAGCACTGTGCATGGATCGCCATGCCGCCAGCGCGATGGGCGGGCGAGGCCGCCAATTCGTTCTGGAGCATTTCGATCGATCCACGATCGCAAAGAACTTCATGTCCGCTCTTGAAGGATTGGGGACCCCGTGCGCGTCATGAGCATCGTGGGCGCTCGCCCGCAATTCATCAAGGCAGCCATGGTCTCTGCCGCCCTGGCCGGCCGGGAGATCGGCGAAGTGATGGTTCACACCGGCCAGCACTATGACTACGGGATGTCGAAGTTGTTCTTCGAGCAGCTGGAGCTTGCCGAGCCCCGTTACAACCTGGAGATCGGATCGAGCTCGCATGGTGCGCAGACGGGCAGGATTCTCGAGCAGGTGGAGCGGGTGATGATGAGCGAGGAGCCCGACATGGTCATCGTCTATGGCGATACCAACTCCACCCTCGGTGGGGCGCTGGCCGCGGCCAAGCTTCACATCCCGGTCGCTCACGTCGAAGCGGGACTGCGATCGTTCAACCGGCGCATGCCCGAAGAGATCAATCGCCTCGTTACCGACCACGTTTCGGAACTCCTGTTCGCGCCGACCGGGTCTGCGGTGATGAATCTGAGGAGCGAAGGGATCGCGGAGTCGAAGATCATCGTAACCGGCGACGTGATGCTGGACGCGGTCAGAAGATTCGAGCCGCTCTTTCTACGCGAGCGCGGCCGTTTGTTTCAGATGCTCGATCTCACCGAGCGGTGTTATTTCGTGGCCACCATCCATCGAGCCGAGAACACCGACGACCCGTTGCGCCTGCGGGCCATCGTCGATGCGCTCGATGAGATCGCCATGAAGATCGCGCCGGTGGTCTGGGCTGTCCATCCACGAACTCGAAAGCGGTTGGAGGAGATGAGTCTCGATGGGACGGGCGCCGTCCGCATGATCGATCCCGTCGGGTATCTGGAGATGCAGACGCTGCTGACGGGTGCCCGCGCCGTCCTGACGGACTCCGGAGGCGTGCAGAAGGAAGCGGCATTCCACGGCGTGCCGACGATCACGTTGAGAGAGGAGACGGAATGGCCGGAAACGATCACAGCCGGATGTAACGTTCTGACCGGCGCGGATCGCGAGAAGATTGTGCTCGCCGCGGCGGACGCCTCGGGGCGCCTCACGCCGCCTGCCGGATTCGGCGGAGGGAACGCGTCGGGCATGATTGCGGATGCCATCACGGCGTGGAAGTGCGGAGAGGAACCAGGATGAGAAATTACTTCGTCCACGAGTCATCGTTTGTCGATGAGCCATGTGAAATCGGTGAGGAGACGAAGATCTGGCACTTCTGCCACGTATCCAGAGGGGCTAAGATCGGCCGCCGCTGTATCTTCGGGCAAAACTGTTTTGTCGCCAGCGACGTCGAGATCGGATCGAACGTCAAGGTGCAGAACAACGTGGCCATCTATACGGGAACGTTCATCGAGGATGACGTGTTCCTTGGACCTTCGTGCGTGCTGACCAATGTGACGAATCCCCGCTCCCAGGTGAACCGCCATGCCCTGTATGAGAATACCCGGGTGCGGCGCGGAGCCACGATCGGTGCCAATGCCACGATCGTCTGCGGCATCACGATTGGCCGCTACGCGTTCATCGCTGCCGGTTCGGTCGTGACGAAGGATGTTCCCGATTACGCACTGGTCTTTGGCGTCCCGGGAAAGCACGGCGGCTGGATGAGCCGTCACGGTCACCGGCTGTCATTCGATGGTGAAGGGATGGCAGATTGTCCGGAGAGTGGATTTCGGTACCGGCAAACGGGTCAGGTCGTCCGATGTCTTGATCTCGACGAAGATTCGCCGTTGCCTTCGGAGCTGAGCATCGGCAGAGGAACTTATGATCAATTCAAGAGCGACGAACATGGCCGTTGACGTCGAGAGCCGGCGCGTCAGGCCGGCGTTTCTGCCGTTCGCACTTCCCGATGTCGGTGAAGAGGAAATCGCTTCCGTGGTCGAGACTCTGCGATCGGGTTGGCTGACCACCGGCGCAAAGGCGAAACGGTTTGAACAGGAGTTCGCGGCGTTCGTCGGTGCGCGTGAGGGAGTTGCCCTCAATTCAGCGACTGCCGCGCTTCATCTGGCGCTTGACGCGATCGGAATCGGGGAGGGCGACGAGGTCATCGTTCCCACCATGACGTTCGCCGCGACCGCCGAGGTCGTGCACTACTTCAGGGCCAGGCCCGTTCTGGCCGACTGCGAGGAGGATACGTACAACCTCTCACCGGAGGCATTCGAGCGGGCCATCACCCCGCGCACCAAGGCGGTCATTCCGGTGCACTTCGCCGGTCAGCCATGCCAGATGGACCGGATCGTCGATATCGCCAAAAGCAATCACATCCGGGTCATCGAAGACGCTGCCCATTCGTTCCCCTCGCATTTTCACGGCAAGTCCATCGGCACGATCGGAGACATGACCTGCTTCTCGTTCTATGCGACGAAGACGATCACGACCGGTGAAGGGGGAATGCTGGTCAGCGACAATCCTGAGTTCATGGAGCGGGCCCGTGTGATGAGTCTGCACGGGATCAGCAGGGACGCGTGGAAGCGCTACACCGCCGAGGGATCCTGGTATTACGAGATCCTCTACCCCGGATACAAATACAACATGACCGACATCGCCGCTGCCATCGGTCTGGAACAGCTCAGGAAGGCTGCGCGGTTTCTCGACGTTCGCCGGCGTTACGCGGAGATGTACAACGAGGGCTTCGTGGAAACGCCGGGAGTCGTCCGTCCGGCGGTGCGCACCGGATTGGGTCATGCCTGGCATCTCTATGTCATACGGTTGAATCGGGAGAAGCTGACCATCGATCGCGGTCGTTTCATCGAGGAGCTGAAGGCGCGGAACATCGGCAGCAGCGTTCATTTCATTCCGCTCCATTTGCACCCGTACTACCGGGAGACGTTTGGCTACGCTCCATCCGACTTCCCCGTGGCCAGCCGGGTTTACGAGGATACGGTCTCGCTCCCGATCTACACGCGGATGACGCCGGAGGACGTGCGGTTCGTCATCAGCGCGGTCAACGATATCGCCAGCCGGCACCGCCGATGATCAAGCGGATTTTCGACCTGGGAGCTTCAGCTCTTGGGCTGGTGCTGCTCAGCCCCGTGTTTCTCGTCGTGGCAGTGGCCATCAAACTCGACTCACCAGGGCCGGTCTTCTTCAGGCAGGAGCGGATGGGGCGGAACTTCCGGCCGTTCCGCATTCTGAAGTTCCGCTCCATGAGCGCCGGGCCGGCCGAAAACGCGCCGCAGATCACCGCGTCGGGCGATCCGCGTGTGACGCGCCTAGGCCGTCTGCTCCGCAGGACGAAGGTCGATGAACTGCCGCAACTGGTGAACGTGCTGCGCGGCGACATGAGCCTGGTCGGACCCCGCCCGGAAGTCAGAAGGTACGTCGAACTGTTCGGCGCGGACTACGATGAGATTCTCAAATACCGGCCCGGGATGACCGACCTGGCGTCGATCCGTTTCCGTGATGAGGAAGAGTTGCTGGCCGCGGCGAACGACCCCGAAACGGAGTACGTGAGCAGGGTCCTGCCGGAGAAGATCAAGCTCGGCAAGGAGTATGTCCGGCGTGCGAGTTTCGCCGTGGACATCGAGCTGATCATCAGCACACTACTGAGAATCCTTCCCCGGGCCCGCTGATCTTCTCGGAATGCCGCGGTTGTGCTCCTCGTGCACCGCGCGGAGAACCGACTGGCGAATGTTGAGATTCGGGATGTCGTTGACGTAGTTGAGGTTGAAGAGGCAGGCTTTCGTCAGATTGCCCATTGCCAGATCGCTCTGATTCATCTGAAGCTGAACGAGCCCGAGGTTGAGAAAGATCTCCGGCCGCCGGTCATACGCCAGAGCGGCCGTATAGGCGTCCGACGCCTCCTGCAACTGCCCGAGGACGCGTTGGTAGGCCGCCAGGGTCATGTACATGTCCGGGTCGGTCGGGCACGTTTGAATGCAGCGCTGCATGTTGGCGATCCCCGCTCTGGCGCTCCGCACCACTGCAAAGGACGACGGCAGATTGATGAGCGAGAACACGATCTGCTGCCGCTGCTTCTTGATGATTTCACAACGGTATGGGAGCCAGCTGAATCTGTAGACCGCACAAACGGCGAGTGCGCAGACGAGCACCGCTGCCAGCCACTTAAGCGACCGCATCTTCATCCCACTTGAGGATCACGGCGCAGAAGAAAGCGATTTCGGCCGTCGCCGCGGCGATGTGCAGGGGAAACGATGACAGCATCAGCGTGAAAAGACCGACGGCCAGCGGAAGAGCGAGCGCTCGTGCGAAGCCCGCTGTTTCCGTGTCCGGGTGCGCTTTCCTGAGAGACAAGCGGGATACAACGATGAAGGCCGCAAGAAAGATCGCGTAGGCGGGCAGGCCCCCCTCGGCCAGGATCTGCAGGTGCTCGTTGTGGGTTTCCCCGAAATTCACGACGTTGCGATTGATGAGCCGGGGATGGGTCTTTTCGATCGCGAGCTTTTCATCGAAGTACTGAAATGGGAAGCACCCCAACCCGACTCCTGTGATCGGATGGGTGGAGAACATTCGCCAGGCGGCGAGGAATGCCGGAATGCGTCCCGAGAGCAAGGGATCGAAGTCGCCTCCAAGGACTGACTCGATCTTCCAGCGTGTCGCCGCCCTGCGAGGCGGCGACGACGCGATGAACACCGTTGCAAGCAGCAGAGCAACGGTCATGGCCGCGATCGTCGTGCGCGGCGCCCGCGGGAGGAACAGGACCAGGAGGCCGGCTCCGAGAGCGATGAGAGCGCCCAGGGTCTCGCTGGCGACCATGCCGGCAACGATGATCGTCGCCAGCGCCATCGCGGTGAGGCGATGCTTTTTCGACACCAGGGCCAGCGCGGAGGCAGCAAGCGCCGGAGTGAGCAGGTACATTCCGACGTCATCGGGATTGCCGAGCAATGCCGTCGTCCCGAAGCGGGAGCTATACACGGCGTCGAACTTGATCGGCGTCCAGAGTGTGGTTCTCTGCGTGATGGCGAGCGTGGCATTGAGTACGGCAGGGATGAATGCGAGATACAGGATGGAGAGCGAACGGCCGGATGCGCCGGTGTAGATCGCGACGAACACCATCATCGCAACCACGAGATTGAACAGGGAAGCGACACTGAGCGCGCGATTCGTGGACAGCCACGTCGTCACCAGGCACCAGAAGAGAGCGGCAGCCAGCACGGCCAGGAGCGGCCGCGACCGCCATCGATCCAGCGCACGGCGTCCTCCGAGGATCAGATCGGAGATCGCCAGAGCACACAGCAGGATCCCGGCCGCTTTGAACAGCAGCTCCTTCGGCAGCCGGAAGCTGTCCTTCGCCTCGAGCGATATTACCAGGGGGACGGAGAGCATCGTGACGGCGATGACGAACCAGGAAAGGCGTTCGCTGATCGATCGTGAGGGAGCCCGAGTCTCCTCCACGGTTGCCGCGCCGTGTGCGCGCCGCGCGGAGTCGGCCATCAGCCGCCAACCGGTTGCGGAAGTACGGCCTCCGCGAGCGCCCATCGGTAGGTCGTCGACAGTCCTTCGCGCAGCAGATGTTTTGGCCGCCAGCCAAGCGAAAACAAGCGCGAGCTGTCGAGCAATTTTCGCGGCGTGCCGTCGGGTTTGGTGGGGTCCCAGCGGATCGTGCCCCGATAGTCCACGACGTCGCGCATCGTCTCAGCGAGTTCCCGAATCGTGACCTCCTGACCGGTGCCCACGTTGATCGTCTCTGCGTTTTCATAGACCTGCATCAATAAGTACAGTGCATCAGCCAGGTCGTCGACGTGGAGGAACTCCCGCCGAGGCGTTCCCGTGCCCCATACCAGGACCTCCGGGGAGTTTGTGGTCTTCGCCTCATGAAAGCGCCGCATCATCCCCGGAATCACATGTGAGGCCATCGGATCGAAATTGTCGGCAGGTCCGTAGAGATTCGTCGGCATCGCGGAGATGAAGCACCTTCCATATTGCCGGTAATACATTTCGCACAGCTTGAGGCCGGCGATCTTCGCGATGGCGTAGCCTTCATTCGTCGTTTCGAGCGGACCTGTCAGCAGCGACGATTCCCGGAGCGGTTGGGCAGCGTCGCGAGGGTAGATGCACGAGCTGCCCAGATAGAGGAGCTTTCTGGTATCGGCCTCGAACGCGCTGTGAATGGTGTTGCTGGCAATGAGCAGGTTCTCGTAGATGAAGTCCGCCTGGCGGGTTGAGTTCGCGTAGATCCCGCCGACGAGACCAGCCACGATGAACGCGTACTCGACTCCGGCCTGGCGAAAGAAGCGGTGAACCGCGGCCTGATCGAGAAGATTCAGTTCCTCCCGCGTTTGCACGATCGGCTCGATTCCGGCGGTTCGGAGCCGGCGAACGAGAGCTGAACCGACAAGACCGCGGTGGCCGGCGACATAAACCCGGCTCGCCGGCGTCATTGCCGTCAAACCGCGCTCCACCGTTTGTCGTTGTCCACGATCCCACCACCGGCGTTGGCCATTGCTCGCTCCACACGCGCCAACTCGACGTCGTGGTCGATCATCGTCGCCACAAGCTCCGGAAACGATACTCGAGGCTCCCATCCCAGCGTTGTTCGTGCCTTCGTGGCATCGCCGAGCAGCACGTCGACCTCGGCGGGCCGGAAATAGCGTGGGTCGACTTCGACGTACTCCTTCCAGTCCAGATCGAGTCTGCCGAAGCCGAGATCGAGGAACTCTCTCACCGAATGGGTTTCACCGGTGGCCAGAACGTAGTCGCCTGGCTCATCGGCCTGCATCATGAGCCACATGCCTTCGACGTAGTCTCTCGCGTGACCCCAGTCCCGCCGCGCATCGAGATTGCCGAGGTAGAGCTTTTTCTGCAGACCGTGCTTGATACGACCGGCAGCCCTGGTGATCTTCCGGGAGACGAATGTCTCGCCACGCCGTTCCGACTCGTGATTGAACAGAATGCCGTTGCAGGCGAAGAGACCGTACGACTCCCGGTAGTTGACGGTGATGTAGTACGCGTAGGCCTTGGCGCAGCCATAGGGAGAGCGCGGGTAGAAAGGCGTCGTCTCGCTCTGGGGGATCTCGACTGCCTTGCCGTACAGCTCCGACGACGAAGCCTGATAGAACTTCGGTTGGATCCCCGCTTCACGGATCGCTTCGAGAAGCCGAACGGTGCCCAGTCCGCTCACTTCTCCGGTGTACTCGGGGATGTCGAAGCTGACGCGCACGTGGGACTGTGCGCCGAGGTTGTAGATCTCGTCAGGGCGGACTTGTCGGAGGACGGTATTGAGCGAGCTGGAGTCGTTCAGGTCGCCATAGAGCAGCCGGAGTCGGGTTCCCTTCTGATGGGGATCCTGATAGAGGTGGTCGATTCGATCCGTGTTGAAGGTCGACGAACGCCGGATGATTCCCCAAACCTCGTACCCCTTGTCGAGGAGAAGCTCGGTGAGGAAGGACCCGTCTTGGCCGGTAATGCCGGTGATGAGCGCGCGCTTTCCCTTCGTTTGTTGCGGACCTGCGGCCACGATTACGCGCCCGCGCCGCTGGTTCGAGGTTGTGAGAGGATCATCGAATGCCATTCCCCTGAGGCAGCCGGATCGGACGACGTGGCGGTCCCTCCGGTGGCGGTGTATTCCGGTAGCAGCGACTTCAGAATATCGACGGTCTCTCGTGCGTGGATGCACCGTTCCGCGAAGCGCGTCCACTCCGCGATCTGCTCCGACGTCGGCTGAGGCGATTCCGTGATCACGATCTGCGGATGTACGGTGGGGTGCGCGGATTCGCCCTTCAATCGAATCTCCTCGAACAGTTTTTCGCCGGGTCGCAGTCCGGTATAGGTGATCGGAATCTCCTCTTCGTTGTGGTTCGAGAGGCGGATCAGGTCGCGCGCCAGATCGGCGATCCTGATCGGATCTCCCATGTCGAGCATGAAGATCTGTCCGGCGTCGCCGAGGGTCACTGCCTGCAGGACGAGCGAAATCGCCTCCGATGTGCGGATGAAGTATCGCGTGACGTCCGGATGGGTAACGGTGATCGGTCCTCCCGCGGCGATCTGTTCCATGAACAGCGGGATCACGCTGCCTGACGATCCGATGACATTACCGAAACGAACAGCGGTGATCTTCATCCGGGTGGTGCGGGTGAGGTCGAGCAGGAGGATTTCCGCGGCCCGCTTGGTTGCACCCATCACACTCGTCGGATTGATCGCTTTATCGGTCGAGATGAAGACAAAGCGCTTGACGTCCGCTTCGGCGCAGATTTCACCGAGAACCCTCGTGGCCAGCGCGTTGTTGCGGAGATATTCGGAAGGATTCTCTTCGCCGAGAGGCACGTGTTTATGGGCCGCGGCGTGAAGAACGATGTTCGGGCGCGCTTCGGTGACCGCCTGCCGCACGATGTCGGCGTCCTGAATGTCCACGAGCCTGCAGGAGACCTTCGAGGCCGCCTCTTCCGACTCGCGCACCAGACGCTTGCGAACCTCATAGAGGAGATACTCGGATCGCTCGATGAGCGTCAGACTCTCGGGCTCGAATGCCAGGATCTGGCTGGCGAGCTCCGATCCGATCGTCCCGCCGGCGCCCGTCAGAAGGACGCGCTTCCCCTGGAACAAGGCCCGGACCGGATCGCCGGGAAGGTCGATTCTCTTCCTGCGCACGAGGTCGTCCACGTTGACCGGGCGGAGCTGCGACACCTGGACCTTGCCACTGACGAGCTGATCGATCCCGGGCATCGTCTTGAAGGTGAGCTCCGCCTCCGACAGATGATGAATGATGTCGCGCACGCGTTTGCCCGAGGCGCTCGGGATTGCAATGAGCGCCTCCGCGGCATTGGAGGCATCAGCGATTTTACGGATCGCAGAGATCGGGCCGGTGACTTTGATTCCGCGGATGTGCGAGTTCCACTTGGCCCGCTGATCGTCGATGAATCCGACGACCTTCATCCCCAGCTGGGGACGATGCTCGATCTCGCGGGCCAACGCCTCACCGGCGTCACCGGCGCCGACGATCAGGACCCGCTTCGGTTCGGCCGTCTCACCATTTGCCGGTCGAAGGTGGTCTCGACCGACGCGGATGGCCACCCGAGTCCCGAACAGGAGCAGCAGCGAGAAGGCCCAGTCGATCAGCAGGACTCCTCGAGGCGAGTGAACGAACAACTGATTCGATCCAAGGATCGAGCCCGCGTACCACCCGCCGATGAGCGCAACAAGACTCGTGGTGAGGCCGAACACCAGCCTCACCACGTCCGCGATCCCGACGTAGCGCCACCACCCTCGGTAGAATCCGAAGAGCAGGCCCACGAACAGCTGCACGCTGACGACGATCGGGAAACTCGCGGTGAGGGTGTGCAGGTATTCCGGTGGGATATTGAACTCGAACCGCACCAGGTACGCGAAGACGTAGCAGCCCGAAAAGACCAGTGCGTGGAAGGCAAAGAGCAGCACAACCCGGGCTCCGGCCATGCGGACGAGAAACGACTCGATGAAGGATTCTCTGTTCGCCACTTTCACTTGATGGACCCTGAATTAACCCTTGTTGCTGTGCGACTTCCGGAGGAGTTGATTATATTCGTCGCGTCCGCCGGTTTACAATTATTTCAGTCTACGACGACATGTCTTTGCACCATCTGAAAAGCCTCAACCGCGACGCGCTCGCCGATTTTCTGGCGGAGAATCTCGCTCATCTGGTCGAGGACGAGGCCCTGGCCGTGCTCGAGAACCCCTACGTGACGCCGCGGGTCTGTCAGGCCATCGCCCAGAACCAGCGGCTGTCCGCGTTTTACTCCGTGCGGGTGAAGCTCGTCGGGCACCGCCAGACTCCACAGGCGCAGGCGGTGCGGCTCGTTCACTACCTCTACTGGCCCGACCTCGTCCGGCTGTCGGTCGACGTGACGGTCTCGGCCCAGGTGCGGCGTGCCATCGACACCATCCTGCTGACCCGGGTCGACAAACTCTCGCTCGGGGAACGGATCGCCGCCGCGCGCCGCTGCAGTTCGGCGCTGATCAAGGTCCTCCTCTTCGATCCCGATCCGAAGGTCTTCGCCTCGCTGCTCAACAACCAGCGGCTGCGCGAGGACGATCTGCTGCTGATCGCCAGCTCACACAACGCGGCCGCGGAGCAGCTGGCCATGATCGCCGGCGAGAGAAAGTGGGGTAGCCGCTACAGCGTGCGCAAGGCGCTGGTGCTGAATCCGATCACGCCGCGATCGGTGGCGGCCTCGCAACTCCGCTTTCTCTCACGCCGCGATCTGGTCGGCATCCATGAGAATCCCGCCACCTCCCTCTATCTGAGGCGATGCATCGAACGTCTGCACGAGTCCATCCGGACCCTGCAAGGCACGGTAGAATGAGGTTCCCGATGCCCGAACAGGAGCCCCAGGCGCACTCCGAGCTGGCGTCGTTCGGCGAGGACCTCAGGCGCGAACGCGAGATCCGCGGCATTTCGCTCAAGGAAATCGCCGACGCGACGAAGATCAGCAAGCGATTTCTCGAAGCGATCGAGCGCAACGACCATCGCACGCTGCCGGCGCCCGTCTTCACACGCGGTTTCGTCCGCGAATACGCGCGCTACCTCGGCCTGAGCTGCGAGGAGATGGTCAACCGCTACAACTTCGCCGCCGCGGGCGACGACCGGATCGAGAAGAGCGCGCATCTGGACCGTCTGACGCAGCCTCCGCCGGACATTCCCCGCGAGCCTCCCAGGAAGCGGTCCATCCCGCCGCCGTACGCACGGATCGACCGCGGCGTGTATCTGCTGATCATCATCGTGGCCGCTCTCGCCGCCGTGGCCTGGTGGGCCGTCGAGCACAAACATCGCTCGGAGCTCGACAGCCCGCGGGCCGAGGTGACGCGTCCGGCGCCGGTGCGGCACAGGGTCGTGACGCCCCCTCCGCCGGTGGTGGCCGCGCCGCCTCCGCCGATGCGCATGGTCATCGAGCTGACCGACGACTGCTATCTCGATCTCGACGTCGACGGTCAGAACGTGCTGAAAGACGACTATCGGCGGGGGATGCGTGATACGTTCGAGGCGAAGCAGAGCTTCGATTTCAAGCGTATCGGCAATGCCGCCGGCGTCATCCTCATGATCGATGACAAACAGATTCCGCCACTGGGTGGCGACGGTCAGGTGATCAAGAATCGCGTCTTCGACCGTAAGACCCTGGAGAGACTGCCGTGAGCACCACGCCCGGAGAATTGACCGCGGCGCAGGTCATCGCGCAGATCGAGGGCGAGGCCTACGAGCGGGAAGTGCTGCTCACGCTGGCTCGCGGATTCCTGCCCCTGCCGCAGGAAGAACTCATCGCCGTCCTTTCGTATCTGACCCAGACCCCTGACGAGGAGATCTCGACGCTGGCGCGAGGCTCGCTCAACGACATCCCCGCGCGGTCGGTTCACGGATTCGCATCGAACGAGAACGCCTCGCCCGAGTATCTGAAGCTGCTCACGCGTGCCACCAGCGACGCGCACATCCTCGAGGCCCTCATCCGCAACCGCACCCTCACCGATGACGCCGTGGTCGAGCTGGCGCGCCGGGCTGAGGGAGCGGTGCAGGAAGTCATCGTCATCAATCAGTCGCGCATCCTCCGCTCGCCTGAGATCCTCGACGCCCTTCTGGATAACCCGCAGATCACACAGGACACCCGACGCCGGGCCCTGGAGACGCGCGAGGAATTCTTCGAGAAGAAAGCGCGCATCGAAGAGCTGAAGCGCGTTCTCGCGGAGGAGGACGTGATCGACCAGACCATCCCCGACGATGCCATCGCCGACCTCCTCGAACAGGTGCCGGCCGAGCAGACCAGCTTGTTACCGGCGGTCGGCGAAGTCTCCATCGAGGGCATGGAGGAAACCAAGAAGAAGTCGATGTGGGCCATCCTGGGCTCCATGAGCGTGTCGGAGAAAGTGCAACTGGCTTACAAGGGCAACAAGAGCGTCCGCGCCATTCTCGTCCGCGAGCGAAACCGGTTGATCTCCTCCGCCACGATGCGGAATCCCCGCATGACGGACAGCGAGGCCGAACAGATCGCCGGCATGCGCGATGTGGGCGAAGATGTGCTGCGCATCATCGGAATGCGCCGTGACTGGATGGCGAAATATCCGGTAGCAATCGCCCTGGCCAAGAATCCGAAAGCTCCGATCGGGGTTGTCCTGCCGTTGATCAATCGTTTAAGCTTACGGGACTTGAAGGGGTTGAAAGACGACAAGGGTGTGAGCGAAGCAGTTCGTTCGAACGCCAGGAAGCTCTACCAGATGCGTCAGAAATCGTGATCCCTGCCCGTCCTTGCCAGGCTTGACGCCGTGGACCCCGGATGCCATTCTCCGCCTCGATGCAAAACGAGCCCGTGGAACCTGTCCCAATCGCCGAATCCGAACTCGCGGCGGAACCGGAATTACCGGTGTCTCTCAGTCATCTTGCTCATGTTCTCGTGAAGTACCGGACGGCGATCATTCTGGCGGTAGGGAGTTGCGTGCTGGCGTATCTGATCGTCGCGCTGGCTCTCTACCTCTTTGCTCCGGCCTTCCGAGTCACGACGCAGGCTTTCCGTCTCGACTTCGCAGGGGCGGGACAGGGTCATTATCCGAACGGGATGGCTTTCAACATCATTGAAGTCATCAACGAGCCTGTTCTCGCACACGTCTGGCAGGCAAACCATCTGGGCAACTATCTGGCCTTTGGTGATTTCAGCCGGGCGGTGTACGTCCTGGAGTCGAACCGTGAATACGAATTGATTGCCTCCGAATACCAGACAAAGCTGGCCGATCCCAAGCTGTCGGCCGTGGACCGGGAGAGGCTGCAGAAGGAGTTTGCCCTCAGGATCGATAGCGTGGTCAAGAACGAATACGCAGTGTCGTTCAAGCGCTCGGTGGGGATGCGCTCCATTCCCGAGCCGCTGGCGCGCAAGGTGTTGGTGGATATTCTCGCCGAATGGGCGGACTTTGCGGTCAACCAGCAGCACGTGGTTTCGTATCAGGTGTCGATTCTGTCGCCGGCGATCCTGAGGCCGAGCCCGACGGAACCGAACGGAATCGTTGCAACAATCGAGATTCTGAGACAGAAGGCCAACAGCGTCCTGGACAACCTCGCTGCCATGCGAGGCCTGCCTGGAGCGAATCTGGTCCGGACGCCGACGGACCCGATCTCGCTGGAAGAGCTTCGCCTTCGTCTCGACGACATCGTCCGCTTTCAGCTCGAGCCGTTGCTGACCGTGGTTCTGAATTCCTCACTGGCAGGCGATCGTGCCAGGGAGGCTGCCTTCCTCGAAAACCAACTGGCCCACGATCAGCGTCGTCTCGACGCCACGGAGCACGAAGCCATCGCGGCACGAGACGCCATCACCGCCTACGAGCAGCCCGGCGCCGGCCCGGCCGCGGGCGACCGGTCGACGGCGAGATCATCGAACGATCAGGCCAAAGGATCGGATGCAGTCGTCCCGCAGTTGAACGACACGTTTCTCGATCGTCTGATCACTCTCAGCGGCAGAAGCGCCGATGTTCAGTACAGGCAAAAGCTCGTCGACGAATACCGCAAAGCGGTCCAGGCGGCCATCCCTTTCCAGCAGGCCGTCGCGTACGATACGCAGTTGCTCGAGTCCATGCGGAAACCTGCCGGCAATCCGGTACACCTCGATGGCCCCGCCGTTCTCGCCCAATTGGATCAGACACGAACCGAAGTAGGGCAGCTGATCGCCAAAACGAATGAGCTTTATCAGACGATCTCGCGCAACATGACCGCCTCCACGCAGCTTTTTACGCTGAGTGGGCCACCGACGACGGGGACGTTACGCGCCGTCAGTCTGTCGCAACTCGCGTTGTACGGGTTACTTGTCTTCCTCCTCTCGATTCCCGTCGTGATCGCCGCATGTCTTGTCCACAACCGCATTCAGGAGGAAGAAGCAGCCGACCACTAACCAGCCTCCTGTCAAGACGAGCTCCGCGTGATCGCTAGCCTCGTCCCTCCCATAGGGGTTGTCCTGCCGTTGATCAATCGCTTAAGCTTACGGGATTTGAAGGGATTGAAAGACGACAAGGGTGTGAGCGAAGCAGTTCGTTCGAACGCCAGGAAGCTCTACCAGACGCGTCAGAAATCCTGATCCCATGAAGGTTAACTACTACGACGTTCTCGGCGTTGACCGCTCCGCCACGGAGCAGGCCATTCGCGATAAATTCCGCCAGCTGGCGCGGGAGCACCATCCCGATCGCTACAAAGGCCCCGACAAGGCCGAGGCGGAAAGGAAGTTCCAGACCCTCACCGAGGCCGTGAACATCTTGACGAATCCGGCCCGTCGCAAGCAGCACGATGTCGAGGTGGGCTCGGGCGGGCCGAAGGCCACCACCGACCTCACCCAGGTGGCCAAGGTCTATCTGGCCAAGGGAACGAAGGCTTTTCAGGAGGGCAACATCCGCGAGGCCTACGAGAACCTCGACATGGCGGTGAAGCACAACCCCAACGACTCCAAGGCTCTCTTCGCGCTGGCCCGGGTGGCCTCTCGCAGCCCGGCCTGGTACCGGCAGGCCGTACAGGCCATCGAGGCGGCCGTGCAGAAGGAACCGATGAACCCGCAATACCTGAAGGAGGCGGGGTTGATCTGCAGGAAGGCCGGTCTGCCGGCGAAGGCCGAGCGCTACCTCGAAGAAGCCCTGAAATGGGACAAGGACAACTTCGAGATCCAGAGCGCGCTGGCCGAGTTGAGGCAGGGAAAGGGCGAGACGAAGGATTCCGGCAAGGGTCACGGTCTCTTCCGGAAGAGCTGATCGCGTGGAAGTGCAAGCACAGGGACTGACTCACGTCGGCCGGCAACGGCAGCACAACGAGGACTCCTTCCTCGTCGAGAGCGACGCCAGGTTGTTTCTCGTGGCCGACGGCATGGGCGGTCACGCCGCGGGCGAAATCGCGTCGCGCATCGCCGTCGATGCGATCTCCGAATTCATTCTGCACACCAAGGAAGACGACGGGACCTGGCCGCACGCGTACGACGAGAATTTCAAACGCTCGACGAACCGGTTGATGGCCGCCGTGCGGATGGCCAACACCCGCGTCCTCGAAGCCATGCGCAAGGACGCCCGGCTGCGCGGGATGGGCACGACCGTCGTGGCCTGTCTCGCCGACGACGACGTGATGTCCTTCGCGCACGTCGGAGACTCCCGGGCCTACCTCATCCGCGACAACGCCCTCAACCGCATCACCAACGATCATTCCTGGGTCTTCGAGCAGGTGCAGGCAGGTATGCTCACCGAGGCGGAGGCGGAGAAGCACCCGCTGCGCAACGTGATCACGCGCGCCCTGGGTGGCGCGCTGCAGGTCACACCGGACGCCTCGGAGATCAAGACGAAACCCGGCGACGTGTTCCTGCTCTGCTCGGACGGGCTGACTGGCATGGTTCCCGAAGATGAGATCCTGCGAGTGGTGACCGAGAGCCCGTCGCTCGACGAAGCCTGTCAGAAACTGATCGACACCGCCAACGAGCGCGGCGGCCTCGACAACATTACCGCCATCCTAGTGAAGACCATCTCATGAACGTTCGAATCGACTATTGCGGCGTCTGAAACTACCTGCCCCGGGCCTCCAGTCTGGCGGCCGAGATCAGGAAGGAGCTGGGAATCGACAGCCAGCTCGTGCGTGGCAGCGGCGGCATCTTCGTCGTCACGGCCGATGGAAAACAGATCTTCTCCAAGAAAGACCAGGGGCGCTTCCCATCCGAGAAGGAGATCCTCGATCAGTTGAAGGCGTTGGGCGCGTAGGGCGCCGCGTAGTCGGGCCTGCCGGAGCCGCGCTCGCAGGAACGGCTCTCGGACTGCTGATCGCCCGCGGCCGTCGCGGGTAGAATGAGAACGATTGCATCCTGACCTCGACGAGCTTCGTCCGAAGCTGAAAGAAATCCTCTATGACTGCGCGGTGGACATCCGCGCCACAAAGGCCGCGCTCTACCTGCTCGACAGCGAGACGAAAAAATTCGAGCTGGCCACCGAATTCGGGTTCCGCTCGGCGGTGCGGCAGTCGGCGAATGCCAACGATCCGATGGTTGAGAGGTGCTCGCGTGGCCGCTCGCCGTTCTACGTGAACAATCCGGCCACCGACCCGCGTCTGTCCGAGCTGTTGTTCGAGGCGTCGACCGAGCGCATGTTGGGCGTTCCGCTGTTCTCACGCGGTCAGCTCGTGGGGTTCATCGACATGCGCGACAAAGCGCAGAATCAGCCGTTCGATCAACCCGATCTGGCCAAAGCGCAGGGCATCGCTGACCGCATCCTGGCGCTCTTCTCGACGAAGAACATCTGGAACCAGCGGTTCATCACCATGTCCGATTCGGAGATGGTTCGCCTGCCTCAGATTTCCGCGACGCCCGCGGAGTCCGAGGCTCCGTCACCGCGGCCCGGGGTGTCGCTGGCAGAAATGCTCACCGCTTCGCGCACGATCGCGGTGCGTCTGCGGGATCCGCGACCGCCCGACCCGATCGGATCCTCGGAACTCGCCGCGATCACCGATACGCTTCGGACGATGCTGCTGATGCCGGGAGCAATCGCCGTGGCGTTTTCAGCGACGGGGAGCGCGGGCGAAATCCAGGAGATCGCCTCGCGTGGAACGATGACCGAGGGCGCCCTCTCGGCCCTGCAGATGAAGCTGCAGACCTGGCTCGACAAGCGCGGGGAGTCAGCCGGTCTTCTTCGCACAACCGTGCGCACGCCGCTCGGAGTGACCATGCCGCCGATCGCCGCCGCGCAACTGGAGAAGGTGTTTTCGGCCGCGGTGAGCGTACCGAATTTCCGCGGGCTGTACGTCACCGTCGCGTTCAGCGGCATGCCGGAGCGCAACACTCACGAGTTGCTGGGGGCCATGCTCATCCAGTTGCAGGCGAGCATCGAGTCGTCGGCCCTGCGGACCACGCTGCAGGACACACGCATGCGCATCGCCGAGCGTCTCGTCGAGCCCGAGCACGAGAATTTCCCCGATCTTCGCCGCCACTGCATGAGCGTCCTCGATCTCACCTCCACTTTTGCCAGACAACTCGGTCTCGGCGCTGCGGAGAGTGAGATCGCGCAACTGACCGCTCTGGTGCACGACTGCGGTATGCGCCTGCTCGATTACGACAGGCTCTACCGTAAGCGCGATTTGAACCATGACGAGCTGGAGCTGCTCAAAGAGCACGTCACGGTCGGTGCCTCCATCGTCGAGCCGCTCCTGGGACCGGACATCGCCCGGGCCGTCCTCAGTCATCACGAGCGCGTCGACGGCGCGGGCTATCCGAACCAGCTTCGCGGGGAGGAGATCCCTCTGGCCTCACGCGTGCTGCAGATCTGCGACGCATACATCACCATCACCGATCCGGCCACGTATCAGATGCCCGAGACTCCCGACGAAGCCCTGGCGGCGATCCGCCGCGGAGGAGGCGCACAGTTCGACCGCGAGCTGGCCATCCGCTTCGAGGAGATGATGCGCGCCGGTGTGCAGTCCACTAAACTCGCTACCCGATGAAGATCGATCGCGACGAGGCGCGGCGCATCGCCGCACTCGCCCATCTCGAGTTCGACGAGGCCGGTCTCGAGCGCATGGCTGTCGAGATGACGAAGATTCTCGGCTACATCGAGATGCTGCCGGATCTCCCGTCCGCACCCTCCCAAGGCGGCTCCAGCACTCCATTGCGGGAGGATGTCGTGCACCAGTCCGTCGATCGAGACGCCGTGGCGCACAATGCCCCCCGATTCGAGGATGGATTCTTCATCGTGCCGCCGGTGATCGAGTGAGCGACGTCCTCGATCTCCCGTTTACGGAGGCGCGCGAGCAGGTGTCGCCGGCCGAGTATCTGGCTGAGTCGCTGCGTGCCATCGAACGGCAGAATGCCGCGCTCAACGCGTTTTTGCGTGTCAGCGACTCCCCGCGCGGCGCATTTCCCCTGGCCGTCAAGGACAACATCGTGACCACGGAGATGCCGACGACCTGCGCATCCCGCATTCTGGAATCGTTCCGGTCGCCGTTCGACGCCACCGTCATTGCCAGGTTGCGCGCGGCCGGCGCAGGCATCGTGGGCAAGACCAACCTCGACGAGTTCGCCATGGGCTCGTCGACGGAGCACTCTGCGTTCGGTCCGACACGCAATCCGTGGGATACCACCCGCGTGGCCGGCGGCTCCTCCGGCGGCTCCGCCGCCGCGGTGGCGGCGCGCATGGTCCCGGCGGCCCTCGGATCGGACACGGGCGGCTCGGTGCGACAGCCGGCCGCGCTCTGCGGCGTCGTCGGCGTCAAGCCGACCTATGGGCGCGTGAGCCGGTACGGCCTCGTGGCGTTCGCCTCGAGCCTCGATCAGATCGGCACATTCACGAAGACGGTGGGCGAGAGTGCCGAGCTCCTGGGAGTGATCGCCGGCCGCGATCCGTTCGATTCGACCTCGAGCGCGGAGCCGGTCGACGACTACGTCGCCGATCTCGAGCGCGGAGTGCGCGGCCTGCGCGTCGGCGTGATCTCCGAGGGTCTCGACAAGCTGAGCGCCGAGGTCCGCCGCAACTTCGATGATGCCGCCGGAGTGTTTCGCCGCGGCGGTGCGGTTGTCGACGACGTCCACGTTCCTTCGATCACGCATTCGATCGCCATCTACTACGTCGTGGCGAACGCCGAGGCCAGTGCGAACCTGGCCAGGTTCGACGGGATCCGGTACGGAAGACGTGCGGCGGCCGGCGGTCACACCTCGCTTCAGGAGACCTACTTCGCGTCGCGCGGGGAAGGGTTCGGGGCGGAAGTGAAGCGCAGGATCATGCTCGGCACGTTCGCGCTGTCCTCGGGCTATTACGACGCGTACTACGGACGCGCGCAGCGCGTCCGGCAGAAGCTGCGCGACGAGCTCGCCGAGGCATTTCGCACTCACGACGTGCTGCTCACCCCGACCTCACCCGAACCGGCCTTTCGGATCGGCGAGAAGGTCGACGATCCGCTGACGATGTACCTCAATGACATCTTCACGGCGCCGGCGAATCTGGCCGGGGTTCCGGCGATGTCGGTTCCGTCCGGGTTCACCGCCGAAGGAATGCCGCTGGGTTTGCAGATCACCGCTCCGCACTTCGGCGAGCGCGTGATGTTCCGTGCCGGCGCATTCTTCGAGAAGGAAACGGGGTACTGGAAACGCAGGCCTCGGGCCTCGGACCGGCGATGAGATCAGGCCTGAGGCCTGAGGCCTGAGGCCCGGCCGGGCGGGCGGATGCTACAATTTCATCGTGCGCAAGTGGTGGGTGTGGGTGCTCGCATCACTCCTCGCGACGCCCGCCTTCCCCGGTGAGCTCCGCGCGGTTCTCTCCAGCGATTACCAGATCGATGTTTCCGTGCAGCCGCACGACGGCGACGCCTGGACGCGTCTGGCCCGGCGTGTCACCGGCGACGCCGCAAACTGGGAAGACCTCGCTGCGTTCAATCAATCCGACGACACGTTGCGGAGCGCCCGGCCCGTGCGTGTGCCGTTTGCGCTGCTGCGCCCTTCACTGCAGCGCCAGATCATCCAGAACGTTTTCCCGAACGATCATCCAGTCGCCGGCGGATGGCAGCACACCGTCGTCGGCGGAAGCGGCATCGAAGGCGAGTCACTCTGGAACATCGCGGAGTGGTTCACCGGCGACGGCGCGAACTACTCGGCGCTGCGCAAGGCCAACACGGGCCAGGGACTCTCGACGCGAACAGGTGATGTGATCCTCATTCCAAAGGTGATGCTCACCGCCGCATTCGGCGGGGGGGCGGAGGGAGAGAATGCACCGAAGACGGCAACAGAGGTTCGGAAATCGAAAGACAGTCAGGCTCAGCGGTCATCAACGGATGAAGATGTACAGGAGGCGGTTGCGCCGTCTTCCGTGGGATCTCCGTCGCTAACCTATGAGCGCAAAGATCCCGAACCCTACGCCATCTACCGGCTGCAGAAAGGGGAGGCGCTCTACTCCTCGGTAGCCATTCGCTTCACAGGTCGCGTCTATTCGGCCGACGTCGGCGACGTGCTGCAGCGAATCGTCGAGTTCAATTCCATCGAAGACGTGTCGAAGATGCCCGTCGGTTATCCGGTGAAGATTCCGATGGATCTGTTGCTCCCGCAATACCGGCCGGACGACGATCCGGCGCGGCTTGCGGAGGAGGCATCACAGCGCACCAGCGCGAAGCTGGCCCGCAGAACGCGAGCGAGAAATCTCGCTGCCGTTCACGTGATCCTCGACGCCGGCCACGGAGGCAGCGATCCCGGTGCCATCTATGAGGACGTCGAGGAGTCTCAGTACGTCTATGACGTGATGTGCCGGCTCAAGACAATTCTCAGGAAGAAAACTGCGGCACGGGTCTCGGTGACGCGCACCGAGCAGGAGGTGCTGACGAATCCTCCGTACCCGCTGGACGACGCCATCGTCGGCGTCAATCTGCGCTGGTACCTCGCCAACTCCATCTTCCGCCGTGCCATCAAGTCGGGACTGGACAAGGAGAAGGTCGTGTTCATCTCCATCCACGCGGACTCGCTCCACCCCTCGCTGCGCGGCGCCATGGCCTACATCCCCGGCGGCCGTTACGTGCAGGGGAGCTACGAGAAGCGCGGTCCGGTCTACGCGGCACGCGCTGAGGTCCGTGAGCGGCCGGTGGTGCGTCACTCGGAACAGGAGTCGCTGGAGGCCGAGGGGTTGTCGCGCGATCTGGCCGAGAACGTGATCGGCGCGTTCGACGAGTCCAGGCTGCAGGTGCACGCCTTCAATCCGGTCCGCGACAACGTCGTGCGCGACGGGCACGAATGGGTGCCCGCCGTCATTCGCTACAATCTCGTGCCCACCCGGCTGCTCCTGGAAATCTGCAACCTCGGCAATCGCCGCGACCGCGAGTTGATCAAGACGAAGAAGTACCGTCAGAGAGTGGCAGAAGCGATCTACCGTGGTCTGGTCGAGTTCTATACCGAGAGCGATCAGGGTACGCAAGTGGCGGGGAAGGCGGTGGGGCGGCCGTAGGGGGTCGCGACCTGCGACCTCCACGACCCGCGACCTCCCACGCGACACCGGATAGAATCCGACCGTGCCGTCCACCATCTTCGAAGGCGCCCACGTGGCGAACGATCTCCGTTTCGCCATCCTGGCAAGCCGCTTCAACGACGAGATCGTCGATGGCCTGCTGGCAGGTGCGGTCGATTGCCTGACCCGGCATGGGGCGGCCGAACAGCAGATCACCGTGTTCCGCGTCCCCGGCGCATTCGAGATCCCGGGCCTTGCCCGGATGCTCATCGGCCGCGGAGGCTTCGATGCCATCGTGACCCTCGGTTGCCTTCTCCGCGGTGAGACACCTCACTTCGATTTCATCTCCCAGCAGGTGACCATGGAGCTGTCCCGCGTGGCCGTCGACACCTGTTTTCCGCTTTCGTTCGGTGTGATCACGTGCAACACCCTGGAGCAGGCCATCGCGCGCTCGTCGAAGGGAAGCGGCAACAAGGGATGGGAGGCGGCACTGGCGGCGATGGAGATGGCCAACCTGTGGCGTCAGATTCGCACTGAACTGCGCGAGGAATGATGGGTGCCCGTCGAAAAGCGCGCGAGCTCGCGCTGCAGATGCTCTTTCAGCACGACATGTCCGGCAATGTCCCGGACATGATCATCGCCACGTTCGAGGAGTTGCAGAAGTCGAAATCGAACACGCGCGAGTTCGCCACGAAGATCTTCCGGGGAACCGTGGACCATCTCAACGAGATCGACGAGATGATCACGGTCCAGGCCGACAACTGGCGGCTCTCGCGAATGGCCGTCGTCGACCGCAACATCATCCGCATGTGTGTCTACGAGTTTCTCCATGAAAACGACACGCCGAAGCTGGTGATCATCGACGAGGGCATCGAGATCGCCAAGAAGTACGGCACGCAGAAGTCGTCCCAGTTCATCAATGGCATCCTGGACGGCATTCTCAAAAGGTACAATTTGCAGACCACGTGAGTCTGCTTGGCCGCCTCGAGGATCTCTCTCTCACCGACATCGTTCAGATCGTCTTCCTCAGCCGTCGAACCGGCGTCCTGGAGATCATCGACAATGCCGGCCGCCACACCGTGCTCTTTCGCCACGGTCTGGTCGTCAACGCGTCCGCGCCCCAGCATCCCGACCTGGTGACGTTTCTCGAGAAACGCGGCGACATTCCGCCGGAGAGCGTCCCTGCCCTGCGGCAGATGGAAGACGAGGGCGTAGCCTGCGGGACGGCCGTTCTGGAAATGAACCTGATGCCGGCGGACAGTCTCGTCGATGCCATCCGCCTGCGCATCCTCGACGTCGTCTCCCCCTTGTTGCAGAGCCGGGACGGCGAGTTCAACTTCATCCTCAGCGAGTCCGTCAGCTCGGTGGACATGGAGTACGAGCCGGACGTCGTGCTCAAAGACGGAGGGTTCTCGCCGCAGAAGATCATCGGCATGGCCGAGGGCGAAAAGATCAAGCCGTTACGCGGACTGGAAGAATCCATGAAGGCCGGCAGGGCGCTGCGCCGTGGAAACACGACGCCGGGGACGATCCCGCTGCCCCAGGAACACCGGCCAACTGTCAGTCCGCCGCCCGGTTTCCCTCCTGAGAATCTCCTCCCCATGGGTCCGGGCGAGGGCCTGGCCATCGCCGAAGACGTCGCGCGGCCGTCCCGGCCGGCCGGCCTGTTCAAAGTCGCCGGCGGCCTCTTCGAAGTGGAGTCGCCGGAGGCGGCGTACCGGAATGTGGTTCTGTTCGAGCGCGATCCCATGGTCCGGGTGGCGGCGAAGCGCGCCTTCGGCAAGCGGGGCGTGAAGATCGTGCAGTTCGGGTCGCTCGATGACGTGCGCGCGGCCATGTCGGACCTTTTCCGATCGAGCAGTTTCTTCGTCACGTTCCTGGAGTTGACCTCGGATGATTCGGCGCTGCGGATCATGCAGCAGCTCAAGCGCCGCAATCCTCGTCTGCCGGTCGTGATGGTCGACCGGGAGGCGGACCTGCGCCGCCGCCATGACCTGCTGCGTGACGGTGCGGACCTCTATCTCACACGGCCCTCACAGGACCGCATGCAGCCGGAGATGGCCGAGGAGGAGCTGGCACTGTTCGCCGACGAGCTCGTGCTGTTCGCCGAGCGGTCATTCGAGCAGTGGGAGCGGCTCACCGGCAGTTTCGGCGCCGACGCCGGCAAGAAGTTCTACGAAATGGCGGAGAAGGAAAGCGCTGATCGCGGGTTCATCCTGCTCAAGCAGCTCATCAACGAGCTCAGCGACCCGAACGACATCAATCAGGTCGGGGAGATGATCCTCCGTCTGGCCGCTCAGTACCTCGACCGCGGCGCTCTGTTCGTCGCGGCCGGCGACTCATTCACCGGTCTTGGCGGCTTTGGTGTCAGTGGCGGCGGTGCCTCGATGGGCGACCGGATTCGTGAGCTGCGGATGGGGAGAGCGGAGCCCTCCATCCTGTCGGACGTGGCGGATAGCGGCCAGCCGCACCGTGGCAAGATCCGGCGGACAGAAGCGAATGTCCGCCTGATCGAGGGCATGGGAAACGTGCTGCCCTCCGAGGTGGTGGCCCTGCCGATCATGCACAACGGCCAGGGCATTGGTATTCTGTACGGAGACAACGCGGAACACCGTGCTCCCATCGACAGTACATCCGGGCTGGAGATCTTCCTCTCGCAGGCCGGTTACGCATTCGGGAACGCGGTCACGACGTGGCAGTGAGCGGGCGGGTGAGGCGGGAAGGGACATGAAAATTCTGGTTGTCGAAGACTCTTCCTCGATGCGCGCGTATCTCACCACCATCATCGAGGGAGGGACCGAATCCTACGACCTCGAGATCGTGGAGGCCTCAACCGGTTTCGAGGCCCTGAAGAGTCTTCCCCACCACAAGTTCGACGCCATCCTGACCGACATCAACATGCCCGACATCAACGGGCTGGAGCTGGTCAGCTTTCTGAAGAACCATCCGCTCTACAGCTCCATCCCCATCATGGTGATCTCGACCGAGAGCACGTCCGCCGACCGGGAGCGGGCCTGCGCCCTCGGCGCCGAGGAGTACCTGGTCAAGCCCTTTCAATCGGGTGAGCTCGTCGACAAACTGCGAAGGATCCTGCGGGTGGCATGAGCAAAGAGGACGATCGCGCCCGTGCCGAGTTCGCCGGCGAGGCCGAAGAGATCCTGGATGCGTTGTCGCGCGATCTCGTCGACTTCGAAGCGCAGGGAGAGGCCGTCCGCCCGGAACTCGTCAACAAGATCTTTCGCGACGTACACACGCTCAAGGGTCTGGCCGGCATGCTCGGTTTCAGCGAGATCTCCGAGCTCTCGCACAACCTCGAGGAGATGCTGGACAAGCTGCGCATGGGCAAGATCGCCATCACCCGGGATCTCGTCGACCTGCTCTATGACGCCGTCGACAGCCTCAATCGTCTGGTGATCGCCATCAGCGACCCGTCGGTGGCGGCGCTCGTCGACATCATCAGGCTGACCAGCCGGATCCGGGAGACGGTTTCCGCGCAGCCGCAGCACAAGGACAGCAATCCCCTGGCCGCGCTCACACTCGACGATCAGACCCGGCGGTCGCTGACGGAATACGAGGAACACCGGCTGGTCGAGAACGTGCGGTCGGGCAGGCACATCCTGGCGCTCGAAGTGACCTTCGATTTCGCGGATTTCGACGAACGCCTGCGCGCCATCACGGCCACGCTCACCGAGTCGGGCGAGGTGATCTCCACGCTGCCGGCTCTCGACGCCAGCGGCGGCTCGGGCATCTCCTTCCGGCTGCTGTACGGGTCGATCCTCGATGAGGCGGCGGTCGCGGCGATCGTGCCGTACGCGAAGGTGGGGAGCCTGCGCAGGGAGGCCGGAGACTCGAGATCGGAGATTGGGGCGAAGGAAGGCCACGCGCCGCTCTCCAATGTCGAATCTCCGGCGGAGGACGATCTCTCACTCCGTTCCATCTCCCGGACGGTGCGCGTCGACATCGCCCGGCTCGACCACGTCATGAACATCGTGGGCGAACTGATCGTCGAGAAGACGCAGCTCGAGAACCTGGCTCGCTCGGTTTCGGAGCGGAAGCTGTCGCAGGAGCTCGCCAAGATCACACGCAACCTCGACAGGCGCCTCAACGAGATGCAGCGTTCGGTCATCGAGATCAGAATGGTTCCGGTCGGACAGATCTACGCGAAGCTGTCGCGGACCGTCCGCAAAGTGGCCCGCGAGCTCGGCAAGGAGATCGAGCTGGTGTTGCGCGGCGAGGACACGGAGCTCGACAAGATGATGGTCGAGGAGCTGACCGACCCGCTCATGCACATCATTCGCAACGCCCTCGACCACGGTATCGAGCCGGCCGAGGAGCGGGCCAGGGCCGGCAAACCGCCGGTCGGCCGGCTCACGCTCGTGGCCTATCAGCAGGGGAACTCGGTGGTGCTCGACGTCCGCGACGACGGGAGAGGCATCGATCTCGACCGCATCCGCCAGATCGCCGTGCAGCGTGGGCTCGTGGGAGCCGGCGAATCCGTCGATGAGGAACGCGCGCACGAGCTGATGTTCACGCCCGGATTCTCCACCGCTTCATCGGTCAGCGAGATCTCCGGCCGCGGGGTCGGGCTCGACGTCGTCAAGCGCAACATCCAGCAGCTGAAGGGAACGATCGAGATCATTTCCGAACCCGGAAAGGGGGCGACGTTCCGGATCATGCTGCCGATCACTCTGGCCATCATCCAGGCGCTCATCGTGCGCGCGGGCGGCGAGAAGTTCGCCATTCCGCTCACCTCGGTCGAGGAGTCGCTGCGCATCTATTCACGGGACATCCGCACTCTGGCCCGTCGCGAGGTGTTCACGCTCCGCGACAGCGCCGTCCCGCTGCTCCGGCTCGCCGATGTGTTTCAGCTTCACGATGAAGAAGATGATGAAGACCGAAAATGGTTCGTCGTCGTGACGCGTGCCGGCGAGAAATCGGTCGGCGTGCTCGTGGACGGCCTGGTGCGCCAGCAGGAGATCGTCATCAAGTCGATCGGCGAACGGCTCAAGAGCGTGGCCGGTGTGGCCGGCGCCACCGAGATCGGAGAGAGCGAGATCATCCTGGTCATCGACGTCGGATCCTTGATCGAAACGTTTGGAGGGAGAGCGCGTGAGACTCGTGCCGCCGCAGCCCGATGACGGATGAGGTAACCGCTAACCGCTGTTAAGGTGCCCTGTCACCCATGTTCGAAGAATATTTCGGCTTCACCACAAAACCGTTCGGCAAGACGCCCGATCCGGCCTTCCTCTATGAGAGTGCCCAGCACAAGGAGGCGCTGGCGCGCCTCGAATATGCGGTCGAGGAAAAGGAGCTGGCACTGCTGACCGGGGACGTCGGGTCCGGCAAGACCATGCTCTCTCGCGCGCTGATCGATCGTATCGGCGATGCCCGTCCCGTCATCCTGCTCATCAATCCCCGTGTCACGCCCACCCAGCTCATCCACGCGGTCGCGGCCGGTCTGGGCTGCACGCTGACCCGGGTCCGCAACGCTCTTCTCGATCAGATTCAGACGCGGCTGGTCGAGCTATACGAAGAGAAGCGCGAGCCGGTGGTCATCATCGACGAGGCGCAGCTCATCCCCGGCAAGCCGACGTTCGACGAGATCCGGCTGCTGACGAACTTCCAGCTCGACGATCAGAACCTGCTGTCGGTCATTCTCATCGGCCAGCCCGAGCTGCAGGTACGGTTGAAGCGTCACGGATACGCGCCGCTGCGGCAGCGCATCGGCATGCGATACGCGCTGAAGCCGCTGCCGCTCGACGATACGCTCGCCTACATCGACCACCGGATTCGCGTTGCCGGTGCCATGCGCAATCCATTCAGCCGCGAGGCCATGGAAGAGATTCACACGTTGAGCGGCGGCGTGCCACGGTTGATCAACGCATTGGCGACCACCGCTCTGCTCGATGCGTTCGGTGAGGACGCTGATCTCGTGGACGTGGCGCGCGTCGAGTCGGCCGCGCGCGAGCACGAGCTGGAGCACGCCCATGGTTGATCTCGTCAAGGTGCGCAAGAAGGCCAGGGAGAAGGCCGCAAGCAGGAAGCAGATGGCGGAAGTGCCCGAACCGGTTGCGCCAACGCCGCTCCCCAGCCCTCAGGAAAAGATCGATCGCTTTCTCGAGAATGCCGGGCAACGGCGGAAAAGCAGCCGGGCAGTCTCTCCCGAACCGGCGAGAGAACGGGTCGAGCTGCTGGCGTTCGAGCTTTCCGGCGAGCAATACGCGATCGACATCGAGCACGTCGTCGAGATCGTGACCCAGCGGCCGGTCACGCGGGTCCCCAATGCCGATCCCTCGATTGTCGGCATCCTCTCGCTGCGCGGAATGATCGTCACACTGATCGATGTCCGGGCCCGCCTCCATCATCCGTCGGCGGCGGCGAACGGAAAGGACGTCCGGGTCGTGGTGACGGAGAGTGACGGCGAGACCGCGGGATTCGTGGTGGATCGCGTTCTCGGCGTGGTCAAGCTGGACGCTGAGTCGATCGAGCCTCATCCTGTCGTTCACACGAGCGAGTATGACCAGTCGGTGCGGGGAGTCTTCCGCAACGACGGCGCGTTGACGATGCTGCTCGATTTGGAGAAGCTACTCGGAAGAGTCGTCCGGAATGGAACTTACGTGTAAACAGTGCGGGGCGAAATTCCGGGCGGCCATGACGCTTCCGCTGACGGAGGCCGTGCGCGTGGCCTGCCCGGCCTGCGCCAACCAGATGGTTCTGAAGCCGCGGTCGGGTGCGGCGGCGCCGTCTGCGCCGCCGATATCCGGTACGGCTCGCACGGCCGAACCGGTCAGGCGTCGGACGGCCGCCATCGCCGACGAACCGCGCCCGTTTCGCGACTTCCTCGGCGCGCAGCTCCGGCACGTCGGTTTCGACGTGCAGTTCTTCGAGACCGGAATTCCGGCGCTCGACTACGTGCGCCGGATGCGTGCGGACCTGGCCATTGTCAACGTTTATCTCCGCGAGAAGCTCGGCGTGGAGGTCTCCGAAGACATCAAGGCCGATCCCGCGCTGCAGCACACACGCGTGATCCTCATCGGAGCTCTTTTCCGCGCCAATCGCTTCCGCGCCAATCCCACCAATCTTTACGGGGCCGACGAATACATCGAGGAGCAGATTCCGGAAAAGGAGTTCCGGCAGATCATCCACACGTTGTTTCCGGACAGCACCACCGTGGAGAAGGCGGCTGAGCCGCCTGAGTTCGACGAGGCACGACGCCTGGCGCGGCTGATCCTCTCCGACATCGTCATCTATCACCCCGAGTTGGTCGAGCAGTCCATCCGGGACGACAGTTTTTTCGACGTGCTGCACGCGGAGATCGAGGAAGGGCGCCACTATTACGACTCCCGTGTGCCGCTGCGTGTGCGCCGCGATACGGAGATCTACACCGAGACGCTGCAGCAGTTCGTGAAGATGAAACGGGAAGAGCTGGAGAAGGCGGTGAGACGGTGAGGGGATGGTCGGTCGTATGAGCAACGATCTCCTCGATCAGGCCCACTCCGCCGATCCGGACGCGCGCCAGAAGGCGGCCCACGCCGTCGCTTCCGCGGCCAGGCGTGATCTTCCGCTGATGTTCGAGATGCTGGGCGATCGCGACTGGCGCGTGCGCAAGACGATCATCGACGGGCTGGTCCGGCAGCCGGGGCCGGACGTTGTCCACGGCCTCATCGACGCGCTGGCCGACGACGAGAACGCCGGCAAGCGAAATTCGGCCACTGAGGCGCTGATCCGGATCGGCAGCGAAGCCGTCGATCCGATCGTGTCGCGTCTGGCCGGCGAGCCCGACACCGACGTCCGTCTGTCACTGGTCAACCTTCTCGGCGATCTGCGCAGCCCGGCGGCGTTCGATGTGCTGGTCGATCTGCTGAAGAAGGAGCCCGACCTCAACGTGGCTTCGTCGGCGGCGGCGTCGCTCGGCAAGTACCACGATGCGGCTGCGCTCGCGCCGCTCGTGGAGATGCTCGGCGAGCACACCGATCTGTGGCTCAAATTCCACATCGTCGAGGCGCTCGGCGAAATCGGCGACCGTGCGGCGCTTCCGGCCATCCTGCCGCTCTACTCGGAGAAAGCGCTGCACAAGCCGGTGCTCGAATCGATCGGCAGGATCGCCGACGTCGGCACGGTAACCTTTCTTCTGAAGATCATCACCGACGAGGAGAAGCTCAACCTCACCGCGTTGCGCGCCCTCGTGCACATCGCCGAAGCCTCGAAGCCGCGGGTGGTGGAGCAGGTGGAACGGCCGTTCATCCAGCGCAAGTTCCGCGAAGCGTTCCCGCGGCAGAAGATCGAGCCGCTCATCGACCATCTGCGCAGCACGCCCAAGCGCGAGGTCAAAGCCTTCATTCTCAAATTCCTGGGCTGGTCGGCCGACGAGCGGGCGCTGCCGCTTCTGCTCGAGTATCTGCTCGAGCCCGACAGCGCGGAGGTGGCCGCTCAGGGCCTCATCGACTTCGGCCCCGGGGCCATGCCTTCCGTTCTCCACACCCTGGCCGCCGCCGAAGAGGACGAGATCATCGCCCTGCTGATGCGCGTCATCAACGCCCTCGGTGCGCGCGAAGCCATCCCGAACATCATCCCCTTCCTCGATCACGACAACCCCATGATCCGGCGGCTGGCCATCGAGACCCTCGGGCAGATTCCGGACGGCTCAGCGGTCGATTTCCTGCTGGCCAAACTCGATGACGCCGACGTGCCGTCGCAGCAGGCGGCCATGACCTCGATCACGGCCCTGGTGGAGAAGGTGCCGGAGATCAAGCCGGAGGTCCTCGCCAAGATCCGCAGATTGCTGCAGGCGCCGTCGGTGCCGCTGAAACTGAACTCGCTGTCTCTGTTCGTCAACATTCAGGGCGAGGGGTATCACGACGAGCTGTTGCTGGCCTCGAAGGACAGCGATCCGGTGCTGCGCCAGAAGGCCATTTCGCTCATGGGCCGTTTCGGGGAGGAGCGGTTCGCGAATCAGCTCGTGCTCTCGCTGGCTGATGAGTCGACCGCGGTCCGGCTGGCCGCCATCAACGCGGTCGTGCACCTGCGTCCCGAGACCGGCCTGGCGCCGCTCATCAGCTCGCTCGAGGACACCGACATCTGGATCCGCACCGCCGCCGCGCAGGCCCTCGGGGAGTACCGTCACTCCAGTGCGGTCGTGCCTCTCATGCGTCACCTGCAGAATGACCAGACGCCGGTGCGCATCGCCGTCGTCGAGGCACTCGGCAAGACCGAGGACGAGCTGGTGAAGGAGGTTCTCTTCGACGTATTTGGTGAAGAGGACCTGGAGATCCGCCGGGCCGCGATTCTGGCGCTCTCGCGTATCCCGGGGATGGATGTATTCGAAGCGCTGGTCGGCGCGCTCTTCGACTCCGACTGGCGCATCCGCGCTGCTGCGGTGACCGCGATGGGCCTGCGTGGAGAGCGCGATGCACTTTCCTATCTCCATCGAGCTCTCGAGGATCCCGATCCGTACGTGCAGCAGTCGGCGGTGCATGCGCTCGACCGCATTCCCGACCGCTCGTCGTTCCCGTTCCTGTTCCGGGCCATGGAGAGTGCCGCCGTACTGGACGATGTTTCCGATGTCTTCGTCAAACACAAGGACCTCTACCGCGATCTGCTCGAGGAGTCCTGGCGCTCGGCCGACAGCCGTCGCGAGGTCGTCATCGCTGCAATCCTGCAGTCGATGAAAAAACCGTGACCTCCTTCAATCTATCGCTCAACCATCATCTGGAACTGCCCGACGATGTCTTCCGGCAGCTCCGCGATCAGATCTACAAACGCAGCGGGATGTTCTTCGCCGATTCTTCGAAATACCTGCTGCAGAAGCGTCTGTCGCCACGGGCGCGCGAGCTGAATTTCGATTCGTTCCAGAAATACTTCTACTTCCTGCAGTACGACCCTCGCGCCGAGGCGGAGTACGATCAGATCTTCGATCTCGTCACGACAAACGAGACCTACTTCTTCCGAGAGCCCGCCCAGCTCTCCGCGTTCGTCGAAGAGATCGTTCCGGAGATCGTGTCGCACAAGGCGGTGAAGAAGATCCGTATCTGGTCAGCCGGCTGCTCCTCGGGCGAGGAGCCCTACTCGATCGCCATGATGCTGAGCGAGGCGGGAATGTACCGGGAGGCCGCCTTCGAGATCTTCGCCAGCGATCTCAATCAGACCGTGCTGGCCAAAGCACGCAAGGGCCTTTACCGCGAGAATGCTTTCCGGTCGACCGATCCGGCCATGCGCGAGAAATACTTCGCTCGCGAGCCCGACGGGGCCTGGCGCATCAGCGACGAGATCCGCAACCGCGTCTCCTTCGGCCGGCTCAACATCTACGACGAAGCGCGGGTATCCCTCCTGGGCATGCTCGATGTCGTGTTCTGCCGAAACGTCATTATTTACTTTGATGACAAATCGAAAAAGATCGTCATCAGCAATTTTCACCGCCGCCTCACCGATGGCGGCTATCTTCTCCTCGGCCATTCCGAGTCCCTGATCGCGTTGTCGACGCAGTTCAAGCTGAGACACCTCAAGCACGACATGGTCTATCAGAAGTGATCACCGCCCTTGTCGTCGACGACTCCGCGTACAACCGTGTGACCATCACGCGCATGCTCGAGGCCAATCCGCTGATCAAGGTCGTCGGTACCGCGGTCAACGGAGAGGACGCCATCAAGCAGGTGCTCCGGCTGAAGCCCGCAGTCATCACACTCGACCTGGAGATGCCGGTCATGGATGGCTTCGCGTTTCTGCGCTGGGTGATGGCAAACGTCCCCACCTCGGTCATCGCCGTGTCGTCGAAATCGAGCGACCGCAGTGTCTTCAAGGCTCTCGAGCTCGGAGCGCTCGACTTCATCGCCAAGCCCGGCGGCAGGGTGTCCACCAAGCTTCATCTGATCGAGAGCGAGCTCATCACCAAGGTCCTGCAGGTCGCCGACGTCCAGATCGACAACCTTTCCGCGAGGGCCCGGAACCGCGAACACGATGTGGCCAGGAAGCTCCCCGAGATCGGCGCGTGCCTGGGCGGCATCGAGCTCATCGTCATCGGCTCCTCGACCGGTGGGCCGCCGGCGCTGCAACATCTCTTCGAAGTCCTGCCGAGGCTTCCCGTCGCGTGCGTCGTCGCTCAACACATGCCGCAGGGCTTTACCCGTCTATTTGCTGACCGCGTCAATCGGCTGAGCGCGTACGCGGTGAAGGAAGCCGAGGATGGGGAGACGGTGAAGCCGGGTCATGTCTATATCGCGCCCGGCGGGCAGCAGACCGAGGTGAAGCGAGGGGCGGACGGGCTGTACCTGCGCGTGAGCAGGTCGCGTCCCGAGGATCTTTACGCACCGTCGGTGGACACGCTCTTTCGAAGCGCGTCCGAGGCGTGCGCCGAACATCTCATCGCGGTGGTGCTCACGGGAATGGGTGACGACGGGTCGCGCGCCATCACCGGGGTTCGTGCCCGCGGCGGAAGAACGATCGCCGAATCGAGCGAAACGGCCATCATCAACGGCATGCCGGCTGCGGCAATCAAGACGGGTGCAATTGCGGAAATCCTGCCGCTGCCGGACATCGCTCCGGCCATTCGCCGGCTGTGCAGCGGTGGGGTATGACCCTGTTCGTGTTAGATTTAGCGAAGGTCCACCCTTGATGAGCGACGAAGCCAAAGCGGAAAAGTTTCTAGAGTTATTCAACAAAGGGAAGGAGTTCACCGAGGAACTCCTCCGCGACAACCACCGCCTGCGCTACCGTGTGGCGGAGCTGGAGACTGAGCAGTCAGGACTTTCGGCCGAGGAGCTGACCCGCCTGCGCGACCAGGTCCGGGCCCTGGCCGAGGAGAATGAGCGCATGCAGGCGCGGTATCGCGAGGTGGAAGAAGAGAACAAGGACTTCGCCAGCCGGTACACGGAGATCGAGGAGCAGAACAACAACCTCGCCAATCTCTACGTGGCTTCCTACCAGCTCCATTCGACACTCGACTTCCGCGAGGTCATCCAGATCGTCCAGGAGATCGTCATCAACCTCGTCGGCGCGGAAGTCTTCGCCATCCTGCTGCTCGACGAGGCCACGAACGAATTGCGCGCCATCGCCTGGGAAGGGCAGGATGTCATGCCCTCGGTCGGCCGCATCTCCATCCGTCTCGGTGAGGGTCTCCTCGGCGATGCCGCCAGGACCGGGGACAGTTACTACATCAACGACGACGAGCGTGCCGGTCCGGTGACGTTGGAGCGGCCTCTTGCGGCGGTGCCGTTGAAGATCAAGGAGCACGTGATCGGACTCGTGGCGATCTATAAGCTTCTCCAGCAGAAAGTGTCGTTCACCGCGGTCGATTACGAGCTGTTCACGCTCCTGGCCGCTCACGCCGCTACGGCGATTTTCGCTTCGAAGCTCTACTCGCAGTCGGAACGGAAGCTCAACACCATCCAGAGCTTCCTCGACCTGCTCACGACGCATTGATGGACAACGCGAATTTTCTCGTCGTCGAAGACTCGCCCACCATGCGGCAGTTGATCTCGTTTTCTCTGAAGCGTTTTCGGAACGCCAAGATCATCGAGGCCGTCGACGGCGTCGACGCCCTGAAGAAACTGTCCGGCCCCGACAAGATCGATCTCATCCTCACCGACATCAACATGCCGGTGATGGACGGGCTCAAGCTCGTTTCGCTCGTGCGGCAGAACAACCAGTTGCGCAACATCCCCATCATCATCATCACCACCGAGGGGGCAGAAGAAGATCGCGAGCGCGGCCTGGCCCTCGGCGCGAACGCCTACATCTCCAAGCCCATTCAGTCTTCGCACCTCATCAAGACCATTTCGGAATTGTTGACGGTGTGAGTCCGGATCGCGAAGCTCGCCAATCTCCAGTCTCCGCTCTCTGTTTTTTTCTCATCGCCGCCGTCTTTCTCCTCCTTCGCTTCGCTCTGCTTGCGGCGCGTGATCCCTTCTACGACGAGCTGTTCACGCTGTGGATGGCGCGGCAGCCGTTCTCGCACATCGTGCCGAACCTGCTGCACGACTCCGGACCACCCCTCTATTACTTCATGGCGCGCTTCGACTCGATCATGGCGCTGCGGCTCCTGTCCCTTCTCTTCGCCACGATGCAGTTTGCGCTGGTGGCGCGACGCTCGCTGATCGCCGGCGCACTCCTGGCCGTCTATCCGCCGGCGCTGCTCTTCGCGACCGACGCGCGGGCATACGCGCTCTGCGCCCTGTTCGTGACGGTGGGGGTGGTGGCGAACGAGGCCTCGGACTTCAGGCCTCGGGCCTCGGGTTACTGCGCTGCGATCGCGTTCACGGCCGCCGCGTACGTTCACTACTACGGAGTGCTTTTCTTCCCGCTGCTGTTGCTGCGCCGGCGGTCCGAGGCCCGAGGCCCGAGGCCTGAGGGCTCGTTTGCCCTCGCCCTCGCCCTCTTCATCCCCGGCTTCGTCATGGCCGCGCATCAGCCGGCGGCAGCGATGAAGTGGAATCGCGAGGCGCTGCTGTCGCCACTCACCAATCTCTCGTTCGCCGGAACGTATCCGTATGCCCTGTTTGCCGGCGCTCCGCTGCTGGTTGCGCTGCTGGCTCTGGGGTTGCTGGCCGTGGCGCTGTCACGCTCGATGCGGTTCGCGCCGGCGGTGCTTGTGCCGCTCGCGCTCGTATTCGCATTTCACGTCGCCGGCAGGCCGGTGTATTTTCCGATGCGTTTCGAAGCGGTGATCGCCGGACCGCTGCTGCTGTGGCTCGGCCAGTCGCTGTGCGCCTGGCGATTGCCCTGGCGTCGCGTGCTGGCCGGGGCGCTCGCCAGTTTCGGCGTCGTTTCGGTGACCATGGGGCTGATCGATCATGCCGGACGTCCGTTGGACCCGTATCGTGAAGCCGCGCTCGCTCTACGGCGGCACGTTCGCGCCGGCGAGCCGATCGTCGCGACCGGCTATCTTTTCCTCGAGACGGTCACGGCGCTGGACCGCCCGGTCATGGCCTGGCCGGCCGAACAGGCCCTCCATCCCGGCTGGCGGGCCACGACGCCGGCCGATCCGTCGAGACTGCCCACGGTCCCGTTCATATGGATCGGCGAGCGCTCCGCGCCCGAGCTGCGCACGCTTCGCGGAGTGAAAGTCCTGCGGCCACGGTTCTGGAACGAGAGAGCGCTCATCGCGGAGGTGACGAACTTGACGTCTCCGGTACACTGAGCGCGCCAACCATGCCACATTTCATCACCGACAAATGCATCGGGTGCGGGGTTTGTGAGGTCAAGTGCCCCACGAACACGATCTGGGGCGAGACCAAAGGGCAGTATTACATCCACCCCGAGCGCTGCATCGACTGCTCGGTGTGCGGGATCTACTGCCCGGTCGACGCCATCCAGAATCAGCACGGTGCCTTCATCCCGCGCGTGAAGCCGAAGGAGATCCCGAAGGCCGAGGTGATCAACGAGCTCTGCACGGGATGCGAGTTCTGCGTCGACATCTGCCCGTTCGAGTGCATTCACATGGTCGACGCGAACGACGAGACCATCGCCAATCATTACAAGGTGGCCCTCGTCGACAAGGCCAAATGTGTGGCCTGTCGCCTGTGCGAGTCCGTGTGTGACAAGGACGCCATCGTCGTGCCGGCCGCGCCGACGCAGTTGAAAACCTACCTCCCGGACTTCGTGGTCACCGGCACGGGCCGATGAAAATGCAAAATGCAAAATGCAAAATGCAAAATGGGAAATGCAAAATGGGAAATGCGGAACGTGACGAGCGACTTCGGTTCTGAATTCCCTCTGCATTTTTCATTCTGCATTCTGCATTTCTGATGAATACTCCCGGCGCCGACATCCCCAAAGAGTCTCCCCGAACGATCCTCTTCCAGTTCGTCGTCTTTCCACTCGGGGTCGTGCTCATCGGCGTGGCCGTGTTTCTGTTGTTCGGCAAGCTGGCGTCGAACGAACAGACCATTCCCGATTACCTCAACGACATCAGGAACGGCAGCAGCCACCGAAAGTTCCAGGCGGCGTACGAGCTGTCGAAATCGATCAAGCGCGGCGAGGCCAAACGCTATCCCAATCTCGTCGATCAGGTGATCGATGTGTACCGCGCGTCCAAAGCCGACGATCCTCGTATCCGCCAGTACCTCACCCTGGTCCTGGGCAAGGTCGGCGACGCCCGCGCGGTTCCAGTGCTCGTCGATGCTCTGCACGACCCGGTGATCGAGACGCGCATCTACGCGCTCATCGCCCTGGCGGAGTTGCGCGATCCGAGCGCCGTTCCGGCAATCATCGCGGCCACCCGTGACGACGACAAAGACGTACGCAAGACGGCCATCTACGCGCTCGGCGAGATGGGCGACGCCCGTGGCGTGCCGGTGCTCGAGCAGGCGCTCGACGACCGCATCGCGGACATCCGGTTCAACGCCGCGCTCGGACTGTCGCGATACGGCGACCCCAAAGCAGCGCCGGTGCTGCGGTCGATGCTCGATCGCTCGATGCTGGACCGCGTTCCCGGTATGCGTCCCGATCAGAAGGAAGAGGCGATGCTCGCCGCGATTCCGGCATACGCGAGAGTGGTGGGCAAGAACGCCGCACACGAGCTGCAGCCGCTGGCGAGCGCCGACGAGAGCATGCGCGTGCGGGCGGCCGCCAAAGACGAGCTGGCAACTCTGCGCTGAGTGTAGCGGCCGGCTTCAGCCGGCCGAAACGGAACTGATTACCGCTTGTCCTTCACCACCACGCCCGTCTTCATCACGAACGGGACATTCGCCAGCACCTTGATGTCCGCGAGCGGATCGCCGCTGACCGCGACGATGTCGGCGTAACGTCCCGGGGCGATCGATCCGAAATCGCCGCCGTGGCCGAGCAGCTCCGCGGCTTTGATCGTGGCCGTCTGAATGGCCTGCAGCGGCGTCATGCCGCCTTTGACGAGCGACTCGAACTCGCGCGGCAGATACTTCGGATCCATGTCCAGGCCGAAGGCGATGTGCAGATGGTGATCGAGCGCACGATGGAAGGCGGGAGCCTGCGCGCTGATGATGTCGCGCGACTTCTGGATCATGACCGGCTCCATGTTCCCCGACTCCTCGACGCCGTTCTGGAACGTGTAAAGCGTCGGCACGAGCCACGTGCCACGCTGCTGCATCAGCGCGGCTCCTTCCTCGTCGAGCATGGTGCCGTGCTCGATGGAGTCGACTCCGGCACGCACCGCGGCCTTGATTCCTGTGGTCCCCTCGGCGTGCACCATGACCTTGCGGCCGGCTCGATGCGCGACCTCGACCGCTTTGGCCATCTGCTCGTCGCTCAGCTCCTGCCGCGTGTAGTCGCTGAACGGATCGAGGATGCCACCCGTTCCCATGAGCTTGATCCAGTCGGCACCGTACTTGAGATCGCGGCGCACGGCCATGGCCACCTCGTCGACCGTGTCGGCGAGATTCGGCCGCCGAGCGAGCTCCTGATCGGGGGCCAGGGCATCGGCATCGCCGTGGCCGCCGGTGATGGAGACGAAGTTGCCGGCGGCGAAGATCCGCGGTCCGGTAATGAACCCGCGGGCCACGCCGTCGCGCAATGCGAACTGGCCGTAGCCGAGGTCCGCTTCGCCGGCGTCGCGGACGGTGGTGAAGCCGTGATCGAGCCAGCCCTGGAGGTTGTGCACTCCCCAGATCGTGGCTTCGGCCGAGGACATGCGTAGCGCGCCTGTCGCGGAGTAGTCGGTGAGATTGCCGAGGAGATGGGCATGGCAGTCCGCAAAGGCAGGGAGGACGGTGTAGGAGCTGAGATCGATCAGGCGGGCGCCGGCGACCGGCGCGTAGGGGCCGATCGATTCGATGCGATCGCCGCTGATGACGATGGCCTGATCGCTCGCGTACTTGCCCGTATGGACGTCGAGCACACGTCCCGCGCGGATGACCAGAGAGGCGCCGCAGAGATCGGCGGCGAACCAGAGGAACAACAACGCGGTAGCCAGTTTTCGCATGGCGACATTATGCGTCGGCTGTCAGAGACCGGAAATGACCGCACTCTCTCCCAACCACCCGGGCACCTCCCGGATCGAATCGAGCCGGGTGATCTCGCGTCCATGGCCGTCGACGCGCTCGTGTGCCCAGGTGAGCTCGTACGGAATGTGGATGGCCGACGCTCCCGCGTCGATGGCGGGGAGGACGTCCGATTTCAGGGAGTTGCCGATCATCAGAAAGTGCTGCGGCTCGATGCCCGACCGGGTCATCACCCGCTGGTATGTGGAGGCGTTCTTCTCGCTGACGATCTCCACACTCGAGAAAAAGTCGCCCAGGCCGGATCGGGCCAGTTTCGATTCCTGATCGAACAAGTCGCCCTTGGTCAGAAGCATGAGGCGATGTCGTCGTGACAACGCCTCGATCGTTTCGCGGACTCCGTCGAGGAGTTGCACCGGTGCGCGCAGCATCTGGTGGCCCCATTCGATGATCTGCCGGATCTCGTCGCCGCGCACGCCGCCTTCGGTGAGGTCGACCGCGGTCTCGATCATGGAGAGGACGAAACCCTTCACCCCGTAACCGAAGTGTTCGAGGTTCTTCGTCTCCGTGGCGAAGAGACGTTGCCGGACCGAATCGGCGGGGTGGTGCGACTCCAGGAGACGGGCGAACTGCGCCTCGGTGGCCTGAAACACGGACTCGTTGTGCCAGAGAGTGTCGTCGGCGTCGAACGCGATCAACTCGAACATCGGATTCCCGATTCAAACATCATCGCGTGTCTGGAGTCACCTTTTTCGTTGACACACGTCACTGTTTCGCAGATATTTGTGAGTACTGAACCTCCGACTCACGGCCCTCGATGTCTGAAGAAATCACGCCATTTCAGGTGACCCCCAAGACCCCGCTAGCGGGGAGTGCCGCGGCGGACATTCGTGAGCAGGGTGAGATCACCCGGCGCAGGTTCCCGTTCGTGGTCACGACCGCCTGGGTGACTCTGACGGCGGCCCTGGGCGGCCTGGCCAGCATTCTCGGCCGGTTCATGTTCCCGAACGTCCTCTTCGAACCCGTGCAGAAGTTCAAGGCCGGCTTCGTCAACGACTACGCCATCGGCGACGTCGACGAGCGCTGGAAAGACAAGTTCGGGATCTGGCTCGTGCGCACCGAGACGACCATGTATGCGCTCATCGCGGTCTGCACGCACCTGGGCTGCACACCGAACTGGCTTCCGACGCAGAACAAGTTCAAGTGCCCGTGCCACGGCAGCGGATATTACAAGTCGGGAATCAACTTCGAGGGACCGACGCCGCGGCCGCTCGAGCGCGCGAAGATCTTCATCGATCCTTCCGACGGGCAGATCGTTGTCGACAAATCCGTCTCCTTTCATCAGGAGCGCGGCGAGTGGACCAATGCGGATTCGTTCATAAAAGCCTAATGCGCTGGGGAGAGAAATGACCGGCCTCAAGGGTTTGCAGGAAGGCATCGTCAACTCGCAGGTCTGGAAGTCCGTCTTCCGGGTGGGCATCCCCAACACCAACCGCAAACGCGTCCTGGCCGTCCTGGGCTCCCTGATCCTGCATCTGCATCCGGTGAAGGTGCGCCGCTCCGGCGTGCGCATGAGTTACACGTGGTGCATGGGCGGCACGTCGTTTTTTCTCTTTCTGGTGGAGACCGTGACCGGACTGCTGTTGATGTTCTATTACCGTCCGACCATCGAATACGCGTTTACCGACATCATGGATCTGCGCGAGCAGGCGCCGTTCGGGATCATGCGCGAGATGCACCGCTGGGGTGCGCACGCCATGGTCATCGCGGTGTGGCTGCATATGTTCCGGGTCTTCATGACCGGCTCGTACAAGCCGCCCCGCGAGTTCAACTGGAACGTGGGTGTGATCCTGCTCGTCCTCACGCTGCTTCTCTCGTTCACGGGATACCTCCTCCCGTGGGACCAGCTGGCGATCTGGGCGATCACGGTTGGATCGTCGATGGCCCGGGCCTCCCCCGGGGCCGGCAACGAGGGCCCTATGTCCTCGCTCATAAAACTGGGAGGCGTCCCATTAATCCACGCAGGCGACGACGCGCGATTCGCGCTCATCGGCGGCCGGTCGATCGGCGCGGCCACCCTGCTGCGCTTCTACGTCCTGCACTGCGTGGTGATTCCTCTCGCCGCCGGATTCCTCATGGCCATTCACTTCTGGCGCGTTAGAAAAGACGGAGGGATCTCTGGTCCGCTATGAGTACGAGGCCTCGGGCCGCAGGCCTCGGGCCTCGGACCCAAACACACGCGGAAATCCGAGGCCCGAGGCCCGAGGCCCGAGGCCCTGAGAGCCGACTGCCATGACTTTTCTCAAGGACTTCGTCAACGTTCTGTCCGCGTCGTCGATCTCGTTTCTGCTGCTGTCTTCGATTTTCGGGTTCATCGTCTTCTTCAATCTGATGGATGGACGAGTGCGCTCGAAGGGCGGATCGGCGTTTCTCGGGTTCGGCGGGCTGCTCGTGCTGACGGGTATCTTCATCCGCCCGCTGCTCTACCTGGCCGTGGCCTACTTCCTGATCATGTTCGTGCTGGCCAATCTGGGCGGGCGGCTCTGGGACCGCAAGGTCGGCATGTGGCTGCTCATCTTCGGCCTGGGCGGATTCTTCATCTCGTTTCTCGATCCCAACTTCTATCTGATCGCGGCCAAGCCGGACAACGTGCCCATCGGCGCGATGATCTTTCTGCTGGGGATCTTCACGTGGGTGTCCCTGCGCAAGGCCTATCTGAACGACAAGCAGATCGCGCTCGGCGGGATCCCGTGGGAGAAGACCGAGTCGGACGAGAAGCTGTTCACCTGGCCCGATCTCGTCTACACCGAGATGATGTGCATGATCCTGCTGACGGTCGTGATGATCGTCTGGTCGGTGGTGCTGCGCGCGCCGCTGGAAGAGGCGGCCAATCCGACGTCGTCGCCGAATCCGGCCAAAGCGCCGTGGTACTTCCTGGGACTGCAGGAGATGCTCGTCTACTTCGATCCCTGGCTGGCCGGGGTGGTGCTGCCGACGCTCATCATCGTCGGCCTGATGGCCATTCCCTACATCGACACGAACCCGCGCGGCAGCGGATACTTTTCGTTCCGCGAGCGCAAGTGGGAGATCGGCATCTTCCTCTACGGCTTCCTCGTGCTCTGGTCGTTTCTCATCATCACGGGCACGTTTCTGCGCGGTCCGAACTGGAACTTCTTCGGCCCCTACGAGTACTGGGACCCGAACAAGCTCGTTCCGCTCGTCAACGTCGATCTCTCGGAGCTGGTGTGGGTGAAGTTCTTCGGCATGGCCTTGCCGAAGCTGTGGATCATCCGCGAGCTGCCGGGCATCGTGCTCGTGCTGGCGTATCTCTCGCTGCCGCCGCTGCTGGCCATCGGCCCGTTCCGCCGTTTCTATCTGAAGATGGGCGCGCCGCGTTACTACGTCGGCACGTTCCTGTTCCTGATCATGCTGGCGCTGCCCATCAAGATGGTGCTGCGCTGGTTGTTCAATCTGAAGTACATCCTGCACATCCAGGAGATCTTCTTCAACATATGAGGACCAGGTTGCCAGGTTGCCCGGCAACCCGCACATGAAGCCGCAGGAACCCATTCCGCACAACTACGCGATGTCGCGGCTCAACGCGATCTTCGCGGTGTCGGCGATTCTGCTGCTCCTGGCGACGGGGCTGTCGGTGTTGTACGACTACGTGCGCGGCTGGAAGTTCTTCCAGGTCGAGTTCATGCAGCTCGAAGCCGATCGCATCGAACAGGATCTGAAGTCTGCCGATGACGCGGCCACGAAGAAGAAGCTGGCCGATCTCGACCAGCGCACGAAGGAGCAGCAGGTCGAGATCGCCCGCCATCGCGGCGCCTACGTCGCCGCGCAGAAAGAGCTCGACGAGTGGGAAGGGAAGCACTACGCGGCGGACCAGGATTACCGCTTCGCCAAAGCCCATCTCGATGCTCAGCGCTACATCGCCGAGGCCTCGGTGGTGGAGCACCGGCCGGACGCACGCCAGCAGCAGGCCGAGTACGTGCGGCAGCAGGCCCATCTGGCCGATCTGAATCTGCGCCTGCAGCAGGCCGCACGCGACCGCGACGCCGCAAGGGCCCGTGTCGACGATTTCCTCGGGCGCGTCACCGATCTGGAAACGAAGAAGAAAGAGATGACCGCGAACATCGATCTGCTGAACAAGCAGCTCGAGAACGTCACCCGGAACAAGCGCACGATCATCCTCAACCTCCCGCTGCTCGACTTCATCAATCCCACGTTCAAGATCGATCAGGTCGTTCTCGGCGATCTCTCCATCGACATGAACTACATGACCGTGCCGCGCGTCGACCGCTGCCAGACCTGTCATCGGGCCATCGATCGCCCGGGATTTGAGTCGAGGAAAGAGGCCGCGCGCCTCCAGGCAGAGCTTCGCCAGAAGCTGGCCAGGAACCAGATCGTACCGGCCAAGCGCAAGGAGACCCAGGACCGCATCGCCCAGCTCAAGCGGATCGAGGACGCGCCGCAGGAAGTGCTGAATCCCTACCGCACGCATCCGAAACTCGACGTGTTCGTCGGCTCGGCCTCACCGCATCCGCTGCTCGAATACGGATGCACGGTCTGTCACCGCGGACAGGACCGGGCCACCGAATTCGGCCGCGCCGGCCACACTCCGCCGAACCGCAAGATGGAGCGGCGCTGGGAGAAGGCTATGCTCCCGTTCTTCCCGGGATGGTGGGACTACAAGAATCGCAACTGGGGATACGCGAGCAATCCGTTCCTGGAGACGCCGATGTATCCGCGCCAGTACTACGAGGCGGGATGCCTGAAGTGCCACGGCAGCCAGATGCAGATCGACGACGGCGCGAAGATCACCGAAGCGACGCACATGGTCGAGCTGTACGGGTGCCACGCCTGTCACAAGATCGGGGACTGGCGCTTCGAAGGGCTGCAGAAGCCGGGACCCACGCTCGACCACATTGCCGAGAAGGTGACCCCGGAGTGGGCGCTGCGATGGATCGCCGATCCGCGCGGCTTCAAGTCCACGACTCGTATGCCGGCCTTCTTCTACCAGCGCAACATCATCGGTCCGAAAGTGCCGGTCGACGAGCGCGAGCAGAACATCAGGTACCAGAACGCCGAGATCCACGCCATCGTCACGTATCTGTTCAATCACTCCACGAAGCGGCGCTGGCTCGGACCGAATAGCGGCGACGCGGCGCGCGGCAAGAACATCGTCGAGAGCGTCGGTTGTCTGGCCTGCCACATCAACAGCGAATCCTTCACCGACAAGGACGGCAAGACCCGCATCGCCCATCGCGACGACTACCCACTGGAGCGCAGCTTCGGCTACAACCTCGCCAACGTCGGCACGAAGACGTACCCCGGCTGGATCTACAACTGGGTGAAGAACCCGCACAACTACGATCCGAACGCACCCATGCCTTCGCTGCGCCTGTCCGACGAGGAAGCAGCCGACGTCACCGCCTACATCATGACGCTGCAGAAGCCGCAGTTCATGAAGACCCCCGTGCGTCCTCCCGACCCCGCCGCCGTGCGCTCCCTGACGAAGTCGTACCTCATCAACACGCTGAGCGACCGCGACGCCGAGGCAAAGCTCGACTCCATGCCCCTCGAAGAGCAGCTCGACTACCTCGGACAGCGCTCCATCGAAAAGTACGGCTGCTACTCGTGCCACGAGATCAAAGGCTTCGAGGACCTCAAGCCGATCGGCACGGAGCTGACCACCGAGGGCTCGAAGGCCATCCATCTCTTCGATTTCGGATTCGTGCACGACTACAAGAACGAGGAAGACGGCAAGACCGAGCATGTGATCGACACGGTGCCGTCGTGGGTCTACAACAAGCTGCGCAGTCCCCGCGTGTACGACGACGAGCGCACCAAGATCTACAACGACAAGCTGAAGATGCCGAACTTCGGCCTCACCCCGCATGAGGCCGAGCTCATCACCTCGGTGGTGCTGGGCATGACCAAGGAGAAGGTCACCGCGAACCGGCTGGCCTCGATGGATGCGCGCAGCCGCATCATCGAAGAGGGACGCAAGCTGGTCTCGCAACGCAACTGCCGCGGATGTCACGTCGTCGACGGCACGGGGCGCGCCATCGCCGCCCTGATCAAGGATCCGAATTTCCTGCCGCCCGACCTCTCGCCGGAAGGGGGACGCGGACAGTCGCCCTGGCTCTTCAACTTCCTCAAGGATCCGACGGTGATGAAGGTCCGCCCATGGATGGCGGTGCGCATGCCGACGTTCCAGTTCAGCGATGACGAGGCCAACCGGCTCGTGCTGATGTTCTCGTCCGAGGGGAAAGTGCCGGCGTTCGACACGATGCAGCACCTAACGCCGCCGCCGCGGAACGTGGCCATCGGACGCGAGGTGTTCTCGATGCTCCGCTGCGGCCAGTGTCACGTCACCACACCGGTGGCCGACCCTTCCAATCCTCCGATCCCCAAAGCAGCCGACACGACGTCGCTCGCGCCGAACCTGACTCTGTCGAAGGTACGGCTGCGCCACGACTGGATCGCGGAGTGGATCCGCCGTCCCAATGAGATGATCCCCGGCACACGCATGCCGACGAACTTCCCGCGCGCGGAGACCGGCGAATTCAAGTCGCCGCTGGCCAACGCCATCGATACGCCGCAGTTCGCGGCCCACAAAGTGGCGCTCCTTCCCTGGTTCCAGAATGAAGAGGAGCTGCGCACCGCCATGGGCGACGCCGTCGCGCTCACCGGCTTCCTGCGCGATTACATCTGGAGCATTGGCATCCCCGGGACTCGTCCGCCGCTACCAATGAACGTACCGCCAGCGGTAACCTTGCCGCAACGACCGAATACGCCGCCGCCGACGCCCGTGCAGACCGGGGAGATGCGGCCGGCCAGTCATTAGGAGAAAAACGTGTCCATGAAGAAGTTTCTCGCCCTGTTGTACGCCGCGACGCTCGTTCTGGCGGTCGCCTGCGGCGCTGGAAAGGAAAGCACGTCCAAGGATGAGGACGAAGGCATCGACGACGAGGCGCCTCAAACCGCCTCCGCTCCGGCCACGGCCGGCGCCACGGCAGCGACCGCGGCTCCGGTGACGAACGTTGCCGACGCGGCCACGATCACCGGCGTCGTGATGCTCACCGGCACGGCCCCGCAGATGCCGGCCATCGAGATGAGCGCGGATCCGTATTGCCAGAGCCAGCATCCGAACGGCCAGGGCGCACAGGACGAGGAAGTCGTCGTCGGCCCGGGCGGCGAGCTCGCCAACGTCATCGTCTACGTGAAGAACGCGCCCGCCGGTCCGCCCACCGCCGGGCCCGCTGTGCTCGACCAGAAGGGCTGCCGGTATCACCCGCACGTACAGGTGGTCGAGGTCGGCCAGCCGCTCGAGATCAGGAACGACGACGCCACGCTGCACAACGTGCACGCCCTGCCCAACAACAATCCCGAGTTCAACGAAGGTCAGCCCGTGCAGGGCATGGTGTCGACGAAGAAGTTCGACAGGCCGGAGATCGTTCCGTTTCGCATCAAGTGCGACGTGCACGGCTGGATGAAGTCGTTCATGGCCGTGCTGCCGCACCCGTATCACAGCGTGTCGGCGATGAACGGCACGTTCTCGATCGGCAATCTGCCGCCCGGCACGTACACGCTGACGGCGTGGCACGAGAAGTACGGAACGCAGGAGCAACAGGTCACGGTGGGTCCGAAAGAGTCGAAGCAGATTACGTTCACGTTCAAGGGATGACGTCCGGTCGGATTGACGACCAGCGGAGGAGAGATTGCCCAGAAGACAACTCCGAGTAGGCAACCAGTGGCTCTACGCGGGCGATGCGGAGAAGCTCCTCAGAGAAGCCATCCGCATCCGTGACGAGGAAGAACAGCACGACAAGCTGTCCGGCCATCACGTCCCGTGGATCCGCAAGTACGTCTTCTCCACCGATCACAAGTGGATCGGCGTGCAGTACGCATTCACCGCGCTCTGCTTCCTTCTCTTCGGCTTCAGTCTGATGCTGCTCATGCGCCTACAGCTCGGCTGGCCCGGTCATTCGTTCAGCCTGATGAAGCTCCTCGGCAGCACCCGGGCTCCTGGCGGCATTCTGTTGCCGGAGGCGTACAACCAGCTCGGGGCCATGCACGGGACGGTGATGGTGTTTCTGGCCATCGTTCCGCTGGCCGTCGGCGCGTTCGGCAACTACGTCGTGCCGCTGCAGATCGGTGCCCCCGACATGGCCTTCCCGAAATTGAACATGGCCAGCTACTGGTGCTACCTGCCCGGCGGGCTGATCATGCTGGCCAGCTTTCTCGCTCCCGGCGGAACGGCCAACTCCGGCTGGACGTCGTATCCGCCGCTCTCCGATATCGCCACGATCGGCCAGACATTCTGGCTGATAGGGATGGTCTTTCTCATCACCTCATCGCTGCTCGGATCGGTGAACTTCATCGTGACGATCGTGCAGCTGCGGGCGAAGGGGATGACCTGGGACCGCCTGCCGTTCTTCGTCTGGGCCCAGTTCGTCACATCGTTCCTGCTGCTGCTGGCGTTCCCGCCGCTCGAAGCGGCGGCGGTGCTCCAACTCATGGATCGCGTGGCCGGTACGAGCTTCTTCCTGCCCAGCGGTCTCGTGGTCAGCGGCCGCGTCCTGCACAATGCCGGTGGCGGCAATCCCCTTCTCTGGCAGCACCTGTTCTGGTTCCTGGCTCACCCGGAGGTCTATGTCCTGATCCTGCCGGCGCTGGGGATCGTGGCGGAGGTTCTCGCCAACAACACCCGGAAGCCGCTCTGGGGTTACCGCTCCATGGTCGGCGCGACCATCTTCCTCGGCTTCATGTCGTTCGTGGTGTGGGCGCACCACATGTTCATGACCGGGATGGGAACGGCCATCAGCTCGTTCTTCCAGACCACGACCATGATCATCTCCATCCCCTCGGTCATCATCCTCAGTGCGTTGTTCATTTCGCTGTGGGGCTCGGCCATGCGCTTCACGACGCCGATGCTGTTCGCACTGGCGTTCCTGCCGATGTTCGGGATCGGCGGTCTCACCGGCCTGCCGCTCGGCCTGGCCGCGGCGGACCTGCATCTGCACGACACGTATTACGTCATCGGGCACTTCCACTACGTCGTCGCGCCGGGAACGATCTTCGCCCTCTTCGCCGGGATCTACTACTGGTTCCCCAAGGTCACCGGACGCAAGCTCAACGAGACATTGGGACGCATTCACTTCTGGGGCTCGTTCGTTTTCATCAACGGCGTCTTCATGCCGATGTTCGCGCAGGGTCTGGCCGGCGTCTCGCGCCGTCTGTACGACGGCGGAATTCAGTACGCGCATGCCAAGGCCATCGCCGAAGCCACCAATCCGTTCATGTCGATCTCGGCGTTCTGTCTGCTGGCCTTCCAGGTTCCGTTCATCGTGAATTTCTTCTGGAACGCGATTGCCGCGGCCATGGGACGGCGCAACGCGGAGGCGAATCCGTGGCAGGCCACGACGCTGGACTGGGCGGCCACGACCTCACCGCCGCTCGCTCACGGCAACTTCGAGGTTCTGCCGGTGGTGCGGCGCGGCCCCTACGAATACAACACACCTGAATGCGACGACAGCGGCTTCCTGCCCCAGCACGCGGAACTGACAAGGCGGCCGCCTGCCGGCGGCGGCGGTGGGCTGCTCCCGCAGATCGCGGCGGCGGCTCCGGAGGCATGAACGTGAACGGACAGAGGGGTGCACGTTGAGAGACTTTCTCTTCCAATTCATGCCGCCCGACTATTCGGCGCACGGCGGTCAGATCGATTCGCTGATCGTGGCTGTGCACTGGCTGATGCTGGTGATGTTCGTGTTCTGGGGGAGCTACTTCCTCTACGTGCTGTACCGGTTCCGCGGATCGCGCAATCCCAAGCCGGACTATCGTGGAATGCGCTCACACTGGTCGACGTGGACCGAGATCGCCGTGGCCGTGATCGAGGTGATTCTGCTCGTGGGATTCTCGATCCCGGCCTGGTCGCGCTGGGCGAATGCCACCAAGGCGGAGACGTTGTCCCATCCTGTGGAAGTGCGGATCGTGGCTGAGCAGTTTTCGTGGAACGTTCAATACCCCGGGCCTGACGGCGTGTTCGGCCGCCGGGATCCCAACCTGGTCACATCGATCAATCCGCTCGGACTCGACCGCACGGATCCCAATGCCAAGGACGACGTCGTCAGCATCAACAACCTCCATCTGGAGGTGAACCGCCCGGCGGTCATTCATCTCACGTCGAAGGACGTGATCCACAGCTTCAAGCTGCCGGTCATGCGCGTCAATCAGGACGCCATCCCGGGCATGGACATCCCCATTCACTTCACACCGATCCGAACCAACCGCGGTGACCATTGGGAAATCGCCTGCGCGCAGTTGTGCGGTCTCGGTCACTACCGGATGCGCGGCCAGCTGTATATCGACAGCAAGACCGAGTTCGCGCAGTGGCTGAAGTCGCGGGGGCCGACGAGAGTGGCCGCGCTGGCGCCGCCGCCGGTCAACTGAAAGGGAATCGAACGGGAAAGGGTGTGGCGCCGCCGGCTTCGGCGGCGCCACGCGTTGCGGCTAGTGGAGGGGTCTTCCGTCAGGTCCGAACTGCGGCGAGGGTGCGTTCGGGCCGGCGGTGTTGAGGCTCTCGATGTAGTGAACGAGCTGCCAGGCCTCTTCGGTGTTGATCGAGTCGGCGAACGACGCCATCGGCGAGCCGTTCAGACCGGTCATGAAGACACGGTAGATGTCCTGCGGAGTACTGCCGCAATGGAAGTTTCCCGCGGTCAGGTCGGCCGGGGTGGTGGGGTCGCCCCAGTCGTTGCGCAGTTCATGAGCCGACGGTCCGTCCCCACGACCGGTATCGCCGTGACACTTGGCGCATTCGAGCTTCTCAAAGATCGCTTTGCCGGCGTCCACGGATCCCTGGTTGTTGGCCGGTTCCTGCGGGATGACGATCGATGCCGGGACGTCCTCGGTCTTCCATCGAGGCGAGAACGTCATGATGTAGGAGATCACATCGAGACGGGCCTGATGGCCGATGGCGAACCAGGTCGGCATGTGTGTGCCATAGACGCCGTTTTCGATCGTCTTCTCGAGATCGGCCACGGTCGGCAAGGCACCTGACGGTGTCGAACGCCACTTGAACGTTCCCTGACGGAAATCACGCGGCCTGGGGAAGATCCAGTCGCCCGCTTCTCCTCGTCCGTCGCCTTGTGAGCCGTGACAGGAAACGCAGTAACGCTCATAGACGACCTGCCCGCGAGTGGCGTTTCCAGGTGGCGGTGTGGCCGCCTCCGTGCCGCCCGAGGATGTCATGAGGATCGCCGCGAGCGCTCCGATAGCCAGACGATATTTGAACTTGTTCATCACGTCGCCTCCTCAGTACGCGAAGTCGAAGCCGAAGAAGACCGTGTTCTGTGACACGGTCGGATCACCCTCGGCGCCGCCACGGGTTCTCAGCGTCGAATACTCCGCATGAACTGCGTATTCGGCGCGGTTGGTGAAATTGAGCGTGTGGCGAATGCCCAGCGTGATCTGTGTCTGGTCGTTCGCATTTTTCGGCGTATCGGGGACGGCCTGTTTGCTGTTGCGAATGACGTCGTAGCGGAAGAACGGCGTCGTCTTCAGCGTGGGAGTCCAGCCGACTTCGAGGAAGCCGCCGTTCCACGTTCCGTCCGCCGTGGCGTCGGCGATCAGATCCTTGCTGTCTGTTCCGTGCGCCACCACTCCGATCACGTGCAGCGGAAGGTAGTTCGGCCCGAACCAGACATGACCTTCCACTCCGTATCTTCGGGAGTGTTTGAGCCGTGATCCCGTTCCGTCGATCGGTTCTCCGTCGCTGGTCAGGAAGTTCGTGGGCCACGTCGCGTCCGCCAGGAACGCGCCCAGACGAGCCTCGGATACCGCCGTGTTGTTGAGGAGGAACGTATGCGTGCCGTGCGCATAGAGACCCGGAGTGTTGAAGATGCCTTTCGAGCCGGGAGAGCCGTCGACGCTGATGAGCGAGACGGCAATGCGGTTGATGCTGCCTCGGTCGTGTCCCACCCACTCGATCCCGTCCTGGTTGTCACCCATGCTGTATCCCGAGGCCGAGCCGGCCGGGTGATATCCATAGATGAGGAATCCTCCGCTGGTCATGTCCCACGGTCTGTGGGCGGAGCGGGGAAGGTCGACCTCGTGATGACCGAACTTCAGGTTGAGCCATCCCGAGTTCATGAGATTGCTGAAGCGGATCCAGCCCGATTCGATGGCCAGTTCGCCGTCAAATGTGGGGACGAACAGAAACGAGACGTTCCGTCCGATCGTGCCGGCGCTGAGAAGATCGAATGCGCCGACGCCGAAGCCCCCCGACGTTTTCAGAGTCTTGACGCCCTGATCGGTCGGCTGGTTGTTGACCGACGTCCACGTGTAGTTCGGCGTGATGCGGAACGCCACCGGCCAGTACCCGATCGGCGTGGTGATCGGATCGTCCTTGCCGAGCATCGTTTGATAGCCGTTGTCGCGGAAGGCCCGGCCGAAGTCGTTGAGGACGGGCCATGCTTCATGACAGGCGGTGCAGCGGAGCTGGTATTTGCGTGCAAACGCGGGGATGGCTGATGCCGATGCGGGGATTAGAAAAATGAGGAGCAGAAGTGTGCTCCAGGAGCGTAGTGGAAAGCGACGTCCATGGATCATCGGTCCCCTCCTTGGTTTTCACTACGGCACTCCCTGGGACTCAGGGAGCGCGGTGCCGTCGTACCGCGCTCCCGCATCAATTCACGGTTAGTAGGTGAATTCGATCTCTTTTTTGTCGTTTGCACCGACCGTGATCTTCTGGAACTTGGGGCCGTACTTCTCCTGCCACGACTCCACGGTGTACGTCCCCGCAGGCAGGTTGGCGATCTCGACGACGCCCTGGGCGTTCGACACGCCGAAGAACGGGTGGGAGAACACCGCCACGTACCCCGACATCCAGGGATGGACGTCGCACTTCACGTGGAAAGGTCCCTCCGGCTTGGCGAACACCCTGGTCTGTTCCATGCCCTTGAGGGGCATCCCGATGTTGAACGGGGTATTCACTTTCGGAAGCGGATGGATGTTGTGGAGCGTGCTGTCGCTGTTGCGGATCACGATGGGCTGGCCGGCCATGACCGCGATCATGTGCGGCGTATAGTGGCAGCCGATCTGATCGAGGAGGAACGGGGTCTTCGGTGCGGGATAGTTGCCGGTTACGCCTTCGCTGATGAAGACGAACGTGTCGGCCAGTGTTCCGTTCGGGTTCGCCACGACCTGCTCGGACCTGAGCTTGTCCGTCTTGTGATAGGTCATGCAATATGGATCGGCATTCGTGTTGATGATTTTTGCAGCGGGCGCCGGAGTCTTGAGGATCACTTTCGCCACGACGGTCGCCGCATCTGCGCTGCCGACCATGATTGCGATCACACCAAACATCAACGCGAACTGAATTTTCTTTCTGAACATGATTTCTCCTTCGAATGGGACGAGGCGGGTGGACTCCGACACGCCGAGCACAAGGTCCTGGACCGTCGCGCGTCGTGCGGGAAATTTTGTTGCTCGGAATTTCAACGGGACGTATTCTATGGGTTACCATAAGTGTCCGCAACTTCTAAGATCCTCCCACTCATGAACTTAGCAAGTAAAGTCTTGGTTAACCCGGCATTTATCTCGTTCATTGTTTGATGGCGTGCCATCCCGCCAGTCCACAAATAGCGTAAGGAGATGATGTGACCGATCAACTGAACAAAACCGGTTCGTCCGCTCGTCACGAGGATCTCGCGATTCCCAGTGATCACACGAACGCGGAACATCACGGGCCGCCACTGCCGTGGATCCAGAAGTACGTATTCTCCACGGATCACAAGTGGATCGGCATCCAGTACGGAGTGACTGCTCTGATCTTCCTGCTCCTCGGCTTCAGTCTCATGTTGCTGATGCGGTTGCAGTTGGGATGGCCGGGTCACGCGTTCGCTCTGCTCAATATTCTCGGACCGGGCCGTGCGACGGGCGGCATCTTGCTGCCCGAGGGCTACAACCAGCTCGGGGCGATGCACGGAACGATCATGGTGTTTCTGGCGATCGTTCCTCTGGCGGTCGGAGCATTCGGGAACTACGTCGTGCCGCTGCAGATCGGCGCTCCGGACATGGCGTTCCCGAAACTGAACATGGCCAGCTACTGGTTCTACTTCGTCGGCGGCGTGATCATGCTGACGAGCTTTGCGGCGCCCGGCGGCACTCCGGCTTCGGGCTGGACGTCCTACGCTCCATTGTCGATCATCGCTACAAGCGGGCAGACGTTCTGGCTGACCGGAATGGTCTTTCTGATCACGTCGTCGCTCCTGGGCTCGATCAACATGATCGTGACGATCGTGCAGCTTCGCGCCAAAGGTCTGACGTTCATGCGCCTGCCATTTTTCATCTGGGCGCAGCTGGTGACGGGATTTCTGCTTCTCCTGGCTTTTCCTCCGCTGGAGGCGGGAGCGGTTCTTCAGTTGATGGACCGCGTCGCGCACACGAGCTTCTTCCTGCCGGCCGGCCTGGTCATCAGCGGTGAAGTGCTCAAGGTGGCCGGGGGAGGGAATCCGCTGCTCTGGCAGCACCTCTTCTGGTTCCTCGGCCATCCCGAGGTGTACGTGCTGATTCTGCCGGCGATGGGCATCGTGTGCGAGGTCATCGCCAACAACACCCGCCGGCCGGTGTGGGGCTACAACTGGCTGGTCGGCTCGGTGCTGTTCCTCGGATTCATGTCCTTCGTGGTGTGGGCGCACCACATGTTCCTCACCGGCATGGGGGCGTTCGTCAACAGCTTCTTCCAGACAACGACCATGATCATCTCCATCCCGTCGGTGGTGATTCTCACGGTCTTTTTCGTCACGTTATGGGGCGGGTCGATCCGCTTCACGACGCCGATGCTGTTCGCGCTGACGTTCCTTCCCATGTTCGGACTGGGCGGCCTGACCGGGCTGCCGCTGGGTCTGGCCACCGCGGACCTGTATCTTCACGACACGTACTACGTGATCGGGCACTTCCACTACATCGTCGCGCCCGGAACGATCTTCGCGCTGTTTGCGGGCATCTACTACTGGTTCCCGAAGATCACAGGGCGGAAGCTCAACGAAGTGCTGGGGAAGATTCATTACTGGGGATCGGTGATCTTCATCAACGGAATCTTCTTCCCGATGTTTTTCCAGGGGCTTGCGGGCGTGTCACGGCGCCTTTACGATGGCGGCGTTCAATACGCGCACGCCAAAGCGGTGGCGCAGGCGACGAACCCGTTCATGTCCATCAGCGCCTGGTGCCTTCTCGTGTTCCAGCTGCCGTTCATCGTGAACATCGTCTGGAATGTGATCGCCGCCATGCGCGGCAAGAAGAACGTGGGCGACAACCCGTGGCAGGCCACGACGCTCGACTGGGCCGCGACAACCTCGCCGCCGCTGGCTCACGGCAACTTCGCCGTGCTTCCGGTCGTCTATCGTGGCGCCTACGAATACAGCGTTCCCGATTACCATGAGGCAGATTTCCTGCCGCAGCACGTGCCGTGGCCGGTCACACCACGATCTTCGGGCGGTGGCACGATGGCGGCGCCGGCAGTTGCGCAGAGGGAGGAATAGTTGGAAACACAAGCACACGCCCACGCGGAGTTGGAGATCCCATACACCGTACAGCCGAGGAGTGATACGGGGCTCTACAACGCCAAGCTGGGCATCTGGTTGTTCCTCGCTTCGGAAGTGATGTTGTTCGGCGCCCTGTTCTCTTCGTACATCCTGCTGCGCACGGGCGCGGCCACCTGGCCGCGCGGCTGGGAGTTCCTCAATGTGCCGCTGGCCACGGTCAACACGTTTATCCTCATCGGCTCGTCGGTGACCGTGGTTCTGGCCTGGGCGAACTTCCGGCTCGGCAATTTCAAGTGGGGACGGATTTTCATCAGCCTGACCGTGCTGTGCGCGCTCCTGTTTCTCATGAACAAGGGCTTCGAGTACCACCATGAATTCGTCGAGCACCGCATGCCCAGCTCGAGCAACTTCATGGCCCTCTATTTCACTCTGACCGGACTGCATGCGCTGCACGTCATCGGGGGAGTGATCGTCTTCCTGTACCTGCTGATGCCCGGGGCGAAGATGTGGAAGACGGCGCCGGCGCGATACACGAACCGGATCGAGGTGGCCGGCCTGTACTGGCACTTTGTCGATCTGGTGTGGATCTTTCTCTTCCCCGCGTTATATCTGATGTAGGACGAGGAGCACGCGAATGTCAGATCAAGCCATTCCATCGACCGCCGCCGATAGGCTGCCTCTGCCGGAGACTGCCGCGGAGGACCAGCACACGCACGGCGGCGTTCATGATCCGAACCTTCACCACAGCCCGGAAGAGATCAAGCGGGAGATCCGCGTCTATCTCATCGTGTTCGCGGCGCTGGCCTTCCTGACCGGCCTGACCGTGTACGCGTGCTACGGACTGGCCATGCCTGTCCACTACGCGATCATCATCGCGCTGGTGATCGCATGCACGAAGGGGTTTCTCGTGGCCGGGTTCTTCATGCATCTGCTCTCCGAGAAGAGACTGATCTACTCGGTGCTGGCGCTCACGGTCTTCTTCTTCTCGGTCCTGATGTGGGGCCCGTGGAACCACTTTGTCGACGCCATGGGGCACAAGTAAATGGGACTGCGCGTCTTTCATGTTGTTTTCGTGACCGTCTCGATCGCCCTGTCGCTGTTCGTCACGATCTGGGGCGCGCGCGAATACATGGCCACGCGAAGCCCCGGCGCGCTGGCCATGGCCATCATCTTTCTCGTGGCCGGGATCACTCTGATCGTGTACGCGGGACGTGTATTTCGTAAACTGAAGGAACTGTCATGAACGCCCAACGACGATTCCGTTTTGGCCCCATGGCCATCCTGGTGACTCTCTTTCTGGCCCTGGCTCCAAGCGCCATGGCCTGCTCGGTCTGTTTCGGCGATCCTTCGTCGCCGATGACCAAGGGGATGAACAATGCCATCCTCTTTCTCCTCGGTGTCGTCGGCCTGGTGCAATTCGGCATCGTGGCCATGTTCGTGAGCTGGTGGCGCAACAGCGTCCGCCTGCAGAGACGGCGTGAGGAGTTTCATCTCATTCCCGGAGGTGTGCGGTGAAAGAGTATCTCTTGCGGCACATGCCGCCGGACTATTCCGTGCATGGACACGATATCGATAACCTGATCGTCGACATGCATGTGGTGATGGCGATCCTCTTCGTTTTCTGGGCTCTCTTCTTCGCCTATACGCTGATCCGGTTCCGGGCAAAAAAACAGCCCCAGGCCAGCTACACCGGGATGCGCTCGCGATGGTCGCTGTATCTCGTCGCGGTGACGGCGCTCGTCGAGTTCGTCCATCTCTTCGGCGTCTCCATTCCCGCCTGGGGGAAATGGTCGTCGCCACCGTCGATGGAAGGCAACCCGCTGGTCGTGCACGTCATCGCCGAGCAATTCGCGTGGAACGTCCAATACCCGGGACCCGACAACATCTTCGGGCGCCGCAACATCAATCTGGTCTCTCCCGACAATCCTCTCGGCCTCGATCCAACCGATCCGCACGGCAAGGACGACATCGCCACGATCAACGAGCTGCACCTTCAGGTCAACCGTCCCGTCATCATCCACGTCTTTTCGAAGGATGTGATCCACAGCTTCAAGCTTCCGGTGTTGCGCGTGGAGCAGGATGCCGTGCCGGGGATGGATATCCCCATTCACTTCACGCCCACACGCACGAACAACGGCGATGACTGGGAGATCGCCTGCGCTCAGCTTTGTGGCCTCGCCCACTACCGGATGCGAGGTATGCTCATGGTCGACACGAAAGCCGATCTCGACTCCTGGCTGGAGTCGATGGCTCCGGAGCCCGCCGCCACGGAGGCACCGGTTGCCGAAGCGGCGCCAGCCGAGGCGGCCACCACGAATCCAACGAGTTGATGCAACCGATCCGAATGCCCCTTCCCAATCTCGACGCCACGCCGGCGTGGCTGCGGCGTTTCACGAAGTTCGTCGCTTTCTCGACGTTGTTTCTGATCTTCGCCGGGGCCATGGTGACCTCCACCGGTTCCGGTCTGGCCGTTCCCGACTGGCCGTTGTCGTACGGGATGCTGATGCCGCCGATGGTCGGCGGGATTTTCTACGAGCATGGCCATCGCATGGTGGCCGCGACGGTCGGGTTCCTTACGGTGCTGCAGGCAATCTGGCTGCAGCGCCGCGAGCCGAAGCGCTTCCTGCGCCTGCTGGGCTGGTGGTCCGTCGGCGCGGTGATCGCGCAGGGGCTGCTGGGCGGGCTGACGGTGAAGCTCCTGCTGCCGAAATCGGTGTCGATCGCGCACGCCGGGCTGGCCGAGATCTTTCTCTGCCTCAACGTCTCCATCGCCTTTTTCGCGTCGAGGGCCTTTCTCTCGATCCGCCGGCACGAGCGCGGTGATGCGCCGGTGGCGTCGACGACGATGCTCGTCGCACTCGTCTACGGGCAGATCCTCGTCGGTGCGCTCATGCGGCATCTCGGCGCGGGACTGGCCATCCCCGGCATCCTGGTCATTCCGCCGATGACGTCGGCCGGCGTGATCGTGAACTTCGTGCATCGCATCGGCGCGATCCTCGTTGCCGTCGTGATCGTGGCCATCGCCGTGCAGCTTCGCCGGTTCGAGTTCAATCACCCGCTGCGAGTGGTCGTGAATTTCCTGCTGGTGATCGTGGCCGCTCAGATCATGCTTGGCGTGTACACCGTGTTGAGCGGAAAGCAGCCGTACATCACCAGCCTTCACGTGATGACGGGAGCGTTGACGCTGGCGGCCTCACTGGTCCTGGCGCTCACGGCGCGTGCCCTGGCGTGGCGCGCCCAGACTCAGGCCCTGGACCTCAGGCCACGGGCCTCGGTCGAGGTGGCCGTGTGACCGCGACCACTCCGTCTCCGGTGGTGAGTTCCCAGACCCGGGGGTCGCGGCCCGCGGGGTGGTTGTTCGACTATCTGGAGCTGTCGAAGTCGCGCATCGTGCTCATGGTGCTGATGACCACGGCGGCCGGTTATGCGATCGGCGCCCGTCCGTTTCACGCACTCGTGCTTCTGCACGCACTGATCGGCACGGCCCTGGTGGCGGCGGGTACGAACGCGCTCAATCAGTACGTGGAGCGCGATCTCGACGCCATGATGAAACGGACGCGCCGTCGTCCGTTGCCGGACGGCCGCATCAGCGTGCAGGCCGCGCTCGTCTACTCGATCGCCGTGGCGGCCATCGGCACGCTGTACCTCGGATTCCTCGTGAACTGGCTGACGGCGTTTCTCGGCGCGCTAACGCTCGTCACGTACATCTTCGTCTACACGCCGCTCAAGCGCGTGTCGACGATCTGCACGCTGATCGGCGCGGTTCCGGGAGCGATTCCGCCACTCATGGGCTGGACGGCCGCGACGGGCGCGCTCGGCCTGGGGGGATGGATCGCCTTCGGCGTTCTGCTGTTCTGGCAGCTCCCGCACTTCATGGCCATCAGCTGGATGTATCGCGAGGATTACGGCCGGGCCGGGTTCGCCATGCTTTCGGTCGTCGATGACGACGGCAAAGCGGTGGGACGGCAGGCCATTTTCTACAGCATCGCTCTTCTCAGCGTGAGCGTCGCGCCGTACTTTTTCGGCATGGCCGGTCTCGTGTACCTCTTCACCGCGACGCTCGCGGGCACATGGATCCTCGTGGCGTCGGTGATCTTCATGTCCGACCGCACCGCCGCACCGGCGCGGAAATTGTTCATGTCGTCGAACATCTATCTCCTCACCATGATGGTTCTGTTCGCGTTCGCGGTCCGGGGCTGATGCGCCGCCTCATGCCCAGGGGAGCGAGAAATCCGGGCTGGCTCCTGCTGATCGCCCTCTTCGCCGCCTGTCAACACCGGTCCGATCTTCCCATGCTCTTTCCGGTTCCGCGCGCCTCCCTGGTCAACGAGGCGGGGCAGCACGTGACTCTGGACGACAACAAAGGCTTCGTCACGGTCTACGACTTCATCTACACGAACTGCCAGGGCACGTGTCCGATGATGACGGCCTCGATGCGCCGTCTGACGAAGAAGATTCCGGACGGAGCGAAGGTGAAGTTCGTGTCGATCAGCGTCGATCCCACGCGCGACACGCCGGCCGTCCTGCGCGACTACGCCGCGCGCTTCCGCAATGATCCCCGCTGGACGTTTCTGACCGGCGATCACGATGCCATCGTCAATGTGTCGGTGAAGGGATTCAAGCTCGCCGCTGGTGACCCCGATGCCGGCGGCGACCCGTTGCTGCACAGCTCGAAGTTCGTCGTTGCCGACAAGGGCGGCACGATCCGCGAGTATTACGGCGGAACGGACGGCGACGCGCCGGAGCACGTGGCCGCTACGATTCGCGATCTGCTGCGCGAAGAGTGAGGCGCTGCGGCTCGTCGTTGGCCGATGCCCAGGCCAGACCGAGCATGACGGCGAGGGTTGCCGGAATGGCTGGTATGGACATGTTGAACTCCACCAGTCCGTGCAGCACGAGCGCGATCAAAGCGCCGATCCCGGCCAGAGCGAACGCGCTTTCTTCGCGGTGCCGCTGACGCATCCAGGCCCGGATCAGGATCAGCAGCATCGACACGAACGCGATCGTCACCAGGGCCGCACCGATCCAGCCGCCCGTGACGAGCATCTGCAGAAAGTCATTGTGAGCCTGCTCGACCATACCTACGATCGACTGCGGCTGCACGCGCCGGAACGACTCGCGAAACGTCCCCAGGCCGGTACCCAGATACGGCGAGTGATGAAAAGCCTGGTTCGATGCGGCCCAGATTCTCGTACGCGTGTCTGTGCCGATGTCGCGTGGATCCGAGGATAGAAACCGGAGGAGCGGTGCTTCTCCGGTGGTGATCCCGACGAAGAGCAGACCGGCCAGGACCACGAGCACGACCGGTACTGCTGTCCCAGTCACGCGCGCCGAGCCGCTCGGATATCGGAACCGTCTGAGCTGACGCTCATCGCGAGTCATCCATCATCCATTCGAAACACATGCGATGCAGTGGATCTGGGCGCTGCGTAACATTCCCATCGGCTCGGAGTGGGGTCTCGCCCTCGACGCCGATCAGCACCTGCTCAAACTCTTCCGGCTCGATGCGGTTCATGTCGATGAGGGCGACCACGTCGACCACCACTTCACCGTGAGCGGACGAACCGTGCGGCTCAGACACTTCCTCATCGAAGAGAATCGCAAGGAGGACGACATTGCCGCCTGGGTGGCCAAGCACAATCGATACGCGAGACTTCAGGCCGACGACGAGCTCGCACGCGTCCCCCGCCGGGACGCTTCTGGGGGACGCCGGACGAACGGGTGAGGTGGCTGAAACGCAGGTGGCACGGGCAGCCTCTCTATCTTCGGCCGTTCGTCTACTTCTTCTACCGTTACGTGATCCGTCTGGGCATACTGGATAGACCGCAGGGATTGATCTTTCATTTCATGCAGGCGCTCTGGTACCGGCTGCTCGTCGACGCCAATATCGACCAGCTGCGCAGGGAGCGGCATGAACTGCCGGCGGATCCAAAGGGAGACTGACCCGAAGTCGATGAATTCGCCTGAGTCTTTACGGAACGAGGCAGCTTCCGGCTATCACTACGGAACGTCCGCGCCCAGCCACACAGCGGACTACCCTGATGCCCGCCGTCACGCGCATTCTCAGAACCGAGGGAGTGGCGCACGGAACCAGGATCTTCGAAGTGGGTTGCGGCAACGGCGCGACGGCCGCCGCTCTGGCCGGCCGCGGTTTGGAGGTCACCGGAATCGATCCCTCCGTTGAGGGCATTGCGATTGCGAAGGGCGAGTATCCTCGCCTGAACCTTTCTGTCGCATCCGTGTATGACGATCTGCGGGCCACATTCGGGGGCTTCCCCGTGGTCGTCAGTCTCGAAGTGGTGGAACATCTGTACTCACCGCGGGTCTTCGCGAAGACGATCTTCGATCTTCTCGACGCCGGCGGGTTGCCATTGTATCGACGCCGTATCACGGCTACTGGAAGAGCCTGGCTCTGGCCGCTTCGGGGCGGATGGACGCGCACTTCGGTCCGTTGTGGGACCATGGGCACATCAAGTTTCTGGTCGACGAGGTCGTTGCAAACACTGCTCACCGAGGCCGGCTTTGCGCCGGTACGATTCGAACGGATCGGCCGGGTGCCGGTGTTCGCGAAGTCGATGATCGCCATTGCACGGAAGCCGGTTCCAACGACATGACATCGCCTGTGAGGGACTGGGAGGCGTGAATTGAACATCCTGGGCATCAACGCCTTCCACGGCGATTCGGCTGCTGCAGCGATCCGAGACGGAGCGTTCGTCTGCGGCGTCGAGGAAGAGCGTCTCAACCGCATCAAGCACTGGGCCGGGTTTCCCGACCAGGCCATCCGCGAGGTGCTGCGCGACAGCGCCACGGCCCTTTCGGCGATCGAGCACGTGGCGATCTCCCGCGACCCCAGCGCGCACTTTCTGCAAAAGGCGCTCTTCGCGCTGCGCAACCGCCAGGGACTCGACAAGATCAAGTCCCGCCTCTCCAACATCAAAAAGGTCCACGATCTGGGGGATCGCCTTCGCGCACTCGATCCTCAATTCCGCGGTGAAGTGCACAACGTCGAACATCACCGGGCCCACATCGCCTCCGCCTATTTCTGCTCGCCGTACGACGAGGCGGCCTGCCTCTCCATCGATGGCTTCGGCGACTTCTGTTCTTCGATGTCGGCGATCGGCCGCGGCAACAAGCTGGAGATTCTCGACACCGTCACGTATCCGCACTCCCTCGGCATCTTCTACGCGGCCGTCACGCAGTACCTCGGTTTCCCGAAATACGGCGACGAGTACAAGGTGATGGGTCTCGCTTCGTACGGGCAGCCGCGATTCCTGCCGCAGATGCGCAGGATCGTGATCTTGAAGGACCACGGCCAGTTCGAGAACGATCTCGATTACTTCGTCCACGCCGCCGAGGGCGTGACGATGTCGTGGGAGAAGGGAGAGCCTGTGATCGGCTCGCTTTTCTCGCACAAGTTCATCGAGGAATTCGGCCCCGCGCGCGAGCCGGGCACGGAGCTGACTTCGTTTCATCACGACATCGCCGCGTCGCTCCAGGCGATGTATGAGGAGGCGTTCTTCCATCGGCTCGGCTGGCTGCAGAAGAAGACCGGGTTGAGAAAGCTCTGCCTCGCCGGCGGCTGCGCGATGAACTCCGTGGCTAACGGAAAGATCTTTCAGCGCACCGATTTCGAAGACGTGTTCATTCAGTCGGCAGCCGGCGATGCCGGTACCGCCCTCGGTGCTGCGCTGTACGTGTGGCATCAGGAGATGGACCGCCCCCGCGACTTCGTCATGGAGCACTCCTATTGGGGGCCCCAGTTCAGTGAATCCGAAGTCGTGGCGACGCTGCATCATGCCCTTCCTGAATTCAATCCCGGCATGTCGGCGGGCGGGCGAGTCGACGGTCTATCGATCGCGCGGATGTCCGACTTCGAAGAGCTCGCCCGTGACACCGCTAGGGCGATCGCCGGCGGCAGGAACATCGGCTGGTATCAGGGGCGAAGCGAATGGGGGCCGAGGGCGCTCGGCAATCGATCGATCCTGGTCGACCCGCGGCGCGCCGAGATGAAGGACGTCCTGAACTCGCGCATCAAACGCCGCGAACCGTTTCGTCCGTTCGCGCCGTCGATTCTCGAGGAGCGTGTCGGCGATTACTTCGAGGAGTCGTATCCCGACCCCTTCATGATCAAGGTCTATCCGATCCGCCCGGCCAGGCGCGCCGAGATCCCGGCGGTGACGTACGTCGACGGCACGGGACGCCTGCAGACGGTTTCCAAGCGGCAGAATCCAAGATACTGGTCGCTGATCAAGGCGTTCGAGGAGAAGACCGGCGTTCCCGTCGTGCTGAATACATCGTTTAACGAGAGCGAGCCGATCGTGAACACACCGGACGAAGCGCTGAACTGCTTCCTCCGCACGAAGATGGACCGGCTCGTGCTCGGTGACTGGGTCATCGACCGAACCGAGGATTCCGCACCGGCCTGATCGTTTGTCGTCGATCGTTCATGCATATCGTTCTTCTGAATCAGTACTACGCGCCTGACGAAGCAGCGACGGCGCAGATGCTGGCCGACCTCGGATCGAGTCTGGCTGCCGCGGGACACGATGTCACGGCCATCTGCTGCGATCGCTCGTACGGTGCCCCGCGCCGCCGCTCTGAGCGGCACGAGACGATCGACGGCGTTTGCGTGGAGCGCGTGCGCACGACATCGTTCGGACGAGCCTCCCGGCCCGGCCGGGTCGCGGATTACGCGACATTCGTGGCAGGGGCGGCCCGGAGACTTCTCTTCGGACGGCGGCCGGACGTCATCGTCGTGCTCACCACGCCGCCGATGATTGCGGCGCTGGCCGCGCTGGTCCGGCGCCTTCGGCGTTCACGGGTCGTGTTCTGGAGCATGGATGTCTACCCCGAGCTGGCGTTCGAACTTGGAGTCCTAAAGCGAGACTCGCGTGCGGGAAGACTGCTGACGGCGATCGGCGGCCGGATCCTGCGGTCGGCGGATGTGGTCGTGGCCCTCGGCGACACGATGGCTGAGCGCCTGCGCGGTCTGGGCGCGGCCCGAGTGGAAGTCCTGCACAACTGGGCCGACGAGACAGCGATCGTACCCCGTCCGGCAATCGACAGGCCCGCCCGGATCGAGTGGGGATGGCAACGCCGCCTCGTCGTTCTCTACTCCGGGAACCTCGGTCTGGCGCACGAGTTCGAAACGGTGCTGGCCGCCGCGGAGAAGCTCGCCCAACCGATGCCCAACGTCCTGTTCGCGTTCATCGGAGTGGGTCCACGTCTCGGCGCGGTGAAGGCCGCAGCGCGGCATCTTGGCAACGTCGAATTCCGCGACTACGTGGAACGCTCCCGTCTCGGCGACACGCTGACGTCCGCCGACGTCCACCTGGTGACCCTGCGGCCGAACATGCCTGGCCTTCTAGTCCCGTCCAAGATCTACGGGATCCTCGCCGCCGGCCGGCCGACGATCTACGTCGGTCCTGCTTCGGGCGAGATCGCACAGATCATTCGCCAGGGGAGGTGCGGGACGATCATCGGGAACGGCGACGTGGACGGGCTGGTTGCGGCCGTGCGCGACTATGCCTGCGATCCGTTTCGCCGCGATGTCGAGGGTGCGAATGCGCGGGCGACGCTCGAGGCCCGATTTACACGAAGCGAAACGCTGGCTGCTTTTCGGACCCTTCTGGAATCAGTGGCAGCGACGGAGAGTGTGCAGGCTCGGTAGAGCCGAAGCGTGGCAGCGGGTCAGGCCGTATCGCGGTCCGCTTCGACGCTGCGAAAGTTTACGGTGAACACTCTGGTCCATGCCCCGAGCGACTGGCACGTCTCCTGAGCGCTCCGAATTTTCGCGATCGGAATCTTCTCGGAGGCGATCACCACACCTCGAGCCTTCTCTCCCACCACCACCTGCTCCAGTTCTGCGAGCGTACCCAGAATCGGATAACCGTTTACAAAGCGCCCCTTCATCTGGGGATCGTCATCGAGAAATCCGATCGGCTGCATGAGCACGTCGGTGTTGCCCAGAATCTCGCGGAGAGCGAGCTTTCCGCCGACGCCGGCGCCGTAAATGAGCACGGGCTCGCCGCTTCGGTTCGATGTCCGGTTCCAGTGCAGGAGGAGACGGTACGAGGCCCGGGCGCCATTCGCCAGGACGAGCATGACCAGCACGTACGTGGTGGTGAACGTGGCCGTTGGCGGAAGCGGCACCGTCAGCCTGGCCACAAGATACGTCACCACGCTGCCGGTGACGACGGCCGTCGAGAGCTTCACCATGTCGTCGATACTGGCGTTGCTCCATTCCCGCTTGTAGATCCGCAGCGCCGCGAACATTCCCAGCGTGCTCGCCGCGAGCATCGCGGCAATTCCGAGGATCATCTCGCGGTGTGATCGCAGGGCCCAGTCGTCGTATTTCAGACCGGTGGCCAGGTAGAGCGCCGCGGCGATCATCGCAAGGTCCACGAACACGACGAAGAAGCCTTTCTTGAGCACCGGGGTCTCGTAGACCCTGAGGACCGCGCCGTTTCTGACCACCGCGAATTCCTCGTGGCCGAGCTTGGAGACGCCGATGACTGCGCCGATGAGCAGGGCTCCCAGCAACAGCGCCGAGTTCTGGCTCGTCATGAACAGAGAAGCAAACGCAATCGCGGCGAGGAACAGGCCGACCCCATAGAGAAAAAGGACCGCGCGCTTGTGATCGAGACCGAGCGCGAGAAGGCGGTGATGAATGTGATTGCGGTCCGCGGCGAACACGCCCCCTTTGACACCGCCCATCACGCGTCTCACCATCGAGAGCAGAGTGTCCACCAGAGGCACGCCGAGGACGACGATCGGAAGCGTCACGGCGAGCCCCGCCGATGTCGTCGATCCGCCACTCAGCGTCAGAGCGCCGAGGAAGAATCCGATGAACGTGGCACCGGTGTCGCCGAGATAGACCTTCGCCGGATAGAGGTTGTAGGGAAGGAATCCCAGCAGCGCCCCGGCCAGAACTCCGGCTCCGGCCGCCATTCCGTAGTTGCGCGTCACCACCGATACGGCGACGAGGCTGGCAGTCGAGATCAGGGCCAGACCCGCGGACAGGCCGTCCAGTCCGTCGATGAGGTTGAACGCGCTCGTGATTCCGGCCAGCCAGATGATGGAGATGGGAATGGCCAGCCATCCAATCGAGATCTGGTAGCCAGCGAAATGAATGGCCGGGTTCAGTCGGATGCCGAGTGCGACGGCGATGCTCGCGCCGAGCAGGTGAGCCGCGAACTTGACGGCGGCCCGGCTTGGCCGGATGTCATCGAATATCGAGGCGAGGACGATCGGGATCAGTCCCGCTCCGATGGCGATCAGCAGGTCGTGGGGAAGAGCGTGATTCTTCGATGCACCCGACCAGTAGATCAGAGCGAAGACGAACGTCGCCGAGATGAGAACGGCAAGGCCGCCCAGCCGTGGGGTGGCGACGGAGTGGATCTTTCGCGGACCTGGTTGATCGATCGCTCCGATCCGCACCGCCAGCCGGCGAGCCATCGGCGTCAACGCGTACGACACGATCGCCGCGAGGACCGTCGGCGCGATGAATAGAAACAGCGTCACTGACCCAATTCCCCTCCCGCTCGATTGGCGTGAAAACTTTTTAAGACATTATATGTGATCTGCCACGGGCGGGACTCCGACCTGCCCGAGCGGTCGAGCGGGGAGCGCTTCGAGTCTGCTGGAGCCTCGAGACGTCGTAGGCCTTTGGCACGTCTGCTAGAGTTCATCGGTGCTCCATTTTTTTCCCGCCTGGAACGCTTCCCTCAACGCGCTCTCCGGAATCCTCCTTCTCTTCGGATACGTCAATATCCGCCGCGGACGGATCCAGACTCACAAGAAGTTCATGCTTTCGGCATGCGTGACGTCGCTGCTCTTCCTTGTCTCGTACGTGACCTATCACTGGCTGCGGCACGGAGTGGTCACGCGGTTCGCCGGAACCGGCGCGATCCGAACGTTTTACCTGACCATGCTGACCACGCACACGATCCTGGCCGTGGTCATCGTCCCGCTGGCGATCGTCACGGTCCTCCGGGGACTGCGCATGCGTGTTCCGCAACATCGCCGCATTGCCCGCTGGACGTTTCCCCTCTGGATGTACGTGTCGGTGACCGGCGTACTCGTCTACTTCTTCCTTTATCATTGGTACCCGTCGGTGTGATGGGGGCAGCGGATGGACAGGAAGACCGAACTACTGGAGGAACTGCGGCGTTACCGACCGGGCGACTTGCAGGAAGCGCAGAACCATCGCGCCGTGCTCGACCTCCTGTGCTATGGGGCGGCGCCTTTCTCCCGCGCGGAGTTCGTCCCGGGCCACATCACGGCGAGCTGCTTCATCGTCGATCCCTCTTCCTCGAGGATTCTGCTGCACCATCATCGCCGTCTGAACCGCTGGCTGCAGATGGGCGGTCACGTCGACGGGAGCGAGTCGGCGATCGAGGCCGCTCTTCGGGAAGGGGCGGAAGAATCGGGGTTGCCGGATCTCGAGCTGCTGACGGGCGAGGTGATCGACGTCGACGTGCACGAAATCCCCCCCGCCGGGGATGAGCCGGAGCATCTGCACTTCGACCTTCGCTATGCTGTTGCCACGTCCAGCCCGGAATCGATCATGATCGCCCCTGAAGAATCGAACGAACTGTCGTGGTTCGAGCTCGATCGTGCCATTCCGCTCATGAACGAATGCGCTTCCAGCCGGGCTATCCTGAAAATCAAGCGACTTCTGTCCGGAAGGTGAGATGACGGAGCTGAGAGAGAGCGATCTCGATCCCAACCCCATCGCGCAGTTCGAGCGCTGGTTCGTGGAGGCACGGGAGCAGCAGCCGGACCGCCCCGAGGCCATGACCGTCTCCACGTGCGGTGCGGACGGCGTGGTGTCCGCGCGCGTGTGTCTGCTCAAGGGCTTCGATCAGCACGGCTTCGTCTTCTTCACGAACTTCAACAGCCGCAAGGGCGAACAGATCCGTGAGAATCCGCACATCTCGCTCTGTTTCTTCTGGCCCGTGGCCGACCGCCAGGTGCGCATCGAAGGCGCGGCGGTGAAAGTGACCGAAGAAGAGTCCGACGCGTACTTCGCCACGCGACCGCGGGGAAGTCAGCTCGGTGCCTGGGCCTCCGAGCAGAGTCACGTGCTCATGGGCGGACGCGGCGATCTCGACGCCAGATTTCGAGAGCTCGAAACGACCTATCGCGACAAGCCCGTGCCCCGTCCCCCGCACTGGGGCGGCTACCGCGTGATCCCGAACCTCATCGAGTTCTGGCAGGGCCGCGCCGAGAGGCTGCACGACCGCTTCTGCTACCGGCTGCGCGCCAGTGCCAACGACTGGATGGTGGAGAGACTGGCCCCCTAGAAAGCTGAATTTCGAACCGTGACGTCTCCAAACCGAGGACCGAGGACCGAGGACAAAAGAAGCGCGTCCTTTTTCTCTGCACCGGTAACGCCGCGCGCAGCCAGATGGCCGAGGGCCTCGCCAATGCCTTTCATGGCGATGTGATGGAGGCGGTGTCCGCCGGATCGAGGCCCGCGGGCTGGGTGCATCCGCTGGCAATCCAGGCCATGGCCGCCATCGGCGTCGACATCAACGGCGCGACGTCGAAGTCGGCCGAGCCGTTTCTCGATCAGCCCTTCGACATCGTCGTGACCGTGTGCGATTCGGCTGCGAAGGACTGCCCGATGTGGCCGGGTGCAAAACGCATCGAGCACTGGCCGATCGTCGATCCCTCCTACGGTCCCGATGATCCCGCCACGCGCTACGATCGCTTCGTCGCTACACGCGACGAGCTCGCGCAACTCATCGATCAACTCGCGGAGGGGCTATGAAGCAGGCCTCGGGCCTCGGGCCTCGGTTGTCATACTCGCGCTTGTTGTTCCAGAGCACCACCCGTCATTCCGAGCAGCCGCAGAGCGCGAGGAATCTGGGCGGGGGAGTGGCGCCACCACCCGGATTCCTCGCCGTCTTCGCGGCTCGGAATGACCTGCCACCCTACGGCAGGAAGTCCTCGCTCGGTCGTGAATGAGCGAGGTCGACAGCTCAGAGCTGCGACATTGACTGCGGCACCATCACGCGCAGCGACGCCGGCACGACGCGCACGTCCAGGAGCGCCGGCAGCATGACCGGCTCGCCGTCGAGGTGAACAGGACCGCCGTCACGCCGGCGGATGATGATGTGTTTCCCGTGCGCGATCGTGGCGCGATGGGAGCGGTGAATGGTCCCGTTGAAGAGACGGACGAGCAGCGGCAGCGCGCTCCAGACCGACACATCCTCGACGGTGACGAGGTCGAGGAGTCCGTCCTGCAGCGAGGCCAGCGGCGCGATGCGCGCGTTGTTTCCGTACTGGCTCGCATTCGCCACCGCCAGGACGAAGGCGCGCCGCCGCACGGTCAGGCCGTCGATCTCGATCTGGTATTCCTCGGGCTGGTACTCCGCGAACGCCAGGAGACCCTTCTTCACGTACGTGCGCATGCCGCGCCGGCCGCTCTCCGCGAAACGGTGCGCGATCAGCGCGTCGAAGCCCGCGCCCATCACGCCCAGGAACGGCATGCCGTTGACCGAGGCGGTGTCGATGGTGGTGATGCGTCCGGACGTGCACGTGGCGAGATTTGCAGCGAGCGCGAGCGGCAGTCCGACATGACGCGCGAAGCCGTTGCCGGATCCCGTCGGTACGATGCCCAGAGCGACGTCTTTGCCAATGAGCCGCTTGGCCACTTCGTGTACGGTGCCGTCGCCGCCGACCGCGAAGAGCACGTCGACCTTCTCACGGCAGGCATGGGCAATCACGTCGTCGAGGTCTTCCTTCCGCTCGCACGGCTGGAGCTCGAACACGATCTCTGCGCGCTGGCAATGGTCGCGAATGGCCCGGCTGACATCGACGTTGCGGCGCGGCCCTGACCGCGCATTCACGACGAAGAGGCATTTCATGTGCGCAATTCGCGGTGCCGGTCGATCCACCAGGCCCACAGCGGGAACAGCCACGCCGCCAGCCCGACCCAGCCGATGGCTTTCACGTCCGGCGGCGGAGGCCCCAGGAGATTTCCCACGTAGATCAGCAGCAGAAACAGGACCAGCGCGATCAGCGCGAACGTGCCGATGCGGTCCCGCGGCTTCGTCGTCCGCACGTACCAGAACACACCGGCCGCGAAAATCGTGAGCTCCACGGCCACCGTGCCGGGCACTGATCTCCACAGTCCGAGGCCGACCGTCTTCCCGCCGGGATAGAGCGGCAGGTCGGGGACGTGCACGATGAAGTCGAGAACCCAGTGGCTGAAGACGAGCAGTCCGGCGACGACCGCGCCGCGGCCGTAACGGGTGACGAGCCAGTAGACGAACCCGAACGCGACGCTCCAGGCCAGCGACATGAGCAGGCTGTGCGTCCACGGGTAGTCGTAGAAGTCGAGCACCAGAAACGGATTGCTTCCGCCGCGGATTCTCACGTGCTCGACGCCGAGGATGAGCAGGATGGGCCAGACCAGATCCAGCCAGTTCGCGGCCATCATCAGCGTGCCGAGCGAGGTGCGGCGCGCGGCGTCCTTTCCGGCGAAGGCGACTGCGTCGTGTCCGATGAGCATATGTTCCGGCCTGCCCCCAGGCCGATGGCCTAGGGCCTGATCATGATCTCCATCACGATCGGTTTTACACCATTAATCATGAACTGGATGCCGATCGCGCCCAGAAGCAGAGCCATGATCTTCGAGAATACGGCCCGGCCGCGGTCGCCAACGATGCGTGAGAGCGGAACGGCTGCAAGCAGAACGAGCCAGGAGGAGAGTCCGACCATGACGATGGCCATAATGATGGCGAGCTTCTGTTCGACGCCGCGATAGAGGTTCACGAGCACCATCACCGTGGTGATGGCTCCAGGCCCCGAGAGCATCGGAATCGCCAGCGGCACTACGGCGATCGATGCCGGCTCGATGGCCGCCTTCGCGACTTCGTGATCCTCGGCCCTGCGGTTGCCGCCGACATCGAACGAGCGCCCGTCGTCGTCGACGAGCGTACGCATCGCGTTCGTGAGAAAGATGATCCCTCCCATGATCTGGAACGCCGGCACGGTGATTCCGAAGAACTTGAAGACGTAGTTCCCGGCGAGCAGAAACAGGGTGAGTACGCCGACGCACGACAGCGACGCCACGAAGGCCACCCGCGCCCGCGTCTTCCAGGCTTCTCCGTCCGTCAGCATCATGAACGATGGGATCACCGCAAGCGGGTTGACCATCGTGATGAGCGCGGTAAAGGAGAGCAGAACGACATCGGACAGCGGCATGGGAGGGGAATTCTACTTGCGATAGGATCCGCCGGCTGAAGCCGGCGGCTACACGGCGGCTACACGGCGGCTACACGGCGGCTACACCTCGATCAGGCGATCGCTGTCGGAGTCGACGTACCAGAGGAGGCCGCCGCAGGAACGGCCGGTGATCCTTGCGAGCGCCTGGCAGTAGCGGGCCACCTGCTGGCGATCCCGCCCCAGCCGGTCCGTGTCGGGTGAGCCGCTCTTGTAGTCGACGACGAGCTCGCGGCCACTCTCTCGGATGACGCGATCGATGCGGCGCTCGACCACCTCCCCGCCGTCGTCCACGAAGCGCAAGGTCATCTCGCGCGCAACGGTCTCCCCTTCGATGATGCGATGGAACGCGCCAGAGCGGCGCAGAGTGGCCAGACGTCTGCGTACCGTCATGGCCGTGACATCGCCGGCTGCGCTCTCGGTGCAGGCGGCCCGCAGAACGGAGTCGAGGTCTTCAACGCCATCCCAAAGCTCGAGCACGCGGTGCAGGACGATGCCCGCGGCCCGTCCTTTGAGGGCGTAGGGCCGGCTCTCGGCCGGCCCGGCCCCGGCCAGAACCGGCCCTAAGTACGGCACGATGTCGCCGGTGGCCAGTTGCTGTTCCAGCGCGTCGTCGCGCAGGCGCCCCCGCCGGGACGCGTTCATCTCGCTGGTCTCGATCTCTTCGAAGGTGACCGACTGCAGGTCGAACGCGGCGCAGAGTGTGGCGAAGAATCCTTCCTTCTTCTGCGCCGGGTTGCAGACGAACACCACCTCGCTCCTGGCGCGCGTGACCGCGACGTAGAACAGCCGGCGCAGCTCGGCCTCGTCACGCTCCCTGCCCACGCTCTTCAACGTCGTCTGCGCGTTCGTGAAACGGAACTGCGCGGACAGCGTCTGGGCCTGGCCGGTTACGACCAGGCTGCGCGGCTCTTCGACCGCGAAGATATGCATGGAATCGTTGCCGCCGGAAGGAAAGGAGAGATCGGGAAGGATCACCGTGTCGAACTCCAGGCCCTTTGCCGCGTGTACGGAGAGGATGCGCACGGCCATCGTGTCGTCGTCGGCGAGACTCGGCTCCATTTCGTCGGGCTCGTTGCGGCGGCGGCCGATCTCGGCGACGAACTGCCCGACCGATCCGGCAGCCTTCTGGTCGAACGTGAAGGCGATGGCACGCAGATGCTCGAGATGCCGCAGGGAGCGCCGATGATCGGCGGACATCGCGTAAACCGCTTCGATGCCGCTCGACTCGACGACGAGATCGATCGTGCCGGTGACGCTGAGGTGCCTGGCCTCCTTCCGATAGCGATCGAGGAGCGAGGTGTAGCGCGCCCAGGCCGGGTGGCCGGCGATGACTCCCTCCGCGATCTCCTCGTCGGTGAGGGCGAAGTAGGGCGTGCGCGCCGCGGAGATCTCGGCGCCGCGATCGAACGGATAGGCGATCGCTCGCAGGACCGCCAGCAGATCGACTGGCGCCCGGCGGTCCAGGAACGCGCGCGTGGGCGGCAGGACGTAGTCGATTCCGTAGCGGTCGAACGTATCGAGATAGTCGTCGAGCTTCGAGAGCCGCCGGAAGAGAATCGCGTAGCGATTCAGCTCCCCGCCGCGCGCCAGAATCCATTCGGCGATCTTTTCCGCTTCTGCCATGTAGCGATTGCCTGCGGCCGGAACCTGCAGGAACGTGATGGGTGGCCGGTCCGAGGTCCGCGGCCCGAGGCCCGAGGCCAGCTCGTGGTAGACGGGACGAAAGACGTTCTCGTCGGACACGGCATTCGCGAACACGCGGTTGAACATGGCGTTGAAAGCCGCCACGAGGTCGGGATCGCTCCGGTACTGCTCGGTCAGGCGCCGCGGTTCGGCGCCGTTGGCGATCAGCTCGCCGGAGAATCGCTGATAGGTTTCCGGATCGGCGCGGCGGAATCCGTAGATCGACTGCTTGGGATCGCCGACGATGAGCGTCCGTCCCTCCATCCACGCGCCGGAGCGGTCGCGCGCCAGACGGCCGATGATGCGGGCCTGCGTGCGATCGGTGTCCTGGAACTCGTCGACGAACACGTAGTCGAACTGCTGCCGCACGCGCTCGGCGATCTGTTCGTCGTCGAGGAGCGCGGCAGTTCGGAGGAGCAGGTCGTCGAAGTCGGCCACGCCCATCAGGCGTTTCTCATCGTCGGTGAACGCCACGAAGCGCCTCGTCAATTCGATGAGAGCCAGCGCGGCGCGATGACTGACCAGGGCGTCGTAGATGGATTCGCCCTTCTTGCCGTTTCCTCCGCGCAGAGTCTTCAGCGCGTTCCTGACCGAGGCTTCTTTCGTGGCGTTGAGATCGATCGACCGGATCTCCTGCGCCACCGGCGCGAAGTACTCGATCCAGGCGTCGATCGATGCGGGAGGGAGATCGGCACGCTGCACGTAATCGGTCAGCCTGTCCATGTAGCGACCGGCTTCAGCCGGTCGTTCACCGCCCGTGACCGGCCGCACACTGCGCTGCAGCTCCACGACGGCGTCTGTGATCGGTTTCTCGATCTCGTCGATGCCGCCGGCCGTGTACGTCGTGTCGTCGAGCAGATCGCGCCGCGCCGCCAGCGAGAACACCAGGTCGCGAATGCGGAAGAGGTATCCGGCATGCGCGAGCAGCGCTTCCCACTGGCCGAGGATGCCAGCGTCGTTGGCGACGCGCGTCTCGTGGTCGGCCCACTTGTCGTAGAGCTCGCCGAGCAGCAGCGAGCGTTCGAAGCCTTCGATGATCCGGAACTGCGGATCGAGTCCCGCCTCGATCGGGAACATGCGCAACAGAGACTGGCAGAACGAGTGGATGGTCTGCGAGCGCAATCCGTCGACGCGGGCCAGCTGCTTGCGGCAGGTCTGGCGGTACTGCTGGCGTTGTCCGTCCGGCACGCGGAAGATCGGACGCGGCGACGACGCCGGCCAGACCACGGAGGGAACGCCGCTTTCGAACTGGGCATCGATCTCGGTGAGGGCCTGATGGATGCGGTCGGCGATCTCGCCGGCCGCTTTCTCCGTGAACGTCATCAGAACGATGCGCTCGGGCATGAGATCGTCGTTCCCCAGGAGGAGGTCGAGGACCTCACCGACGATGGCGGTGGTCTTGCCGGTCCCGGCGCCGGCTTCGATGACCACGTTCCGCCGTCGCGTCGAGCCCGACCCACCGCGGGCGAAGCGGAACAGCGGCTGCTGCAGGGATGAGCTCATGAGCCGGACTCCGCGAACAGCGCACGGGGCTCGCTGACGCGCAACACGATGCGCTTCTCCTCGGCGTCGTGCCGCGTGCGGCAGGAATGGTTCACGGGGCAGTACTTGCACGCGTTGTAGTCGCTGTCCTTCTCATTGGGAAACGCCGGGAAGTCGCCCAGCCGGATGGCCGAGACGAAGAGAGCGAGCGTCTCCCGCAGGCGCACCTCTTTTTCGGCGAGCTGGAACGAGAAGTCCGCAATCTTTCCCGTCCCGGCAATCGGCTTGATGGCGCCGGACAGCTCGGGACTCGGGTCTCGGGCCTCGGGCCCCGGTTGGGAAGCCAGAGCATAAAGCGCTAATTGCAGGCGGACGCCGCGGTCGATCTTTTCTGCGAGCTTCACGTGGCGCAGCGCTTTGCCGGACTTGTAGTCGACGATGCGGATGCGGCCGGTGCCCTCGTCGATGCGGTCGATCTTTCCTTCGATGCGCAGGAGAGTGCCGTCGATATCCAGCACGAAGGGGCTGAAGCGGTGCTCGAACCGCCGCGGCATCAGCTCCTGCTCGTCGAGATCGGCGAGGTCGAGGGCGATGAATCGCCGCAACACCCGGCGCGTGGCCTGGTGTTCGATGCCGCGCACGGGAGCGTTGAACGGCGGCAGCTTCTCTTCGAGCGCGTCGAACTCTTCGTCGATGATGCGGTCCAGCGTCTCCACGAGTCGCTGCGGAAGGATCGGCAGCATGGACATGGCGTCGCGAATCTCGTTCTCCTGGAGCGCTCCGTAGAAGCGCTCCAGGATGCGGTGATCGACGCTGCCCTTCTCGCGGTGATCGATCTGCATCTGCATTTCCGGATCAGCGAGATCACGGACGCCCAGGAGATGTTTGAGGAGAAATTTCTGAGGACACTCGCCGAAGTCTTCGAGGTGCGTGGGCGAGATCGACTGCAGCGCGGCCAATGCCCGTTCGCGCAGGACGGGGCTGCGGATGTAGCCGTCGAACACGCTCCGCGTTCCGCTCCGTGACAGAAGCTGGAGTTGCCGGTGAGCGGCCGGCGGCGGAACCACGTTCGTGGCCGGAGGCAGCGGGCCGGCGCTGACCGGCCAGGGGCGCAGAAAACTCGATCGCCTGAGCGGCTTGCCGAATCCGTCGCTCGCTGCGAACGAGAGCTCGACGTTCGCTCCCGCTCTGCACATCAAGCCGAACAGGAACCGTTCCTCGGCTCGCCCGTCGCCGATCTCGCGGACGCCCAGCGCCCTGCGGTCGGCGTCGACGAGCAGCGGATCTTCCACCCGCCGTTGCGGCAGCACATCCTCCTGCATGCGAAACGCGAAGAGGTGCTCGAAGGAGCGCCCGCGCAGCCGCATCACGTCACCCAGCCATACAGTCCTCGGGCCTCGGGAATCGGGCGGCGGTTGCTGCTCGGCGGATTCGATGGTGTCGAGCAGCGAGCTGGCGTCGAAGGGACGTTTCCATACATCGGCGCGCTGGAAAAGTGCGGCCATCGTTTCCAGTTCTTCGAGCGCGGCGGCGTCGGTGCCGGTCTCCACTCGGAAGCGTTCGATGATGCCGGGCAGCCAGGACGAGTCGATGCGTCCGGTCAGCGACTCGAGCTCGTCGACGACGCTGATGTAGTCGTCGATGACCGGGGAGCGGAACGTGCGCTGGCGCAGGTCGGCGGACCTTCCTCCGGCCACGGAGGCGCGGCGGGTCTCGTAATCGACTTTGTCGGCGTTGATGCGCGTCTCCAGGCGGATCCCGCTGCGTGCGATCTCCAGCACGTCGGCACGCGCGAAGTTGCGCTCCTGCAGTCTGAGAAGGAGCACGACGGCCCGGCCGAACCGGTGGCCGGTCAGCGGTGCGGGGGCGGACTCGCTGACCGCGAAGCCATGCGCTGCCGCGAAGCGCTGGAAGAGCGCGGCATCGTAGGGATCGACCGATCGCGCGACGATACCGATCGACGAGGGAGGTGATCCTGACCGAAGAAGATCTGCGACGCGCGCGCAGATGTCACGGACCTCATCCTCGCGGGTGGGCGCGCACGTCACGTTGAACGATGCGTCTTTGACTTTGAGAACCGAGGACCGAGGACCGAGGACCGAGGACGTAAAGGCGCGAAGGAAGGGCTGAGCGAACGCGGCGGACGCAGCGTCGTCGCCGTCGACGGGAACGAGCACCGCGGCCATTCGCTCTACCTGTTGTAGAGCACCGAGAAGAGCCATCTGCGCGCCGGTGGCATCGTAGAAGCCGGCCAGGATCTGCGGCCGGACCACCGCGCCGCTCCTCAGGAGATCCACGGCGCGCGCGAGCAGGTCGGCGGGATCGATCGCCCCGAGCGTGGCGATCAGCTTCTCGTACAACTGCCAGGCCCGGAGCGCCAGCTTGATGCGCTCGCGGTTGCGAAGCGATCGCATCGCGGTGACCCGGCGCGAGAGGTCCGCGATGGTGATTCCGCTGTCGCGTACGTCGCGATAGGAGCGCTCCAGCATCGCCGCTGCGCCGCGTGTCGAGGTCAGCGGGTCGTCCAGGGAGCGAGTGGCCGTGCGCATGGCCAGCCTGCGCTCCTGTTCGCTGGCCACGCGCGGGAACTCTCCCGCGGCGTTCACGATCCGGCGCGCCAGCGTCTCGAGGGTCTGCAGCTGCAGGCCGGCGATCCCAGCGGGGAGCCGGCCCAGGACCGCCCCGGCGATCGAGCGGGCCATTCCATTCGACGCCACGATCACCTCTTCGCTCCATGGGGCGAGCGGATCGCTGCCGTTGCGCTCGGCGGCAAGGCGCTCGGCCACAGTGGCGGCAATCACGTTGTAGGGAGCCAGCGTGAGGAGGGGCAACGTCATCAGTTATTACGCGAAATTCTACAGGAGGACGACCTAGCACGATTCTGGCTAAGGCAGCCTCGCAGATAATGCGAACGGATGGGAAAGCGCGAAGTCCACATCGTGGCCGTCCCGAAATGGGTCACTATCGGGCTGCTGGTCCTCGTCTCCGCGGCGATGGTGAGCCTGTTGTTCTATCTCTCGGGCAAGACCTACGCGGACGGACGGGAACCGCTGCGCGATCTGCTCCTGCGGGCCATGCAGCGCGGCCCGATCTCGCCCAATGCCGTTCTCGCCTCCGTCATGCCGGCGATCGCAAACGTCCTGTTCTTCGTTCCCTGGGGATTTGTGATGTTTCTGGTGCTCGACAAGCCGGAGCGCAGCCGCGGCCGCACCTACCTCGTCACGCTCGTGATCGGGGCCCTGTTCGCCGCGGCCCTGGAAGTGTGGCAGACCTTTCTTCCCACGCGGGTTCTCGCTGCTCCGGACGCCATCGCCGATGCCTGCGGAGTGTTGGCGGGCGCCGTGGCCGGACATCTCCGCAAACGCATACGCATCCAGTTCGACTATTGAGGCGATCGTGATCCTGGTGGTGGAAGATGATCCGCAGGTGGCGCGGCTGATCGCGCTCGTGCTGCAGCGCCACGGGTATCCGTCGAAGGTCGTGGCGGATGGCCACAGCGCTCTCCGCGAGGCCAAGGCGGAGAGCCCGTCGATGATCTTCGCCGATCTCACGATCAAGGGAATGAACGGCGGGCAACTGTGTCAGTTGTTGAAAACGGAGCCTGGGACGAGAGAGATCCCTTACATCGTGGTCTCCGGCGATCGCGATATCGCCGAAAAAGCGAGACAATGCGGCGCCGACGACTACATGGGCAAACCTTTTGAATTCGAGGATCTCATCCGTCTCGTCAAAAAATATGCAAGAGCTGAAAGCCGAAAAACCGACTGAGTCGCCTGCCGGCAGCGACCCCGTGACCCGCCTGATGCAGCGCCTCCGGGAGGAGGGGTTTCACAGCGACCAGAACGACGAGGACTTCGCCCAGTACGGCGAGGTGATCTTCACGCGGCCGGAGAAGATCTCCGTCGTCCGCGGCGAGACCATCTTCATCTTTACGCGCGTGCCGGAAGTCAACGAGCGCGTGCTGCGGCAGACCTCCGCGTCGATCGTCAACACGTACCGCGCCAAGAGCGCCGGGCAGAAAGCGCTCTCGGTTCTGCAGTCGACCACGGTCTACCACTGCCTGGTGGCCACGAGCGATCAGCCACACAACGAATCGCTCAACGGATTCATCACCCGCAGCGGCGGAGCGACGGTCATTCCGGTCCTGATCGTTCCCGACATCAACCAGGTGCTCTATCCGAATCTCGAGGAGAAAATCGGCTCTTACCGTCCTCGTGTCGAATACCTCCAGTACCTTCTCGGCGAACGACGCGAAAGCGTGAACATGCACCGCCAGACCGTCCAGGCGTTCTGGATCGCCGTGGCCGTGGTGGTGCTGATCCTCGCAGCGATCGCGCTGTCGGTCGCCCGCCCCTCGCTGGGAGGCGGCGGAACGGCGACCGCGGGCACGGCGGTGCAGTCGACGCAGTAGGCGGTATTCGGTGCTGGGTGCTCGGTGCTCGGTGTTCGATTAGGTCCTGGGTCGCCGGTCACGGGTCGCGGGGCCTCTTTGCAGCCCCGCGACCCGCGACCCGCGACCTGCGACCCGCGACCTGCGACCGCGAAGCCACACCCACGATAGACTCCCGCCGTGCCCGAGTTTCCCCTTCGTCCTCGCGACATCTTCGAGGAGCTATGCAAAGACGTCGTCGGACAGGACGAAGTCATCCGGGAGCTCTCCGTCGCTCTGGTGAAACATCTCGTCGGACAGCCGGCTCCGAACATCCTGCTCATCGGCAATTCGGGCTCCGGAAAGACCACGATCATGCGGGCCATCGAACAGTTCCTGACCCGTCAGAAGGAGCTCGGGGAGTTCGCCAATGTCGTGCGTCTGAATGCGAACGTACTGGCGGAGGAACACTCCGGCTACGGACGCGCGGTGCTGGGACGCCTGTATCAGAACGCCCGGGCCATGCTGGGCCGCGATGCGGACGGGCAACGGGTCTTGCGCTCGGTGGAGCGGGGCATCGTGTTCATCGACGAAGTCGACAAGATCCGCGCGCAGGTCAGCGGAGTGGCGAACGTGCGCGGGATCGTGGCGCAGGAAGCTCTGTTGACGTTGATGGAGAACGAGCAGGTGCGCTTCGAAGCCGACGGCTCGACGCACACCGTCAACTCGTCGAACATCCTTTTCGTCGCCGGCGGTGCGTTCGAGGACCTTTACGAGAGCGTGCTGCGCCGGGCCACCATCGGCCAGGATGTGGCGCCGCTCCAGCCCGTCGTGGTGGTCTCGGCGTCGGGGGAAGTGCGCGAAGAGTTGCCGTTTCACCTCCGCGACTATCTCAAGTACGAGGATCTGTTCCGCTACGGGATGACGCCGCAGTTCGCCTCACGGTTCGAGTCCATCGTCGTGCTCAACGACCTCGGCGAAGGCGATCTGGCGAAAATCTTCGTGGAGCCCGAGGCGTCGATCTTCCGGACCTCACGCGACTATTTCAAGAGGTTCAGCGTCGACCTGCAGATCACGCGCCCCGCGCTGATCGCCATCGCCTGGGACGCCTCGCGCCAGAAGCGCCTGGGGGCACGGGCCTTGCGGGAGATCTACCGCCGCGTCATCCGCAATCTCGAGTTCGATCCCACCGCGGCAGCGAAGGACGGCAGCCGCGTGGTCACCGTCGACGAACAGATGGTGAAGAAGGCCATCGCCAGCAGAGAACAGGGAAGCGCGACCACAAGATCGAGATGACGATCCATTCATGCCTGAATCCAGCGAGAAAACACTTTTCCAGAAACTGAAACGCGGCCTCTTCATGACTCACACCGAGATCATCGAGAAGGTCAAGGAGTCGATGACGCCCGATCTGCCCATCTCGCAAATGGCGATCGACGGGCTCGAGGAAGGCCTGCTCGGCGCCGACGTCGGCGCGGAGCTGACCATGTCGCTCATCAGGCGCATCGAGCAGCGCGTACGCGACGAGAAGATCACGAGCGTCGACCACCTCACGCAGGCACTGCGCGAGGAGACGCGCGGCCTGATTCCGCGCCGTGATGCTCAGGTGATCGACCTCACCCGCGCCAGGCCCTTCGTGATCCTGGTGGTCGGCGTCAACGGGACCGGAAAGACGACCACGATCGCCAAGCTCGCCTCGCGCTGGAAAGCGGAGGGGAAGAGCGTGATCCTCGGCGCCGCCGACACCTTTCGCGCGGCGGCCATCGAGCAGTTGCAGACGTGGGCCGACCGCGTCGGCGTGCCGATGATCAAGCACAGGGCAGGGTCGGATCCCGGCGCCGTGGCTCACGACACCGTGACGGCCGCGAAATCGCGTAACGCCGATGTCGTGCTCATCGATACCGCCGGACGCCTGCACAACAAGTCGCATCTCATGGCCGAGTTGTCGAAGGTGCGCCGCGTCATCGAGAAGGAACTTCCCGGCGCGCCGCACGAAACGTTGCTCGTCATCGACGGCACGACCGGACAGAACGGCGTCAGTCAGGCCGCCGCGTTTCTCGAAGCGGCCAAGGTGACCGGCATGGTGGTGACGAAGCTCGACGGCACGGCCAAGGGGGGCGTGATTCTCTCGATCATGCGCCAGTTCGACATCCCGGTGAAGTTCATCGGCGTCGGCGAAAGCGCGGACGATCTGATTCCGTTCGATCCGGCCGCGTACGTGGATACGTTGTTCGAGTAAGAGGCCTCGGCCTCAGGCCTCGGCGTTTTTTCTCGGCCGTCGTTGGTCCGACACGAACGTGTCTCGCTGTGGCGCGCACGTCTCGTGGGCCGGCTAAAGCCGGCCGCTACACGTTCTAGTCGGGGAAGTGCTGCGGGTAGTGCTCGGCCATGAGTCGCTGCATGACGTCCCGGAGATGGGTGGCCGTGGCGCGGCGGCCCCTGAAGCAGAGCTGCGACGGGCTTTCACGGCGAAAGATCACCTGCTCGCGTCCGCCAATCGAGGTCACCGTCAGCCGCGCCGACGAGCCGGGGATGTTTCTGGAGGGGACGCAGCTTTCGGGTTTTCTGGCATGCCGCAGGGCCTGGCCGACCGCGGCCTGCAGCTCGGTGAGCTCGCTCGAAGTCAACTGCCCGTCGACGTGAATACCCTTGGGTGAGGGTCCGGCCGTGAAGCGACCGGCGGCGTCGACGGTGAATCCGTATTCACCGATGCACGATCCCGGTGCCACGGCTTCGCACGATGTCTTTTCGTGCACGGCCTTCCATCGCGTCGGCTTCACAGCCTCCGCCGGAAACGCGGCCGCGGCGAGCAGAAGGGTGATGATGGCCAGTCGTTTCATCTCGAGTTCTCCGTCATGTTGAGTCGTTGCGGTTCTGTTGCCAGCCTCTGCTACGATCGCGCCATTGTGGCGGCGACGATCGATCAACTGCAACAGCTCATTGCTCACGTGCCGCCTGCTGGCGCTTCACACGATGACATATGCGATGCCGAGGTGATGGATGGATGCAAAACGGGAGTTGTTGAGGCATACGCTGGCGACGCTCGTCTATCGCGCGGCCAAACCGCTGCGCGACGCGCCGCCGGACTTCGAGGTCTTCCGGATTTCTGAGACGTCACGCACCCCGGTGGAGATCCTCGCGCACATCGGCGATCTGATGGCCTGGGGGAGGTCGATGGCGGATGGCTCGAAGCAGTGGAACAGCTCGCAGCCGCTGGCGTGGCACGACGAGGTGCGGCGATTTTTCGACCGGGTCGCGGAGTTCGACAGCTACCTGGCGTCGGATGGCGAACTGAAGACCGGCGCGGAAAAACTCTTTCAGGGTCCGATCGCGGACGCCCTGCAGCACACCGGCCAGCTCACGTTTCTGCGGCGCGCATTCGGCGCGCCGATTCGCGGCGAGAACTATCTCAAGGCCGAGATCGCCGCCGGCCGCATCGGCGCCGAGCAAACGCAGCCGCGCGCGGAATTCGACTGACGCAAGGTCTCGCGTTCGTTCACCGAACCGGCAGCCGGACCTCGAACACCGCTCCGCCGCCTTCGGAGTTCGTGGCCCCAAGAGTGCCGCCGTATCCCTCCGCGATCGCCTTCACGATCGACAGGCCCAGCCCGGTGTGACGGTGACTGCGGGCCTCGTCGGGGCGATACGTGAAGAAGCGATCGAAAATCCTGTCGAGATGCTCCGCGGGGACGCCAGGGCCGCGATCGCGGATGGTCACGGTGGCGCTTCTGTCGGCGGCGGCCGCGATGATGTCGATGATCCCGCCCGGCGGAGTGAAGCTCACGGCATTGTCGAGCAGGTTCTCGAACACCTGAAGCAACCGGCTCTCGGATGCGTTGAGGATGATGGGGCTCTGCGGCATCACCAGGTCGAAGACGACCTGCTCTTTCTCGCGAAGGCGGAAGCCGTCGACCATGCGCTGCAGGAGAGCGTTGAGATCGACCGTGGTGCGTTCTTCCTTCTGAATCTCGGCATCGATGACGGTGATCTCGCGGACCTGAGCGAGCAGGTTCTCCATGCGTGCGATCTCCGACTCGGCGATGCTCAAAAACCTGGCACGCTCCTCGGGCGCATCGACCTGCGCGAGCATCTCCGTAGCCATGCGCACCGAAGCCAGCGGATTCTTGAACTCGTGCGACACGTCCGAGGCGAACGACTCGGTCAGGCGCTGATGCTGCTCGAGCCGGGCCGTCAGTCCTTCCAGGGCCCTGGCCAGGTCTCCGATCTCGTCGTGCTTGCTCGATCCCTTGAAGCGTCCGCGCAGCCGTCCGCGCCGGTCGAGGATCTCGCCCGCTTCCTTCCGCAGTTGTCTGAGCGGTTGCACGATCGTGGTGCTGACCATCAGGGTGAGCACGATGGCCAGGACGATGGAGATGGTGAAGATGCGCAGCACCGCCAGACGGACTTCGTGCAGGTTCTGGCGGATCTCATCGGTCGACTGCGACACGAGCACGGCCCCGGCCACGCTTCCGCCGCGATAGACCGGCACCGCGGCGTACAGCGTCACCTGCCGGTCCGGATCGGACGACACGCGTTTCTCCGTTCCCCGCAGACCGATCAGCGCGTCCTGCACCTCCTTGCCGCGCAGGACCATCGAGCGTTCGTAGACATCGGACGAGGTCAGAGGCTTCGTGACCGGCCGCAGCCACCGCATGGGCCTGGCCAGCACGGCAACGCCGAGGCGATAGAGCCAGTTCCGCTGCGGGGTGTCGTCGGGACTGACGTCGTCCTGCGGGCCTGAGTCGAGCACGACGCGGCCGCCGGCATCGATGACGCGGAACCGCTCGTCGCTGGTGACGACGTTTCGGATGAGCGGCGCCGCTTTCTGGAACCCGGCCTGAGGATCGGACTGCATCAGTGCGACGATCATGCGGGCCTGGCGGATCATCGATTGAATCTGCGCGGCCTCGAGGTGCTCTTCGTAGAAATCGAGCAGCAGCACGCCGGCCAGCGGCAGGAAGACCAGCAGCAGGTTGAACAGCATGAGGCGCAGCGAGATCCGCGAGAACGCCCGCGTGAACCTCCTCACGTGGGAACCGCCGCTTCCGGCTGATAGCGATAGCCCATTCCGTAGACGGTGTCGATGCGATCGAATCCGGGATCGACCGCTTCGAATTTCTTTCGGATGCGCTTGACGTGACTGTCGATGGTGCGCTCGCTGACGTAGTTGTCGTGGGGATATCCCTCTCGGGTGAGCTGCACGCGCGTCTTGACGTGACCGGGATGGCGCGCCAGAGCCTGCAGCATCATGAACTCGGTCACGGTCAGCTCGACCGGCCGTCCCTTCCAGCGGACGATGAAGCGCGCCGCATCGAGCTCGAGCGATCCGATTCTCTTCACCTTCTCGCCCTCGCGCGGCTCCTCGGCCCGGCGCGCGGTGCGGCGCAGCATCACACGGACGCGCGCCACGAGCTCGCGCATCGAGAACGGCTTGCCGAGGTAGTCGTCCGCGCCAAGCTCGAGACCGAGGACGCGGTCGATCTCGTCGTCGCGGGACGTGAGAAAGATGATGGGGATCGTTTCTGAAATGCCGCGCAGTCTGCGGCACAACTCCAGTCCGTCCATGCGCGGCATGAGGATGTCCAGGATGACCACTTCGGGCAGCGACTTCTCGAACGACGACCAGGCTTCCAGGCCGTCCGGATAGCTCTCCACCTCGTACCCTTCCCGGCGCAGCGCGAACTCCACGGTCTCACGGATGTTGGCTTCGTCGTCGACGACGGCGATTCTGGCCATGGCGTTGATTGTACGAGCCGCGGTCGCGCCGAACGTGCCTTTGTTTCGCCACAATGTTTCCCCGGCTTTGCCAATGATTGGATGCCTACTGATGGTGCGAGGTCAGGATGCGGACACAGATGATTGCACTCTCTTCAATGGCCATCGTGGGGATGATGGTGTTCGGCGCGCGGGCGGGAAGCTCACCGGCGGCGAAGATCGAGTTCCCGCGGCAGCGGCGCACGTTCGTCCTTCCCGATGGCGCCGATCTCGCCGGTAACTGTGTCGTCACCGTGCCGGCCGCGACTCCGTTCACGGTATTGCGCGATGCCGACATCGGCGACGAGATCATCGTCGAGACGAAAGACGGCCAGACCGTGACCTACCGCGTGCGCAGCATCTGCGTCATCGCCCAGACCAACACCGCCATCCAGCGCGAGTTCGGCGACCGGCGCTTGACGCTCATCGCCGCCTATCCGTTCAATCGGGAGCTGCGGTATGCGGTGGTGGCCGTTTCGAAGTGATTTGCCGCGTCGCCGGGTCGCTCGGTCGCCGGGTTGCTCGGTCGCACGCCCACCCCTCGCGCCACGGCCTGTAGAGTCATTTGACATGCGGACTTGACCGAGGGAGCCTCGGTCTGCGATGGGGGAGCCGAAACTGCTCGACCGCATGCGTGCGCGTTCTGCGAACGCGCCACTACAACATCCGCACGGAGGACTCGCCTGCTGGAGGGGCTGCGGCTGCGCGTGAAAGATCTCGACTTCGAGACGGGCGAGGTCACCGTGCGCAGCCCAGGGTTCAAGGGTGAACTGCAACGACCGCGACCTGTCCGCGGGATTCGGACAGGTATGGATGCCGGATGCGCTGGCCGTCAAATATCCGAGCGCCGCCGGTTCGTGGGGGTGGCAATGGGTCTTTCCGGCGGCGCAGAGGAGCCAGCAGCGCGAAGACGCGGTGTGGCGAAGACTGCCACGCCGCACACGCTGCGACACTCCTTTGCAACGCACCTTCTGGAGTCGGGCCAGGACATCCGGACGGTGCAGGAGCTGCTGGGCCATGCGGACGTGAAGACGACCATGCGTCTACACGCACGTCCTCGGGCTGGGGGCATCGGGCGTGCGCAGCCCGCTCGACGCGCTGGGAGCAGCCGAGGACGACTCGGCGTCATGACCCGACGGATGACATCCGCCGCCTCTTACGGGGAAGCCCCGAACTCGTGTCGAGTCAAGGTGCTACGATTGCCCAGGCCTCGATACCATTCGCCTGTTCTCCGTCGTGTCGCGACGTTTGCAGGCGCGGGCGGTAAGGCTCAATAATGAGTTGAACTAAGCCGCCTGACGGCGGCGCGCTGAGCCGACCGGCTCGCGACAGTCTCGATTCCCATCTGACCATGACGAACCGATCGTGATGAGGTCAACCGACTTCAACACGAAAGGAGCAGTTCATGGTCACCACGAGTTTACGCGAGCGGATGCGCGCCATTCTCCGCACTCGGAACGATTCGATTCGGACTGAGAAGACGTACATCGGGGCAGTGGCACGCTTCGCGGAGCATTTTCATCGTTCACCCGAGCGACTGGGTGCAGCCGAGATTGCGGAGTATCAGGTATGGCTGCGTGATCAGAGGAAGGTCTCAGCGACCGCATTCAACCAGACGATGAGCGCGCTGCGGTTTCTCTATCGTGAGGTGCTGGGTTGCACGGAGATGATCGAGCGGATTCCCTACGCAAGGCGCGAGCGGCGTTTGCCGGACGTGTTGTCGCTGGCCGAGACCAGGAGGCTTCTGGAGTCGATTGCCGAGCCGGTCTACCGGTTGCTGTTGACGGTGATCTACTCGGCCGGGTTACGTCTGAATGAGGCGCTGACTCTACGAGGCCGCGACATCGACTCGGCACGCATGGTCATCCAGATCCGTCAGGGGAAGGGCAAGAAGGATCGGTGCGTCCCGCTCTCGCCGGTACTGCTCGAGCTTCTCCGCGACCATTGGCGTCGCCAACATCTGCGCGATCTTTTGTTTCCGGACCCGCGGGACAGCTCACGGCCTATGAGCCCGACCACGGTCCAGAAGTTCGTGCAGCGCGCCGTTCGAAAGGCAGGCTTCTTAAAGCACATCACCCCGAAGACTCTGCGGCACTCGTACGCCACACATCTGATCGAGCGAGGCACGAGCACGCGTGTCGTCCAGGTCCTGCTCGGGCATTCGAGCGTTCGGACAACAGAGACGTACACGCATGTCACTCCGAACACGATCGGCAACACCGCCAGTCCTCTCGATCTGATCGTCGACCCACCGAAACGGTGAGTGGTGTTGCCCGTCGATCTCGGCGCGATCGTGCGATCGCGTGGCGATACCTATCTCGCCACGCATCGGACGACCGCCAACCAGAGGAAGGCCCTGCGGGCCATCGCCGCCTGTCGTACCGAAGCTCTCGGAGGCCAACTCCAGCAGTGTGACCGGTGTGGTCATGAGCACATCCAGTGGCATTCCTGCAGGAACAGGGCTTGTCCACGATGTCAGTTCACTGCGCGGCAGCAATGGCTGGTGGCTCGATCCGCGGAGCTTCTCCCGGTGCCTTACTTTCATGTGGTTTTCACCGTGCCGGAGGAGCTCAACGCACTCGCTCTGCATGCTCCGCGCGTCTTCTACGATCTTCTGTTCAAGGCCGCTGCGGGAGCGCTCACCGATGTCGCCCGCAGCCGTCTGAACATCGAGGTCGGGGCACTGTGCGTGCTGCACACGTGGGGACAGACGCTGGTCTTCCACCCTCACATCCATTGTGTGGTGCCCGGCGGAGGCTTCGCGGCCGGGCGTGCTCAGTGGAAAGGCGTGCGCAAGCCGGCGTTCTTTCTGCCGGTCAAGGTGCTGTCGCGCCGTTTTCGCACGTTGCTCTGTAAGTCCCTGCGCGAGGCTTCACGATCCGGAGTCCTCAAGGTCGCTTCCTCGAGCGAGACCCTGGCTGTCATCGCTCGAGTCTTCGCACGCGAGTGGGTGGTGTATGCCAAAGCTCCATTCGGTGGTCCCGCTCAGGTGCTCGCTTATCTGGCCAACTACACGCACCGCATCGCCATCAGCAACTCGCGTCTGGTCTCCTTCCACAACGACACGGTCACGTTCCGCTATCGCGACTATCGATCAGACAACCAGCAGAAGCAGATGTCGCTCCACGTGGACGAGTTCCTCCGCCGCTATCTGCTGCATGTGGTTCCGCTGCGCTTCGTTCGCATCCGCTATTACGGCTTCATGGCCAACCGCACCCGCGCAAGCTCCCTCGCCCGCGCGCGCCAGATGATCGACGATCGAGGTCCTGCTCGTCCAACCATTCTGAGAGAGCCGCAGGAGCGCCGGTGTCCACGTTGCGGTGAAGGACGAATGATCGCAATCGATCGCATCGAACCCGCTGCACAACCACCGATCCAGGACACATCATGAACGGCAGGCTCGACCTTTCCGCTTTGTTGTTCAAAATCGGTTGTCCGTGGCGAAGCTCTACCCGTACGACTTCTCTGCCGACACACCGTACCGGCATCTGCCCTGTTTACGCCTCCGAACCGCGCGCGCAACAGCAACTGGCACGCGCACACGATCTCCGGTCACTCCACCCCGACCCGATGCCCGCACGATCGAGCGGAAATGAACACCCATTTGAACGGCGGCGGCTCAGTCCAACTCAACTCTTTCCGAAAGCCTGACTCGGCCGCTTCGATCAGGGCTTATCATTCCTTCCACGACTCGATCTCGATGCCGCTCCTCGTGACGGCGGCTTCCGGAAAGAGTCCTATAAGTTAGACGGACGACATTCACACCGTGATGAGCAGACGCCGACGAAATGTGTCGTAGCGGAGAACCTCGGTTTCGTGTCCCGCGGCTCGGTTGAATCGATTTAAGAAGCGAAGACCTCGATACTGCGCTTTGTCGTTCGTTACGAAGCGATCGCACAATCTCAGGTACACGGCTTGGCCTAGGTCTACTCCTCCGGCATTTCGGTTGCGCGAGAAGCGATCCGTCTGAACAGCCCTCTGGTGACAGGCATATGCATACCCACCGAAATAGAGCGCCCACATTCGCTCGGCGATGAGGTCGTCGTACTCTGGTCGTGACAGCGTCTTCCCGGTTTCCTTCTCGAAGATCGGCGCGACGAACTGCTCGAAGATCTGCTGGTCATGCTTCATGTAGCTACGAATCGTCGCCGCAGGCGTTCTAGGGCGCTGCTCGGGGTACTTGTCAAACAGTTCCTGGAATTCTTGGCGTGGTCCGGCGGCGATCCCGTCGTAGTCGTTCTCCCATTTCTCGGCCCATGCGAGCAACTCAGCTCGAACTTCTTCATCAATGCGTTCAGGCTCGTTCAAGGCTACCCATACGCCTTCTAGGTTAGGATCGGCGTTCACGGTTAGACTCACTTCTCCCTTTGGTGAGCGCTGTGCGTATCCGCGCGCGACGGCACGTATCAAGTAGTTGGGCGGGTCGAGCGGTCGCTTATTCTCCGCGAGGCGCCGCATCAGCCTCACCAGCTCTTGCCGTCGCGAGACATTCTTCGTCTTCGCGGCTTCGATCACGTTGTAAGCAGAAATGCGAAACGACGCCCCAACGAGCATGCCCGTGACGATGGCTTCGCGCTCCGGATCATCCAGCAGGCGGTTCAGTGCACTCGTGTCCAAGCAGTAGCGCATTCAGCCATTTTCGCACGTGGCCGCCGGCTAACTCGACGGTTGCAGCGGACTGCCGGCCAGTATCTGTTACCCTACTTCACGCTCTACGCGTGGCCGGCAGCCGCTGAACCGAGGGCGTTGGGCCGCGCTGGGAGGACACATGCTGACCGCCGTCGTCGTGATAGAAGGCCTCCTGATTCTCTATCTCTTTCTCTGGAGAGCGCGCCAACGTCAACAGGTGATCGTTCTCACGCACTTCATCTGGTCCCTGTTCTGGATGATGGAGTGGGCCGCAAACACGGATGAGAAGGCGACGCATGAACAAGCGTATCGAAGCTTCGTCAACACAGCGGCCGAAGAGGCAACGGCGTTCACCTGGGTTAATCCACTGGCAAAGTTCGTAAAACGCGGCCGCGTTCTGTTCTGGGACGAACGTTACGGTCGTTTCGCAACGCACGCCTATAAAGACTATTACGAACGCATCGCATCCGAGTGGGCCGAGGTTCAGCGTGCGGTCGCAGCGCGCGAGGCATCAAAAAGCTGAAGCGGAAAACGCTACTGAAGTGCAAATCCATCGGGCCCCCAATCGTGCTGAAACGCTCGTTCCTGAATCAGCTGCAGCGAATAGACGACGAGGAGCGGCTCGAGAAAGAACCGTTTCCACATTTTCTCCGCCGCGTCAAGCCACTTCTGCCGTCCTTCCCAGTCCAAGTCATCGAGGATTGGGTTTATCGGCACTGTGAAGCGCTCTACGACTACGCATGGCTTGACTTCGACCATTTCGAGTTCCGCCTCGAAAGTTGGCCGACGGATCGTGTCATCGCGGACGTGCAAACGTGGAACGAAGACACTCTCCGCGCTTGGGAGAACCTGATCAACAACGGCTATCCCCGGAAGCTCGAGTCCTTTATGTTGTCGCACGGCACGTGGCCGGTGCCAATCGTGGTCATCGACCAGCCACGGAAGATCCCGCGCAAGACTGCACGTCGCGTTTTCCGCGAACCGTATCAACTGCTCGAAGGTCACCACCGTCTGGCGTACCTGCGTACCCTGGCACGCGAAGATAGAGCCGCACCAGAACACGCGCTGTGGGTCGCAAGCTGGCGACCCTGATCGTTCCTATCGCGGCTTGACTTCAAGTTTGAACCGCAACACTGACGGTTGAATCATAGCGTCCGTCTCTTGATGCGCTTTTGTTTGTTCTTTGTTAAGAGAGGCCGAAGCGTTCCGCTAACAGTTGCGCTGGAACTCGCGACCGATGGTGCTGCGATGCCGATCCGTGATGCGAGCAATCTCAGAGTCCGAATAGCCTTGCTTGCGAAGTGCTCCGAGCGTATATCTCTCTGCGGGAGTGATCTGGTGATAGCTCATGACGATCCCTTCTTGGTCGAAGATTCGTCAGCGTCCCAGGTCGCTCCCTTCTAGTCGACGCCCTGTTGCACTTACTTCTTGAATACGCGCCGCCCAACTCATAGGACTCTTTCCCGCATCAGCCCCGCGCAAATGAGGGTTGGCGATCCGAGCGTGCGTTGAAGAAGCGCATGTTGAAGGGTCGAGGTGATGCGGGAATGAGTTTAGTTGGACG
>JBBRTB010000006.1:0-194551 GCA_038244815.1 Thermoanaerobaculia bacterium
AGGGGAGTTGTGACCATGACCGGTCTCCTTTCAATGAGATCCGATCACTGCCCCTTCGCCGGTCATTCCACATGGGCACCGATCCCTTCACAGGCCCACAGGCGAACAGCATTCAAGGTCGCGAAGCGCGCCGCGTCAGCGCCGCCAACTCGGTCGCAGCACCGGACGCGAACGGCGCGCCGCTTTTCCGCCAGAGCGCCTGGCGCGAGAAGTGCGGGAAGCGGCGGGAGCCGGGAAAGCGCCGGATATCGCCAAGCCGAACCACGCCGTTCTCACGCAGGCACAGTGAGTCGCGCGCCGCGCGCGCGCGTGGATTGAAACCACCCACGGCACGCCCTTGTCGTAGCCCTGAATGTGGCACGCCGCGCTGCGGGCCTCGTGGAGTGTAACGGCAGAATCGGGACCACCTGGCTTGGTCTCAACGTCGCGAGCTTCGTGGCGCCTCCTCAGAATAGTCCCCGCTATTCTTGCGTCGGCGCGCCTTGCTCGCGTCGCCGATCCTCTGCGCCATCTGGTCCCGATTCTGCCGTTACACTCCACTAGCCGCCGAAGCTCTTCAGCTCGCCCGGCTTCCGCAGCATCTTGTCGACCTCGAACGCGTGCATCTCTTCCTGCGACACCATCGTGCGCGCGTACTCCTCGAGCCAGACGGACTTGCCTTCGACGAGCGCCAGCAGCTCCTTGTAGAGCTGGATGGCGGCACGCTCGTTCTCCAGCGCTTCGCGCAGGATGTCGCCGACGTCGTGCTTGTGCGTCTCCAGCAGGTGGCCGATGCCCAGCGATGGGTGCTCGCCGAGCGAGGTGACGATCTCGCCGGCCTGCTGGGCGTGCGCGATCGACTCGGTGGCCTGCCCGCGCAGCCACGAAACGATGGGAATGCGGTTGTAGCCCATGACCATGAACGAGTAGTGCGTGTAGCGCACCACGCCCGCCAGCTCCATCTCCAGAATCCGGTTCAGGAGGTCGATCACCTTTTTCTTGTCGTAGTCCATGCCAGCGATTCTAATGCACGCTCGTGACTGCCGATCCGCGTCTCACCGTTCATGTAACCGAGGAGATGATCCGCCACAGCCGGATCCTGGACATCCTCTATTTCTCGGGCTTCCTCTACGGGATCGCCGAGCTGGTGCTGATCCTGGTGCTGGGGATCTCGACGCGGATGCGCGACGCGGCCGCGCGGCTCACCAGGCATCCGTACGCCGTGGCGATCGTGTACGTCGTGCTGTTCACGATTCTGACGGCCATCCTCGATTTCCCGCTGTCGTACTACGCCGGCTTTGTCGTCCCGCACCAGTTCCATCTGACGCATCAGTCGTTCGGCGGCTGGATCGGCGACGAGGCCAAAGCGCTCGGCGTGGGGCTCGTGTTCAGCGTCGTCATCATCCCGCCGGCGCTGCTGCTGATCCGGCGCGCCAGACGCTGGTGGCTCGTGCTCTCGCTCGCCGCCATTCCGCTCACCATTCTCCTCGTGGTCATCGTGCCGGTCGTCGTCGATCCGCTCTTCAACAAGTTCGTGCCGCTCAGGGATCCGGTGCTCCGGCAGAAACTGCTCGACGAGGCCGCGCGCGCCGGCATCGAGGGCAGCCGCGTCTATCAGGTCGACAAATCGAAGCAGACCACCGAGATGAACGCCTACGTCACCGGGCTCGGTCCCACGAACCGGATCGTCATGTGGGACACCCTGCTGGCCAAGCTCGATCAGGACGAGATCCTGGCGGTGATGGGCCACGAGATGGGTCACTACGTTCTGCATCACCTCTGGGAAGGTGTCGCCGCCGCAATCCTCGGAACGTTCGTGATTCTCTTTCTGGCGCAGCGGATCTACCAGTGGGGACTGGCGCGCTGGGGCGGCCGCTGGCGAGCCAGCGGCGCCGGCGATCCGGTCACGCTGCCATGGCTGCTCATCATCATCTCCACGATCTCGTTTCTCGGATCGCCGGTCGAGAACGGCATCTCGCGGTACATGGAGCACCAGGCGGACGTCTTCGGCCTCGAGCTCACGCATCTCAACGTGCCGATGGCGACGGCGTTCGTGAAGTTCGCGGAAGACTCGAAGGTGAATCCGAACCCGTCCCCGTTCATCGAGTTCTGGCGCTACAGCCATCCGTCGCTGCAACACCGCATCGATTTCGTGCTGCACTACAAACCGTGGGAGCGACGTGTAGGTGCCGGCTTCAGCCGGCACGACGTCGCATCAAAAGACGGTTGTGCCGGCTGAAGCCGGCACCTACACGCGCACACCTACACGCGGCGGGCGGTGTCGCGGATCCGCTCGACCAGCAACTCGCACATGGCCACGGCGAACTTGGCCAGAAGTTGCGGCTCGAACGCCAGGGCCTCGGAGAGCACCTTCTTGTCCCAGGCCCGCACGGTGACCGTCTCCTCGCCCGCGCGCACCGATACCGAGCGCGGCGAGTCGTCGATGAATGCCACTTCGCCGAGGACGTCGCCGGGCCCGACGGTGGCCACGACGGCCGGTTTGCCGTCGCGGACGGCCACGATGTCGAGATGGCCGTCCTCGACGGCGAAGAGGGTGGAGTCGATCTCGCTGGCTCGGATCAGGTAGCCGCCTTCAGCGATGTGCTTCACCTCGGCGATCTTCTCGATGCGGCCGCGCTCGGCGTCGGTGAAGTAGCGAAAGAGCGGGTGGTCTGACTGCTGCGAAAAAAGTTTGTTCATCCGATCCTCATCTCCATGTCACTCGCCACTGGCAATCGGGCGCGCCCCTGGCGAAACACTGCGTCTCCTCGACGCGCAGGTCTGTGATGCTCGTCAACTCGGCGATGCGCTCGATCCATCCGGCCATCCTCGAACATCCCGACACTTCCGAGGGAAAGTCGATCAGCCGGATCCGGGCGCTGGTGGCCGTTTGATCCTCCACCAGCAACCGGCCGCGATTGTAGAGCGCGCCCCACATCTGGCCGGCCTTCGACAGCAGAGCGGACGGCGTCAGCACCACCGCGAAAAAACGATAGATGCCCTTGATGGCGTCGCCCGCCGCGGCACGTCCGGCCCGGCGTCCGAATTGTTCGACCGTTTCTCCTCTGGCCCGTGCCGCTTCCTCGGTGAGGCGGTTGAGCATGTGCACGGGGATCGTCTCCGTCGCCAGAATGGGCGATCGGAAACGTGCCGCGTACTCAGCAGGCAGAGCGGCGAAGGCAGTCTCGCGCTGTTCGGGCGAGAGATCCTCTTCGACGAACTTCTGCAGACTCCGCACGGGTGATCCTTTGACAGTCACACTCTCATCGACAGGCATTCGCCGCTCCGTGGCGCCGCGCAATGGAGGAGAATGCGCCGAGTATAATCCAGCGCTTTCGCGCGAGGGAGGTCACATGGACGATCAAACCGGCGCTGCCGTCGAAGGCGCGGCCGCAATTGCCGCCGCCGAGGAAAGCGACGAGCCGAAGAGGGGCGCGAAGGACAAGCTCGAAGAGCTCTGCGTCAACACGATCCGTTTTCTCTCCATCGACGGAGTGGAGAAAGCGAAGTCGGGCCATCCGGGATCGCCGATGGGCATGGCCGACATGGCCTTCGTGCTGTGGACCGATTTCCTGCGCCACGACCCCAAGGATCCGAAGTGGAAGGACCGTGACCGCTTCGTCCTCTCCGCCGGCCACGCCTCGATGCTGTTGTATTCACTCCTGCATCTCACCGGCTACTCCGACATGACCATGGAGCAGCTACAGAGTTTCCGCCAGTGGGGATCGAAGACGGCCGGCCATCCCGAATACGGTCACGCCTCGGGTATCGAAGTGACCACCGGCCCGCTCGGCCAGGGTTTCGCGAACGGCGTGGGCATGGGCATCGCCTCGATGATGATGCGGGCGCGCTTCAACACCGACGACGCCTTCAAGCCGGTCGACAACTACGTCTATGTGATCTGCTCGGACGGCGATCTGATGGAAGGCATCAGCGCCGAGTCCGCGTCTCTGGCCGGCCACCTCGGTCTCGGCAATCTCATCTATCTGTATGACGACAACTACATCTCGCTCGACGGCGAGACCCGCCTGTCGTTTTCCGAGGATGTGAAGAAACGGTTCGAGGCGGTGCGCTGGCATGTGCAGTCGATCGACGGGCATGACCGCGCCGCCGTGCGCAAGGCCATCAAAAAGGCCCAGAAGGTGACCGACCGTCCTTCGCTCATCATGGCGCGCACGGTGATCGGGTGGGGGAGTCCGAGGTTTCACGGCACGTCACGTGCGCACGGGGAGCCGCTCGGCGCGGACGAAGTGAAAGCGACGAAGGCAGCGCTGGGCTGGCCGCAGGAACCGACGTTCTACATCTCCGATGAAGTGCGCGCGGAGTTCGCACGCAAAACGAAGAAGCTCGCTCGCGCGCACAAGAACTGGGAGAAAGGCTTCGCGGAATGGCGGGCCCGCAATCCGGAGCTGGCGGCGCAGTGGGATACGTACTGGCACCACAGGCTGCCGGAAGGATTCGAACTGCAGCTCGTCGAGGCGGCCAAGAGCGACAAACCGGCAGCCACGCGCGACCTCTCCAATCAGGCCATCCAGAAGCTCGCCGCCATCGCGCCGTTTGTCGTCGGCGGTGCCGCCGATCTGTCGACGTCGACGAAGACGAACATCAAGGACGGCGGAAACATCGTCCGCGCCAAAGAGAGGCCGGACCAGCCGCCGGCACTGGACGTCTTCAAGGGACGCAATCTGTACTTCGGCGTGCGCGAGCATTCCATGGGCGCGGAGCTCAATGGCATGACCCTTTATGGCTCGTGGCGCGTGTACGGATCGACGTTCCTGATCTTCTCCGACTACATGCGCCCGGCCATCCGGCTGGCGGCGCTGATGAACATCCCCACCATCTTCGCGTATACGCACGACTCCGTGTTCCTCGGCGAAGACGGTCCGACGCATCAATCGATCGAGCAGCTCTGGTCCCTTCGCCTCATCCCGAACATGACGTTGTGGCGGCCTGCCGACGGCGCGGAGAGCGCCATGGCGTGGGCGTGGGCGGCCAAGAACAACGCCGGTCCGCAGGTGCTCGTGTTCACGCGGCAGAAGCTCGACCTCATTCCGCGCAACGACGGTTTCGATCCGCACGTGATCTGGCGCGGCGCGTACGTGCTCGACAAGTACGCCGACGGTGACATCACCCTGATCGCCACCGGCTCCGAGGTGTCGCTGGCGATAAAGACCGCCGATCTGCTACGGGGCACGGGCATGAGCGCGCGCGTCGTTTCCGCGCCGTCCCTCGATCTGTTCGACCGCCAGGACCAGGCCTACCGGAATTCCGTGCTGCCCGATCGCAGCCGCGCGGTGGCGATCGAAGCAGGTCGATCGTCGGGCTGGTACAAGTACGTGAACCACGACGCGCTCGTGATCGGCATCGATCGCTTCGGCGCCTCCGCTCCCTACGAGCAGATCGCCGAGCACCTCGGATTCACGCCGGGCAAGGTCGCGGAGCGGATCCGGGAGTGGAAGCGTCGTTGGTCGTGAGGGATCGCGCAATTGGCTCGAACGAAGCTCCCCACGGCAAAAGGCATCAGCCGGATCGACGATCCCGGCGGCCATGGCGTGGGCTGGTACGCCCGCGTCAGGTTCAGGGGCAGGACGCATTCGAAGTACTTCGCGGACGCTTCTCACCTGGGGACGCTCAAAGCGTTTGCGAAAGCCCTGGCCTGGCGGAATGAGAAGGAGCGCCAGGTCGGTAAACCGCGCACCGATCGCGTCGTCCCGGCCGGACTGAAGCGAAAATCCAGCCGCGTCGCCGGCGTCTATCAGTCGAAGCAGAGTTACGTGGTGGCCTGGAGTCCGTCCCCGGGTGTGGTGCGGCGCGAGTTCGTCTCCATCACGATGTACGGGAGAGAGGAAGCCTTGCGCCGAGCCGTCGAGCTGCGCCAGCGCCGCGAGCGGACGATCTACGGCCGGGTCATCAGCGAAACCAGCACCGCGCCAGCGAAAGGGAAGCGGCGGAAGCGCTGATCCCTCCTCAGAACAGCGGCTTACGCAGGAGCGGAACAATCATCTCGCGGCGGACTCTCACGTAGAATCGCGGCCATGCGATTCAGGCTCGCCGTCGCCCTCACGCTGCTCGCCGCCGCCGCGCACGCGGACTTTCACGAGTTCACGAACATGACGGCCGACCCTTCCATCGAGACGAAGCTGCGCCGCGCCGCCGAGGCGTCGCTCAAGCAGTTTCCGCTGATGAAGGCGGATGACCTGGCCATCACGCTCGTCGATCTGACCAATCCCCAGATCCCCGCGCGCGGCGACTATCACGGCGACACGCCGTTCTATCCGGCCTCCGTCATCAAGATCTTTTTCATGGCCGACACGTTTCTCAAGCACAAGTTCGACGTCCCGGACGTCCCGCGAGCCATGCGCGAGATGATCGGTGTCTCCGACAACGACGCCGCGGCCTACATCGTCGACATCCTGGCCGGTACCGAGCCGGGACCCGATCTCGAGGGCCGCGAGCTGGAGAGATTCATCAGCAAGCGCCGCTCGATCAACGACGACTTCACGCCTCTCGGCTACGACATCAGCGCCATGTCCAAGCCCTGGAGTTTCGGTCCGTACGGCCGCGACCGCCAGGTCCTCGGCCCGAACCTCGTCTACCGAAACCGGCTGACGTCGAACGCGACGGCATCGCTCATCACCTGGATCGCGCGCGGGCACGCGCCGGAATCGGCACTGATGCTCAATTTTCTCTCTCGTCCCCTGGACCCGGCGCGCGGGGACGAGAACCAGGTGAAGGAATTCATCGGCGAGTCGCTTCCGCCCGGCGCGAAGGAGTGGTCGAAGGCGGGATGGACGAGCTCCGTGCGTCACGACGTCGCCTTCATCGAGCTCGCCGGCGGCCGCAAGTTCGTGCTGGCGATCTTCACGCGCGGCCAGGCCGCCGACACGACCCTGATTCCAGCAATCGCGAGAAACGTGTGGACGGAGATGGATGTGCCGGCCGTTTCAGGCGCGCCGAAGGATTGATCCTGGGTGCTGGGTGCTGGGTTGAAGAAGGGAGGGGGAAACCGAGGACCGAGGACCGACGACAGACCAACCGAGCACCGAGCACCCGTTGACACCCTGCCGACCCGGCAGTAGTCTCCGCGCTGTAAACGGTTACATTCGGCATGCCAAAAGCGTCAGGACCCCTCGCTTTGATCGTCGGCAACGTCACCATCCGCGACGTGGCCGCCCGCGCCGGCGTTTCTGTTGCCACCGTCTCCCGCGTCTTCAATCGCAAGGGTCCCATCCGCGCGGCCACGTACACGCGCGTGCTGGCCATCGCCGAACGGATGCGTTATGTGCCGCACGCGGCGGCGCGCAGTCTCTCCACGCGCAGCACGAGCACGGTCGGCGTCGTACTCCCGGAGCTTCACGGCGAGTTCTTTTCTGAGGTGATCCGGGGAATCGATGTGTCGGCGCGCAAGCGGGGGCTTCATCTCATCGTCTCCGGATCGCATTCGGACGAGGCGGAGATGAAGGCGGTGCTGCGAGCGGTGCGCGGCCGGGTCGACGGATTGATCGTCATGTCGCCGGACCTCGATGCCTCGACGCTGCTTGTCGATCTGCCCGCGGGCGTGCCGGTGGTTCTTCTCAACGCCACGGCTGGCGGGAGGTCGTCGATCACGATCGACAACGCCGGCGGCGCTCGGGCGGTGGTGCGCCATCTCGTCGCACTCGGCCACAGCCGGATCGCCTTCATCTGCGGACCTGACAATAACTGCGATGCCGCGGAGCGCCTGCGCGGTTATCGGTCGGCGCTTCGTGCGGCCGGACCTTTGGTCGACGAGCCCCTCGAGTTCCCCGGAAAGTTCACTGAGGAATCGGGTTATGAGGCTGCGCAGGGCATTGTCGGAACGAAGCCGCGGCCGACGGCGGTGTTCGCGGCCAACGACGCCATGGCCATTGGCGCGCTCAGTGCGTTCAATTCCGCCGGATTGCGTGTCCCTGAGGACATGGCACTCGTCGGCTTCGATGACATTCCGATCGCACGGTTTCTTTCGCCATCGCTCACCACGGTCAATGTTCCCATCGCGGACCTCGGACGGCGGGGTCTCGCTCTTCTACTGGATCCGAACCAGGCGCGTGAGGATGCGCGCCGCTCGACGTTGAAAACCAATTTGATCGTCCGGCAATCAAGTGGACGCGAACTTAGAGGAGGACATCGATGACCCGCACCCGTACCCCCATCACGCTCCTGTTACTGGCACTTTTCGTGACCGCACTCGTGGCCACGAAGGCTGCCGCGCAGTCGACGACGGCGACGATCCGAGGGAAAGTGACGAACTCCACCGGCAACTCCGTCGCGAACGCTGAGATCAACGCCGTCGATACCCAGACCGGCTTCGTCAAGACGGTGAACTCGCGGCCCGATGGCTCGTACACGCTCGAGGGTCTGCGGCCCGGTTCCTACAACATCGTCGTGGCCGCATCGAGCTTCGAGCCACAGTCGCAGAACATCACCGTCCTGGTCGGCCAGAACCTGCAGATGGACGTGGTGATGTCGGGCACGCCCAGGCTCAGCGAAACGATCACCGTGGTCGGCAATCAGGCCGTGGAGACGCGAACGAGCGAGATCGCCACGAACGTGACCACGCAGCAGATCGAGAATCTGCCGCAGGACGACCGCAATTTCCTCAACTTCGCCGCGCTGGCGCCGGGCATCCGTCTGTCGGCCGATCCGACGCGCAAGGTCTTCGCCGGCGATGCCCAGGACGCGGAACAGACCAACATCTTCATCGACGGTGTGAGCACGAAGAACGACGTGCTGCAGGGCGGAACGTCCGGCCAGGACTCCAGCCGCGGCAATCCCTTCCCGCAGAGCGCCGTGCAGGAGTTCCGCGTCATCACGCAGAACTACAGCGCCCAGTACGATCACGCCTCGAGCGCCATCATCACCGCCGTCACGAAATCGGGCGGCAACGAGTTCACCGGCCAGGCCTTCGCGTTCTGGCAGCCCAAAGCGTGGGTGGCGGCGACGCCGAAGGGCTTTCAGTATTCGTCGCTGACGACGAACTCGTCGTACCACCGCACCCAGCCGGGCATCAGCTTCGGCGGTCCGATCATCAAGGATCATCTCAACTTCTTCTTCACCTACGAGGGTGACGACGAGCATGCCACGACCCCCGTGGCCATCCCGGCGCAGTACGCCTCGCTCTTCGGTACGAATGCCGGCTCGTTCGCCAGCCCGTTCAAACAGAACCTGGCCTTCGGAAAAGTAAGCTGGCAGATCATGTCCAACCAGCTGCTCGACATCAGCGGCAACTATCGCCGCGAGCACGAGACCCGCGATTTCGGCGGCGGGACGACGTTCCAGTCGGCCACCGATCTGCGCAACTGGGTCTACGGTGCCACGGCGCGTCATCAGTGGAGCAACAGCAACTCCTTCAACGAGATGTCACTCAGCTACCAGAAATACGGCTGGAATCCGACGCCGCTCAACCCCGGACTGGTCGGGCTCAACTTCGAAGGTTGCTGCCGCCTCGGCGGCAACAGCACGACGCAGAAATTCGATCAGCGCCGCATCGAGCTGCGCGATAGCTACAACTTCGCGCCATTGACCGCTGCCGGCACACACAACCTGCAGGTCGGCGGCAACTACGACGCGATGCACTACCGCATCGACAAGAGCCTGTTCGGCAATCCGCAATACGACTTCCGCAACGATCCGGCGAACGGATACACATACCTGACGTGCACGGGGACGAACGTCGGCAGCGCCGCGTGTCAGCCCTACCAGGCGGAGTTCGGTTTCGGGAACTCGGTCCTGTCGACGGCCAACAATGAATATGGCGTCTTTGGGCAGGACAACTGGTCGGTCAACTCGCACCTTGACCTGAAACTCGGACTGCGATGGGACTATGAGTCGCACATGCTCGACGAGAACTTCGTCACGAACCCGGCGATCGTCGCGGCACTGAGTGGAAAAACGTTCACCGCTAACGGCCGGACGTGGACGATTCCGGACTCCTATTTCTCGAACGGGAGCAACCGGAAGCCGGCCAAGAATGAGTTTCAGCCGCGCCTTGGCATCACATACGATGTGTTCGGAAACGGCCGCTCGGTCGCGTTCGGCGGATGGGGACGCTATTACGACCGTCTCTTCCTCAATGCCACGATCGATGAGCGATATCGCGGGCAGTATCCGGTCTACAGAATCCAGTTTGCGGCGCCCGGCAAGCCATGCGGCGGCGCCGGTCAGGGACTGTGCTTCGATCCGGCGGATCTCACCGTGGCCGGCCTGCACGCGCTCATCGCGTCGGGTGCTACGTCGCCTGAAATCTTCCTGCTCAACAACAACACGAAGCCGCCGTACTCGAATCAGTGGAACGTCGGCTTCCGTCAGCAGCTGGGGAGCTGGACAGGGTCCGCAAGCTACGACGTCGTCCGCGGGTACCGCGGATTCACGTGGGTCTCGGCGGTAGGCACGTGCTGCCAGGCGCTCGTCCCCGGATTCGGTAACGTCATCCTCTCCGATCCTGTCGGCAAGAGCTTCTGGTACAGCGGGGAGAGCATCACCCTCGATCGTCCGTACACGAGCCAGACGCATTGGGGCGTGCACGCGGTCTACACCCATTCCAAGGCGGAGCAGAACGGCAACGATCTCTTCAGCCTCGATCTGCCCAGCGCTTCCGCTTACGCGCGGCATCCGGTGCCGGGCTCGGAGCCGAATCACCTCGTGGCCACGGGCATCTTCGGCATTCCGTTCGACATCCGATTCAGCACTTCACTCACGCTCGGCACCGGTCCGGCCAGTCCGATCTTCGATCTGTCCAAGGGCTTCGATCTGGCCGGCCACGAGGCCACGGGCGTCATCCGAGGTGCGGTCTATCCTCCGAAGACGTGGGGCTTCGGCTATCGCGACGTCGACTTCCGTTTGTCGAAGGGCTTCAACGTCACCCGCGGCGCGAACATCGAGGTGATCGCGGATGTCTTCAACGCCTTCAACTGGGCGAACTACGGGTGTCTCTCGAACTTCCTCGGACCGGGCGACAATCCGGCCAACCTCGGCCAGCCCGGCTGCACCGTCAGCCTCGGCCGCCGCGAGCAGCTCGGTCTGCGCGTGAACTTCTAACGGTCGCCGGTCGCGGGTCGCGGGGCAGGGATGCCCCGGCGGCCCGCGACCCTGTTCCTCTCGAATGCGAAAAATCGTCGCGATCCTTGCGCTCGTAGCCATAGCGTGCGCGAGCCCTGACCCACCGAGACGTCGAGCGGTTGCTCCGGTGGACGTGCCGCTCGGCGCGCTCGAGCAACGCACGTTCAATTTCTTCTGGGAGACCGCCAATCCGCGGAACGGGCTCGTGCCCGACCGCTGGCCCGCGCAGTCCTTCTCGTCGATCGCCGCGGTCGGCTTCGGTCTGACCGCCTACGCGATCGGCGCGGAGCGCGGCTACGTCACCCGCCAGGCCGCCGCACGGCGCGTGCTTACCACGCTGCAGTTTTTTCTCGACGCATCGAAGGACCCCGACGTTCCCAACGCCACGTCGTACAAGGGTTTCTACTATCACTTCCTCGACATGGAGACCGGAGCGCGGTTCAAGGACGTCGAGCTCTCCACGATCGATACGACGCTGCTCCTGGCCGGCGCGCTGTTCTGCGGATCGTATTTCGATCGCGACGATCCGACCGAGCGCGCCATCCGCGATGGCGCGGAGACGCTGTATCGCCGTGCGGATTGGACGTTCTTCCTGGCCCGGCCCCCGGCCGTGAGTATGGGCTGGACCCCGGAGCACGGTCTTCACGATTTCGACTGGCACGGCTACAACGAGGCCATGATCCTGCTCGTCCTGGCGCTCGGCTCGCCGACGCATCCCATCGATCCGGCGGCGTGGAAGGCCTGGACGTCGACATTCGAGTGGCACGACTACTACGGCCAGCAGTACGTCACGTTCACGCCGCTCTTCGGCTATCAGTACTCGCACATCTGGATCGACTTCCGCGGCATTCAGGACGACTTCATGCGCGAGAAGGGAATCGATTACTTCGAGAACTCGCGGCGCGCCACGTACGCGCAACGGGCGTATGCGATCGCCGATCCCGGCCACTGGCGCGGCTATGACGAGAACATCTGGGGCCTGACCGCCTGCGACGGTCCGCTCGACGGCGTGCTCACCATCGACGGCAGCGCCCGGAAGTTCCATACGTATTCGGCGCGCGGCGCATCACCGCAGTACACCATCGACGACGGCACACTCGCTCCCACCGCGGCGATCTCGTCGATCCCGTTCGCGCCCGAGATCGTGCAGCCGGCGATCTCCGCGATGAACAAAGAGTACGGCGATCTGATCTTCGGTCAATACGGATTCATCGACTCGTTCAACCCCACGCTCGACTTCGATACGAGAGTGCAGATGGGCCACATCGTTCCCGGCCGCGCCTGGATCGACAACGACTACCTCGGCATCGACGAGGGACCGATCGTGGCCATGATCGAGAACGCCCGGTCGGAGCTCGTATGGAAGGTGATGCGCGGGAATCCTTATATCGGTAATGGGCTCCGGCGGGCGGGGTTTACGGGTGGGTGGCTGGGGGCGAAATGAAAAATGCAAAATGCAAAATGCAAAATGCGAAATGCAAAATGCAAAATGCAAAATGCAAAATGCAAAATGGCGAACTAACTGCTAACTGCTAACTGCTAACTGCTAACTGCGAAATGTTGAATGTTGAATGCAAGATGAGCAATGCGACACGTGTGACGAGACTTTTTCCATTTTGCATTTTGCATTTTGCATTTCTCATTTTTCTCCAAGCCTGTTCCGGCAACTCCGCCCATCACAAGACCACCATCGAGTTCTGGGGTCTCGGCCGCGAGGGCGAGGTGGTGGCGATTCTTGTCCCGGAGTTCGAGCGCAGGCATCCTGAGATTCACGTTGTCGTGCAGCAGATTCCCTGGACGGCGGCGCACGAGAAGCTGCTGACGGCGCACGTCGGCGATTCGCTGCCGGATCTCGTGCAGATGGGCAATACCTGGATTCCGGAGTTTCACACGGTCGGGGCGCTCGAGGATCTCGGACCGTTCGTGGCGGCCTCGCACGCGATCCGGCCGGAGAATTATTTTCAGGGGATCTGGCTGACCAACCTCGCGGACGATCACCTCTACGGCGTGCCGTGGTACGTCGACACGCGTGTGCTGTTCTATCGCACCGATCTCTTCGATCACGCTCCGAAGACGTGGAGCGACTGGATGCAGGTCATGCAGCGGGCCAAAGAGACGAGCGGCCGCAAGGACTTCTATCCGATCCTTCTGCCCACGAACGAGTGGGCGCAGCCGGTGGCGCTGGCGCTCGAGAACGGCGCGACGCTGGTCAGCGAGGACGGCCGGCCGGAGTTCAACGATCCCCGCTTCATCGAGGCCCTGCAGTTCTATGTCTCCATGTTCCGCCGCGGATTCGCGCCGGTGGTGCCGGCATCGCTGATCGCGAATCTCTATCAGCAGTTCGCGGAAGGGGAGTTTGCCAGCTTCGTCAACGGCCCCTGGCACGTCGGCGAGATTCGCCGTCGCCTGCCGAAGGACTTCCAGTCGAAGTGGGCCACGGCGCCGATGCCGGCCCCTGACGGCAAGCCGTATCCCGGACTGTCGCTCGCCGGCGGCTCGAGCCTTTCGCTCGTCAGGCGGTCGGTGCACAAGGCGGAGGCATGGCAGTTCGTGGAGTTTCTGTCCGAACCGGCGCAGCAGCTTCGCTTGTACGAGCTGAGCGGCGACATGCCGGCCGTGAAGTCGGTGTGGGACGCGCCGGTGCTGGCGGCCGACGATAAGCTGCGCGCGTTTCGCGTGCAGCTCGACTACACCGCGCCGACGCCGCGCATCCCGGAGTGGGAGCACATCACCGCGGTGATCTTCGAGGAAGGGGAGCTGGCTGCCCGCGGCCAGTTCGACGCCCGCACGGCCGCGGCGCGCATGGAAGCGAGGGTCAACCAGATGCTCGAGAAACGTCGCTGGGTGATGGCGCGCAAATGAGCAGGCGTGCCGCGTTCGCACCCGAGGCCCGCGCCGGGGTTCTGTTCGTCATCCCGGCGCTCACGCTGATCACGGTCTTCTACATCCTGCCGGTCATCGCCGGCTTCATCCTCAGTCTCACCGACTTCGACATCTACTCGCTCGGAAGCGTGGCCAATACGCGCATCGTCGGCGCTTCGAACTACGACGAGCTGCTGCGCAATCCTGTGTTCTGGCAGTCGCTGCGCAACACCCTCTACTTCTCCGTCGTCGGCGGTCCTCTGACGATTGTCCTGGCCCTGGGCACCGCGCTCCTGCTCAATGCCCGAGTGGCGCGGTTCAAGCCTCTGTTCCGCACGATCTATTTCGCACCGGTAGTGACGACGATCGTGGCCGTGGCCATCGTCTGGAAATACATGTATCACCCCAGGGTCGGCCTGTTGAATCGGTTTCTGGGAACCTTCGGCGTTCATCCGATCGACTGGCTCGGCGATCCTCACTGGGCTCTGCCCGCGGTCATCCTGATGGCCATCTGGAAGAACTTCGGCTATTCGATGGTGATCTTTCTGGCCGGACTGCAGAACGCGCCGGAAGAGTTGTATGAGGCCGCGCGGATCGATGGAGCCGGCCCGGTCCGCCAGTTCTGGTACGTGACCCTCCCGGTGCTCGGCCCCACGTTCGTGTTCGTCAGCGTGATCACGGCGATCGGTTACCTGCAGCTCTTCGCCGAGCCCTACGTGATGACGCCGGACGGCGGCCCGCTCAACAGCACGCTGTCGATCGTGATGCTCATGTATCGCGAAGGCTTCCGGTGGTGGAATATGGGCTACGCCGCGGCCATCGCCGTGGTGCTCTTCGTGCTCGTGGTGGCCGGCGCCGGCGTGGAATCGCTGATTCGAAAGAGGAGAGCGGCATGAGGCGGAGCATCACCGGCGCCACGCTCATCAACCTCACGCTGCTGCTCGGCGCCATCGCCACGATCGTGCCGCTGCTCTGGATGGTGTCCGCGTCGCTGATGCCGACCGGGGAGGCCACGGCGTTTCCGCCCCGGCTCGTGCCCAGCCGGATCACCTTCGAACACTACCGCGACCTGCTGCTGCGCATGCACCTGGCCCGCTCGTTCGGCAACAGCGTGCTGGTGGCGGTGATGGCCACGATTCTTTCGCTTCTCTTCAACTCCATGGCGGGCTACGCCTTCGCCAAGCTGCGCTTCGGCAACCGCGACCGTATCTTCACGTGGCTCATCGCCGCGCTGGCCATTCCCGCTCAGGTGGCCATGCTGCCGCTCTTTCTGCTGCTCAAGTCCATCGGGCTGGTCAACACCTATGTCGGCGCGATGATCCCGATGATGGCCACGATCTATGGCATCTTCCTGGTGCGGCAGTTCATGGTCGGAATCCCCGACGACGTCATCGCCGCCGCGCGCATCGACGGCGCCAGCGAGTGGCGCATCTACCGTTACATCATCCTGCCGCTGGCGCGTCCGGTCCTGGCCACGCTGGCCATCTTCACATTCATGTCCGCCTGGAACGACTTCATGTGGCCTCTCATCATCCTCACCGATCAGAGCAAGTACACGCTGCCGGTGGCGCTGGCCAATCTCGCAGGCGAGCACTTCCAGGACCTCGAGCTGATGATGGCCGGCTCGGTCATCACCGTGATCCCGGTGCTGCTGCTGTTCTTCGTTCTGCAGAAGCAGTACATCGCCGGAATCATGGCCGGGAGCGTGAAGGGGTGACTTGCGAAATGCAAAATGCAAAATGCAAAATGTAAAACATCGAACAATGCAAAATGAACGATGAAGACCGCTAGAACACTTTTTGCATTTTGCATTCTGCATTTTGCATTTTCCAATTGCGTCTCAGCATCAACGCTGGACTCCTTCGATTCAATCGCCGCGTGGAAGGCCGCTCCGGCGCAAGGCGTGGAGATGCATCTCTCGAAGGAGGCTGGTCGTCACGGGGCGGCCCTGCGCATCGACTTCGACTTTCATGGTCACGGCGGTTATGCCATCGCCCGGCGCGAGGTGCCGGTGGAGCTGCCGCCGAATTTCGAGTTCTCGTTTTCGCTCCGCGGCGATGCGCCGCGCAACACGCTCGAGTTCAAGCTCATCGACCCGACCGGGCAGAACGTCTGGTGGCACACGAAGCGCGAGTTCGATTTTCCACGGGAGTGGAAGCGCATCGTCATCCGCAGGAGCCAGATCGCCTTCGCCTGGGGTCCGCTGGGCGGAGGCGAGTTGCCGCGCCGGATCGGATCGCTCGAGATCGTGGTTACCGCCGGAACGGGCGGGAAGGGGACGGTGTGGATCGACGATCTGGCGCTGTCGCCGATCGAGTCGACGAGTGTTCTCCCGCCGCCGTACGGGCCGTTCCGCAAGGGCAGGGACTTCACGATCGACATGAAGCGCCGCCGCGAGCTGGGCGGATTCACGATCGAGTGGGATCGTCCCGTCGCGTACACGGTGTACCTCGACGGCGAGAAAGTCCGCGACGTGGCCGGCCGGAAGAACTACGTCGACACACCTGACGCCGACGGCCGCGTGATCCGCATCGCCTCGCGCCAGCCGGCCACGCTCGTGAAGCTGACGCCGCACGAAATAGCCTGGTCGAAAACGCCGAACGACTTCTTCCACTCGATTGCCGAGGAGTCGCAGCGCGGCAGTTATCCGCGCTATCTCTATGACCAGCAGTCGTACTGGACGATCGTCGGCGCCGACGGGAGTGCGGTGGAGGCGCTGGTCGGAGAGGACGGCGCCGTCGAGCTCGGGAACGCCCGCTGCTCGATCGAGCCGTTCGTCTGGAAAGACGGGCGGCTCATCACCTGGAGCGACGTCACGCCGGCGCAGTCGCTGGAGCGGGGAGACTTGCCGGTGCCGTCGGTGGAGTGGCCCGGCGTTCTAGGCATGACGGCGTGGGTCGACGCGGCCTCAACGCTCTTCGTGCGTTACACGATCCCGAAGGGCGCGGAGCTCTTCGTGGCCATCCGTCCGCTGCAGGTGAACACGCCGTGGCAGTTTCTGAATCGAACCGGCGGCGTGGTGAAGATCAGACACATCGCCTTCGGGCACGGCCGGGTGGACGTCGATGCCGATGAGCGCATCTCCATCGACGCGACGCCCGACGCGTTCGGCGCGATGAGGTTCGACGGCGGCAACATCGTCGACCTGCTGCGCAAGGGAAGCGTGCCGGCCGCGCAAGCGATCACCGATGACTACGGCTACGCGTCCGCGGCGATGAGATTCAACTCCAGCGAAGTGACGCTGCGCATCCCGCTTCTGGCCGCGGCGGCGCCGGCATCGCCGGCGCTGTCCTGGCCGGAAAAACTCGACACGGTCCGCATCGACATCCCCGACCGGAAGCTGGCGGACTCGATTCGCACGAACCTCGCGTACATCCTCATCAATCGCGACGGTCCGGCCATCCAGCCGGGCTCGCGCTCCTACGACCGCTCCTGGATCCGCGACGGCTCGCTCACCTCCACCGCGCTCCTTCGTCTCGGCCACTACGATGAAGTGCGCGACTTCATCAACTGGTACGCGCGGTTTCAGTACGCGAGCGGAGCGATTCCCTGCTGTGTCGGCAAAGCCGGCGCCGATCCGGTGCCGGAGAACGACAGCCACGGCGAGTTCATCTATCTCATCGCCGAGTACTACCGGCACACGCACGATCGTGCGCTCGTCGAGAAGCAATGGGCAGCCATCGAGAAGACCGTGGCCTACATCGACTCCCTGCGTCACGAGCGGCTCACGAAGCAATACGAGGGCACGCCGGAGTACGGTCTCGTGCCAGCGTCGATCAGCCACGAGGGCTATTCGGCGAAGCCGATGCATTCGTACTGGGACGACTTCTTCATCCTGCGCGGGCTCAAGGACGCCGCGTATCTCGCCGCGGAGCTCGGCCGGACCACGGACTACGCGTCGATGCGCGACGAGTTCGAGCGCGATCTCCTGGCCTCCATCGATCTCTCGATGCGTCAGCATGCCATCGACTACATCCCAGGCGCCGCGGAGCTCGGCGACTTCGATCCGGCCTCGACCACGATTGCGCTCGAGCCGGTGGGCGAAGCGGAGAAGCTGCCGCACGAGGCGTTACTGCGTACGTTCGACCGCTATTTTCAGCACGCCCTGGAGCCGCGCCAGTACACGCCGTATGAATGGCGCATCGTCGGTGCGCTCATCCGGATGGGCCAGAAGGAGCGCGCGCTGCAGCTGGTCCGATACTTCTTCCGCGATCAGCGGCCGTCCGCGTGGAACGAGTGGGCGGAAGTCGTCCGCCCCGACGTGCGCAAACCCGGATTCATCGGCGACATGCCGCACTCCTGGGTGGGCTCGGACTTTATCCGCTCGGCGCTGGACCTCTTCGCGTACGAGAACGACGAAGGCACGCTCGTGATCGGAGCGGGTATCGACGAGTCGTGGCTCGACGCCGGCGTGTCCATTGACAACCTCTCCACCCACGCCGGCCGCCTCGGCTACACCATGAAGCGGAGCGGCGATACGGTCTCGGTGGATTTTCTCCGCGCTCCGGCCGGGGCGGTGATCATCCGTTCACCCTTGTCAGGCCCGATCCATGGGGCCACCGCCGATGGTCAACCAGTGGACTATGCCGCCGGCGAGATCCGTCTGGCGCGCGTGCCCCACCACATCGACATCATCTATTGACCAACGCCTCAGCCGGCGATCTCCTCCCGCCCAAAGACATGCTCGACATCTTCGCCGAAGAGCTCCTATCTTCGTTCGCGCTGTTTCGCGGTTTGTTACTGGAACGCCGCTGATCCGTTTGTGCGGATGACCTCGGAGTAGAAGCGGGCGCTCGCCTTTGGAGTGCGCTGGAGGGTGGCGTAATCGACGTGCACGATGCCGAACCGCTTCGCGTAGCCGAGGGCCCATTCGAAGTTGTCGAGCAGTGACCAGACGAAGTAACCGCGGATGTCGGCGCCCTGGTTGATGGCCTCGTAGATGGCCCGGAAGTGCTGGCGCAGGTACTCGACGCGCAGCGGATCATCGACCCGGCCATTCTCCGCGGTGGGAGGATCGTAGAAGGCCGCGCCGTTTTCGGTGATGTAGATGGGCAGCTTGTATCGCTCGTGCGCCCAGAGGAGGATGTTCGTCAGTCCCGCTGGATAGACTTCCCAGCCCGTCTCGGTGTACGTCGCGCGTGGATTGCGGACCTCACGGGCGCGCTCGATGACTTTCGACGGGTCGTTCGTCGTCAGCCCGCGCTTGTAATAGTTGATCCCGATGAAGTCGAGCTTCTGTTTCAGCGCGTCGAGATCGCTCTTCGGGAAATCCGGCCAGGCATCGCCGAACATCTCCCCGAGCTCGGGCGGATACGTGCCGAAGAAGAGGGGATCGAGATACTGCCGGTTCATGTACGCGTCGGCGCGTTGCACGGCCGCGAGATCTTCCTCGCTGTCGGAATCCGCGTATTTCGGCTCGAGATTCACGACGATGCCGATCTGATTCTTCCCGGTGGCGCGATACGCCTCCACCGCCGCCGCATGCGCGCGCAAGAGGTTGTTCGTGGCGATCGGCGCTTCGTAACGATTGCGGTGGCCGGGCGCGAGCGTTCCGTGAAGATATCCGCCCTCGGTGACGACCCAGGGCTCGTTGAGCGTGGCCCACATCGTGACGCGATCGTCGAGCGCGCGGTACATCACCGCGGCGTATTCGGCGAACCAGCCGGCCACGTCGGGATTGAGCCAGCCGCCGCGGTCGTCGAGCGCCGCGGGAAGATCCCAGTGATACAGCGTGACCATCGGCCGGATGTTGGCCTTGAGCAGTTCGTCGACGAGGCGGCTGTAGAAGTCGACGCCGCGTTGATTCACGGCCCCGCTTCCATCGGGAAGGATGCGGCTCCAGGAGATCGAGAAGCGATAGGCCTGCAGTCCCAGGTCCCGCATGACGGCGACGTCGTCGCGGTAGCGGTGGTAGTGATCGCAGGCGATGTCGCCGTGCTCGTCGTTGGCGATGCGGCCCGCCGTGTGGGCGAAGCGACCCCAGATACTCTGTCCCGCCCCGTCGGCGAGCGGCGAACCCTCGATCTGATAGGCCGACGTCGCTGCGCCCCACAGAAAACCGCGAGGGAATTGCGCCATGTGGGGGAGTCTAGCGTACGTGCGGGTCGCTCACTTTGCTCGGGTTGTCGGGTTGCTTTGCTCGGGTTGCCGGGTTGCCGGGTTGCTTTGCTCGGGTTGCCGGGTCGCCGGGTCGCTGGGTCGCTGGGTCGCTGTGCTCGGGTTGCCGGGACTAGAATCAGCAACGGTTACCGGTTACCGGCTACCGCTGACCGCTAACCGCTAACGCGTCGCGGTCGTGGCCGGCGTGGTGGCCGGTGTGGTGGCCGGCGTCACGGCCGTGGTCGGCATCGCGGTGTCCGACTGAGTGGCGGCGGTCGATGTGAGTGAGGTCGGAGGATTCTTGTGGCAGGCGCCAGCGGTGATCGACAGCAGCGCGGCGGCCATCACGATCGTCCATGTTCGTTTCATCAAGACTCCTTTCAGGGCAGTGCAGCAACAGGCGCACCTGTATCATTTTTCCTTGGAGTGGATCGACATCCTCGACGACCGCGGTTCGCCGACGGGGCGAACGAAGCCGAAGCCGGACGTCCATCGTGACGGCGACTGGCACCGCGCCGTGCACATCTGGATTCTGACACCGGACGGCCGGATCCTCATACAGCGCCGCGCGCTGGCGAAGGAAAACCATCCCGGACTCTGGGACGTCTCCTGCGCCGGTCACGTCTCGACGAGGGAGGCGGCTGCCGACGCGGCGATCCGGGAAACGCACGAAGAGCTCGGTCTCGATCTTGGGCCCGGCGAGTTGCGGCCTCTGGCGACGCTCCGCGAATCCTCGGTGCTCAACGGCGGCTCCTACATCGACAACGAGATCCACGAGATCTTCGTCGTCCGCCGCGACGTCGATGTGAATGCACTCCGCCTGCAGGTCGAGGAGGTCGACGAGGTGCGGCTCGTGACGATCGAGGAATTCCGATCGCTCGATCGCGTGCCGCATGGCCAGGAGTACGCATTGATCGAAGGAGTCATCTGAACCCGGCCACCCGATCGGCCCGGCTCTTGCTGGCGTTTTCCGAACCGATGCGACCGGCTTTTCTGATTCCGGTGCTGGCCGTGGCTGTTTCGGCATTCGGCGCCGATGCTCCGCCGTCGAAGCGATGGACGGGCAGTGCCGGCGCCGGCCTCGCGCTCACCAGCGGAAACACCGACACGAAGAACTTCAACGCTTCCGCGGCGGCGAAATATGACCCCAAGACGCGGTTCGTGTTCAAGGCCGAGGCGTTGTATCTGCGCGGATCGACGGCGGGCGTGAGGCAGGTGGACCGGGCCACCGCGGACGCGCGCGGTGAGTACTCGCTCTCCGATCGCGCGTTCGCATTTGGCGAGGTCTCCTACCTGCGCGATCCCTTCAAGTCCATTACCTATCTCGTCGGACCGGTGGCCGGTGGCGGTTATCGCATCATCAAGAGCGCCGCGTGCAACCTCTCCGTCGACGGAGCGCTGGGAGAGATCGTGCAGCGCAATCCCGCGGAGGGAAGGACGAGCAACGTGGCGCTCAAGGCAGGACAGAATCTGGACTGGGCGATCTCGACATCGAGCAGAATCGTCGAGAACCTGACCGGCCTCTGGAAGACGAACGACTTCGCTGACGTGCTCTATCACTTCGACGCCGGATTGACGACGACAGTGGCCTCGCATCTGGAGCTGAAGATCGCATACGCGTACGACTACAAGAATCGCCCCGTGCCCCGGACCCTCACAAAAGCCGACAGCGCGCTGTTTGCCGCCATTCTCTTCAAGTTCTGATCGATCCTCAGGCGGTGGGACGCAGCTGTATAAACGGGACGTCACCTCGACGATAATCGCCGGATGCATCTGCAGAAACTGTCCGCCGTGGTTTTGCTCTTCGCATCCTCACTGCTCGCGCAGCCGCGCGATGCAGTCCTCGACCAGACCATGACCACGCTCATGCGCGTGCAGACGTTCGACGAGACAGCGATCTCACCGGACGGCTCGTGCGTCGCTTACGTCAAGACCGTGCATACCCCAAACGGACAGCGGGCTCCGGAGAGCGGCGTGTACGTGCAGAGCCTCGGTGCGGCGCAGAGTCCCGCCGTGCGCGTCACCACCAGGACGAGTGACGAGCCGTCGGGCATCGCCTGGTCCCCGGACGGAATGCAGATCGCCTTTGTGGCAGACCAGCTCTATCTCGCGCCGCGGGACGGCGGGAGAGCGCGGGCCATTACGGCGGTCAAGGGCGCGCTATCGATGCCGAAGTGGTCGCCGGACGGAAAGTCGGTGGCCGTGCTGTTCATCGAGAACGCCTCCCTCAAAGGCGGCGCGCTCGAAGCGATGACCCCTCCGTCGGGCGACGTGGAGATGCAGGTCGAGGAGCAACGCATCGCCATCGTCGACCTGGCCACGAAAAAGGTCGACCTGGTCACGCCGGCGAATATGTACGTCTACGACTACGATTGGTCACCTGACTCCCGCAGCTTCGCTGCGGAAGCGGCATTCGGATCGGGGGAGGACAACTACTGGGTGGCCGAGGTGTGGCGGTTCGATCGCGGCGAAAGCAAGGGGCGCTCGATTTACAAGCCGTCGTTGCAGATCGCCAACCCGCGCTGGTCGCCGGACGGAAAGTCCGTCGCCTTTATCGAGGGGCTGATGAGTGATCAGGGAGTGACCGGTGGCGACATCTTCGTCGTCCCCGCGGAGGGCGGCCCGGCCACGAACGTGACTCCGTCCATGCACGCCAGCGCGACGTGGCTGCAGTGGTCGTCACCGGATCGAATCCTCTTCGGCGAGAACATCAACGGTCTCTCCGGATTCGCGACGGTCAGCGTGCCCGCCGCCGCCATCGCGCAGCTCTGGAGCGGCGAAGGGAAGCTGACGACGTCGTTCGTCATCAGCGTGTCGGCGTCGCGCGACGGTGAGACCACCGCGGCGGTTCGCGAGTCGTTTACGCGGCCGCCCGAAGTGGTGGCCGGCCCGATTGGAGCGTGGAAGCCGGTGACGCATGCGAACGACGCCGTCAAGCCGCTGTGGGGCCGGTCGCAGAACGTGAACTGGACGAGCGACGGCTTCCAGGTGCAGGGCTGGCTGCTCTATCCGCGGCAAACCGAAGGAGCAAAGCTGCCGCTGGTCGTGCAGGTCCACGGCGGACCTTCGAGCGGTGCGTTGTCGCAATGGCCGAGTCTCAATCTGGCCTCGCTCGTGGCCAATGGTTACGCCGTGCTCATGCCCAACCCGCGCGGGAGCTTCGGCCAGGGCGAAGCATTCACCCGCGCGAATGTGAAGGACTTCGGCTACGGCGATCTGCGCGACATCCTGCGCGGTGTCGACGCCGCGGTCGCTGCCGCGCCCGTGGACAAGGATCGCGTGGGCATCTGGGGCTGGAGCTACGGCGGCTACATGACCATGTGGGCGGTGACGCAGACACAGAGATTCAAGGCCGCCGTGGCCGGGGCGGGACTCTCGAACTGGCAGAGTTACTACGGCCAGAACTCCATCGACCAGTGGATGATCCCGTTCTTCGGCGCCTCGGTCTACGACGATCCGTACATCTATCGCCGCAGCTCGCCGATCGAGTTCATCCGCAATGTGAAGACGCCGACGCTGGTCGTGGTCGGCGACCGCGACGGCGAAGTGCCCTCCCCGCAGTCCTTCGAGTTCTGGCACGCCCTGCGGACCCTCGGGGTCAGGACGAAGCTCGTGGTCTATCCGAACGAGGGACACCGCTTCGTCGATCCTGAGCACAAGCGCGATCTGGCTCGCCGCGTGGTGTTGTGGTTCGACGAAAACCTGTAGGGGAGCGGGAGCGCCATCACCCACGATATTCTTCGGCGCATGACGAAACGATTGGCGGGGTTTCTCGTCCTCTTCGCCGCACTGGCATCCGCGCAGGTCGAGCCGAAGCTGTTTCAGGAGATGCGCTGGCGCTCGATCGGCCCGTTCCGGGGAAGCCGGACCGTCGCTGGCGTGGGCGTGCCGTCACAGCCGAACGTCTTCTACATCGGCGTCAACAACGGCGGCGTATGGAAGAGCAACGACTACGGCCGCGTCTGGACGCCGATCTTCGACGAGCAGCCCACCGGTTCGATCGGGGCGCTGGCCGTGTCTCTGTCCGATCCGAACGTGATCTACGCCGGCAGCGGCGAAGGACTGCAACGTCCCGATCTCTCCACCGGCGACGGCATCTACAAGTCGACGGACGCGGGGAAGACGTGGACGCACCTCGGACTGCGCGATGGGCAGCAGATCCCGATGATCGCCGTCGACCCTCACGATCCCAACCGCCTCTTCGTCGCCGTCCTCGGACACCCCTATGGCGCGAACGCGGAGCGGGGCATCTTCCGATCCACCGATGGCGGACAGACGTTCGAGAAGGTGCTGTATCGCGACGAGAACACCGGCGGCGTCGACGTGGTCATCGATCCGTCCAACCCGCAGATCGTCTACGCCGCATTGTGGGAGGCGCGCACCGCGCCGTGGGAAAACGGTCACTTCAACGGACCGGGAAGCGGTGTCTACAAGTCGGCCGACGGTGGCACGACGTGGAGCCAACTGACGAACGGACTTCCGTCGAACGAGAAGATCGGCCGCGCCGGCCTCGAAGTCGCGCCGGCGGACCCCAGGCGGCTCTACGCCATCTGCGGGATTCACAAAGACGCGGGCGGGTTGTATGAGTCCGAAGACGCGGGCCAGTCGTGGCGTCGCGTCAACGACGACCGGCGCATCTGGGGAAGGCCGGGTGACTTCAACGAGGTGCGCACGGATCCGAAAAACGCCGATGTGCTCTATGTCGCGAACGTGGTGACGTGGAAGTCGGTGGATGGAGGCAGGACGTTCGCGGCGTTCCGTGGCGCGCCGGGCGGCGACGATTACCACAGGGTGTGGGTGAATCCGAACGACACGAACACGATCCTGATCGCCTCGGATCAGGGGGCGATCGTCACGGTCAACGGCGGCCAGACCTGGAGCTCCTGGTACAACCAGCCGACCGCGCAGATGTATCACGTCTCCGCGGACAATGCCTTTCCCTATCGCGTGTGCGGCGGACAGCAGGAGAGCGGCTCGGCCTGCGTCAACAGCCGCAGCGACGACGGAGCGATCACGTTCCGCGACTGGCATCCCATCGCCGCGGAAGAATATGGATACGCGGTCCCCGATCCGCTCAATCCCGATCTGATCTATGGCGGCAAGATCACGCGCTACGACCGCCGCACCGATCAGGTCATGGACATCTCGCCGAAACCGCTGCGCAGCGGTGACTATCGCGTGATCCGTACGCAGCCCATCGCCTTCTCTCCCATCGATCCGCACGTTCTCTACTTCGCCTCGAACACGGTGTGGCGGACGGCGAACGGCGGCCGCTGGTGGAGCGAGATCAGTCCCGACCTGACGCGGAAGATCTGGGACGTCCCGGCCAGCGTCGGCAAATACCGAGGGACCGGCCAGGTGGAGGTGACCCGGCGCGGAGTGGTGTATGCGCTGGCGCCGTCGCCGCTCTCGGCGAACCGGATCTGGGCCGGCACCGACGATGGACTGATTCATCTGACCATCGACGGCGGCTCGACGTGGAAAAACGTCACGCCGGCGCAGCTCGTACCGTGGGCGAAGGTGTCCATCATCGAAGCGTCGCACTTCGACGCGAACAGCGCGTACGCCGCCATCAACGCTTTTCGCCTCGACGATCTGCGCCCGCACATCCTGCGGACGCGCGACAGGGGAGAGACGTGGGCCGAAATCGTGAACGGCATTCCGGACGGCGGCGCCATCAACGTGATCCGCGAGGATCCGAAGAGGAAGGGGTTGCTGTTCGCCGGCTCGGAGCGCGAGGCGTACGTCTCCTTCGACGACGGCGACCACTGGCAGCCGCTGCGGCTCAATATGCCGGCCACGTCGGTCCGCGATCTCATCGTGCACGACAACGATGTGATCGTGGCCACCCACGGCCGCGGCTTCTGGATTCTCGACGACATCGCACCGCTCCGTGCTCTCGCTGGAACAAGGCCGGCATCGGCCGCGGCTCTCGTCAAGCCGTCGTCCGCCTGGCGCTTCCGCTGGAACAAGAACAGCGACACGCCGCTGCCGCCGGACGAACCGGCCGGGCAGAATCCGCCTGACGGCGCGGTGATCGACTACGTGCTGGCAGCGCCGGCGCGCAACGTCACGATCGACATCCTCGACGGGAACGGCAAGCTCGTTCGCCGCTATTCGAGCGACGACAAGGTCGAAACGCCGAAGGACATCGGCAACTGGCCCTGGTACTGGATGCGGCCGCCGCAGACACTGTCAGGCCAGCCGGGCATGCACCGCTTCGTATGGGATCTCCACTACACGCCGCTGCCGCAGAAGAAACCGTCGTACGGCATCAACGCGATCCCGTTCAACACGCCGCCCGATTCCACGTCGCCGTGGATCGTTCCGGGCACGTACACGGTGAAGCTGACTGCCGATGGCACGACGTCGACGCAGCCGCTCGTCGTGAAGATGGATCCGCGCGTGAAGACGACCGCCGCAGGCCTCGGGCAGCAACTGGCCCTGTCTCTCCAGATGTACAACGATCTCCGCCGCGTGAATGCCGCCCTCGACGAGTTCGAGTCGCTGCAATCGAAGGGGCGTGACGCGAAGCTCGAAGCAATCGCCGGCGCAGCCGCGGACGAGGACGAGGAGGGGCCGCGGCGGCGCCGCGCCGCCCCCGACACGCTGACCGGTCTGTCGTCATCACTGCAGACGCTGTTCGAAGCGTTGCAGTCGGGCGACTTCGCTCCGACCCAACAGATGATCGCCGCGGTAGCAGGCCGCCATCGGGCCGCTCGCGCGATTCTCGCGAGATGGGAGGAGCGGGGGGAGTAATCGGTGCTCGGTGCTCGGTGCTCGGTGCTCGGTGCTGGGTGCTGGGTGCTGGGTGCTCGGTCGAAGTAAGGGGGGAACCGAGGACCGAGGACCGAGGACCGAGGACGCGGAGCCCAGCACCCAGCACCCAGCACCCCGCCTCAAAACGAGGCCCGAGGCCCGAGGCCCGAGGCCTTGATCCACAGGCCGTACGCAATCCCGCCCGCGGCGATGATGGCGAGGCCGATGGTGCTCTGGAGCGGCGAGCGCACGATCGTGGCGATGACCACCGCCCAGCAGGCGATCGTGAAGACGGCCGTCGTCACGGGATGCCCGGGAGTGCGGAACACATCGGTGGTGATGCCGCGGCGGCGAAACACGAACAGCGCGGCACCGGTCAGACCGAAGAAGATGAAGTCGGTGGCCACGACGTAGCTCAGGATCTGTTCGTACTTTCCCGAAACCGCGATGACGATGGCCGCGACGCCCTGCAAGGCGATGGCCACGTAAGGGACTCGCGTCACGGGATGCACGCGCGCAACCGCACGGAAGAACACGCGATCGGTGGCCATGGCGTAATAGACGCGCGGCGCGGTGAGCATGCTCTGGCTCAGAAAGCCGAGCGTGGAGACGGCGATGCCGATGGCGATGAGCTTTGCGCCGCGCTCGCCGAGGGCGGCGCGCATCACGGCGGAAGCGGGGGTCGACGTCGCCGCCAGTCCCGCCGCGCCGAGAGCGTGCAGCATCACGGCGTTGACGAGCACGTAGACCGTGATCACGCCGGCCACACCCGCCAGCAGGCCGATGGCCAGATCGCGCCGCGGCCGTTTGAGCTCGGCCGACATGAAGCTGGCCGTCTGCCACCCTCCGTACGCGAACATCACGGGCGTCATGGCCGCCGCGAATGCCATCCAACCCGCGTCCGGCAACGACGCACCGTGGGCGCTCGCGGCACTCTTCGCGGCGAAGCCGAAGAAGATCAGCATGGCGATGGCCAGCAGCTTCAGGATCATCAGTGCCGACTGCGTGTTGCTGCCGCTGCGCACGCCCAGCACGTTGACGATCGTGAGCGCGACGAGCGTGACCGAGGCCAGCAGCGCATCGGAAATCGTGATGCCGGTCAGATCGATCGTGTAGCGCGCGAACGTGACGGCCACCGCGGCCATCCCTCCGCTCTGGACGACCAGCAGCAACGCCCATCCGTAGAGAAAGGCCACGGCGGGATGGTAGGCATCGCGAAGGTACGCATATTGACCACCTGCCTCCGGCCGCAGCGCGGCCAGCTCCGCGTACACGAACGCACCGAGCATCGCCATCACCCCGCCGGCCGCCCACGCCCCGAGGATCAGCGCGGGCGAATGCACGTGCCTGGCGACGACGTACGGATTGATGAAGATGCCCGACCCGATGATCCCGCCCATCACGATCATCGTCGCGTCGAATGCGCCGAGGCGGCGGGCCAGGCCTGGGCCTCGGGCCTCAGGCCTCGGGCCTCGGTTCTGCGCGTCTTCAACCGAGGACCCGGGACCGAGGCCCGAGGCCTCCATCAGAATCCCTTCGGCAGCTTCATTCCGAGGTTGGCGACGAGAAAGGCGTATTCGTCGGCGGTCTCTTCGATCTGTTTCGAGACCGGTTTGCCGGCACCGTGACCGGCGCGGGTCTCGATGCGGATCAGCACGGGTGCAGGTCCGGTCTGGTCTTCCTGCAGCCGCGCCGCGAACTTGAAGCTGTGGCCGGGCACGACGCGGTCGTCGTGATCGGCCGTTCTGACGAGCGTGGCCGGGTATGACGTGCCCTTCTTCAGATTGTGGTACGGCGAGTACGCGTAGAGCGCCCGAAACTCCTCCGGGTTGTCGCTCGATCCGTAGTCGTCGGTCCAGAAGCGGCCAGCGGTGAATCGCTGGAAGCGCAGCATGTCCATGACGCCGACGGCGGGCAGCGCGGCCCCGAACAGGTCGGGGCGCTGCGTCATGGCCGCGCCGACGAGCAGCCCGCCGTTGCTGGCTCCGGTGATGGCGAGTTTCTGCGGACGCGTGTACCTGTTCCTGATCAGCCACTCCGCGGCGGCGATGTAATCGTCGAACACGTTCTGCTTGTGCTCTTTCGTTCCGGCGAGATGCCACTCCTCGCCGTATTCGCTGCCGCCGCGCAGGTTCGCGCTCGCGTAGACGCCGCCCATCTCCATCCATACCAGGTGCGCGACCGAGAAGCGGGGCACGGTGGCGATGTTGAATCCGCCGTAGCCGTAGAGCAGAGCCGGATTGTTGCCGTTGAGACGGATCCCTTTGCGGCTGGCCACGAACATCGGCACGCGCGTGCCGTCTTTCGAGTTGTAGAACACCTGTTTGACGTCGAACCGCTTCGGATCGAAATTCACTTTCGACTGAAAGACGGCCGTGTTCTGCCCGGTGGCCACGTCGTAGCGGTAGATCGTCGGTGGAACTGTGAAGCTCTCGAACGAATAGAACGTCTCCGGATCGTTCTGCCGCCCTTCGAACCCGGAGGCGGTGCCCATGGTCGCGAAATCGACGCTGCGCACCGGCTTTCCGTCGTGCGAAAGGACCCGCACTTCGCTGTGTGCATCCTTCAGGTACTCGGCCACGAAATTGCCGCCGACGTCATTGACGTCGCTCAGCAGGTCGGATGACTGCGGGATGACCTCGCGCCAGCCGGCGCGATCGGGCTTGTTGACGTCGATCGCCACCAGACGCCGGCGCGGCGCCTCGACGTCGGTCTTGAAGTAGAGGAGCGGGCCGTCGCTGCCGGCCAGTACATACTCGTTGTCGAATCCACCGATGAGCGTCGTGGGCATGCCGTACGGCTCGCTGAGATCCTTGACGAGCACCTGATACTTCGACGCCGAGCTCCTGGCCACAGTGATGACGAGATAGTGGCCGTCCTCGGTCACGTTATTGCTGAACGTCCACTCCGGCTGGTCGGGGCGCTCGTAGACTTCGACGTCCGCGGTCTGCGCCGTGCCGGCGCGGTGGTAGTAGACCTTCTCGTTCTTGTTGAGACTCTGCATGGCCGCGCCCGCCGCGGGCTGCGGGAAACGGCTATAGAAGAATCCGCGGCTGTCGCTCGTCCAGGCAGGCGCGTTGAACTTGATCCAGTGCAACTCGTCGGGAAGGATCTTCCCGCTGTCCACTTCGAGGATGTGCCACGTCACCCAGTCGGAACCCGCTTCGGCCATTCCGTACGCGAGATAGCGGCCGTCATCGCTGGCCACGAAGTTCGTCAGGGCGATGGTGCCGTCTTTCGACCATGTGTTGGGATCGAGCAAAACGCGCGGAGTGTCGGACAGCGACTTCTGCACGTACAGCACCGACTGGTTCTGCAGGCCGTCGTTCTTGCGGAAGTAATAGTGGCCGCCGCGCTTCACCGGAACGGTGTACTTCTCGTAGTTCCAGAGGTCGGCCAGGTGTTTCTTGATGGCTGCCCGGGACGGCAGGGAATCGAGATAGGCGAACGTGACCTTGTTTTCGGCGTCGACCCAGGCGCGGACAGCATCCGATTCGCGCACGTCCGTCTCCAGCCAGCGGTACGGATCCTCGACGACGACGTTGCCGGCGTATGTGTCCTTCTGATCGACCTTCTTCGTTTCGGGATAGGGAAGCCGCGTCTGCGCGGAAAGCGTGACCGCGACGAGCGCCACGGCCGCAAGCGTCAACGAACGAGTTTTCATCGATAACATCCTCATTTCCTGCCGATGGTCCGGCTCAGATAGTCGCGGATCTTTTCATGGGTCGCGGGCGAAGCCCAGAGCGCATCGATGACTTCTGTTGCCGACTGGGCGATGTGGGCCGCATCGAGGAGGGACTGCTCGCGCAACTGCCGCTTGGTGAGGGCGAAGGCCTGGGGCGGGATCGCCCCGAGCTGGGTGGCGATGGCGGTGGCGCGCGCCGCCAGCTCATCGGACGGGACGACTTCGTCGATGATCCCGGCGGCCCGGGCGGCCTCGGCTTCGATCGTTTTGCCGAGGTAGATCATGGCCTGGCGGTGTTGCGGAGGGATGGCGAAGCGGACGATCTCGAGGGCCAGCGGGGGGAACGGCACGCCCACGAGCAGCTCGGGCACGCCGATGCGGCCGCCGCTCATCAGGCGGTAGTCACAGGCGAAGGCCATGATGGCCCCTCCGGCGATGGCGTGACCGTTGACGGCCGCCACGACCGGCCGCGGGAAGAGAAAGAGCGCGCGCAGGACGGCGTCGAGGGCCTCGACGAACCGCTGTACGTAGTCCCCTCCCGCCTCGAGCAGCCTGGGCAGGTCGACGCCGGCGGAGAAGATCGATCCGGTGCCGGTGAGTACAATGGCACGGACGTCGTCACGTTCTGCAACAGTTTCGAGCTCGGTTCGTAATACTTCGCAGAGTTCGATGTCCATCGCGCTGGCCTTGCCGTGGGCGAGGCGCAGTGTGAGGATTCCACGGCTCGATTCCCGTTCCAGCATAAAACGATCATATCTTTCGTTGTCTGTGAGTGTCTGAATGAACCAAACGAAACGTTCCCGGAAGAGACTCTTCATCATCATCGGCGTCATCGTCGTCGTCCTGATCGCCGTCGCTTCGGGGGTGGCCTCGAGCAAGCGCGACAAGGGCATCCCCGTCACGACGGACAAGGCCTTCCGCAAGACCATCACGCAACTGGTGACGGCCACGGGGAAGATCCAGCCGGAGGTGGAAGTACCAATCGCGCCGGAGGTCTCGGGCGAGATCGTGGCCATTCCGGTGAAGGAAGGGCAGACCGTTCATCGCGGCGACGTCCTGCTGAAGATCAAACCCGACAACTACCAGGCCCAGGTGGAATCCCAGCAGTCGGCGCTGGCCGCGTCGCGCTCGGCGATCGTGCAGCATCGCGCCGAGTTGGCCAAGGCGGAGCTCGACTACAAGCGTGCCCAGAGCCTGTTCAACACGCAGTTGCTCTCGCAGGCCGATCTCAACGTCGCGGAGACGAACTACGACATCGCCAAATCGGCGGTGAACTCGGCCACGTTCGCCGCGCAGCAGGCCGAAGGGGGGCTGCGCCAGATTCGCGATCTCCTGTCGAAGACGACGATCGTCGCGCCGAACGACGGCACGATCTCGACGCTGCCCGCCCGCGTCGGCCAGCGCGTGGTCGGCACGAGCCAGTTCGCGGGCACCGAAGTGATGCGCATCGCCAATCTCAACAGCATGGAAGCGGTGGTGAACGTCAACGAGAACGACGTCGTCAACGTGAAGGTCGGCGACGGTGCGCGGATCAGTGTCGATGCCTATCCCGACCGCACGCTCCGCGGCGTGGTGCGGGAGATCGCCTCGACGGCGGCCACCCAGAATGCCGGAACGCAGGAGGAGGTCACGAACTTCGTCGTGAAGATCTCCATCCCCACTCCTCCCGTGTCGCTGCGGCCGGGCATGAGCGCCACCGCCGACGTCGAGACGGCCACGGTGCAGAACGCCGTCGTCGTTCCCATCCAGAGCGTGACGGTGCGGGCTCCCGACAGCAAGCTCTCTCCCGAGGAGCAGGAGAAGCAGAGTGCCGCCGAGAAAGCGAAGGCCGCCGGCGACAACCGGGCCGACGTGACCAATACGGCGATGGAGAGCCGCAAGCAGCGCGAGCTGCGCGAGAAGCTGGAGCGCGTGGTCTTCGTCAAGAGCGGCGACAAAGTGAAAATGCAGAAGGTGGAGACCGGCATCGCCGACAACACCTACATCGAGATCAAGAGCGGCATCCAGCCGGGCCAGGAAGTGGTGTCCGGTCCGTACACGGCCATTGCCCGCAAGCTGAAGGATGATGCCAAGGTGACGATCGAGAAACCGGGAGCGAAAAGCTAGCGCCAGGCCGTAAACCGAGGACCGAGGACCGAGGACCATACCGAGGACAACGATGCGTGACGTATTCAATGAGATCGGCGAGTCCTTTCGTATCGCGTTCGGAATCATCCGTGCGCACAAGATGCGCTCCGTCCTCACCGCACTCGGCGTGATCATCGGCATCATCGCGGTCACACTCATGGGCTCGGCCATCAGTGGAATTCAGGTGGGGTTCGACCGCAGTCTGGCCGTCATCGGCGACGATCTGCTTTACGTCGAGAAGTGGCCGTGGCATCACGTTGACGACTGGTGGAACTACCGCAACCGCCGGCGCATGGAAGTCCATTACGCCGAGGATCTCAACCGCGTCATCGCGGCCACGCCGAACTCACAGCTCATCGTGGCCGTTCCGACGGTCAACACCTCGCGCACGGTCAAGTACGGCGACAACGAAGTGCTGGACGTGTTCACGCAGGGAACCACGAGCGACTTCGTGATGACCTCCACGAGCGCGTTCAAGGAGGGCCGCTTCTTCACCGACATCGAGTCGCGCTCCGGCCGGAATGTCGTAGTTCTCGGTTACGACGTGGCGGAGGCGCTCTTCCCCACCGGCTCGGCCATCGACAAGAACGTCATCATCGACGGCAATCTCTATCGGGTCATCGGGGTGTGGTCCCGGATGGGCACGTTCATGGGTCTGTTCAGCTTCGACAACTTCGCCAGCGTGCCGCTGGCGTCGTTCGTCAGGAACTTCAGCGCCCGGCTGGACACGTCGATCCGCGTGAAGGTGAAGGACAAGAACCGGATGGACCTGGCCCGCGACGAGTTGCGCGGCGACATGCGCCGCGTGCGCGGCCTGCGGCCCGAGCAGAAGGACGATTTCGAGATCAACGAACAGGATGGGCTGCGCTCGACGCTGGGGCCGATCAAAGCCGGCATCGCCGCGGCCGGCCTGTTCATCACCGGTCTGGCGCTTTTCGTCGGCGCCATCGGGATCATGAACATCACCTACGTCAGCGTGAAGGAGCGAACCCGCGAGATCGGGACGCGCAAGGCGGTGGGGGCGAAGCGGCGCACCATCCTCCTGCAGTTCCTGGTGGAGGCGATCTCCATCTGTCTCATCGGTGGAGCGGTCGGTCTGACGCTGTCGTGGCTGATGTGCACGGCCGTAGCGGCGGCATTCCCCTCCTTCCCGATGCGATTCTCGATCGGGCTGGTGATCACCGGCCTGATCGTCTCGACGGTCACGGGCGTGTTCTCGGGATTCGCGCCGGCACTCTCGGCATCGAGGCTCGATCCCATCGAGGCGCTGCGCTATGAATAGGGAATTGGAGATTCGAGACTGGAGATGAGGGATGCGGGGATGCCAATCTCCGATCTCCAGGCTCCGCTCTCCCGAACATGAACGTTTTTGAAATCGTCCGCATGGCCGTGAGCGCGTTGCGCACGAACCGGCTGCGCTCCATCCTGACCATGCTCGGGGTCACCATCGGCGTGTTCTCGGTCATCGGTGTGATGACGGCGCTGAGCGTCATCTCCGGCTCCATCGAGACCGGTCTCAGCTTCCTGGGATCGAACATCTTTCAGTTCGCGAAGTATCCGACGATCAACACGCACGACCCGGAGGATCTGTTCAAGAACCGCCGCAACATCACGCTGAAGGAAGGGAACGAGTACAAGCGTCTGATGGAAGGCGAGGCCGCGGCGGTCTGTCTCAAAGTGTTCGACGGCGGCAAAGCGGTCGGGTACGGCACCGCCAAGAAGCAGGGGAACACCGTGGTCGGGACGAACGAGGCCTTCGTGCTCGCCAACAGCTACACCATTGCCTACGGCCGCAACCTGTCGCCGGCGGACGTGACGCTCGGGCGCAGCGTCTGCGTGATCGGCTCGGACATCCAGAAGAAGCTCTTTTCCTCGGAGACTCCGGTCGGGAAAACGGTGAAGGTCAACAACAAGCCGTACCAGGTGATCGGCGTGTTCGCGGAAAAGGGGTCCACCTTCGGGCAGAGTCAGGACAACCTGGTTGCCGTTCCCATCACGAAGTTCTTCGCCGACTTCGGCCAGCAGCACCGCAGCGTGAACATCGCCACACAGGCATCGTCGCAGGCCACGTACAACGCCACGCTCGACAAGGCCATCGGGGCGATGCGCATCGCCCGCGGGTTGAAAGTCGGGAAAGAGAACGACTTCGAGATCTATTCGAACGACACGCTCCTGTCGGCATTCGGACAGATCGCCGGCACGGTGCGCACGGGCGCGTTCGTGGTGAGCGCGATCGCGCTGCTCGCGGCCGGCATCGGCATCATGAACATCATGCTGGTGAGCGTGACCGAGCGGACGCGCGAGATCGGCGTGCGCAAGGCCATCGGCGCGCGACGCGAGGACATCGTCAAGCAGTTCTTGTTCGAAGCGGTCTTCCTCTCCGAGCTGGGTGGTCTGGCCGGTGTGCTGTTCGGCGTCCTGGGCGGCAACGGCGTGGCCTTCTGGCTCGACATGTCCGTGGTCTTTCCGTGGGGCTGGGCGCTCACCGGGCTGATCGTCTGTTCGATCATCGGCATCGGCTTCGGCTGGTATCCGGCGTACAAGGCCTCACGCCTGGAGACCATCGACGCCCTGCGATACGAGTGAGGACCTGAACGGCCTCACCTACGGTACCGCGATCTCGTCTTTGACGTGCCTCACGCCGTTGGCCTTCTCCGCGTCGGCCACGGCTTTCTCGCGGAACGTGGCGGTAGGCAGATGGCCGCTGAGCGTCACCACGCCGTGATCGACGCTGAGGCCGACCGTGGTGAAGCCGTCGACCTGGAGATTCGCACGCACTTCATCGCGAATGGAGGTGTCGTCGGGCACGGCCGAGCCACGGTCCAGGGAGGCGCAGGAGGAGAGAGAGATCGCCAGGGCCATGACTGCCATTCGTGCGAACACGGCGCGAACCGTAGCGCAGCCGGGATGAACGCGCGGTGAACGCGCGCATTCATCGGCCGTTCATTCATCGGCGCTTCATTGTTGCGTCGCTAGCGTGCATCGATGCGACTGGGATTCGTCGTGATCGGAGTCCTCATGGCCACACTGCTTCTGCAGGCGGTGACCGCTCCGACCTTCGACTTCGACGAGGCCCTCTACCGCCGGGTGGCGGAGGAGATGAAGAGCTCCCACGAGTACTTCGTCACCACCTGGGACGGGCGTCCGTTCTACGAGAAGCCGCCCACCTACATCTGGTCGATCGTGATCGCCAGCGCCATCATCGACGGCCCTGGCCCGCACGTCAGCATCTTTGCCTCGCGGTTTCCGAGCCTGCTGTGCTCACTCCTCACGATGCTTCTCCTGGCCTGGTTCTGGAGGCGGACGGCGCCGTCGTTTGCGCGCGCGTTCGGCGTGACGATCGATCGCAGCCGGGCCTGGTTGCTTTCTCCGCTGCTCCCGCTGCTCGCGTACGGCGCCGGGCTCTTCGCCATCGGCGGCGCCTCGAGCGTCGTGCTCGACCCGATGCTGACGCTCTGTCTCCTGGCGCCGCTGCTGGTGTTCACGAACGCATTCCTGCGATGTGACACGCAGCCGTTCACGCTCACCAGCGGGGAGATGGTGATGGCCGGAGTGGGAATGGCCGGTGCTACGGCGGTGAAGGGATTGATCGGGGTCGTGCTCCCGGCCTTTGCCCTGGCCATCCATGTGGCCGTGGTCCGATCGCGATTCCGCTGGACAGGGCGCGGCATGGCGAGGACCGCCGGCGCCTTTGCATTGGCCTGTGGTATGGCGGCAGCGTTTTATGCGGTGATCTACCAGTTCACGGGGAGCCGTTTTCTGTACGAGTTTTTCATCCGCCAGCATTTCATTCGCGCTATGAGGCCCTTGCAGGGTCACGGCGGGTCACTCTTCTTCCACCTGGGGGTGGTGCTGCTGCTGGGCGGACCGCTGGTGGCCTTCGTGCTTCGGTCGATGACGCGGCGCAGCGGTCTGGCCTTCGTGCGCTGGGGGTTCCCGTTGACGTGGACGGCCTCCGTGATTCTCTTCTACACGGCGGTGGCGACGAAGCTTCCGAACTACACGTGGCCTGTCTGGCCCGCCCTGGTCATGGCGTTGTGCATCCTGCTCGTTCGGAGTTTCGCCGCGGTACAGTCGGTGGGGAAGCGACTGCGATGGACGCTGACATCGGCGGCGTTCCTGGGACTGATGCCGCTGCCCGTCATCCTCATCGCTCTGGGAAGCGGAGTGGAACATCTCTGGAAGCCGGCGCCGTTCTCGCGGCAGGCCATGATGATCGCCGCGATCGAGCCGCTGCCGGCATCGATCCGCATCGGACTCATGGTGGCCGGCATCGTCCTGGCCCTGCAGATCGTCGATGTGGCCAGATTCGGAAAACAGCTCGAGCGGCACTCGCAGACCTTGTGGCGCTCGCTCGCCAGCGCGGCGATCCTCAATTGCCTTGCGCTCAGCGCGCTATCGCTGATCGTGTTGCCGGGTGCCGATCGGCTGCTGCGTGGTCCTCTCGTGAGGCTGTCGCGCAACGCATCCGCCGAGCACGTTGCGGGCGGTGATCTCATCACCGTCGGTCTGTTCAGCCCGACGGTCAGCTCCAGCTACGATGGGGGGCCGGTACGGCAGATTGGGCATCTCGTGCCCTCGTTATCGAGCACGCCGGGCCAGCATCTTCTACTCGTGCCGGCGTGGCGCCTCAGCGCGTGCCGCGAGCCGGAGTTCCGCGTGATTCGCAACGACGGGTTTCTGACTCTTTGCGAGAAACGTGGAGAGCGGCGCGAGCAACTTCCGTGAACGCCCGGACGCTGCTACTGGCCGTGGTGGCAACTCTGCCCACCGTCGTTCCCGCAAATGCCGCGACGATCGGCCTCGATCTCCTGGCCGCGCGCATCGATCCCATGGCCAGCGGCAACATCCGCAGGCTGGACTCCACGGTGACCTATGCACCGCGCGTCGAGCTCCAGATCGGCGTGGCCGTATTTCTTCCGCGAGGACTGGCCATGAGGTTCAGTGAGACGCGTGGGCGCGTGCCTCTCATGCTGTCGGGCGCCGCGTCCCCCGCGGGGCGGTCGAGCGTGCTGATGATCTCGAGGACGGTGATTCTCGATGCGGTCCGCAGCCGCGGCAATCTGGAAGTCTCTGCGGGGATGGGCGTGCTGTTGCCGGTGGTGCGGAACCTGTCGCCGGATGTGTCTTCGGGATCCCTCACGCTGGTCCGCGCCTCATCGCCGGATCACGCCGCGCTGGTCGTGAATCTCGGTACGGCCTGGCGCCTCAGCCCGCGCCTGCGCCTCATCGCCGACGTGAAGTACGAGCCGTACCCCTCGACGGTCGAAGTGCGACGCAGCTCCTATCCGAACGACGACCTGGAGGCGAACCTTCATCTTCTGGTCGTGGCCACGGGCATCAGCGTCCGCTTCTGATCAGAACACCTGCACGGTGGAGATCGACACTACCCGCCCGCGACGGCTGAGCGGGCTGTCGTTGAGCGCATACGCGAAGTCGATGCGGATCAACGCCGATTCGAATCGGGCCATGCCGATGCGAAGGCCCGCGCCGATGTCGGATTTCATGTGCGATGCGAGGAAGCGGCCGTCGAGGGCCTGGCCGCTGTCGGCGAACACGGCCACGCTCGGTCCAAAGATCTGCAGGATCTCGCGTCCCAGGAACAGGCGCTGCTCGACGTTCATGAGTACGCGCCGCCGTCCCTCGAACGCGAAGTCGGGATAGGCGCGCAGGCCGTTCTGGCCGTCGGCGACGAACTGGAAATCGCGGTCGAGCTGCCAGCCGCCGTCGACGCGCAGGCGCGAGACGAACGCTTGCGGATAGCGCGTCTCGAACCGATCGACGAAACGCACTTCCGCCGAGGCCATGGTGTTGCGTTGGCGTGGCGCGCGTGTGAACGCGCTGAGCGTGGCCAGCACGAACGAGTGATCGGAGAAAGCGTGACCGGCCGAGCCCCTGGCCCGCGCCGTCACTTCGGTGAAGCCCGACGAAGCGAGGCGCGGCGAGACTCCCAGCCGCAGGCTCGTCGTTGCGCCGAGATTGAAATCCTGCTCCCGGAGATCGCGGTCGACGTAATTCAGCTTCACGAACGCAAAGCCCGTGTGTTCATAGCCCACTTCGACAAAGTGAAAGTGACGGTCGTCGGGGATGATGTCGCGGGCTCGGGAGGGCAGCCTGCCGAAGCGGTCGTCCAGAAAGTCGATTCCGCCGGTCAGCCTCGAGGATCCGGACTCGTCGGCGTCCAGAACGGTGGAACGTTCCAGCGCCAGCTCCCGATGCCTTTGCCGGTAACGCGCGTCGACGACGCCATCGCGAAACGTCCGTTCGTTGCGCAGGAGGCGGTCGAACAGAAAGCCTCCCGTCCACGGCGTCTCGTAGGAGAACAACGGTCGGTCGAGCTCGAGCTTTTCTTCGTTCCCGTCGGAGTTCCGCGAAACGAGCGTGTCGAGGTTCCAGTAAGGGCCGAGCGCCGCCGGATGCAGGAACTCGATCGTGTTGGCGCGGCGCTCGACGCCGTGGTCGATGTGCAATTCGAGCTCGCTGCCTGTGCCGAGGAGATCCTTCTGTGTGACGTCGAAGTCGTAGGCTGCTCTCCCGCCCTCATTCGAGAAATCTCCGTTGACATCCGTCGTCCAGGCGTCCTGCGTCACCACGGTCACGTCGACGACACCTTCGTGCGGCACGCCGGCCGTCACGCTGGCGCTCTTCAGAAAATCGAGTTGCCGGAGATTGCGCTCGGTCTCTTCCAGTTTCGCGGTATTGAACCGGTCACCTTCCCGGAAGAGAAGAAAGCCTCGCAACAGCGCCGCGCGCGTCTGCACGTGCAGGCCGTTCGCGGCACGATAGAACTCTCCGTGTGACGCCTCCGAGGAGCTGAACAGGGGAACGGGATTGATGGCGATGCGGCCGATGCGAAGCTGTGCCGGTTGAGCCAGCGTTGAGGCCATGATGAGTGCAGCCAGAATCATCAGACGACCACTGTAGGCCGCGAGCATGAACGGACTATGAACGGGACAGGGGTTACGATGCCGCGTGGCCCGCGGTGTCCGCCTGTTGCTCTTCCTGCTTTGTTTTCCGGCGTGTCGAAGCACCGCCGGCGCCGGGTTGCCGGGTTCACTCGAGGCGTTCGCGCATCCTGGACCTTCGGTCGTCGAAGTGCACGACGTGGCCTGGAACGACGCCCGTCGCCACGTCATCATCCGCGCGCGGATCTACAGCCCCGCCGACTCGCTGGCCCATTCGTTGGTGATCTTCTCTCACGGTCTCGCCAACTCACGATTCGGCTACGCGTACCTTGGACGTCATTGGGCGAGCTGGGGGATCACATCCGTGCATATCGAGCACCCCGGAGCGGGGGAGGATCTGGCCCGCCGGGGATTCATCGCCACGTATCGCGCCGGGTTCGACCCGCGTCTGGATGTGTCGACGGTTCTCGATGCGCACTTCGCGCTGGATCAGTTGCTGGGCGAGGGAGTGCCTGATTTTCTCCGAGGCCGTATTCGCGCGGACGAGATCGGCGCGGCCGGGCACTCGCTCGGCGCCTACGTGGCCCTGGCGCTGGCCGGCGCGATCCGTGCGCTCCCGGCGCAACGAGATCTCGTGTTGCGTGATCCACGCGTGCGTGCGGCCGTGGCCATGTCGATGTCCGAGAATCTTCCGCCTTCCGCGTATGGAGAGACCGCGGTACCGGTCCTTCACTTCACCGGGACCCACGACAGCAGTCTGTTCTACGGCACGACCAAGCGAATGCGCAGGATTCCGTACGAACGAATGGGCGGCGGCATCGCCTGGCTGGTCACGCTTCTCGGCGCAAACCATTCGACGTTTTCGGCGGACGACCGGTCGGCAACTCCAGCCCGCCTCGGCACGATCAAAGCGTTGACGGTTTTGTGGTGGAAGGCCTGGCTGGAGGGAGACGCCTCAGCGCGGATGCTGCTCGATTCGGAGTCCCTCGGCAGGGACCTTCGCGTGGTGGGAACGCTGGAGAGACGAGGGCGGCTACCGCAAGAGTGAGCGAACATGCCGCAGCTTTGCGATCCATGTCGAAGTGCGCGTCTCTTCGGCTGCGTTCAGATCGGTGACGATCGCGAATCTCTCCGGACGCTGGGAGTAGCGCTCGAAGCGGCCGCGGCTCAGCAACAGTTGTGAGGCGTGGCAGGCGACGGCGGTGCGTTTCCTGTCCAGCGCCTGTCCGTCCCCTTCGAAGCTGCGATAGGCCTCGCCGGCGCGGCCGTGCACGATGTAGCTGAGGATCGTCCGGGGACGGCGCTCCAGCCGCGTCACCGCGCGCAGGGTGGCGCGATGGGTGGCGCGATGATCGGGATGAAAGTCATCGATCGATGGAACGACGAGGAGCGACGGCTGAAACTCACGGAGGTTCGCGGCGATGCGGTTCGCGATCATGTCGCGATCGAGCGCCGCAAGTCTGTCGTCCGGCAGGCCGAGAAATGTCGCCGAACGGGGCGGAAGACCGAGTGTCGAGAGAGCACGGCGCGCTTCGGCTCTCCGCAGCCGGCCCCATTGCAGCTGATCATGAGCGCTCACGCGCAGGCGCCGCCGGGCCAACCGCTGGGGCCAGGGATTGTTGTCGCCGTTCGTCATGAACACGACGCGCACTGATCCGCCGCGTTCGACGATCTCCGCGATCAGCGCACCCGCGCCGATCGACTCGTCGTCGGGATGCGGTGCGACGACGAGCGTTCGCGCGTACGGAAGCTCATCGAGCTCCGATCCTGCATCGCTGTATGCCGCAAATTCGGGGAGAGTCATGCTGTCGCTCGCAGGGCCGTGGATTGCCGCAGCGAATCGCCGGTCCGGCAGTGACTTTGGCCGAGTGCGCCTAAATGCTCGATGAAGCGGACTCCGCTGGACGGCGGGCGTCGCCGGCCGCGGAGTCGTCGCCGCGCGGCAGTCTGATCACGAACCGGGTGCCGGCTTCGCCGGAGCTCTCCATGCGCAGGCTGCCGCCGTGGATCTCCGCGATCCACCGCGCGATGGGAAGGCCGAGGCCCGCACCCGTGGAGACGCTGCTGGTGCTGCCGCGCGAAGGGCGCGTGCGCTCCACGCGATAGAAGCGGTCGAACACGCGCTCGCGATCGTCCTCGGGAATCCCGATGCCGGTATCCGCGACGCGAATGACGTAGGTGCTGCCGGCCGTTTCGAGAGTGACCGTCACGCTGCCGCCGGGTGGAGTGAACTTCAAAGCGTTGTCGATGAGGTTGAGGACCATCCGGTGCAGGAGGGCCTCGTCCGCGACGATCAACGGATCCTCGGTTCTGGCCGGCTCCGCTCGCGGAAGGTCCTTCCCCGATCCGAAGAGCGAAAGCTGGACTTCGCGCTGCGCGGCCACGCTGCGCATGGCGCGTACGCAGTCGGCGAGCATTTCGTCGAGGTAGAACCGTGTCTTCATGATGGGGTAACGTCCCGCGTCCGAGCGGGCCAGAAGGAACAGGCTCTCCACGATGCGCGTGAGCTTGCGCGCGGATGCCTGGATGATGGCGATGCTCTCGCGGTATTCATCGGTACTTCGGTCGGGCCGCGAGAGGGCCACGTCGGCCTCACCCTGGATGATGGCCATGGGAGTGCGCATCTCGTGCGAGGCATCGGCCATGAAACTTCGCTGCGACTCGAAGGCGCGTTGCAGCCGCTCCAGCAGCTCGTTGAGGGTGGTGGCGAGAAATCCCAGCTCGTCGCGGTCGTTCTCTACGGTGATGCGCTCGGTGAGCGTCTCCGCGCCGATCTGTCGTGCCTTGAGGCTCATCGTCGTGACCGGAGCGAGGCTCGTGCGCGCCAGCCCGTAGCCGCCGGCTGCGGCCAGAAGCAGGGCTACGGGGATTCCGAGGAAGAGCGCCCTGGCGGCGCTTTCCAGGCGTTCGGCCTGATCGTGAAGGTTGTGGGCAACCACGACGAAGTAACGGATGCCCATGACATCGATGGGAGTGGCGTAGATGCGGATGCCCTCGTCCTGCACGCCGCCCGGCAACGTCGCGAATCCCTGGAGATGTGCACGGATGTGCGCAGCCACCCGGGTCTCATCTCGCGCGTCGAGGTGCGATTTCGATGAGGCCACGAGCCGGCCCGCGGCCGAGAACACCATCAGGGCGCGATCGCTGTAGCGGAAATCGAGCAGCGCGGCGCTGCCTCCGTTCGCTGCGCGGGCATCGTTGGCGAACGCCGCGGTGAACTCGCTTGCGGTGGTGGCCAGGGCCGCGTCTGCTGAGGAGCGGATCTCCCGCGTCAGGAAGACGTAGCTGATGCCGCTGAAGGCGACCAGCACCACCGCGAGAACCGCCGTATACCAGAGCGTCAGCCGCGCGCGGACGGAGTGGAACATGCGTCGTCAGACTGCGCGTCCAGTATGTATCCGGCACCGCGCACTGTTTGAATCAGTTTTGGACCCGATACCTTGTCGATATGACGGCGCAGCCGGTTGATGTAGACCTCGATGAGATTGGAGAAAGGATCGAAGTCCTGGTTCCAGACGTGCTCGGAGATCTCCTCGCGCGTGACGATCCGGCCGCTGTTGCGCGCCAGAAACTCGAGAACGCCATACTCTTTCGTGGTCAGCATCATCTGTTTTCCGTCCAGGGTCACGCGGTGGGATCGCGTGTCGATGGCCAGCGGCCCGACCTGCAGCATCGCCGAAAGCGTCGCGCCGCCCCGCCGCAGCAGGGCCCGCAGCCGCGCCAGCAGTTCGCCGAACTCGAACGGCTTGGCCAGATAGTCATCAGCACCGGCGTCCAGTCCGCGGATCTTGTCGTCGACGCTGTCGCGCGCGGTGAGCATGAGGATCGGAATCGTCGAACCGGTGGAGCGCAGCCGGCGGCAGACCTCCAGTCCGTCGGGCGCCGGGATCATGACGTCGAGGATGATGACGTCATAGGAGTTGATCCCGGACATGTACAGTGCCGCCTCGCCGTCCTCGACCGTGTCCACGGCGTACGACTGCTCCATCAGACCCTTGCCGATGAAGCGGGCTACATCGGCGTCGTCTTCGACGAGAAGAATGCGCATGTCTCTGGCAGCCTAACCGCGGCAGATGAAGAGAGGATAAACCTTCAGGGCGTCGAGAGATGAATCATCAGGGCCGGCCGGTCCGCGACGAGAGCCGGCGTCACCGACCAGCTCAGGTGGCCGGTGTGGTGACGGGCCACGATCCCTTTGGCCACGGCCCGGCCGATCAGGGCACCGGCCAGCACATCCGCGGGAAAGTGGGCGCGGTCATTGACGCGGGAGAAAGCGACGCCGGAAGCGATCGTGTAGACGATTGTGGGCACGATCCAGTTGTCGTAATGACCGGCCACTGCCGTGGCGAACGCGAAGACGTTCGTGGCATGACCGGAGGGAAAGCTCTCGTAGCGACTGCTCGATGTGAAGGCATGAAAGGAGTGAGCGCCCTGCCCCTGACTGGGCCGGGCCCGTCCGAACGTTCGCTTGAGCAGCGGCGTCACCACTCCGGCGGCCCAGAACTCCGCTTCGAGCGAGTCGCGTCCGGCGTCGCGCGTGGCCGTGTCATGTGCCAGCGCGCCGCCGGCGATCATCAGCACCGAGATCTCCAGCGCCCGATGGCCACCGAACGGTGTGATTTCTTTGGCGAAGTTGTTGGTGAAGGAGGAATGATTTCGTTGCGCGCTGTTGTAAAGACTGCGATCCGCGGCATACAGCGCGCCAACAGCGGCCACGCCCTCGCCGAATCGCAGCCACTCCTTCCTGTGCCAGTGCAGCGGTGCGGCGGCCAGGCTACGCCCATCGGTGACGTAACGCTTGAGCTCCTCGGTGACGGGGTTGGCGGCGAAGAGCGAAGTCGAGAACAGCAGCGTTGCGACGAGAGCTGAGAGCCTCATGGAGCGGGAGACTGTAGACTGCTCGGGCTAAATCGGCACTAAATTCATGCGCTCATGATGACCCTCCCACTGCGGCTGGCCTGTGCGTTTCTCCTGATCCTGGCCCTGGCAGGGGGAGAATGTCGCGCCGCGGACTCTCCCGTCTTTCACGCCGGCGGATTCGGCGACCTCGAGCTGCACTCCACGTCCGAGCACGAGCGGGACGGCGTGGATCGGATCGAGCTCGACGTCTTCTCCACGCTGCAGTTCAATGATTCCTGGTCCGTGCTCGGTGAGGCCGTTGCGCAGCGGAGCTGGCAGATCCAGGAGGATCACGAGCGTTATCAGGTCGACCTGGAGCGGCTGTACGTCGAATACACCAGATCCGATTCGTTTCGGATCGAGGTCGGCGAGACCCAGACGGGACTCATCCGCTGGAACGAGCGCGAACATCACAGCCGCTTTCTGCAGACGCCGATCGACGTGCCGGCCCTTGCCCGCCGGCCGCAGGAGGACGGCGCGTGGCCTCTTCGCTTCGCCGGGATGTTTGCCAGCGGGCGGGTGCCTGGGTCGATGGGGATCTCGTGGGGTGTGGGCGCCGGAGCAGGGCCGGGGCGCGATCGCGAATCGACTCCTCTGACTGAGCGGGACCGTTCACTGGCCGGACTGTTGTCGCTGTCGATGTCGCCCGACGCGGTGCCCGGACTGGAGCTGGCGGTGGCCGAGTACGGCGGCAACGTGCACATCAACCCCGGGCTGCTTCGCGAGCGGGACGTGACGTTTTCCGCGAGCTACACCGCCAGCGGCTACGAGCTGCGGGGCGAATGGGCTCGCATGAATCATCACCTAACCAGTGTCTCCACTACTTATCTCACCACTGGTTACTACACACTGTTCTCCAAACGGCTGACCGGTTCCGCCGAACGCGTGCGGCCCTATCTGCTCTTCGACCGGCTCAAGGTCGCCCGCGGCGAGCAATACCTGGCCGAGGCCACCGACGAGAATGCCTGGGCCACGGGAGTGCGCTACGACGTCAACCGTCACGTCAGCGTCAAGGGTGAGTATCGCTCGCAACGCGCTCTCAACGGAGACCGCGAGAGCGTGGTCGGACTGCAACTCGGCGTCTCCTTCTAATGAGCGCGAAGACCACGCTGTTGCTTCTGGTGCTGCTGGCAACGGCGGCAGTGCTGCCGGCGCAGGAACCGGCGCGGCTCTTTGTGGTGGTCCCGGAGTCTCAATCGATCGCCGGTCTTTCCCTCGGCGATCTCCGCCGCATCTACATCGGCGATATGACGCGCTGGCCCGACGGCCGGCGCATCGTGCCGGTGATGCTGCGCCCCAGATCCCCGCAGTCGGAGCTCTTTCTCGATCGCGTGCTGCGGATGTCGCCTATCGATTTCGCACAGCAGTGGATCGGAGCAGTGTTCCGCGGAAGGGTCTCGGCGCCGCCCGTCGTCGTCGCAACGCGCGACGAGGCGGTGCGCTTTGTCGAGGCCCACGCGGAGTCGGTGGCCGTCATCGGTGAGGGACACGACGTCCTCACAACCGTGCGCATTCTCCCCATCGAAGGGAGCCTGCCGTCGTCGGAAAAGTATCCTCTGGCGTGGTAAAACGAAAGTTCATCTGCGGTTCATGAAATATGGCTTCGCATCTGCTTAGGCTTGAAGCAGCGCAACCAACCCGCGCTCAATCCAAGGAGGATTTTGATGAAGTCAACAATCGCAGTTTCTCTGTTCGCAGCGACCCTGGGGCTCGCACCCATGGCTCTTCAGGCCGCTCCCAAAACACACAAAGTCGAATCGCAGGCCGATCTTCAGAAGGACGCGAAGATCTCGATGGATGAGGCCCGTGAGATCGCCTTGAAGAAGGTTCCCAGCGGGAAGATCGAGAGTGGTGAGCTGGAGCGTGAGCACGGCAAGCTGATTTACTCGTTCGACATCAAGACCGGCGCCTCGGGAGTCACGGAGGTCAACGTCAACGCCATCGACGGCAAGATCGTCGGCGTGCAGAAGGAAAACGCCACGAAGGAAGCGGCCGAGAAGAAGCAGGAAGCCAAAGAGAAGACCGCGAAGCATTGAGGTATCGTCGCGGCGTAATGAATCGGCAGTGGATCATGACGGCGGCGCTCGCGCTCTATGCGGGCGCCGCTCTTTCGATTGAGGGACAGACCACTACGCAGGCGCCGCGCTCACTCGCGGACGTGCAATCCATCGCTTTGCAGCAGGTCTCGGCGCTGCGCCAGGCCGAGATCGACGAAGCCATGGCCACCGAGGATCTGCGACAGGCTCAGGCATCCCTGCTTCCACGCGCGCGCAGCGCATCGACGATCACCTACAACTCACCGGCGCGTCCGCCGACCAGCACGAGCGACCCGAGCTTCATCGCTTCCAACTCCCTTCATGAATACCAGGAGCTCCTCGGCGTCACCGGCGAACTGAATTTCGGTGTGACGGCAGCAATCCGCCGTGCCCGGGCGATGCTTCGTGCGGCCCGTGCCGGCACCGACATCGCGCGCCGCTCGTTCCTGCGCGGTGTCAGCGAGACCTACTACGGAGCCGCGCTGGCGACGGCGCGGCGGCGTGCGGCGGAAACCAGCCTCGCCGCGGCCGAGGATTTCGAGCGCGTGACAAACTTGAATTTCCAGGCCGGCGAGGTGCCGGAGATCGACGTTATCCGGGCACGGTTGCAGACCGCGCAACGCCGCGACGATGTCGATCAGGCCACGCAGGCGGAAGTGATTGCGAACGCCACGCTGGACACTCTCCTGGGATCAGGCGTTACGGCCGCGCCGAACATCGAGCCGCTGCCGCAGACCATCGACACGCGCGACATCCAATCCCTCACCAGCGAAGGCGTGAAGAGACGCCCCGAGTTCGTGCAGCTCGAGGCGCAGCTCCAGGCGGCGCGCGCGGACATCGGCGTGGCCCGTGCCGACCGCCTGCCGCGGATCACGTACTCGGTCGACGAAGGTTTCGACACCAGCTCGCTCTCGGCCGACCAGATCCGCCAGCATCGTGGCATTCTTGCGACGGCAAACATCGATGTGCCACTCTTCGACTGGGGTTTGACCGCGAGCCGGCAACGCCAGGCCGAGCTTCGCGCCGAGGGTGTGCTCGTGCAGCAACAACTGATGATCCGCGACTTGTATCTCCAGTTCGCGACCGCACGTATCGAGGCCACGACCGCGGCCGCGCGCGTCGAAAACGACCGTCGCGCGCTGGCCGGGGCCGAGCGCAACCTGACGATCTCGATCGCACGCTACCGGGCCGGCGAAGGACTCATCACCGAGGTCACCGACGCGCAAACGCAGTTGGCGACCCAGCGCCTGAACCTGCAGCAGGCGCTCTACGACTATCAGATCGCCAGGGCCCATCTGCTCGAGGCGGTGGGGCGATGAGCATGTTTGGAGACCGCGAAGACTCTCTCGATCGGCCGGCGGTGTGGTGGCGCGACCGGCGCGTGCGCATGGGCGCGGGGGCGATCGCCGTCCTGCTCATCGTCTTCATCGTCTGGAAGAGCTGCCACAAGAGCAGCGCCGGCGGGGCCGACCCGGCGAACGTCGTCGTCAGCGTGCAGGTCGCGAAAGCGGAGCGTGCCACGATCGCCAATGAGATCACGGCGATCGCTACGCTGGCGCCGCGGCGTGAGGCCGATGTCAGCCCGAAGATCGCCGCTCCCATCGCTGAGATGCCGCTATTGACCAATCGCGTGGTCCATGCCGGCGATGTTCTGGCCGTGCTGGAGTCTCGCGATCTGACGGCGCAGCGGGCCGAAGCCGCGGCGGCGGTCGCCGAGGCGGATGCGTCGCTGCACTCGACGACGGGGGGCAGTGTTCCGCTCACGAACGCGCAGGACACGAAAGCGGTTCGTGACGCGCGCGCCAATCTCGAGAACGCACAGAAGACTTACGAACGCCGCCAGACGCTCTATCAGCAGGGTGGCATTTCGAAGAAGGAGCTCGAGGCGTCGCAGCTCGCCGTCACGCAGGCAGAGAACGATGTGCACCTGGCCGAAGCGTCGAGCAGCGTGCATCAGGGGGTCACGAACACGAGCGATGTGCGCGTGGCCGAGGCCCGGGCCCAGCAGGCCCGCAACCGCTTGCAGAATCTCGACGCGCAACTGAGCTACGCGGTCATTCGCGCGCCGTTCAGCGGCGTGGTCACGCAGCAGTTTCAGTATCAGGGCGAGATGGCCAATCCGGGCGGCAAGCTGCTCACCATCGCCGACACCAGCGCGCTCATCGCCAAGATGCAGCTTTCCGAGGAGACCGCCTCGACGCTGCGGACCGGTGATCAGGTGAAGGTGCTGCCCGACGATCTGCCCGGCCAGGCGTTTGCCGGCACGATCAGTCTCGTCGGCCGCGCCGCCGATCCACTGAGCCGGAGCGTCGCGGTGTGGGTGGCAGTGCCGAATACCGCCGGACTGCTGCGCGCCAACGGCGTGGCCAGAGTCGTCATCTCAGCGCAGCCGGCCGCGAACGCGGTGGTCGTTCCGGACTCCGCGGTGACGCTCGATGCCACCAACGGCAACAGCGGCACGGTGATGGTCGTCGACGACAAGTCGGTGGCCCACGAGGTTCACGTCACCACCGGCGTGCGCAGCGGTGGGCGCGCACAGATCACCTCCGGGCTCCGCGGCGGCGAGACTGTGGTGACGGAAGGCAACTACGGGCTGCCCGACGGGACGAGGGTCACGATCGCGAAGCCGGACACGACGCCGGCCATTCCGAACGGCGACGTCGGGGCAGTGTCGGGGCGCTGGGGTGCGCCGCCACCCGGATTCCTCGCGCTCTGCGGCGCTCGGAATGACGGGATGCTCTGCGGCGCTCGGAATGACGGGATGCTCTGCGGCGCTCGGAATGACGCCGCATGAACCTCGGCCACATCGTCCAGACCCAGTGGCGCGCAGTCGTCGTTCTCGTCATCCTTCTCGGCGTCGGTGGGTTGATCGCCATCACCCAGGTTCCGCTATCGCTGTTTCCGGAGACGAACTTCCCGCGCATCATCATCGTGATCGAGGACGGCGAGGTTCCCGCGCAGCAGATGCTGGTGACGGTCACCAGGCCCGTGGAGGAGGCGATGAGCGGGATGCCGGGCATCGCCCGCGTGAAATCGGTGACCAGCCGCGGCGCCGCCGAGATCGATCTCTTCTTCGACTGGCACTCCGACGTCATCCAGACGCTGCAGATGGTGCAGTCGCGCGTGTCGAGCCTCGGCAACACGCTGCCGCCGACGGCGCGCGTGACGCGCGTGGACCGGCTGACCTTCGCCGTCTTCCCGATCATCGGCTATTCGGTGACGTCACCGAAGCGCGATCCCGGGACGCTGCGCACCATCAGCGAGTTCACCATCCGGCCGCCGCTGGCGCGCGTGCCCGGTGTGGCCAGCGTGATGGTGCAGGGCGGCGAGGTCCGCGAGTATCACGTGAACGTCGATCCGGTCCGCCTGGAATCGCGTGGCCTGACCATTCCCCAGGTCGTCGATGCCTTGAAGAACACGAACGTGATCGAGTCGCCGGGTCTGATCAACGAGAACCATCACCTCGAGCTGGCTCTGGTCAGCGGGCAGACCAGGTCGATCGACGAGATCGCGCACATCGTCGTGGCGAACGTCAACAACGTGCCGGTGCTGCTCTCGGATGTGGCCACGGTCGAGCCGGGATTCGAGCCGCGCTACAAGATCGTGACGGCTGACGGCAAGCCGGCCGTGCTCGTCAACGTGCTGCGCCAGCCCACGGCCAACACGGCCGCGGTCGTCGACGCCGTCAAGCAGCAGCTCGATCTGCTCAAAGCGCAACTGCCGCGCGACGTCGAGATCAAACCGTACTACGACCAGTCGCTGCTGGTGCGGGCGTCGATCAAATCGGTGCGCGACGCCATTCTCATCGGACTGATTCTGTCGGTGCTCATCGTTTACGGCTTCCTGCGAAGCTGGGGCACGACGCTCGTGGCCGTCGTGGTCATCCCCATCACGCTGCTGGTGACGATGCTGGCCATGTGGCTGGTGGGTTTGAGCTTCGATCTGATGACGCTCGGCGGCATGGCCGCGGCGATCGGTCTGGTGATCGACGACGCCATCGTGGTGGTGGAGAACATCTACGCGCATGCCGCGGCCGGCTCCTCGCGCATCGAGGCCGTGCGTCTGGCCATGGGCGAGATCAGCGGGCCGATCGTCTTCTCGACCATCACGCCCGTGGTGGTGTTCCTGCCGCTGTCACTGCTGACCGGCGTCACCGGCGTGTTCTTCCGTTCGCTGGCGCTGACGATGGCGGTGGCGCTGCTGACCTCACTCGTGCTGGCCCTGTTCTTCACTCCCGTGCTCGCGCAGCGGTTCGCCGGGTCGTCCCGGTCCGAGCCCGCCGCCAAGGCTGAGGAGGAGCAGGGCGGGTCGATTCTGCATCGCGGGCTCTCGCTGTACGAACGGCTGCTGGAGCTGGCGCTGCGTCACGCCCGCCTGGTGCTCGTGCTGATCCTGGCGCTGTTCGCCGTCGCCTACCTGATCTACCGAGGTCTCGGCAGCGAGTTCCTGCCCGAGTTCGACGAGGGTGCGTTCATCGTCGATTACGTGGCGCCCCCCGGGGCGTCGCTCCAGGAGACCGATCGTCTGCTCCGGCATGTGGAGCGGCTGCTGAACGAGACGCCGGATGTGGAGAGCTTCTCCCGCCGCACGGGCATGCAGCTGGGACTGGCCGGCGTCACCGAACCGAACACCGGCGACTTCGCCGTGAAACTGCGCGACAAGCATCGTCCCAGCGACGAGGTCATGACCGAGCTTCGCCAGAAGATCGAGTCGAGCGAGCCGACGCTGCGCGTCGAGTTCATCGGCATCCTCAGCGATCTCATCGGCGATCTTCAGAGCTCGCCCTCTCCGGTGGAGCTGCGTCTGTACAGCGAGGACACGGCCGCGCTGCAACGGACGGCGAAACAGATGGCGGCTTCCATCGCGAAAGTGAACGGCGTCGTGGAGATCTTCGACGGGATCGTGGTGAGCGGGCCGGCCATCACGTTTCAGGTGGACCCGCAGCGCGCATCCACGTTCGGCATCACCGCCGCCGACATCACCGAGACCGTCCAATCAGCTCTGGGCGGCACGCCGGCCTCCTCGATCATCGAGCGCGGACGCGCCGTGACGGTGCGCGTGCTCCTTCCACCGAACTATCGCACCTCACTCGACCAACTGCGGTCACTGCGCGTGCGGTCGCCCCTGACGAACGGCTTCGTGCGCGTCGATCAGATCTCGACGATCAACTACGACCCCGGCCAGACCGAGATCCACCGCGACGGGCTCCGCCAGTCGCTCGCCGTCACCGCGCGTCTCGAGGGCGTCGACCTCGGTACGGCCATCAGGGACATTCGCGCCCAGCTCGGGCGGGACGTCCACCTGCCGGCGGGTATGACCCTGGAGTACGGCGGCCTCTATCAGCAACAGCAGTCCAGCTTCCGCGAGCTCGCCCTCACGCTGGCGCTGGCGATCGCGCTCGTGTTCCTGGTGCTCCTCATCGAGTTCCGCTCGTTCGCACATCCGGTGGCCATCGTGACCGGTGCGGTGCTGGCACTGACAGGAACGCTGCTGGCGCTCCTGGTCACCCATACAACGCTCAACGTCGTGTCGCTGATGGGGATGATCATGATCGTCGGCATCGTGGCCAAGAACGGCATCCTCATGCTCGACACGGTCGAGGATCATCTCGCCGCCGGTGACGATCTCCATGCGGCGCTGGTGCGTGCCGGCCGCCGGCGATTCCGCCCCGTGCTCATGACCTCTCTGGCGGCAATGTTGGGGATGCTCCCGCTCGCTCTGGCCATCGGATCGGGATCGGAGCTGCTGCAACCGCTGGCGATCGCTGTGATCGGCGGTCTGGCGTTCGCGCTCCTGCTCTCGCTGGTGGTGACGCCGACGGTTTACGCGCTGGCCCGGAGAAACACGTAAGGCCGGAAGACGGACCCCGCATCGTACAATTCAGTCGGGAGCGATGGCCGAAGACAACGAATTCGACGCACTCGAGATCGCCACTCTGGTCAAGCGTCTCGACCGTCAGCGTCGCGCCCGCGAGGCTGCGGAGTCGATTTCCGAGCAGGTCTCCGGCGTCCTCTACGACAGGCAGCATCACCTCAAGCTGCTGCAGTCGGTGGCCGTCGCCGCGAACGAGTCGCCGTCACTCGACGACGCGCTGCAGGCCACCGTCGACCAGATGTGCATGCACCTCGGCTGGCCGGTCGGTCATGCCTACCTGGCCATCGGGACGACTTCGATCCTGGCGCTCTCCGACATCTGGTTCATCGGCGATCTGGGCCGCTTCGGAGACTTCCGCCAGGCCGTGGAGACGACGCTGATCGCGGCGGCCGGGGGTGTGGCCGGCCGGGCGCTCGCGGAACGCGCTCCGGTTGAGGCGGCGGAGTTGGACGCTGTCCTGCCGGGCCCGCTCGCGGCAGCGGCGCGCCAATGCGGTCTTGTCACCGCGCTGGCCTTTCCGATCATCGGAATCGAAGCACCGGTGGCGGTGCTGGAGTTCTTCGCGACGGAGCCGGTCGTCGCGGACGAAATGCTCGTGGAGGTGATCGGGCGGATCGGCGGCCTTCTCGGCCAGACGCACGTACGCACGCGCGCGTACGCGACGCTGCGAAGCTCGGAGGAGCAGTTCCGGCTGCTCTTCGAGGGAAATCCACATCCCATGTGGATCGCCGAGCACGAGAGCAACGCTCTGATCGCGGTGAACGATGCCGCGGTGGCCCAGTACGGATACGGGCGCGCCGAGCTGGTGGGCATGACCATCGACGATCTGCGGCCGCAGTCGGAGCGTCGCACACCCGTGCCGCGCGCGGGGCTCATTCACCTGCGGCGCAACGACGGCAGAGTGATCACGGTGGAGATCAGCGGCTACGACATTCAGTTGCCGGGACGCCGCGCGCGGATGACCATGGCCGTCGATGTCGACGAAGGGCGGCGCATCGCCGAGGCACTGCGGGAGTCGGAGCGCCGCTTCCGGGAGATGCTCGACACAATCGAGCTGGCCGCGGTTCTCCTCGATATCGTCGGCATCGTCACGTATTGCAATCCGTATCTCCTCTCGGTCACCGGCTACGACAGGGACGATGTGATCGGCAGGAACTTCTTCGAGGTGTTCCTGCCGGAGGATCAGCGGCTGGAGGCCTCGCGCGGATTCGACGCCACCATCGGCCGCGGCGTCATCGCCGCCCATCTGGAGATGGAGATCGTGACGCGCTCCGGCGAGCGAAGGGTGATCCTCTGGAACAACACCGTGCTGCGCAACCCGCAGGGCAGCGTCCTGGGAACGGCCAGCATCGGCTCCGATGTGACCGAGCAGCGAGCCGCCGAGCGCCAATTGCGCCACAACGCCTTTCACGATGCGCTCACCGGCCTGCCCAACCGCGCGCTGTTTCTCGACCGCACCGGCCAGGCCATCACCAGGACGCAGCGTCGCGACGAGCGCCGCACATTCGCCGTGCTGCTCCTCGACGTCGATCACTTCAAGAACGTCAACGACAGTCTCGGCCACATGGCCGGGGACCGGCTGCTGGTCATGCTCGCCGAGCGCCTGCTGCAGTCCGTCCGCGCCGGCGACACCGTGGCCCGATTCGGCGGCGATGAATTTACGGTGCTCATCGAGCGCATCAACGGCCCGGTGGATGCACGACGCGCCGCGGAGCGCATCCAGCGCCAGATCGCCGCGCCCTTTCACATCGAGGACAACGACATCTTCGCCTCGGTCAGCATCGGCATCATCATCGGCGGCCCCGATTACGACGGGCCCGAGCACATCGTGCGTGACGCCGACACGGCCATGTACCGCGCCAAGGCCCAGGGCAGGGCCCGTTTCGAGATCTTCGATTCGAACATGCGCTCGGAAGCGGTGGCGCGGCTTCAGGTCGAGACCGATCTGCGCCGGGCCCTCGAACGCGGAGAGCTGCGCGTTTTCTATCAGCCCATCGTTCGCCTTCCTTCCGCCGAGATCGTCGGATATGAGGCCCTCGTGCGCTGGCAGCATCCGACCCGGGGCCTGGTATCGCCCGCCGAGTTCATCCCCGTGGCCGAAGAGTCGGGTCTCATCGTCGCGGTCGGGCAGTACGTGTTGCGTGAGGCCTGCATGCAGGCAGCGAAGTGGAAACCTCGCTACGTGAGCGTGAACATCTCCGGCCGGCAGTTCACCCAGGGTGACCTGATCGGCGATGTCCGTGACGCCATCGCCGCCTCGGGTGTGGCCCCGGAGATGCTCTATCTCGAGGTCACCGAGAGCGTGATCATGCAGCAGGCCGACGCCGCCCTGCAGGTGATGGTGGGCTTGCGCGCTCTGGGCTGCCGCATCGCGCTCGATGATTTCGGCACCGGGTACTCATCGCTCAGTTACCTGCACCGGTTTCCGATCGACACCCTGAAGATCGACTCGTCGTTCGTGCGCGCGGCGCGCGAGCACAAGAACGTGGAGATCATCCGCTCCATCCTCGCGCTCGGGCATGGCCTGTCGCTGGACATCATCGCCGAGGGGATCGAGACGGACGATCAGCGCGAGCTGCTGCAGTCGCTCTCCTGCGATTTCGGTCAGGGCTTCCTGTTTGCGAGACCGGCCCCGCCGGAGTGAGCGAGGGCGAGATCGTCGTCAACGAGGAGAATCGGGGATGTCACGCCGCTTCCTGCCATTCTCGTTCGGTGCCACCGTACAATTCCTCGATGGTGCGCCGCTTACTGGTCGCTGCTCTGCTCGTGACAGGTTGCTCGCGCGGGCCGGCGCTGCCGGTCAATACGGTGCTGTGGCGGGTGGGATCGTGGACGCAGGTTGCGCCGCAGGTGCGGCGCGCAGCGGCGAGATTCATCAGCTTCCGGGCCGACGGCGCCTACATCGAGCACGTCTGTTACGTGATCGAGCAACCGGACACGAGCGTCTACATCTCGCGAAGCGATCCCCATCTGATCACGATCGGCAACTGGGTCAGGGATGGCCAGGAGATCGTGGCCAGACGCACGATCGTGGCCCGGCAGAACCCGTACAGCGGTCCGAGCGATCCGCTTTGCTCGGAGGTGCGCTACACCATGTCCGGGAATTCGGTGCTCGGGAAGGACGGGCCGTATTCGCCCGTGACGCGGCTCGTTGCCCCCGACTTCGAGTCGTACATCAACGATGCCCGGCGGACAGGGAAGCCTTGTCCGCAGCCTTCACGTTGAGGTCGCAGGTCATGGGGGCCTTGTAGCTTCGAGGCCCCACGACCTACGACCTACGACTTACGACCTGTATAGTCTGCTCTCCATGCACTTCTGCCGCACGCTCGCCGTCGCGCTGCTCTTCGCGCACGCTGCCTTCGGCGCGCTGTCAGCGCCGTACCGGCCGGACGCGTCGATGAAGATCGCACCGGGCGCGGCGCACGAGCGTGGAATCATGTCGACGACGACGGCTGGGCGACAGGCCGTGTATCTCGTGCGAGTGGACATGTCTCAGCCGGCGCTGCGATTCGAGTCGTCGCTCTCGAACGATCGGATCTCCGGACTGGAGGCGACGACCGAACAGGCCAACCGGAAGAATCGCGAAGGACATCGCGCCGTTGCGGCGATCAACGCCGATTTCTTCGACGCCAACCAGGCGCCGTTCGGCATCCATGTTCAGGACGGCGAGCTGATCGTCTACGGACCGCGTCCGCGGCCGTCGTTCGGCATCACCGCGGACGGCCGCGCCATCATCGGTAACGCCGGAGTGTCCGGCAGCTTGTGCCGGGTCGACGGCATCTGCATGCCGGTGGCACGGCTCAACCAGGCGCGCACGATGGGGGAGGGAACAGGCGAGCTCGTTCTCTATACCAGCCGGTTCGGCGAGTCGACGGGCACCGACGACAGCGGAACCGAGGTGGTGTTGTCGGGTGCGCCGTCGCCGCTGCCGCTTCGGGGATCGTTCGAGCTGACTGTGAAACGAGTGCGTACGAAAGCAGGATCGAGCCGCCTGCAAAACAGCGATGTCGTGATCTCCGGCAGTGGAGTGGGAGCGAAGTTCCTCAGCCTTCTTCCGGACGGTGCTCATCTGGCGTTTACGCTGACGATCAGCGACGGCTGGGAAAATGTCACACAGGCCGTTTCCGGCCCGGCCATCGTGGTTCGCAGCGGTGATGTTGCCATCGAGCCGTACACACGCGGCTACGCGGACGTGAACCGTGCCCGCAGCGCAGTCGGGCTGACCGCGAAAGGCGACGTGGTGCTCTTCGCCATCGACGGTCTGCAGCCCGGCTACAGCATGGGAGTGACGCTCGATGAGCTCGCCGAGCTGATGCTGAGCCAGGGCATCGTCACCGGCCTGGCCTTCGACGGCGGTGGCTCGACCACTCTGGGCATCCGGTTGCCGGGCGACGACGGCGTGACCATGGTCAACCGCGGTTCCGACGGGCTGGAGCGCGCGGTCGGCAACAGTCTCCTCCTCTTCAGCACAGCCCCGACCGGTCCGCTCGCACAGATCGCGGTGCGACCGGCCAGCGCCACTGTCATGAGCGGAAGCCACGTGTCGTACTCGGCGCTGGGCGAGGATGCCGCTTACAACGCTGTGCGCCTGCCACGCCCACCGGGATGGGAGGTCTCCGGCCTCCAGGGGATCATCGACACCAGCGGACGGTTCACTGCCGGTGCTCCCGGTGATGGGACGATCAAGGCATCGATCGATGACGTCACGGGTTCGGCGCCGGTAAGCGTGACCGGTTCTCTCACCGCTCTGGAGATCGTTCCCAGCCCGGTCATCGTCGATTCCGGCGGGACGCAGGACTTTGTGCTGAGTGGCCGGGATGCCCTGGAACGCACCGTGATCGTCGATGCGGCGGCGGCGGAGTGGCGGGGATCGCCCGTGATCGGTCGGTTCACGGCGCCGGGGACGCTGCTGGCCTCGAAAGGCGGGCGCGGGTCGATCAGCGCCACGGTCGGACAGGTCGCGGCGGCGACGCGGGTGGAGATCGGCAAGGCGCCGGTGGTGATCGAGAACTTCGAGCGCGCGGGAAACCTGGAGATCTCGGCATCGCGTGCTTCGGCCACGATCAGCAGGGCCGTGCGCAGTGAGCCGGTGCGCAGCGGAGGTGCGTCGCTTCGTCTGGCGTACGACATGCGCAATCAGCACGGCATCTCCGCGGCCGGAGTGAAGTGGCAGCCGACGAAGGACGTCGACAGCCGGCCGCTGCGCATCGGGGTGTGGGTGTGGGGCGACGGCAGCCATCACGATCTGCGAGGGAACTATCGTGATGGCACCGGCGCGCTGAAAGTCGTCAACTTTACCGCCACGCCCGGACCTCTGTTGTCGTCGTGCGACCGGCGCCGCGGTGGCATCGACTGGACCGGCTGGAAGTACGTCGACGTGCCCATCCCGGCGAACGTCGTCGTGCCCATCCGCTGGGAGCGCATCTACGTCGTCGAGAACAACAGTCGCTGCGAAAACGCATCGACGCTCTTCTTCGACGACCTTCGCGCGGTCTATCTCTCCTCGCCCGAGGACACGACCGGTCCCACGATCGGTGCGCTCGTGCCGCCGCCCGGAGCGTTGATCGAAGGGGTGCGGCCGGAGATCGGCGGAAGTCTGAAGGACCCCAGCGGCATCGAGCCGTCGTCGATCCGGCTGATGGTCGATGGACAGGAAGTGCCGGCGAAGTTCGATGTCCCGTCGGGCCGGGTACGCTACGTGCCCGCCAGGCCCCTGCCCCCGGGCCTGCATCACGTCCATCTCGAAGCCGACGACCGGGAGGGGAATCCGACGCAGCCGTTTGCGGAATGGGATTTCACTCTGAAATGACACGGGCGGCCGGCGCGTTGCCATTTCTATCGATGAAAGAACGGCGAAAAGACCGGCGCATCACCCTGCGCAAGCCAGTGCTGGCGTCGGTGAACGCCGCACCCGTTTTCGTGCTCGATGTCTCGGGTGGTGGTCTGCGTGTGGCCCATCGATCGCAACTGCCGCCGCCCGGTGCCGTCTGCCGGCTCGATCTTCCATCGGAAACCGGCACGATGCCCATCGACTGCGCGATCGTCCACACGGTCAGCCAGCACGCCGCCAGCGCGGCGGAGAGTCTGTTTCAAAGCGGGTTGCGCATCGTGTCGATGGATGACCAGTCGCGCCAGCGGATGACGGCGCTGCTTCAGGTCGACGCCAAGCCGAAAAAGTAAGCGCCACTCCGGTCGGAGCTTCCTAGCCGGTCTGTCCGCGGTCGAAGCGCAGCCATCGCAGTGCGTCGTCGATCACATCGAAGATGGTGTCGTTTCCGTCGTGCTTCCGGTCGAGGTCGAGCGTCATCTCTTCCGCCAGCGATGCGGTGTGATGGACGACCGCGGCCTTCCATTCGATGAAGAGAACGATCGTGCAAAGCAGAGCGATGGCGGCGTCGAGGTGGAGGTGCCGGAGCGTCGCCAGGCCCGCCAGCAACAACGCGGCGAAGAAAAAGAAATCGATGAGACCCGTCAGCAGCGCCATCTGCCGGAACCCGAGGTAGTGATAGCCGCCGCCGGCGGACCACCAGGCCAGGCGCGCGGCATGGCGGCGCCGCTTCATTGGCGCGTGACAGTACGGACAGGCCGGTGCTCCCTGACGGATCACGCGAAGGCACCCGGCGCAAAGCGGCTCGCGCGCCTTCGCTGCCGTCATCTGGCCCCGTCCGGCCAGCGGCGGCAGGAGCTCGCCGAGTGCTTGTACCGCGCCGAACGTCAGATCGGAGAAACGCTGCCGCGTCCCGTTGCGGAACACGATCACTACTGTTCGCCGCCACGCGCGGACTCTGATCTCCCGGACATCTCCAAAGGAGATCTGTGAGATCGCTCCCCGCGGCGTGAGATCGCGATGGACCGCGATCAGGATCATCCGCTCGTACGTGACGGCCACCACGGCGCGGCGCAGATGCTGAAGCCCTGATCCGAGAATCGAGCGCTCGGCAAGCGGGGAGGGGGAGCAGGCCACGAACGTCCTGAGCAGATGCTCGTCGCTATGCAAAACCCTTTGCAGCAGCAGTTCGGCGTCCATTGGGGGGAGAGGATTTTCGCACAGTTTCGTGTGCAGTGTTCCGGAGCGCTCCGGCGCTGATACGATCTCCCGCCATGCTGAGATTTCTTCTCGTCGCCGCTCTCGCTTTTCCTCTCGCCGCACAGGACGCGCTTCCGCCCGGCACACGGGCGGGCATCGACAAGATTGCCGCCGAAGTTCTCGAGAAGACGGGCGCACCGAGCGCCTCCATCGCCGTCGTTCGCGACGGCAAGCTCGCCTACGCCCATGCCTACGGTCTGGCCAACCTCGAAATGAAGACGCCGGCCACACCGTCGATGCGCTACAGCATCGGCTCGATCAGCAAACAGTTCACGGCCGCGGCGATCCTGATGTTGCAGGAGGAAGGGAAGCTCTCGCTCGACGACAAGGTCGTGCGCTGGCTGCCCGAGCTGACGCGCGCCAAAGACGTGACCATTCGCGAGATCCTCTCGATGACGTCGGGCTATCAGGATTTCTGGCCGCAGGACTACGTCATGCCCGGCATGCTCAATCCGGCCACTCCCCAGGAGATCATGGCTGGCTGGGCCGAGAAGCCGCTCGATTTCGAGCCGGGCTCGCGCTGGCAGTACAGCAACACGAACTACGTCATCGCCGGTGCCATCGTCGAGCGCGTGGCCGGAATGCCGCTCATCGACCTTCTCCAGAAACGGGTCTTCGGTCCGCTGGGGATGACCACCGTCTTCAACACCGACCTCGCGCCGCTCACGGCCGGCGACCCGCAGCGGTACATGCGCTACGCACTCGGTCCCGTCCGTCCCGCTCCCAAGGAGGGAAAGGGCTGGATGTTCGCCGCGGGCGAGTTGGCCATGACGCCGTCCGATCTCGCCAGGTGGGACATCTCCATGATCGATAAGACCGTTCTGCAGCCGGCGTCATATCGGGCGATGCAGACCGAGGTGCGGCTCGACAGCGGAGCCGGCTCCCATTACGGCCTGGGGGTCTCCGTCAACATCGTCGACGGACGGCGACTCATCTCCCATGGCGGCGAAGTCTCGGGCTTCACCGCCGAGAACGACGTCTACCCCGATGACCGCATCGCAGTCGCGGTGCTCACGAACATCGATGCCGCCAGCGCGGCTTCGCAGATCGCCTCGAAGGTCGCAAAGGTCCTCTTCGCACCCGCCGGAGCCGAGGGCCCGCTCGATCAGGCGAAAACGATCTTCGCCGGCCTGCAGAACGGCAAGATCGACCGTTCGCTGTTCACGCCGAACGCGAATGCCTACTTCTCCGAAACCGCACTCAAGGACTTTGCAGCCAGCCTTCATCCCCTCGGCACTCCCTCAGAGTTCACACAGACGCGCCAGTCGTTGCGCGGCGGCATGACGCTGCGCAGCTACCGGTTGGTGTTCCCGAAGAAGACGCTGCGCGTCTGGACGTTCGCCATGCCCGACGGAAAACTCGAGCAGTACATGGTGGCGCCTTCGGAGTAGGTGCTGCTGGGTCGCTGGGTTACTGGGTCGCCGGGTCGCCGGGTCGCCGATGATCGTCCTTGCTGAGCACCTCGCACCTCGCACCCAGCACCCAGCACCCAGCACCCAGCACCCAGCACCGAGCGACCCAGCGACCCAGCGACCCCGCCACGCAGCGACCCGTAATTCACAACCTCTTCACTCCCACCCCGTATCATCGAAGCGATGTGTGCGCGGATCCTCATCGTCGAGGACGATGTGAAGACTGGTGCGTCGATCGAGTTATATCTGCGCCACGACGGCTATCAGACGGATCTGGCGCGTGCCGGTGATGAGGCGCTGGCACGGGCGCGCGAACGCCGGCCGGACCTCGTGATTCTCGACTTGATGCTGCCGCGCCTCTCCGGGATCGAGGTGTGCCGGGCATTGCGGGCCGAGTCGAACGTGCCGGTCATCATGCTGACGGCGCGGTCGACGGAGGAGGACAAACTGCGGGGACTGGACATGGGCGCCGATGACTATGTCACGAAGCCGTTCAGTCCGCGCGAACTGATTGCGCGGGTCCGCGCGGTGCTGCGGCGGGCTGAGCCGCGGGATCACGAAGAGAAGATCGCGGCGGGAGATCTCGTGCTCGATCCGTCCGCACGCGACGTCGTGGTCCGCGGCCAGAGCGTGACGCTGACGGGAGCCGAGTTCCGGCTGCTGGAGACCCTCGTGCGCGCGCCCGGCCGCGTGTTCACGCGCGATGAGCTCATGCGGCGCGCGTTTGGCGACGGCTACGACGGACTCGATCGTACGGTCGACGTGCACATCAAGAATCTGCGAAAGAAGATCGAAGAGGACCGAGCCAATCCGGTGCGCATCGTCACGGTGTTCGGCGCCGGCTACAAATTCGTTCCGGCCGGTAGTCGATGAGCCGGCTGCGCTGGAAGCTGTTGACGGCGATGCTGACCGTGGTCATCGCCACGCTCGCGCTCAGCGCCGCGTTCACGCGCCGCGTCACGCACGAGCAGGTCCGGCGTCTGATCTTCTACAACAACAACGGCAGCACGCGGCTCCCGCCCGCCGATGAACAGACGGAGACGCGCGAGTTCGCGATCCTCGACCGCCGTCTCGTCATCACGTTCGCCGGTGCGACGGCCGTGGCGGTGCTGCTCACGCTGCTCCTGTCGCGGCGCATCACCACGCCCGTGGAACGGCTGACCGCGGCCGCGCAGGACATGGCGCGCGGCGAAACACCGGCGCACGTCGACGTGGCCGGACGCGACGAGATCGCCCTGCTGGGCGCCTCGTTCAACTGGATGGCCGATGCCATCGCCACTCAGCAGGAGTTGCGGCGGCGAATGGTCGGCGACGTCGCCCACGAGTTGCGCACGCCGCTCACGAACCTGCGCTGCGAGCTCGAGGCCATCCAGGACGGCCTGACGACCGCCGACGCCACGCGCATTTCCTCGCTGCACGAAGAAGTGCTGCACCTGCAGCGGCTCGTCGAGGATCTGCAGGAGCTCGCCGTGGCCGAGGCGGGAGCACTGGAGTTGCGCGTGGAAGATGTCGATCTGCGGGCTCTCGTGGCTCGCGTCCTCGATGGCTTTCGCTCCCAACGCACCGTCGACCTCATCGGGGCCGCGTGCCCGGCGGTCGCGGATCCGATTCGCATCGCACAGATCGTGCGCAATCTCGTGAGCAACGCCATCGCACACACGCCGAAGGACGGCCGCATCACCGTCACGATCGAGAGCGACGAGCAAAACGCCAGCGTCTCCGTCGCCGATACGGGTCCCGGCATCCCCACGGCAGCGCTGGAGCACATCTTCGAGCGCTTCTACCGCGTGGACGACGCGCGCGGGCGGGAGAGCGGCGGCGCGGGTCTGGGACTGGCCATCGTGCGGCAGCTCGTGGAGCTGCACGGCGGCCGCGTGTGGGTGGAGAGCACACCCGGACGGGGTTCGACGTTTCGTTTCACGATTCCGCTTGCGTCTTCATGAGCGCTTCACAGGGCATCGCTACGCTGCCGGCATGAGAAAACGCAGCACAGTGGTGATCCTCAGCCTGATCGCGGCCGTCTCGCTGTTCGCGCAGGAAAAGCGCGTGACGGTCGGCGGACCCCCTCCCGAGATGAAGAACTGGCCGAAGCCCGATGTGCGCACGGGGCTCTCGCAGTCCGAGACGCTGTCGTCCATCGCCGGCTTCGTGCAGAAGCTCTACGACACGAACCATTTCTCCGGAGTCATCCTCGTGGCGAAGGAAGGCAAGCCACTTCTCACTCGTGCTTGGGGGCTGGCCAACGTGGCCTCGAAGACGCCGAACACAGTCGACACGAAGTTCAACATCGGCTCGATCAACAAGATCTTCACGAAGACCGCCATCGCCCAGTTGGCGGCGGCGGGAAAGTTGTCGCTCGACGATACGGTGCGGAAGCATCTGCCAGACTACCCGTCGCCGGTGGCCGATCGCATCACCATCGACCAGTTGATTCATCACCGCTCCGGCCTGGGCGACTTCTTCGGCCCTCGCTATGAGGCCGCTCCGCCGTCGCGACTGCGCGAGCTCTCCGACTTCCTCGAGCTCTTCGCGGACGAGCCGCTGCAGTTCGAGCCCGGGACTTCGCAGCGCTACTCGAACGCCGGCTACATCGTCCTCGGTCTCATCATCGAGCGGATCACCGGGCAGACCTATCGCCAGTACGTACAACAGCACGTCTTCGAGCCGGCCGGGATGAAGGACACCGGACTCTGGGCGATCGACGAGGACGTACCCAACCGCGTGACCGGCTACACCATGCATGGTCCGGATCGCGACTACGAGGAGCGCCGGCCCAACGTCGACTCGTTGCCGGGACGCCCTTCGTCCGCGGGCGGGGCCTACGCCACCGCCGGAGACCTGTTGCGTTTCCTGAATGCGCTCGAATCGAAGAAGCTCGTCTCGCCGAAGTGGACGAACTGGGTCCTGGGAGATTCGTTCGAGGACCAGGGCAAAGCCGCCCTGGGCATCGCCGGCGGCGCGCCGGGGTTGAACACGGCCCTGGAGACAGGCCAGGGCTGGGTCGTGATCGCGATGTCGAACTTCGATCCTCCCGCGGCGATGGCCGTGGCGCGCGGCGCCACGCAGATCATCCACGGAAAGAAAGACGATGAACGGGAGGATGGCGGACCGATGATCCGCCGCGCTCCCAGCGCACCCGACGACACGCGTCTGGGCGGACCGGTCAGCGTGCCCATGACCCAGGTGCGGCATCTGCCGGTGATCGAGGCGAAGGTCAACGGCCAGGGTCCATACCATTTTGCGATCGACAGCGGCGCGGCCGGGCTCATGCGCATCAGCACCGCGCTGCAGAAGACGCTGGGGCTCACCGTGGTGGGGGAGGTGATGGTGGGCGATCCGAGCTTGAAGAACATGCAGCGGCGTCCCATCGTGCACATCGACAGCGTCGAGGTCGGCGACGGGCATTTCGGAGGCATCGAAGCCGTGGTCAGCGACAATCCGGAAACCGACGGCGTGATCGGACTGCACCTGTTCGGCGACATCACCGTCACCATCGATTATCCGCGGTCGCAGGTGCGCCTCGGCCTGAAGGCGCTGCCGGCCAGCGATCCGCACGTCGTCCCCTTTACCACGGAGCGCGGAATCCCCGAGATCGGCATCGACATCGCCGGCGTCCCGGTCAAGGTCGACGTCGACACCGGCAGCCCGGCCCTGCTGTCGATCCCCGCGTCGTGGACGAAGCGGTTCCCTTTCGACGGAGAGCCGCGCGTCGTGGGCCATGGGCGGACGTCGACGAACGAGTTCGACATCCGCGCCGCCGATCTCAAAGGAGACCTGCGCGTGGCCGGCTACACGGAATCGAATCCGCGCGTCGACATCGTGGACCTCTTTCCGGTCGCCAACCTCGGCTCGCGCTTTCTGAGTGAATATGCGGTGACATTCGACATGCCGAACGGAAGGATGGCGCTCGCGAAGTAAACTGCGCGGATGAAGCCGCGAATCATCGCCGCCGTTCTGCTCGCCGCCTCGTCCGCCTTGGCCGCCGATCCGTCCGCGGCGAACCTCGACAAACGCCGCAAGGCGCTCGCCGATGTGATCGAGGAGCAGTGGCAATACTCGCTCAAAGTTGCTCCGGAGTTCGCCTCGATCCTCGGCGACAAGCGATACAACGATCAGTCGAGCGATCTCTCGGCGGCCGAGCAGAAGCGGGAGGCGGCGCAGAACCGGCTGTTCCTCAAACGGCTGCGGGCCATCGACACGAGCGGCTTCTCCGATCAGGAGACCATCAACAAGGTCCTGCTCGTCCACAACCTCCGCGACTCCCTCTCCAACTACGAGGGCCGCGACTACGAGATGCCCGTCAATCAGATGGGTGGGTTCCACCTCCAGTCCGCGCAGCTCCCGTCGATGCTTTCGTTCACGACGGCGAAGGACTACGACGACTACATCACCCGCATGCACAACTTCCCGCGCCAGATCGATCAATTGATCGGCGTGATGCGAGCGGGCATGCGCGACAAGCTCATGCCTCCGAAGTTCCTGCTGCCGAAGGTCGCCGAGCAGGCCCAGGGCCTGATCGCGGCGCCGGCGGAGCAGTCCGCGTTCGCGCTGCCGCTGCAGAACTTTCCGGCATCCGTCAGCGAAGCGGAGCGTTCGCGCATCCGCACGGCCTACCTCCAGGCCATCGACCAGTCGGTGTTTCCCGCGTACCGGAGATTCATTGCGTTCGTCCGCGACGAGTACGCGCCCGCCGGACGGGTCCACGAGGGGATCTGGTCGCTGCCCGGCGGCGCGGCACGCTACGCGCGCGCCGTTCGCGAGTCGACGACGACGGATCTGACGCCGCGGCAGATTCATGAGATCGGATTGAAGGAGGTGGCGCGCATCGAAGCGGAGATGCTGGCCATCGCCAGGAAGTTCGGCTTCAACGATCTCAAGTCGTTCAACAAGTCGGTGCAGGACAACCCTGAGCTGCGCGCGAAGTCGCCGGACGACATCCTGCGCATCTACCGCGGCTACATCGACCAGATGTACGCGAAGCTGCCTGAGCTCTTCGGCCGCCTGCCGAAGGCGAAGCTCGAAGTCGTGCCCGTCGAGCCGTTCCGCGAGAAGGATGCGGCCAGTGCCAATTACGAGTCTCCGGCGCCCGACGGCTCGCGACCCGGACGCGTCTACGTCGACACGTACGATGCGCCGTCGCGCAAGATCATCTTCATGGAATCGACCGCGTATCACGAAGGCGTGCCCGGCCATCACATGCAGGTGGCCATCGCCCAGGAGCTGCCGGGGATGCCGGAGTTCCGCCGGCAGGGCAACTACAACGCCTACGCCGAAGGGTGGGCGCTCTACTCCGAACGCCTCGGCAAGGAGGTCGGGTTCTATCAGAACCCGTACGTCGACTACGGACGCCTGAACGACGAGATGCTGCGGGCCATGCGACTAGTGGTCGATACCGGTCTGCACGACAAGCACTGGACGCGCGATCAGGTCGTGCAGTTCTTTCACGACCACTCCGCGACCGACGAGGTGGAGGTTCAGTCCGAGACCGATCGCTACATCGTCTGGCCGGGCCAGGCCCTCGGATACAAGATCGGGCAGCTCGAGATCCTCGAGCTGCGGGAACGCGCCAGGCGAGAACTGGGCGATCGCTTCGACATCCGCGCGTTCCACGACGAAGTTCTGGGTGCCGGTGCCTTGCCGCTCGATGTGCTCGAGCAGCGGATCAACGACTGGATCAGAAAACTGAAAACCAAAGACCCTACGCCGGGACGGTGAGGATGACGGCGCGGCAGGTGACCGAGCCGATGCGCCGGTAGGAGTGGGGGACTGAGGCGTCGAAGTAGATTGAATCGCCGGTGGCGAGTTCGTATTGGTCGCTGCCGATCTCCATGCCCAGCTTCCCCGTCACGACGTAGAGCGTCTCATGCCCGTCATGCTCGTGGCGGGGGATCTTGCCCGGCTGGCCCTCGCTGAACTCGGCGAGATAGCTGCTCGACTTCCGCTCGTTGGCGGCGAAGTCGAGACTCTCGAACCAGTACGAGACGTGTTTGCGCTCGGTCGTGTCGGGAAACTTCTGGCGCTCGCTCCGGCGTACGACCGCGACGACGTGACGCTTTCGCTCATCGGTGAAGAAGTAGTCGAGCCCGACGCCGAAGACCATCCCGATGCGTAAGAGCGTGCCGAGAGGAGGAAAGATGTGGGAGTGCTCGATTTTCGAGAGCAGCGCGGCGGAGAGTCCGGTGTGTTTGCCGAGCTCCACGAGCCCGATCTTCTTGCGCATGCGCAGGGCGTGAACCTTTGCACCGATTTCGTACGCGCGCAGGCCATGTTCGACAGTCGTTTTCCCCTGCTTCAACTTTGAGCTCCTTTTTGTCGGCCCCTTCAACCCAGTTTGCCGGATTGAATGACAATTAAAACATTTGTCGCTACATTAAAGCAGGTAAAGGAGAAATACAAATGAAAAGCGTCGATGTCATTGCTGCCATTCTTCTCGTCGTCGGTGGACTAAACTGGGGTCTCGTGGGCCTGTTCAACTTCGATCTCGTCGCTGCGATCTTCGGATCGGGCACTCCCTTCGCGCGGATCGTGTACACGCTGGTGGGATTCTCGGCCGTTTACCAGGCGATCTCGCTCCGGCTCATCCAGCGCCGCTGGGGTGTGGTCAACGCATAGGATGCTTGTTCTCGTCACAGGCGCGACCGGATACATCGGCGGACGTCTCATCCCCCGGCTCATCGCCGCGGGGGTGAGCGTCCGCGTCTTCGTCCGCGACCGCCGCCGCGTGGAGGGACGCTCCTGGGCGGAGCGCGTCGAGATCGTCGAGGGCGATATGCTGGACGAGACCTCCGTCCGGAGCGCTGTGGCCGGCGTGGACGTCGCCTACTACCTCGTCCACTCGATGGGGCAGGCGCGCGATTTCGAAGCAGCCGATCGCCGCGCGGCGACGATCTTCGCCGCTGCCGCTGCGTCATCCGTGCGCATCCTCTATCTCGGCGGGCTGCTGCCGGGCGGGAAGCGCGTCTCGCATCATCTGCAGAGCCGCGCCGAAGTGGGCGAGATCCTTCGCACACACGACGACACGCTCGAGTTCCGCGCCGGCCCGATCATCGGTTCCGGCTCAGCCTCATTCGAGATGGTGCGCTATCTGACGGAGCGGCTGCCGGCCATGGTCGCGCCGCGCTGGATCGACAACCTCGTGCAGCCCGTCGCCGTCGACGATGTCCTGCGTTATCTCGTACTCGCCCTCCAGGTGCCGGCCACCGGCATCGTGGAGATCGGCGGAGACCGGCGCACGTTCCGGCAGATGATGCAGGGCTACGCCGCCGCGCGGGGACTGCGCCGCCTCATCGTCCCGGTGCCGATCCTGGCGCCGCGTCTGGCAGGACTCTGGATCGGCCTGGTGACGCCGATCCCGAATCGCCTGGCCGTGCCGATCGTCGAGGGAATCATCGAGCCGGTCGTCGCCGATACGGCGCGCTCGTCCCAGCTCTTTCCGAGCGTGCAGCCGATCGGGTACGACGAAGCTGTGCATCTCGCGCTCGATGCCCTGGCCCGCCTCGACATCGAGACGCGCTGGAGCGGCGCGCTCGGCGAGGCCCGTGCCGTCGATCTCTCGGACAAGGAAGGTCTGGTGCGCGAAACGCGCACGCTCGACGTCCACGCCTCTCCCGCGGATGTCTTCGCGACGTTTACGGGCATCGGTGGAGCGAGCGGATGGCGGGTCTGGAACTGGGCGTGGTCAGTGCGCGGTTGGATGGACCGCATCGTCGGAGGCCCGGGCCTGCGACGCGGCCGTCGTCATCCCACCGACCTCCTCCCTGGCGAGGCGCTCGACTTCTGGCGGGTAGAGCGGATCGAAAAAGACAAGCTGCTCCGTCTTCGCGCGGAGATGAAAGTGCCCGGCCGGGCCTGGCTGCAGTGGGAAGTGATGCCTTTGGACGGCGGCAACTCACGCCTCGTGCAAACCGCTCTCTTCGCGCCTCGCGGTCTCCTCGGCGCGCTGTACTGGTATTTGCTCTACCCGTTGCACGGGCGCATCTTCAGCGATCTCGCGCGCGCGATTGCCGATGCGGCGGAAGCGCCACTGATATAAGGGGCGGCAATGGCCGTTCTCCTCACCTGCGAGTCGCTGAAGAAGTCGTTCACGTCGCGGCCGCTGTTCGAAAACCTCAGCTTCGCCATCGCCGAGGGTGATCACATCGGGCTGGTCGGGCCGAACGGCTCCGGCAAGTCGACGCTGCTCAAGGTCCTGGCCGGCGTCGAGCAGCCCGATTCCGGCACGCGTGCGGTGCGCAAAGGGACGCGCATCGGCTACGTGCCGCAGGACGCGGTCTTCACGCCCGGCCTTTCCGTCGAGGACGTTCTGCTCGACGCGCTCAAGGACGAGCCCCACCTCGAGGACTACGACAAATCCTCACGCATCGCCCGGGCCCTCGGCAAAGCGGGATTCACCGACCGCGCGCTGGCCACGGAAACGCTTTCCGGCGGCTGGCGCAAGCGCCTGGCCATCGCCCGCGAGCTGGCGCTCGAACCGGACATCCTGCTTCTCGACGAGCCGACCAATCACCTCGACGTCGAAGCGATCCTCTGGCTGGAGCTGCTCCTGAAGACCGAGCCGGAGGCGTTCGTCGTGGTCAGCCATGACCGGTACTTTCTCGAGACCATCGCCAAACGCATGCTCGAGCTCAACCGCGTTTATAAGGATGGACTGCTCCAGACCACGGGCAGCTACAGCGATTTCCTCGAGAAGCGCGACGACCTGCTGAAGAACGAAGCGGCCTATCAGGACACGCTCGCGAATCTCGTGCGCCGCGAAATGGAATGGCTCCGCCGCGGTCCGAAGGCGCGCACGACGAAGGCGAAGGCGCGCATCGACAACGCCGAGCGGCTGATCGACGAGCTCGAAGACAGCCGTGACCGCGCTCGCACGTCGACCGCGAAGATCGATTTCAACGCCTCCGATCGAAAGACGAAGCGTCTCTGGGTGGGGAAGGAGTTGGCCAGGACCGTCTCCGGCCAGCCGGGGACCAAAGCCGGAGGACCGAGGACGTTGTTCAGGGATCTCGATGTGCTCCTGACCCCCGGCACGCGGCTGGGCGTGCTCGGTCCGAACGGGTCGGGGAAGACGACGCTGCTGCGCGTGATCATCGGCGAGATCGAGCCGGATGAGGGAACGATCGACAAGGCCGACCGGCTGCGGGTCGTCTACTTCGAACAGAACCGCGAGAGTCTCGATCCCGCGCTGACGCTCAAGCGCGCGCTCGCGCCGGAAGGCGACGCCGTGCTCTATCGCGATCGATCGATTCACGTGGCGTCGTGGGCGAAGCGGTTTCTCTTTCGCCCCGAGCAGCTCGATACCGCGGTCTCCAAGCTTTCCGGCGGCGAGAAGGCCCGCATCGTTCTCGCACGATTGATGCTGAAGCCGGCGGACCTGCTCGTGCTCGACGAGCCGACGAACGACCTCGACATCCCCACCCTGGACGTGTTCGAGGAGTCGCTGCTCGAGTTTCCGGGAGCGCTCGTGCTGGTCACGCACGACCGCTACCTCATCGACCGCGTCTCCACGCGCATCCTCGCACTCGACGGAAAGGGAGGAGCGGAGTACTTCGCGGATTACGGGCAGTGGGAAGCGACGGCGCTGTCATCGCGGAGAGCGGTTCAGGGGCCGGGACGGCGCGATGCCCAAAAGGGGCCGTCGAAAAAGAAGCTCGGCTATCTCGAACAGCGCGAGCTCGAAGCGATGGAACAGGCTGTCGAGGTGGCGGAGCAACGGCTGGAAGCCGCGCGAAACGCGTCTGAAGACCCGGCCATCGCAACGGACGCGGAGGTATTGCAGGAGCGTTTCTCCGGACTGGCCCGAGCGCAGGACGAAGTCGATCGTCTCTACGCACGCTGGGCCGAGCTCGAAGCGAAGAGCCGCTGATCGTCAAGCCGAGCGTGGCGTGCGTCTTTCTACTGACTCGGCGATTTCGGAGAAGTGCTGGCCACCTCGCGGCTGTCGGAGAGGACCGTGGCGTAGACGGCGCGGGTCTCCGCGGCGTGATTGATCCTTTGCAGTTGCGCGGCGAACTCGGCGATGTTGGCGCGGGCGGCGGCCCTGGTGTCGAGGTTGCGCACGCTTCCGAGGTAGTTGCTGATGTGGGTGAGCTGGCCGCGCATCTCGGCGGCGGCTCGAGCCTGAGCCTCCCTGCCGTGGATGACCAGGGCGCCCGACAACGCGGCCGACTCCGTCCGGAAGCCGGCCAGTGAGGCGGCGCTGTACGTGTTGGAACGGCTCTCGACGGTTCTGGACGTGGTGTCGAGCAAAGCCCTCATCCGGCCGAGCGAGTCGGCCGCGGCGGTCTGCGACTCGAGATTCGACTTCATGGCCACGAGCGCGCGCCGGGCCAGCTCCTGCGCTTCATCGAGCAGGATCGACGGCGCCCGGGAACCCGTCGACAGCGATGCTTCGGCGCTCTGGAGCGCGAAGCATTCTTTGGCCATGGCTTCGAGATAGGAGGCGCGGGCACGAATCATGGCCGAGGCGATCGAGCGCGCCTCGAGCGCGTGCATTGCGGCGGCGAGTGTGGAGCGCGCGGCCTCGAGGTCATGCCGGCCATCGACGCGGGTGCCGAGAGCGGCCAGACCGGCTTCGATCGGCGACGGATCGTCTGCGCTGAGAAGCGTCCTCAGTGACGAGAACGTGGCCCGGAGGCGGGCGTCGAGCGAGTCGATCGCCTCCGTGCTCTGGACGCGCGTGCCCGCCGAGTCGATATCGGATTCGATCGTCTCGATCTTCGCCAGCTCCGCCTTGTCGCCGGCCACGAGATCCTTCATGTTCTCGACCTGCGCTTTCGCGGCGGCGAGGTAACGGGCCTGCAGTTCCTGAGAGCGGGCCTGCAGCCGGCCGGCCGACTCGGCGCGCGGGGCGGTGGCGATGTTCGCGCTCACGCTCTGCAGCGCGGCAGCATCGGCCAGGAAGTCAGCATAGAGAAGTTGCTGCTGCTGGTGCGTCTGCTCGGCGCCGGGGATCAGGTCGGTCGGCGAGATCTGAGGAGCGCGATGTTTCTGCACAGCGCCGATGGCACCCATCGCATCCTCGTTTATGAACTTCGGAGAAACGAGCGCGATCGTGGCAACGAGAACGATGGCCAGACCGGCGAAACCGATGAGGATCGTTTTTCCTTTGTCCGCGCTCATGGATGTCCCTGCCGTCATGAGAGCATACGTCGGATGTCCACGAGACACGCAGGAGCAGAGTGGAAAATCCGTCACTGGATCGGAACCGCTTCCGTCGGGCTGCTTCTTTGCCTACTCTCATGCCGGACGATGGCACCGGCCGAGAGAGGGTTTCTGCTGCGAGCGGTCGAAGTGAACGGGCGCGCGTATCCCTATTCGGTGTACGTGCCTGGCGATTTCGATCCGGCGCGCCAGTGGCCGGTCATGCTGTTCCTGCATGGAGCCGGTGAGCGCGGCAGCGACGGGTTGCGCGGCACCCAGATCGGTCCGGCGGCGACGATCCGTCACGATCCCGGCCGCGTACCGGCCATCGTGGTCTTCCCGCAGGTGCCGCTCGATTCCCGCTGGATCGGGGAGCCGGTCGATGCAGCCATGGCCGCGCTGGAGCGCGTGACCATCGAGTTCAACGGCGATCGCTCCCGAACGTATCTCACCGGCCTGTCGATGGGAGGATACGGCACGCTGCACGTCGCGCTGGCGTATCCGAATCGCTTTGCGGCGCTCGTGGTGGTGTGCGGCGGACTGCTCCCGCATGCCACGACCACGTCGGTCCGCCGCTCGCCGCTGATTCCGGCCGATGCCGATCCGTATGCGTTCGTCGCTGGGGCGCTGAGGAACGAGCCGGTCTGGCTCTTCCACGGCGACGCCGATCCGGTCATTCCCGTCGAGGAGTCGCGCCATCTGTACGACGAGCTGAAGAAGGCCGGAGCGGCCGACGCGCATTACACCGAGCTCCCCGGTGTCGGTCACAACGCCTGGGACAAGGCCTATGCCGACGAGGGCATGTGGACCTGGCTCTTTGCCCACCACAGGTAGCGCGTACGTATAATCCGCCGCCATGAGACGAACTCTCGCGGCCGCCACGATTCTCCTGACTGTCAGCACGTTCGCGCAAACGCGCGAGCGAGCGCGTCCATCCCCGACCGAGCTCGCCGGCGCGACAGAGCAGGACGAGAAACCGGAGAAGAAGCCGGAGACGCCGAAAGACAACATCTCCACGACGCAGCACAGCGCGCGCATCGGCGGCGAGACCATCGCCTATACCGCGAAGGCGGGCACGATGATCATCAAGGACGAAGAAGGCGTGGCCCGCGCCAGCATGTTCTTCGTTTCCTACACCAAAGACGGCGCCGATCCCGCCACGCGGCCGATCACGTACTCATTCAACGGTGGTCCGGGCTCGTCGTCGATCTGGCTGCACATGGGTGCCTTCGGTCCGAAGCGGGTCAACTATCGCGACGACGAAGGTCACGCCGCCGCGCCGCCATACAAGCTCGTCGACAACGACCTCTCCATCCTCGATGTGACCGACCTCGTGTTCATCGATCCGGTGACGACGGGCTTCAGCCGTGCCATCCCCTTCAAGGACGCGGTGAAGTATCACGGCGTGGACGCCGACATCCAGTCGGTCGGCGATTTCATCCGGCTCTGGACCACGCGCAACAGCCGCTGGAGCTCGCCGAAGTTCATCGCCGGCGAGAGCTACGGCACGACGCGTGCGGCCGGACTGTCGGGCTATCTGCAACGCAACGGGATGTACCTCAACGGCATCGTGCTGATCTCGTCGATCCTCAACTTCGGCACCGCGGAGTTCGACAGCGGCAACGACATGCCCTACATCCTTTTCCTTCCGACGTACGCGACGACGGCGTGGTACCACCACAAGCTGCCGCCCGACCTCCAGAACCTCACCCTCGAGCAGGTGGCGGCCGAGGCGGAGCGCTTCGCCCTCGGCGAGTACACGGACGCGCTGATGCAGGGTGACCGGCTCGGCGATGCCCAGCGTAAGGACATCGTCGCGAAGGTGGCGCGCTTCACGGGACTCACTCCCGAGTATGTCGATCGGGCCAACCTGCGCATCCGCATCGACCGCTTCGACAAGGAGTTGTTGCGGGCGCAGCGGCGCACGGTCGGCCGTCTCGACTCGCGCTTTACGGGAATCGACCTCGACGCGGCGGGAGAGCGGCCCGAATACGATCCCTCCATGGCCTCGATCACCGGCGAGTACACGGCGGTGTTCAACGATTATGTCCGGCGCGATCTCAAGTTCGAGAGCGACCTGCCGTACGAAGTGCTCACCGGCAAAGTGCGGCCCTGGAGCTATGACAGCGCCACGAACCGCTACGTCGACGTAGGCGAGACGCTGCGCGCGGCGATGTCGTCCAATCCGTATCTGCGCGTATTCGTCGGCAACGGCTACTACGATCTGGCCACGCCGTTCGCGGCCACCGTTTACACGTTTGCGCGCATGGGGCTCGACCCCGAGGTGCGCAGGAATGTGTCGATGGATTTCTTCCCGGCCGGACACATGATGTACATCGACCGGGTCAGCCACGCCAGACTGAAGAAGGACATTGCCGCCTTCATCAGCGGCATGCGTTGACTGCTACTCGAGCGCCAGGACGACGTCGTGCAGATCGACTCCGCGCTCGAGGCACTCCCATACCGCCAGCACGTCCTCGCGATTCGTGCGCCCGCTTCCGGCGATCCGCAGATGATCCTCGGTGGCGGTAGCGCGGACGCGGTGATACCACTTCATCGCCTCGTCCGGATGTGCCAGCAGCCACTTGCGCGCATCGCGGATCCTGTGAGCGTCTACCGCGGACGGGCCCGACACCGACCTGGCGTCCATCCCGGTCAGGCGCATGCGCGACTTCTGGCGGTCGATCCGGGCTTCTTCCCGTTGCCGGATGGTGTCTTCACCCTTGCGCACCACGCCGCGGGCGAGAAGATCACGGATGGCGGCGGCCACGACCTCGAGCGGCGCCTCGATGCGCAGGCCGGAACGGTACTGCCCCGGACCAGCCAGACGTGTCCAGACGACGGAAGCCGGAGCCTCGAACTCGCCGATGATGAGGCGCCCCTGCATGGCCGGCCGTAGCGGTTGCGAGTGCTCGATCTGCGCGCCGATGACGCTGAGGTCGCGCAGCGTCACGTCGATCGTCGTAGTCACGGCGCTGAACGTCGCATCCACCGGGTCCGTCGATACAAATCGAGCGGTACTCCGGGCCTGGTCGATTCCCGACATCGTGTTCTACGACAAGCAGGCGCGTCCGCGCATTCCTGAAAGCCGGTTTCCTTCTTTCCGATCCGTTTTCGACTTCGTCAGTCGAGGCCGAGGCGCCGGTACCCCGCTTCGAAGTCGAGCAGGCGACGCTTCATCTCCAGTCCGCCGCCGAATCCCGTCAGCGAACCGCTGCTGCCGATCACGCGATGACACGGAATCACGATCGGGATGGGATTCGCGCCGTTCGCGGCGCCGACCGCCCGCACGGCCGACGGCCTGCCGATGATACGGGCGATGTCGGCGTAGCTGCGCGTCTGGCCGTACGCGATGTCCTGCAGCGCGTTCCACACCGAGAGCTGAAACGCGGTTCCGCGCGGCGCGAGAGGTAGGTCGAACGCCCTGCGCGTTCCGCTGAAGTACTCCTGGAGCTGGCGGTGGACCTGGGACCGCGGCTCGACGAGCGCTGTCCCCGCACCGGTCCGGCCGAAGTGAATGCCCACGAGCGCCCCGTCGGACTCGACGACCGTCAGCTCACCGATCGGTGTGTGCATGAACGAGCAGGTGTTCACAGCGCCTCCCATAACATCATCGCCGCATAAGCGCGATAGGGGCGCCATCGTTCGGCGCGTTCTGAGAGATTCCGGATTCGCAGCGCCGCGGCGGCTTTACGCAGGCCGAGATCGGATTCGGGGAACGCATCGCCGTGGCCGAGCGCCCGCATGGCGATGTAATGCGCGGTCCATGGACCGATGCCGCGCAGCGCCGTAAGCCGCTCGATGGCCGCGTCGAGCATGCCTCCGGGCAAGAGGAGCGCCGGATCTTCGGCCACCGCGCGCGCCATTCCGCGGATGGCGTCGCTCCGCGAGCGGGGCATGCCGGGGATGTCCGCGGCGGCGAGTTGCGCTGGCGTGAGGATGGGAGAGAGCCGGTTCATGATCGTGGTCGCGCCGCGTACGCTGATCTGCTGACCGACGATCGCCCGCACGGCGAGCTCGAACGGCGACCACGCCCCCGGAACGCGCGTTCCGGGACGCTGCGCGATCAGCCGGCGGAGGATCGGATCGCGTCCGAGATGCTCGTCGATGGCGGCCGAATCGGCGTCGAGATCGAACATCCTCCGTGCCGCGGCCTCGTGCTCGCCGCCGATCGTGGGAGAAATCAGTCGCACCGCCGTGCCGTCGTACTCGATGGTCACCGATTCGCGCCTGTACTTGCGATTTCCCTCAAATGACTCGATCGCGTCGATGGTCCGTGCCGACAGAAACGCCACGATCGCATCCCAGCGGAAGGGAGGGCGGACCGCAAGTGTGCGCGTATGGGCCTGCATTCGGTGCTCGGTGCTCGGTGCTCGGTCTCGGTTCCCGGTTCCCGGTTACCGGTTTCGATCCGAGGCCCGAGGCCCGAGGCCCGAGGCCTCACTTCAACGTCACCTTCTCGCTCACCGCACTGCACGAGCCGATCTTCGCGGTGACGCGAATGGTGCTTCCCGGCTTCAGTGCCAGGAGAGAGAGCGGCACGCGCGACTGGAGCACGCCATCGGCGTTCCGGGCGCGCGGCATCTCGTCGCCGAGGTCGGAGACGTCGACCGCTTCTTCGCCCTTTTTCACGTTGACGTCGAGCACGTTGGCGTAGACCTGTTTCTGCCGTTCCTCACCTTTTGCGTTCACGTATCGCAGCGTGACCGACGTGCCGTACTCGTCATAGTCGACGGTGTAGTCGGCGCCTGCCGCTTCCTTCTCCAGCATTCCGGCCTTGCGTCCGGTTTTCGCGTTCGAATCGGTATCCAGGTAGTACGCCGGAGCGAACCCGCCGTCGTACGTGTACAGCTTCGCCGAGTCAGCGCGATTCATGTGTCCACCGCCGAAGTAATAGGAGAGTGGATGCGGAAACGTGGTCGTGAAGACGAGGGCCTGGCCGTCGACGGCGAGATTCGATTCCACCTTGCCGCCGAGCCCGGGACAGGGAATGGAGATGGTGTGGCCGCCCGCGGCCCTGGGCTTTGTCCACTTCCCGCCGAGCAGGGCGATGACTTCGGTGTTGCTCTGGGCGACGGCGTTGTCGAGGGCGGTCTTTCCCTTCTTGTCCTTGATCGACGGATTCGCTCCGGCTCGAAGCAGCTCCATCACGATCTGGGGATCGTCGTTCCATGCCGCGATCGCCAACGCTGTAAAGCCGTCGTCGGGATCCGCTTCGTCGATCTTCGGTTCGTGGGCGAGCGCGATGCGCACGGCGTTGAGGTCGCGTCCTCCCACGGCATGAATGAGGGTCGAGGCTTTGTCCGGCCACGCGGTCGGATACGTCGCATCGGCTTTCAGCAGCTTTTCGGCGATTCCGCCGCGTCCGGCTCCGATGGCCATCATCACCGCACTGTACTTGTCATTGGCCACGACGTTGACGTTGGCCTTGGCGGCGATGAGCTTGTCGAGCGCCGACCACTGGCCGTTGGTCACCGCGTAGTGGACCGCGGTCCATCCGTCGTTGTCCTTCGCTTCGATTTTCGCGCCGGCGGCGATCAGCGCGTCGATGATGTCGCCGCGATTGGTGGCAGTAGCGGCCATCAGAGCCGTGGCGCCGTCGCTGTCGGCGGCTTCGAGTTTCGCTTTGGCCTTGACGAACGCGGCGATGACGCCCTTCTCGCGGCCGAACATCGATTGCGCCGAAGCGGTCACCAGGGCTGGGGTCTTCTTCTCGTCGAGTGCGTTTGGATCCGCGCCCGCCTCGAGCGCGGCGATGATCCGGTCACCCTCACCCTCGGCGGCAGCGGCGAGCAGTTGTCTGGTGGCGTCTTTCTTCGACGCCGCGACGCAAAGCAGAACGATGACGAGACACGAGAGTACACGACGGGCCATTGAGGCCTCCATGTGAGCAGATTGAGATTAGAGACGGGAGATTAGAAGTTGGAGATTAGACACGCTGTCGACATTTGTCCAATCTCCAATCTCCAGGCCACCACAGACGTACAATCGCCAGACACCTCCATGAACATCACCCCCGGCAGCCACCTCGGGCGGTACGAGATCCGCGCGCCGCTCGGAGCCGGTGGCATGGGCGAGGTCTGGGTGGCTTACGACCACGATCTCGACCGCGAGGTGGCCATCAAGGTCCTGCGGGACGGCGCGAGCAGTTCGAGCGACAGCGTGCGCCGCTTTGTCCAGGAAGCGAAAGCAGCGTCCGCGCTCAACCATCCCAACGTTGCGCACATCTATGAGATCGGGGCACACGACGATGTCCGCTTCATCGTGATGGAGATCGTCGCCGGCGAGACGCTGCGCGCGCGGATCGCTCGCGGCCCGCTGCCGGCCGGCGAAGCTCTCGACATCGCGCTGCAGGTCACCGCCGCGCTGGCTGCCGCGCATGGCGCCGGCATCGTCCATCGCGACATCAAGCCGGAGAACATCATCATCCGCCCGGACGGCTACGCGAAGGTTCTCGACTTCGGGCTGGCCAAACTGCGCGAACAGAGCCCGAGTGACTCGTCCACCGCCGTTCGCACGGGCACCGGAATGGCGATGGGCACGATCGGCTACATGGCTCCCGAACAGTTCATTTCGAGCGATGTCACGGCGTCGGCGGACGTGTATTCGCTCGGCGTCGTACTGTTCGAGATGGTGCATGGTCACAGGCCCGGCGATCCGGCGCTTCCGGCTTCGCCTCTCGGGCCTCGGACGTTCGACGAGATCATCCAGCACGCCACTGCGAAGAAGCCCGATGATCGGTATCCATCCGCGGCTGGGATGCTCGAGGACTTGAAGCGGATCTCGCGCGAGACCGTCATCGCCAGTGCCGCCGCGCCCCGAGGCGTCAGCCGGATGTGGGTCCTTGCGGCGTCGCTGCTTCTGATCGCCGCGATTGCCGGCGGCGTCATGTTTGCGATGCGGGCGCGGCGGCAGCGCGACGCGCGTCAGATGATCGCGCGCGCCGAACTGTTCGTCGCGCAACGCCGGTACCCTGACGCATACGAGCTCGCCACCAGGGCGTCGGCGAGCCTGCCGGACGACGATCGGCTGCTCGACGTCATATCCAGGGTGACGCAGAAGGTGTCGATCAGGTCCGATCCCTCCGGCGCGACTGTCTATGTGCAGCGGTTCAAGGGTCCGCCCGAGCGCGAGCGTCTCGGAACGACGCCGCTAGACTTCCCGCGCTTCCTGCGTGCCGACTACATCGTCACCGTCGAGAAGGACGGCTACGCGCCGGCCACGCGCCCTCTGTCGATCGCGCCGATCTGGGGGCGCGACCTCGAATTCGCGCGCATGCCCGGCACACTGCAGATCAAGCTGATCGAGGCGGGCAGAGTCCCGCCGAGGATGGTGTTCGTCAGCGGCGGACCGTACCGCCTTCAGGGTTGGTCTCGTCCGAGCGATCGGGAGGTCGACCTGCACGACTTCTTCATCGATCGCTACGAAGTGTCGAATCGCGACTACGACGAGTTCGTTCGCGCCGGCGGCTATCGGCGGCCGGAGTACTGGAAGGAGCTGCCGGGTCAGGCCGCGGCCCTCGGGCCTCTGGTCCCGGATCCACCGAGTAAAGAGATGCTTCGCGCAGGCGGTCCGCGTTCCGAGGCCCGAGGCCCAAGGCCCGAGGTCTTCCGCGCGGCGATGGCGCGGTTCGTCGATTCGACGGGGCTTCCCGGTCCGCGCAGTTGGGCCGGCGGCGTGCCGCCCGCGGGTCGTGAGAACGATCCGGTCACCGACATCACCTGGTACGAAGCGGCCGCGTTCGCCGAATGGAGCGGCAAGCTGCTACCGACGATCTATCAGTGGGAGCGGGCGGGCCGTTATCCCGGAACGCGCGGGGCCGCGACGAGCTTTCCGTGGGGTTTCGTCGCCGAAGGCGTCGACGTCACGGAGCGCGCCAACTTCCTTGGCAAAGGAACCGTTCCGGTCGACAGCATGCCGTTCGGGATGAGCACATGGGGTGCGCAAAACATGGCCGGCAACGTCAGCGAGTGGCTTCGCAACGAGAAGCCGCCCGGTCATGGCGCGCGCGGCGGCAGTTGGAACGACGCCACGTACGCGTACGGAAAGACAGCCAGCTTCCCACTGTTCTACGCGAGCTCCACGCTCGGGTTTCGCTGTGTGAAGCAGGCGGTGCCGGGTGAGGACGGCGGTTTCGCGCTCGCCGAGAACGAAGTCGTCCCAGCCTACCAACCCGTCGACGATCGCACGTACAACGAGCTTCGTAAACGCTACGACTACGCGCGAACGCCGCTCGATGCCAAGGTCGTCGAAACGCGGAACGCACCCGACTGGACTCGCGAGAAGATCGCCTTCGACGTCGCCGGCAGGAAGGTGATCGCGTACCTCTATCTTCCCCGCGGATACAAGCCGCCGTTCCAGGTGATCGATTTCGCGCCGGCGGGCGACGTCGAGTCCGGACTGCGATCGCTGGCGTCCAGTATCGAGGCCAGGCTCGCGCCGCACATCCGCAGCGGACGGGCCATCTTCTCCGTGGCCATGGAAGGAACGATCGACCGGCCACGCACGACGCAGTTCGAGGAGCCCGACTCGCGATCGAGCGAGTATGTCGACTACGCCGTCTCCCGCGTGACGGAGTTGCGCCGCGGTCTCGACTACCTGGAGACACGACCGGAGATCGACCGGTCGCGTATCGCTTTCGAGGCGGACAGCGCCGGAGTCTGGTCGGGAGTGATTCTGGCCGCGGTCGACCCCCGCTTCCGCTCGGTCATGTTCGTCGGCAGCGGGATCGAGCCGCGGGAACGGACCGACGCCGAAGCCGGCAACCGGATCAACTTCCTTCCACACATGAGCGCGCCCAAGCTGATGCTGCAGGGCCGCTACGACGAGTCCAGTCCATACGCCTCGGCGTTCGAACCGCTCTACAACCTTCTGCGCCAGCCGAAACGCGCCGTAATTTTCGAAGGCCCGCACGTTCCGCCGGCGGCCGTTTATCTGCGTGAGTCGCAGAAGTGGTTCGATGAGACGCTGGGGAAAGGGGGGGGATAGGGGAGACGACCAATCTCCAATCCCCTCTCATGGCGACCTGAACGACACCGCGATATTGTTCCGCGATCCTCCATCCCATTTGAAGTCGATCGCGAAACGGTACACGTCGTTTGCCGCGTTGTGCCTGATGCCGTCGCGTCTCACTTTGAGGATAGCCGTGCGTCCGCCGGCGAAGGGAATGCGCGTCCTGCCTCCGTTGATCTTCGCGGTGGCGATGCAGTTCGGCAGCGCCAGTCCGTCCGCTCCTTCCGCCACCATGCGCACGGTGACGTAGCCGGAGTCGTAGTCGACCGCTTCGTCGGCATCCGCGGCGGCGGCGATCAGCTCTTTGCGCGGCACATCCTGCAGGACTTCGCGAAAGATCTGCTGGACGGCGATCGAGTCCCACATGTGCGCGTGCAGGTCGGGAACGGGATCGGCAACGAACGCGCCGATCGGCACGAGGACCGTGCGCACGTTCGTTCCGGTGATCCAGTTCGTCGACACATAAGGCACCGTGCCGTCGCCGAAATCCTTTTCCTCGGGCAGAAAGACGACGTCGTGCGGCTCGAGCACGGCGGCCGGCCATGTGGGTCCGCCCCAGCCGGCCACGTTGGTCATCGGAATGGGACCGAAGTCGGGATCGCGTGCGCCCAGGCGATTGTTCGCGGCGGCGGCGAGCGGCTTCGCGTACTCGCGGCCAGGTTTCAGCCAGGAGAGGTCGACGTTCGCGCCGGCCTGATGGCCGCTCACATCGTGGACGAGTTGCACCCGATCCATCGGCGTGCGGGCCGGGTCCGGCGGGAAGAGGTCGTAGGCGGCCTGGGTGTGTCCGATGAGATTCGCACCTTCATCGGCGGTCATCAGGCTGAAGCCGAGGATCGATTCGGAGTGGCCGGCGTGGACGGCGAAGAGCGCTTCCAGCGTCCCGCACCACGCGCCGCCGAACGAGAGGACCTGCTCGATGTTGCCATGCAACTCAGGATGCGCGGCGAGAAAGGCGCGCAGGACCAGCGCGCCCGTGGAGTGGACGAGCATGACCACCTTCCGCGGAGAGAAGGCGGTGATGGCGCCGGCGACCGCGTCGAGCGTCGGTTTGGCATCGACGCCCAGGCGCCAGTCCCATCCGACAGGTGTGAAGTCGGTGTCCTTGTATCCGAGACGGCCGAGGATGTCGTAGAGCGATTGCGCCTGCTTGGCGATTCCCAGGACCGATCGGATGGGCGGGCCGGCCACGAGATCGCCAGGGATGTCGAGCATCGAAGCGAAGAACGCTTTCTTGCGCTTCGAGTCGAGCAGAGTGCCGGGGCTCGGCGGAAAGACGGTGCTCCCGTTCTTGCCGCGAAGCTCGCTGGCGGGAAACCCGGGGATGAACACGAGCGGCTTCGGCACGGCCATGCTCCTCTATCTCGGCCACAGCCAGCCGAACGTTCCCGCGGTCAGGAGCGCGTAGATCAACCCGTCGACGGTAGCCTTGACGGTCAGGCTCCACGCGCGCCGGTACCAGATGGACATCTGCCAGAGCGCCAACGCGTACCCGATGAAGGCGGTGGCACCGATGAAGCGGAACACGTGTGGATAGGGAGAACCGGGCGGCAGAGCGCGCGAGGCGATGTACGCGGAGAAGAACGACACGACGATGCTGTAGAGAAACCAGAGAACGAAATTTCGCGCCATCGACATGGGGCCGGACGGCATGACCGTCATCATGACCACAGGGCCCTGCTCGATTTTCGCCCGGAACTCGGGGGACTTCATGTCCTTCATGCTCGCGGCGCGAGGCAGGAAGTGGTCGCCCGGTGGAATCGCCAGCGGCCGCAGCGCGGCCAGGATCTGATCCTGATCCGGCAGCATCGGGTAGTCTCCGCGGTGCCACAGCGGAGCCATGTGAATGATCGAGCTGGCGATGAAGACGAAGACGGCGGAGACGAAGATCGGGAGCCAGAGGGCGGTGAGTGCAGTCATGAAACCTCCCACATCATTATGGCTTTATTCGTTTCACACTGTGCGTCCCGGTCTCGGCGCGGACCCTGGCGTATTCGCAGGATCGTTGTGCCGGACCGATCCGGCACCTAGACTCTGGCTCTTGAAACGCGCGTTGCTCATCCTCGCTCTGGCCGTTCCCATCCACGCTGCCAACTGGCCGGAGCATCCACGGCTTCACGCCGTTCGGGTGAGTGTGGCGCCGGTTATCGATGGGGACCTGTCCGATCCAGCTTGGAAGGACGCGCCGGAGTTCACCGATTTTACGCAGCACGATCCGGATGACGGCAAGCCGGCCACGCAGCGCACGTCCGTGCGCATCGTCTACGACGACAGCGCCATCTACTTCGGAGCCAAGATGTCGGACGCGCAACGGCCCTCGGCGCAACTGGCGCGACGCGACACCTTCAACGGCTCGACGGATTTTCTCTCCATCAACATCGATCCCCAGCTCGACCGTCTCTCCGGCAACGCCTTCACAGTCAATCCGCTGAACGTGCAGGTGGACACGGTGCTCTACAACGACATCGGCGAGGACCCCACCTGGGACGGTGTCTGGGCCTCTGCCACGCGGATCGTCGACGACGGCTGGGTGGCGGAGGTGCGCATTCCGTTCTCGCAACTCCGTTTTCCGGACCGCCAGGCGCAGGTGTGGGGGCTCAATATCACCCGGCGCACCGCGCGGACGAACGAGATCGTGCGCATCGTCAACACGCCGAAGGGGCAGACCGGCTTCGTCTCTCATTTCGCCGACATCGCCGGCATCGAGGGCATCCATCGCGGCCGGCCGCTGGAGCTCGTGCCGTACGCCGTGGCCCGTTCCGACATCGAGAGCCACGCCTCCGATCCGCCGACGGGCCGCCGCGGCACACGAGCCGACGGCGGCCTCGATCTGAAGTACGGACTGACGTCGAGTCTCACGCTGACGGGCACGATCAATCCCGACTTCGGCCAGGTCGAGGTCGACCCGGCCGTCGTCAACCTGAGCCAGTTCGAGACGTTCTATCCGGAGAAGCGGCCGTTCTTCACGGAGGGGCTCAACGTCTTCAGCTTCGGGGATTCTCCCGCTCCCAGCCACTTCAGCTTCATCTTTACGCCCAGTCTCTTCTACACGCGCCGCATCGGACGCAACGACGCGCGCATCCTGGCCGCGTCGAAGGTGACCGGAAAGGCCGGCGGCGGCCTGACCGTGGGCGTGCTCGACGCGCTTACCGACGAGGAGCGGAACCGGAACTACTTCGTGGCGCGCTCGACAAAGGAGATCGGGAACGGTTCACGCGTGGGATTCATGTTGACGTCGGTTACCGCCGGCGCGAGCGGCACGGCTCCGTCGCAAAGCGGGCCGTCGATCGCCGGAGGCGTCGACGGGTACACCGGTTTCGGCCGCAAGTCGTGGATCGCCGAGGGGTCGTTGGAAGGATCGAGTGTGAAGGACGAGGTGAAGGAGCTGCAGCTTTCGTCCGCGCACGAGTACCAGCGGCCCGACGCGCACGCCTTTTCATTCGATCCGAACCGGACGTCGCTGTCGGGATGGGGCGGGAGGGCCATGATCTCCAAGGTCGACGGCGTCTGGCGCCCGAACGTGCAAGTGCAGGCGTACTCGCCGGGATTCGAGACGAACGCCGCCGGCTTCATGCAGCGCACGGACCTCATCTCCGCGCACGCCCTGATGCAGTACGTCAACCTGACTCCGACGGCGCGATTCCGCGAGAAGAACCTCTGGTTCGGCACGTGGCAGAACCGGAATTTCGACGGAGACACTCTGGAGAGAGGCGTCTTCGCCGACTGGTTCGGAACGTTGTCGAGCTACTGGAAGCCGCGCGCCGCGCTCTTCGTCGCCGGCAGCGCGGTCAGCGACCGCCTCACGCGCGGCGGTCCGCTGGCACGAACGCCCAGGGGATGGTCATCGGATCTCAGTCTCGATACCGACGACCGTAAGAAGGTGTCGTTCTCGTTCAGCTCACATCTGGAGGGAAGCGGCGATCACTCATACGTCCACCAGATCTCGGTGCGGATGACGGCGCGACCGAGCGCGAATCTGAGCGTCCAGATCGGGCCGTCGTTCAGCCGCTCTTACGACTACGCGCAATACGTCACCGCGGTCGATGATCCGCTGGCCGTGGGGACGTTCGGCCGCCGCTACGTGTTCGCCGGGCTCGATCAGCGCTCCTTCGATGTCGGCACGCGCGTCGACTGGACGCTCAGCTCGCGCCTCTCCTTCCAGTTGTACCTGCAGCCATTCGTGGCCTCGGGCGACTACCACGACTACCACGCCCTCGATCGCGCGCGTTCCCGTGACTTCGTTCCGGTTGCGTACGCGCCTGATCCCGATTTCAACTTCCGCAGCGTGCGCGGGAGCGCCGTGGCGCGATGGGAGTTCCGGCCGGGCTCGGCGCTGTATCTGGCCTGGAACGAGAATCGCGCCGGCACCGCTCCGGTCGGCGACTTCCGCCTCGGGCGCGACCTGCGCGCCATTCCCGGATCGCCATCGCACGACGTCTTTCTGGTGAAGATCTCGTACTGGCTCCCGATCTGAGCGCCTTCAAGCGTAAGCGTGGAGATGATCGAGCACGATCGCGGCCATCTGTTGCGCACGAGCGGAATCGAAGTACCAGTCGTTGAACAGATTGATGACCTGCGCGTGCAGGCGCGCGGCGGTGGGGAACGTTCCCGGCGCAAACACGCCGCCGAGCGGAGCGTAGTGGCGGCTGGCGAACAGACCGGCGGCGAAGATCGACTCGATCAGGCGAGCCGGGTTCGGCACGCGGAGCGTGAAGCGCCACCGCTGCAATTCGGGAGCGAGCTGGATCTCCCGGGGCAGCAGGTTGCTGTAGATATCGTTGAGGCGTTTCTTCTGCGCGTCCGCGGCCGCGACGCTCTCGGCGATCCGTGGCCGCTGCTCCTCCCACGAACGTTCCGGCTCCCGTGAATCGAGCCAGTTGGCGGGCAGCTCGCCGATGGCAGTGCCGGCGGCGATGGATTCCCTGCAGCGCCGGTCGACCTCGGCGAGCGCGCTTTCCCGGAATTCGCCGCGCCGGGAACGATAAGCGATCGCATCGGAAAGATACGCAAAACCACCTTCGCCGAGGTCGGCGTACTTCGCGTGGCCGGTACTGAAGAGAGTGACGCCGGCGTATGGCGAGATCGAACCGGCATCGAGGTCGGGGCGGCAGAGACATTTGTCGTCGATGAGCAACAAGTCCGGTTGCAGGGCCCGGAGCTCCGCGAACAGGTCGTCCGGCGCGCGCTCGCTTCCGTACGGCCGCACGTGGAGCAACCCGGCATACCCGCCCGCACGGGACTTCAAACGATCGATGCACGTGGCGCCGTCGATTTCCAGCCACGGCTCCGCGATGTCGATCAGCTCGAACGGCTGGCGCGCCTCGATGAAGGTCGCCGGCACGACCGGGCAGACGTTCGCCGGGATCAGATACGGTCGGGGGTCGCGACGCGATCGCAGGATGTTGTCGAGGATGGTCGACGCCCGGCGTTCGAACGCGATCTTCATGGCCAGACCTCGTTGAGCCGCTCGATCTCGGCGGCGGCATTCTCCGGAGTCGCGCCGTCGCGCTCCATCCCCGTCCGGACACTTGGATAAGGTTCGAAGAGGCCGGCCAGCGTCTGCAGCGCATCCTCACGCGTCATTGACGTCTCATATCCGAGGATCTGCATCTCCGGCAGGCACGCGGCCTCGATCAGGCGCGACGCGGCGGGCGGCATCATCTCTTGATAGACACCGATCGACGACTTGCTGATGCCTTCATGCTCCCGATGCGATGAGTTCCCCGCCCAATTCTCGATCGGTCGGACCTGGACGTCAGCGATGAACAGCCGTTCGGCCAGCCGTGACAGCGTGGAAGCGGGGTCGCGCACGAGATCCTCGTAGCGGCACCAGTGAAAGCGCGGGTGCGTCTCCAGGGTGCGCGCGAACGAGACGCTCTTGCGCCAGCTGCGGATGTTGAACAGGATCGGTTTGATCTCGCCGCCGAATTCCAGTCCACGTCCGTGATTGAGCGAGGTGATGAGATCGCGCGGGTCGCGGAGAATGATCACGCAACGAAAGCCGCGGGCGAGGAGGTAGGGAACGAATTCCTCGCAGATCGTTTCCTTGCTGCCGAACCATTCGGCATCGCTTTGGTCAGCCAGGCCATGATCGATCTCGTCGACCACGGCCGCGAAGTCATGGCCGGACGACAACCGCCGGAAGACATCGTCCAGCGCTGCGGCCGGGAATCGGGTGTACTGGCCCGAGTAGGCCGACATGCGTGCGAACAACTCCTGAAGCTCTTCGGGTGAGATCCGCCAACCTCCGAGAAAGTGATCGAGTGCCGCCTGCCGGTATCTCGATTCGCCGAAGAGGTGTCCGAGGGGATAGCGCTCGCCGTCAGAACCGATCGAGTGGAGAAACGCCCTTTTTGCCTCCACGAAGAGGAGAGGAAAGGGTTGCGAGAGAAGCGAGATGTGAGGCTGCGCAGCCAGGAGCTTCTCCAGCAACGTCGTGCCGGAGCGCTGAGCACCGGTCAGGAAGAGGGCATCGTCGATCACGCCGTTTCTGTTCTCCATCTCAGGATGGACTGATTTGCGGCCAGTGCGAATCGATGAGGTCGAAGCAGCCCTTCCGTGGTATGTAACTCGACTGCAGGATGGCGACGCGCTTGGGCATTGATGCGGCGGTTTTGAGTATATGACCGAAACCGTACGTACGGCCGAGCTCGTGTCCGTGGTCATTCCGGTCTACAACAGTCCGTCGCTGGAAGCGCTGGTGCATCGGATTGCGTCAGCGTTTGAAGGAAGGAGCGAACGCTTCGAGATCATTCTCGTCGACGACGGCTCGACGGACCCCGCTGTCTGGCCCGCGCTCGATTCTCTGGCTCGTGGTGGGCAGTCGATCCGGGCGGTGCAACTCACGCGCAACTTCGGGCAGCAGGCGGCCACGCTCTGCGGGATGCGCGAAGCGCGCGGCGACGTGGTCATCACGATGGACGACGATCTGCAGCACGATCCGGCGGATATTCCGCTGCTCCTGGCGCAGCGTGAGCACGACATCGTCATCGGCCAGCTCGTCAGAAGTGAACACGGTCCATTCCGGCGCCTGGCCAGCACGGCCAAGGGACTCTTCGACCGCGCCATCATCGGCATTCCGAAGGGAGTCCGTCTGAGTTCATTCCGGTTGCTACGGCGCACCGTGGTGGACGGGATCCTGACGATGCGTGCCACGCATCCTTTTCTGCCGGCGCTCATGTTTCATGTGAGCAAGGACGTCGTCGGCGTGCCGGTCACGCACAGCCGCCGCCCTTCAGGCCGCAGCGGATACACGTTCTCCAGGCTCCTGCGCCTGTTCAGCAACCTCGTGATCAGCAACTCGTCGATCCTGCTGCGGGTGGCGGCGTTTGCCGGATTACTGCTCGCCTGTGTGAGCTTCGGCCTGGCCGCCGCCGTCATCTATCGCAAGATCGTTCATGGGATCAGCGTGCAGGGATGGACGTCTTTGTTCGCCTCTACGTTGTTGATCGGCGGCGCGGTCCTCATGAGCGTCGGAGTCATCGGCGAGTATCTGATCCGGATCATCGAGAGCAGCGACTCCAGGCCGATCTACTTCATCCGGCGCCGAGCCGGCAACTGTCCGGAAACGTGAAGACACGCTGTCATTCCGAGCCGCGGAGACGGCGAGGAATCTGGGTGGTGGAGCTGCGCCGCCACCGGAGGAGAGCCCACTGTGGTGCCCGGCATGGGATAGCGCAACGCGTATAGCCGCATCTGAAAGAGAGAGAGCCAGAGTGCCGCCAGGACGGAGACCAGCAGAATCGCGCCGGTTCTGGCCGTCAACGATTCCAGAAGCGCAGGCATGAGCGCGAAGAGCGCGAGCACGAGAGGGACGAAGAGCAACACGTCATAGAGGTAGGGATGAATGACGACGGCCTGGCTGAACACGGCCGCGTAGAGCACCCACGTTCCCGTAAGCCAGACCAGCACCTCCACGCCGATGCGCGGGACTCGCCCGAACACGTACGCGGCCACGACCAGCAACGCCGACGCAGCACCGAGGAAGAATGTCCAGGTCCAGCGGAAGAGGTAAGGGCGGTTCACCGGCCAGTTGCTTCGCGCCACGTCCCGGCGGTGGGCGATATCCAGATGATCGCCGTAATACAACGATTCGCCATCCAGACCGCTGCGGAACATGAACGTCGATCCCACCATCTTCACGTCCGGAAATCGAATCCGTGCGGCAGAGAGCTGAAGCCCGTACACCGCCAGCGCCAGGAACGAAGGAGCAACCGCCAGCAGCAGAAAGCGTCGCCAGCGCTCACGCCGCGGCTGGAGCAGGAACAGCGTCACGGCCATGCTGGAGATCAGCGCCAGAGCGGCGATCTTCTCCGAGTACGTCATGAGAAAGACGACCACTCCCTGAAAGATGGAGAGCCGTGAGGTTCTCCGCTCATCGAGGCCTCGTTCTTCGATGAGCATGAAGAGCGTGGCGAAGACGAGCATGGTTGCCTGTGAGGACATTTCCCAGTAGAGCGAAAGGTTGTCCGGAAACGTAAAGACGACGATGACGATCGAACTTCCGGCGGCAATGGCCAGGGGCGGATCGAGGCCGGCCCGCCGGGTCAGGCGATAGGCCAGAAGACCGAGCAGCGCTGACAGAAGCAGGGCCACCAGCTCGTTGTGAACGGCGGACAGCCGCCAACTGTAGCGCCCGAAGATCGTGTACCAGATCTTTTCCAGAATGAAGGTACTGACCAGGTGCGCGCCGGTCGAGGTGCGGTAGATCACGATCTCATTTGCCGGTGCGGGCGCCGGTTCCGCCACGAGGCCGAAGTAGTGGAAATAGCCTCTGGTCACCCAGATCATGATTCTGTCGTGGGCGCGGATGCTCCCCGGGTTTTCCGTCAGCAGCGAGGACGGACGCACATGCACCGTCAGGAATGACGCCGTGAACACGACGAGCCCCACCGCCAGGAAGATGACGAACAGGAACGCGGTCCGATCGAGCAGCGGTCGTCGTTGTGGGGGCGGGAGCAGGTTTTCCCCCGGCTCCTCGTCCGCAGGTTCGCTGAGGACCGAAGGTTGCGCGATTTCACTCATCAAGCGATGATGCCGGGATCTCGGATGCGACTCTAACGGAGCGTCGAAGGGGTGTCAAAAACGATCGAGCACGGCAGGCCCGTTGCGCCGGGCGCGAAGTCTTCGCCTCCGCTGATTCCCTTCACGCGCGTGCACCTGACCGGGCGCGAAACGGACTACATCCGGCAGGTCCTCGAAACAAGTGCTCTGGCCGGCGACGGACTGTTCGCTCAGCGCTGCGAACGCTGGCTGGAGACGAACATCGGCTGCGCGCGCGCGTTGCTCACTCCCTCGGGCACTGCCGCGCTGGAGATGGCCGCGTTGCTCGCCGACGTCCAGCCCGGCGACGAGGTCATCCTTCCCTCGTTTACGTTCTCGTCGACCGCGAATGCGTTTGTGCTGCGCGGCACCATCCCGGTATTTGTCGATATCGACCCGCGCACTCTCAACATCGACCCGGAGCAGGTCGAGCGGGCGATCTCCCCGCGCACCCGTGCCATCGTACCGGTTCACTATGCCGGTCATGCCTGCGATATGGACGCCATCAGCGGCATTGGGCGCCAGTCGAATGCAATCGTGATTGAGGACGCTGCGCAGGCGCTGTGGTCGACGTGGAAGGGAAAGCCGCTTGGCAGTTTCGGCACGACCGCCGCTCTGAGCTTTCATGAGACGAAGAACGTCACGTCCGGAGAGGGCGGTTGTCTTCTCATCAACGACGAGTCGCTGATCGAGCGGGCCGAGGTGATTCGGGAAAAAGGAACGAATCGCAGCCGCTTTCATCGAGGAGAGATCAGTAAATACTCGTGGATCGACATCGGATCGTCCTACCTCCCGAGCGAGCTCACCGCGGCCTTTCTCCTCGCCCAGCTCGAGGAGAGCGCCCTCATCACCGAACGGCGCCGCTCCGTCTGGCGTCAATACCACGCCACCCTCGCACCGCTCGAGGCCGACGGACGGCTCGTCCGTAATGCCACGGACGCAGGAAACGCCCACATCTACTATGTCCTGGTCCCGGCGGAGAGGCGAGGGGCGTTGATCGCGGCGCTGAGAGCGCGCGGCATCGTGGCCGTCTTTCACTATCTTCCGCTGCACAGCTCCCCGGCGGGACGGCGTTACGGGCGCGCGGTCGGATCTCTCACCGTGACGAACACCATCAGCGAGCAGTTGCTTCGCCTGCCGCTGTGGCCGGACATGACCGCGGATCACGTGGCATTCGTGGTGGATTCGATCGCACAGTCATTGGAGTGAGTCGTCGACCGGCGATCCGCCGATTGCCAGAGCCGCGGATTCCCGCGGCCCTGGCGATGGCAAATGAATGGGTTACTTGACCGGGAACGCGTCCGGGCGCTCGACCTGGTAGTCGAGGTAGCCCTTCCGGATTCCCTGAACGAAGTAATCGAATTCGAGATCGGGCGTTCCCTGAGCGACCTTGACGACGAGCTTGCCGGGCGATTTCTCGGCCACGTAGAGCTGGCCCCACGCGCCGACGGGTGTGAGTTGCACGGTCATCCGCTCCGTCTCGGTGATGTGGGAAAAGTAACCCGGGAGCTCGATGGCCACTTCGCCGTTCACGGTCTTTGCCGAGCCACGAATGTAGGTGCCGGCTTCCGGGCCTTCGAGCGCCGCGTAGTAGAGAGCGCGCTTCGAGTCCGAGGGATCGGCGACGGCGAAGTTCTTCACTCCGCTGACCGTGAGGTTGCCGGGAATCGTGACCGAGCCTGCGCTGTCGATGGTCATGCGCGCCGCCGAGTTCGTTCCCAGGATCAGGGGAGTCGCTCCCAGCGTTCCGAGGATCAAACCGTTACCCGAGACTGCGAGCATCTCGTTCCATCCGCCGAGAGTCTGGCCGAATCGGCTGATGGTACGGCTCGCGGCGTGTGCTTGGAAATTCACGGTTGCAACATCCGACTTCGCGCGGAGCACTCCTGCCGCACTGGCGCCGGCATTGGAGTTCTCGATGACGAGGAGCGTGTTGGCGTCGACATTCTCAAATACGTGGAGTTTCTGGCTTGGGCTGGAGGTCCCCACTCCAACGAATCCGCTCGCGGCGATGTCGATCGAGCTGGTTGGCGCACCGGGACGGATGCGGAACGGCAGTCTGGAGCCGCCCGTCACGTCGCGGACGAAAAAGTTTGCTTCGTTTCCGGCGATGTCCCAGGTCTGCGATGTGAATCCGCCCGATGAATTCTGTTCGAGGCGCATGCCCGGAGTGTTGCTCGTGGCCACATGGATATCGAGGACCGGTGTGGCCGTGCGAAGGCCCAGCCTGCCGCTGCTGTCGACGAAGACGGAGTTGTTCGGTGAGGCGGCTGTGATGGTGAAGGGAACTCTCGCGTTTGAGACGTCCTCGATCGAGAACTTGTTGGCACCGCCGCTGGCCGAGTCGTTGGCCGTGAGCTGCCAGTCGACGTTCGGGAATCCCGACGAAACACTGGTGTCGTCGAATTTGATGCGCGTGTTGTTCTCTTTGAGGCGGAGGGTGTCGAATCCGAAGCTCTCGTTGTTGATGCAGTCGAGGCCGATGCACTCGCTTCCCTGAACGATGAGGTCATCGGGGATGACCTGATCGTTGACGACGGGCACGAGCCGGCCGGAGGCCGACACGGCACCGCCGGTCCCCGTCGACGTCGACGTGGCGGCACGCGGCGCCCCCGATGCGGAGGCGCCATTGGTCTTCTCCTGCACGTCCGGCGACACGAACGAACCATTGAGAATCGAGAAGGCGCCGGAATCGGTCATGGGATGGTCGAGCCCGGCATCGCGCGCTGCCTTCCGCGCGGCGGCGTCGTCGTTGTTCTTGCGGGCTTCATTCAGCTTCTGTTTGACGGCGGAGGAGACCGGCGGAGTCACCACCAGGTCGTACACGTAAATGCCGTCGAGCGTCGCGTCGCCCAGGTCCTTGAGCGCGACGTTCATCGTCTGACCCTTCGACTCGAACCGGTGCGTCTCCCCGTCGGGACCACTGACGGTCAGTGTGACCGCGTCGCTCGGGACCAGGACTCTCCACTGGACCATGTGCGGGCTGACGGAGATCTGAGCGACCGGTCCGCTCGGAGGCGCGGCGAATACGGCGCACGCCAGAAGAACCATCAGTGCGCTGGCGATGACAACGGGACTTCGGTTGGGCATGTCGAGTCTCCTTTTCTATCTCTGCAGATGATCGTCGACGACGATCACGGCGGCCCGACGAACTCTCGACCACCTGGGTCTCCTAGGGGAACGATGTCGAATATAGCATGTCCCGGTGCGCCAGTAACTCTATCGAAGGATGTATATCCATGAAAATTGATGCGTCCTGTCGGCCTCCACTGAAGGCATGTTTTTCAGCGCCCCATGACGCGTCGCGGTGATACGCTGCCGTTCTCGGCGCGTCGGGAGACTTCAGCAAGGGGACCGATTTCGATGGGCCGGAAAATCTACTCGAGGAGACGTCCACCCATGCCTGTCCATCGACTGCTGCCGCGGGTTGCCTCGTTGCTCTCGCTGACCTTTTTCGGCGCATCCCTTCTCTTCGCGCAGGGCGTAACCATCGTCAAGTCGACCAACGGCCAGCATCCCAGCGCTCCTCCCGGCCCCATCGTGCCGGTCGGATCCACCGTCACCTGGACGTATCTGGTCTCGAACATCAGTGGGCGCGATCTCACCAACGTCTCCGTCTCCGACGATCCCGCCGGGGCGATCACCTGTCCCTCCACCACGCTGACCGCCGGGACGTCGATGACCTGTACGGCGACGGGCACCGCGGTGGCGGGCCAGTACACGAATACCGGGACCGTTATGGCGGACGATGGAGGCGTGCCGGTGTCCGCCTCGGATGTGAGCTATTACTACGGGCAGCCACCCGGTCTGCTCTCCCTCGTCAAGTCGACGAACGGCCAGGATGCCAACACACCGCCCGGCCCGGTCGTTGCGCCGGGTTCGACGGTCAACTGGACCTACGTCGTCACCAATACGAGCAGCGATCCCCTGACCGGAGTGTCGGTGACCGACGATCAGGGCGTCACGGTCAGCTGCCCGCAGACCACTCTCTCGCCGGGCGAGTCGATGACCTGCACCGCCAGCGGCACCGCCATCACCGGCCAGTACACAAACATCGGGATCGCCTCGGCCACGCATCCTGTCGTCGGACCAATCGTGGCAACCGACCCAAGCAATTACTTCGGTCAGGGCACCGACTTCGACTTCGGCGATGCGCCCGACAGCTACGGCACCTCGTTCGCTTCCAACGGTGCGCGCCACAGCCTCGACCCGGCCGTCTTTCTCGGTGCCTGTGTCGATGCAGAGCTCGACGCGCTGGTATCGCCGGCCGCGGACGGCGATGACACCAACGCCGGCACCACGACCAATGGCACGTGTGCCACACCGGGAGACGACGAAGACGGTGTCGTGTTCAACGGCTCGCTCGTCGCCGGCCAGAGCGCATCGGTGACGGTTGTCGCCAACGCGCCGTGCACGCTCTCCGCGTGGATCGACTTCGGAATCGACGGAGGCTTCGGCGTTGCTGATAGCCTCTTCCCGGGCGGTACCGCTCTGGCGGCCGGCAGCAACACGCTGAACTTCACCGTTCCTCCGACGGCGACCGCCGGGCAAAGCTATGCGCGTTTTCGGTGCACGACGGATGGGCCGGTCGGGCCGACAGGCGCCGCCCGCGACGGTGAGGTCGAGGACTATCAGGTGACCCTCGTCCCGTCGGCGGACCTTTCCGTATCGAAGAGTGACAGTCCCGATCCGGTCACGCCGGGATCGTCGCTGACCTACACGATCACCGTCACCAATGCAGGGCCGAGCAGTGCCCCCGTGGCCACTCTGTCGGACTCACTTCCCGCCGGAACGACGTTCATGGCGCTCGCAGCTCCCGGCGGCTGGAGTTGCAGCACGCCGGCCGTCGGTGCGAACGGGATGGTCTCCTGCAATGCGGCTTCGATGACACCCGGCAGCGCTACGTTCACTCTGACGGTGGCGACCGCTGCAAGCCTTGCCCCCGCGTCGACGATCTCCAACACTTCGACAGCATCTTCCTCGGCCGTCGACCTGGTCCCTGGCAACAACAGCGCGACGGCGACGACCACAGTCGGCCCTGCGCAGTCGGATGTCTCGGTCGCCAAGACTGGCTCGCCGAACCCCGTGGCGCCCGGTGGGAATCTCACGTACACGATCACGGTCGGTAACGCAGGTCCCAGCGATGCGGCCGGTCTCACCCTGACGGACATACTTCCCGCCGGTACGACGTTCGTCTCTCTCACCGCTCCCGGTGGCTGGACGTGCTCGACGCCCGCGGCCGGCGCGAACGGAACGGTCTCCTGCACGGCGCCGATATTGCCCCCGGGAGTCAATTTCGTGTTCACGCTCGTCGTCAAGGTGGACCCGGCCACAGCGGCCGGTACTTCGATCTCGAACACCGCGACGGTCTCCTCGACGAGCTCTGATCCGGCCGCGGGAAACAACAGCTCGACGATGATGGCGACCGCGTCGGCGGCTCAGGCCGACCTGTCGATCGCCAAGACGGGCGCTGGGGTCGCCAGCGCCGGTACCCCGATTACCTACACGATCAACGTCACCAACAACGGACCGAGCACGGCCACGTCGGTGGTCATGTCGGACACGCTTCCGGCCCAGACGACGTTCCTCGCACTGGTCTCCCCGGGTGGCTGGGCGTGTACCACGCCGGCGGCGGGCACCACAGGTAGCGTGTCCTGCTCGGCTCCGTCGATGGCGCCGGGCAATGCGGTGTTCACCCTGACCGTGTTCGTCGGGTCGTCGGTCCCCAATGGAACGTCGATCTCGAACACGGCGCAGGTGGCGTCACCGACCGCCGATTCCAACCTCACCAACAACAGCAGCACGCTGACGACGACCAGCGCACAGGCGGTTCCGGCGCTTTCCGGACGGGAGCTGATCGCGTTGCTACTCGTTCTTGCCGGACTCGGAGCGGTCATGATTCGCCGGACCTGACGGCAGAGACGACTGTGAGGGGCATCCTTGCGCTCGATCAGGGGACGACGAGCTCGCGCGCGATCGTCTTCGACGAGAGCGGCAAGGTCGCCTCGGTGGCGCAGAGAGAGTTCCGGCAGATCTATCCGCAACCCGGATGGGTGGAGCACGACCCGCGCGAGATCGCCTCGAGCCAGCTCGACGTCGCCGCCGAGGCGTCGAGAGGATTCGAGATTGCCGCCATCGGCATCACCAACCAGCGCGAGACCACGATCCTGTGGGATCGCCTGACCGGCCAGCCTGTCGCCAACGCTATCGTCTGGCAGGATCGCCGCACCGCGCCGATGTGCGACGAGCTGCGCGAATACGAGCCGCTGTTCCGCGAGCGCACGGGACTCGTTCTCGATCCTTACTTCTCGGCGACGAAGATCCGCTGGCTTCTCGACCACGTCGACGTCAAACCGGAACGGCTGGCCTTCGGCACCGTCGACTCCTGGCTGATCTGGCAACTGACCGGCGGCCGCCTGCACGTCACCGACGTCACGAACGCGTCGCGGACGCTGCTGTTCGACATCCGGAAAGGGGAGTGGGACGACGAGCTGCTGCGCATCATGCGCATCCCGCGCGAGATTCTGCCGGCGGTCGTCTCTTCGAGCGAAGTCATCGGCGAGACGACCGAAGGCATTCCGATCGCCGGAATCGCCGGTGACCAGCAGGCCGCGCTGTTCGGGCAGCGATGCACGCGCGCCGGCATGGCCAAGAACACCTACGGGACCGGCTGCTTCATCGTGATGCATACGGGAGAGCAAGTCGTGCCCTCGAAGCACGGCCTGCTGGCAACACGTGCCGCGGGTCCGAGGCCTCAATTCGCCCTCGAGGGCTCGGTGTTCATCGCCGGCGCCGTCGTGCAATGGCTGCGCGACAGTCTCGGAGTCATCCGCACGGCGGCGGAGATCGAGCCGCTGGCCGCGTCAGTTCCCGACAGCGGCGGAGTCGTCTTCGTCCCCGCGTTCACCGGCCTCGGCGCACCGCACTGGGATCCTCACGCGCGTGGTGCGATCCTCGGCCTTACGCGCGGAACCACCGCCGCGCACATCGCGCGCGCCGCGCTCGAGGCGATCGCGCTACAGACGGCCGACGTGCTCGATGCCATGCGCGCCGACTCCGGCCTCGATCTCACCGAGCTGCGCGTCGACGGCGCCGCATCGAGGAACGATCTGTTGATGCAGATCCAGGCCGACATCGCGGGCGCACGCGTCGTGCGTTCGAGCATTGCCGAAACCACCGCGCTCGGCGCCGCCTATCTCGCCGGGCTGGCCTCCGGTTTCTGGCGCGATGAGAGCGAGATCGATGCACAGTGGATCGCCGACCGCATCTTCGAGCCGCAATTCGAGAGCAGCACGTTGCGCGACGTCTGGCGCAACGCCATCGCCCGCGTTCGCACGTAGCCGTCGGCGCGCACCCCCCGCCCAGATTCCTCGCCGTCTACGCGGCTCGGAATGACTCGGTCTGGCGCAACGCCGTCATTCCGAGCGCAAGCGAGGAATCTGGGCGGTGAGCGCTTGACCGGCTTCTCGTCGCGCAGGCTCTGGTCGAGGCAATCACGCTCCTCACCGCCGATGCCCAGCTCGCGCGCTACCGCGGGCCGGTGCGAAAGGTCTGAACGGTAGCGGGAAACAGAGGACCGTTACCGTTTCCTCGGCGACTGGTCCGGGACGAAGACGGGGGACTGGAGATGACCCATCTCCAGTCCCCAATCAATGTTGTCAGAGGCCCGAGGCCTCAGTTTTTGATTTCTGTCCCCTGCGACGACAGCACCTTCCAGCCGCCGTCGCGCTTGACCCACACGTCGGTGAAAGCGATGCGGCGGTCGAGAGGCTTGCTGTCCGCGGTGTGCCCGACAACGCGGAACGTGCCGGTCACGACGGCCGTGTCGTCATCGGCCATGCGGATGTTCATATCCGTGGTCTCTTCCGACGTGAGCGTGTCCTTGCGCGATTTGGTTTCGTTGATGCTCTCGGCTTTTCTGCTGAGTTTGCCGGTTTGCGAGTCGATGGCCGTGAAATTGGACGCGAAGTGCTGTTCGAACCACGCGCTGTCCTGGCGCAGGTCGGCGTCGTTCCACTCCTGTTCGGAGTAGGCGACTTCGCCGCGCGAGTCGAGAGCGCCGCCGGCGTTGGCGATCACCTGCCACTTGCCGTTCCGTTTCTCGAGCATGTGCACGCTGCGTGCGTAGCTCGTGTGGCTCTTGCCGTCGGTCATCGTGGTGATGACGTTCCGGTGCGTGATGACGGCCGAGTTCGGTGTGCAGTTGATGATGTAGTAGTCGGGAACGACGGTGACCGACTGCGGGGCCTGGCGCGCCGTCTCCGCATTGCGAACCGATGCGTCGATCGACTGCGTGCGATTCAGGGTATCCCCGGCCGCCATGTTCATGTAGTCGGGGGCGTAGATCTGCTCGAGTGCCGTGCGATTGCCGCTGGTCGACGCATCGCCCCAGGCTTTATCGAACTGTTCGAGTGCCATTTTGTCCGAGGCCGAGCAGTCGCCGAACGTGGGGAGAGCTGCCGCGAGGACGAGAAACGCCGTGATCAAAATCCGCTTCATAGAGTGATTCCTTCCTGCCGTCAGGCAGTCAAGAGGGTGGCTGGCTTCAATTATTTGAAGGAACTGAGAGTATCACGTGGCAGCGATGGGGGGACTTTGCCGGGAGCCAGCCGGCCTTGCTGCCTCCACGCGCTTGCGACTGACGTGCGTTCCCTCTTCCTGCAACTCGGTGTGAATCCGCGGTGCGCCGCAGTTCTGGCGCGACAGCCGATGGCTCGCCCTGATCCCGTCCGCAATTTCAAAATTCCATGGAAAATCGCAATACGATCTCGGTCCGTGAGCCTTGTTCTCACGGGCATGAATAAGGAGAGAACGTTGCCGAGCTCCAGACCGGACAGATGGATCCAACAACTCGATCCGTTCGTGAATCGCCTGGAGTCTCGTCGGCAGCATCCTGTTCTTGTATTGCTCTCGCGTGGCGAGTGACGGCCTCATTGCTTCGTAAAGCAAACGGATCGTCGATGGAGAGAGTGCGGTGTCGGTTGCGAGACCCCTGGTCGTGAGTGCAACGCGAATCAGCTTCCCCCAGGTGCTCTGGATCCTCGGGCTGATACTCCACGAGATCCGCGAGGTCGTTTGTTCGGTCCCAGGCGGCGAGCCGCCTTTCGATCTCCTCTGGCGAGTGGCCGCCGTCATTCCGAGCCGCGAAGACGGCGAGGAATCTGGGCGGAGGGGAGCGATCCACGATCCGTAACCGAAGAATCGATGCATGAAGTCGGTGAGCAGAGCGGGTTCGATCAATAGACTATCCTCATCGGCAGGCCTGCCGAGTCCACGCTCGGCGTCTCCGGCAACGTGCGCGATTGGCGGCTCGCGAAGCGCTCCGCCGTCCATAACGCGGCGAAGGCATCGAAGACGTCGTCATTCGCCACTTCGTTCTTCTTGTATCGCGCGCGGATCGTGTCGAACGCCGATGGGCCGAAGTGCGCGTCGATGAGGCCGCGCCGCTTCGCTGCGCCTGGAGGCTTCGCCTTCGGCTCGACGATCGGCTCCATCCCATTCCACGCGCAGAAGCTGACCTCGCGATGAACCTCAAAGATCCGCTCGCACAATTCTTCGTACGTCGACGCGTTCAGCGCGGGGCGGATCGACGTCTTCATCCCGCCGAGCTGCTCGACGTGGCCTTGGCTCCAATATCGGAGAAACCCGCTCTCCCCCAATCGAAGGAATGGGGGACTCCGAATCTCGCTTCCGCCGATTTACGTCCTCAGGCCGTGGAAATGATCCGCCTTCGGGAGTTTGCCCGAGGCCACAAAGAGTACCGCGCGGCGGCGAAGGGTGAAGTGCCGTCGTGCCACGCCTACCTCAGGGAGTTGCGTGCCGCGCTCATCACCAATGGAGTGCTGAAGCCCGGCGGCGACGGCCTCGTCTTCACGCAGGACTACGCCTTCAACTCTCCCTCCACCACCGCCGGCGTGGTCCTCGGCAGATCGATCAACGGCCGGATCGAATGGAAGACCGGCGACGGCAGAACGCTCAAGGAGATTCAGGAGGAAGAGGCGGGAAGGTGAGGGAGCCTTCTCTACCGGATCCAACCGAGCATCCGTGATTCCAAGAGACTGATGACCGGGAGGTTATGCGTTCCTCGCAGGAAATAAACGCACTGGTGAATTAGGGCCTCTGCCCGCGTGTTTGGAGTTTCGGAGGGATGGCAGTTGGGCAGAAGCCCTCCGGAGGGGTTCGAGGCGCTGTGCAGGGACCGCCGTCACCGAGGTACACTTCCCCACGACTACACACTCCGGTCGTTCAACTGCCGGCCTGATCCTATGACGCAGATTCGATTCCGCTTCGATCCCGAGAAACTGGTGCAGGCCCTTGCATTCTTTGCGAGTCGAGGAATCCGTGACCTCGACAAGATGAAGGCGGCCAAGCTCCTCTACCATGCGGACAAGTTCCATCTGTTGAAGTACGGACGTCCGGTCATCGGCGATCTCTACGCGTGCATGGAGTACGGGCCGGTCCCTTCCGCCTCGCTGAACGTGATGAACGACGTCATGGCCGATGACCCTCACTTTCCGGCGGTGGCGAAGGAGCGTTTCGACGAGTACCTGAGCGTGGAGCGTTTGTTCAGAAAGTACCCGGTGTTCCGCGCAAAGAAGGATCCGGACCTGGACGCGTTCTCGGATTCCGACATCGAAGCGCTCGAGTACTCGCGTGACACCTACGGCGCGAAAACGTCCTGGCAACTGAGCGGAGCCTCTCACGATGAGCCCGCATGGAAGCTCGCGAATGAGCACCGGGAACCGGGAAGCAGCGTGATGATGGACTATCGGCTGTTCTTCGAAGGACATCCCGAGGCCGCCAGCATGCTCCAGCTCGTCGAGGCGCAGCAGGAAGATCGCGATGCTTCGGAGGAGCTTTCGGGAAGCCGCAGCGCATTCGCAAACTGACCTGCCGCAGTTCCGCTAGCCGTAGTCCGGCAAAATCATCTTCTTCAATTTTCTGACGATCACCGTCGAAGCGCGGACCGCATCGTCGATCGCTTTGAGATGTTCGCGCGTGAGTTGCGCGACCACCTTGAACGAGTCCGCGGCCACGATCACGGATAACTGCTCCGTCGCCGGCCGCGTAAGGTCGATGATGGTGGGAGCGGTCACGAAGAGATAGTCACCGGGGTTCAGGCGGACGATCGTCTGCTCCGGCACGTGGGCAGCAGCGAAGTGTGCGATGTTCGTGGTCGTGAACGCGTACACGACCACTCCGTCAGGAGGAGGCCACATGTGATTCAGCACGACGAGGAATTTCGTCTTGCCGGCACGAGCGGACCAGTGGTGAAACACAGCTCCGCGAGCGCGGCTCTCGGCATCCGCCAGATCGGCAGCAAACGCCACCGCGCGATTGTCCCATGGATGAAATAGCCGCCAGCTCGGGGGATCTCCCCCAATTCATCGACCAAACGAACCAGGCGAGCGCTCTTAGGAACGAAGATTGTTCGCGGAGTGCGATCGTGCGAAACCCCTTGACGCTACAAGGCGTGGATTCCACAATCCCTCGGGTTGAGCTACGGATTTACGGAATCGGTCGTCGAAGACGCTGCTCTTGCCTGGCTGGAGTCGCTTGGCTATTCGGTTCTCCACGGACCCGACATCGCCGTGGGGATGCCCGCTGCGGAGCGCAGCGATCCGAATTATCGCGATGTGATTCTGGAAGGCCGGCTGCGCCAGGCACTGGTTCGGCTCAATCCTGATTTACCGCCTGAGGCGCTCGAAGATGCGTTCCGGAAGCTGACGCGCAGCGAGGTGATGCTGGAGAAATACGAGATCTGCCTCGGCCTCTTCCACGACTTCGACTGGTCCTTGTGGGTGAAGGGAAAGCCCCAGGAGCGCTTGTCGCTGCTGCCGGCGGCGCAGGAGCATATTCTCGCGCTAAAGGACGGGAAGACGAGACTGATGAGCGCGGTGACGGCGCTCTCGCAGGCGTTTGCCCTGGCCGTTCCGCACCAGGAGACGCTGCGCATCCGAGACGATGTGGGATTCTTTCAGGCCGTGCGTGCAGTGCTGGCGAAGAATGCCCCGGGCAGCCAGAAGAGCGACGAGGAACTCGATCACGCTATCCGGCAAATCATCTCCAGGGCGATGGTGTCCGATGAAGTGATCGACCTCTTCGCCGCGGCGGGTCTGAAGAAGCCCGACATCTCGATCCTTTCCGATGAGTTTCTTGCCGAAGTCCAGGGCATGCCGGAGCGAAACCTCACAGTGGAGTTGTTACAGAAGCTGCTGAAGGGTGAAATCAAGACGCGATCGCGGCAAAACATCGTTCAGGCGCGCTCCTTTGCCGAGTTGCTCGATCAGGCCGTACGTAAATATCAGAATCGCGCCATCGAAACCGCGCAGGTCATCGAGGAGTTGATCGCGCTGGCGAAGGACATCCGCGCGGCGAGTGCTCGGGGCGAAGAGCTGAACTTGACCGGCGATGAACTGGCGTTCTACGACGCGCTGGAAGTGAATGCCAGCGCGGTGAAAGTGCTGGGCGAGCCGACGCTTGCCCAGATCGCTCGCGAGCTGGTCGAGACGGTGAAGAAGAACGTGACCATCGATTGGACGTTGCGTGAAAACGTGCGTGCTCACTTGCGCGTGATCGTGAAGCGCATTCTGCGCAAATACGGTTACCCACCTGACAAGCAGGAGAAGGCGACGCAGACGGTGCTCGAGCAGGCTGAGGTGCTGTCGGAGATGTGGGCGTTTGCGTAAAGACTTCCAACCCGCTGACATCCCCTCCCTACCACCCGCCGCCGCCCCCGCCACCCGAGGAGCCCCCGCCGCCGCCCCCTCCACCTCCGCTGCTGGAGGATGGGGCGGCTACGCCTGCGCCCATCGCGGCGGCGGCCACGGCCCAGCCGCCCGAGGCGCCGGCGCCCCCGAAGGCGCCGCCGCCACCGGTGAACCCGGACGTTGACGACGACGAGTCGCTCGATCCGAACGATGAGTGCGAGCCGGCGAAGGCGGCGCTTCCCGCCGCGGCCGCGGTGCCGAACGCGCTGAACCATCGGTCCACGTGCTGGCCGAGGCCGAAGGCCAGGAGGTAGGGGTACCAGGCGTCGTGCAGGCGGGGTTGAGGGCGCCGCAGCTCGGCGACGAAAAAGTTGCGTGCGGCGTGGAGCTTCTTCCGGAACGCGATCCGCTCCGGCGACTCCGCACTGCGCAGCAGGTCCAGCATCAGCTTCGTCACCGCAATCGCCCACGCGCAGATCGCCAGCGGCGTCAGGAAATGCAGCAGAAGATGAACCGAGCTGCGCGCATACATGACCACCACGACCAGGAACGGCGCCAGGATGAGCACGGGGAGCGCGAAGCGCAACGCCAGTCCCGTCACCGCCGCCGACTGGATGTTCGCGGCCAGTCCGGCAAATGCGAGGAGCACGCCGCCCATTACGATCATCGCGACCACCGTGCCCCCGTCGTTGCCACCGGCCAGCGCGGCCACGATCATCAGCACCAGCGTGACGGTGAGGGCGATGATGTCGATCTTCCAGTTGGCGCGCCGCACACTCTTTCCCCATCCATGGATGTGCCGCAACTCCGGTCCCACCGCGGTCTCGACGATCTTCGCAGGATTGAAACCGCTGGCCTTGTAATGCTCGCGGATCAAGTCCGTGTCGGTGGTTTCGCCGTGAAAGAAGAACTTGTCGATGAGCTTGCGCTCGCCGTCCGGCAGCGCGTCGCGATGCGCGAGCAGCTCGAGGCTCAGCACCTGATGCGACGACAGGAGTTTCTTTCGCGTCTCGACACTGCTGGCGATCTTCTTCTCCTGCGTCATCCTCGCCAGCATCGCAGCGACCTCGGGTGCTCCCGTCTTGCCGTCGATGGCGGTGCCCGCCGCCTCCGGCTTGAGCACGAAGAGATGCTCGGTGAGCCAGGCCTCGTTGATGGCATCCGGCGGCGGCAGGACGGGCGCGAACCGTCCTTTGGCTCGTTCCGTCATCACGAAATTGAAGGCGAGAGACACGAGTGCCAGCGCGAAGAGCGCCAGGATGATGTCGACGTAGAGCGGCGACAGCGCGTTGACCGCGGCGGCCGGCGCGCCCGCGCCCGTGTACTCGAGCGCGAGCGAAACGACAACGCTCTCGCCGGGCGCGAGATTCTTGCGCGTAACGAGAATCGGCGACTGCGAGCCGCGCCAGACCGGATCGAGATCGAGCCGGAGCGAATAGAGCTCGATCGGTCCGGCGCGATCGGGAAACGCGAAGTCGTGATCGAGGACGTACCTGCTGCCGGTGTGCCGGAGCACGCCGCTCAGCGTGTAATCGATGACGTAGGTGATCTCCTTGTTCTCGAACGCCTTATCGTCAGGCAGCCGGCTGCGCCATCGCAGGACCGAAGACGAGGTGAACTTGTACTGGTCGACCTTGCTGAGATCGCCGGCGACGAGAGGAACCTCGGCTCCGTTGGCGACGCGCTTGATCGACTGGAACTGCAGCGACTGGCGCGCGCGCAGATTGAACGTCCGCTCCCCGCCGTTCCAGTCGCCGTCGAAGACGATGGCCTGCCGCTCGGAGACATGCAGCTTCCCGTCGTGATCGAGCCGTGCCGTGACGTCGAGCGCGCGCCAGTGCAGAGTCTTCGCGAACACCGGAGTCGCGGCGAGCACGAGAAGGAGGACCAGCAGGCGGGTGCGCATGTGGGGATAGTAAACCAGGCCTCGGGCCTCGGTTGGGTCGTGGGTCACCCCCACGTCATTCCGAGCCGCGGAGACGGCGAGGAATCTGGGCGGGGGAGTGTCCGACCCCCGCCCAGATTCCTCGCGCTCTGCGGCGCTCGGAATGACGGTGGGGGGCTAGCGGTGCAGTTCGGAGAAGCTCGCGGTGACGAACATGTTGTTCGTTACGATTCCCGTGTAGTGGAGCGACAGGAACGACGAGGGAATCGTGCCGGGCGTGAACGTTGACTGGGTTCGCGTCGAGGCGAATGCGGCGGCCAGGTTCTGGCGGTCGCCGAGGTTTGCGGTCATCTCCGTGTCGGTCATGCGGCGCGGTCCGAAGAACGAGTCGTTCTTTGCGGCCGAGGCGAAGAACCAGACGCGGTCGGGCACGAGCGTGCCGCCGAGGGTGGCGTCGTAGCCTTTGCCGACGCCGGCGCTGAGGGAGAGGGAGCCGGACAGCCTCGAGCTGTGCTTCGTGATCGTGTCGATCGACCCGCCGGAAGCCTGGCCGAACTCGCCCGCGCTCTGCGCGAACGCCGCGGCGGCGAAGAGCTGCGAGAGGAAGACGGCCAGGGCGAGGCGTTTCATGAGGTCTCCTCCGTCATTGTAATCGGTTGCAGGTCGGAGAGCTGCTGCTTCGGCAGGTGTCCCAGGGCAAAGATGAAAAACCAGACGAGGAGGATGACGGCGATGGTCAGGGCCACGAGGAAGAAGACCGATGGCCCCCCGGCCTTCTGTTTTTTCCGTTTCATGTGCGCTTCTCCGCGGTCCAGACCGGCACCTGCCAGAGTGCGTAGCCGCGCGGATCGCGGGCGCAGGCGATCATCTCGCTGAAACGGCGCTCGATCTCCGCGCGCGGCACGCCGGCGTGCTCGACGATCGAGTCGGTGTATCCGTCACGCCACGCTTCCCAGATGCGCGCGAACGTGTCGCGGGGGACGCGCAACGTGTCGACGACGATGTAGTCGACGCGGATGTCGGTCATGTCGAGGTCGTGGAGGATCGTGAACGCCTTCCGCCCGACGCGAAGGTCGCAGCCGATTTCCGGGCCGTAGATCCTGGGGATGCGCTGCCAGAAGTCGTCGGCGTCGAGCGCCGTCGGATACGCGTACAGCATCCCGTAGTCTTCGGCGATGAGGTGAAGGCGGCCGCCGGGCTGCAGGACGCGCCGGATCTCCGCGAGCACGAGCGCGGCATCGGGCACGGCCTGGATGAGATGGCGGCAGACGACGAGATCGAACGTGCCGTCGCCGAACGGAAGCGCCAGCGCGTCGCCGGTCTCGAAATGGACGCGCGCCCCGTAATCCGCGCAGCGCTGGCGCGCCCGCACCAGGTGACCCTCGTCGAGGTCGATGCCGGTGAACGTGGTGTCGGGGAACATCGCCGCCAGCCGCGCCGTGATCTCCCCGGTGCCGCAGCCGACATCGAGCGCGGCGCCATGTCCGGGCAGGTGGCGAGCGAAAATCGGTTCCTCGTACGGCCAGATGGCCTCGGCCTGTGCGGCCAGGTTCCGCACCATCGACTCGTCCGCCATCTGCTTCGCCTGCGGGCTGCTCGGGTTCATGAGTGGATTCTACGACGAGTCCGCGGCTGGCCTCCGGAGGACACTCTGTCCCCGCGACAGGCCGGATCGGCCCTCGGAGATACCCGGAATCAATGACTTACGTTGGTCGTCCGTTTGCGTTGTCTTCCGGGCATGACCAGCAAGCGCAGAATCCTCGTGGTGGATGACGACGCCTCGGTCCGTACGCTTGTGCGGATGGTCCTGGAGCGCGCCGGTTATGACGTCACCACGGCGCGCGACGGGAGTGAGGCCATCTCGCTTCTCGGCGCGTCGGATTACGACGTCGTGCTTCTCGACGTCATCATGCCGAAGCTAGACGGCCTCGGCGTCGTCGATGAGTTGCGCAAGCACAACATCGGCGTGCTCGCGCACACGTACCTGCTCAGCGCCGGGGACACCCAGTCGTTCGGCAACCTGCCCATCCGCGGCGTGATCGCGAAACCGTTCGACATCAGCATGCTCGTCGCGGAGGCGAAGGACTGTATCGGGCACTAGCGAAGCGCAGACCGCGACCGTGATCAGGTCGAGCAGGATGTAGAGGATGCCCACGCCGCTGGGTGGATTTGCGGAACGCAGCCCGATGCCCGGCACGACCGCGGCCCAGTGCCAGTTGCCGATCGCGGTGCCGAGCCACTCGAGGAAGATCGTGTAGACGAAACACGTCGCCAGCAGGAGCTGGTTGCGCGAGCGGATCAGCAGCGCTGCCGCCAGCAGCCACCACAACAGTCCCCACTGGTCGTGAAAGAAGAGGAAGCCGGTCGCGGCGATGAGGGTGCCGGCCACGAGCACGCCGCGCGTGATCGAGCGCGCCCGCTGCTGCAGCCACGGCTGCTGCGCGCTCTCCGCCGCCAGCGCATAGAACACGCCGTGGCCGAACGGGACGTAGAGCGGGATCAGCGCGTTGTGGTACGTGTACAAACCCCAGCCGAGGGAGAGGACGACTTCGCCGGTCGTGGCGATGAGGATGGCGGCGATGATCTGATGCGCCGCGACCGATGACCCGCGCGCGAACGCGTAGAGAAACATGGCCGTGGCCAGACCGAGGGCGAGCTGGGGGGCGAGGCCGCGCGAGTCGGTCAGGAGCAGCGCGGGGATGTACAGCGTCGCCGCGGCGAGGAAGACGAGAAAGCGATGTTGCACCGCAGGGATGATACGGGACATTCGAGAGGGGAGACGAATACGAGTCTCGAGTGTCTCAAACTGCACAAGCGACCCGAAATCCATAGTCTGCGTACCGGAACTGCGGAGGGATACTCGACCGCGCTGCGCACCGGCTGACCTTCACCTGATGCCGCCACGATCCGCCGCGCGAGACGCGACGCGTTCCTCCGGCGGGACCGCGCGGATCGCGCCGCGGCTCGAGCGCGTATGCGGCGTACCAGTCGCTGCACCATTCGTGAACGTTCGTGCAGACGTCGTGCAGGCCAAACCCGTTCGGCGTCGAGCGCCCAACCGGCTCGGGGCCGCTCATCCAGCGGCTTTCATCGCGCGGAGGTTCCTCGCCCCACGGATAGCGCGCCCCTTCGACGCCGCCGCGCGCGGCGCACTCCCACTCCGCTTCCGCCGGCAGCCGAAATGGGCGTCCGCTGGTCGCGCGCAGCCATTCGCAATAGCCGGCGACATCGAACCACGACACCGCCACCACGGGTTGTTCCGGGTCGTTGAAGTTCGGATCGTTCCAGCATGCCGGCGTGGGGTGACCCGAAGCGGCGAGGTAGCGCGACCACTCGGCATTCGTAACCTGGCAGACGCCGATCTCGAATGCACGGACCTCGACGCGATGGATGGGACGCTCGTCGTCCGCACCGTCGGACGAGCCCATGTCGAATGAGCGTTCGGGAATGCGGAGGAGCGCCGGGCCGCCGGCTGTCAGGGCTTGATCACCGCCCGGAACCGCACCTCGCCTTTTTCCACGCGGTCGTATGCCTTGGCGATGTCGGCGAGCGGATACGTTTCGGTGATGACCTTCACTTTGCCCCTGGCCACGAAATCGAGCGCCTCGTAGAGATGCTCCGGATCGTTCTGTGAGGACCCGAGGATCCGTCCTTCCTTGAAGAGGAGATCGACGGGGACTTGCAGCCCGTCGCCGCCGACTCCCATCAGCACGACGCGGCCCTGGGGACGCAGCCCTTTCATGGCGTCGGCGGCAGACTTCCACGAATTGCCGGTGACGAGGATGACGTCGGCGCCGCCTGCTTTCATCAGTCCGTCGCCGTCGGCGACAACATCGTCGGCGCCGAGCTGGCGGAGCATCTTCTCCTTGTCCTTCGAATGCGTGACGGCGATGGTGTGATGCCCGGATGCTTTCGCGAACTGCACGCCCAGATGTCCGAGGCCGCCGATGCCGACGACGGCAACGCGGTCGCCGGGCTCGGGCTCCGCGATCCGGAATCCGCTCCACACGGTGAAGCCGGCGCAGAAGATCGGTGCGGCCTGCTCGTCGCTCACGCCGTCGGGAATGAGCACGGTGGCATCGGCGTGCGCGACCATGAACTCGGCGTGGCTTCCCTGAGTCTGGATTCCCGTGCTGACGCTGTTGCGGCAGAACTGCTTCTTGCCGCGCAGGCACCACTCACAGCGCCCGCAGGAGTCCTGCACCCACGGCACGCCGACGCGGTCACCGACCTTTCGCTTGGTCACACCGGCTCCGAGCTCGACGATCTCGCCGACCGGCTCATGGCCGAGCGTGCGGGGGAATTGTGTGGGGATCATTCCGTGGGTGATGTGCACGTCGGTGAAGCAAAGACCGCTCGCGGTGATGCGCATGAGCACTTCGTTTGGACCCGGCTTGGGACGGGGGACCTCGCGCACTTCCCACTTTCCGTTGACCGAAGGGGTGACGGCTGCTTTCATGGCGGGAAGTCTATGCCGATGTGGGGAAAACGGACCCCCGCCCAGATTCCTCGCCGTCTTCGCGGCTCGGAATGACTCGCCGTCCCGGCTCGTCATTCCGAGCGCCGAAGAGCGCGAGGAATCTGGGCGGGGGGGAACGGAACCGCCCCCAGATCAATGACGGGTTACGTCGTTCGAAGCGGGGCGGCGCCGGGAATCAGGCCGAGCGGCCGCGCGCGCAGTCGCTCCAGCGCCGCTCCTTTGCCGGCCTCGGCCAGCAGCGTCAGCTCGAATGCGCGCGCGAGGCGGTCCACCCAGCCGCGCGCCGCGCGCTCGTCGAGCGACGCGAACGCCGCGCCGATCTCATCGGCTTCGCGCGGCAGTTGCCGGCGGATGCGATCGAGCAGAATCTCGTGGCCGCCTTCCTTGCGAGCCACGCGCAGCGCGTCGAGCACGAGGATGTTCGTCGTCCCTTCCCAGATCGGGAGCACCTGCGCATCGCGCAGCAGGCGGGGCATGACCGACTCCTCGATGTACGCGTTTCCGCCGATGAGCTCCATGGCCTCCGAGACGCAAGGCACGGCCAGCTTTCCGGTCACGGCCTTGACGATCGGGACGAGCGCGCGCAGAGCACGCGAGGCATCGGCGTCTCCGTCGTCGGAGCGTTGCAATGTGGCGATCGTCTCGAACGTCATCAGCAGCGCCGCGAGATGCTCCGCTTCGAGGTCGTCGAGCGTCTCCCGCGCCAGTGGATGCTCGATGACCGGACGTCCGAACGCCAGGCGGTGCTCGATGTAGAAGCGCGCTTCGTGAACGGCGCGGCCGATGACCGCCACCGCCGCGACGGCGTTGTAGAGCCGCGAGAGATTCATCATCTCCAGCATCGGTCCGAAGCCGCCGATCTCCTCGGCCGGCGCATCCGTGAGGCGCACTTCACCGGTGGGCATCGAGCGCACACCGAGCTTGTCTTTCAATCGCTCGATCTCCACGCCGGCGTTGCCACGCGCAAGGAGAAGGAACGTTCGCAGCCCTTTCGTTCCCGCGGCGGCGCCATCGGGGCGGGCAGTGACGAGCGCCGCGTGGGCGTCGACGTTCGAGCAGAACCACTTGAGGCCGGTGAGCTGCCAGCGGCCATCGGCGTCGCAGCGGGCCACGGTCTCGTTCGCGCCGACGTCGGAGCCGCCGGCGCGCTCGGTGAGGAACATCGCCCCCGTCCAGCGCTCGGCCGCGTCGCCGGCGCCCATGTGCGGCACGACGCACCTCGCCTGCTCGGGAGTGCCGTGGCGCGACACGATCCGCGCCACGCCGTCGGTCATGCACAGCGGGCAATAGAGGCTCATCTCGGCCATGGCGAAGAGGTATCCGAGGGAAAAGGAGAGGAGCTGGATCGAGGAGCGATGGGCGGCAGGGAGCGAGGGGTCGTACTTCATCGACACCATGCCCGAGCCGTAAGCGATGGACTCCATCTGTCGATACGCGGGGTGATAGTCGACGCGATTGATGCGCTCGCCGGCCGGCGTGCGCGTGACGAGCCTTGGGGACTCGCGATCGGCGATCGCGGAGAGGGGAGGGACGACGTGCGCGGCCAACTCGCCCATCTTGCGGAGTTGGGGCTCGGCCCACGCGAACGACGCGGGCGATAGCTTCCTGGAGAGGATCTCGCGCAGCGCACCCGACACGTCCCAGAACGAGATTCCGGGAGGGTCGGGAATCGGTGCGCTCACACGGTCACTATATGACTCCAGTGGGCAAGGGGATGGAGACTGGGAGATTTGAGACCAGATCCTTCGTCCTTGCAGTTCCGTTCCGCCTCGGTCACCCTGTGCCGATGAATCGAATGCGAACGACGGTTGCTTGCAGCGGTCTCATCATTTTCATGAGCGCGTTGCCTTTGCTCGCGCAGTCACGGCCCGATCCGAAGCAGCTCATGTCCGATGAGCGCGAGGCCATGAAAGTGCTCTCCTGGATGGACGGCGTCTGGCGGGGTCCGGCGGAGACCGTGATCGCCAGCGGTGACAAACACCGCATCACGCAAACCGAGCGCATCGGGCCGTTTCTCGGAGGGACCATCAAGGTGATCGAGGGACGCGGCTACGATGCCGGAGGCGCGGTGACCTTCAACGCGTTCGGCGTCATCTCCTACGATCCAGCCGCGAAGACGTATTCGCTGCACTCCTGGGCCATGGGACAGGAGGGTGACTTTCGTCTGACGCCGGCTGCTGACGGCTACGTCTGGGAGATCCAGGCCGGACCGATGACCATCCGTTACACAGCGGTCGTCAAGGATCACAAGTGGCGCGAAACGGGCGACCGCATCGTGCCCGGAAAAGAGCCGGTCCGCTTTTTCGAGATGAACCTCGAGCGCGTCGGCGATTCCGCATGGCCGGGGGAAGGGGCGATCGCACCGAAGTGACGAATCAGCACGCATCTTCATCACCGCCGCCCACGGCGCCGGAGCCGGGTCACGCGGAGCGCACGCGCACGCTCCTGGAGACGGAAACGGTGGGAACGCTGGCCACGCAATCGGCGCGGCATCCCGGCTTTCCGTTTGCCTCGGTCATGCCGTACGCACTGGCCGGCGGAGGATCGCCGCTGTTTCTCATCAGCAGCATGGCCGTGCACACGCAGAATCTCGTGGCCGACCCGCGCCTCAGCCTGCTGGTGATGCAGAGCGGCAGCGGCGCCGATCCGCTGGGCTCACCGCGCGCCACGCTTCTCGGTTCTGCCCGCCGCATCGACGCTACCGACGATCTCCGGCAGACCTACCTGCGACGTCATCCTTCCGCGCGTCACTGGATCGAATACTCCGACTTCTCGTTCTTTCAGCTGGACGTCGCGCACATCTACTTCGTGGGAGGCTTCGGCGTGATGGGATGGGTCGAGCACGACGACTACGCGCAGGCTGCGGTCGATCCGCTCGCGGATGCCGCCGCGGGAATCATCGAGCACATGAATCGAGACCATGCCGATGCTCTGCGCAACATCGCCCGGCAGTTCGGCGGTCTCGAAGCGCTGGAGGCCACGATGGTGGCCTGCGACCGGCTCGGCTTCGTCGTACGCGTCCGCACGGCCGGCGGGATGAAGGGAACACGCATCGCATTTCCGGAGCCGGTGGTATCGCCGGAAGAGGCGCGAAAGGCGTTCGTGGCCATGGCCCGGCAGGCCAGGGGTTAGCGCCTGCAAAAAAAAGGGCCGGCTGGAGAGCCGGCCCTCATGTTTCATCGCTGCGACTGCTACTGCTTGGGCGGGATGGTGGTCGGGTCGTTCGTCTTCATGTCGATCATGGAGGCGGAGGTGAGGATGTTCGATCCCTTCAGCACCGTGACCGTGGCGAAGCCCCAGTTCACGTCGGGCGCGTTCGCGCGATTCTTGAACGGCTCGACGTCCTGCAGCACCTGGCCCGCGGGAACGGTCAGGTTGTAGTTGTTGAGCGACGCCCCGGTGGCGTCATAGAGATTGACAGCCACCTGCGCTTCGGTCGTGCCGCCGTTGGTGATGCTGATGTTGGAGCGGAAGGCGCCGGTCTGCTGGCGCAGGCCGATCAGGCTGACGGTCTGACCGCTCGAGTATCCGAGGTCGGCCACGCGGCCGTCGAGACTCTGGCCGAAGGTGCCGTCATTCCCTTGATTGAAGATGCGGCCCAGGACCAGGAGCGGCTGGTCGGAGCAGATCTCCAGCGAGCCGACGTTGTTCGAGCCGCCCAGTGTGGCCACGACGTCTTCGAACGTCTTCTGCGCTCCGCCGTTGACCGCGCCCGCGCCGACGAGATTCGCGGCGCTGGCCTGATGCAGCACGAACTGCAGCGTGGCCGGATTCGACGACAGATTGCGGGTGATGAGGTCGGTCCGCCACTCGCTGTCCGCGATGCCCTTCATGTGTCCGGCCACCTCGGCCCAGTAGACGTAGGACGTGGTGCATGACACCGCACCGGCGCCGTTCCCCGTGCCGCCGCCGATCGACGAGCCGGTTCCACCACCGCCCGCGACCGGAGTGCTGTTGTTGTTGATTGTGGTGATGGCAAAGAGGGAGACGTCGAGAGCGGAATTCACGAACGCCGGATTGTGTACGCCCAGGCTCTTGTCGCTCTCGACCATCGAATAGTTCCAGCCGGCTTTGGGAATGGCCGGATCGGCCACTGAATAGAGGAGGACCGATCCGCCCGCGGGACGGACGACCTTGACCGCGGTCAGCGCGGTGCTCGCGAGCTGCGTGCCGTTGGAGAGGGTGAGGCTCATGCCCTGTGATCCATGGCTCTCGGCGAAATCGACGCCGGCGATGTCCGACGCGTTCCTGATCGTCTTGAGCCCGCCGAAATCGATGGCGTTACCGGCGCGGATCTGCGCGATCATGAGGTTCCTGATCGCCGTCTCCATCTGGCTCTTCAGCGCTTCGACCTTGGTCTCCACCGGTCCCTGGATGGACTCTGCGGTGATCTCGCTGTGGCACTTCACGCAGATCGTCTTGCTCGCATAGAACGTGTGATTCGTTCCCACGCCCGGGAGCGAGAGAGCCGATGGAGGATCGGTCTTTTCCATGTGGCACGTCACGCACGAGTCCTGAACCTGCGCGTGGAAGCCGGGCGTCCCCACTCTCGTGAAGTACATGTTCTGACCCATGAGCACATCGGCCTGCGGACCGGCGTGCGGCGCGCGCGCGGCGTCGGCGGCGTTGAAGTGCGCATCATCGCGCAGGCCACGGCGGCCGTTGTGACAGGTCATGCAGATGGCGGCGCTGCCGACATTTTTCGCGGTGAAGCCGGCCATGAGCAGGGGAGTTTTGCCGCTGACGCGAACCGTGGCATTCGTATCCGCCGTGCCGGAGGTCGTACCGACGGAATGCGGGTCGTGGCAGGTCTGACAGGTCTGGGGGTGAACGTCTTCCACGCTCCAGGTGACATTCAGAGCGGCGTCTGAGAACTTCGCGTCGGACCAGGCCAGGAATCCCTGCGCGCTGTGACACTTCGCGCACGTCGAGTTCGTTCCCTCCGCTTGCGCGGTTTCGTAGTTGGCGTGTGACGAGAGCTGCCACTGCTGGAAGCGTCCGTGTCGGGCCGGCTCACCGTGACACGTTCCGCAGACATCGGACGAGAGGCTCATGCGCGAGCCGTCTTTCTTCATGTGCGCGGCGCTGTCCTGCGGGCCGTGGCAGTTCTCGCACTGGATGTTCGCCAGGCGCGCCGTGGCCGGATAATCGGTGAGGATCTTCGTCCAGTTGTCCGCTTCGCCGTGTGTCAGCAGCGTCGTGCTGAGGAACGCGGAGAAGTCTCCGGCTTCGTCGATGCCGCCGTTCTTGAAGACTGGAGTGTTGTAGCCGACGCTATGGCACGACAGGCAAGCCGTGCTGTAGTGACCGTTCGGCGTGGTCACGTTCTGCGTGAAGATCTCCGCGTGACCCGACTTCGACCAGGGGGTGAACAGATCGAACGTCGGCGTGCCCGGGACGTGACACTTGGTGCACGCCGCGTCGACCACCGGGCGGCCGTTTGCATCCTGTCCGGTGATGATGCCTTTCCACGTGCCGGCCCGGACCGAGAACGTCACGGTCTTGTTGGCCGCCTGGTCGGTGACAGCCAGCACGTATTCGCCGGGGATGTCGGGAGTGAATTCGGGGTTCTGCGTGCCCGGGTCCGAGAGAACCGCGGCCGATCCGGGCGGCGGCGTCAGCATCCAGTTGTAGACCGTCTGGGTCTTGGCGTGCAGCAGGACCGGAAGAGTGATCGGCACGTTGCGGATGCCGGTTGCCGTCTGCCAGGGAAGGGCATTGGCGATCGCCGCGGGCGCCGAGTACGTGCCCGAGGATGTCGTGACCGCGACCTGCAGGTTCAGCGCGCCTGCTTCTTCGAGCGCCAGCGGGGCCACCGCGGCGATCCCGAACTTGTTCTGGAGCCCGCCCTCGTAGTTCGCCGGCTTCGGAACATTCGCCGGGAATTGCGCATCGCTGATCGGTGCCTCTTCGAGCACCTTGATCAGGTTCTGGCGATAGGTCTTTCGATCCGGGAGTGTGATCGTCACCGTATCGGTCGACGTGTTCGCGAGCGTCACGCCGATGCCGCCGGTCTGCGTCCACTTGATGCTCTGGAGTGTTGTGCCGTCATTGATCGTGACGTTGGCTTTCGCCGTCACCACAGCGCCCGGCGCCGGATTTCCGTTGACCGTGACGGTGACTGTCACCGGCGGAGTAGCGGCGAATGCGCCTGCGGCGATGGCGAGACTCAGAATGACCGCGGAGAGTTTCATAGCGTTCCCCTTTTTTCTCTCGCGCAGTGTGGGGAGCGCTGTGTGCACGCGACGGTGCTTCGAGTCACACGTTGCTGTTCAACGGGAGGAGATGGGAAGCTTGTCACGCGCGCGATGTTTACGCGTCACAAAAACAAAGGGCCCAGAAAACGAAGGGCCCCACTCTCAAGTGGGGCCCGGTCCGACTGGAGAGTGGGACCCGCGTGCGGTCCTAGGGTGCCGGAGCTAGTCGACCGGCACTTCCTGATATTCGAACTCGTCAACCGGCGCGCCGGATTCTCGCTCGGTTTTGCGTTGCTGGCGACGCTCGGCCTTTGCGACCTTCTTGTCGCGCTTGGTTTGTTCTCGCTGGCGCTTCGTCAGTGACGGTCTTGGTTTTGGCATCGGCACTCCTCGCTATAGGCAGTGAGATGAAAAAGGGACAGGAGTGCGCTCCTGTCCCTTCATTGTAGTCTTTCGAGAGCGACCGCGTCAGATTGCGACGACGTTCGACGCCTGCATGCCCTTCGGGCCCTGAATCGCGTCGAACTCGACCGCCGCGCCCTCCGGCAGCGACCGGAAGCCGTTGCCCTGGATCGCGCTGAAGTGAACGAAGAGGTCTGTGCCGTCCTCAGACGTGATAAAGCCGAAGCCCTTCGCGTCGTTGAACCACTTGACCGTGCCTGTCTGTCTCATTCGTGAATCTCCTTTCTGTGAACACGCTGCTGGAGATTCCGAACTCGCACTTCTTCGTCTCTTGAAGCAGTCACTTGATGCGATCCCTAGAACCAGAGGCCCCCACACTCCATTCCTTCACCTCGATTGTCGTGACTTCGCGTCGCGACAAGCGTATGGTTGAGGTGAGCCGCGGAACCGTTCCCGGCCGTCAGGCCCGCTGAGCTAAGTCAGTCACCTGGACCCATCCTCTTAGCCAACCACCCGCTCGAGACTGCTGTCGATGCGACGCGTGTCGCCGGGCAAAAGAGGGAGCACCCTTGAAACTCTACGTAGGAAATCTTTCGTTCGATACCACCGATGCGCAACTGAAGGACCTCGCCAAGGCGTTCGGAAGCCCGACCTCCGCCGAAGTCGTGAAGGACAAGATGACCGGCCAGACGCGTGGATTCGGCTTCGTGGAATTCCCGACCGACGCGGAAGGCAACGCCGCGATTGCCGGACTCAATGGTAAGGAAGTGAACGGCCGCACGCTCAAGGTCAACGAGGCGCGCTCGAAGGGAGCCCGCTGATGCCCCGCGTCATTCGCGAGAAGGGCGTCTCGGTCTCGGAGCTCAACCTCCGCAAATCCGCCGTCAGGCTCCTCGGCCAGAATCTCGTGTCGACCGAGGTGCAGTACCTGCAGCGGACGCTGGGGACGAAGGCGACGCAGATCGAGATCGACAAGAACGTCATCGCCGTACGCAGCCTCCCCTGGGCGAGTATCGTCGAGCCTGAATAACGGGCGTGTCGGTCCTCGGTTCTCGGTCCTCGGTTGAGGAAGGGCTGCGACCCAGCACCCAGCGTATCCTTATCTATACAGCGGCCGCCGCCGATACGCGAGGCAGCCCCGGATCTACCCCATCGTCGTCCACGTTTGCGAGAGCGGCAACTGCGTGACGCCCTCCGGCCATAACAGGACGGGGAGATAGAAATAGCCGTCGCCCATGCGACGGGCGCGTCTGGTCAGTTCGGTCACGCTGCGGCACATGCCTTCGCTCCCGCGCACTGTCTCACGATTGACGACGGTGCCGGTGCGCTCGGCGACGCCTTCGAAGACGCGGATCTCGTCGAATTGCTGTGCGCTGCGAAGCATGTGATCTCCAACCGCAAGAGGAGCGGCAAACTTCCGGGGTCAGTGGGGGCTTGCACGGCTGAGGCAGGAGGCTTATATTTCGAACCTCTCTCTCTCAGAATAGCGAACCTCAAAAACGATGTCACGCGTCTCTGTCACTGTGCTCACGGACGATCGACTGTTCTCGGACGGTCTGCTGCGCATTCTCGGCGCGGACGCAACACTCCGGATCGTCACCATGCAGGATGCGGCGGATATCATTCTTGTCGACGGGCGCATGGACGGTGCGCTGCACAGCACGATTCGCATGTGCGCCGCGTTCAAACGTGACGCCGGGCCGGCCGTGATCTTCGTGGCCGCGCCGGATGACGACGACTGGGCGCTCGAGGCGCTCGCTGCCGGCGCCCGGGGCATCCTTCTCCGAAACGCCACGACCGCCGACATGACCATGGCCATCCGGATGGTCAGCGACGGGGTGATCTGGGCGCGCCGCCGTGTGATCTCCGCGCGCCTCGACCATCTGGACGGTTCGGGAACGCGCGCTGCAGACCGCACGCTCGAGAAGCGTCTCAGCATTCGCGAGCGTGAGGTGTTCCGCCAGGCCGCCACGGGTCTCGGCAACAAGCAGCTGGCGCGCCGGCTGGACATCAGTGAAGCCACGGTCAAAGTGCATCTAACGCACATTTTCCAGAAGCTGGGAGTGCGAGGCCGTGCCGAGCTTGCCGCTGCCTACCACGGTATCCTGTTGGCGCAACAGAACCAGCAGCGCTCTCAGTAAAACCCGTAATCCTTTCCGGTTACGCGTTTCCGCAAATTGCGGTCTGCGCTCCTCCCAACAGCAATATCTGCAAGTGAGCGGGTTGCGCCCTCGTCAACCGATCGGTGGACCGGGAGGTACTGCCAGCGGCTCGCTCTGCTTTCGCGGAGCGTCGGGCCGATCGAGGAAGCGTTCGATGTCGTCGCGCGTGGCACGCTCGCCCGGCTTGTCGGCGATGAATGCGCGAAGCGACCGCAACGAGCCGGTCGCGGTGGCGCGGACGCTGGGATCGACAGCTGGGTCCGCGGCCAGGTTCATCAGCTTCGTGACCAGCAGAGAGCGAACTGCACGCGAGACTCCGGTAAGCCTCTCGGGAACCGGTTGCTTCCACGTCATGCGGATGGCCGCGTCCACGGCCTCGCGGAACGGCGGTGTCCCGAACGAATTCATCCGCGCGGCGCGCAACGGATCGAGCAGCGCCGCCAGCGTGATCTCCGCGGAAGCCGCTGCGGCCGCCTCGGGAGTGAGGATCGGATCATCGCGCCGGTCGAACAGTTCGGTCGTGCCGCCCTCGAAGCCGTGCGCGGGAGGGGGGATCAACGCCAGGATTCTCGCGGGAATCTCCAGGAACCTCGGATCGAGTGTCGAGACCACCGCCTCGATGGCTTCGCGCTGCCGGGCCGCCGGCACCACTTCGCGCACCGTGGAAGGTGAGGGCCCGCCGGCGGTACGGATGGCGTACGTGAAATAGATGCCGCCGATCGACTTGGCCGCTGCCTCGAGCTGATAGCGGTGGTGCAGATAGAGCGGCACGAGCCTGGTCTCGAGCATCGACAGCGGCGTTCCGATGGGGATGCTCTGGAGGCCGAAATTCGCGAGTGCGATGCGCCGCACTTCGATCTCGTGGCGCAGCATGGCGATGGGATCGCTGCCGTTGTCCCAGACCGCGCCGAGGGGATGAGCGGACGAGACGGGGCGGGCGTCGGAGTCTTTCACGAAGAGCATTCCCTGCTTCACGCCGTCCTCGACGAGCTGATGGATCTGGTCGGGCGAAAGATCCGCGTAACCGAAGCGGATCGCCCACTTGTCGTACGCGCCGATCGAACGGGTGTAGGCGTGGGAGAGATCGAGCTTGCCGTCCTTGATCTCGATGAGCGGCGCCGGATAGTCCATCACCGAGGCGCGGTCGTAGGTGCTGGCCGCGAAGTTGTGGTCGAGGCCGAGCGTGTGACCCACTTCGTGCGCGGCGAGCTGGCGGATGCGGGCCAGAGCCATCTGTGCGGCGGCGTCGCTCGTCGGCGCCAGCTCGCTTCCGTCGGGAGGAATGCCTGCCAGCCCGCTGCCGATCGTGTAGTCCTGGCGGATGCGCAGCGAGCCGAGGCGAACGTTGCCTTTCAGGATCTCACCGGTGCGCGGGTCGACGATGCTTTCCCCGTACGACCAGCCGCGTGTGGAGCGGTGAACCCAGTGGATGACGTTGTAGCGCACGTCCATCGGATCGGCGTCGTCGGGGAGCACCTTCACCTGAAAGCTGCCCGGAAAGCCGGCCGCGGCGAACGCTTCGCTCCACCACGAGGCTCCTTCCATGAGTGCGCTGCGGATCGGCTCCGGTGCTCCATTGTCCACGTAATAGACGATGGGATGGTCCTTCGACAGCCGGTGCCGCGTGATCCAGTGCTTTTCCACGGGGCCGGTGAACGGCGTCGCGTAATCGTAGAAGCCGATGCTGATGTAGCCGATGCGCGGATCGAGCTCACGTGGCGTGTATCCGGGGTCAGGGAGCTGGATGAACGAGTGATGTTCGCGCACCGTGATGATGCTCGGCGTCGGGGTGACCGGGCGCACCAGGGAACCGGGATTGTCGTCGGTCGTGAACGTCAGCGTGGCCTCGACCTCGGTGTTCCTCGGGAACGCTTTGGTTCGCTCCATGAAGATGGCGCTTCGTGAGTCATCGAGCTTGTAGCTGCCCTGCTTCGTGTTCTTCAGCCGCCGAATGACGCCGTGCCCGTCGCCGAGAAAGAACGACGTGGCGTCGACCATCACGGTGCCGTTCTCATCCTTCTCCACCTTGAAGCCGCCCAGGACCGACTGGGCGAACGACTCCTCGACGGCGCGGCGTTCGTTGGCGTTGTCCGTCGTGGCCCGGTAGCGGTCGTTGACCTGGACGAGCAGGACCTTCGGTCCGACGCGCTCGAAGCGGACCACACGCGTGTCGGAGAGCTCGCCTCGGTCGAGGCCCACCGGATTCGATCCCAGGCCGGCGGGCAGGCCGGTCTGGTAGAGAAACTCCTGGCCGAAGCGGGAGATCTCCATAGAGAGCTTGCCGCTGTCGGCATCCCAGTCGAGAGGGATGAAGCCGTCGAGCCTCTGCATCGCAGCGGACGCGGAAGTGGCGACGAGAAAGAGCACCAGCGCGATTCGTTTCATCGCGCCATCTTAGTTGGAGCGGGGTCAGAGCTTCGCTGGGTAGATGGGGTCAGAGCTTCGGTTCGTCACTTTTCTACCCAAAGTGGAGAAGTGACGAACCGAAGCTCTGACCCCATCTACCCTCCATAGAAAAGTGACGAACCAAAGCTCTGACCCCGTTTACACTTTTCGGGTGGCGGTGCTCGATGTCCTGCGCAAGACCTGGGGCTACTCGTCCCTCCGCCCGCTCCAGGAACGGGCCATCGAGGCCGTTCTGGCGCGCCGCGACTCGCTCGTGGTCATGCCGACGGGCGGCGGGAAGTCGCTCTGCTACCAGCTTCCGCCACTACTGACGGGAGAGTTGACCGTGGTGGTCTCGCCGCTGATCTCGCTCATGAAAGACCAGGTCGACTCGCTGCGCGACCTCGGCGTCGACGCCCATCACGTCAACAGCACGACCATGGCTGAGGAGAAACGCGAGCTCGTACGGATGGCGCGGGCCAAACAGTTGCGGCTGCTGTTCGTGTCGCCGGAGCGCCTGGCCGTCGACCGCTTCCAGGAGTTTCTCGAGTCGCTCGACGTGCGCACGTTCGCCATCGACGAGGCGCATTGCATCAGCCACTGGGGCCACGACTTCCGTCCCGAGTACCGCCAGATCGGTGAGCTCCGCGACCGATTTCCGGACGCGGCGCTGCACGCCTACACGGCCACGGCGACCGAGAGCGTGCGGCGCGACATCGCCTCGCAGCTCCGCCTGAAAGATCCCGAGTTGCTCGTGGGGAGCTTCGATCGATCGAACCTGTCGTACCGCGTGCTGCCCCGCGTCGAGCCGCTCAAGCAGGTGCTGGAGACGATCGAGCGCCACGACGGCGAGGCCGGCATCATCTACAGCATCCGCAAGAAGGACGTCGATGAGATGACCGCCTCGCTGCGCAAGCGCGGCATCGACGCCCGTCCGTACCACGCCGGTCTGTCACGCCAGGAGCGAACGGACACGCAGGAGGCCTTTGCCAGCGAGCAGTGCAACCTCGTCGTGGCCACGGTGGCGTTCGGGATGGGCATCGACCGCTCGAACATCCGCTTCGTGCTCCATACCGGTCTGCCGAAGTCGATCGAGCACTATCAGCAGGAGACGGGACGCGCCGGCCGCGACGGACTGGAAGCCGATTGCGTGCTGCTCTACTCGGCCGCCGATGTGCTGCTGTGGCGTTCCATCGTGCAGCGCTCCGCCGAAGAGGGTGGGGCGGGCGCCGACTACGTGCGTGCTTCGCTCAGGCACATCGACGACATCGACCGCTACGCGCGCGGCGCGGTCTGCCGTCATCGCGCGCTGGTCAGCTACTTCGGCGAGGACTACACGAGTCCGAACTGCAACGCCTGCGATCTCTGTCTCGGCGACGTCGAGGTCGTTGCCGACGCTACCGTGATCGCGCAGAAGATCCTCTCCTGCGTCGTGCGCGTCGATCAGCGGTTCGGCGCAGGGCACGTCATCGCCGTCCTGCGCGGCGAGAAGACGGAACGGCTGCTGTCGCTCGGCCACGATCGCCTGAGCACGTACGGGCTGCTGGCCGGGCATCCGCAGACGGAGTTGCGCGACTGGATCTACCAGCTCATCGGTCACGGCTTTCTGGCGCAGGAAGGCGACCAGTATCCAATCCTGCGGCTGACCGCGTCGTCCCGCCGGGTGTTGCGCGGCGAAGAGAACGTTCGCCTCGTGCAGATTGCGCGCAAGGAGCGGAGGAAGAAATCGAAGGTGGAGGCGCAGTCGTGGGAAGGCGTCGACGAGAGTCTCTTCGACGAGCTGCGGAAGTTCCGCCGCGAGCTGGCGGCCTCACGCGGTGTCCCGCCCTACATCATCCTCGGCGACCGCTCCTTGCGCGAAGTGGCGCGCGTGCGGCCGCAGACTCTGACCGAGCTGCGCGACGTCTACGGCATCGGCGACAAGAAGCTCGCCGACCTCGGCCCGCTGATTCTGTCGGTCGTGTCGTCGCACTCACTCGCCGAGAAATGAGAGCACGATCGGATTCACCCACTCCGGCCGCGTGAGGAACGTGCCATGTGACGTCCCCGGCAGGATGCACAGCCGGGCGTTGGGGATGGCCCGGAAAAGCGCGATGGTGTGATCGAGCAGGATGGCGTCGTGGTCGCCGGCCATGACCATCACCGGCTTCCCGATGCCGCCGAGGAGAGCCAGCGAGAGCTCCTTCGGGCCCGGCGAGGTGAGCCACATCCGCGTGATCTTCGCGTCGAACGGTTTCGATTTATCGGGCTTGTCCAGAGCGGCGCGCATCTCTTCGAGATCTTTCGCCGGCAGCCCCTCCGGCGCGAAGTTCGCGCCGCTGACGACGATGCGGCGCACGAGCTCCGGATGACGGATGGCCAGGATCAGGGCGATGTTGCCGCCGTCGCTCCATCCGATGACGTCGGCGTCGCGCAGGTTCAACTGCTCGAGCAGCGCGGCGGTGTCGTCCGCCATCCCGCCGTAGGTGAGCGGTCCCGGAGCGTCGGACGTATGGCCCTGGCCGGTCTGTTCGGGCCCGATGATCTGGCGGGTCTTCGCGAACTCGTCGATCTGTTTCGCGAACGAGCCGCGGAACGAGTTGCCGCCGCCGTGCAGCATGACCAGCGGCCGGCCGTGGCCGAGGCGCTCGTAGTCCATGCGATGTCCGTTGACCTCGGCCCACCGGCCGGACTCCTGGGCCTGCAAGGGAAGTGCGGCGAGAAGCAAGAGCATGGGGATGAGCGGCCTCATACGACCGCGCTCTCGTCGATGGTCAGCGTTCCGGCGTCGCCGTCCAGTGTGGCCAGGACGCCGATGGGCATGGTGAGCTTCTCGTCGATGTGGCCGAACGACAGCCCGGAGATGGCCGGCGCACGCAGCGAACCGAAGCGGTCGCGCAGGATGTCTTCGAGACTGAACGTCGGGCCCTTGTAGTCGCACTGGCTGCAGCGTCCGAAGACCACTCCGGCCACGCGATCGAATTTTCCAGCCAGGGCGAGTTGCGACAGCATGCGATCGATCCGGTACAGCTCTTCACGCACGTCCTCGAGAAAAAAGATCGCGCCGGCCGTGTCCACCTCGTACGGCGTGCCCATGAGTGTGGTGATCATGGTCAGGTTGCCGCCCACGAGGCGGCCGGTGGCCTTGCCCGGCGCGAGTCTGATCACGCGGTTGGTGCGGTCGAGGAGCTCGTTCGGTTTCTTTTGCGGCGGCTCGAGCAGTCCCACCGGCTCGGCCGTCATGACCACCTTGCGGAAATTCGCGAGCGTGTAAGGGTCGAAGTTCGACGCGCCGACAGGGCCATGGAATGTCACCATGCGCGCGCGCTGGTAAATCGGATTGAGCAGCGCGGTGATGTCGCTGTAGCCGATGATGACCTTGGGATTGCGGGCCATGAGGTCGTAGTCGAGATAGGGAAGCACGCGCGGTGAGCCCCAGCCGCCGGTATAGCAGACCACTCCGGCCACCGAGTCGTCGGCGAACATGCCATTGATGTCGGCGGCGCGGTCGCGATCGTGACCGGCGAAGTATCCCCAGCGATCGTACGCATGTTGACCAATCTTCACCTTGAAGCCGATGGCCTGCAGCTGGTCGCGCGCAAACGAGATCTCGTCGTTGGCCATGGCCGCCGTGGCCGGGAGCACCAGACCGACCGTGTCACCGGCTGACAGCCGTTTCGGTTTAGCCGGCGCGGTAGCTGGAAGAGAGGATGCCGATTGCGGAAGGATGGCCGTGGCGGTGGCGGCGAGCGAGAGGACGCGGGCGAAATCGCGGCGATTCAGCATGCCGTGCATTCTCGCAGATCGAGGACAGGCAGGTGGCTGCCTGTCCTCGACGGGAATGCCTGTTCGCCGGCTACTGCCGTACGTCGCGCACCAGGTTGATGCGCTGCGCGAAGTAGCTGGAGTTGTTGGAACCGCTGTTCGAGACCTGCACGTCGATCACGTCGCCGCGCTCGAGACCGGAGATCGGATAGGCCTGGCCCTGCACGTCGATCGTCGTATTGGGGTCGTACGAGATCACGATCGTGCCGACGTTCCCGGTGTTGCGATCGAAGCCCGTGTAGCTGACGCCCTGGAGCTGGATGGTGTGGTTCGACGTGTTCACGGACTGGACCGTGCCGCGGATCGTCGACCCGCTGGTCTGTCCATACGTTCCGTTGCCGCTGATACTGCGGGTCACCGTGATGTCCTGGGCCTGATAGCGGTTGGTTCCCAGGTTGGCGCTGGTGCGCACGTCGATCTGGTCGCCCACTTCGAGTCTCGAGGGTGGATAGGTGGTGCCGTTGTTATAGAGCGGCGTATTGGCGTCGTACTGGATTGTCGAGTAGGCACCGGATCCGGTGTCCAACGAGATCGTTCGCCGGTAGGTGTCGACCGAGCGCACCGTCCCGCGAACGACCGATGCGTAGGCACCGTTGTTCGGGTACGTGTTGTTCGGCGTATTGGGGTACGAGCCGCCGTTGTTGCGGACGTCGGACAGCACGGACATCGAGTTCGCATGGAGACGATTGCCGGACTGGTCGACTTGGACGGCGACCTGGTCGCCGCGCTCGAGGTCGGCAGGTGTGTAGCTGCGTCCCTGATAGTCGACCGGCGTGCGGTTGTCAAAATAGACGCGCACGGCGTTGCCGCTGTTGGACAGCATCGAGCCGTTGTAGTTGCTGACGTTGATCAGATAGATCGAGCTGCTGTTGAGGTCGACGGAATCGACCGTTCCGCGGATCTCCGCGTTGGACGCCGTGGTGCCGTTGTTCCCGCCGTAGATATCACCGAGAGGATTCGATGAGCCGCAAGCGGCCAGGAACAGCAGAGCAATGGCTGCTGCTGAATAGAGTTTGAGTTTGCTGTTCATGTTGTTCTCCCAGTGGAGACAACAGAGCAGAAACCGTGCCTCTATGCACGGGCCTCGGGCCTCGGGCCTCGCGCCTCCGCGCTATTTCGACCAGGCGTCCTGCAGCTTGCTGTCGTTCAGGACGTTGGCGAACGCTTCCTTGAGCGCGTCGCTCAGCACCTCGTTGATGTTCTGCTCGCTGTGGGCGCGCCCGTAGCGATGAGCGCTGCCGCTGTCGGCGCCTTCGGCGAGCGTTCTGCCGCCCGAACTCTTCAGGATGTAGCCGAGCTTCACCTCGGTCGAGTAGACCGATCCGAGCGCCTTGTTGCTCTCGTCGATGTAGAAACGGGTGACGGTGATCACCAGGACGCGGTCCTTTCCGCTCTTCAGTCCCCAGTCCTTGGCCACGCTTTCCACCGTGTCCTTCACGTACGCCTTCACGTCGTTCGAGGACTTGATCGGGAACTTCTTGTCATCGCCGCCAGTACCCTGACCGATGACCATGGCCTCACCGCCGCGCTTGTCCTCGACGCGGATGTCGACGGACTTGTCCATCATGGACGGCGGAAGGTTCGCCGAGCTCGTGTTTACGCCTTCCTGAGGCTTGAATTTCAGGTCGATGACCAGCTCCTTCGGCGTTGCTCCGCGCGCAAAAACGGCGGCAGCAGAGAGGCTGAACATCAAAGCGAGGAGAGACGATCTCATTCGGGTTGTGGACATGGTTCCTCCTGATTGTGCGATGGAGCTAAGCTACCATGACGCCGCGTATGTTTACAGGAGGCATCCCCCAGCACCCCGTCAAGACCACCGACGCCCCATTTGCGTCCCTCGGACTGAGCCAGCCGATCCTCCAGATTCTCCGGGAAATCGGCTTCGCCAACCCGACGCCGATCCAGGCGGCGGTCATCCCTCTGGCGCTCGCGGGCCGCGACATCATCGGTCTGGCCCAGACCGGCAGCGGCAAGACCGCGGCATTTGCGCTGCCGCTGGCCGAGCGGTTGACGCACGGCCGCGGCGTACGCGGGCTCATCCTTTCACCGACGCGCGAGATCGCGCTGCAGACGAAGGCCTTTCTCGACGTCTTCGGCGTGAATCGCAACCTCAACACGGCCTGCGTCATCGGCGGTGTGAAGATGGGTCCGCAGACCGACGCGCTGCGCGGTGAGCCGGACATCATCGTGGCCACGCCGGGCCGCCTGCTCGACCACGTGCGCCAGCGTCACGTGAAGCTCGACAAGATCGAAGAGCTGGTCCTCGACGAAGCCGATCACATGCTCGACCTCGGGTTCCTGCCGCAGATCCGCGACGTCCTGCGGCTGCTGCAGCGCAAGCGGCACACCATGATGTTCTCGGCGACCATGCCGGCCTCGGTGGAGATGATCGCCAAGGAGTTCATGGACGATCCGCAGCGCATCGACATCACCCCCGAGGGGGGCGCCGCGGAAGGGATCACGCATCGGGTCTATCTGGTGAAGCCCGAGGACAAGCGGAACGCGCTCGTGGCACTGCTCGACGAGGAGCTCGGGAGCACGCTCGTCTTCGTGCGCAGAAAAGTCGACGCCGAGTGGCTCTATCACATCCTCACGCGCAAGGGACATCCGGTGTCGCGCATTCACGCCGATCGCTCGCAGGGGAAGCGCACGCAGGCGCTCGACAACTTCCGCCAGGGCGAACACCGCATTCTCGTGGCCACGGATATCGCCGGACGCGGCATCGACGTCCCCGGCATCACGCACGTCATCAACTTCGACATACCCGAAAACGCCGACGACTATGTGCATCGCGGTGGTCGCACCGCCCGCGGCGCCGCCCTCGGCATCGTGTCGACGATCGCCACCTGGCAGGACCTGCCCATGGTCCACCAGATCGAAGCCGTCCTCGGCGAGAAGGTTCCCCGCTGCACCGTAGCCGGCGTCGAACCGTGGGTGGAGCTGGAGAAGGTGGCCGCCAGGAAGAGGACACGTCTGTGAGCGCCGTGAGCGGCGGCGGGCGGGGCGGGCGGCGGTTAGCGGTTAGCGGTTAGCAGTTAGCGGTTCGCCGGTAGCCGGTAGCCGGTAGCCGGTAGCCGGTAACCGGATGACCCGGCAACCCAGCGACCCAGCGACCCAGCGACCCGGCAACCCGGCAACCCGGACAAGGCAACCCGGCAACCCGGACAAGGCAACCCAGCGACCCAGCGACCGTTTTCATTTCCCGCTGCGAACGACGTTTTCCACGAGGACGGCGGCGAGCATCACGAACAGCAGCGGGCCTCGCCATGAGAGTGGGATCGGGGTGTGCGGAAACACGAAGATGGCGATGATGAGGCAGACGATCATGCCGAGGGTGAAGGAGGCGTCTTCGACGAAGAGGCCCCACAGCTCGCGGACTGCTGTCGAGAAGGTGCTCATGCCGTGCGCGCCGATCGGATGGCGATAGCCGAAGCCATGAGAAATCCGGCGATGAGGCCGATGAGGGCCAGGTCTTCGCCGCGCCAAACGAAGCGCAGGCCTTCGCCGATCCAGAACACGCCGAACGCCGAGAGGAGGATCCCCACGGCGAACTTGAGCGAGTTCTCCGGCACGCGCGCCAGCGGCTTGTGGACGATGGCACCGGCGATCACCACGAGGATCCCGGCAGCGGCGGCGCCCAGGGAGGCGGGGATGAGCATGCCGCCAACACCGGTGGCGATCACGATGAAGATCACTTCCAGTCCCTCGAGCGTCACTGCTTTGAACGAGGTGACGACGCCGACGGCGTCGAGCGACCGGCTCACGGGCGCCGGACCTTCACTCTGCAGCTCGGCGGTCTGGCGCTGGTAGATCGCCGACTCGTCGTGCAGGCCGATGACGCCGGCGGCGCGAAGGATGGCCTTGCGCAGCCAGCGCATGCCGAACAGCAGAAGCAGGATGCCCACGAACAGTTGCAGTGCCGTGAGCGGGATGTGCTGGAGCGCGGGGCCGAAGAGAACTACGAGCGCGGTCAGGAAGAGCACGCCGGCCGCGGTTCCGGCGAGGGATGACCGCCAGCCGCGGATCGTGCCGACCGCAAGGACGATCGTCAGCGCCTCGACGAACTCGACGAGCGAGGCCAGAAACGCCGCCACGACTGCGGTCCCGCCGTGCGCCCAGCTCAACGACTCACCTCACTACTCTTCATCGTCCAGCGTGAATCCCGTCACTCCGATCGGCACCTGGCCTTCTTTCGGCGTTGCGCCGCGGCGGCGGCTTGCTTCGATCTTCTCCTCGCCGGCGGGTGTCACCGGCGTCATCCGTGTGGTCATCTGCGCGCGCGCACTGGCCAGGTAGACCTTGACGCCTTTTTCCGCGTAGATCTGGGCGATGGCGAGCTCGTCGGCGTCGATGACGATGTAGTCGTCGATGCGCGTCGAGTAGATCGCGAACCTGCCGTCGGCCTGCCGGTCGATACGCCACGCCATGAGAGCGTCTAAGCCAGCTTCTTGACTGCTTTGACCGTCTTGCGCACGCTCTTTTTGGTCTGCTTTTTCGCGCTCGAGCGTGACTTCAGGGCGGCGATCGCGGCGATGGCGGTGGTGGCCGTGGCCACGACGATGCCGGCGATGTACTCCTTCTCCGCCACTTCCATGTCGTTCCAGCGTTTCAGCAGTTTGCCGAGCGCGCCTTCGGCGCTCTTCTCCGCTTCCTGGGCCCGTTTTCCGATCGTGTCGATGCCACGAATGATGACATTGCGCAGCAGGGGTTCGTAGCTGTTCATCTGAGGTGTTCCTCCGAATGCTCGTGTCTGCTCGTTTGATGCCGAGCTCTGGGTGACGCGTGGTTACTGAAAGCTGGCCTCGAACGAATTGCGCGCCAGTGTGCGGATGTCGTCCTCGGTGAGGGCGAGGGCGCGCTGGGCGGCGAGGTAGTTGTCGACGATGTAGCCGCCAAAGTAGGCCGGGTCGTCGGAGTTGATCGTGACCTTCACCCCTCGATCGAGCAGTTGCTTGAGTGTGTGGTCCTTCATCTCATCGAAGACCCGGAGCTTCACGTTCGACAGCGGGCAGATCGTGAGCGGAATCTGCCGCTTCACGAGCTCGTCGACGAGCGCGGGGTCTTCGACGCAGCGCACGCCGTGGTCGATGCGCCGCGCGCCGAGGAGGTCGAGCGCTTCGCGGATGTAGGAAGGAGGCCCTTCCTCGCCGGCATGGGCGACCGCCAGCAGACCCTCGCTCCGCGCACGTGTGAACACATCTTTGAATTTCGATGGTGGATTGCCGGCCTCGCCGGAATCGAGTCCCACCGCGACGATGCGGCCCTTGTACGGCAACGCCTCCTCGAGCGTGGCCATGGCCGACTCGGCGCTGAGATGGCGGAGAAAACAGAGAATGAGTTTCGAGGTGATGTCGAACTCGCGCTCTCCGTCGCGGAGCGCACGCCAGATGCCGTCGATGACCGTCTCGAATGCCACCTCCCGCGCAGTATGGGCCTGCGGGTCGAAGAAGATCTCGGCGTGGCGCACGTTGTCGGCGGCGGCGCGGCGCAGGTAAGCCATGGTCATGTCATAGAAGTCGCGCTCGTTGCGGAGGACGCTGGCGCCTTCGTAATAGATGTCGAGGAACGACTGCAGGTCAGTGAACTCGTACGCGGCGCGGAGCTCCTCGACGGACTGGTAGCGCAGGGAAATGCCGTTGCGGCGGGCGATCTCGAACATCAGCTCCGGCTCGAGCGACCCCTCGATGTGGATGTGCAGCTCGGCCTTGGGGATGGTCCGGATGAGTTGCTCGATGGTCATGGTAGGACTCGTGACATAGTACGTGGGTTTCATGGAGCCACGCGCACTCGGAGAGCGATTCGACGTTGGCGCACGTCTCGGCGCGGGGTCCTTCGGTGTCGTCTACGAGGCCTTCGACCGCTATCGGAACCGCACCGTAGCGCTGAAAGTGCTCGAGCGTGTGGCGGCCGACACCGTGGTGCGATTCAAGCGCGAGTTTCGCTATCTCGCCGAGATCCGCCACCCCAATCTCGCCAGCATGTACGAGCTCGTGGTCGCCGGCGGCGAGTGGATCCTGGTAATGGAGCTGATCCGCGGCGCCGAGCTGCTGACGCACCTGGCCGCGCTCGAGCTGCAGGAGTCGTTTCTCACGCGCATCCCCACGCAGGTCGATCTCGACGGCGACACGACTCTCGCCCTGGGCCCGCACAAGACGTCGCTCAACGCGCTGAGCGCGATCTACATCGAGCACGTCCGCGAGGCCTTCCGCCAACTGGCCGTGGCCATCGCGGTGCTGCACAGGCACGGCATCATCCACCGCGACATCAAGCCGTCGAACATCATGATCACGGGCGACGGAAGGGTGGTGCTCCTCGACTTCGGCCTGGTCATCCCGCAGTCGTACGACGATTCGCTCGACGGCAAGGCAGTGGTCGGAACGCCCGGCTTCATGAGTCCCGAGCAGGTCATGGCATCGGCCATCACGCCGGCCAGCGACTGGTACGGGTTCGGGGCGATGCTGTTTCAGGCGCTCGTCGGCAACATGCCGTTCGGTGGCGCGACGGCGATGGCGATCATCGAGCGCCAGATGCACGAGGACCCGCCCCGTCCGGCCGAGGTCGTGGAGGGCGTGCCGCTGGACCTGTCGGAGCTGGCGTTCGACTGTCTGCAGCGCGATCCGGCGGCGCGGCCGGATGACGAGACGATGCTTCGCCGTGTGGGAATGGCCGATTTCGATCCGCAGCGCGTCGAGCGGGCGCGCGACCGCGGCGAGGTCCTCATCGGCCGCGCCCGCGAGCTGCGCACGCTGCGCCGCCACGTCGAGTCTGCCATTCCCGGCGTGCCGCGGCTCATCCTCGTGCACGGTTCGCCGGGCGCAGGAAAGAGCGCACTCACCGATACGCTCCTCGATTCCATCCGTTCCTCGGGCGATACGCTCATCCTCGGCGGACGCTGTCAGCCGTGGGAGTCGGTGCCGCTCAACGCCATCGACGCCATCGTCGATTCGCTGACGCGCGAGCTGCGGCGCGATCGGTCCAGCGCCGTCGAGGAAATCATGCGCACGGCGCTGGCGGTCACGCAGCTTTTCCCGGTGCTGGCGGCCGCGGCGCCATCCGACATCGGCGACGAGCGCGTGTCGGTCCCGGCCTCGGGCGAGCGCCTGATCGCGCGAGCCGCGTCCGAGCTTCGCGCCATTCTTCTCGCCGCCGCGCGGGGGCGCCCCATCGTCATGCTGCTCGACGACGCGCAGTACGGCGATTACCAGAGCGTGCAGATGTTCCGGCGCCTGCTCGAAGGCGGCCAGAACGATGTCAGCGTGCTCATCGTCTGCTATCGCTCCGAGGACTGGCGGACCAGCCTTCTTCTGCAGGGGCTGACCGCCACAAACATGGAACGCCGCGAGTTGCATCTCCACGAGCTCTCGCGGGCGATGACGCAGAAACTCGTCAAGCGCAAGACCGGCCGCGGAGGCCGTCACCTGGCGGGCCGCGTGTTTCTCGAGAGCGGCGGCAATGCCATGCTCACCGAGATGATCTCGCAGGTTCTGGACTCGGCCCCGGACGATGGCCTTCTCGCTTACGCCGTGAACGCCCGGCTGGAGCGACTGTCGGCCGCGGCGCGCCTGATGCTCGCGTACCTGCTTTCGGCCGGCGATGCCGTTCCGGATGAAGAGGTCTTCGACTCGCTCGAGCTGTTCGAAGTCGACGAGCCGTTGAGGACCTTGTCGCACGAGCGCCTGATCCGCATGCGGCGCACGGGCGACCTGCGCGAGATCGACGTCTATCATCCGCGTATGCGGGACGTCCTTGTCGGCCCGGTGAAACAAACGATGCTCCGCCGCCGGTTGCTCCGTTAGTGGAGTGTAACGGCAGAATCGGGACCACCTGGCTTGGTCTCAGCGCCGCGCGCTTCGTTGCGCCTCCTCAGAATAGTCCCCGCTATTCTTGCGTCGGTGCGCCTTGCTCGCGTCGCCGATCCTCTGCGCCATCTGGTCCCGATTCTGCCGTTACACTCCACTCGTGAGAAACCTCCTGGGCATGCTGCCGGGCGATCTGGCGTCGCACCTGCGTGAGCATGGAGTGACGGTTCGCGATGCGGAAGCGCGGCGGATCCTCGCCCATGTGTTCTCCGGCCGCGGCGGGTTTCCGCGAAGCCGTCCCGTTCCGCGTGCGGTCGAGGAAGCGGTGCAGCGGCTGACGATGCGCCACCGGCTCGAGCTCGTGGAGCGCGTCACCGATCCCTCCGATGGGTTCGTGAAGTATCTGTTCCGCCTGCGCGATGGCGCGCTCGTGGAGAGCGTGCGCATTCCGCTGGAAGTACCGGGGCGATTCACGGTCTGCCTCTCCAGCCAGGCCGGATGCGCGATGGGCTGCACGTTCTGCGCGACCGGGCGCCTGGGACTGACGAGGAGTCTCGATCCGGCGGAGATCGTGGCGCAGTTCCTGGCGGTGCGCGACGACGTCGATGGGGAAGTGACCGGAGCGGTCTTTCAGGGCCAGGGCGAGCCGCTGCACAACTACGATGCGGTGATGCGCGCCGCGGAGATCCTCTCCCATCCCTGCGGCGGCCGCATCAGCGCGAAGGCCATCACGATCTCGACCGTCGGCCTCGTTCCGGCCATCCATCGGTTCGCGCGTGAGCGCCGGCCGTATCGCCTGATCGTTTCGATGACCACGGCAGTCGATGAACGCCGTCGTTCGCTGCTGCCATCCGCGTCGGCATGGAACGTCAGCGAGCTGGCCGGCGCCGTGCGCGCATACCAGCAGGCCATCGGCGGTCGCGCCACCATCGCCTGGGTCGTCCTCGGCGGCATCAACACGGGACGCGATGAGGTGGACGCGCTGCGCGACTTGTTCGACGGCGTTCCGTTGCGGCTGAATCTCATCGACGTGAACGACGCCCGGCCGGACGGCTATCGACGCGCCGGTGACGAGGAGCTCGCGCGCTTCCGCGACGAGCTGCGCACGCTGGGCATCCCGGTGGTACGCCGCTACTCCGGCGGCGCGGCGAAGCACGCCGCCTGCGGCATGCTGGCAGCCAAGTAGGAACCGAGGACCGAGGGCCGAGGACCTCAGTCTGCGTTGAATATACGATTGCCGCGATGAAGGACTTTCGTTCGGACAACACGCTCGGCGCTTCGCCGGAGATCTTCGACGCCATCGCGCGCGCCAACACCGGCTCGATGACGTCGTACGGCGGCGACGAGATCACCGAGCGCGTGCGCGTGCGATGCAGCGAGATCTTCGGGCGCGAGGCCGACGTCTTTCCCGTCCTCACCGGCACAGCCGGCAACGCCCTGGCTCTGGCCGCGATGACGCCGCCCTGGGGCGCCATCTTCTGTCACGAGGATGCGCACATCCAGCGCGACGAGCTCGGCGCGGCCGAGTTCTTCAGCGGCGGCGGGAAGTTGATCACGATGGCCGGCGCCGATGGAAAGATTCATCCCGGCGACCTGCAGCGCTCCATCGATGAGATTCGGGACAGCCAGAAGACCGCGGTGCCCGCCTGTATCAGCCTGACCAATGCCACCGAGGCCGGAACGGTCTACACAAACGACGAGGTGGGCGCGCTGATCGACGTTGCGCGCCGCAACCGGCTGCGGGTGCATCTGGATGGCGCGCGAGTGGCGAATGCGGTTGCCAGCGGTTTTCACGCGTTCGAGGGAGTCGACATCCTCACGCTCGGCGCATCAAAGAACGGAACGCTCGCCGGCGACTGCATCGTCGTATTCGACCGCGCTCTCAGCGAGAACCTGTCGCTGCGCTGGCACCGCGCCGGTCAGCGGCTGTCGAAGATGCGCTTTCTCTCCGCGCAACTCGAGGCCTACCTCACGGACGATCTCTGGCTGCGCAATGCCCGGCATGCCAACGCCATGGCGGCGCGGCTGCGCGATGCCATCAGGGACTCCGTCGAGATCGTGCGTCCCGTCGACGCGAACATGGTGTTCGTGCGCTGCCCGCCGCCGGCAGGATTCCTGTTCGGCGACTGGCCGATCTTCGGAAAGGACGTCTACCGCATCGTGATGGGATTCAGCACGACCGAGAGGGATGTCGACGATCTGGCCAGGAGTCTGATCCTCTCCCGCACTCAGGTGAAGTCGTAGACGGCCTCCATCCCGCAAAAGTCAGCGCGGCCGTGACCTCGGCACCCTGGCGATCTGTGAGATTGTTTTCGCACGCGGATCACGATGCTTCGCTCGACCGTCCTCATCCTCGTCGCCGGCCTGGCAGTGGCGACTCAGTCGGGCTGCACGCATGCTTCCGCCCCCGCCCCCGCTTCCCCGGCACCCGACTGTATCGTCATCCAGTCCCAGCGCTTCGCCCTTCAGAGCGAACCATGGATCAACCTTCATCACTTTCTTTATCAGTGGGCGAGAGGTCTTGCTGAGAAGCGGCCCGACGACGATCGCCCTCCGGTCGAGGTTCCGGAACGCACGCAACCGGCCGGCCTGACGGAGCAGGAGCAGCAGGCGCGGACGAGAGCCGTCGACTACTACCGCGACAACCTCGTCGCACGCGATCTCGTCGACGATCGCGCTCTCATCGGCATGCGGGAGGAGCTTTCGTCGATCGGGTGTTCGAACGACGACGGGAAGATCAGCGACGCCGCGCTTCGAACTGTCCTGACTGATGCGATGCCGGTGTACCGGCGGCACTGGTGGCCCGCGCATCGCGCCGCCAACGCTGAATGGATACGAACGGAAATGAATCTGTTGCGCACCTATGAGCCGATGTTCTCCCGGCGGCTGGCCGCGGCTTACGGCGCCGCGTGGCGGGAGCGCGCATGAAGCGACTCTCACAACGGATCGCGCTCGCCCTCTTTCGCGACCGCAAACGGCTTCACCATCGACGGCTTCCGCAGCGCGGGGTTGGACTGGTTGAGATGGATGAAGCGGATCTTGCCGGCGCGGTCGTGCAGGCGTTTCATCGTCTCGGTCATCAGCGGATGGGGGATCTCGCTCAGGTCGCGGCCCGGCAGCTCGCTGGCGCTGTAGAACGTGCCGTCGACGAAGGCGAGGTCGACGCGGTCGACGACCGACTCCACTGCCACCGGCCACTTCTCCCACTTGTCGATGTCGGGCAGCCAGAGAATCGAGCGCGTGGGACCGCGCACGATGAAGCCGACTGTCTCCGAATACTCATCGCGATGCGGAACGACGATCGGCGTGATCGCGATCCGCGCGTTGAGCCGCACTTCGCGTCCGTCCTCGAGCGGTTGGATGGTGATGTTGCCGAGCTTGACGAGCTGGTCCCACGGCCCGTTGTGCTCGAGGAACGCGCGCATCCGCGGCATGGCGTAGACGGGGATGCCTTGCGTGCCCATGACTTCGCGCCCGAGTTGGGCGAGGCCGAGGTAGTGGCCGATGTGGGCGTGGGTGAGGAGGATGCCGTCGAGCTTCGGCGCGCCGAGCATCTGCAACTGCTCGGGGAAGTCGGGCGTGGCGTCGATCAGCCAGTGCTGGTTGGAAATGGGATCGACGATTGCCAGCGATGCCACGTGTCTCTGCTGCGCCGGATGGTTCCACGCGGCGACGCAGTCGGGTCGCGTGCACCCGGCCTGCGGATAACCGCCGTCCTGGGCGATGCCGAGGACCATCACGTAAGGCGCGAGCGAATGGATGGCCGCCAGGACGAGCGCGATCATTGCGGCTTCGGATACTTCTGCAGCATGCCTTCGTCTTTCATGATCTTTTCGATCGACGGCATGTCCATCGGCAGTGAGTCGGTCACGATCTCGGCGTTCTTGTCGTGGATGAAGATGACATCCTCGAGGCGGATGTAGATCTTCTCCTCCGGCACGACCAGCGCCGGCTCGATCGTGAACACCATGCCGTCGCGGAGCGGGCCGTGGTCGTGACCGTCGTCGTGCGTGGCCATCCCCACCCAGTGTCCGAGGGAAGGACCGGACTTGCGGTAACTGTCGACAAAGCCGCGCGCCGCGGTCTCGTAAATCGGCTTCGAGAACTTCGAGCGCGCCAGGATCGCGTCCATGTCGTGCGCGGCCTCGTCCACGATCACCGCGGCGGTGACGCCGGGACGGATGTGACTGAGGATGGCGCGATAGCAGCCGACGTAGAAGCCGTAGAGCTGGCGCTGCCAGTCGCTCCACGTCCCGTTGACCGGCCACATGCGCGTGACGTCGCTCATGTAGTAGCCGATGTCGGGCGCGTAGTCCATGAGCAGGAGCTCGCCGTCGCGCATCACGCGCTTGCCGGCGTTGTAGTGCGGGAAGATGGCGTTCGGCCCGCTGGCGATGAGCGAGAAGTACGCGTCGCCCTGCGCGCCGTCGCGGTAGAAGAAGTACTTCGCCACCGCGTCGAGCTCGTACTCGTGGATTCCGGGGACCGTGGAACGCATGGCCTCGAGGATTCCCGACTGCGCGGCGCGCGTGGCCTTGCGGATCATGTCGAGCTCGCGCGGGCTCTTGATCAGGCGCAGCTGGTCGATCACCGGCGACAGATCGCGAACCTCGAGCTGCGGGAAGCGCATGCGCATGAGACTGACGAACGCCCCCTCGTGCGAAGGGCGGCCATCCCACGGATCGGCGGCGTAGTCGGCGATCACGCGCGTGGCCAGGTCGCGGCTCATGGCGCCGCCTTCGGCGGGGAAGAACGGCGTGAACATCACGCGCGGCGGGTCGGCCTGCGTGTAGCGGGACATGCGGTCCGCGAGCGCATCGCTGCCGAGGACGAATTCGACGCCGGAGAGTCTCTTCACGAGATCGGCGTCTTCGGCCGACAGCATCTTGCCCTCGCGGCTCTCGCGCGCTTCATTGCGATGGGGCAGGTACAACGTCGTCCGCCGGTTCGCGCCGTCGAGCAGCACGTAGGCGTGCGGCACCTCGATGCCGGTGAGGTAGTAGAACTCGTTCGACTGGCGGAAGCGCACGTAAGCGGCCGGACTGGGCGCCCCCTGAAGGATGGCCACGCCGGTCGGGCCGATGGCATCGAGCACTCTGGCCCGCCGCGCCGCGAACTCCTCGGGCGGGAAATCGGTCGTGAACAGCGGAATGTCCTGCCCGACGAGCGGGCAGACTACGAGCAGCAGAAGGAGCGGCGCGATTCTGCGAAGCATGCGCGAAGTCTAGCGCTTCGTGCGGCGCGGCGGCTTCTTCTCGAAGCTCCGGGGCTTGTCCCGCGACGTGGCCTCGGCACCGGCCACGCGCAGGTTGATGGCCCGGCCGCGGAAGCGCGCCCGGCCCACTTTCTCCAGAATGCGATCGACGTCCTTCTCCAGAACCGTGACGAACGTGATCGTGTCGCGGATCTCGATCGGTCCGATGTCGCGGCCCGGGACGTCCGCTTCGTTCGCGATCGAGCCGACCACGTCGGCGGGACGGATGCCGTCGCGCTTGCCGACGGACATGGAGAGCTGGACCTTGCGCTCGTTGTCGTCGCGTGGCGGGCGCTTTGACGGCGGGCGGTCGAAAGACTTCTCCCGTCCGGATTCCTGGCGCACTTCGGCGCTCGGAATGGGCTCGGGCGTCACAGGCTTCGAGCCTGAGGCGAGCTTCATCGCCGCCGCGGCCACGTCGGTGATCTCGTTTCCCTCTTCGACGATCTGTTCGACGAGCTCGAGGTAGAGCTCCAGGTCGCCGTCGGTGATGGTCTTGCGGAGCGTGTCCTTGAGCGCGCCGACGCGACGCGCGGCCACGTCGGCGGCGGTGGGCATCTTCATCGGCTTGATGACCAGGCCAGTGAAGCGCTCGATCTCGCGCATCATCTTCCGCTCGCGCGGCGTGATGAAGAGCGTGGCCAGGCCGCTGCGTCCGGCGCGACCAGTGCGGCCGACGCGGTGCACATAGGCCTCGACGTCCCAGGGGATGTCGTAGTTGATCACGTGTGTGATCTGTTCGACGTCGAGTCCGCGCGCGGCCACGTCGGTGGCCACGACGATCTGAATCTTTCCCGCTTTCAGCCGCCGGATCACGCTCTCGCGCTCGCGCTGATTCATGTCGCCGTGCATGGCCTCGGCGGCGAAGCCGCGGCCGACCAGGCGCTCGGCGGTCTCCGCGGATCCCGTTTTCGTGCGCCGGAAAATGAGCACGGCGTCGTTCTCTTCGAGCTCGAGCATCTTCGTCAGCACCTCGAGCTTCTGCCCCTCCGAGACGTTGACGAAGCGCTGCTCGATCTCGGGAGCGGTCATGGTTTTGTGCTCGATCTCCACGCGCTGTGCGTCGGCCATGTGCCGCTGGGCGATGCGCAGGACTTCCGGCGGCATCGTGGCGGAGAAGAGCGCGATCTGGCGCGTGGCCGGCAACTCGCCGAGGATGCGGTCGACGTCTTCCTTGAAGCCCATCTTGAGCATCTCGTCCGCTTCGTCGAGCACGATCATGCGGATGGCGCCGAGCTTGAGGCTGCGGCGGTCGAGCGTATCGATGAGGCGGCCGGGGGTGCCGACGACGATCTGCGCGCCGCGCTCGAGGCGATTGAGCTGCGGCCCTATGGGCGCGCCGCCATAGACCGGCAGCACGACCACGTTCATGTCCCTGGCGTACGAATGAATGGCCTCGGCCACCTGCACGGCCAGCTCGCGCGTCGGAGTCATCACCAGCGCCTGCGTGTCGCGGCGGGCCGGATCGATCTTCTCCAGGATGGGCAGCGCGAACGCCGCGGTTTTGCCCGTGCCGGTCTGCGCCTGCCCGATGACGTTGCGGCCCGCCAGCAGAAGCGGAATGGTGCGCTCCTGGATCGGGGTGGGGGTCTCGTATCCGAGCTCCGTCAGCGTCCGCAGGATGGAGGCCCGCAACCCGAGCGACGCAAAATTCGATTCAGCCATACAGGCCCGCTAGCATACGCGCGTGGTCAGGGTCGTGAAACGCGCCTCGAGTCGGCGCGGCGGACCAGTGACGACGAGATCGTGCGTACAGCTTCCGGAAGATCTCGCTGCCGAGATCGATCGCGTTTCCAAAGATCGATCTACGTTCTTGGCCGACGCGGTCCGCCTGGCACTACGCGAACGGTCAGAGAAGCCAGTCGCCGAGGACGTCGCGAGAATCAATTCAGTCGTGGAAGAGCTGAACCGCGAGGCATCCAAGGTTCTCGAATACCAGGTCATCCGGTGAAGCGCGGCGAGTTGTATCGGGTTCCTCATCCATCACGTTCCGATCCCAAGCGAAGCCGCGTGTTCGTCATTGTCAGTCGGCGCATCGAGTCGGAAGCGGAGCGGACGCGCGCGGAATCGCCGAGGCTAGAGTTAGGATCAGGCGTGCGCAACGAATTTACCTCGGTCATCGAACGCGACGGCGAGTGGTTCATCGGCTACTGCCCCGAGATTCCGGGTGCGAACGGTCAGGGCAAGACAGTCGAAGAATGCAGAGAGAATCTCGCCGCGGCGATCGCCCTCATCCTTGAGGATCGCCGGGAAGACGGTCTTCGTGGTGTTCCGTCGAGCGCCGAAAAAGGCACCGTCGTCGTTCCGTGAAGCAGCGAGAGCTGCTTCGCCACCTTCGCAGGTTTGGTTGCAATCGCAAGCGCCAGAGACCTCAACGTTTCTGAGCCTGAGCCGGAGCCCAACTCCACGCGGCTGAGCGCAAGGCCCGTTGGACCGAGCGGACGACGCTGTAGAATCTGCCTGGCTATGGGTAAGCCGAAAGACGAAGTCCGGCAATTGCTCGACTCGCTGCCCGAAGACGCGTCGTTCGAGGACATCCAGTACCACATCGATGTGCGGCAAGCGGTCCGGCGCGGAATTGAAGCGGCCGATCGCGGTGAGCTTATCGAGCACGAAGAAGTGGAAGGCCGGATGACGAAGTGGCTTGGCGAGTAAGGTGGACCGAACTTGCCCGGCGCGGTGTCGAGGCCGCCGCTGACTACATTGCTCGAGACTCTCCACGCTATGCCGGTTCGCTGACGCTGAGCGAGGTGAAATTCGTTTGGCAGGTTGAGGGCGCATAGCATAGGGGCGTGGTCATCGCCCTGACGCGCGCTCTCAGTCCGCGCATCGTCGAATGCGAGCTCACGTACCTGGACAGAACGCCCATCGACTTTGCGCGCGCGGCAGAGCAACACGATGCATACGAGCGGCTGCTCGAGGCTCACGGCTGCATGATCCGGCGCGTGGATGACGCGGATGATTCTCCCGATGGCGTGTTCGTCGAGGATGCTGCGGTCGTCCTCGACGGGCTCGCGGTGATCACGCGGCCGGGCGCGACGTCGCGGCGCGGGGAGACGGAGAGCATGGCCCGCGCCCTTGCACCGCACCGCCCGCTCCAGCACATCGTCGCTCCGGCCACGCTCGATGGCGGCGACGTGCTCGTCGCAGGCGACACGCTGTTCGTGGGGCGTTCCAGGAGGACGAACGACGAAGGCATCGTGCAACTGCGCGACGCGGTCGCTGCGTACGGCTACAAAGTCGTCGCAGTCGATTTCAGTGGCTGCCTGCATCTCAAGTCGGCGGTCACGCGGATTGGCGAGGGGATGCTGCTCTTCAACCCCGGGTACGTGGAGCCGTTCGCGGGCTTCGAGATGGTGGCGGTCGACCCGGAGGAGCCCGACGCGGCAAACGCATTGCTCCTCGGCGGCGCGCTCATCTTCCCGGCGGAGCACCCACGCACGCGAGAGCTGCTGGCGCACCGCTTCACTGTCTCTGCGTCCGAGATGAGCGAGTTGCTGAAGGCCGAGGCGGGCGTGACGTGCTGCAGCGTGATCGTCGAAGTGTGACTGGCGCGATTTCCGCTTCGGCGCCCCGCGACCTGCGACCTGCGACCCCCGACTCGCCGCAACATCGTAGGATGGGATAGTCAGGATGAAACGGGCCCGCTTTCGCGTGATGTTGAGATGGGCCGTCGCCGGGCCGGTGACGCTGCTGGCGCTTCTGGCCCTGACGTTCCTGATTCTGATCCGCTGGCTCAACAGCCAGGTCGATCTGGTCGACCACACGGACCAGGTGATCTCGGCGGCGCAGGAAACACAGGCGCTGCTGATCGACATGGAGACGGGGGTTCGCGGGTATCTGCTGACGAACGATCCGGCATTCCTCGCTCCGTATCGCAAGGCCGCACCGGTCTTTCATCCGGCCCTGTCGGCGCTGCGTCATCTCGTCGCCGACAGCCCGTCGCAGACCGTGGCGGTGACGCGGATCGAAGGTGAGTACAACGACTGGCTGCAGCTGGCCGAGGAAATGCTGTCCGGGAGCGCGAATGCGGATGCCCTCGACGAGGCCCAGATCGCCGAAAAAGGTCAGATGGATACGATCCGTCACCACTTCGCGACATTCGTCGGAGTCGAGGAGGGCGTGCGGGCGCAGCGAACGGCCGCCGTACGACGGAACACGCGAACCGTCGTGGCCACGAGCGCGCTGGCCACCTTCCTGTTCGGAATCATGGCGGCGTTTTTCAGCAGACGTGCTCTGCAGACCGTGGCCAGCGACTACGAGATGACGCTCATCGAGTCGGAAGCGGCGCGCACGCGCGCGGAATCGCTGGCGCGGGAGAACGAACGGCTTTTCCTCGAGGCCCGGTCGGCCAGCCGGGCCAAGGACGAGTTCCTGGCCACGCTCTCCCACGAACTGCGCACGCCGCTCACCTCCATCCTGGGCTGGTCGCGCCTGCTGCAGTTGCAGGGGCCGGATCGCGACAACCTCGATGTGGCGCTGGAGGCAATCGAGCGCAGTGCCCGGTCGCAGGCCGCACTCATCGAGGACATCCTCGACGTGTCGCGCATCATCACGGGGAAGATGAAGCTCGAGGTGAGCGATGGCGATGTCCGCGACGCGGTCCGTCACGCCGCCGAGTCGGTGCAGCCGGCGGCCAACGGCAAGCGCATCCGGATCGAGATCGATGCTCCTGAGGAGGTTCGTCTGTCCGCCGATCCGAACCGGCTCCAGCAGATCATCTGGAATCTCCTGGCGAATGCGGTGAAGTTCAGTCCCTCCGAAACGACCGTCCGCGTTTCGGCGCGGCGCAACGAAGAGAATGTCGTGATCACCGTCGCCGATCAGGGACAGGGGATCGACGCCGGGTTCCTGCCATTCGTCTTCGACCGTTTCCGCCAGGCCGACAGTTCGTCGACCCGCGAGTACGGCGGCCTCGGCATCGGGCTGGCTGTGGTGAAGCTGCTCGTCGACCTCCATGGTGGAACGGTTCAGGTGGACAGCCCCGGGCTCGGACAGGGTGCGACGTTCACGGTGACGTTACCCGCCCGTCGGCCGCCGGTCTCCGCCGGCGCCTCGCCGGCTCGCACCGGCGGGCGCGATCTATTGGCGGAGATCGGCCAGCCACTCACCGGCCACGATCTGCTCATCGTCGATGACGATGCCGACGCCAGGGCAGTGCTCACCGCGATTCTGGGCACGTTCGGCGGCCGGATCGAGTCGGCTTCCAGCGTTGCGGAGGCGATGCGGCTTCTGGGACGTCACAGATTCGCGGTGATCCTCACCGACATCGCCATGCCGCAAGCCGACGGCTTCAGCCTTCTGGAGCGCGTGCGCACCACGCCCGGGCCGAACATCGACACACCGGTCATCGCCATCACCGCGCTCGCGTCCGTAGCCAGCGGCAGCGGCGGCGTGGAGTTCGCGACGACGATCCGAAAGCCGGTCGATCCCGCGGCACTCGTGTCAGCGGTCGCGTCGATCATTCGCTGAGGCCCGAGGCCTCCGCCTCACCGTCCCACGGCGCGTCGCTTCGCACTGGCGCTGATCACGAAGAGGTCGCCGTCGTTCTGGGTGTAGATGCGGCCGTCGGGGCCGATCGAGGTGGGCGTGTAAGCGGCGCCGAGGGCCAGGCGCAGGAAGATGCTCGACTGCAGGATTCCGCCTTGCGCGATGGCGTAGAGATTTCCGTCCTCGCTGTTCGCGTAGACGACGCCGCGTCCGTCCACGGCCACGGCGTTGACGCACCACTCGAATCCCCACGGGTGATCGTCGACGCACCGGGTCGAGCCGCCGGACTGTCGCTGGCAACTGAGCGTGTTGGTGCTCTTGAAGCTCCACTCCCGATGCAGCGAGGCATCGAGCTGCGTGATGTTGTACGTCTCCGGATCCGAGGCGTTGTACAGATTGCGGTTGGTGGGGCAGACGTCGCTGTCGTTGCAGTAGGAGCCGAGGGCGTAGTGATTCTCCTTGAGGATGATCGAGTACGTACCGTCATGGCGATAGATCGCCGGTGTGAGGTCCCATCCCCACGGGTACGCGGATAGGAACTTGCCGCTGGAACTGAACATCATGAGATGCCCCTGTGCGTAGTTGTAGCGCGTGTACGCACCATAGAGGATGTTGCCGTCGGGGGTGACCACCGGCGAGGAAGTGGAGTCGTCGCTCACGGAGCCTGAGCCGGCCTGATTGTCGGCGGGATCGACTCCGGTCACCGATCCGGCCCGGCAGCCGCCCGTCGATCCGCTGGGCGGAAGCAGGACGTCGCATCCGTCGTGAAAGAGGTTGCGCAGCGACGCCGTCCATTTCGGCGTCAGGTCGGGGTTGACCGCGACCAGAAACGCCCAGCGGCTGTTCATGTGCGCGCGGCTCACCGTGTAGATGGTTCCGTCGGGAGCGACGGCGGGGGCGATGTTCATTCCCGGACGTTGCGCACCGCAGGGCACGGTGGGTGCGGGGGCGTCGCGGCTCGGCGGCCAGGGGAGTTGCCCACTGTCGAACAACGAGGTGCATCCGTCGGTTGCCTTCGGCGCATCCGGAGTCAATGACGCGAACGTGGCCTTGGCCATCGTGCCGCTCGCGTCGATGCGAACGAGCCAGGAGCCCAGCGGATCCATGGTGAACGGCATTGCCGAGGGCTGAATGGCGTTGTAGTAGAGGTTGCCGCCTTCGTCGATGGTCAGCGGGCCGCAGACGAAAATCGATGGATCCGTCGAGGTCCCGAACGGATTGAAGCGCTGGATGAGCAGGCCGCTGTCGCGATCGATCTCGTCGATCGTGCCGCCGGCGCCCGGCACCCAGACCGCGCCGGCGCTCATGGCCGGGTGAAACACCGGCTCCCAGGCCCCGAACGGCACGGGCTTCCAGTCGCTCGCCCAGGTCCATCGCTCCACGAGCTGACCGTCGACACGGCGCATGTCGACGACGCTCCACGTCTGCGTTTCGCGCGAGAACTGGTTGTAGACGCCCCCTTTGCGCAGCAGCACCACTTCGTCGCCGTCGACCAGCGGCACCGGGTAGTGCGCCAGCAGATCGCCGCCGGCGGATTGCTCCATGACCGGCGCGTTCGGATCGATCGCGATCTCCTGTTCGATGTGGCCTAGCGGAAGCCCGGACACGGAGGTGGCGCTGTCGTGCCGCCCGTTGGCGCCCCACTGCAGCCAGCTCTGCGCGCGCGCCGACGTTGATAAAGCAGCGATCAGCAGCGCGGCACCGAGGCGGGAAGGCATCGTCCGATTCTAATGGGCGACGCGATAGACGGCCGCGTTGATGTGCATGCCCGCGCCGACACTGGCGAAAACGATGTTGTCGCCGGGATGCAACTCGTGCTCTTTCATCTCGCCCTTGACGACGAGATCGAGCAGCGTCGGAATCGTCGCCACCGAGCTGTTGCCGAGCCACGAGATGGACATGGGCATGACCCCGGAGGGCGGCTCTCCGGCGTCGTACAGCTTGTACAGCGCGCCCAGGATGGCCTCGTCCATCTTGCCGTTGGCCTGATGGATGAACACCTTGCTCACTTTGCACAGCGGCACACCGGCGCGCTCGAGCGCTTCCTTGACCGTGACGGCCACCGTGTTCAGCGCGTACTTGTAGAGCTTGCGCCCCTCCATCTTCAGGAACAGCGCCTCGAGGAAGGCCTCGCGATCGTACGACTGCCCCATGAAGAGCATCCTGGAGTGCTCGATGGTGTCGGAGCGGACGGCGTGCGACAGGATGCCCGCGTCGGTCTCCTGACCTTCGAGGATCACCGCGCCCGCCCCGTCGGCGTAGATGAGGCTGTCGCGGTCGTGCGGGTCGGAGATGCGCGACAGCGTGTCCGCACCGATGATCATGGCCCGCTTCACATCGCCGCTGCGGATCATGTAATCGGCCTGAATCACGCCCTGCAGCCAGCCCGGACAGCCGAACACCAGGTCATAGGCGACCGTGCGCGGGTTCTGGATCTTCAGCTTTGCCTTCACGCGCGCGGCCAGCGCCGGAACGAGGTCGACGTTCGTCGTGCCGGCGCGCACATCCCCGAAGTTGTGCCCGACGATGATGTAGTCGAGGGTCTCGCCGTCGATGCCCGAAGACTCCAGCGCTTTGCGGGCCGCGTCGCAGGCGATGTCGGAGGTCACCAGGTCGTCCGGCACGTAGCGGCGCTCGCGAATGCCGGTGATGGCCTCGAACTGTTTCAGAATCTCGGCGTTCGACTTCGGGATCTTGTTCTCGTCAGCATCGCGGAACTCGTGATCGAGAAATGCGTCGTTCGGCACGACGACCGACGGGATGTGGCTCCCGGTTCCGACGATGACGGAGCGGATCATCCTTTAAGCATAATGCGAGAGCCCGGCCGATAGAATAGGCAACCTCGATGATCGCCGACCGCCTCGCTGCCGCGTGCCGTGAGCACCCCCTCCGCGAAAAGATCCTCGTCGTCCCCTCGCTGGCCATCGGCCACCAGATCGCCGACGCCGTCGCCTTTGGCGGCACGCCCTGGGTCAATCTGCGCATGGAAACGGTCCGTACGATCTCCGATGCCGTGGCCGGTTTCGATCTGGCCGGCCGCGGCTTCACCGTTCTCTCACGCGCCCAGGCCTTGGCGGTCATCGAGCGCGCCTGCGATCGGGTCCTCGACGAATCCTCCTATTTTGCCGCGCTCCTGGGCCGTCCCGGCCTCTATCGCGCCATCCAGCGGTCGGTGGATGACCTGCGTCATGCCGGGGTGAACCCGGAGGCCATTCCGAAGGGCGCGTTCGAGGACGAGCGCAAGGCGCGCGATCTCGGCCTGATCATCGGCGCCTACGAGCGCGAACTGCGCGATCGGAAATTCGTCGATCGGTGCGGCGTCATCTCCCGGGCCATCGAGCTGGCCGGGCAGGGGACGTGGTCGCGTGACGCGCTCTGGTTCGTGCTCGATGAGATCGAGCTGACGAATCTCGAGAAGCGACTCCTCGATGCCATCGGGGCCGGGACCATCCTGTCCATTTCCGCCGGGAACCACGACGCTGCCCGCCCTCCGCTCGAGGTCGAGTTCGCGCGTGCCGTCGGCGAGGAGAACGAGTTGCGAGGCGCGTTGCGCGCGGCGGTCACGCTCGACGAGGCCGAGGTGGTGTACACGTCGCGCGATCCCTATCTGTCGCTGGCGTACGAGCTGACGTCGGAGTATGCGATTCCGGCGACGTTCGCGGAGGGCATCGCCGCGCCGTTCACGCGCCCCGGCCAGGCGGCGATCGGCTTCCTCGACTGGCTCGGCGACGACTACAACACCACGCACCTGCAGCGCATCGCGCGCTCGGGCGCGCTGAGGACGCCCGAGGCTGTGCCACCGGCCGTGTTCGCGCGGTTGCTGCGCGCTTCGATGATCGGATGGGGCCGCGATCGCTACGTGCCGCGCCTGGAGGCGTCCATCACCGAGGTTGAGCGCGCACTCGAGGAGTCGGAGTCCGAGAGCCGGAGCGAATGGCTGACGAAGGAGATCGAGCGCAGACGCGAAGCGCTGAACGTCGCGCAATCGCTGCTCGAGATCGGCGCGATCGAGTCGCTGCCCGGGGCGGCGCTGGCATTCGTCGACCGATTCGCGGCCACGAGAAACGAGATCGACGGCATGGCCCTGGCCGCGCTGCGCCGGCTGCTGCAGGAGCTGGCCGCGCTCGAAGAACCTGCCGCGCACGGTGAGCGCGCTCGCGATCCGAAGGACATCGACCGTCTCATCGAAGCGATCGCGGCGACGCACGTCGCGGCCAGCAATCCCCGTCCCGGGCATCTGCACGTCACGTCCATGCGCGCCGGCGGATGGAGCGGACGCAAACGGATGTTTCTCGTCGGTCTCGACGACACCAGGCATCCCGGTGCCGGCCTGCAGGATCCGGTCGTCCTCGACGAGGAGCGCAGGAACATCAACTCCTCCATCGGCCCGGGGCAGCTCGATCTCCTCGGCGATCAGCCGGCGCGCAATGCGGCGCGGCTGGCGCGGCTGATCGAACGGGCCGGTGCCGCGCGATGGACCGTGAGCTACGCCGACGTCGACCTGCGCGACCGCCGCGCGCGCTTTCCGTCGAAAGACCTGCTGGAGCTGTTCCGCGCCGCACGCCACGAAAGCGACGCGCGCTACGACGCGCTTGTGGCCGGATCGACGGTGGAAGGATTTCTCGAGGACCGCGCGCCACTGTCGGAGTCGGAGTGGTGGCTCGGCCAGCGCTTCGTGCGCGGGCGGCAGGACCTCCGCCCGGAGCTATGGAGCGCCTATCCGTGGCTCGCGCAAGGCGAGCGGGCGCGCCAAGCGCGGGCCACGGATGAGATCACGGCATGGGACGGCAGGATCGACGTTTCGCCTGTGGACATCGATCCGCGCTGCACCGGCCGTGTCTACTCCGCATCGCAGATGGAGCGCATGGCCCGCTGTCCGTTCGGATGGTTCGTGGAGCGCGTGCTGCACATCCAGCCCGTCGAGGAGCTCCTGCGCGTCGACGACCGGTGGCTCGACAACCGGCAATTCGGCGTGCTCGTCCACGAAGTCCTGCAGGAGACGATGGAGGAGATCTGCGCGAACGGCGAGACTCCGTCGCACGCGGCGCATGTCGGTCGCATGCGCGCGATCGGGGAGACGGCGCTCCTGCAGTGGCGCTCCGAAGTTCCGCCCGCGACCGAGAGCGCGTTCGCCCGGCAGCGCGATGAGCTGTTCGCAGCGTCCGATGTCTTCCTGCGCACCGAGGAGCAGCGCTGCGCGGAGGTGGAACCGAAGTTCTTCGAGGCGCCGTTCGGGATGCCCAAAGCGCAAGCCTCGTCCATCGGCATGATCGAGCCGCTCGTGATTCCGCTCGGAGCCGGTACCTCCGTGAAACTGCGCGGACAGATCGATCGCGTCGACCGGGACCGGCACACCGGCAACTGGCAGGTGTGGGACTACAAGACCGGCAGTCTCTACGAGTACCGGGAAGAGTGGCGCCTGCGCAGAGGGACGAAGCTGCAGCATGTCATCTACACGCGTGCGCTCACCGAGATGCTGCGCGGGCGCGGCCTCCCCGGAAGCGTGGACTGTGCGGGCTACTACTTCCCGACGTCGAAGGGCGACGGCGCGCGCATCGCCCGTGAGTGCGCGCCGGGCGAGCTCGAGCACGCCCTGAATCTGCTGTTCGATGTCATCGGCAGCGGATGGTTTCCCCTTCCCGACGACGGCAAGTGCGACTTCTGCGATTTCCGCGGCCTGTGCGGCAATCCGGAGGAAGCGAAGGAGGGGATGGCGCGCAAGCAGACGGCGAACGCGAACGATCCGGCGGTGATGGCGTGGCGCCGATTGCAGGAGGTCGGATGACGCTCGCCGATCAGTCCGCGCGCGACGCCATCGCCCGAGACCTCGACATCAACCTGATGGTGGAGGCGGCGGCGGGCACCGGGAAGACCACCAGCCTGGTCACGCGCGCGGTGGAGCTCATCCGCACCGGCCGCTGCAAGATCGACACGCTCGCCGCCATCACGTTCACGGTCAAGGCGGCGGCGCAACTGCGGGAGAGACTGCAGGAGGCGTTGGAGAGGCAGGCCTCGGGCCTCGGGGCTCGGGCCGCGGTTGAACAAGGTCGAATCGACCGTGCGCTCCATAATCTCGATCGGGCGTTGATCGGCACGACCCACGCGTTTTGTGCGCGGATGCTGCGGGAGCGGCCGGTGGAGTCGTCGATCGATCCCGATTTCGAGGAGCTCGACGAGACTGAGACGCGGCTGCTCATGGAGGAATTCTGGTCGCGCTGGTTCGAGGCGCAGGCCATCGGCGGCTCGGAGCAGCTCCGCGCCGTACGTGAGACCGCGGTCAAGCCGTGGCTGCTGCGCAATGCCTTCTTCCGGCTGGTCGACTACGCGGACGTCGAGATCGTATCGACGCCGTGCGGTCGTCCCGATCTCCGCGCCGCCGTGGACGCCGTCGTGGCATTTCTCGCAAAGTGCGAGCCGTGCTTCCCGACGAGCGGGATGCGCGTGAAGGAAGACGATTTCGAGAAGATGATGCGCGAGCTCGTCCGCAAGCGCGACACGAAGGACCTCGGCGAGACGCTCGACCAGCTCGAGTTTCTCGAGGCCGGCGATCACGCTTCGAGAAAACCGACGCAGAAGAACTGGCCAGACGGCAAGCATGCCAAGCAGCTCGGCATCGAATACTCCGATATCGTCAGGAACCTCGTGCGCCCCACGCTGCGGCGGTGGCGCGAGTACGTGCACTGCGTGGTGATCGACTTTCTCTCTCCGGCCGTGAAAGCGTTCGAGGAGGAGCGGCTGCGCAACGGCACGCTCACGTTCAACGACCTCCTGCTGCGGGCGCGCGATCTCCTGCGGGACCATCCTGGAGTGCGCCGCTATTTCCAGCGCCGCTTCACGCACGTCCTCGTCGACGAGTTTCAGGACACCGATCCCATCCAGGCCGAGGTGCTGTTCTATCTGACCGGAGAGGAAGTCGAGGAGAGGAACTGGCGCAGGCTGACACCGCGTCCGGGCTCGCTTTTTATCGTCGGCGATCCCAAGCAGTCGATCTATCGCTTCCGGCGGGCGGACATCACCACGTACCTGACGGTGAAAGAGCGCATCGAAAAGACGCACGGAAGAGTGGAGATCCTCACCGCGAATTTCCGGTCGGTTGGCCCGCTCTGCGCGTTCGTCAATGAGACATTTCCGCGGCTCTTTCTCGAGGACGATGTCAGTAAGGGGCGTCAGGCCCGACACATCGACCTCGACGCGCAGTCGGAAGGGGTGGCGCATTGCGGCGTGTACGCGCTGGAGATCGCAGACGGACGCTACGAGGGCGTCGCGGAAGAGGAAGCGCGTCGTGTCGCCCAGTGGATCCGCCGGGCCGTCCAGTCGGGACTGATCGTCGACGACGGCGGCGAGCAGCGTCCCGCTCAATACGGCGACTTCCTTCTGATCAGCGAGCGCAAGGCCCGGCTCTCCGCGTATGCAAGGGCGCTGGAAGAGGAGGGGATTCGCTTCGAGGTGACGGGCGGCGAGGCCTTCGCGAAATCGGAAGAGCTGCGTGACGTGCTGCCGCTCCTGCGCGCGGTTGCCGATCCCGACGACGCCATCGCTCTGGCCGCGTTCCTGCGCGGGCCTTTCTGCGGCGCCTCGGACGATGCGCTCTATCGCTTCGTGAAGCTCGGCGGAAAGTTCGCGGCATATCGCGAGATCCCGGAGGGTGCCGATCCCGCCATCGTGGCCGGCCTGGGCATCGTGAAAGAGAGTCTCGGTTTCGCGCGCGACCTTCCCGCGGCAGCAGCGATCGCGCGGATCTTCGACCGCCTCGGCCTCACCGCCTTCGCGGCCACCCGCGAGCAGGGCGGCACGCGGGCGGGCAACACGCTCCTGGCGCTGGCGCTGGCACGGCGAGAATCTGCTTCGGGGTCGGGATTCGCGCGCATCGTCGACCGCCTCGGCGATCTGCTCGAGAGCGACGCGCGCGTTGAAGAGATGAACGTCGATCCGGCGGCGGAGAATGTCGTGCGGCTCATGAACCTGCATCAGGTGAAAGGTCTCGAAGCGCCGGTGGTGTTCCTCATCGATCCCGCGGAGTCGTTCGAGCACGAGCCCGACATCTTCGTCGACCGGAGCGGCGAGGTCTCACGCGGATACGTGGCCATCCGCGAAAGGAAGCGCGACATCGCTCTGCCCGAGAACTGGGACGCTCTGGCCGCGGAGGAGAGCGCATTCCAGCGGGCCGAGCACAACCGCCTCCTCTATGTCGCCGCTACGCGGGCGAAAAGCATTCTGGTTGCCGGCGTACGCATCAAACAGGGTCAGAGGAGGGGTGTGTGGTCGGTGCTGGCGGGGAGCGCGAAGCCGATCTTCGATGTCGGACAGTCGGAGCGCGGCGCGGCGGCGGTGGGGGAGGGCTCGGGATTCGAGGCGGCGCGCGTCGAGATCGAGCGGCGCCGCGAAGTGGCCAGGCATGCGTCGTATTCGGTGCTGCCGATCACGAAGATCGCGCACGGCTCACACGAAGAGCTCGTCCGCGCCGAGGAAGGCCTCGGCAAGGGAACCTCGTGGGGCCGCGTCCTGCACCGCCTGTTCGAGGGCATGCTGCGCAACGACGCTCTCGACATCCGGAGGTTCGCCGCGAACCTGCTCAAGGACGAGGAGCGTGACGCGGTCGAGCTCGAAGAGGTCATCCGCGTCGTCGAGGCGGTGCAGCAGTCCGATCTCTGGCGCCGCGCGAAGTCCGCGGACGAGCGCTACGTCGAGGTGCCGTTCGCGCTCCAGGTGCCGCGGCGCGAAGCGGGAATCGACGAGGACGGCGCTACGCTGCTGCATGGCACGATCGACCTCGTCTTCCGGGAGCGCGGCCAGTGGTTCGTCGTCGATTACAAGTCGGACGCGACGAAGAACCGCCTTGATGCGCTCGTGCGGTACTACACGCCGCAGGTCGAGCATTACGCGCGGTTCTGGCAGCGCCTGACCGGCGTTCCGACCCGCGCTGGGCTGTTCTTCGTCGATGGATGCATCGAGAGCTGGACTTGATACCCTGTCTCCCAGCAATGCCCGAGGCCAAGGTCCAGTGCTTCAGTTGCAGCTCGATTCTCATGTCGGACATATCGATTCTCGAGAATCGCGAGCCGTTCGAGTGCCGTTTCTGCGGTGAAGACCTCCGCCCCTCGCATGTCGATGCCGGGTGCGGATTCTGCCGGGGCACCGGCTTCGCCACGGTGAGTGATGTCGTCTGGATCTGTCTCGGATCGGAGGAGTAAGCAATGAGAGTGATGAATGTGCGTGACGAAGCCTCAGGCCTCGGGACTCGGGCCGCGGTGACCCTCGTGTTTGCGCTACTGGCAGTCATGGCGGTGCCTCTTGGCGCGCAGACAGGCGCCGGCGACGTCGCATTCGCGAACTCCGGAGCGCCGGCAGCGCAGGAGTCGTTTCTGCACGGGCTGGCCCTCCTGCACGACTTCGAGTACGAAGACGCCGCCACGCAATTCCGGGCCGCCCAGAAGATCGATCCCGGCTTCGCCATGGCCTACTGGGGCGAGGCCATGACGCACAACCATCCGCTGTGGCTGCAGCAGGACCGCGACGCGGCGCGCGCGGTGCTCGCTCGCGCTCCCCAGGCCAAGACGCAGCGTGAGCGCGACTACATGCACGCGGTCGAGGTCCTCTACGGCGACGGCACGAAGGAAGAGCGGGACGCGAAGTACTCCGCGGCCATGGCTTCGGTGCACGAGAAGTATCCGGACGACGTCGACGCCACGGCGTTCTACGCGCTCTCGATCCTGGGGACGCGCGCGCACCATCGCGACTTCGCGACCTACATGCGCGCGGCCGCTTTGCTCGAGGAAGTCTTTCCGACGCATCAGCATCATCCCGGCGTGCTGCACTACCTGATTCACTCGTACGACGATCCGGTGCACGCGCCGCTGGGCATCCGCGCCGCGCGCCTCTACGGAAGCGTGGCCCCGAACGCCGCGCACGCCCTGCACATGACCTCGCACATCTACATCGCCCTCGGCATGTGGGGCGAAGTCATCGCCGCGAACCGCCGCGCCATCGCCGTCGCGGAGCGCAAACACGACATGCCGTGCGGTCACTACCCGACGTGGCTCGAGTACGCCTACCTGCAGGAGAAGCGATTCGACGAGGCGCGGAAGATGCTCGACCGCTGCGTCGCCGCGGGTCAGAGCAATCGGTCGAAAGAGAGCGCCGTGGAGATGCGCGTTCTCTATCTGACCAGCGGCGGCACGCTCGATCCGGCCACGGTTCCGGAGGCCGCGAGTGCGGATGACAAGTTCACATTTGCGTACGGCGAGGCCATCGCCGCGGCGCAACGCGGTGACAAGGCCGCGCTCGACGACGCATCGGCGCGTTTGCACGCGCTGGCCAAAGAGCTTGGCGGCGCCCACGAGCATGCATCGATGGTGATGATGCAGGCTGCTACCGCCGAGCGGCCGGCCATCGTGCTCGAGCAGGTCGAGGCGTTGCAGCTCGCCGCGAACGGGAAGCAGGATGAGGCCATCGCTCTCCTGGAGAAAGCAGCCGCCGCGGAACAGGCCATGGCCTTCGAGTTCGGTCCGCCGGCCGTCGAGAAGCCGAGCTTCGAGCTCCTCGGCGATCAGCTCATGGCCGCTGGACGCGCCGCCGACGCGGAGACGGCGTATCGCACGGCGCTCGAGCACACGCCTGGCCGCTCACGAACGCTCGAGGGACTGCTGGCCGCGCAGAAGAAGCTCGGCAAGACCGAGGAAGCGGCGCGCACCGCGGAGCTCCTGGAACGGTATCAACCGCGTCATTCCGAGCCGCGTTAGACGGCGAGGAATCCGGGCGGTGGCCCAAGCCAGGCCTCGGGCCTCAGGCCTCAGGCCTCGGATTGTCAACCCCGTCATTCCGAGCCGCGACAGACGGCGAGGAATCTGGGCGGTGGCGCGTTCGGCCGCGCTCCCCAACCCGAGGGCTGCGTGGCCCGGGGACCACCGCCCAGATTCCTCGCCGTCTATTGCGGCTCGGAATGACGGGGATCTTCATCGTGGTTTCCGAAGGCTTTTCCGCTCAGCGTCTTTCGTGGTGCCGAGGTCCTGGAAGATCGTGACCCAATCGGAGACGATCGAGGGATCGACGGACGAGTGAGTGCCGAACGCGAACGCCTTGACGGAATCTTCTGTTTGATCTGAGCTCGCGTGAAACCTCCGGGGCGATTCGCGCGGAATTCTCGTTCAGCAGATTTTCAAGGAGCTCGCCGCCGACTGCCGCGATCTCCTCCGGCACATCGGTCTGCTCGAGCGTGTCGATGATGAGCCGCAGGCACTGTGCCGGCTGGTCTGTACAGAATCTGGCGACTTCGTCTGGCGGGACGGCGCGGTTGTTTCGAGCGCGAGCTCGGATGGTGTGCGCGATACAGGCCCGAGGCCGGATCGTTATCCTGTAACAAATGGTCCACCGACAGAAGCGCGGCTTGCGCTCGCCACCCTGGAAGTCTTCCCACAGAACTCAGGCCGAGCCGAGGATCTCCAGAGGATTGACGGAGGTGGAGGGGAGGCTGCCTTCGAGAAGGACGACGACTGCTTCGAGTGGCCGGTTGCCGGTGCTCATGGCTGAATCAGCTATGTAGAACGGCATATCTGCCACTAGCGTGCAAGCCCGGCGGGACGCATCTTGTGCGCGAAGGAGAACCAGCATGAACAAATACGTCATCGAACGCGAGATTCCGGGAGTCGGCGGAAACACGGCCGAAGGCTTCTGCAAGGCCACGGAGCAATCGAACAAGGCACTCGATCCGCTGAAAGGGATCCAGTGGATCCAGTCCTATGTCACCGCCGACAAGCTGTTCTGCGTCTATCTGGCGGACGACGAGAGCGTCATCCGCGAGCACGCCCGGACCAGTGGCTTTCCGGCCACGAAAATCCATCAGGTCAGGACGATCCTCGATCCGACGAGCGCGAACGCATCCGCTGACCTGCAACTGTCCAAGATGAAATCGTGACTGGGTTGACGTAGGCTAACGTCATCTCGAAAGCGATCCTCACCGCCGCGGCGGTTACGTTCCTTCTGTCCGGCGTCGCGTTGCTGTTCGCGCCGCCGGCAGAATCTCCCCTGATCGGACAGGCGCTCGGCGCCGCGCTGCTCGGGCTGGGCTCGAGCGACTGGATCGCCCGTGCTTCGCCCGCCGGCGGCATCTACGGGCGAGCCGTAGTCATCGGAAACACCACGACATTCGTCGTGGCGTCGCTCACCGGCATTCGCGCACTCATCGATCGCCGCGACCTTGTCACGATGATCGGGACCGCCGTGGCACTGTTGTTCGCGTGCCTCTTCGTGTGGCTGATGATGGTGAGCAAAGGCCTCAAAGCAGCCCCGCCTCCAGCGCCTTGAGCACGGCGCGCGTGCGGTCGCGCACGCCGAACTTCGACAGGATGTTCGACACGTGATTCTTGATCGTCCCCTCGGCGGTCGTGAGCGCGTGGGCAATCTCCCGGTTGCTGTAGCCGCCGGCCATGAGGCGCACCACTTCCACCTCGCGCTCGGTCAGCGGGTCGGGTGCGGCGAGACTGTCGAAGCTCGTGCGCAGGCGCTCGCCGGCGCGGAGAAGCCGTTGGGTGATGGCCGGTTGGAACACGGTCTGGCCGGCGGCGACCGCGCGGATCGCGCTGATGAGTTGCTCGTACGAGACGTCCTTCAGCAGAAACCCAGAGGCGCCGGCGCGAACGCCGTCGAGCACGATGCCGGCGTCGTCGAACGTCGTCAGGATCAGTGTCGGCGGCAGCGCGTTCTTCTCCGCGAGCTCGCGCAACACATCGAGCCCGCTCTTCTTCGGCATGCGGATGTCGAGCAGGAGCACACCGACATTTGCGGCCGGGACCAGCCGGATGGCTTCTTCGCCGTCGCCGGCCTCGCCGGCGATCTCGATCTCCGGCTCGAGGACGAGCAGGGCGCGCAGACCCTGGCGGATGAGCAACTGATCGTCGGCGATGAAGACGCGAATCACGCCGGCCTCGCGGGCAGGAGCGCCACGACCTCGAATCCCAGCCCGGGACGGGCGTCGAGGTGGAGTTGGCCGCCCGCCCCTTCCAGCCGGTCCCGCATCGAGCGGAGGCCGAAGCCCGAGAGCATGCCCGTCGTTCCGCGTCCGTCGTCTCGGGCGTGAATGCGCACGCTGTCGCCCTGGCGCCGGATCACGATCCAGAGATTCGCCGCCGACGAATGGCGCGCGGCGTTGGTGACGATCTCCTGCGTGCAGCGCACCACGATGTGGGCGCGCTCCGGATCGTCGATGCGGATGCCCGGCTCGATCTCGAGGTGAATGCGCGGCCGCGGCAGGTCAGCCACCAGCGAGCCGAGCGCCTGCGCGAGATCGACGCCGGGAAGCGTCTGCATCGTCGCGGCGATCTCGCGGACGTCCGTGAGCAGCGTCTTCGCCAGAGCCTGCGCGGTCTGCACGTGCTGCCTGGCCTCGCCGTCGCTGCGCTGCACGGCCGCCTCGAGGTTGAGCGACAACGCCGTCAGATGGTGGCCGAGGACGTCGTGGAGCTCGCGCGAGATGCGCAGGCGCTCGGCGATGCGGCTGCTGTCCGCGAGGATCTCGTTCACCGCCCGCAGCTCCGCGTGCGCCGCCGCCTCGCGCGCCAGCGCATCGAAGGCGAAGAACGCCAAGAGCTCGAAGCCGAGGTAGGGGGGAGCGAGGAGGATGGCCGGGCGCGGCGCCCAGTGAATGGAGATGGCGACGCCCATCAGAACCGTCTGCACGACGATCCAAGCGATCGCGGCGCGCCGCGACATCATCCCGCCGAGCTGCATGGCGATGATGACGAGCAGCGTTCCTTCGAAGCCGTTGCAGAGCAGAAGGACCATGGCCACGACGGCGCCGCTCTGCACGAGCAGCGTCGCGCGCGTGGGGCGGAACGCGAACGCCGCGCCGAAAAGCAGGTAGGCGATGGCCCACTCGATGAGCACCGCCCGCGAGCTCGCTCCGCTCAGCAGAACGTGCGCGCCGATGACGATCCAGACGATGACGCCGCCGAGCCGGACGAGCCGCATGCCGCCATGGTGCATCAATCCACGGACAGGGTGCATATGCCGGAAGTCATGGTCGCGAAGATGCGCCGACCGGCACATGCACTCCGGCCGCCGCCCGCCTACCTTGGCGCGAGGAGGAACTCTCATGATTCTGATGCTGCTCATGCTCGCTGCCACGCCGCCCAACGAAACGCCGAAACCGAAGCCGAGCGCTGTCGAGACCGCAATGTTCGCCATCAAAGACGACGGCTTCACGGCCGTGCAATCGAATAAGGCGTTGAAGTCCGTCCTGGCCGGGAAGCCGGCGCTCGACACCTTCGAGACCGCGGCCCTCGGTGAGCGCACGGAGCTTCGCCGCCGCCTCGATGCCGACCCTTCCGCCGTGACCGCGCACAATCACTTCGGCTGGACGGCGCTACACTTCGCGGCGTTCGCCGGGAACGTCGCCAACGCGAAGCTGCTGCTCGATCGCGGAGCGGACGTGAACGCCCGCGCCGACACGAAGTTTCGCAACACACCGCTGCAGGCCGCGCTGCTCACCGGTCAGATCGAGGTCGTGAAGTTGCTGCTGGGCCGTGGGGCCGATGTCCTCGTCCGTCAGAACAAAGGCTTCACGCCCATGCACTCAGCCGCATTCCTCGGTCGCAACGACATCATCCAGGTGCTGCTCGATCACGGCGCGGAACTGAATTCGCGTACCGACGACGGCCGCACCCCGATTTCCGAGGCCATGCGCCGCCATCAAGACGCCACGGTGGAGTTTCTGAAGGCCAAAGGAGCAACCGCCGATCCGCAGGACGCGAAACTGAATGGGAGTCCGGATTAGGCGTGGTGATAGCGGCTGAGCCTCTCGGGTTGTTAACCTTTGGAGCGCTCGTACGTCATTGACGGCATGATCGATTGCGGCGATTTCATCGTCACACCCCGCCACTACGGTCCCGGCACCCGGCAGCCGCGCCACGCGCACCAGCACAGCAATGTCACGATCGTCACCGCCGGACAGATCGAAGAGGGCTCCGGTGGTGGCGAGTATTGCGCGCTCGCTTCGAGCGTGGTCGTCAAAGCCGCGGGATGCGAGCACGACGACCGTGTCGGCGGTTACGGCGCCCGGACGCTCTCGATCGAGTTCGCACCCGACTCCTGTTTCGGGCGCGCTATCGCCTCCCGCGCCTGGCAGTGGTTCGAGATGCCTGAGACCGTGCGGGCCGGGATCGCGTTGCAGTGGGCTTTTGCCCGTGCCGACCGCGGTGCACTCCGCCGCACGGCGGCCGCTCTGGTCGAGACCGTCGCGGCGTGCGTGCCGCCTCCACGATCGACGCCGCGATGGATCGCGACGGTCTGCCGCGCCATCGACGAGCGGTTCGCTGCTTCGATCCGGTTCGAGGTGCTGGCGCGGGATCTCGGCCTCCACCCCGTCTACGTCTCACGGGCATTTCGCCGGCACACCGGCATGTCCATGACGGCGTACTTGCGGTCGGTGCGCCTGCGTCACGCCCGTCACGCGCTGGCCACGACGCGGAGGGGCATCGCCGCCATCGCAGCGGAATCGGGCTTCGCCGACGCCAGCCACCTCTGCCGCACGTTTTCCGCGCTGCTGGGCATCACGCCCGCGCGGTACCGCCGGCTCGGTGCCTGAGGTTCAGCGCGTTCCATTCGTCCTCGCGCCTGCGTCGTAGGATGAACTCATGAGACGCCTTCTCGTTACCGCCCTGCTGATTGCCGCAACCGCTTGCGCGACCGTCAACCCCGCCCGGAACGACATCGGCCGTTTCGTCGATGAGACCTTGCGTGAGATGCCGGGATTGCCGGCGCTCGGTGTGGCCGTCGTGCAGAACGGACGGATCGTGTATCTGCACGACGCCAACCGCGGCTACTACATCGGGTCGACCACGAAGGCGTATACAGGGCTGGCCTGCGCCATCCTGGCTCAGCGCGGACTCATCGATCTCGACGTGCCGGTGAGCAGATACCTGCCGGAAACCACGGTGATCGCTTCGTTGCGCGCGTTTCTCACCCACACCTCTGCGCTCAGCAATGACGCTATCGTCTTCCGGACCGCGTTCTCGGGACAGCACACACCGGACCTTCTCCTCTCTCTGCTGAATCAGAGCAAGACCATTCCGCCCGGCTTCCACTACGATAACCTCGGCTATGTCGTGGCCTCGCTCGTGATCGAGCGCGTCACCCATCAGCCGTGGCAGCAGGCCCTCGAGGAGCTGGTGTTCCGGCCGCTGGGAATGATGCACACGACGTCGTATATGTCGGTCGCGGAGAAGGGGGCGATGGCGCGGCCGTATCACCACACACGAACGGGCGCAGTCGAGCCGCTGGCCTTTAACAAAGTCGATGAGACGATGCACGGCGCCGGCGGGATCGTCACCACGCCTGCCGATCTGGCGCGGTGGCTCATCGCGAACATCGACCGCGGACGCATCGACGGCAGGCAGGTGATTCCGGCGGCCGCTTTCGACGAAGCGCAGAAGCTACAGGTCCAGACGAGCATCACGCGGGGCGATTTCGAGGCGCGCGGATATGGCTTCGGCTGGTATCGCGGTCTCTTTCGCGGCCAGAGCGCTCTGTTCCATCTCGGCGGCTACGAGGGGTGGCACTCGGAGTTCGCGATGCTGCCGGACCAGCGCGTCGGTGCCGGCGTGATGACGAACATCAACGGGCCGGAGGATGAAGGCGCCGATCTCGTGGTGTCCTACGCCGCCGCCCGCCTTCTCGGTAGCGCGGACGACTGCGCGGCGCGGCTGGCCGCGACGAAGGAGCGAGTCCGCAAGATCACGTCGGCGATGGTCGCGGAGGTGCAGAGACGGGCGCAGCGGCCGTGGAGCCTGAGCCGGGACCGTGCGGCGTACGCCGGACGCTACGTCAATCCGATGTTCGGAACGCTGACGGTCGAGCAGCGCGGAGACAGGCTGTTCGCGTCGATCGGCCCGTTGACGGCGGTTCTGGAGCCGTTCACGCAGCCCGAGAGCTCGCGTGTGGAGCTCGTGTCGGGCAGCGGCGAGGTACTGCGATTCCAGTTCGGCAGCGGCGATAGCGCGGAGGCGGTCTCGTGGGGCGACGACCTCTTCAGGCGCGTGGACTGATCGACCCGATCTTGTGCTCCTCGAGCACCGTCGTCAACGACTGCCCGCCGATGTCGAAGTACAGATGCCGCTCGGTGACCGAAAGCGACACGGCCACACGGCGCTCCAGCCGCCCTGCCACTTCGCCGATGAACCCGCGTCCGAACGTATAGATGGGGATCTCGTCCGCCCGGTGGATCTTCCGCCGTGCCAGCTCGCCGAGGACGTTGCGGATCTCGCGGTGGGTGTAGACGGCGACGCGATCGGCGAGCTTGCTGGCGCGGTGCAGGCGATCGGCGTCGGGCATGCCCACTTCGATCCAGGCGGTCAGGCGGCCGGTGAGGTCGCGCACGACGATGGCCGGTTCGTCGCCGTCCGACAAGCCGGCGGTGAACTCGATGCCCTCGGTGTATTCGAGGAGGTAGGCGAGCAGACGCGTGACCATGTACTCCGCGCTTTCGGACGGATGCATGGCCACGCGCAGGTCGAGCGTCTCGTACACGCCGCGGTCGACGTCGGAGAGATCGACGTTGATGTTGTAGATCGTGGAGGTCAGGGCCATGGTGCGGCACGCATGGTAACGTGACGCGCCTCATGAGAACCTTCGTGTTGCTCGGTGTCATCGTCCTCTGCGGATGCGCGACGCGGCCAGCCATGAACGAGATCGATCAGCTCTTTCGCGACTACAGCGGAGACGTTCCCGGAGCGAGCGTCGTGGTCGTCCACGGCGATCGGGTGGTACTGGCGAAGTCGTATGGACTGGCCAATCTCGAGGAGCACGTGGTGGCCACTCCCGACACGCATTACCGCCTGGCATCGGTGACGAAGCAGTTCACGGCCGCGGCGATTCTCACCCTGGCGGGCCGGGGGAAGCTCTCGCTCGACGATTCACTCCGCCGCTGGCTGCCGTCGATGCCGGCGTACGCCGATGCCATCACCATCCGCCATCTCCTCACGCACTCCTCCGGTCTGATCGACTACGAGGACGTCATGCCCGCGTCGACGACGGTGCCGCTCAGGGACGCCGACGTTCTGCGGTTGCTGGCGACGCAGACGACGACGTACTTCCCTCCCGGCTCCAGCTACCGGTACAGCAACAGCGGCTATTCGTTGCTTTCGCTCATCGTGGAGAAAGCGTCGGGTCGCTCTTTTGCCGATTTTCTTCGCGACGAGATCTTCCTGCCTTTCGGAATGAAGACGACCGTGGCACATGAGGAAGGGATCTCCACGGTCGTGAACCGCGCCTACGGCTACAGCCGCGAGGGCAACTCATGGCGCCGCACCGACCAGTCGATGACGAGCGCCGTTCTCGGCGATGGGGGGATCTATACGTCGGTGGACGAGCTCGTGCACTGGCTCGAGGCGCTCGACCACGGCCGGTTCGCGGAGGCGTCGGTGCCGCGCGTAGCGACGGACAAGCCGGGTGTCCGTTACGGATACGGCTGGCGCATCAGCGAGGTGGATGGCCGCCGCGTCGTGGCGCACACGGGCGAGACGATCGGTTTTCGCAATGCCGTGATCCGCTTTCCGGACGAGAAGCTGAGCGTGGTGGTGCTGACGAACCGGAACGAAGGCGACCCGTACGACATGGCCATGCGCGTGGCGAATCTGTCATTTCGAGCGCGGTGAAGATCGACTACCGCGGCTCCGGCGTTTCCTGGCCGCGCTCGACGCTTATCCGCGCAAGCAGGCGGATGAACTGGCGATCGTCGACGTTGCTGCGCAGATAGGTCTCGCAGAGTTTCTCGACGTGATCGGGCGGTTCGGATGCCAGGAGAGTGAACCCCTCCAACGGCTGCTCCGGCGTGCGGCTCCACTTCTTGTCCCAGTAGTTGCCGTTCAGCGTGCAGCGGAGGTAACCGCGGTCGACGACGACGGCCGAGTTCGGCAGCATCCGTCTGGCTCGCTCCGCCGTGGCGTCGAGGCCGCTGGTGGTCACGACGCCCTCGCGGAACACGGGCATGTTGCGTTCGGTCACCGGACCGATCCCGCGCGCGTTCGCGACCTGTTCGGCCAGCGAGCGGGCCACATGCTGGGCCACGAAGTCACGGAGCGCTGTCGCCGCATCGTCGAAGTAATCCGTGAACAAGAGGCCCGACTGATAGACCGTAGCGCCGTCATCGCCATGTGCGAAACGGTGCAGCCGGCAGGCCACTACCTTGGCCTCGACCTCGATGACGCGCTCTTTCCACTCGAACCGGAATCGAGATTTCTTTCCGACATCGAGGCGCGTGAAGTGCTCGATGCGCGCACCGGCATCGGTGATGTCGAGAATGACCGACGGGGTGGCGCCGTATCGGGCGATCAGCCCGCGCGTCAGTTGGACGCGATGCTTCTTTCGCCTCTCGCGGCCGCTTTGTGAATGCAGAGCCATCGCTTTATCGGATCCTGACCACTCCGTCGGCGACGCGGGGAAACCGCGTCATGACGGCCGGATCGTGACCGGGAACAATCGAGCCAACATCACCGGCAAGCATTTTCATCCGGTCCTGAGCGGCCAGATTCGAGGCCGCATCGAACGTCTGCGCGATCGGGACATGCTTGTCGAGGTTCTCATAAAGATAGACGTTGTCCGAGGCCAGCACGACCGGACCCCTGGCGGCGGCGACGGTCACGTATTGCGAGGCGTACGTATGCCGGCCGCCGGTGTAGACGCGAATGCCGGGAAGGATTTCCTGATCGCCGTCGACCAGGCGCAGGCGCCCGGCCTCCCTGGCGCGTCGCAGGAAATCCATGTCGTCCACGGTCACGCCGGCTTTCCCCGCCCGCGTGGAGTAGTAGTCGTACTCCGCCTTCTGGATCCAGAGCGTGGCGTTCGGGAAGAGGGCGGCTCCATCGGCGTGGTCCCAATGCGCGTGCGTGATGATCACGTCGGTGATCTTGCCGGCGGGAACACCGGCGCGGGCAACGGCCGCATCTGGCCGGACGTAATCCGCCGGCTTCCACTGTTTCAGGAGATCGGGACGATAGAAGCCGCAGTCGACGAGCACGGCGTGTCCGCCGCCACGGATCAGCCACATCATCATGGCGATGTCGAGCTTGCGGTCCTTCTGCGCCCCCTGGACGAGGCTGGCCATCGGAAACGCCGGGAGCGTCGCGTACTGCAGCGCGAACACTTCGTACTCCGGCGAGGCGGCGGCAGCCGATACGGCGACGGAGAGGGCAAGTGCTGCGGCGAGCGAACGCATGCGAGATGATAAAACGGGCGCGGAATTCGCACTTCGCCCAAGGAGACACTATGGCCAGAGGCTGGGAAAGCAAATCGGTCGAAAGCCAGATGGAAGAGCGGCAGGAGCCGCCCGCGCGCGCCCCACAGGCCACTCGCGAGCAGCTCGAGCTCACGCGCAGGCGGGAAGGCATCGAGTCGTCGCGCCGGGGAGTCCTTCGCGAGCTCGAGTCGGCCACATCCGAACTGCGGCGGCGCTCCCTCCAGGCAGCACTCGACCATCTGGAAAACGAGCTGCGCAAGCTGAACTGAGCGTCTCAGCGCGTCGGACCGAGCTGGATCTTGTTGACGATGTTCTCCATGTCGCGAAGCTGCTCGTGGAGCGCCTGCATGGCCTGCTCCTGCTGAATCAGTTTCTTGTTCATCTCCAGCGAGTCGTCCTCGAGCGATTTTACGCGCCGCGTAAGGTCCTCGTTCGATTTCTGGAGATCGGCCATGGTCACGGTGGACTTGCCACCGCCGCAACTGAACAAGCAGCTAAGAGTCAGGAGAAGACAGAGAGACAGGACAGTGGCGCGTTTCATGCGATGTTCTCCTCTAGTCGTGCAATTTTGGTATCGTCCGGAAGTGCTACAATTCTGCCCCAATCCTGCCAAACTCATGGTGACACCTGACCGCCGCCGCCATCAGCGTCTAAAGCTGCGGGAGCCCCTTCGAGGCGCCGCCGGTGCCGCCCGAATCTACGTTCTCGACGCATCAGTGTCCGGGATGCGCGTCGCGCATCAGGGAACCTTGCCGGCGCCGGGCGCGTACTGCCGCATCGAGCTGCCGACAGACGTCGGGACCATCAAGATCGATTGCGAAGTGGTCCGCACGGTGCCTCAGGCTCCGCCTCTCACGCAGACGGCCAAGCCGATCTTTCACAGCGGGCTGGCTGTCGTGTCGGCCGCGGATCACCAGTCCGCCGAGCGGCTGAAGTCGATGTTCGATAAGCTCCCGTCGGATCCCGACATCAAGAATCATCACTAGGACGGCTTGCTCCCTCCGAGCGGATTGCTCGCGAAGCTCGGCGTACGGAATGACGCCGTTTCGCGCGTGTGAACCAGCTCCGCACCATGCTGTAGTACGCGGAAGGGGCGCGCCCCTTTGCGGCGAGATCGGTCTCGGGGTGGCGTTCATCGAGCAGCACCTCGCGGGCGCGAAGAGCGCCCAGGTCGGCGATGCGCGCGAGCCGGCTCCATCGCCGCTCGACGAACCCGAGCGGCAGACGGTGACGGGGGCTGATGACCACGATGCGCTCGTCGCGCACCAGGTGATCGATGTCGGCGGCGTTGCGGAAGATCCCTCCCTCGCTCTCGCCCTTCGACACCATGAGCACCACGGCGTCGCACCCGCGATCGAACAGAAACTCGTAAGGCGTGCTGTCGGAGAATCCGCCGTCGCCGTAGCGCTCGCCGTCGATCCTTACCGCATGCGTGTAAAACGGTGGCAGGTAATTGCTGGCCAGCAGCACGCGGAACGGCTCCTCGGCCGCATTGAGGTCGACGATCACCGACTGACGGTCACGCAGCCTGGTGAGCGCCACGAACAGCGGAAGCGTCCCGTCCGACCCGATCACCTGCGATCCGACGTAACGCTCGAACGCTCTCGAGTGCAGGCGCGACCATGCGAACGGCGAGTGCTCGCGAAAGAGGTTCCGGAGATCGACGGCGGGCATTCTGGAAAAGAAGCGCCAGTAAGCGCGCAGCCGCCGCCAGTTCCCGACCGCAACCGCGGCCGCGTTCCACGCTCCGCCGGAAACGCCCAGACACATCGCCGGCCGGACCCCCAGCGAGTACAGCGTCTCCACGACGCCGACCTGAAAGACGCAGCGCGAGGAGCCGCCGGAGAAGAGAAAACCCACTCTCCTGGCAGCGAGAAGTCTGTCGAGTTTGGGCATGGGTGGGGGGGCGGGGTCGTCGGTCGTAGGGGACTTGTTGCCTGAGGGTTTTGGGTCGCGGGTCGCCGGGTCGCGGGGCATTATCGCCTGAAGGCCCCCGTGACCCGCGACCTGCGACCCTCACGTGGTGCGTACCGTCGCCACGACCTCGTTCCCCGCGCCCCGATAATCGAGGGAGGAGAAGCTCAGTCTCCGTGCGATGGCGATGCCGCGTCCGTGAGTATGGAACGCGCGTGAGGGGTCGATGTCCAGAAAGCGGGTCCAGTCGAAGCCGTTTCCGGAGTCGCGGATCGTGAATCGGATCAACCCGCGATCGCGCTCGAAGCGGATCTCCACGCTCTTGCCGGCATTCTCGGGCAATGCCAGGCGGCGTGACACCTCGCGTTGCCACTCTTCCTTGTCCTGCATGGCTGACTTCTCTTCATAGGTGATGCCCAGGTTGCCGTGCTCTACCGCGTTGAGGAGAAGCTCGGTGAGGCCGACGATGGCGGAGTCGGGATCGGGACAGGCGTTGGCGAGAATCGTGGCCACGTCGCGCGCCTCCTCCACCGTGCGGATCACGAAAACGGCGTTCTGCAGCATGCGCAGCGTCTTCAGGCCCTGTCGAAGCCGCGCGCGCAGATCCTTGAATTCGAAGTAGTCGTTGGCCGCGGCACGGACGACGCTGAGCAGCATCTGCGCGTCGTACGGCTTGGTGAGGTAGTACCAGGCGCCGGTGCGGATGCCTTCGATCACGTCCTTCGCCTCGGTCGCGGCGGTCTGCAGAATCACCGGGATCATCCGCAGCCGTGGATGCTCCTTCATCCGGGCCAGGACGGTCAGGCCGTCCACGTCGGGCATGCGCCGGTCCAGGAGCACGACGTCGAAGCGGTCGGGGTTGCCCTCGAGCATCTCCAGCGCTTCCCTTCCATTCGTCGCGAATTCCGTTTTGTACCCCTCGCCGGTGAGATGCAGCTTCAGCAGCGCGCGGTCGAGCGCACTGTCGTCGACGACGAGGACATGGGTTTCCTGGAGATCGGCCATCAGTGCGGAGGGAAAAAGTGTAGCGCAACGGCATAATGCGCGGCATGTCCGTCGACGAAATCCGACAAAAGTTTCCAGCGCTGGAACGTATGCATCTCGGTTTCCCGGTGGCGTATTTCGATGCACCGGGCGGGACGCAGGTCCCGGCCGGCGTGGCCGCGGCCATGACCGACTACCTGTTGCATCACAACGCCAACACGCATTGGGCCTATCCCAGCAGCGAAGAGACCGACGCCATCATTCTCTCGGCGCGCCAGGCCGCGGGCGACTTTCTGAATGCTTCCGCGGACGAGATCGTGTTCGGCAACAACATGACCACCATCACCTTTCACCTGGCCCGCGCCCTGGGCCGGACCTGGCAGAGCGGTGACGAGGTGATCGTCACCGAGCTCGATCATCACGCCAATGTCGCGCCCTGGCGCGCCCTCTCGATCGACCGCGGTGTGGTGGTGCGCACAGCCCGGATGGATGCGCGGACGGCGCAGATCGATCTCGACCACCTGCAGTCGCTGGCAGGTCCGAGGACGAAGCTCATCGCCGTCGGCGGAGCGTCGAACGCCGTCGGCACGGTCAACGATCTCGGGCGTGTCGGAGCCATCGCCCGTGGGGCCGGAGCGCTGTTCTTTGTCGACGCGGTGCATCTCGCGCCGCACGAGCTGATCGACGTGAAGGGAATCGGCTGCGACTTTCTGGCGTGCTCCTCCTACAAGTTCTATGGACCGCACGCCGGCATTCTCTTCGCGCGGCTGCCGCTTCTGCAGTCGTTGCCGTTCCCGAAGCTGGCACCGTCGCCGGACAACGCGCCGGACCGCGCCGAGACCGGGACGCAGAACCAGGAAGGAATCGCCGGCATCGGAGCCACCATCGATTTCCTGGCCTCGATCGGCGGCGGGTCGGGGAGCCGCCGCGAGCGCCTGACCCGCGCCTACGCCAGCCTGCATAATGAAGGTCAGCGGCTGGTCTCGATGCTGTGGAGCGAGCTCTCGAGCATGCCGCGCGTCCGTTTGTACGGGCCGGATCCGGCGCAGCCGCGGACCCCGACCATCGGCTTCACGGTCGAGGGCATGAGCGCGGAAGCAATCGTGCGCGCGCTGGTCGAGCGCGGACTCTTCCTGAGCCACGGCGACTTCTATGCCCAGACCGTCATCGAGCGTCTCGGCGTCGAGGCGCTCGTGCGCGCCGGCTGCGCCTGCTACACGACCACCGAGGAAGTGGAGCGCCTGATCGGCGGGGTGCGGCGCCTGGCCGGCTAGCGATTCCGAGCCACGTTCGCGACCGCCACTCGCAACCGCTTGAGCACAGAATTGGTCATGCGGCGGCGAGTGAGCGTGTCGACGAACTCGCTGATCGTCGAGCGCGAGGGGCGCGGATTCGACCGCACCTCCCGGGCCCGAAGGATCGAGGACTGCACCTCATGGAAGATCGACTCACTCGAGGTGGATCCGAGCAAACGTCCAACCGCGGTCTCGATCTCTTTGCGTGTCATGGAGGCTAAGGTAGAGACCTTTGCGCCCAAGCGGTAGGTAGAGAACCGAAAACCTAACTACGGTCTATATCGAATGGTTTACCACACACGCGCGCGCTGACGCGGGCGTGAAGGCGGCGCAACACGCGTGGTGGCGGCGGCCGTGCCCTGCGAGAAACCGTCGACGTGCCGGCGCTCGATGCGTTTGCCGATCATCTTCTCGAGGTCGCGGACATACGGCCCGTCCTCGAGCGTGACGAAGCTGATGGCATCGCCGATGGCCTCGGCCCGTCCCGTCCTTCCGATCCGGTGCACGTAATCCTCGGGATGCATCGGAAAGTCGAAGTTCACGACGTGAGAGATGCCTTCCACGTCGATGCCGCGGGCGGCGATGTCGGTGGCAACGAGCACGCGCACGTGACCCTTGCGGAACGAGTCGAGCGCTTTGATGCGCTGGCTTTGCGACCGGTTCGAGTGCAGCGCCGCGGTGTCGAAGCCGGCGTTGGTGAGCTTGCGGGCGATCTTGTCGGCGCCGTGTTTTGTGCGGGAGAAGACCAGAACGGAGTCGAGGGACTGGTCGCGGAGCAGGTGCAGAAGCAGATCGACCTTGTGCTCGCGGGCCACCGGAATCAGGAACTGCGTCACGGTTTCCGCGGGATTGGCGCGCCGGCCGATCTCGACGATCTTCGGATTGCGTTGCATTTCCTTCGTGATCTGCTCGATCTCACGCGACAGCGTGGCCGAGAAGAGCAGGGTCTGGCGATCGCGCGGCACTTCTTTCAGGATGCGGCGCATCTGCGGCAGGAAGCCCATATCGAGCATGCGGTCCGCCTCGTCGAGGACGAGGAACTGGATGTTGCGCAGCGAGACGTGACGGTTCTGCATGAGATCGAGGAGGCGCCCGGGAGTGGCCACGACGATCTCGACGCCGCGGCGCAGCGCGTCGATCTGCGGCTTCTCGTTCACGCCGCCGAATACGGTGGCGCAGCGAACGCGCATGTGTTTGGCGAAACCGCGGATGGCTTCATCGATCTGTGCAGCCAGTTCGCGCGTCGGCGCGAGGATGAGTGCGACCGGCTTCGGCCCTTCCAGTTTCTTGCTGAGGATGAGCTCGAGCAGAGGAAGAGCAAATGCAGCGGTCTTGCCGGTGCCTGTCTGGGCGATTCCGATGAGGTCATGGCGCTCCATGACGTGAGGGATGGCGGTGTGCTGGATGGGCGTCGGGACCGTGTAACCGGCTTCTTCGACAGCGTGGAGAAGTTTCGGACCGAGTCCGAGCGTGCGAAATGTAGTTTCGTTCATAGTTTTTACTGCCGGCACTGTCGGGGATTTCAGTCGCGAGAACCGCGACAGCAGAGGCGTGTGGTTGGCCAGAACGCTGATGGGGTTGAAGTTATTCTCGCGTCATCACAAACAGGGCGATCAGTCCGATGACCGCGAAGGCCGCACCGCTCGCGCAGACGAGCATCCAGCCGCCGTGTTGCACAGACAAACCGGCCACCGCGGAGCCGATGGCGCCGCCGACGAAGAACGCCACCATATACACCGCGTTCACTCGATTCCGCAGCGAGGGATCGAGGGCCATGATCTGCGATTGATTCGTGACGTGGCTGCCCTGTGAGCCCGCATCGAGCAGCACCACGGAGATGGCCAGCAGGAGCAGTGACGAGCCGCTGACCGCCATGAGTGCGAAGGCAATCACCATGAGGGCCAGCGAGCTGCCGTTCATGATCCGCGGGCCGTATCGATCGGTGATACGGCCGGCGATCGGCGCGACCAGCGCTCCGGTCACTCCGATGAGCCCGAACGCTCCGACCGTCTGCGGCCCGTATTCGGGTGACAGCCGGGCCAGGTGAAACGCCAGGCTCGTCCAGAAGACGCTGAAGGCGCCAAAGCCGCACGCGCCGATGATGGCGTGACGGCGAAGCACGGGCTCGCGGCGCGTGATCTCCAGGAGGGAACGGATCAGATGGCGATAGCGGATCGCCACTTCCGGCGGCTCGAGCGGCAAGGCGGCGTACAGCACGATGGCCAGAACCGCCATTCCGGCCGCGGCCACGAGATACATGGAACGCCAGCCGATCCATGCAGCCGCGTATCCGCTCACGGATCGCGACAGGATCACGCCGATCAGCAATCCGCTCATCACACTGCCGATGACCCGCCCCCGGCTCTCCTCGGGTGCAAGCTGCGCGGCGTAGGGGATGACCAGCTGCGGCACGATAGTGACGGCGCCGAGCAGGAAGCTGCTGATGATGAGCAGGACGAGAGTCGGGGAGCTCGCTACGAACAGCAGCGCGCCCACGATGACCGCGGTGATCGTCACGATCAGTTTCCGCCGCTCGATCGAGTCGCCGAGCGGCACGAGCAGCAACAGCCCGATGGCGTAGCCGAGCTGCGTGGCCGTCGAGACGATGCTGGCGGCGCCCGCGCCCACGTGAAACTCCGTGGCCATCCGAGCCAGCAGCGGCTGGCTGTAGTAGAGGTTGGCGACGGTGGCGCCGCCAGCGAACGAGAGAAGAAAAACGAGCTTGCGGCTAATGCTTGAACACTTTCTTGATGCGGTTGAGCAACTCGGAGGGGGAGATGTCTTCGTCGTCGCGGGAACGGCGAGGACGCTTCGGTTGCGCAGCCGGTGGTTTGCCGTCCTGACGGGCCAGGGCTTCGCGTGCGCGGTCGCGTCCGTCGATGGCCGGACTGCTGGCCGGGTATTTGGCGAGGTATGCGTTGAAACGGTCGAGCGCTTCCTGATAGCGGGCGGCCTGCAATGACGACTCGGCGCGATCGAGCTCGCGGGTCTTGTCGGCGAATTCCTGAAGCTTGTCCGGCGTGATCCGGACCGTGGGACGCGCGGCACGACGCGTGGCGAAGAGCACGCCCGCGAGTGCGAGGATGACGATGATCAGCGCTGCGGCAATTCCCGCATAGCGCTGTTTCTCAACGGGACTGGGAGGCGCCGGTAAGGCGGTCCCGCGCAGAGCGCCGGCCGCCTCGCCCGCGGTCGGACGCAACTGAGGATCCTTCTCGACCATGCGCGCGATGACGTCGCCCACCTGACGGGGTACCGCCGGGTTCTGATCCGACGCGTGCGGCACCGGGGCGCGCAGGATGTTATGCAGTGTTCCCGTCAGATCGGAGGCGGCGAATGGTTTGATCCCCGTCAGCATCTCGAACAGCATGACGCCGGCGGAGAAGATGTCCGCCTTCGGCGTGAGCGTCTGTCCCAGGACCTGCTCCGGCGCCATGTAGTTCGGCGTGCCCATGAGCGTGCCCGCGGCAGTCAGCGATGAATTCCGCGGCCGGGCGATCCCGAAGTCGGCGATCTTTGCCACCCCATCCGCCGTAATGAGGACGTTGGCCGGCTTGATGTCCCTGTGCACGATGCCCGTGGCATGGGCATGGGCCAGACCGCGCAGCACGTCTTCGATGATTCGCGTCGCCGTAGCCGGCGGCAGCGGCTTTTCGAGATCGAGGAGCGATGGCCCGTCGACGTACTCCATGGCCAGATACGAGATCCGCTCGTCCTTGTAGCCGGCCTCGTAGAGCGCGACGATGTTCGGGTGCGACAGCGAGCCGCTCAGCTCCGCTTCGCGCTGAAGACGGACGCGGACGTCTGCCGGCGCGGTGGAATCGTCGGCCTGCCGCGCCGCGCGCGAGATCGTCTTGAGCGCCACGCGCCGTCCGATCCGCCGGTCCTTGGCCAGATACACCGTTCCCATCGCCCCACGGCCGAGGACGCGCTCGACCTCGTAGTGACCGAACGTGCCGTCTGGAATGGAAGAGGAGGCCATCAGGTGCGGTTGAGAACGCGGGCCAGCGTGGCGTCGATGGCATCGATCCGGCGCTGCAGGGCTTCGATGGCATGCACGAGGTCGCGGAGATGGCGCTCGATCCTGTCGAGCTGCGTCTCTTCAACTGCCTGCGGTCTGGCTTGTTCCGGAATCGGGTTCGTATCCTCTTCTTCTTCCTCTTCGGTTGTCACGCGGGGTGAGGGAAGAACGCGCGTCTCGGATCCGAGGCTGTCGTTCGCGTTGCCGTAGGCGAACTCGAGGCTGTGATGGCGCAGCAGCGTGTCGTCGCCGAACGCGAAGGGTTCCTCGAGCGGCGCGGCAATCGTCGCCGAGGGATCGAACTTCTTCTCAGGCCTGGGATAGAAGCGATCGACCATCTCCGCGAGCTGGCCGCGCAGGGCGATCACCGGATGAATCTTCATTCCGGTGGCTTCATGGATTGCGGCGACGGATTCATGGTCGAGCGGGTCGACGACAGCGACGGTCATCTCGTCCGCGTCGACGTCGATCGGCACGACCTGGAGGCTGCGCGCCAGCTCCTGGGGCACGTGACTGATGATGTCGGATACGACGTCCGGACGGAGAGGATCGACGATCGGGAGATGGGTCACGCCCGCGATCCACTCCGCGAACTGGCGGTCGGTCACAAAGCCCAGGTCGATGATGGCGTGGGCAAGCGGAGTCTTCCGCAACTCGGCATCGCGTCTGGCGACATCGAGCTGCGGCTGCGAGATCAATTTCGTATGGATGAGCTGATCTTCGAGCGATTGCTGCATCTGCACGACAAACATACTTCAGGAAGCATGCTAAGAATAGTGCTGGGTGCTGGGTGCTGGGTGCTGGGTGGCTCGGTGCTCGGTACTCGGTGAAGGCTCCTCGGAGCACCCAGCACCCAGCACCCAGCACCGATCTACGTATGCACGCCCGGCGCCTCCCGTCCTGTCCTCGCGACGTACTCCTCGTAAGTGCCGCCGTAGACCAGGGGACGGTCGTGCTCGTCGCCGGCGAGCTCGAGGACGCGGTTGCTGAGCCCGCGCAGGAAGGTGCGGTCGTGTGAGACAAAGAGCATCGTTCCCTGGAAATCGCTGAGCGCCTCGACGAGCATCTCCTTGGTGGCCAGGTCGAGATGGTTGGTCGGCTCATCGAGCACGAGGAAGTTGGGGGGATCGAGGAGCATGCGCGCGATGACCAGGCGCGACTTTTCGCCCCCCGAGAGCGCTCGGATCTTCTTGTCGACCTCGTCGCCCGAGAACTGGAAGGCGCCGAGGATGCTGCGCAGCACGCCGATGGACTCGAGCGGAAAATCCTTCTGCATCTGCTCCCATACGGTGAGGTCGGGGTCGAGCAGTTCCAGTGACTGCTGCGCGAAATAGCCGAGCTTGAGACTGGCGCCGAGGCGCACGCTGCCGTCGTCGGGCTGGATGGCGCCGGCGACCATTTTCAGAAGCGTCGACTTGCCCGCCCCGTTCCTGCCCATCACGCACCAGCGCTCGCCGCGGCGGATGTGAAAGCTGAAATCGGCATAGATCGTTTTCTGACCGAATCGTTTGTCGACGTGGTCGAGCATGGCCACGTCGTCGCCGGAACGCGCGGGCGAGCGGAAGTCGAACTTCACGACCTTGCGCTTCTTCGGCGGCTCGACGCGCTCGATCTTGTCGAGAGCCTTGATGCGGCTCTGCACCTGCGCGGCCTTGGCGGCGTGGGCGGTGAAGCGCTCGATGAAGCGCTGCTCCTTGGCCAGTTTGGCCTGCTGCCGGGCGTACTGCGCTTCCTGATTCACGTCGCGCAGCTCACGTTCGCGGACGTAGAAATCGTAGTGGCCGGAGTAGGTGACGATCTCGCCGTCCTCGATCTCGATGATCTTCGAGACGATGCGGTTCATGAAGTCGCGGTCGTGCGATGTCATGAGAATCGTCGATGGAACGCTGCGAAGAAACCCCTCCAGCCAGAGGATCGACTCGATGTCGAGATGGTTCGTGGGCTCGTCGAGAAGAAGCACGTCGAACTTGCCGAGAAGAATGCGGGCCATGGAGACGCGCATCTTCCATCCGCCGGAAAGCGCGGAAGCGTCGCCGTCGATCTGCGCGTCGTCGAAACCGAGGCCGTGCAGCACCTCCCGGGCGCGCGACTCCAGCTCGTAGCCGCCCATGTGCTGATACTCCTCCTGCACGTGTCCGAAGCGCTCGAGCACGGAGTCGGAGTCGGGGCGCGACGGATCGCCCATGGCGTGCTCGAGCTCGATCAGCTCGTGATGGAGATCTCCGAGGCGGCCGCTGCCGGCGATGGCCTCGTCGAGGACGGGACGTCCGCCGATCTCATCGACCTCCTGCCTGAAGTAGCCGACCGAGATCTTCTTCGGGACGTTGACCACGCCGTCGTCCGCGGACTCCTCCCCGAGGATCATGCGGAACAGTGTCGACTTGCCGGCGCCGTTCGGTCCGACCAGCCCGGCTTTCTCGCCCGGATTGAGCTGAAACGACGCGTCGACGAAGAGGACCTGCCTTCCGTATTGCTTGCTGACGCCGGCGAACGAGATCATGCGCGGGGCGGAACAGTTGCCGGTGTGTAACGCTTCCCGCCGCGCGGCATCACACGAATATGAAGACCATTCTCATCACCGGCGGCACCGGCGGTCTCGGCACCGCGGTCGTGCAGCGGCTGGCGCGCGACTACCGGTGCATCGTTCTCTACCACGGTGATGCCGGCTTCGAGGCCTTGCGCAAGGTCGCCGATGTGGAGGGAGTGCGCGCCGACGTCTCGAACGACGCGGAAGTGACCGCGGCGGTGAAGCCGCTCGGCGAGCTCTATGCGGTCGTGCACCTGGTGGGAGGATTTGCGGCGGGCGACGATGCGGACACGTGGTCGAAGCTCGTCGCGCTCAACCTCACCAGCGCGGCGAACGTGTTCCGGGCGGCGGCGCCGCAACTGGCCCGTGGCGGGCGGATCGTGGCCATCAGCTCGTCGGCTACGCTCGATCGTCCGAAAGGACTGGCCGCGTATGTGGTGACCAAGAGCGCGCTCAACGCCCTCGTGGAAGTGCTGGCTCGGGAGCTGAAAGACCGCTCCATCACGGTCAACGGGCTCCTCCCAAACAGTCTCGGCACTCCGGCCATGAAGAGCGAGACCGACGCGGGAAAGCTCGTTCCCATCGAGCGCGTCGCGGAGTCGATGGCCTGGCTGCTGTCCGATGCGGCGGCGAATGTCACCGGATCGCTCATACCCCTCCGATCATGAGCGCGTTATCCTTCCGGTCGAATGACCGACATCCTGAGCGAGAGCTCGCTCGTCTCCGCGTTGCGCGCAGGGAGCAACGACGCCTTCGAGACGCTCGTGCGCCTGTACATGGCGCGGCTGCTGGCGGTGGCGCGGCGATTCCTCAGGAACGAGGAGGACGCGCGCGACGCGGTGCAGGATGCGTTCATCTCCGCGTTCCGGTCCATCCAGAAATTCGAGGCCGGAGCGAAGCTCTCGACCTGGCTGCACCGGATCGTCGTGAACGCCGCCCTGATGCGTCTGCGCACGAAACGCCGTCATCCCGAAGAGGAGATCGACGATCTTCTGCCGCGCTTCGCCGCCGACGGCCATCATCTGCAGGAGCCGGTGGACTGGCGCCTCTCCGCGGAGGAGATGGTCCAGCAGTCGGAGACGCGCGAGCTGGTGCGGAAATCGATCGACAAGCTCCCGGACTCGTATCGTCTGGTGCTGCTCATGCGTGACATCGAAGAGATGTCGACCGAGGAAACCGCCGTGGCGCTGGAGATCACCCCGACAGCGGTGAAAGTGCGGCTGCACCGCGCCCGGCAGGCGCTGCGAGCGCTCATCGACAAGGAGATGACCCGATGAGCGCGATCCCGTACATCACGTGCCGCGAGCTGGTCGACGACTTCATCGCCCGCTACCTCGAACGCACCCTCAGTGATGCCGAGGCGAGCGATTTCGAGCGCCATCTGTCCGTGTGTCCGCCGTGCCGAGCCTATCTGGCCACGTACGAGAAGGCGGTACTGGCAGGCAGGGCGGTCATGCGCAACGAGGAGAGCGCCCTTCAGGATGCTCCCGAGGATTTGATCCGCGCAGTCCTGAGCGTTGCCCGCCGCCGGGACTAGGCTCGGCCGGCGCCCCGTGCGCTCGAGACGACAGGTGTCCTAGACTACCGCGCATGCTCCGCATCTGGGTGGCCGCCGCGGCTGTTGCTGTCGTGGCCACCTTCTCGTTTCTCCTCGGAAAGCGGTCCGCGTGGCGGCTGCAGCGGGCGCGGCGGATTCACGTCGACCGTTACAAGCTGAAGAAGCGGCACGCCGACATCGAGCTCGAGGTCTTCGGCAGCCGCGAGGTGGTCACGGCCATCCAGGGCTATGCGAAGTCGCATCACGTGACCACCGAGGCGGCCATGCGCCAGGCCAGGCAGTACCTGCGGGAGATCGTGCCGAAGTTCAACCTGCTCGCCTACTACCGCATCGGCACTCCCATCGCCCGGGCGCTCATGTATTCGCTCTACCGCGTGGTGGTGGAGCGAAAGCGGATGCTCGACTTCAACGAGCGGGCCACGCGCGGCACCACGGTGTTCGTGATCAATCACCGCTCCAACGCCGACTACGTGCTCGTGGCGCACATGCTCTTCAAGTTCATCTCGCTGTCGTACGCGGTCGGGGAGTGGGCGCGGGTGTGGCCGCTCAATCACCTGTTCAAGTGGTTCGGCGCGTACTTCATCCGCCGCCGCTATCGCGAGCCGCTGTACCACGCCGTGCTCTCGAAATTCGTCCAGACCATCACCAAGAACGGAGTGACGCAGGGCATCTTCATCGAAGGGGGACTGTCGCGCGACGGCGCCTTCCGCAAGCCCAAGCTGGGCATGCTCGACTACATCGTGACGTCGAAGCGCGATCCCGATTTCACGGCGCCGCTGACACTCATTCCGACGTCGATCAACTACGACCGCGTCCTCGAGGACCGAAATCTCACCGACGAGCTCCTCGGACGCGAGGACCGGGCCACGAGAATCCAGAAACTGGGGACGACGCTGCAGTTTCTGTTCAAGAACTCGTTGCGCAGCATCTTTCGGAGATTCAAGCGATACGGATACGCGGTGGTGACGTTCGGAGAACCGATTTCGGTCGATGAGTTCGTGCGCGCGCATCCGGCCGTGCTGCGGACGGACTTCAACGAGCGCAAGGCCGATCTCGAGGAGCTCGCCGACCTGGTGATGAACGAGATCTCCGACGCTCTTCCCATCACGCCGGTGCCGCTCGTGGCGCGCGTCTTCGCCGATCACGGAGAGGTGGTGCTCACGAACGAACAGATCGTCAAAGCCATCCAGAGCTATCGAACGCGGTGGGCGGGCCGCGTCTGGGCCGCCCGGGAGGAAACAGCGGCCGGAATCTGGCAGAAGGCCCGGGACGTGCTGGATCTGAGGCACCTCCTGGAGCAGACGCCGGAGGGCTGGCGCTGGAGGCCGTCCGAACGGCTCTTGCGCGATTTTTACGCGAGCTCGCTGCTCACCTACGCAGAGGTAAAACACCGCGGCTGGCCCGAGCGGACGATCTTGCCGGACGAGGCCCTGGCCGCCGTGCCGGCCGCGTCTTGACGCACTTCTCGCGTCACTTTTCCGTTAGATTGACGGACAGCCGGTAAAACGGTTCTCGATGAAAAGAGATAACCGTTCCGTCCCGAGATACTTTCTGCTGCCGCCGGTTGAGGCCACGGTGGAGGGCACGCCGGCACGCGTGGTCGACATGGGACTGAGAGGCGCCCGCCTCGAGCTCCAGCGGCCCTTCGAGCCCGGCGCAACCGTCGATGTCATCATCGACACGATTCCGGTGAAAGCCATCGTGCTCTGGTGCCAGGTCGACGCGCTGAACTTCGCGTCCGATCACGACGGCTATCTGGCCGGTGTAGCGTTCGAGAAGGCCAGTACAGCCGTGAACGAGCTGCTCACCGACATCAGCGGCCGCGGCGGTGCCATCCGCATCGAAGAGATGCGCAGCCATGACCGCTACCGCATCACCGCACCGCTCACCGGCACGTTCGGAGATATCGCTCCGGTCTCGATCGTCGATCTCTCGGTGGCCGGCGCGCGCATCGCCATGCTGCAGCGCGTCGTTCCCGGGCACATCGAGACCCTTCGCTTTCAGGTCGATGACCAGACCGGCCCGATCAACGTCAGCGCGAAGGTGATGTGGTGCAAGCCGTCGCCGATCATCCGCGAGCACTACGCCGGGCTGGATATCGACGCCGAGCAGGAGACTCTCCGCATCGCCATCCATCGCCTGTGCCGCCGGAACGAAGCGCGCATCGACCTCGACTCGCTCAAGCGGAAGTTCGACGCGCTGCGCCTGGTGTCGGGCCTGGCCGAGGCGCGAAGAATCGCCGTCTGAGGTTGGGGGTCAGGTCTGTAGTTCGCACTTTTTTCTCCACCTGGTAGAAAAAAGTGCGAACTACAGACCTGACCCCATTCGAGTTGATAGACTGCGCGGCTGAAATGCCGAATAACACCTTCAACACCCTCGATTCCTTCAAACTCGGTAACCAGAAATCCGGACAGTTTTACTCGCTCCCGAAGCTTGGGAAGGCCGGCATCGGCAACATCTCCCGGCTGCCGGTGAGCATCCGCATCGTCCTGGAGGCGGTGCTGCGCAACGTCGACGGCAAAAAGATCTCCGAGGACGACGTGCGCGCGCTTGCGAACTGGAAGCCGAACGCGGAGCGGACCGAAGAGATCCCGTTCATGGTCGCCCGCATCCTGCTGCAGGATTTCACGGGCGTCCCCCTTCTGGTGGACCTGGCGGCGATGCGCAGCGCCGCCGCCCGCATGGGCAGGGACCCGAACATCATCGAGCCGCTCGTCCCTGTCGATCTGGTCATCGACCACTCCATTCAGGTGGACTTCTCCAACCGCCCCGACGCGCTGGAGATGAACATGGACATGGAGTTCAAGCGCAACCGGCAGCGCTATCAGTTCCTGAAGTGGGGGACGAAGGCGTTCCACGGCTTCCGCGTCGTGCCGCCCGGGATCGGCATCGTGCATCAGGTGAATCTCGAGTACCTGGCACGCGGCGTCATGGAGAAGGACGGGGTGTGGTATCCGGACACGCTCGTCGGCACCGATTCCCACACGACCATGATCAACGCCCTGGGCATCGTGGCCTGGGGCGTGGGCGGGATCGAGGCCGAGGCGGGCATGCTGGGCCAGCCGGTGTACTTCCTGACGCCCGATGTCGTCGGCGTCCATCTCCACGGTGCGCTGAGCGAAGGAGTGACCGCGACCGATCTCGTGCTCACGGTGACGGAGATGCTGCGCAAGGCGAAAGTCGTTGGGAAGTTCGTCGAATATTTCGGCGACGGCGCGGCGTCGCTCACGCTCGCCGATCGTGCCACGATCGCGAACATGGCGCCGGAGTACGGCGCGACCATGGGCTTCTTCCCCATCGACGACGAGTCGTGTAACTACATGCTCCTCACCGGCCGCACCGAGGAGCAGGTCGACACCATCCGCAATTACTACAAAGCCCAGGGTCTCTTCGGTATCCCGCGCAAGGGAGAGATCGACTACTCGAAAGAGCTCGAGCTCGATCTGGCCACGGTCAAGGCGAGCGTGGCCGGACCGAAGCGGCCGCAGGACCGCATCGAGCTCACCACGCTCAAGAAGGACTTTCTCACCATGCTGGAGGCCCCGGCCCCGGCAGGTTACGGAAGGCCGGCCAGCGAGATCGCGCGCACGGCGCGGGTTACGCCGGTGGCGACCTCGGCGACCGTCACGGGCGGCGGCGTTCAGGATCGCGGCATATCGCCGATGGCCTCGGCCGCCAGGAACACGAGCGAAGTCACCGAAAACGAGATGGTCAACAACCGCCCGACACCCGACCGCGTGTCGACGGCAGTGCTCGAGGAAGGGGCCCCCCGCGCGGAAGCCGTTCTTCATCACGGCGACGTCGTCATCGCGGCCATTACGTCGTGCACGAACACGTCCAATCCCTCGGTCATGCTGGCCGCGGGCCTCCTGGCGAAGAAGGCCGTGGAGCGGGGACTGCGCGTGCCGGGCGCGGTCAAGACCTCGCTCGCTCCAGGATCGCGCGTGGTCACGGAGTACTACCGCAAGAGCGGGCTGCAGCACTATCTCGACGAGCTCGGCTTCTACACCGTCGGCTACGGCTGCACGACGTGCATCGGCAACTCCGGCCCGCTCGAGCCCGCGATCGAGAAGGCCATCACCGCCAACGATCTCGTGGCCGCGTCGGTGCTGAGCGGCAACCGCAACTTCGAAGCGCGCGTGCATCAGTCGGTGCGCGCGAACTTCCTGATGTCGCCGCCGCTGGTGGTGGCTTTCGCCCTGGCCGGCCGCATCGACATCGACATGCTCCATGAGCCGCTGGGCCGCGGCAAAGATGGTCAAGATGTTTACCTTGGCGACATCTGGCCTTCGATGGCCGAGGTGCAGGAGTCGATGAAGAAGGCGCTCGATCCCGAGGACTTCCGGCGCCTGTACAGAAACTTTGCCGAAGAGAATCCGCTTTGGAACCAGATCCCGTCGACAACGGGCCTGCTCTACGAGTGGGACGAACAGTCGACCTACATCCAGGAGCCGCCGTTTTTTGCGGAAGGAGCGAAGCCGGAGAAGACCAGGGACCTCATCGGCGCCCGCCCGCTGGCGATCTTTGGCGACTCGGTGACCACCGATCACATCAGTCCGGCGGGCTCGATCAAGGCGGACTCTCCGGCAGGCAGGTATCTCCTCGACAATGGTGTGAAGGCCGAGGACTTCAACAGCTACGGATCGCGGCGCGGCAACGACCGCGTCATGACGCGTGGCACGTTTGCGAACGTGCGCATCAAGAACCTGATGGTGCCGGGCGTGGAAGGCGGTGTGACGCTGCACCAGCCGGACGGCGAGCGCCTGTCGATCTACGACGCGGCCATGAAGTATGAGGGCGAGCGCACGCCGCTCGTCGTCATCGCCGGACAGGAGTACGGCACGGGAAGCTCGCGCGACTGGGCCGCGAAAGGCACGCGCCTTCTCGGTGTTCGCGCCGTGATCGCGCAGAGCTTCGAGCGCATCCATCGCTCCAATCTCGTCGGCATGGGCGTGCTGCCCCTGCAGTTCGACGAGGGGACGAGCGCGGCCAGCCTGCAGCTCGACGGATCCGAGACATACGACATTACCGGGATCGCCGGGACGTTGAAGCCGCGGCAGAAGGCCACGCTGGTCATTCACCGGAAGGACGGGCGGCTGGAAAAGGTGCCGGTCATCGTGCGCATCGACACGCCGATCGAGGTCGACTACTACGAAGCCGGAGGCATCCTTCCGTTCGTGCTGAGGCAGCTGGCGGGTTAGAAGTCTTCGATCTCCCTCCCACCGGCACGCCGTTCGCAGCCGTGCACGGGGCATGAGTCCGTCCCTCGACGAATCAGAGACCTGGTCGGCTGCCTTTCGCGTATCGGCGCGCGCGCTGCGGATGCCCGCGTCACCGATTCGCAAGCTGGCGCCGCTGGCCGAGGCGGCGAAGGCACGGGGCACGAAGGTCTACCACCTCAACATCGGTCAGCCCGACATCGAGACGCCCTCGTGCATGCTCGATCGCCTGAAGCAGCTCGACGCCAGAGTGCTCGAGTATTCGCCGTCCACAGGAACGCCCGAGTTTCTGAGGTCGCTGCAGCAGTACTACCGGAAGCGTCTGGGACTGGACATCGCGCTCGATCAGGTCCTGGCCACGACCGGAGGGAGCGAGGCCATTCTCTTCGCGTTCATGGCCTGCGCGAACGGTGGCGATGACGTCATCGTCGTCGAGCCGTTCTACGCGAACTATCGCGCCTTCGCCACCATGGCCGGGTTGAACATCGTGGCGGTGACGAGTCGCGGCCGCGATGGCTTTCACATGCCGCCGCGCCCGGTGTGGGAGAAAGCGCTCACCGCCCGCACGCGCATCGTCATCATCTGCAATCCCAGTAATCCCACCGGCACGGTCTACACGCGTGAAGAGCTGGAGATGGTGGCCGCCTTTTGCCGTGACCACGGTCTGTTTCTGATTTCCGACGAGGTCTATCGCGAGTTCGTCTACGACGGGCATCGTGCCGTCAGCGCGCTGCAGCTCGACGACTCCGGCGCATTCGCCATCGTCGTCGACTCGCTCTCGAAGCGTTACAGCGCCTGCGGCATCCGCCTTGGATCGCTCGTCACGCGCAATGCCGGCGTGTACGGAGCCTGTCTGCGCATGGCGCAAGGGAGATTGTCGCCGCCGGGGCTGGCGCAATTCGTCGCCGTCGGCGCCGACAATCTCGGGGACGAATACATGCGTGCCGTGCTCGATGAGTATCAGATGCGCCGCGACGTCCTCTTCGACGGGTTGCTGTCGATCCCGGGCGTTTTTCTGCAGAAGCCGGAGGGGGCGTTTTATTGCATGGCGCGGTTGCCCGTGGAAAGCGCCGACGACTTCGCCGTCTACCTGCTCTCCGAATTCGAAGACCACGGCGAGACGGTCATGGTGGCGCCCGGCAGCGGCTTCTACGCCTCCGACCATCTCGGCCGGAGCGAGGTGCGCATCGCCTACGTGCTCAGGGAAGCCGACCTGCGCCGGTGTGTCGAGCTCCTGCGGATCGCCCTGGCGCGATACGCAGCGAAATAGCGCGTGGGCTTCGATAGAATCGCCCCGTGAACTACTGGCTGATGAAATCGGAGCCCGAGGCGTATTCGATCGACGACCTGAAGCGCGACAAGACCACGAGCTGGGATGGCGTGCGCAATTACCAGGCGCGCAATTTCATGCGCCAGATGAAAAAGGGTGAGCGCGTGCTCTTCTACGCCTCGAGCGCCGATCCCTCGGGCGTCACCGGGATCGCCGAGGTCAGCGGCGAAGCGAGGCCGGAGCCGAAAGACGACGCCTGGTCGATGGTCGATCTCGCGTTCGTGGAGCGGTTCGGCGAAGTCGTGCCGCTGGAAACACTGAAAGCGACGCGCGGGCTGGAGAAGATGGTGGTCACGCAGAAAGGCACGCGACTGTCGGTGCAGCCGGTGACGAAGGGCGAGTTCGACATTGTGGTGAAGCTTGGCCGCGCTGGAAGCCGTTAAGGCCGACATTACCGCGCTCGCGGTCGACGCCATCGTCAATGCCGCGAACCCATCACTCCTCGGTGGCGGCGGTGTGGACGGTGCCATTCATCGCGCCGCCGGTCCGGAACTGCTCGCCGAATGCCGGACCCTCGGCGGCTGCGCGACCGGGGACGCCAAGATCACGCGCGGATATCGCCTTCGCGCGACATTCGTCATCCACGCCGTGGGCCCGGTGTGGCGCGGCGGCGCGCACGGTGAGCCCGATCTCCTGGCCTCGTGCTACCGGCGCACTCTGACGCTGGCGGCCGGCCACGGTGTTCACTCGATCGCCTTTCCGGCCATCAGTTGCGGGGTCTACGGCTATCCCATCGCCGCCGCCACTGCCATCGCGGTTCGTGAGACGCGTGAGTTCGTGGTGCGCGAACGCTCCATCCAGCGGGTGATCTTCGCCTGCTTCAGCGACGACGTGCTCGAAGCGTACGCGCGGGCTCTGGCCATCGTCTGACCAGTTTCCTTCCCGTACCTGAGCGTGTCCAACGCTTCAAGTAAGGGAGAAGGAATCATGCGTAGACTCTTCACAGCTCTTCTGATCCTGACCGCGGTTGCCTGCCGCAGACAGGAGCAGATCACCACAGCGGCGGCGGTGGCCGGCGAGGTCAAATCGGACCGCGCCAACATCAGTGTCGTGTCGTCTGCCGGCGGCCCAATCCAGCAGCCGATGCCGGCCGATGTCGTGCGAATGATCATCCGCAGCGCCAGCATCTCCATGATCGTCGACGACACCGCGGAAACGATCGACCGGATCACCGCGGCAGCCGACAGCGTCGGCGGTTACGTGAGCGACTCGAAAGTGTGGCGTGACGGCGAGCAGTTGCGCGGCTCGATCACATTGCGCATTCCCGCGGAGAGGCTCCCGGCGGCGCTGGCGGTCATCCGCAAACTGGCCGTGCGCGTCAACAGCGAGTCGATCGGAAGTCAGGAGGTGACACAGGAGTACGTCGATCTGCAATCGCAGCTTCGGAATCTCGAGGCCACCGAGGTGGAGTTGCGGCAGCTCATGACCACCATCCGCCAGAACTCGAAGAAGGCCTCCGAGGTCCTGGAGATGTACCAGCAGCTGAACAGCGTGCGCATGCAGATCGAGCAGATCAAGGGGCGGATGCGCTATCTCAGTCAGATGACCGCGCTGGCCACGGTCCAGGCCGAGCTCGTCCCGAACGCGCTTGCCAAGCCGGTAGTGGAGCCGGGATGGCAGCCTCTGGTCATCGTGAAGAACGCATCCCGCGCGCTGGTGGAGGCGGCGCAGTCCGCGGCCGTCGTTCTGATCTGGCTCGCGATCTACGTCCTGCCGATCGCGACGGTTCTGAGCCTGCTCGCGTTTCTGGCCTGGAGAGTTATAACGATGGCGTGGAAAACGCGAAGGTCACCGAGTTTGTGAGCTGGTTCGCACGGATCCGGGAGCGGACGATGCGCGTCGTGGCCTGCGTCCCTCCCGATCGCGTGGACTGGACGTACAAGGAAGGAAAGTTCACGCTCGGCGATCTCATGCGCCACCTCGCGGCGATCGAGCGCTGGATGTTCGCGGAGAATGCTCTGCGGAAGCCCAGCCGCTATCCGGGCCACAGCCGCGAGCTGGCCGGCGACTACGCCGCCGTCGTCTCCTACATGAAACAGATGCACGAGGGGTCGATGGCCATCTTCAAGTCGCTGGACGACGCCGCACTCGAGCAGAAGTGCATGACGCCGGGGGGCGTCGCACTGCGTGCAGGCAAGTGGCTGCGGTCGATGGTCGAGCACGAGGTCCACCATCGCGGTCAGCTCTACCTTTACCTGGCGATGCTCGAGATTCCTACGCCGCCCATCTACGGGTTGACCGAGGAGCAGGTCCGGGAGCGAAGCGCAAAATGAAAAGGACGGCCGTTGAAGGCCGTCCTGTTGTGCGGAAATCCGAGTTCGGATTTCTTAGAGCGTGGTGACGTTCGCCGCCTGAAGACCTTTCGGTCCCTGCACGACATCGAACTCGACCTTCGCACCCTCGGGGAGGGTACGGAAGCCTGAGGCTGTGATCGCCGAAAAATGCACGAACACGTCCTCGCCGCCTTCCATGGTGATGAATCCAAAACCCTTGGCATCGTTGAACCACTTGACAGTACCGGTGCTACGCATTCCTGGAAAATCTCCTTTTTCTTGCAGTGCTGCTCGTGGAAACTCCGGTATCGGTGGCGACGCGTCACCAGCCTCATCCCGCACAGGCATCACGCGCGATGATGCACCCAACGTCACCCCCTAGTCGAGAATTTCCAAAATCTCAGCAGGCCCAACCCTGCCCCAAGAATCGCAAGTGCGATGATCCACAACCACTTACCCATGGGTGGGGAGGATCCCGTCATCAGCCCCATTCGTACGGTCCCGAACAGAGGGCGCACCGTGCAGCCCATCTCGTCCTCGATGTCATTGATGGCGGTGAGATGTCTCGACACATCCTGCGGCGCGACCGAATCGCGCAGGGCGCGCAGCGAGTATTCGATGGTCACCGAACGGTCGCGTTCGGTGGGGCGGTAGGCAAACAGAAACGCCGGCGTCTTGCGCGCCCAGGCCTTGTGAGCGTCGATCTCGACGCCTGCCGGAAAGCGGAAGGTGGCCCGCTGCACGATGTTCAGCGGATAGTCGAAGGCCAGCGGCATGGCGCGCAGGCTCGTCTTCGGCTTGTCGAGCGACGGTTCCATCGCGCCGGGGATGTAGGTCCAGTCGCCGCGTTTCCAGAGGTCGGGGATCGAATAGTGTTCGGCGATGGTGATGACATTGCGCAGCCGGTCGTCCTCGATGCGCGGCGGCGCGGTGGCCACGATGGCCGGATGATCGGTGGCGTACTCGTTGATGCGGGCCCGGGCGATCTCGTCTGCGGCCAGCGAGGAGAGATCGGCGCGGGTGGCGTCGGCGTCCATGCCTGTGTAGGTCGTATGCACGGAGAGCGTCGTCGGCGATGAGGCATCCTGCGCCGCATAGGTCTCGTCGATCACGGTCCGTCCACGACGGATGGTCTCGATGCTGGTGAGCGCGGCCGATGCCTCACTCACTACCAGGGCGCGGGCATCGTTCGGCGTCTCGATCGTCTCCAGTGTTCCGCCCTGATCGGCGATGGTCGGATCGATCCAGTACGTTCTGCCTTTTGTACTGGCACGAACGATGACGTGGTCGAAAGCGAATGGAGAGGGGAGGTGCGCGTCGAGCCGGTCCCTCGCTTTTGTGTTCACGAGCGCCGGGTCGGCCTCGATCCCGAGGTCGCGGAGCATCAGCGACAGAAGCAGCGCCTTCTCCTTGCAGTCGCCCCAGCGCTGTTCGAGGATTTCCAGCGGCGGCCGCGGCTCGTGCGAATTCCGGCCGATCTCCAGTCCCAGGTAGCGGATGTCGTCCTGCACGAAGCGGATGGCGGCGGTCACCGGATCGCCGGGGTGCTCGCTGCGAATCCTGGTCACGAGACCGGCCACGGCATCGAGCGAGTCGTCGTCGACGGCGAACATCCCGGCTGCCCACTTCGCCACCTCGTTCCACGACGCGAAGTCGCTGACCTCGACCGTGCCCCACGGCTCGTACCACGACGGCAGGGCGTCCTCCAGATCGACGCCCGGAACGTCGTGCACGTCCCAGGTGAAAGTCGATCCGGCGCGGACGGCGGGTGCTCCCCGCCACAGTAGCGGCCGCGTTCCGTCCCAGATGAGTCGATGGCGAATCCGGTGCGCCGGCACATCGGAGCCGAGGTCGTATTCGTCGGCGTAGCGTCCGTTGAGGATGGGGTTGGCACCGGCAATCGACCACGACCAGTCGATGACGTCGCCGGCGCGGACATCCCGGACAAAGACGAGCGCTGTGAGCCGGCCATCGTAGATTGAGCTGTCGGAGTCGTTCTCCTTCTCGATCACCCGGACGCTGGCCGGGTCGAGCGCGTCCGTACGCGTGGCGCCGCGGATGACGGCGATGTCGTGCAGCACCAGTCGCTGGAATGAGGGATCGAAGTCGATCGACAATTGCGACGCCGTCTGCACGCCCGATTGCGTGAGTACCTTGCGGACCGTGCGGAAATATTGCGTCGTTCCACCGTCCCCGGTGACGCGCACCTGGTGGTCCGAGAGGATGTCGTAGACGCCGAACCGTGCCAGCGCGGCGGGGGCCGCCATCCCGTAGTCGCCGGGTGCTGGATCGACCCACCGCGGCGCCCGGGCCACGTCGAAGTCGCCGTAGCTCTTCGCAAAAAGCGACGCGGGGATGAGCGCCAGGAACAGGATCAGTCTGCGGACCAAGGGACTGGGGGGATTATACGGGTCGTGGGTCGTGGGTCGTAGGTCACGGGGGCCGCTAAGAGGCCCCAGGACCAACGACCGACGACCGACGACCAGGCCGCCCTCCTGCCCACGAACAGATTAGACACTCCCGGGCTTCGTGCCCGCGCGCCGGGCAGTACTCACGTCCGAAGTAGATGATCTGCAGGTGACGGCGGCCCCACTCCTCGCGCGGAAAGAGCTTCCTGAGATCGCGCTCGGTCTGCTGGACGTTTTTTCCATTCGACAGCCGCCAGCGCGCGGCCAGACGATGGATGTGCGTGTCCACAGCAAAGGCCGGCTCGCCGAAGGCCTGATTCATGACCACGCTGGCGGTCTTGTGTCCCACCCCGGGCAGGCGCTCCAGCGCTTCCAGGTCCGGCGGCACCTGGCCGCCGTGCTCGTCGAGCAGGATCTGCGACAACCGGCGGATGTTGCGCGCTTTCCCCGGCGAGAGTCCGCACGGGCGGATGATCGAGAGGATCGTGCGCTCCGGCAACGCCGCCATGGCCGCAGGCGTTCTCGCCTTCGCGAACAGGGCCGGCGTGACGCGATTGACCATGGCGTCTGTCGTCTGCGCGGAGAGCACCACCGCCACCAGCAGAGTGAACGGGTCCCGGTGCTGCAGCGGAACGTCCGGCTGCGGATAGATCCGGTCCAGAATCTCGCCGATCTTCTTCGCTCTCTCCGTTCGCGTCATGCCCGTGTCTCGGCTTCGCTCCAGCGTCTGATGAAATCGGGAATGGGAGGAGAGCCGAGATCGGTACGGCCGCTCAACTCGACGAGCGCGCGCGGCGGCACATTGCCCTCCGGTCCGCGCAGCAGCCCGCGCACGTTGGCGATCGCCGCAATATCGCCGTTGCCGTTGACGATGATGTGCTCGAAGTAGAACCACTTCTCATCCCAGCAGAGGATCCGCGATTTCACGACGAAGCGCTCGAACGGCTGGAGCGATTTCCGGTACGTGATCATCGAGCCGCCGACGAGCGGCCGCCATCCCAGCTTCAGTACCTTGCGCAGCATGCGCATGCGCGCCAGCAGGTCCATCCGCCCGATGTCCATGAAACTGATGAACCGGCCGCTGTTCGCGTGCATGTTGAGATCGAGGTCGTTCGGCCACACGCGCATCGACACCTCGGCCTGATCGAAGACGTCGATCTTTCGCTTGAACCGGGCGAGGAAGAGGGTCTTGATCAGGCGTAGGAGGACGATCATTTGCTTCGCTGGGTCGCTGGGTCGCTGGGACGCTGGGACGCTGGGTCGTTAAGTCGTTCCAGCGACCCAGCGACCCAGTCACCCAGCGTCCCAGCGACCCGTAACGTTCAATTCAGATCGAACAACAATACTTCCGCGCCGTTTCCGGTGATGGAGATCGAAGGCTCGTCCGAGATCGCGGCGCCATCGCCGGCCACGAGGTTCTGGCCGTTCAGGTCGATCTCACCGCGCGCCACCTGAACCCAGCCGTAACGGTTCGCGTCGAACTGGTGCGTGACGCTCGCGCCGCCGTCGAGCAGCGCGGAGTAGATGCGCACGTCCTGGTGCAACTCCACGGCGCCGTCATTCGAGCCCGGCGCGGCGACCAGGCGCAGCGTTCCGCGCCGCTCGCTCTCGTCGAAGTGTTTCTGCTCGTAGCCGGGCTTGATGCCGTTGCGCTCGGGCAGAATCCAGATCTGCAGAAAGTGCACGGGCTCCACTTTCGAGCTATTCATCTCGCTGTGCAGCACGCCCGTGCCCGCGCTCATGCGCTGCACGTCGCCGGGCTTGATCACTCCGCCGGTCCCAATGTTGTCGTGATGGGCGAGCGCGCCCTCGAGGACATACGACACGATCTCCATGTCCCGGTGGCCGTGTGTTCCGAAACCGGCTCCGGCGGCGACGCGATCTTCGTTGATCACGCGCAGCGAGCGGAATCCCATGAACTCGGGTTCGTAGTAATCGGCGAACGAGAAGGTGTGGTAGGTGTTCAGCCAGCCGTGGTCGAAATGGCCGCGCTGGCCGGACTTCCGGATTTGAATCATCGTTTCTCCTGCCTTCCACAACAGGATCGTATTCCTGTAAGCAGAATCACAGGTCCTGCCATCCAATGCTCTACGATACCTGCAGAGGAAAGGAAAGGCTTGGCCATGGCATCAGGGCGGGCTCTGACGAGCGCCATCACTCTCGTTCTCCTCGGTGTGATGTCCGGCGGGACCGTGTCCCGGGCGGGGGAGGAGGTCGAGGTGGCACCGCGCGCGGAGTGCACGCTCGATCCGTCGCACGCTCGATCCTCGCGCGAGATCGCCCACCTGCTCTCGCGGAACGCGGAGCGGATCGCGCCCAGCCGCCAGAGCGATGCGGCCGTGCCGTCGAAGCGCCGCGCGGTCACGCCGCCGGCCGCGCCTACGTTCACCGCCAGGAACTTCATCGACGACGAGATCTTCGGAAAGATGGTGCGGGACAACGTCCGCTGGACGATTCCGGCGACGGACGAGGAGTTCCTGCGCCGCGTCACGCTCGATCTCACCGGACAGATTCCGACCGCGGACAAGGTCAAGTCGTTCCTCGCCGATACGAGTGCGGACAAGCACGACCGCCTCATCGACGAGCTGCTGGCCTCCGATGGCTTCGTCGATCGCTGGACGCTCTGGTTCGGAGACCTCGTCGGCAACGTGCAGGCCACTGCCAACATCCGCGAGTATCCGCAGGGCCGTAACGCCTATTACAACTGGATGCGCGACTCGTTCGCATCGGGCAAGCCGTACGACCAGATGGTGCGCGAGAGCATCACCGCCACCGGAGCGAACTTCACGACCGGTCCGGTGAACTACTGGGTGCGCCAGATCCTGACGAACGGTCCGATCCAGGACACGTACGATGACATGTCCGCCGCCACCGGCGAGCATTTCCTCGGACTTCCGCTGGTCTGCCTGTCGTGCCACAACGGCAAGGGACATCTGGAAGCGGTGAACTCGAGCCTGGTCACGCGCACGCGATACGACTTCTGGAAAAACGCGGCGTTCTTCGCGCAGGTCACGATGACGGTGGCGCGCGACCCGAACAACAACAATGTCGTGCAGTACACGATCAACGACAACACGAACGGCGCGTATCGCCTGAACACCACCTCCGGCAACAAGGTGGCTCGCCAGCCTGACCCCGGGCAGCCGAACTTCGTCGATCCGTCGTTCTTTCTGTCGGGCGAGACGCCGAAGGGCGGGGAGCCGCGGCGGGCCGCCTACGCGCGTATGGTCACCGGCAGCACGCAGTTCGCACGCGCCTCGGTGAACTACGTCTGGAAGTCGATGTTCGGCATCGGCATCGTCGAGCCGGCGGATTCCTTCGATCTCCTGCGCCAGGATCCGGCCACGCTCGCGCCCGGTGCGGTGCTGCAGCCGACACATCCCGCACTGCTCACGAAGCTCGCCGACTCCTTCGTGGCCAGCGGCTACGACATCCGGGCGCTCCTCCGGCTCATCACCCGGTCGAACGCGTATCAATTGTCTTCGCTCTATACGCCGGGACCGTGGAATGAACTATGGACGACGGACTACGCGCGTCATTACCCGCGGCGCATCCTGGCGGAGTCGGTGCTCGATGCCGTCGGCCGCGCCACGAACATGCCGCCGGTGCTGAATGTCTCCGGCTTCACCGCGCCCATGACGCGGGCCATGGCTTTACCGGATCCGACCGAGCCCAACTCCCGTTCGCAGTTCGGCCCGTTCCTGGGGGCATTCGGGCGAGGGGATCGCGATACGACCGCACGGTCGAGCGACGGATCGATCGTCGAGGCGCTGGAGATGCTCAACGACTCCGTGGTCACGACGCGTGTCAAAGCCACCAACGCCAACACGACCGTCGCTCACGTTCTGGCGGCGTCGAAAGATCCCGGCACGATTGCCGACGAGCTGTACATCGCCACGCTGTCGCGGCGCCCGACCTCGAGCGAGCGCGACGCCGCGATCGCGTATCTCCGGAGCGGCGCCCTCTCGACAAAGAGCGAAGACCTGCAGTACGCGCTGATGAACCGTCTGGAGTTCCTCTTCAACTGAGGACGTCATGAAGAAAACCGACTGCAACTGCCCGCAGGGGAATGGCTCACCGTTCTGGGGCGACGGGCTCTCGCGGCGCCACTTCGTCAGGATCGCCGGGACCGGCGTGGTCATGTCGTTCTTCGCGGACGTGTTCAGTCCGTCGCTGCTCTTCGGCGCCACCACGTCGAACGTCACGCTGCTCAACACGGCCCGGAGCTGCATCCTAGTGTTCCTCTCCGGCGGCCCGAGCAACACGGACATGTGGGACTTGAAGGAAGGCGCGTGGACGCCGTCCGACTTTGCGCCCACGACAATCGGGCAGTTCCGCTGGCCGCAGGGCCTGCTGCCGAAGATGGCGGAGCAGCTCAACCGCATCTCCATCGTCCGCACCGCCAGCGCGTGGGCAGCGGTGCATCCGCTCGCGCAGAAGTGGGCCCAGATCGCCCGCAACCCCAGCGGCGCCACCGGCAACATCGCCCCGCACCTCGGCGCGGTGGTGTCGATGGAGATGCAGAAGACAAGGACGGCGAAAGACGTGCTGCCCGGCTTCATCGCGCTCAACGGCACGAGCGCGGGCTCGGGATATTTTCCCGCCGAGCACGCGCCGTTCAACGTGACCGCATCACAGACCGGGCTCACCTCGCTCACACATCCCGACGGCGCGCAGCGGCTCAGCGACCGCTGGAACCTCATCCAGTCGATCGACAGCGCGCGCGTGAGCGCGGAGCTGGGCAAAGACGCCTCGGACATGACGAATTTCTACGACGCCGCCAAGGTGCTTATCGACACGCCGAATATCAATCAGGTGTTCAGCTTCACCGCCGACGAGCACACGCGTTACGGCGAGTCGAATTTCGGCGATTCACTGCTGGTGGCGCGCAACGTCGTGGCCTCCGATCGAGGGGCGCGATTCGTTCAGGTCACGTTCGGCAACTGGGATCACCACAGCAACATCTACGGCAAGACCGGCAACTCGCTGTACTCGCAGGGCAAACAGCTCGACGACGGGATGGGGGCATTGCTCACAGACCTGGCCACCACGCCCGGGACCAGCGGCAAGATGCTGCTCGACGAGACACTCATCGTGATCATCGGCGAGTTCGGCCGCACGGTCGGGCCGATCACCACCAACGGCGGACGCGATCACTACCTGCGCATGTCGGCCGTCTTCGCCGGCGGCGGCGTCCGCGGCGGCCACGCCATGGGCGTCACCGACGACCTCGGCAATCAGGCCAGGGACTACGGCTCGTTCGATCGCGACGTCAAACCGGAGGACATCGCCGCCACGATCTACTCGGCTCTCGGGATCGACTACACCACCGTGCGCCCCGATGATCCGCTGGGCCGCGGCTTCGAGTACGTCCCCTTCGCGAAGGACGGCGTGTACATGCCCGTGGCCGAATTGTTCTAGGCCCCAGCGGGGTGCGGTGGCGAAAGCCCCGGCTTTCGTATAAGAAAGCGCCGGCGACGCCGCACTCCTCTCATGCACGACGAACCTACCCCGCGTCATCTTCCGGAGCGCACCGGCAGGCACCTGTGCATCCAGTGCCTCGCGGAAGTTCCCGCCGACGAGTACTTCCGCAACGACTGTCTCTGCGATCTCTGCGCGGAGGAAGAAGAAGACGGCGGGAAGAAAGAACAGGAATGACGCGCATCGCCGTCGTCCACGACTGGCTGACCGGGATGCGCGGCGGCGAGGCGGTGCTCGAGGCCATCCTCGACGTGCTGCCGGAGGCGGAGCTGTTCACGCTGTTTCATTTTGCCGGCTCCGTCTCGCCGACGATCGAGTCGCGGAAGATTCACACGAGCGATCTGCAACCTGTGGCGTCGCGCATACGCGACTACCGCAAGCTGCTGCCCTTCTTTCCGGGCGCCATCCGGCGGTTCGATCTGCGCGGATTCGATCTGGTGGTTTCGTCGAGCCACTGCGTCGCCAAGGGAGTGAACGCGCGCGGCAAGCCCCATCTCTGCTACTGCCACACGCCCATGCGCTATGTCTGGGATCGCTTCGATGATTACTTCCCGCGCTCGAAGCCGGTCATGCGCGCGGCTGCGTCGATCGTCGCCGCGCGGCTGCGCAAGTGGGATGCGAAGACCGCCAGCGGCGTGACGCAGTTCCTGGCGAACTCGACCTTCGTCCAGGATCGCATCGCGCGTTACTACGGCCGGCCTTCCCAGGTGGTGCATCCGTTCGTGGACGAGGAGTTCCTGGGGGCGGAGATGCCCGAGAGCCGCGAGGACTATCACCTGATCGTGTCGGCGCTCGTTCCCTACAAACGCATCGAACTGGCCCTGGCCACCGGGAAACGGATCGTCGTCATCGGCGGCGGACCGATGCTCGACGAGTTGCGGCGTGGCCAGGCACCCAACGTTGAGCTCCTGGGCTCCGTACAGAGAGCTAGAATCGTGGAGCGGCTCGCTCGCGCCAGGAGTCTCATTCTGCCCGGCATCGAAGATTTCGGTATCACTCCGCTCGAGGCAATGGCGGTCGGAACGCCGGTGGTGGCGTTCCGGGCCGGTGGCGTGCTCGATTCGGTCGTGGCCGGCCGCACCGGGATTTTTTTCGATTCCCAGGATGTCGAATCGCTGCGCAGAGCGCTCGACGAAGTGGAGAGCCGGTCGTGGAATCGCACGGAGCTGCGCGCCCATGCCGCGCAATTTTCGCGGGCGCGGTTCACGGAACAGTTCCTGGCGGCGCTCGAGCGCATCCGATGATCGAACAGAAACACAGAGGTCTCGCCTCGGTCTACCTCGTGAACGACGCGCTGGCGTCGAACCTGGCGATGCTCTGTGCCTACTTCCTGCGCTTCCAGTTCGAGCTGATCCCGGTGACAAAGGGACAGCAGTCGATCGCGTCGTACCTGTCGCTCCTGCCGATCGTGACGATCGTTTTTCCGCTCGCCTTCGCCGTGCAGGGGCTCTACAGCGTCCGGCCCACGCGGAGCAAAGCGGAGGAATGGCTGCAGGTGGCCATCGGCTCGGTCGTGGCCACGGTGGTGCTCTCGGGCGTCCTGCTCTGGGTGCGCCCCGGGAATCCCGACGTTCTCTACTCGCGGGCGACGCTGGCCATCTTTCTCGTCTGTGCGTTGCTGCTGGTGATGATCGGGCGCAGTCTGGTTCGATCGATCGTCGAGCGCAGGCATCGGCAGGGAAGGGATCTCGACCGTGTGCTCATCGCCGGCAACGGTGAGCTGGCGCGCGCGGTCGTCGAGCGGATCGACTCTCATCGAGACCAGCTCGGATTCCGCGTGGTGGGATATCTGCGCAACGGCGACGACTCCCGTCTCGCGAATCTCGAATGCCTCGGCACGATCCCCGAGGCGGAGGAGATCGTCGAGGCCCAGCGGATCGATCACGTGTTCGTGGCGCTGCCGCACGCCTCGTCGCAGGCCATGATGGCGCTGCTCGATCGCCTGGTGCGCACGGCGGTGTCGATCCACGTCGTGCCCGACCTTCTCCAGTTCATGGTGCTGCGCTCGCGCGTCGAGGACATCGACGGGCTGCCCACGATCAATCTCTCGGAAACGCCGCTGGAGGGCTGGAGCCGCTTCGTCAAGCGCGGATTCGATCTGCTCGTCGCCGGCATGGCTCTGCTGCTGTTCTCACCGGTCATGATTCTGACCGCGCTCATGGTGTGGGCCGAAGACCGGGGGCCGGTGTTCTACCGGCAGGTCAGGATGGGTCTCGACGGCAAGCCGTTCCGGATCCTCAAATTCCGTTCGATGCGCGTCGGGGCGGAGAACGACACGGGTGCGGTGTGGGCCGACCGCGACGATCCGCGGCGCACGCGCGTGGGCCGGCTGATCCGGGCCTGGTCGCTCGACGAGCTGCCGCAGCTCTGGAACGTGGTCACGGGCGACATGAGCGTGGTCGGCCCGCGTCCGGAACGCCCGCAATTCGTAGAACAATTCCGTGCTGAATGTCCGCATTATATGTTGCGACATAAAGTCCGCGCGGGCATCACCGGCTGGGCGCAGGTTCACGGCTGGCGCGGCAACACCTCGATCCGCATGCGCATCGAGCACGACCTCTACTACATCGAGAACTGGTCGCTCATGCTGGACATGAAGATCCTCTTTCTCACCGTGCTGCACGGTTTGAGGCACGAGAACGCCTATTAGCGTTGGTCGTCGGGAGGGTCGTGGGGGGGCGGGCGGTGGGGGTGGGGGGCGCGGGGGCGCCCCCCCGCCCCACGCACCCCCCCCCACCACCCAAAAATAACCGCCC
>JBBRTB010000007.1:0-169964 GCA_038244815.1 Thermoanaerobaculia bacterium
AGCACCAGCACCCCAGCCGGGGGGGCCGCCCCCAGGGGGTGGCCGCCCCCGGTGGGGGTTGCCCCCCCGCCCCCCCCCCCGGGGTGGGGGGGGGGGGTGGGGGGGGGGGGGGGTTGGGGGTGGGGCCGGGGGGCAACCCCGCATAAACCCCCCCCCCCCCCCCCCACCCACGACCCAGAACAACACGGGAGGTAACGATTGAGTGACAACGTCAGCGATTTTCTGATTCAACGCCTGCAGCAATGGGGCGTCAAACGGATCTACGGTTTTCCCGGCGACGGGATCAACGGCATCCTCGGCGCTCTCGAGCGCGTCAAGGACGAGGTCGACTTCGTGCAGGTCCGCCATGAGGAGATGGCGGCATTCATGGCGTGCGCGCACGCAAAGTTCACCGGTGAGGTCGGCGTGTGCATGGCCACCTCGGGGCCGGGCGCGATTCACCTGCTCAACGGGCTGTACGACGCGAAGATGGACCATCAGCCGGTCGTAGCCATCGTCGGACAGGCCTCGCGCCTGGCCATGGGAGGCTCCTATCAGCAGGAAGTCGACCTGCAGTCTCTCTTCAAGGACGTGGCCTCGGAGTACGTGCAGACGGCCATGGCGCCGGGACAGATCCGCCATCTCATCGATCGCGCCTTCCGCATCGCCCTTTCCGAGCGCACCGTCACGTGCATCATCGTTCCGAACGATCTGCAGGAAGTGAAAGCGGCCGAGCCACCGCGCAAACACTCCACGGTGCACTCCGGCATCGGATGGAGCTCGCCGCACGTCGTTCCGTACGAGGCCGACCTCAAACGCGCGGCGGAGGCGCTCAACGCCGGCAAGCGCGTGGCCATTCTCGCGGGCATCGGTGCGGCCAAGGCCACCGACGAGCTCATCGAAGTGGCCGACATCCTCGGCGCCGGCCTGGCCAAGGCGCTGCTCGGCAAGCAGGTCGTGCCGGACGATCTCCCGTTCGTCACCGGCTCCATCGGCTTGCTGGGAACGAAAGCGAGCTGGGTGCTGATGGAGGAATGCGACACGCTGCTCATGGTCGGCTCGAGTTTTCCCTACCCGGAGTTTCTGCCGGAGGAGGGACAAGCGCGCGGCGTGCAGATCGACATCGACGGGCGAATGTTGTCGATCCGCTATCCGATGGAGGTCAATCTCAACGGCGACAGCCGCGACACGTTGAGAGCGCTGATCCCGATGCTGCGCCGCAAGACGGACCGCTCCTGGCGCGAGAAGATCGAGAAGGAGATCGAGGAGTGGTGGCGGGTGGTGGAGGCGCGGGCCATGAACTCGGCGAACCCGATCAATCCCGAGCGCGTGTTCTGGGAGCTGTCGCCGCGCCTGCCGCAGAACTGCATTCTCGCTGCCGACTCCGGAACCACGGCTTTCTTCTACGCCCGCGACCTGAAGTTCAAGCGCGGCATGTTGGGATCGCTCTCCGGGAATCTGGCCACGATGGGACCTGGTGTCCCTTACGTCATCGGTGCGAAGTTCGCGTTTCCGGACCGCATCCCTATCGCTCTCGTCGGCGACGGCGCGTTCCAGATGAACGGCATGAACGAGATCATCACCATCTCGAAGTACTGGAAGGAGTGGAGCGATCCGCGCCTGGTGGTCTGCGTCCTCGAGAACCGCGATCTCAACATGGTGACGTGGGAAGAGCGCGTTATGGAGGGCGATCCGAGATTCAAAGCATCGCAGGCTGTGCCGGCGTTCGAGTACGCGCAGTACGCGACGTCCCTCGGCCTTCTCGGCATCCGCGTCGAGAAGCCGGAAGATATCGGAGCGGCGTGGGATCGCGCGCTCTCCGCCGACCGCCCTTGCGTGGTCTCGTTCCGCACCGATCCGGAAGTGCCGCCGCTGCCACCGCACATCACGATGGAGCAGGCCAAGAACTTCATGTCGGCGCTGCTGCAGGATCCCGCGCGCGGCTCGATGCTCAAGAACGCCATGAAGGAGATGTTCGATTCATTCCGCAAGTGACAGGCCGCGGGCCGCAGGCCTCGGACCTCGGATCGAGACGGTCGAAGTGTCGGCCTATCGCATTCCCACGGATGCGCCCGAGTCCGATGGCACTTACGAATGGGACTCGACGACGCTCGTTCTTGTCGAGATTGCCGCGGGCGGTCATCGAGGGATCGGATGGACGTACGCGGACGTCTCCGCGGCCACGCTGATTCAGGGGCGCTTCATCGATCTGCTCCGCGGCCGCGATGCGCTCGACGTGAGCGCGGCCTGGGCGTCCATGCTTTACGACATTCGCAACGTCGGGAGGCCGGGAGTGGCGGCGACGGCGATCTCCGCGCTCGACAATGCACTCTGGGATCTGAAGGCGAGGCTCCTGGCCGTTCCGCTCGTGAAGCTGCTCGGCTCGTTTCGCGACTCCGTTCCGGTCTACGGCAGCGGAGGGTTCACCTCGTACACCGAAGAGCGGTTGCGAAAACAGCTCGGCGGCTGGGCGAGCGAGGGGATGTGCTTCGTGAAGATGAAAGTCGGACGGGATGCCGCGGCCGACCGCGATCGCGTGCGCGCGGCCAGAAAAGCCATCGGCGACTGCGCGCTGTTTGTCGACGCGAACGGCGCGTACACGCGCAAGCAGGCGCTGGCGCAGGCGGAGGATTTCGCGGAGTCGGGCGTGCAGTGGCTCGAGGAGCCCGTCGGGTCCGACGACCTCGACGGACTCCGCCTGATTCGCGACCGCGCGCCGGCCGGGATGAATATCGCGGCGGGCGAATACGGCTACGACCATTACTATTTTCGGAACATGATCGCAGCCGGAGCCGTCGACGTGCTGCAGGCCGACGCCACGCGCTGCTGCGGCATCAGCGGTTTTCTGCGCGCCTCGGCGCTCTGCGAGTCGTTCAACCTTCCGCTGTCATCGCACTGCGCGCCGTCGATGCATCTGCATGCCGGCTGCGCGTCGCCCCCGCTCGTGCATCTGGAGTACTTCCACGATCACGTGCGCATCGAGTCGATGCTGTTCGATGGTTTTCGCGCCGCGCGGGACGGTGTCATGACGCCCGATCTGTCGCGACCGGGACACGGGCTGGAATTCAAGAGAAAGGACGCCGAACGCTTTGTCATCGCGAAGTGAGATTCCCCGTCGCTTCGATCCCATCCGCACCGGGCGCACCGGTGGCTCCGATGCGACGCTCATCGAGCACACGGACCGCGTGCAGTCGCTCAACGTCGATGCCGCCGGCCTCGCCGCCGCACTGAAACGCGAGGTGCGCGGCGAGGTCCGCTTCGACGCCGGCTCGCGCGCGCTGTATGCGACCGACGCCTCGAACTACCGCCAGGTGCCGATCGGCGTCGTGTTGCCGTGGGACGCGGACGACGTTGTGGCCACCGTCGCTCTGGCCCGGAAGTTTGGCGCGCCGATCGTCGGCCGCGGTGGGGGCACCAGTCTGGCCGGCCAGGGCTGCAACGTCGCCGTCGTCATCGACTTCACGAAGTACATGCACGACATCGTCGAGCTCGACGCCGGCAACCGGTTCGCGCGCGTTCATCCCGGCCTCGTCCTCGATGACCTCCGCAACGCCGCGGAAAAACATCACCTCACGTTCGGTCCCGATCCGGCCACGCACACGCACTGCACGCTCGGCGGCATGATCGGCAACAACTCCTGCGGCGTGCATGCGCTCATGGCCGGCAAGACCGTCGACAACATCGACGAGCTCGATATCCTGCTCTACGACGGCACGCGCATGCGCGTCGGCCCCGTCTCCGAGAGCGAGATCGACGCGTTCGTTGACAAGGGCGGGCGCATCGGCGGCATCTATCGCGACCTGCGCGCGCTGCGCGACAAATACGGCGATCTGATTCGGGCGCGCTATCCGAAGATTCCGCGGCGGGTCTCCGGCTACAACCTCGACAGCCTCCTGCCCGAGGGGGGATTTCATCTGGCCAGAGCGCTGGTGGGATCGGAGTCGACGTGCGTGCTCGTGCTCGAAGCGAAATGCCGCCTTGTCCACTCGCCCCCTGCGCGCACGCTCGTCGTCCTCGGCTACGAAGACATCTACACCGCGGCCGATCACGTTCCGGAGATCCTCGAGTACAAGCCGATCGGTCTCGAAGGCATCGACGACCGTCTCGTCAGCGACATGAAGAAAAAGCACCTCCATCCCGGCGATGCCCGTCTCCTGCCGGAGGGGCGCGGCTGGCTGCTGGTCGAGTTCGGCGGCGACGACAAGGACGAGTCGGACGCGAACGCGAAGAAGATGATGGAGGCGCTGAAGAGCGCCAAACCCCGTCCGTCGATGAAGCTCTATGACGACGCGCGCGAGGAAACGACTGTCTGGCAGATCCGTGAGTCGGGTCTCGGAGCCACGGCCAACGTGCCCGGTCAGTCGTTGACCTGGGAAGGGTGGGAAGACTCGGCCGTGCATCCCGATAAGCTCGGCGGCTACCTGCGCGATCTCCGCAAGCTCTTCGAACGCTATGACTACGGATGCGATCTCTACGGGCACTTCGGCCAGGGATGCGTCCACACGCGCATCGACTTCGACCTCGAGACCGCGCCCGGCATCAGGAAGTTCCGATCGTTTCTCGATGACGCCGCCGACCTCGTCGTCTCTTACGGCGGATCGCTTTCGGGCGAGCATGGCGACGGGCAGTCGAAGGCAGACATGCTCCCGAAGATGTTCGGACCGGAACTGATCGAAGCCTTTCGCGAATTCAAGTCGATCTGGGATCCCGACTGGAAGATGAATCCCGGAAAAGTCGTCCAGCCGTATCACCCGACGGAGAACCTGAGACTGGGCGCCGATTACCGGCCCTGGTCACCGAAGACGCACTTTCAGTTCCCTGACGACGAGGGACGTTTCGACCGCGCCGTGCTCCGCTGTGTCGGAGTGGGCGAGTGCCGCCGCTTCGACACCGGCGTCATGTGTCCGAGCTACATGGTCACGCGCGAGGAGGAGGATGCCACGCGCGGCCGCGCCCATCTGCTGTTCGAGATGTTCCAGGGGCGGGAGATCCCGGCGTCGTGGAACAACGAATCGGTAAGGCATTCGCTCGATCTCTGTCTGGCCTGCAAAGGGTGCAAGGGCGACTGCCCGGTGAACGTCGACATGGCCACGTACAAGGCCGAGTTCCTGTCGCATTACTACGAGTGGAAGCTGCGCCCGCCCCACGCGTACGCCATGGGGTGGATCGAGCGCTGGTCGCGTCTGGCGTCGATGGCGCCGCGTCTCGCCAATCTCAGCATGCGCCTCCCTTTCGTGAAGTCGCTCGCCCAGATCTCGCCGCATCGCCGGATGCCGCGCTACGCAGGCCAGACGTTCGTGAACGCCTTCCGCAAGCGCGGCCACCCGGCAACCCGGAAACCCGGCAACCCGGTGATGTTATGGCCCGACACGTTCAACAACTATTTCCATCCGCAGACTGCCATGTCGGCCGTGGAAGTGCTGGAACGGCTGGGCTATCAGGTCAGCATCCCCAGGCAGCATCTCTGTTGCGGGCGCCCGCTCTACGACTTCGGATTCCTGCGTCTGGCCAAGCGGCGTCTGCGCGAGATCATGCGCGCGTTGCGCCCGGAGCTGGAGCGAGGGATTCCGATCATCGGACTGGAGCCGAGCTGCGTGTCGGTCTTTCGCGACGAGCTCCACGGTCTCTTTCCCACCAGCGAGGACGCCAAACGCCTCGGCAATCTCGTGTTCACGCTCAGCGAGTTTCTCGATCGCGAAAAGTGCGATCTGCCGCGGCTCGACCGCCAGGCGCTCGTGCAGGCCCACTGTCATCACCACTCCATCATGAAGTTCGACGCCGAGGAGTCGGTGATGAAGAAGATGGGGCTGCGGTTCGAGCGACCCGATTCCGGTTGTTGTGGCATGGCTGGTGCGTTCGGCTTCGTGCGCGACAACTACGAGGTCTCCATGCGCATCGGGGAGAGGCTGCTTCTGCCGAAAGTCCGGGCGGCATCGCACGAGACGCTGATCATCGCTGACGGCTTCAGTTGCCGCGAGCAGATCGAGCAGACCACCAGCCGCCGGGCGCTGCATCTGGCCGAGGTATTACGGATGGCGTATGGCGGATGAGCAGCCGCTGATCGGCGATTACGCGCTGATCGGAGACTCGCGCTCGGCCGCGCTCGTGTCGAAACACGGATCGATCGACTGGCTGTGTTGGCCTCGCTTCGACAGCCGTTCTGTCTTCGCGCGGATTCTCGACTGCGGTCGCGGCGGGTTCTTCTCTCTTGCACCGGCGGTCGCGTTTCACGCGCGCAGACGCTACATCGACGACACGAATGTTCTCGAGACCACGTACGAGACTGACGGCGGTTCGGTGCGCGTGCTCGACCTCATGCCGGCGCTCACGGAAGCGCAGAAGCATCAGCGGCTGGCGCCGTTCCGGCAGTTGATGCGGCGCGTCGAGGGCCTGTCCGGTGATGTGCCGATGCAGGCGGTCTTCGAGCCGCGGCCCGACTACGCGCGCGTCGTGCCCAAGCTCGAGCTTGTCCGCGGCGACACCGTCTGGTGCGCGGCTGGACCTTCCGTGTTTCATCTGCGCACGAACGTCGAGATCGAAGTCGAGGATGCCCGCGCCACGGCCGCCTTTTGCGTGCGATCGGGCCAGCGACAGCACTTCTCGCTGTCGTACGAGACCCATGCGCCGGCCGTGTTCGCGAACATCGGCGAGGAGGCGGACCGGGAAATTGACGAGACCATCGCGTTCTGGCAGCAGTGGTCCTCGCACCTCGGGTACGACGGGCCCTATCGCGATCGCGTGTTACGCAGCGCGCTCACGCTCAAGATGCTGGCCTACGCACCATCGGGAGGCATCGTGGCCGCGCCGACCACTTCTCTGCCGGAGAAGATCGGCGGCGTGCGCAACTGGGACTATCGCTACTGCTGGCTGCGCGACGCCTCCTTCACGGTGGGTGCGCTTTACGACTGCGGTTTCGACGTGGAAGGAGGCGCGTTCGTCAACTGGCTGTTGTACGCGACGCGGCTCACGCACCCCAACCTGCAAGTTCTCTACGACGTTTTTGGCGAGTCGCGGCTTCCGGAGCGAACGCTGGATCATCTATCCGGTTATGCCGGGTCGCGACCGGTGCGGATCGGGAACGACGCGCGCAAGCAGTTTCAACTCGACGTCTACGGCGAGATCCTCGGTGCGGTAGAGGAGTTCACGGACCGCGGCGAAGCGCTCGACCGCGACACGAGAAATCTCGTCGGGTCGCTTGCCGACCTCGTGGTCCGGCGATGGCGCGAACCCGACAGCGGCATCTGGGAGAAGAGGTCCGGGGTCAAACAGCACGTGCACGCGAAGATCATGGCCTGGTCCGCGCTCGACTGCGCCGTTCGCCTCGTGGAGAAGGGAAGGCTGCACGCCGACGCCGCGCCCTGGCGCGGCGCGAGGGACGACATCAAGACGGAAGTGCTGGCACGCGGCTTCAATCGGGAGCTGAACAGCTTTGTGGCAACGTACGACAGTGACGAGCTCGATGCCAGCCTTCTCTACGCGTCCCGCGTCGGCTTTCTCGAAGGCCACGATCCGCGCCTGGTTGGCACCATCGAGGCCATCCGCCGTTTTCTCGGCCACGACGATCTCCTGTTTCGTTACGAGATGCGGACCGACGACGGCCTGCCGCCGGGAGAAGGTGCGTTCCTGGCCTGCAGTTTCTGGTTGGTCGAAGCCCTGGCCATCGCCAGCAGGATCGACGAAGCGCGCGCTCTCTTCGAAAAGCTATTGTCGCGCGCGAACGACCTCGGTCTCTACTCGGAAGAGATCGAAGTCCAGTCGGGTGCGCTCACCGGGAACTTTCCGCAGGCGCTCACCCACATCGGACTGATGAATGCGGCGCTCGTTCTGGAAAGGCCGGTGCCGCGGGGCAGACAGCGCGAAGCGCAATTGTTTGATGCCCATACTTCGAACCAGCAAGGCTGACTGACCGGAATCAGCGGCGGTGCGGCGGTTGGCCGGGCACATAGGTCCTGACCGTCACGCCGCGATCGTTCCGGCCGGCAAGACGCACCCGGTATTGCCGGTCGAGGAGATCGATCTGGAAAAAGAGGGTCTGGCCGGGGCCGACGGCCGGCGTGGTGACGGTTTGCGTCGAGCCGGCGAACTCGATCGTCCGCGGTTGCGAGGTCTTGTTCTCGATGTGAAAGGCCGTGTTCGTCCGCGGGATCAACCGTCGCATCTCGATGTGATCCGCAAAGACGCGAACCAGTTCCATCGCCGCGACCCGATCGTGCGGCGCCGGGCTGCCGGAGGTCGTGACTTCGGGGGTTGCGCCGATGGTGACGGTGGTCAGTGCCGGGCGACCCTGGGCCGGTGACATCGTCGTGCTGTTCGTCTCGGGCGATGCGGGGCTGCACGCGAACATGGTCATCGTTGTGGCAACGAGCGCCGCGACCAGCAATCGGCGGCGCCACGGCGACGGCCGATGGCGCCGGAGATGCCTCGTTGCGCGCTGGTGACCGGCGATCGAAGGACTGTGTGCAGACTCAATCGTTGCGGCGCGCACGTTGGAAGTGCTTGCAATCTGTCAGCCAGAGGTGCGTGGAGATCCACACACCTCTGGGCTGACACGGAGCGGCGGCGGTCAGTGCCGTGCGCTCATTTTGCGGCGGTCAGGACGAGATGTGCGCGCCGATTCTGCGCAAATGCCTCTTCGTCGTGACCGTTCACGAACGGACGTTCCTCGCCGTAGCTGATCGTTTGAATGAGGCTCCCATCGACACCCAGGGCAGAGAGGTATTCCTTGGCCTGCCATGCCCGATGATCGCCGAGCGCCAGGTTGTAGGCCTCCGTTCCGCGCTCGTCGCAGTGACCTTCGACGAGGAGGTGGAACGTCTGATGGTGATCGCGCATCCATGCGGCCGAGGAGGTGAGATTCTGCTGCGCGTCGCTGGTCAGGACCGAGGAGTCGAACGCGAAGAACGCGTCGCGCAGGAGTCCTTTCTGGCGGGCCAGCAACGTCGCTTCTGCCGGATCGGTCCCGAAATCGTCCTCTGGACTGGTGGGCGCGATGAAGTCCTGGGTGGGCGCTTCGACGCGGACGACCGGCGCCTCGACGACAGCCGGCGGCGCCACGGCCGGCGCAGCGGCGGCTTTCTGATGCGAGCGGCATCCGGCCGAGGCGAGCGCGCAACAGAGCAGAACGGCTCCGGCGCTGAAATTCAATTTCGACATGGTGTTTCTCCTTTTTGAGTCTTGGTCTACTCGTTCATTTATATTGGTCTCAATATACATCATCCGTGGACTTTACGGGCCTCTGTGGCCATTTTCATCGTGCTGATCCGGCAGGCGGGAAACTCGCCGGCTGACCACGCCTGATCAGGTCGTCAGCGGAGCGTGTACCCGGCGCCCAGGACCAGGCCGTAGAGCGCGTGGGCAGCGATGACGATGATCGGCGTCATGCGGCCGTAGTTCGTGCAGAGAAATCCGGGCGGTTCGAGCAGGCGCGTCGGTTCCGGACCGCGGGAGTCGGAGACCATCCGCGGATGCACTCCCGGCAGCAGCGGCAGAATCGCCACGACCACCACGAATCCCTGGAGGAGACCGAAACTCAGTCCCAGCCACCATGTGGCCCGTTGCATCTGCTCGAAGAACAGCGCGAAGACGACGGCGAAGCACCAGCCGATGGCCGTGTGCAGCGCGTAACCGATCACTTTGGCGCGATCGCGATGGCTCGTGACCATCGTCCCGATGATGAACGGCATGTCGATCCGCGTCCATCCGAGCGACTGTCCGATCAGAATGACCGTCGTCAGCACCAGCGTGGCCGCGAATCCCCACAACAGGATCGACAGGAGGTTCACTGGGCGTGCTCCCGCCTGGCGCGCCGTGCTTTGCGACGATCGCGTTTGAAGGCATGGCGCGCCTCCGCCTCCTCGATGGAATGCGATTCGGTGACGCTGCGATCCGTCTTGGCCATCTGGGCCAGCCGCCGGTAGTGAATGTGAAGCACCTTCAAGTCTTCCTCGGAGAGATCTTCCACGGAGATCAGCCGGTTGCTCGCTCCATCGAGCGCCGCCACGATCTCATTCAATTTCAGTTGCACCGCCAGTGCGTCCTTGTTCTGCTCGCGCTGGATGAGGAACACCATCAGGAACGTCACGATCGTCGTCCCGGTGTTGATGACCAGTTGCCACGTGTTCGAATATCTGAAGAGCGGGCCGGTAAGACCCCAGACCACCACCACGCCCATGGCCGCCACGAACGCCGTGGTCGATCCCGACTTCTGTGAGACCCAGCTCGCGAATCGCGAGAGCAGGCCTGACACTCCGCCAGGTTTTGGCGCCCGTCGCTCTTCCATGGTCCACCTCCACGGCCGAGGACGGTTCAATGACGGTGCCATCTCGTGTGGGAGTGTCTTTTGCTTGGACATCCGCCCATGAACGAACCTGAAGTCGTCGTCATTACAGGAGCTTCGGCGGGTGTGGGGCGCGCCACCGCGCGGGCGTTCGGCAAGCGAAAAGCGAGAGTGGGATTGATCGCCCGCGGCCGCGATGGGCTGGAGGGAGCGAAGCGCGAGATCGAGTCCGCGGGAGGCCAGGCCATCGTGCTTCCGCTCGATGTCTCCGATCACAAGGCGCTGGACCAGGCAGCGGACGATGTCGAGAGCGCCTTCGGTCCCATCGACGTCTGGGTCAACAACGCCATGCTGTCGGTCTTCTCGCCGATCATGGAGATGAAACCGGAGGAGTACAAACGCGTCACCGAAGTCACGTACCTCGGATACGTCTACGGGACGCTGTCCGCGCTCAGGAGGATGAAGCCGCGCGACCATGGCTCGATCGTGCAGGTCGGCTCCGCGCTCGCATACCGCGGCATCCCCCTGCAGTCGGCATATTGCGCGGCCAAACACGCCATCCAGGGATTTCATGACTCGCTGCTCACGGAGTTGATTCACGACGGCAGCAGGGTGAGGGTGGTCATGGTGCAGATGCCAGCACTGAACACGCCTCAGTTCCGCTGGGTCAGGAGCAGGCTTCCGCGCAAGGCCCAGCCGGTGCCGCCGATCTTCCAGCCCGAAGTCGCGGCCGAGGCCATCGTGTGGGCCGCGTATTGCGACAGGCGTGAGGTGAATGTGGGATGGCCAACGGTCAAAGCAGTGTGGGGAAACAACATTGCTCCCGGCTATGCCGATCACTACCTGGCCAGGCACGGATATGACGGACAGATGATCGACGAACCGGAGGATCCGGATCGTCCCGACAATCTCTGGGCGCCGCTGCCCGGTGACGCCGGGGCGCACGGCGTGTTCGACGATCGCGCCCATCCCTATAGCGTCGATCTGGAGCTCAATCAGCGCCGGCCGTGGATTCTGGCGGGGGCCGCGGCGTTGCTGCTGGCCGGCCTGGCTACGATGGCGTCTCGCCGATGAGGCGGACGAAACCTGCAACGAGCACGGGGTCGTAGAACGTCTCCGCGCGTTTCTTCAGAATCTCCAGAGCGCTCGACCGCATCAGAGGCTGTTGGTACGGACGAACGGTGGACATGGCGTCGTAGGCATCGGCGATCGAGGTCATGCGGCTGGCCAGATTGGGAACGCGGGGTGTGCGCAGGATGGGGTAGGCGGGGTTGCCGTCGTAACGCAGGTGATGCTCGAATGCCACGATCGCGGTCAGGGGCAGAGATCCTTCCATTCCGCTGAGATACCACGAGCCCTGCTCGGCGTGACTCTGCATGGTGCTCCACTCCTCACCCTCGAGCTTGCCGGGCTTGTTCAGAACATCCAGCGGAACGAGAAGCTTGCCGATATCGTGAAGCAGGCCGGCCATGCCGAAGGCATGGAGCATGGTGCCCTGGATTCCGAAGGCGCGGGCCTGAGCCAGGACGAGCATCGATACGTTGACCGAGTGCACGAACGTGTACTCGTCGTGTTCCCGGAGCCGCGAAAGCGGGAGGATCTGCCGGGTGGTGCGCGAAAGCGCGTCGATGAAGCTCCAGACCATCTCGTCCATCATCGACGCCGGAAGCCTGCGCTCCGTGCGGAAGCGGGCAAACGATTCCCGCACCACCTCCAGTTGATCGAGCGAGATCCCGCGCTTCTCTCCGGAGTCTTCCTCCTCGTCGACCGCCAGCTCGACGCGTCCGATGATGACGTGACGCATCGACGGCGGAGGCGCGCCCACGGCCAGAAAGGAGATGAGCTGGTCCGTCTCGGCGGCGTCGAGACCGGCCGCCAGCGTGAGACGCTCCACGCCGTGCCGGTGCAGAATGTCGATGAACTGACGGTTGGAGAGCGTCGCTTTTCGATGCACTTCCTGCTCGATGACGAGATCGTCGCCGACGATGAGGAACGTGAGCGACTCGCCGCCGATGGCGGAGATCATCCGGCGAACGGCGGTCACGGTGTCCTCGACCGAGCGCGTGACCCGGGGATGATTCGCCGGATACAGCGTGCGGGTGTTCACCGCCGACGCGATCTGAACGATGATCTGTTCCATTCTAGTGGAGTGTAACGGCAGAATCGGGACCACCTGGCTTGGTCTCAACGCCGCGAGCTTGGTTGCGCCTCCTCAGCATAGTCCCCGCTATTCTTGCGTCGGCGCGCCTTGCTCGCATCGCCGATCCTCTGCGCCATCTGGTCCCGATTCTGCCGTTACACTCCACTAGGTTTTCGAGAGCCTCCTGCAGAGAATGCGAATATCGGGATCGCGCGACCGCAACCCGCGCTCGACGTAGGCGGCACGAACCTCGGGAGGATAGGCCGAGAGAGAGTCGAACGCCGCCAGGCGCTCGGAGCGGGCCGGCCATGGCAGCAGCGGCGTGCTGAACAGATGCTGCATCCGGGGGAGTGCCGCGGGCTCGGCCAACTCTCCCAGCGCCTTGATGGCCAGGATGCGCAACGAGCGGCGTGCGCCGAACCAGTCGCGTCCGGCCAGAATCTGCAGCAGCGGCTCGACAGCCTCGCGGATGCCGTAGTTGCCGACGAGGGCGATGGCCGTCTCGGCCATCTTCCGGTCCCGATCGTTGATCGCTTCCTCGAGCAGGATCTTCGGCACGGTGACGTCTGAAGCGAGGAGGGTCTTGATGGCCTCGAGGCGAACGCGCAGATCGGGATGCCGGGCCAGCTTCTCGATTTCCGGCAGCGAGGAGCGGTCGTTGACGCTGCGCAGGAGCAGGATCATGTTGCGCACCACGTACCACCGTTCATCGCCGAGAAAATGGATGACCTCCGGCACGATGCCAGGGCCGAGCGAGCAGACGAGATCGAAAAGCCGCCGCCGTCGCGAGCGATTCTCTTCTTCCGACAGTGCCAGCAGCAGGTTGCGGGTGGCAGCGGCTCCCAGGGCGTCGAGCAGCGCGTGAATCGTGGCAGCCTTCTCCGCGGGTACGTTGGCCAGAGAGTCGACCAGCAGTTGCACGATCTCCGTGCCTCCCAGGCGAGCCATCGACTCATCAATCGAGTTCTGCAGCGCCTCGTTCGGAGTCTCCATGGCCATCTCCCGCAACCGGCCGGCCACCTCCAGAGCATCGGCGAACTGTCCGGCCATCACCTCGGTCGTGAACACGGTCTCGATGCGGGCGAGCAGTGGGCGGGAATCGCGCGACGCTCCGTGTCGGGACAACAACTCGAAGATCGTGGCGCTGAGCTGCCGTTCGATGGCGTCGGGCGCGACCGTCTCCACGCGCGTGCCCAGCGCGTCGGTCGCCTCGACGACGCCCTCCCACCGCCGCGGCACTTTGATGGACGTGTCCCGGAGGAGCGCTTTGTGGTCGGGAGGGTTGAATCGGTCGATGTCGTCGTCGGCGAACAGCTCCAGCAGCTCGCCGACCAGCCCCGGCGGAGCGGGCGGAAGCTCATCGTCTTTGTGCTCGAGCGAGGCCAGCGACTGCAGCAGCAGCATCGCGTGCGAGGAGAGAGTGCCGGCGGCGGCGAGGTGACGCAGGGCCTCGAGCATCTCATCGTTCGTGAGCGACGATGCCAGCTCGCGCAGAAGCGCACCGGCCGATTCGTCGCTCGAGAGCGGACGCATGATCGACTGCACGATCGCCCCTCGCAGCGGTTCCGGCATGGTGCGTAACAGCTGGATGACCTGCTGCACGGACAGCTGCCTGCGCAAGCCGGTCGCGGAGGCGATGTGCGCGCCGATGGCTTCGGCCACTCGGGCGCCGGTCTCACCGTTCACGCCGCCGCGGCGGGGGTTGAGCCGTATTCCGAATGTCGAGTCGGGATCGAACTGGGCGCTGTCATCCGCACTGTCGATGTAGCGGAGCATCATCGCGGACAGCTCGTCGACCGAGCGGATGTCGCTGCTCAGGAGTTGCTGCGACTTCGGCGACAGCTCCTGGCCGGCCACGAGAGCGTGCAGGATTTCGTCCCAGAGCGACTCGCGCTTCGGCGGGGCCGGCGCCAGCTCGTCGGTCACGCGCACGGTGGAGTAGTCGACCTGCTGCAGGTTGATGTTGACCACGCCCTCCGCGGTCAGGGCCTCCCACATCGGTCTGCTCGATTCGTCCGGCATGCCGCTGAGCATGCCCAGGAATCTCTCGAGATCCTCCTCGGTCGTTTCCGCAGCCATCCGCACCACGGCGATGCGACGCGAGTAGAGGGCCTGAGCGAACTTCTGCGCCTGGGTGGTGTCGATCTTCTCGGGCCCGTAGAGGATTCCGTCGGCGGCGATGCCGAGAACCATCTCGCCGCCCGGGCCGCGAAGCTCGTTGAAGGCGCGGAAGGCCGCGGCGAGCGATCCGGCCAGCGCAGGATGTCCGGGAGGGTAGGCGCCGAGATTCTTCCAGGCCAACGCCATGGACCGGATAAACCCGGCGACTTCGTTGCTCGCGGGAAGCCTTGTCACATCAATATCTTAACGGGTGGTCCGGCCGTTTCACGCATCATTCACGGTGGACGAACGCTCGACGGTGGTTCCCTCGGGCAATCTATCCGGGACATGAGACTCACTCCGGAAGAGATGGACCTGTTCCACGCCGCCTGCGCCGATCCGCGCAACGAAGCCGCGCAGGAGCTGCTGAACCTTTTCGCCGTGGAGCATCCCATCGACGTCATTCTGCAGCTCCCCAGCGTTCCTCTCGGTCTGCTCGCGGAACTGGTAAGCCATCTGTGGCGGGCCATCAACACGGAGCACCGCAGACGCACCGGGTGCGACCTCGTGCTCGTCGACGACGCAGTGGCCTGAACCGTCAGCCGGCGGTCGCTCTCTTTTTGTGATCGTCTTCGATCTCGCCGGGCGGTTCGTGCACGCCGAAGCGCTCCTTCGACGCATCAAGGAAACACTCCCCGCACAGAGGAACGTCCTCGAAGAGAACGGCTGCGTCCTTGCGGCAGCGGCCGCAGCGCTGATGGAGCGGAACCGGACGCCACCGAAAAAGTTCTTTCCCCATCAGGCCACCTCGCACTGGTGCGTGATGACCGACGCATCGATCGAACACAGCCGCTACACGACCGCCTCGATCCGCATCGCCAGCTCGCACGCTCCCGAATTTGCACCGGATCAGAGGATCGGACGAGAACGTCCGGCATCGCGTTTACAAAGGCCGGCTCGTCTCCGCGCCAGCAGGTTTGGGCCGTCGCCACACCAATGACAGCAATCCGTAGGTGACCAAACCCCAGAACGCCACGTTCAGCACGATCAGCAGGACGACGATGGCCGACCGGATTGCGAAAGGGTATTCGGCGAAACCGGTGTGACCGAACACGAGGTCGATGGCGGTGAACGCCGGCCAGGCCGGCCAGGCCCATGGGCCATACCAGGCGAAGAGCGTCACGGCCAGGCCGGAGAGTGAGGCGATGAACCCGCGGCTCATCGCGGACGCGCGCTTCCCCAGATCTTGTCCAGTACGTAATCGCGCCCGCAGTTCAACCGGTAAAACCGGTAACGAACCGGATTCTTCTTGTAGTAGTCCTGGTGGTACTCCTCCGCCGCGTAAAAGTAACCGGCGGGCAGCACATCCGTGTAGACCTTGATCCGCTTCCGCAGAGCCGCTTTCGAAGCCTCGGCCAGGCGCTTCTGCTCCGCGTCGTGGTAGAAGATCGCCGACCGGTACTGTGGCCCCTCATCGCAGAACTGGCCGCCGTTGTTGGTGGGGTCGATGTTGTGCCAGAAGACGTCGAGCAGCCGGGCGTAGCCGATCTGCCTGGGGTCGTAGAGGATCTCGACCGACTCGCGGTGCCCGGTCCCTCCCGCGGAGACTGCCTCGTAAGTCGGATCCCGGGTCTGGCCTCCGGCGTAGCCGGAGGTGACCTTGACGACGCCTTTGAGCTCGTCGAACGGATGGACCATGCACCAGAAGCAGCCGCCCGCAAATGTCGCCTTTGCAAGTCCTTGCGGCGCGGGAGGTGTCGGTGCGGCGGAGGAGGGTCGCACCACCAACAGCACGGCCAGGCATGCGGCAAGGCCGGCGAGGGCCAAGAGTTTCCATCGCATCTCATCCATTAGATGTAGCCTCAGCGGGAAGAGTTTCACGACGAGCGGGTGTGACTTTGCCGCGTTCGTGGTACTCCTTTAACCAGGGGAGGGGTGTCGGCGCGTGCGGTTTATCTGCGAATGGTGTCATGAGAACATCTCCATCGGCGACAGGCAAAAGCCGTACGACGAGATCTTTGCTCATTTCAGCGCCTGCCCGCGGCGTTCGCCGCTGACGACCCAGGAGCAGGTCGCCGGTCTGGCTGCGCACATCACCTCGATGGTCTCGGACCGGGAAGAGAAGCGGATGCGCCAGGCCGGCTGAACGAGACTAAACTCTAGTCAGGGCCATGATCTCCGTGATTGTTCTCGCGGCGGGCCAGGGCGCGCGTTTCGGCCAGTGCAAGCCGCTCATCCGGCTCGGTGAGAAGCCGCTGCTCGAACATGTGCTCGACACCGTCCATGCCTCGAAGGTTCGGGATGTGGTCGTGGTTCTCGGCGCTCAGGCCGATGAGATCCGGCAGGGTGTTCGGTTCGGCGGCGAGCGCATCGTCATCAACCCCGATTACGCCGTGGGAGTGAGCACGTCGATCCGGGCGGGACTGAATGCCCTACCCCAGATGTGCCAGGCGGCCATCTTTGCACTGGCCGATCAGCCCTTCGTCAAGCCACAGACGATCGATGCGCTGGCCGACGAGTACGCGCGCACGCAGGCGCCGATCGTCGTGCCGACTTACAAGGAGGCGCGCGGCAATCCGGTCCTCATCGATCGAGCGCTGTTCAGCGAGATGATGGAGATCCATGGCGACATCGGTTTCCGCGCCATCTTCGGAAAGTACGAGGAGTCCATCGCCAGGTTGCCCGTCGACGATGTCGGGATCGTGACCGACCTCGACAGGCACGACGATCTGCCGGCCTGATGGCGGTGCTAGAGTGCCTCGATCCATGTCGAACGCCGCTCTCGAACCGATACCCTTCGAAACATGGCTTCGTCGCTGACGCTCGATCGAGTATGGGTGACGTCCCCGGCGAAGCAGACCATCGTCCGCGATGTGACACTCGGCATCGGTCCGGGAGAAGCTGTCGCGGTGATCGGCCGGAGCGGGGCGGGAAAGACGACGCTGCTTCGTCTGATCAATGGGCTGGCCCGCCCATCGGCCGGAGTGGTGTCGATCGACGGCGTTCCGCTGGAAGGAGACCTGGCGGTTCGCCGCCGCGGGATGGGGACGGTTCTGCAGGCGCCGGCGCTCTTTCCTCACCGCACGGTGATCGGGAACCTGGCCACCGTTCCGCGTCTCTTGGAGTGGGACGACGATCGCATTCGAGCAGCGGCGATCCGGTTGCTGGATCAGCTGGGCATGCCGTTCGAGCGGTTCGGGCACCGTTTCCCCCGCTCGCTCTCCGGCGGCGAGCAGCAGAGGGTGGCCATCGCCCGGGCCATGATCGCCGGGCCTCCATTGCTGCTGTGCGACGAGCCCTTCAGCGCACTCGATCCACTGGTGCGCCGGGAGCTTCAGGACGCGTTCGTCATGCTCCGCGATCAGGGTGATGTCACGATGGTGTTCGTGACGCACGATCTCGGCGAGGCCATGCGCGTCGGTAAGCGGCTGGTGCTGATGGACGATGGCGAGATCGTGTGCGACCTTCCGCGCGAAGAGTTTGTCCGGTCGGCGCTGCCACTGGTCCGGCGGTTCATCGAGGCGGCACGGCTCCCGGAGAACGGGTCATGAGCGCCGAGATCGCGCGGGCCACCGCCGAGCACGTGATGCTCGTGGTGATCGCGGTGGGTGTCGCGGCGGCCGCCGGGATTCCGCTGGGAGTGGCCTGCGTCCGTTATCCGCGAGCGGGACGCGTGCTTCTGCGCCTCGTCGACATCGTGCAGACGATCCCGTCGCTGGCACTCTTTGGATTTCTCATCCCGCTGCCTTTCATCGGCGGCATCGGCGTGCGCACGGCCGTCGTCGCTCTGATTCTCTACTCGCTCCTGCCCATCGTGCGCAACACCGTGACCGGCATCACCGGGGTCGATCCGCTCATCCGCGAAGCGGCCACGGTTCTGGGCATGACCGGACGGCAGCGCCTTTTAGCCGTGGAGTTGCCGCTGGCGTTTCCGTCGATCATCGGCGGACTGCGGATCGCCACGGTCATTGCGATCGGAGTGGCCACGATTGGAGCGGCCATCGGCGGCGGAGGTCTGGGTACGCTGATCTTCCGCGGCGTGGCCATGGTGGACACGCCGCTGATCCTGGCGGGCGCGCTGCCCGCGGCCGGGCTGGCTATCGTCGCCGATTTCGTCTTCGCGTCGATGGAGCGGATCGCCGCGCGGAGGTTCGGCGGAGCATGATGCAGAAACCAGGACGCCGCCGATTGCTGGCCGGGGGCGCCATGCTCGTTGTCGCGCTCCTGATCGCTGCGTGCGCGAGGAAGAGCGCCATCGTCGTCGGCTCCAAAAACTTCACCGAGTCGGTCCTCCTCGGCGAGATCGTGGCGCAGCGCCTCGAGCGCGCGGGCTGCACCGTGTCCCGCAAATTCGATCTGGGCGGAACGCTGGTTTGCGATAGCGCCATCAGTGCTGGAGGGCTCGACGTCTATCCGGAGTATTCCGGGACGGCGCTCACTGCCATTCTTCACCGCCCCATCAACGGAGACCGGCAGTGGGTGATGACGACAGTCGGCGCCGAATACGCCCGTCGCGGTCTGCACTGGGGACCCGCGCTCGGCTTCGAGAACACCTTCGCCATGGTCGTACGCCGCGCCGATGCCGACCGTCTGTCATTGCATACGATCTCCGATCTTCATCGCGTGGCGGAAACGTTTCGTCCGGGATTCGGATATGAATTCGTGGAGAGGCCGGATGGGTGGACGGGGCTCCAGAAGCACTACGGACTCCACTTCGCCACTCCACCGAAGACGATGGATCTGGGACTGACCTACCGGGCCCTCGCCGCCGGGCAGATCGATCTCATCGCCGGCAACTCCACGGACGGTCTCATCGACGCCCTGGGACTGGTCGTGCTCACCGATGATCGCCGGTTCTTTCCGCCCTACGACGCCGTCCTCGTCTCCCGCGATGACATCGCCCGCAAATGCGCGGCCGCACCAGCTGCACTGGCCTCTCTTCGCGATGCGATGAATGAAGAGACCATGCGGCGCCTCAACTATGCGATCGATGGGCGCCATGAGAACCGGCGCGACGTCGCGAAACGGATCGCCGTTCGTTAGACACGTGTGAACGCGCGGTGAACGATTGAACGCGAACGTTCATCGTGGCCCGTCATTTCTAATAGCGCCGTTTGCGAAACGTCGTAAAGAGGCATTGCAGCCACTTTATTGAACGACAACTTCGGCGATACGAATCGTCGAGCGCCATCTCCAGGCGTCAATGACGCCGTTCGTGAGAGCGCACGTCCTTGTGCGTTCGGGCCAGTCGCTCGCACCTCTATTCATTCGGAGTACACGAATGGAGAGGAGACAAGCGGCATGAGGAACAGGCTCATCGCCAGGTATGGCTGAGGCGCGACCCAAATATCCCAATAGCAATGAAAAGCTCGTAACCGGCTGGTCACAACAAAGGCATTCGCGGGGAAACGCTCCGGTGACGCTTGTGATTCGCACTATGACGCCGCGCAGCCGGCGATCGACCAGTCGAGACAGGGAATGAAAGGAGTCCAGCATGAATCGGTTGTTAAAACGCATCGGCGTCGCATGTGCGCTGATGCTTCTATGTACACCGCTGTTCGCGCAGTACCAGACGGGCAACATCTACGGCAAGGTCGTGACGAAGGACGGAACGGGTCTGCCGGGAGTCACGGTGACACTGACGGGCATTGCCGCGCCGCAGGTGTTCGTCTCTGACACGGACGGCAATTTCCGCTTCATCAATCTCTCGCCCGGAGTCTACAGTCTTCACGCCGAGCTCGAAGGGCTCGGGTCGGCCAACAAGGCCGGGGTGAGGGTGAGCATCGGCAACAATACGAACGTCAGTCTGCCGCTTACACCGACCACCAGCGAGTCGATCACGATTACGGCCACGGCGCCGCTGGTCGACACGCGTGAGACCAAAACCGGCGCGACGATCACTCAGGACGAGTTGAGGCAGATTCCGACCGCGCGTGACCCGTGGGTCATGTTGCAACAGGCGCCCGGCGTTCTCATCGACCGCATCAACGTCGGCGGCAACGAAAGCGGGCAGCAGTCGAACTACACCGCCAACGGTGTGACCGGCGATCAGGCCACCTGGAACATCGACGGCGTCAACGTCACGGACATGGGGGCGCTCGGATCGTCCCCGACGTACTACGACTTCGACGCGTTCGAGGAAATGCAGATCACCACGAGCGGCTCCGACCCGCGGATCGCTACGCCCGGTGTGCAGCTCAACATGGTGGCGAAACGCGGCACGAACGACTTTCGTGGATCGGGCCGCTTTTTCCTGACCAGCCATTCCTGGCAGGCGGATTCGCCCGTGCCGGCGGAGGCGCGGTCCTACCTCGACCAGACGAACAAGATCGACAAGATTCAGGACCGCGGCCTCGAGCTCGGCGGCCCGCTCTGGAAGGATCACCTCTGGATCTGGGGCTCCTACGGGCAGAACGACATCAAGAACTTCCCGGCCTTCCCCACCGGAGTGGTCTTCCCGGTCAACCACATCACGCTCAAGGATACGAACGCGAAGATCAACGCGCAGATCACGTCCTCCAACGCCGCCACGGCGTTCTTCACGCGCGGCGATAAGGTGTTTCTCGGCCGCAATTCCGGTCCGACGCGTCTGCCAGAGACGAGCTTCGATCAGAGCGGTCCAACCACGCTCTACAAGCTCGAGGACACGCAGGTCTTCGGTCCGCGGCTGTTCCTGACCGGCCTGGCCTCGAAGGTCATCAGCGGCTTCCAGTTCCTGCCCGAGGGAGGCCTGAACTCGGTCAGTTATCGCGACACGTCGAGCGTGAACCACAACACGTACTTCAAGTACGAGACGGTTCGCCCACAGAAGAACGACCGCCTCGACGGCTCCACGTATTTCAAGGCCGCCGGCCTCGATCACGAGCTCAAGTTCGGGTTCGGTTATCGCGATGCGCCCGTCACATCGATCACCACGTGGCCGGGTGGCCAGCGCGTGATTCTGCGATCCGACTCACAGTGCTCGGCCGCCGGGCTCGATCCGGGATGCGCACAGGTTCGCATCGTCCGTCCGGGCGGCGCCAAGTTCGGTCTCAAGAACAACGACGCATACATCGGCGACACGATGATTCTCAACAATCTGACGATCAACGCCGGCCTGCGCTGGGATCACCAGGAAGCGAGCAATCTGCCGTCGACGGTGTCGGCCAGCCCGGCCGCGCCCGATCTCGTGCCGGGCGGTTCGTTCGCCGGCGGAGAAAAGCTGACCTGGAACGACGTCAGCCCGCGCATCGGCGCCACCTACGCGTTCAGCGGAGAGAAACGCACCATCGTCCGGGGTGCCTACAACCGCTATTCGAACCAGATCGCCGCGAATCAGCTCTTCGCCGCCAATCCTTACGGCGGACCTGGAGGCATGGTTTATCTCTTCCAGGATCTCAACGGCGATCATGTGATGCAGCGCAACGAGCTGAAGGACGCCCTCTTTCCGTACGGCTATTTCGATCCTTCACATCCGAATGCTCTGATCTCGCCGATCCGCATCGGGAACGCCAAGTCACCGAAGACCGACGAATTGATGTTCGGTCTGGAGCGTGAGCTCAATCCCGATTTCTCGGCCGGTGTGAACGCCACGTACCGGAAGCTCAGCGACTTCATCTATTACCACTATGAGAAGACCCAGGGCGCGGGTGACTGGTACACCCCGGCCGACTACGTTCTGGCCGGCCACACCCCGCTCGGCCAGCCGATCTACACGACCAGGGACGGCTCTACGCCGACGTTCGCGTCGATCGACAACCGGCCCGACTATTCGCAGAAGTATCAGGGACTGGAGCTCTATCTCACGCGCCGCATGAACAACAACTGGATGATACGCGGAAACATCTCGTTCAACGACTGGACGCAGCATGTCGGTCCGAACGGCTACATCGCCGGAGATCCCACGCACGTTCTTCAGCAGGCCACGGTGCCCGGCCAGTTCCAGGGCTCGTGCAGCAGTTGCAGCGGCGTGGTCACGCAGAGCTCCGGCGTCGGCAGCGGCTCGAAGCAGGACGTCTACATCAACTCGAAGTGGGCGGCCAGCGTCACCGGTCTCTATCAGTTCCCGTATCAGATCAGCATTGGGGGCAGTCTGACGGCGCGCCAGGGCTATCCGCGCGTGATCTATTACGACAGCGAGGAGTTCGAAGCCTCGAAGTTCGTGCTCGAGCAGCCTGTTGATTCCAAGCGTTACGCGAATATCGTCAATCTCGACCTGCGCCTGGCCAAGGAGTTCAGGCTCGGCGGCCTGGCCGGATTGTCGCTGTCCCTCGACGCATTCAATGTACTGAACAAGCGGCCGATTCTGCAGCGCGTCGGAGATACCTCGACCTACGATCAGTCGCAGCTTGCGGGCGGTCTGGGGAATATCGAAGAACTTCAGAGTCCGCGCGTCCTGCGTCTCGGGGTCCGGCTCACGTTCTGATTCGCGGTTCAGGGAAGGGCGTCGTCGTCAGGGCGGCGCCCTTTTTGTTCCCGGTTACCATCCTCTCGTGAAGAGACTGGTCCTTCTCATCGGCGTTCTCTTTCTCGCGGCCTGCCGCCGTGGAGGACTACCGCCGCCGTCTGGCAGCACGCCGGTCATTCTCATCTCCGTCGACACGCTGCGCTCCGATCATCTGCCCGTCTACGGATATCGCGGCGTGGCCACGCCGAGTATCGATCGCCTGCGCGCCGACTCCATCCTTTTCGCGCACGCCTACAGTCATGTGCCGCTGACGCTGCCTTCGCACGCCACCATGCTCACGGGGCGTCTTCCCGCCGACAACGGCATCCGCGACAATCTCGGTTTCACCCTCGACCCAGGGGTCGTTACGCTGCCATCGCTTCTCAAACGGCATGGCTACGCGACCGGCGGGGCGGTCTCGTCATTCGTCCTGCACAGCGAGACCGGAATCAGCCGGGGATTCGATTTCTACGATGACAACGTCTCCATCGACGTCCACAGTCTGGGGCGAAGCCAGCGTCCCGGCGGGGAAACGATCCGGATCGCCGAGAATTGGATCGGGCCGCGCGCGAAGGAGCCGTTCTTTTTCTTCCTGCATCTCTACGAGCCGCACGCGCCCTACGAGCCGCCGGAACGTTATCGCTCGAGATATCCGTCTCCCTACGACGGGGAAGTGGCGTACGCCGACGAGCTCGTCGGCGGCTTTCTCGACTTTCTCCGGAAGACCGGAGTGTACGACCGAGCGCTCATCCTCTTCGTCTCCGACCATGGCGAAGGTCTCGGCGACCACGGCGAGGATGAGCACGGCATTTTCGTGTACCGCGAGTCGATCCAGGTGCCGATGCTCGTCAAACTGCCCTCGAAGGCACAGGCCGGTTTGACCGTCGCCGATCCCGTCGGGCTCATCGATCTCTTTCCAACGGTTGCCGCGGAGACCACGACCGATGTCGCCTCTCTGCGATTGCCGGGCGTTTCGCTGCTCGACCGCCTCAGGCATCCGCTGGAGCGCAGGATCTACAGCGAGACCTTTTATCCGCGTCTTTATTTCGGCTGGAGCGATCTGCACTCGCTGATCGATGGACAGAAGCATTTCATCGACGCTCCCGCCGCAGAGCTGTACGACGTTGCCACCGATCCCGCGGAGCGCCGCAACGTGCTCACCGACGAGCGTCGGGCCTACAACGCCATGCGAACGGAGATCGTCCCGTATGAAAAGGAGTTGACCGCTCCGAAGATCGATCCGGAAGCCGCAAAGCGCCTGGCGTCGCTCGGCTACCTGGGCACGGCCAATACGGCCGGTTCGAACGAGAAGTTGCCCGATCCGAAGGATCGACTGCCGACGGTGGCGAACCTGAAGACGGCGCTTCTCGCTTTTCAGCAGCAGGATTACGCGCGAGCCGATGCGCTGCTCCGCCCGTTGCTGGCTGCGAACCCGCGCATGCCGTACGCTTGGCACGTCGAGGCGCGCGCACTGGCCGCCCTCGGGCGCCTTCCCGGCGCGCTCGAAGCCGGCAAGCGCGCCCTGGCCCTGGCGCCGAGCGCGAGCGACATCGCCATCGACGTCGCGGAGATCGCGCTGCAACTCGGCGACAACGACGATGCCCGCAGGCACGCCGAGCTGGCGCTGCACGACGTGCCGTCGCGCGCGCACGAGTTGCTGGCCCGCATCGCTTTGGCGCGGCAGGATGTGCACACCGCCCGCGCCGAGGCGGAAGCCGCCGTTGCACTCTCGACGGATCGCGCCGTGTCGTTTGTGACTCTGGCCCGGGTGCAGCGAGCCACAAGCGACAACCGGAGTGCCATCACCTCGCTGCAGAATGCGATCGCCGCGGCGCAGGCAAGGCACGAGAAACCGGTGATCAACGCATATGCGCTACTGGGCGACTCGTATGCGCGGCTCGATCGGATGGCCGAGGCGGAGAAGGCCCTTCGCTCGGAGATCGGCCTCTATCCGAAAAACCCGGAGCCATACAAGGATCTCATCCTGCTCTATGTGAGTGCCGGTCAGCCCGAGCGCGCCACCAGCGTCATCTTCGACCTCGAGCACGCCGCTCCGCAGCCGTCGTCGTACGTGGCCATCGTCGGCGCACTCGAGACGGTCGGAGACCGGCGGGGCGCCCGCTACTGGGCCTTGCGAGGGCTGCACGCGTTTCCGCACGACGCGCTGCTGGCCAGGCTGGCCCGCGACTGAAGGTCAGTTTCGCCTGGCTGAGGATTTCTTACGAGATGCCTTGGCATCGCCTGCGCGATCGCTGAACATCATCTGGGCCCGCTCACCATCGACGTGCATGGCCGCGACGAGGGCGTCCATCAGCCTCAGAAGCGCTTCCGCGTCGGCAGGGGGGAGGGTCTCCAGCGCGGACTTGAGACGTTGCTGTGCGACCGTTGCCGGAGCCTTTCTCCGCAGTGCCCGCCCTGCGTCGGTGAGCGACAGCTCCACGCGCCGGTTGTCATCTTCGCTTCGCTCCCGGGCCAGAAGGCCGCGATCCACGAGGCGGGCGGTGACCACCGAAACGGTGCTCTGGTCGGTTTCGGTGCGCTCGGCGACTTCGTTGACGCTGAGGGGGCGCCTCGCCGAACCGATCACGTTGATGACGAACAGTTGCGCCCCCGTCAGATCGAGGTGCGCGGCCGCGCGATGCGAGCTGCGCAGCGCCCGGACGATGCGGCGGAAGTGGTCCATAAGACGTCGTGTCGTGGCGTCCATCCCCATAGCTTACAGCCTCATCAATTGACCGGAGCTTCGAGAGGAGTCTCTGCCTGCGGGAAATCGCTCATTGTCGGTAAGACGGTCACCAATCATGAAGCCGCGGACCGCGTGGTCCGCAGGCAGCCTGCAATCGTTTCGCGCAGGTCGTCGATATCGAACGGCTTGCGCAGGAAGCGGGCCATCTGCCCGAGTTCGATGTGGACTTCCGCCGGAGCGAGCCCGGAGAGGATGATGACGCGCGGCAGCAGTGCCGGACGTCGCCGTTGCAGGTAGTGGAGAAACCCGATCCCCCGCCGGCCGCCTTCCTCGAGCGTGCTCGGCTCCAGACTGACGTCGACGATGAACGCAGCGAACTCGCGCGTGCGCAACACCGCCTTGGCCGCTTTTCCGTCCGTGGTGAACACGGGATCGTAGCCCTCACGACGGAGAATGGCCTCGAGAAGGTGCTGCAGCTCGCCATCCTGTTCGAGGATGAGAATGGCGTTGTTGTCGGTCATCGGCTCCATCGACTTCGACGATTGAGGTGCTTCACTCGTTTCGGGTCGCTGGATCGCCTGGCGTGGTCTGTGCTCGGCAGACTGCGGGAGGACGATTATGAAAAACGACGATCCCCACCGCGGTACGACCATTCCCGAGGCCAAGCGCTCGGGTCGCGAAGGTGTCGATCCTCAGTCGGAACCGGACGAGTTCGTGGATGACATGCGTGTGAATCGGTTCACACCACCGCCTCCGCCTCCGCACGATGACGACGACACCCAGACGTGATATTGAAGTGACGATGGATGGTGTTCATCCTCTCTCCGCGGACGAGCTTCGCCGCATGGACGGCTGGTGGAGAGCCGCGAACTACCTGTCGGTCGGCCAGATCTATCTGCTCGCCAACCCGCTGCTGCGCTCGCCGCTGAAGCTCGATCAGACGAAATCGCGGCTGCTCGGACACTGGGGAACGACGCCGGGGCTCAACTTCATCTACGTCCATCTCAACCGCATCATCAAGGCGCGCGACCTGAACATGTTCTACGTGGCCGGCCCCGGTCACGGCGGTCCCGGCGTCGTGGCCAACACCTATCTGGAAGGGACGTACAGCGAGGTCTATCCGGCGATCAGCCAGGACGCTGCAGGGATGCAGAAGCTGTTCAAGCAGTTTTCGTTTCCCGGCGGCATCCCCAGTCATGTGGCTCCGGAGACGCCCGGCTCGATTCACGAAGGCGGCGAGCTCGGGTACTCACTCGTGCATGCGTTCGGCGCGGTGTTCGACAATCCCGATCTCATCGCCGCATGTGTCATCGGGGACGGCGAGGCCGAGACCGGAGCGCTCGCCACGAGCTGGCACTCGAACAAGTTCCTCAACCCTGCCGTCGACGGAGCGGTCCTGCCGATCCTGCATCTCAACGGATACAAGATCGCCAATCCCACCGTGCTCGCGCGGATTCCGCACGACGAGCTCGACAGTCTGTTCCGCGGCTACGGGTATCGGCCGTACTTCGTCGAAGGCGACGATCCCGCCGTCATGCATCCGTTGATGGCCGCCACGCTCGACGCCGTGTTCGACGAGATCCGGGCCATTCAGACCGACGCGCGCACGAACGGATTCTCGAAGCGCCCGGTATGGCCAATGGTGATCCTGCGCAGTCCGAAAGGATGGACGGGCCCGAAGGTGGTCGATGGGTTGCCGTCGGAAAACTCGTGGCGGTCGCATCAGGTTCCCTTCGCCGACCTGGCCGCGAACCCCGAGCATCTCGAGCTCCTGGCCCGCTGGATGAAGAGCTACCGGCCCGAGGAGCTGTTCGACGAAGCGGGAACGTTCCGCCGGGAGTTCGCGGAGCTGGCGCCGGAAGGGGAGCGCCGCATGAGCGCGAATCCGCATACGAACGGCGGACTGCTGCTGCGCGACCTGCGCATGCCCGATTTTCGCGACTACGCGGTGGAAGTGCGCGACCCCGGGACGGGTCGTGCCGAAGCCACGCGCGTCGCGGGAACGTTCCTGCGGGACGTCATCAGGGACAATCCCGGCAATTTCCGCCTGGTCGGCCCGGACGAGACGGCATCGAACCGGTTGACCGCCGTGTTCGAAGCGACCGACCGTGTGTTCACCGGGACGATTCTTCCCACCGACGAGCACATTGCGCCGGAGGGAAGGGTGATGGAGGTTCTCAGCGAGCACATGTGCCAGGGCTGGCTGGAGGGCTATCTGCTCACCGGACGCCACGGCTTCTTCTCGTGCTACGAGGCGTTCATTCACATCGTCGACTCCATGTTCAATCAGCACGCGAAATGGCTGAAGACGACGCGCCACATCCCGTGGCGGCGGCCGATCGCCTCGCTCAACTATCTGTTGACGTCGCACGTGTGGCGCCAGGATCACAACGGATTCAGCCATCAGGATCCCGGCTTCATCGATCTCGTCGTCAACAAGAAGGCGGAGGTCGTGCGCGTCTACCTTCCTCCGGATGCCAACACGCTGCTCTCAGTCGTCGACCACTGCCTGCGCAGCCGGAACTACGTGAACGTCATCATCGCCGGCAAGCAGCCCTCTCTTCAGTTTCTGGACATGGATGCGGCGATCAAGCACTGCTCGGCGGGCCTGGGCATCTGGGACTGGGCGAGCAACGACGGGGATGCCGAGCCCGACGTGGTCATGGCCTGCGCCGGTGACGTCCCCACGCTGGAGACGCTGGCCGCCGTCGATATCCTCCGCCAGCACATCCCGGAGCTGAGGATCCGCGTCGTCAACGTCGTCGATCTGATGACGCTGCAGCCGCAGAGCGAACATCCGCACGGTCTCAGCGACCGTGATTTCGATTCCATCTTCACGAAGGACAAACCGGTCATCTTCGCCTTTCACGGCTATCCGTGGCTGATCCATCGTCTGACGTACCGGCGGACGAATCACGACAACCTTCACGTGCGCGGCTACAAGGAGGAGGGAACGACCACGACGCCCTTCGACATGGCTGTGCTCAATGACCTCGATCGCTGCCACCTGGCCATCGACGTCATCGACCGCGTTCCAGACCTCGGCGTGCGTTATGCGCAAGTGAAGCAGGCCCTGCACGACGTCCTCGTCGAGCACAAAGAGTACATCCGCGAGTACGGGAACGATCTGCCGCGAATTCGCGAATGGAAGTGGCCGTACGGGAAGACGTGAACGTCCTGGTCTTCAATCCGGGCAGCTCGTCGCTCAAGTACGCGCTGCACCGCTTCCCCGAGGCCGGCGATGCCGCGGCCAACGAAGTCATCGTTCGCGTCGAACCTGACGGTATGGCCGGCGCGGCCGCGGCAGTCCTCGGGAAGATGCAAGGCAGGACCATCGACGCCGTTGGTTGCCGCGTCGTGCACGGAGGGTCAACGTTCGTCGAGCCGGCCCGCGTGACAGACGCCGTCGTCGACGACATCCGTGCGCTCTCCGCTCTGGCGCCCCTGCACAATCCCCTGGCGCTGGCGGTCATCGAGACCGTACAAAGGTCGCTTCCGGCCGCACCCATCGTTGCCGTGTTCGACACGGCCTTTCATCAGACCCTTCCCGCCGTCGCGGCGAACTACGCGCTGCCGCGGGATCTCCAGGTCCGCCGTTACGGGTTCCACGGCATCTCCTACTCTTACGTGGCCGGCCGCATTGCCGAGCTCCTCGGCCCCGGGCTGCGATCCATCGTCTGCCACCTCGGGAACGGCGCCAGCGTCTGTGCGCTCGACGGCGGAACGAGTATCGACACCAGCATGGGTCTGACGCCGATGGAGGGGCTGATGATGGGAACACGCTGCGGCGATCTCGACCCCGGCGCGGTTCTCTTTCTTCTGCGCCGCGGCATGAACGAGCCGGGGCTCGACGATCTCCTGAATCATCGCTCCGGACTGCTCGGCGTTTCCAGCCGCACCAGCGACGTGCGGGAGCTGGAGGAATCGGCCGCGGCGGGCGACGATCGCGCCCGCCTGGCGCTGGAGATGTTCGCCTATCGCGCTGCGAAGTACATCGGCGCTTACGCCGTGGCGCTGGAAGGTCTTGATGCCCTCGTATTCACGGCCGGCATCGGCGAGCACTCGGCGTCCATGCGCCGGCGGATCTGCCGCCGCCTGTCATTCCTTGGGATCGACATCGATGAATCACTCAATCAGGAGCAGCGCAGCGGCGAGCGCCGGATCAGCGCGGGCAGAGTCGCCGTCTGGGTGATCCCCACGAACGAGGAGCTGGAGATCGCCCGCGCCACGATGCGAACACTCGAAGGACATCATTGAGTGTCATCTGTCACGGGGACGGGGTTGAGTGGATCACCTGTGAGCGGCCCTTCCGTCATAGCGGGATCTCCGAAACGGAACGATAGGTATGGTGGAGGTTCCGCCATGACCAGGATCGATCGGATTCTCGTTCCAACCGACTTCAGTGAGCCCGCCGAGCACGCTCTCGCGTACGCTAGTGACCTCGCCAAACGGATCAACGCCAGCCTCACGGTGATGTTCGCGGACCCGTTCCTGCCGCCCATCGACTACAGCGCGGAGTTGGGCACCTGGGCCGCGGCTGATGTGCCGATCCTTCGCGAAGACGCGAAAAAGAAGATCGACGCGGAGATCGCCAGATTTGTGGACACGACCGTGCACGCCGAATCCACGGTGCGCATTGCCAGTGCCGCCGATGGCATCGTCGAACAGGTGATGGAGACTCCCGTCAGCCTCATCGTGATGGGCTCGCACGGCCGCAGCGGCATGCCCCGGATTCTGTTCGGATCCGTCACCGAGGAAGTGATGCGCCGAGCCCCGGTTCCGGTGCTGGTGGTCCCGCCGAAGGCACCGTCGATTGCTTCACTCGTCACGATCCTCTGTCCCGTGGAAGACAACGCGCGCGGACACGAGGTCCTGCGGCTCGCGGCACGGCTGGCACCGGTCAACGCCATGTTCTTCGTGGTCGGGGCCATGCCGGACGACATGATCGATTCGGACGAAGGCGTGGCCGAGCTGGAGCGCTGGACTCCCGCGGAGCTGCGTCCGCGCAGCAGGTTCATCGCGGTATCGAAAGATCACGTCCTCGACAAGGTCACCGATCTGGCCAGAAGGCTCCGCGCCGATCTGGTCGTGGCCACAGAGCCGTCGACGCGGGGGGTGGGTGATTTCATTCAGGGCTCGTTCGCCGAGCGTCTGATGCAGCGCTGCGGTTGCCCGGTGCTCACGCTCAACCGCGCCGTCACCGTTCCTGCGGTCGAGGAGATGACGCTGCAGACGGCCGGCTGATCAGGCCGCGGCGCGTTTGCGGGCCAGAAACACGGCCGCACCCGCCGCAAGGCCAGCACCCAGCAGAATCTTCACGGCCTTCTTGCCGCCGAAGCCGGCGAGAAGGCCGACGGCCGCGGCGCCGCCGACGAGCACGATGGCGTTGCCCCGCAGCTTTGCTTTCACCGCCGCGCGGTCCGCGCGGAACTCGTCGTCGAGTGCCTCGATGTCGCGCTCGACCTTCATGCGAGCGGCGCGTACGCGGCTCTCGGCGTTACTCACTTCGCTGTTCACGCTCATGCTCTGCTCCTGACGCGGGCGACATCCGCCTTGATGGTGCTGATATCGGTCTTCACCTGTTCGATCGTGTGTGTCGGCGTCAGGCTTGCGCCCTGAACGCTCTTTCTGCCGCTCATGGCCAGGACGCCGGCGACGAACCCGAGGAACACCGCGACGATCAGGGCTGCAAGCCAGAGGGACAATCCGAGGGCCACGATCCCGAACATCAGGGTCAGCAGCACGAACTCGAGCGCAAAGAGGCCGATCACTCCGGCTCCGCCGAGAAGTCCCGCCCCGGTACCGAGTCTGGAGATGCTGTGCTGCAACTCGGTCCTGGCCAGAGCCACTTCGCTGCGGACGAGAGCGGAGAGATCCTGTGTCAGCTCCCGAACGATGTCGGAAAGGGAACGGTCGGTCGATATGGTGCTCATGCTGGATGAAATAGCAAGAGCTTGGCCAGCAGCGACGTTTTCGGCTCATTTTTGAACGCCGGTGGCGCGCTCTTCCGTGCCGGGAGCTTCCGGAACGCCGTTCAACGCGTCAACCCGTCAACCCGTAATACGATGCGATTCATGACGACCTGGCCGTCCCTTCCTCTCGATGAGTGGCGCGACACGAAGGAGACGCTCAACCGCTGGATGCAGATCGTCGGAAAGATCACGCTGGAGCTCACTCCGCTCGTCAATCATTGGTGGAACGTGGGCCTTCGCGTTTCCGCCCATGGTCTGAGGACGACGGCGATTCCTTACCAGGACCGTTGGTTCGACATGGAATTCGACTTCGTCGAGCACTTTCTGCGCATCCGCGTCAGCGATGGGTCCGGGCAGGACATCCCCCTCGGTCCCAGGAGCGTGGCCGAAATGGGTCGCCAATGTTTCGCGGCGCTGCGGCAACTCGGAATCGACTGCGACATCTGGTCCACCCCGGTCGAGATCGCCAATCCCATTCCTCTCGACCGGGACGAGGAACATCGTTCGTATGACCGCGCCGCGGTGAGCCGGTTCTGGCGGCTTCTCCTCTCGGCGGACACAGTGTTCGAGACGTTTCGGGCGCGCTTCATCGGCAAGTGCAGCCCGGTGTTGTTTTTCTGGGGGAGCTTCGATCTCGCCGTGACTCGATTCTCCGGCCGCCCGGCACCGGCGCGCGAAGGCGCCGACTCGATCACGCGTGAGGCCTACTCGCATGAAGTGAGCAGCGTCGGATTCTGGCCGGGCGATGACCGTCTGCCGTTGCCGGCGTTCTTCAGTTACACCGCCCCCGAGCCTCCGGGATTCCGGGATGCCAAGGTCCGGCCGGCCGGCGCGTACTACCATCCGCAGCTGCAGGGTTTCTATCTGCACCTCGACGAGCTCCGCAAGTCGAGTGATCCCGCAGCGGCGCTGCTCGATTTCTGTCAGAGCACATACGAAGCGGGAGCGAATGCCGGCAAGTGGGACCGCGCCGCTCTCGAGCGAAGGAGTTCGTGATGCAGAAGATGTGTGATCACCTCAGGCTGCCCGACAATGCCCAGCCGCGTACGCCCGAGGGTTGCGAAGAATGTCTGAAGATGGGGGATACGTGGATGCACTTGCGGCGCTGTCTTCATTGCGGGCACATCGGATGTTGCGACAGCTCGAAGAACAAGCATGCCTCGAAGCATTTCGAGACCACGAAGCACCCCACGATCCAGTCCTTCCAGCCGGGCGAGAACTGGAAATGGTGCTACATCGACGAGGTGACGGTCGGCTGACGTTTCCGTCCGTTCAGGCCTGCCGGTTCTTGACGACAATCGCCACGATGATCAGGACGAAGGCGACGAGCCGCAGGACGTAGAGAATCTCCGCGGGGTAAACCACACCCAGCAGGCCGCGGGCGCAGGCCAGGAGCGAGAATGCCGCGCCGAAGTAGAAGAACAGCACGTCACGGCTGTCGCGGTAGAAGCGGAAGAAGTAGAGCGCGGCCACGGCGTAGCCCATGGTCAGGGCGCCGGAGATGAAGGATGCGGCGCTCAGCATCAACGCGTCTCCCAGATCAGCCCGTAGATCAGCAGCATGACACCGACGACGGCCGGAAACGTGCGCATCAGCGAGAGATCGGTCTCCGGTATCACCCGGAGATCGATGAAGAGCAGGACATTGTTCACGGCCAGTCCGGCGAAGCAGAGGCCGCTCCACAACAGCAGGCGTACTCTCGACCGGATGTAGCCGCGCAGCAACAGGGCCGCGCAGGCGATGCTGGTCAGCGCGCAGAGCGCGTACACGATGGTGCCGAATCCGATGTTCATTCGCTTTTCAGTTTGAAGGCGTTCGAGAATGACCGGAGCCTCTCCAGGCTCGCGGAGTAGATGGCGTTGATGACGCTGGTGCGGCGCGTGGAGTAGACGTCGGCCAGGCCGGCGATACCCGCCGCCAGTTTCTCGTCCTGGGCGTCGTAGCGGAAGGCGCTGCTCTGCTCCGCGGCGCTGAGGATCTTTGTCCGGGCCAGAGTGTTCATCTTCCGGAAGGCGGCGTCTTCCTGAATGCCCAGCTGCTGGGCAACCGCCGCCGGACTCCAGAACGTGTTCGGCGAGCGACGAAGAAGCAGAACGATCTCCACCGCCTCGGCCGAGTCGAAGTGTTCGACGATGAAGTCTCGTATGTCAGGCGGAAGAGCGCTCAAGACGACCGGTTTCCCTTCGAAGCAGGAATATATGGTGATGCATGGAAACAGCGCAAGCGTGCTGATCGCTCTGCGAAATCGTTCGCTGCCCGGGGGTAGCGTCAATCGGTGACGGTCAGGGTCGTCTCGCCGAGATGGTTGAGACCGCTGCGTAGTTCCGCACGGTACGTGCCGCTGCCGTCCAGCAGACCGACGGGCGCCTGGAGATCGAGGCCCGTTCCGGTGGCCACCTCTTTCTGGTCGGTCACCGTCCAGCCGCTCGGCGCAAACCAGGCAACCGTGAGCGGCGTGTTCGGACCGGCGTTGGCGAGCTCGATGTGGACCGTTGCCACCTGTCCGGACCGGATCGTGTGCGGTGAGACGACGAACTGTTTCACCGTCGGAAGCGACGGCCCGGCGGCGGTGGTGCTGCCGATGTCGACCTTCTGTATGGGTGGCGTCGCGGTGGATTCCTTCGAGCAGTGCACCATGACCATCAGGCTGCCTGCAGCGAGAAGGCTGACGGCGCTTTTCGTTCGCATCATATCCAGAAGGTGCTGCAAGATGTGTGCAAGCGCCGGTCGCGGCGGACAGTTGGAATTCAATCGATGTGGAACGTGCCCAGGTCTGCCTCCCCGGCGGGCAGCAGCGCCGCCACGGCCGAGGGGCCCAGGTCGACGATCTCGCAGGTGAAGAAGCAACAGAGGTCTTCCATCGACTGGGCCATGCAGAGCGAGGCGATCGGTGGGGGAGTTCTCTCCTCGCTCTCCATGAAGATGGCCCGGCCCCGTTCAGCCGAGAAGGCCAGGGCTGCGAAATCGGTGGTGTCATCTCCCGCGTAGACCACGCGAGAGGCGTGCACGTGAGCGGCGATGGCGCGCAGGGCAGCGCGCTTCCCTCCGCCGGAGAGGCGCGCTTCCACCACCTTACGGCCGGGCATGAGCTGGAGCCGGTGGCTGCGCGCCCGGCGCGTGAAATCGTGGAGCCTGTTCCGGTTCCCGGCACCATCACTGTGGCGAAAGTGCACGGCCACCGAGAACTTCTTCTGCTCGATGTGCATGCCGCCCGACTGGAGATCGCGGGCCAGATCGTCCGGCAGCGGTGGAAGTGCCGACCGCGCCGTCCAGAGCATCCGCCCGTCCGCATCCTGGCATTCGAGACCATGGGATCCGGCGATGATGGCGCGCAGGGCGCCGATGCGCGGGCGCACGTCGTCGACCTCACGTCCGCTGATGATGGCCAGAGCCACCGAAGGGCAGCGGCTGGATCGTTCCAGGACCGCCTCACGCGCCGTGGCTGGCGGCCAGGCCATCCACGGGTTTCGCGGCTCTGCTCGCCGCGCCCTTGAAGGGTGTCATGCTAACACCGGCAGTGCATTGAATGCAAATGATTGACGGTCAATGCGTATCCTGTCCGCTTCGCTCGATGAACAGGGTCCTGGTCGGGTAGGCGAACTCGATGTTCTCCGCCGCGAACGCCCGGACCAGTCCCAGATTGATCCGCTGCTGGGTGTCCATGTAGACGAGGTAATCCGCCGAAGCGACGTAATAGACGAATTCGAAGTCGTACGAGGAGTCGCCGAAGGCCACGAAATGGCCGCGATCGAAACGTGAGGATGGTCCGCCATTGATGATCTCCCGGGCCATCACTGGAATGCGCTCGAGCTTTTCCGCGGGTGTCTGATAGACCACGCCGATGCGGAAGACCACGCGGCGCTCGTGCATCCGCTTGTAGTTGTGGATGACGTTCTTGAGGAGCTCGCCGTTCGAAAAGACCAGTTGCTCCCCGGAGAGGGACTGGATGCGCGTGGTCTTGAGTCCGATCTGGTCGACGACGCCGATCTCACCGCTGACAGCGATCACGTCGCCGACGACGAACGGCTTGTCCAGGACGATCGACAGGGAGGCGAAGAGATCGCCCAGGATGTTCTGCAGCGCCAGAGCGATGGCCACGCCGCCGATTCCAAGGCCAGTGACCAGTGCGGTGACGTCGATGCCGAAGTTGGCCAGAGCCACCAGAAGGGCCACGGTCCAGATCACGACGAGAGCGGCGAAACGGAAGGCCCGGAACGTGGTCACGGCGGCCGGGTCGCTCTCCAGCCGCCGGCGCTGCGAGCGTTCGATGAAGAAATCGATCACTCCGCCCATCCAGAAGCCGCACTGCACGATCAGGGAAAGGCGAGCCAGATTGTCGACCATCGAAGAGAGCTGCGGGGTGAGGACGAGCGATCGCGCCCCGAGGTAGATCGCCGGCAGCGTGAGCAGGGAGAGTCTGGTCCGGTGAACCAGCTCGGCCAGGAAGTCATCGAACCTGGTCTCCGTGGAGCCGGCGTTGCGCAGTTTGCGGCGGGCCACGGCCGCGGCCACGGCGACGATGAGCAGCACACCGAGGGTGATGACAACCGCTGTAGCGAGGTCCCGGACGGAGTTCTCAGGAAACGTTGCGAACAGATGATCCATCACGCATTGAATTCAATGGAGTACAGAAACATTCCTCAACGCCGGGATCGCGACGTACCGGCGGTGCGGCCTGACTTTCTCGAACCGTTGCCGTCCTGAAACAGCATGGGCAGACCTGCGGCCTGCTCACCCATGCCCTTCATCAGCTTGTCGAGCAGCCGCACCAGCCTGGCGCGTTCGGTGGCGGACATGGCCTCGACGCCGGAGAGGATCGTCTCCTGCGCCGCCGGCGGCGAGCGCCGCGCCAGGGCGCGCCCTTTCGCCGTCAGCGACAGCTCGATCTGCCGCCTGTCTTCGCGGCTGACCTCGCGGCGGACGTAACCGTCCTCGACCAGCCGGCCGACGGCGAGGGAAACGGAGCTTTGATCGGTGGCCGTGCGACCGGCCACATCGTTGAGGGAGAGCTGGTCTTCATGGGCGAGGACGTGCAGGATGAACATCTGCGCCGCACCCAGACCGAAACGACGCTGCGCTTCCTTCTCGAACGCGCGCAACGCGCGGACGAGCTGCCGGATGCGATTCAGGATGGCCTTGGCATCATCGGCTGCCGCGCTCCGCCTCGTTGTCATCTCAGGACCTCACCAACGCCATTGTGACACAACGTCCGGCCGGGCCTTGCATTGATGTCAATGTGAACCAGCTGCCGGGGTCAGGACCGCCGTTGCAGCCGCCGCTCGTAGATCGTGCGCTGCAGTCCGAGGATGAGTTGACGGGCGTTCCGTCCGAGAACGCGCGTGTCGTACCCGCCCTCCTGCACGACGAGCGTGGGCAGCCCCAGCCCGGCAACGACTCCGCCGATCTTCTCGAACCCCTCCGGCGTGATTTTCCAGGCTCCGGTGGGGTCGCCCTTGGCGATGTCCAGTCCCGCCGAGACCACCAGGAAGCGCGGCGCAAAGTTCTCGATGATGGCGATCGCTTTTTCGAGCGTGAGGAGGTATTCGTCGTCGCCGATATTCTCCGGCAGCGGAAAGTTGTGATGCATCCCCTCACCGCTCCCGGCGCCGCGCTCGTCGGCGAAGCCGGCAAAGTACGGATAGGCGTAGCTCGGATCGCCGTGAATGGAGATGGTCAGCACGTCACCGCGCTCCCAGAAGATGTCCTGCGTGCCGTTGCCGTGATGAAAGTCGATGTCCAGGACGGCCACGCGAGCGGCCAGCGAGAGATCGTTCGCGGCGATGGCGGCGTTGTTGAAGTAGCAGAATCCGCCGTAGACGCGCCGTTCGGCGTGATGGCCGGGTGGACGGCAGATCGTGTAGACGAGACGCTCGCCCTCGCGCAGCAGGTCCGCTCCCGTCAGCGCGCAGTCGACCGCGGCCCGCGCCGCCACCCAGGCATTGCGCATCAGCGGTGTGAATGTGTCGATGCAGTAGTAGCCGGCCTGGATGGCTTCGTCGACGGGCTTGCGGTGCTGCTGGCGGATCGGAAACACATATGGATAGATCGCCTCGTTCGGCGGGAGCTTCTGGCAGACCCGGGCCAGGTAGTCGACGAAGTCGGAGTCGTGCACCGCGCGGATGGGAGCCTCGCCATGCGTTCGCACCGGAACGATCTCGATCCCGGGAAGTGAGGAGATGGCCGTGACGATCCGGTTAACCCGCACCGGCCGCTCGACGTAGCCGCGCTCGCGCACGTGATGGAGCTCGTGCTCACGGGAAACCACCACCTTCACCGGATGGAAGAGGTCCGATGGCCGCGTCACGGCGCGTGCGGCGGGGGAACGCGGTTCTTCCAGTCGCAGCGCACCTTCGGACACGGAATCGACGATGGCGTTTGGATAGGGATCATCGATCGCGTACGCGTACTTGCGGAAGAGGATTGCCGCCATGATGCCGCGCACCTCTTCGGCCGAAGGGACCCGCGGCGCACCGAGCGAATCGAACATGAGATACGGCTCGCCGGAGGCGCGGTTCGGGCGCGGTCGCTCGTACTCGGTGCCGCGAATGACGCGCGCGCCGAACTTCTCGTAGAAGCGGATGCGTGCAGCGTTCTCGCGCCGCAACTTCGGGTCGGGCTCGCCGGCCACGTCATCGGGACGCACTTCCAGATAGAGGCCGCTCGATCCGAGACGGAGCAGATACTCGCGCAGGGCATCGTAGAGCGCTCCGCCCGCGCCTCGCTGGCGGACATTGGGGTCGACGACGACGAAGTCGAGCAGGGTCGCATTCAGCTCGGTGAAGTGAAAGGCCAGAGCGAAGGCGATGACTCTTCCGCGCATTTGCTCGGCGGTCATCAGGATCACGCGGTACCCGAGCTCGTGCTGGCGCCGCAGGAGGTCCGGGAAGCGATCGGCATAGTCGCCGTAATGCTCCCCGTAGTACGAGCGGAAGATCCTCTGGGCCTCGGCCACCCTGGCCTGGTCCTGATCGGCGTCCGCCACGAGTACGAATCGAATTCCGCTGATAGGAACCTCCTCCGTTCGGATTGTAAGGTGTAGCGGCCGGCTTCAGCCGGCCGTAAGACGACATGATCCTCGGTCTGGCGACCTCGACCTATGGCGATGGCCCTCTACTTCAACGCTCCGTACGGCGTAGCCGCCGTCACTTCACGCCGTTGCGCACCGCGACGATGTGCGCGGCCTTGACCGCGGTCAGGCCCTGGGTGATGGCGGGGTCGGTCCACACCCCGGCGCTGAGTCCGAGGGTGGCCCGGGCCTGATCGAGCGCGGCGCGGAGTTCCACGAGATGAATGCGCTTGACGACCGTTCCGGCGCTCAGCGATGGGTCGGTATACAGGCCCGGCGCCAGTCCGCTCGCGGCGCGCATGGCGTCGACGGCGGTGCGCAGCTCCGTGATGTGTTGTCTCTTCGCCGGTGTGCCCGCGTTCAGGGGATCGTCGGTGAACACGGTCGTCGTGGCGGCGTCGAGTGCGCTCATCCCGGATGCGTTCGGGCCCGAGATCGCCCGCACGGTGTAGAGATAAGTCGTGTTCGTGGCGCGGCCGCCGTCGTCGAAGGTCGTCGTCGCACTCGTTCCGTCCAGCGCGAAGCCCGCGCTGAGCAGGCTGCTGCGATAGATCTCGTAGCTCGACGCCGCGGGAACCGAATTCCAGACGATGTGCACATTCGAGGTGCTCGTGGCGGTGGCCACGACTCCGGCCGGTGAGTCGACATACGAGCCGGGGATGACCAGGAGTGTGATGCCCGGCGACGGCACACTGAGCGAGGCCGATGATCCGGCCACGGCGACATCGCCGAGATGAGTGATGACATTTCCGCCGTCGAGCTGGTACCGCTGGGCGTTGGCCGTAGCCGTGAAGTCGGCGAGATTGACCGTGACCGGCGTGCTGCCTGTCAGCGTCTTCGAGATGATCATGACCGTGAGCGCGCGATCGGAGGATCGCAGTGCCGCGAAGACGGCCACGTCGTCGGGGTTCGGGCCGCTCGCTCCGACGCTGAGATCGCCGAACTTCGAATGCAGCCCGTCGTAGTTCCTGTACATCTTGATGGCGTTGTAGACGTTCGAGCCGGCAGGCGGCGACGTCCAGCGCACGCCGAGGTCGAGGGCTTCGCGGCCGAAGATGCCGAGAATGTCGGCTTGGGCGGTGGCGCCGTTGACGTCGCCTTCCGCGCCCCAGTTGTATTCGGTGATGCCGATCTTCGTCCCCGGATAGTCCGCGGCCGCCCACTGCCTGAGGCGGGGGATGAGACGCACGTGTCCGCCGTCGATGCCGGTGCCGCCGATCCATGATTCATCCTGGTAGTTCGGGTCCCAGAGAGAACGCGTGGAACGGTTGCGGAGCAGGCGCGTGACATCGGAGAGGTCGTCGCTGAACTCCCCGCCCTGCGGATAGAAGTGGACGGACGCGAAGTCGAGTATGCGCACGCCGTGCGTCTGTTCGTAAGCACGCGCCTGTTGCAGCAGCCACTCGGCGTACGGCGTGCCTCCGTGGGCGTTGCGGTCGCTCTGGTCGGGGTAGTTTTCCTGATCGAGACCGCTGGCGAAGTATCCGGACCAGCCCCACTCCTCGATGCCGGTGATCAGCGCGGAGGGATCCTTGGCCCGGATCATCGCCCCGTACTCCTGCATCTTTCCCCACACCTCGTCGTAGGTCGATCCGGTCGAATGAACATCCCAATGATCGAAGCTCCAGAGGCTGGGCTCGTTGTCGAGCGCGTAGTACTTCACGCCGGTGGTCGAGGCCGGACCGAACGTATCGATGTTGTGCTGGATCCAGTCGCCCTGGTGCGATGACGGATAGACGGCCGCGGTGTCGAACGGATCGGCGACGCCGAGCAGCCTTCCGTTGGGATTTCCGGCCGGACGGCCGTCGCCGCAGTCGGGCCGGTTCATGGCGTCGTTCGAATTCTGCGGGCCGTATTTTGCGATCGAGAAGCCACAGCGGTAACTCCGGTCCTTCGGCAACAGGCCCATCATCGGGATGGTCATGATCGGCTGCCCGCCGGCCGCGAGCGTCGGCTGGATGAACTGGTCGGCGGACTGGCCGTTACTGCCGTCGCCCGCGACCGTGTCCGGCACGTTCTCGAAGTAGTAGTCCTTGCATCGATTGGCCGTACTGATGATCCAGTTGTAGCGGCTCATGGCGTTGCCGCCCCAGCGGTTGAGCGGGATGGAGAGGTCGGTCATCGTGGCGCTGTCGGCGAAAGCCACTCCGTAGATGCGCGGGTCGATGGCGTGCCGGTTGAGCGCGGCGTCGACGGTGATCGTCGCGGCCGGGTTCATTGTCGCGGCGCGCCGGGAGGGGGCGGCCGCCAGCGCAAACAGCGAGGATAATGAGAGCGCAAGGACAGCCGGGAACTGCCCGGAGCGGGTTGTCATGAACGGAATGATGGTATCCGACTCGGGCTCGCGCCGCCCGGCGTATCCTTGGAGCTCGTGCTGAAGCGCTGGGCCTTTCTCGTGACGCTGTTGCTCGCTTCGGCCGTGCCTCTGTACCCGGCCACGGTCGGGGGAACGCCGCCCGTTCCGCTGCCACTGTTTCCGCCGAACAACTGGTGGAACACGGATGTCAGCGCGGCGCCCGTCGATCCCAACTCCGCGAGTCTTATCCAGTTCATCGGATCGGGCACGCCACTTCACCCCGATTTCGGAGGAGATGCCGGCGGCGGGTTCATCTACGGGTTTCCGTTCATCGTGGTGAACGGTGCCCAGACCAGGGAAACGGTGACGTTCACGGAGACGCCCGAAGAGAGCGACGGCGTCAATCACATGACGAACACGTCGTTTCCGTACTACCCCGTCCCGGATGAGGCCATCACGATGAGCGGCTGGATCGAGGATGGCCCGCCGGGGAACGTCGACGACAGCCCGAATTCGGACCGTCATATGCTGATCGTCGATCAGACGAACAACACGTTGTACGAGCTTTATAACGTCTTCTACAACGGGACGGGGTGGGAGGCGGGATCGGGTGCGTTTTTCGATATGAACACGAACGACCGCCGGCCCGACACGTGGACGTCGGCCGACGCCGCCGGCCTGGCCATCCTGCCGGGACTCATTCGCTATGACGAGGTGGCCGGGCCCGACGAGATCCGGCACGCATTCCGATTCACGGTGCAGCCGACCAACGGCAAGGTCTATCCCGCATCGCATGTGGCCGGATCGACCGCGGGCGCACTGCCGATGGGCGCGCGGCTGCGGCTGAAATCAGCCACGAACATCTCCGGCTTCACACCCGATGTGCAGAAGATCTTCCGGGCGCTCAAAAAGTATGGACTGATCCTGGCCGACAACGGGTCCAACATGTACATCAGCGGCACGTACGACACGCGCTGGGACAACGACGTCCTCAATGCCGCCTTCGGAATGCTGGACGCCAGCGACTTCGAAGTCGTGCAGCTCGGGTGGCAGCCGTCCGTATCGTTCATCGTCACGGTGCCGGCCGTGACCGGAGCCGGCGATCCGGCCAGCGTAACGGTCGCCGCGTATGACACTTCTTACGGTGTGGCTACCGGCTATCGCGGCACCGTCCATTTCACGTCGACGGACGGCACGGCCACCCTGCCTGCCAACTACACGTTCACCGCGGGCGACAACGGAACGCACACGTTCGGCGGCGGTGTCACGTTCCTCATCGCAGGTCTGCAGACGATCACGGCGACCGACGTTGTCGACCCGACGATCAACGGAACACGGGCCACGACGGTCGGGCCGGCCACGCCGGTGGGGCTTCTGGCGACGGCGCTGACCATCACCAGCGTCAGAGTGTCATGGAGCGCGTCGGCGGGTGCCAGCCAGTACGAGATCCTCCGCGCCTCCGCTTCCGCTCCCTACGCGCACCTGACCACGACACCGTCGTCACCGTTCGACGACGCCACGGTCTCTCCCGGCGCAACGTACGTCTACAAGGTTCGCGCCATCGACGCGTCGTCGCACCTGTCGCCGCTCAGCGCGCCGGATGCCGCCACCACGATCTTCTTCACCGACGACCCGATCATGGCGATGGGGACCGTCGTCAAGGCGGTCCACTTGACGGAGTTGCGCACCGCGGTCAACGCGATGCGCGCCGCGGCCAGTCTGTCCGGCGCGTCCTTCACCGATGTCTCCCTCACCGGTGTCCCGGTCAAAGCGGTTCACATCCAGCAGCTGCGGGCGGCGCTCGATGAGGCCCGCACCTCGCTCGGTCTTCCCGCCATCAGCTACACCGACCCGGCCATCTCCGCGGGCACTCCGATTCGCGGGACGCACGTGCAGCAGTTGCGCGCCGGCGTGCAGTGAGCGGCGGAAGCGATCGCGTTTTCTCCGGTCGATGATAAGGTCCGCCGATGGATCAGCAGCAGCCCGCGTCCCGGCGCATGGCTTTCTACGCCGCCGGTGTCGTGCTGATCATTGCCTGTTACGCGAATTCGCTTTCGAATTCCTTTCACTTCGACGACAGCCACGTCATCGAGAACAACGCCTACATCCGCAGCCTCCGGAACATCCCTCGCTTCTTCAGGGACGCACACACGTTCAGCAGCAATCCGGCCAACGCCACGTATCGTCCGCTGGTCAGCCTCTCGCTGGCACTCGATTACGCCATCGGAAACGGACTCGCTCCGCGACAGTTCCACCTCACGCAGATCGCGTTACTGTTGTTTCTGTTCGCTCTGGTGGCGGGGTTTTTCAGAACGCTTCTCCAGGGCGGCGAGGACGGCGACGTCGTGGCCATCATCGCGGCCACCTGGTTCGCGGTGCATACCTCCAATACGGAGACGATGAATCTGATCTCGGCGCGCTCGGAGTTGCTGGCCGCCCTCGGAGTGATGGGGTCCTTCCTCATCTTCGTTTCGTTTCCCACGCTCAGAAAGACGCAGCTCCATCTTCTGCCGACGATCGCGGGCATCCTTGCCAAGGCCACTGCCGCGATCTACGCGCCGCTCCTGCTCCTCTATCTTCTTCTCTTCGACGAGCCTCGCCGCGTCGTCCGCGCGGTGATCGGCTCGCTGCCGGCGTTCGTCACGGCAGCGGCCGCGCTCGTGTTCGTGTCGCGCATGAATGCCCCGGAATGGAAATCGGGCGGAGGCGACGCCCTTCTCTACATCCAGACACAGGCCTGGATCACGATCCACGATCTGCGTCTGTTTGTTCTTCCGGTGGGGTTGTCCGCCGATACGGACCTCTCGCTCATTCGGCAGTGGTACGACACGCGGATCATTCTGGGGGTCGTGGCGATGGCGGTTCTCCTGATCGGTGCGGTCCGCCTTTCACGCCGCCGGCCGACGCGGCCGATTTCCTTCGGGCTGTTCTGGTTCGTCGTGACCATTCTCCCGTCCGCTCTCTTCCCGCTGGCCGAGGTGGCCAATGAGCATCGGATCTTTCTGCCGTACGTGGGGCTGGCGCTGGCTGCCACATGCGGGATCCAGACCGTTCTGCGCCGGCTTGCACTCACTCCGCACGTCTATCGGGTTGCGGCTGCGATCCTGATCATCGCCATCGTCGGAGGGAACGCCTTGGGGACGGTCCGGCGCAACGAGACCTGGCGCACGGAGGAGACGCTCTGGCTCGACGTCACGCGGAAGAGTCCCCGGAACGGCCGGGCTCTGATGAACTACGGGCTGACACAGATGACGAAAGGTGACTTCCGGCGGGCCAGCGACTATTTCGAGCGGGCCGCCGTACTGACTCCGAATTACTCCACTCTCGAGATCAACCGGGCAATCGCCTCCTCGGCGCTCGGTGACGACGCCGGCGCGGAGCGCCATTTCCGCCGAGCCCTGGAACTTCACAACGACAGCGACGCGCGTTTCTTTTACGGACGGTGGCTGGTGGATCATGGCCGCGCCGTGGAGGGAATGGCGCATCTCGAGCGCGCCGTGGCGCTGAGTCCCGCGGCCATGAACGCACGGCTCGTGCTCATGAAGCTCTACGATGCCGCGGGGGAGAGGGAGCGGTTGCAACGTCTTGCCGCTGAGACGCTCGCCGTCGATGCCGGCAGCGAGGTGGCCTCACGTTATGCCGGTGCACGGCCGGCTTTCGGGCGCGAGACCACCGCGGCTTCGCTGTTCAGGGAAGGCCTGGCCGCGACCGCAGCCGGTCATCATCTCGACGCCGCGGTCGCCTATCGCGACTTCCTATCCATCAACGATCGTTCCGCGGACGCGTGGAACAATCTGGGCTGGGAATTGGCTGCGCTCGGTCTGCGCAGGCAGGCTGCGGACGCGTATCGACGAACGTTGCAGATCGATCCGGCATATGAACGCGCGCGAAACAATCTGACGCTGCTTCTCCGGCGCTGACGCCGCTGTTCAGTTGAACAGGGTGGCCGGGTCGGCGATCTGCGTTCTGATGATCACACCGCGGCTGATCCCTCTGTTTACCGGAGCAGTCCGGCCTCGCACGTTCCTTCGATCACGCGCGCTCCCGACTCGTTCTCGATCCATGAATCGATCTCGAGCACGTGCCGCTCCCGGTCGATCGATCGCACAACGAAGTGCGCGGTCACCGTTTCTCCGATGGGCACCGGCTTGAGGAACCGGATGGTCTGGCTCCGATAGATGGCGCCGGTACCGGGAAGCAGCATGCCGACCATGGTCGAGAAGATCGACGCGGTCAGCATTCCGTGCAGAACGCGATGTCCGAAACGCGTCCGGGCCGCGAATGCCTCGTCGACATGCAGCGGGTTGACGTCGCCGGTGATCTCGATGAACCGCCGCACGTCCTCTTCGCTGAATGTCTTCCGCAGCATGACGTGTTGACCGGGCTGGAAGTCTTCGATGCGCGCAAGCGGCGCTGGTCCGCGTTCCATCGCCGGGGAAGCATACCCTCGGCAACGTCCTTCACATCTGGCTTGTGACTGGCGTGGACTTTCGCAACGCGGCCGCGACGCATACCGCATCGAGTTCCTGGACCAGAGTCTCCACCGCGTACGGTTTGGTGAGGATGCGGACGTCCGCATCGTGTCCGACCTTGTCGAGCTTGACGAGATCGGCGTGACCGGAGGAGAAGACCGCGGGCAGCGGTCCGTATTGCGAGGTGATGCGTGCGTAGAGCTCGAATCCATCGCAGTCCGGAAGGCCGACGTCCACCACCAGCGCGTCCGGTCTGACCGTCTCTAGAATCTGCATGGCGTCCGCGCCATCGAATGCCACCTGGACGGCGATCCCTTCGTCTTCGAGCAGAGCCGTCAGTCCGCAGGCGACCTCGGGATCGTCTTCAATCAAGAGAATCTTCAGAGAGGAATTCCTCCGCGACTGAGGAGCTGGGGCCGCGACGGCCTGCTCCTTCCTGGACGTGGCCGGAAGAAAGAAATGCACGATCGTGCCCGTTCCGACGTGACTCTCGATGAACAGGTGACCGCCGTGCAGGGTGATGATCTGCTGCGTGATGGCCAGGCCCAATCCCGTGCCGTTCTTCTTGGTCGTGAAGAACGGATCGAAGATCCGCGCCAGGTTAGCGGCCGGAATGCCCGGGCCGTCGTCGGTGACCGAGAAATGGATGAAGGGTTCATCTTCGGGCAGCGTGCCGAACGGAAACTTCTCGCCAGCCTTGACGATGTTCGCGGCAACGGTGATCGTCCCGGCGGCGTTTCCGATGGCGTCGCGTGCGTTGATCATGACGTTGGTCAGAACCTGGCTCATCTGGTCGCGGTCGGCTTCGATCGACTTCGGCGACTTCGGGACCCCCACTTCGAAGTGGATGTTGGACGGGAGGAGCCGTCGGACTTCCGCGGCGCAGTCGCGCAGCCACGTGCGCACGTCGACCGGATTCCTCGTTGGTGGCACCGGCCGTGTGAAACCGCGCAGCTCGCTGGTGACGCTCCGTCCCCGCTGAACCGATTGACTGATCCGCTTGGCGGCATCGATGACTTTCGGGTCTTTGCTCGACCGCAGGAGGACCTCGGCGAACGGCTGGATGCCCATGAGCACGTTGTTGAATTCGTGAGACATCGTGGCGGCCACGCGTCCCAGCCCGGTGAGCCGGTTGGCGCGTTCGAGCTCTGTCTGCAGGAACTGGCGTTCGCTGACATCGATGAACGACATGACCACGCCCTCGCCTGCGTTCCGGGCATCGAGAATGGGGGAGACGAAGATCTCCACCGGAAACGACGTCCTGTCTTTCCGCCAGAAGACCTCGTCGACGATGCGTACGGCCTTGTCTCTCGCCGTGGCGTTGTGCACCGGGCAATCGCCCTCAGCGTAAGGCGTGCCATCGGCGCGATGGTGATGAAGCAACTCGTGAACGTTTTTTTCAAGAATCTCCGATGGGCTGTATCCGAGCATCGCCGCGGCGCTGCGGTTGACTTGCGTGCACCGATGGGTCAGGTCGATCGAAAGAATACCTTCGTAGGTCGACTCCAGCAGAAGCTCGATCCGTCTGGCCAGAGCCTGAGTCTTCTCTTCGGCCCGCCGCCGCTCGGTGACGTCACGTCCGATCACGAGGATGGCGTCGGAGCCTACACCGGAGAGCCGCGAAGCCGTCGCTTCGATCAGCTTGTAGTTGCCGCTTCCCGTGCGCACGGGCGCTTCGATGTGTGCGAGGTCGCCGCTCCTGATCACGGAGGAGAAGCCTGCTGCCACCCGGGCCACATAGTCGGGATGGATGGAATCGGTGATTCGCCTCCCGATCAGGGCCTCCGCCGGCTGCTCGAACATCCGCACCACCGCAGGATTGACGTCCAGCACAGTGCCGGTGATATCGAGTGTGACGATGGCGTCGAACGCCGATTCGATGAGATCGCGAAGACGCTTTTCGGATTGGCGCAATGACGCCTCGGCCTGCCGCAGCGTGGTCACGTCCTGAACGCTGCCGGCGATCTTGATGACCTTTCCCGCGACGTCCTTCTGAGGCTCCATCACCACCGAGTGGATGCGGTCCAGCCCTCCGACCATCATGCGATGTTCGATCCTCTGCGTCTCTCCGGTCTCCGCTGCCGCGGCGGTCGCCGCCACCAGCCTGAGCCGGTCTTCCGCGGTCATGTGCAACTGCAGTTCCTCGAACGTAGGAGGTTCTCCCGGTGGAAATCCGTTGAGGCGAAAAAGCTCATGAGACCAAACGAGCTCTCCGGATTCGAGATCCATCTCCCAGCTACCGACGTTGGCAATGCGCTGGGCATTGGCGAGCTGTGCCTCGCTCTTCCGAATGCTCTCCAGCATGATGCGCGTGGCGGCCTTCTCTTCCGTGATGTTGCTGGCAATCGTCGACACGCCCGTGATGGCGCCCCTGTGGTCATGAACCGGCGACAGCGTCAGAGCCATGTCGATCCGCCGCCCGTCCTTGCCGACGCGTACAGTCTCGAAGCGGTCGACGCGCTCTCCGCCATGAATCCGCCGGAGCGATGAATCGCTTTCGTCGGTGCGATCCGAAGGCGCCAGAGTCGCCCCCTTCGCTCCGATCATCTCGGCGGCGCTAAAACCGAAGATGATCTCGGCTCCGTGGTTCCAGGTCAGAATCGTTCCGTCGCTACTCATCGTGTAGATCGCATCGGCAGAGGACTCGACGATGGCCGCAAGCCGTTCGCGCGCTCTTTCCCGCCGCTGCATGATCGCCCCCCCGCCCAGGACCAGTGCTGCGGCAAAGAGAATGTTCACACCGACGATGAACGTGAGGCCTCCATTGGAGAGAAACGCGCCGCCGTGTTCGGGCTTGACCGCAATCGCGCTCAGCAGCGGCACGACGATCGCGGCCGGCAGCAGGAGGCGCGAGAACGCTCCGGCGGCCGTGTGCGACGTCACCAGGCGCACCCAGCCGGTCGGTGTGACCAGCAGAGCCGACAGCGAAATCAGCGCGAACGCGAACGCGGTGGCCAGGGCCGGGAAGAACCTCATTCGTGGATCGACGAACCACAGCACCCCGAAAACATGACCAAACAAGAGGACGAGATTGACCGCGATGGCGATCGATCCGATGGCGTGAGAGACGAGATGTCCGCGACGGGCAAACCCCCAGGTTGCGACGAGCGCCAGGACCAGCAGCATCGCCGACGTGACAGGAAACGGATGGAAAGGCAGACCGGCCGAGGGGATATCGCCGGTCCTCCAGGCACGGTTGTGGTTGCGGGCGATGAACGCCCCGATCTCCACGGACGCTCCCGCTGCAACCGCGGCACCCAGCCATCGGGCCGCGAGCGACCTGCCGGGCCGCCCCGAGCTGGCCAGCACGATCGACAGGGATAGTGCGATCAGACCGATGCCGGTGATGAGAGCAACCGGACCACCCCGTGGAAAGAATTCGGCGATGGAACCGCTATCGAGCAGATGACCGGTGATGGCCGCGACGCCAATCAGAGCCGCGATCGCGCAGCAGATCATGATGGCAGTGCGCTGCCCATCGAATGCCGGCGCGGCCGTGGTGGAGGTCTGCCCGAGAGGCTGCGCGGCGGTGGTCACGGACGTTTTCTTCCGATCGCTTTCGGTCGCCACTGCTGTTTTGCGTTGGGATTGAGAGGCATGGTCGCGTCCAGATTCCGGAGGGGTGTGTGGGTTGCGTACGGTGTTTCCCGAAGGTAGCGCGTCTAAGTCACTGCGAACATTGCATTGTCAGTGCGGCACAGATCTCGAAGACCTCTAAGGCTGAGGTATGCAATGAACGATCCGTCGATTCGTCCGTTTCGCCGTGACCCGCAGTCGGTTTTACTGCTCGATGACGACTCCATGATCACGGATGGGCTTGCCGCGGGCCTCGAGCGCGATGGACGCACGGTCATCACCTGCAACGACATCGAGTCCGCCGAGATGATCGTCGATCGATTCCAGCCGTCCCACATCGTCGCCGACATCCGTCTCTCCGGCCCGTTCGGCTGTGAAGGGCTGGACTTCATCCGTTACGCGCGCCGGCACGCGCCGGACAGCCGCGTCATCCTGATGAGCGGCGAGGGCTGCGATGCGGTCCAGCTCGAGGGCTCGGAGCGGGGAGCGGTGGCGTTTCTCCAGAAACCGTTCGCGGTCGGCGAGCTCGATGCCATCCTCGATCTCATCGCCTCGGCCGATCTCTCACCGGCATACACGGATGGCCGTCTGATCCGGATGCCGCTCCTCGACGAGGTCCTGTCGAGCCCCGAGCTCAAGCCGTTCTTTCAGCCGATCGTCGCCCTTGACGCCAGTTCGCGCGTGGTCGGCTATGAGTCGCTGGCTCGCTATCACTCCGACTCACCGTTCCGGAATCCGGAGATGCTCTTCCAATATGCCGCGCGGAAGCGGCGGGTCAGCGATCTCGAATTCGCTTGTTTCCTGTCGACCATGCAGGTGGCGCCGCTGCTTCCCGGTTCACCCTTGATCTTCATGAACGTGCACCCCGATGTGTTCGACTGTGGCGTCATGCTGCCGGAGAGGCTGAGCGCGTATGCAGCACAGTACGGCACGCCGCTCGACCGCATCGTCGTCGAGATTACGGAACAAGCCTCGCTGGCACATACGCGAGCCGTGTTCGCCGCCGTGGATGGTCTTCGTGAAGCCGGCGTGCGCTTCGCCTTCGACGATGTCGGCGTGGCCTACTCCCATCTGCCTCTGATCGGGAGAGTGCGTCCCGCGTTCATGAAGATCAGCCAGGACTTGGGCACCGGCTTCGAGTCCGATCCGACGAAGGTGAAGATCGTGCGAAGCATCCTCTCGCTCGCGGCGGACTTCGACTGCGAAGTGATCCTTGAAGGGATCGAGGATCGGTCGACGGCCGACGCCGCGGCCGAACTGGCCATCGCTTACGGTCAGGGATTCCTCTTCGGACGACCGGCGGATCCGGCGCTGATGTCCGGTGACGGCGCTCAGGCCGATCGCCGATTGCTGATCGCGTAGCCCTGTCTCGATCTGAAGGCGGGACGCGGTGGACGAGTCAGCGCTCGAACGAGTCGAGCACTGCCGCGACGTCTTCGTTCGAAGGCCGTTCGCGGTAGTCACTCTCGATCTTCGCCCAGCGGATGCGGCCACGCTGATCGAGCACGAACACGGAGGGGTGGGGCACGCCGTCGATCTTGCGTCCCGCATACTCGGGATCGCGCAGGCCATAGCGATCGACGACGGCGCTGTTGGAATCCGACAGGAGCGGAAATCCGAGCAACCCCCGGCCATCCGAGGCGATCTCCCGATCGAGTTTCCGGCTCTGCTCCGAAGGATCGGGGCTGATCGCGTAGAACCGCACGTCGCTGAACGACCGGGCCACGTCACGAAGTCCGACCAACTGCCGGACGCAGTACGGTCACCAGTAGCCGCGGTAGAACACGAGCACGACTTTGTGTCCTCGCGCCGAAGAGAGGGAGACGGTGCTGCCGTTCTGGTCCGTGAGCGTGAAGTCGGGCGCCTGCTGCCCGACCTGGGGAGGCTGCGCTGCCGAGGCTGCCAGCGTGCCAGCGAAAACGATGGCGGCGATGGCCGCTCTTCCAAAGTTCACCATGGTCGCGGAGTCTACCGCATGGGCTCGGTTTGTGCGGCGCATACCGGTCGGTGCTCCAAATACTTTGAATACAAATTATTTGACTTCCAACGAATAGGATGCTATATTGATCACAGTGAAGTCGCCACCTCGCCGCTTCAGCCGCGCAATCCGCGGCATTCCAGACAAACCCATCCGCGAGGAAAAGGAGTTAAACCAAATGATGAAGTTCGCACGTAACATCCATTTCCAGATCAAAGAAGGAAAAGAGACCGAGTTCTCGAAGATCTTCGAGACCAACGTTCTCCCCATCCTGAGGAAGCAGAACGGCTTCAAGGAAGAGCTCACCCTGATCTCGAAAGAAGGCGCCCTGGGCATCAGCCTGTGGGACAACCGCGAGAGCGCCGACACCTACAACTCGGCGACGTATCCCCGCGTAGTGGAGATGCTGCAGCCGGTGATCTCCGGAACTCCCAAGGTCACCTCGTATGAAGTCGGCGTGACCACGCTCCACGCCTGAGTGGAGAGTTCAATCTGAATGAAGTGAGGAATCTGCGGCGGCGTGGTTAACGCCGCCCGGATTCCTCGCCGTCTTTGCGGCTCGGGATGACAAGCGATTCCCCGCCGCGGACGTTATGGATCGGCGTTCAGCGTAGGATGGGCGCCTTGATTCGATGACGTTGATGAGTCGCACTCCTCCTCCGCCGGACCTGACCACCATCTTTGACACCATGCAGCAGGCGGTGATCGTCACCGATGCGGCCGGTTTCATCACGCACTGGAACCCCTACGCCGAGAAGCTCTACGGCTGGCGGGCCGGGGAAGTGCTAGGGCGGCTGGTCACGGATGTCACGCCGAGCGAAGGCTCGCGACAACGCGGCGTGGAGATCATGAAGCTGCTGCTCTCGGGCCAGACCTGGTCGGGCCGTTATGAAGTGCAGCGGCGCGACGGCTCCTGTTTTCTCGCGCAAGCGACGGTCTGGCCGCTCCTGGCATCCGACGGCACGATCCTGGGCGTGGTCGGGATGTCACTCCCGGTCGAGACGCTCAGCGACGCGGACACTCGCGCCCGCGAGGCCGAGGAAATGCTGGCCACGGCGTTTCGCACCAGCAGGGATGCGCTGATCCTGTTTCGCTTCTCGGATGAGCGCATCATCGACGTCAACGATACCTGGTTGAGCGTCACCGGCCTCACACGCGACGCGGCCATCGGACAGAAGCAGGGCGACCTCGGTCTCTGGGGGGACGGCGAGGAGCACGAGCGCTTCCGTCGGGAGATATCCGAGAATGGCTGCGTGCGCGACTTTCGGATCGCGTTCACAAGAAGCTCCGGAGAGCAGGGGGTGGCGATCCTCTCGGCCGACGCCGTGGTGGTGGGCGGCGAGACGAACGTACTGGTTACCGGCCGCGACGTGACCGATGCGGCCAACGCCGAGGCCGAGATCATCGAAGCTGCCGGGAAGTATCGGAATCTGTTCGAAAACACGCTGGACGCCGTTCTGCTGGTCACCCCGGAATCGGAGGTGCTGGCGGCCAATCCTGCTGCCGTGGCCATGTTCGGGTGGAGCGAGGCAGAGCTGAAACAGCACGGTGTGGACGCCATCATCAGGCCGGGCTCGGCCGACCGGCTGGAGGCGGCGCGCACTCTCGACGCTTCCGGGAGCTACTCTGGCCGTCAGCTGCTCACGCGGCGCGACGGCTCATCGCTCGTCGGCGAAGTCACGATCAGCCGGTTTCGCGATCGGGAGGGCTCGATTCGTTCGACGGTCGTCATCCGTGACGTGACCGCGGCCACCGAGTCGCTCCGCGCTCTCGAAGCGGCCGAGGCGAAGTTCCGGACCCTGGTCGAGCACGCCCTCGTCGGCGTCTACATCATCCGCAACGGCCGCCACGTCTATGTCAACCCGGAGCTGACACGCATCCTCGGCTATGACGAGAAGACGCTGCTGGCGATCCCGAACGTACTCGATCTCGTGGTCGAAGACGATCGCGAACGCGTCAGGTCGTTGATGGAGAACCGCACCGACAGCCTCCACTATTCGTTCCGCGTCCGGCGCGGCGACGGAGCGGTCGTCGATGTCCAGGTGCACGGCTCGGTCATCGAATACGAAGGCGAGAAGGCCATCCTCGGCACGGCCGTCGACGTCACCGAGCAGCGCCGCTTCTCGGAGGCCCTTCGCCGTTCGGAGAATCGCTACCGCACTCTGGTCGAAGAGGCGCAGGACATCATCTTCACCTGCGATCTCGAGGGACGAATCACCAGTCTCAACCGCGCTTTCGAAGAGATGACCGGCTGGAAGATCGAGGAGTGGATCGGACGGTCGTATGAAGAGATCCTGGAGCCCGACTCCCTCCAGGGAGCGGTCGAGCACTTTAACGGCATCCTGCGTGACAACCTGGTTGCCGTGCGCGAATCGCGTCTGAAGACCAGCAACCGGCCATCGATCATTGTCGAAGGAACGGCGCGGCCGCTGGTGATCGATGGCCAGACCGTCGGGACGCTGGGCATGGTCCGCGACATCACGCAACGGAGGCGGCTGGAAGTGGCACTGGAACGCTCGGGGCGTTTCACGGCGCTGGGCCGTCTCGCGGCCACGCTCGCTCACGAGTTCAACAACGTCCTGATGGGAATCCAGACCTCCATCGACCTCTTTCAGCGCACGTCCGACCCGGCTTCGTTGAGCGCCGCCGTACGAGCCATCGGCATGAGTGTCGGCCGCGGCAGACGCATGACCCAGGAGGTGCTGCGTTTCACGAAGATGCGCGATCCCGATTTCGAGATCGTGGAGATCCCGGCGTTGATCGAGTCGATTGTGCCTGAGCTCGAATCGATTTTGGGCACAAATACGCGACTCCTCATCGATGTCCGTTCCGCTGCCACGCTTTCGGTTTCCGCCGACCGGGAACAGTTGCAGCAGGTCCTCACGAATCTGGTGATCAACGCCCGCGATGCCATGCCGTCAGGAGGAACGGTCACACTGACGGTGGAAGCGCGTGGCGGATCCGAAGGAGATCTCGGCATGGCCGCGATCGATGTCGAAGATACGGGTACGGGCATCCCAACCGACATGCTTCCCTTCATCTTCGAGCCGCTGTTCACCACCAAGAAGAGCGGAGGTACCGGACTCGGCCTGGCCATCGTGTCGCAGATCATCTCCAGGCACCGCGGAACGATCGAGGCGAAGAGCGAGCCGGGGCGTGGAACATGTTTCGAGATCCGGCTGCCGGTCGTGGCCCATACAGAGCAAGCGCACATGGCCGAGGTCTCCCGCTCGATCCGGCCGATCAAGAAGCTGCTGATCGTCGATGACGACGAAACGATCGCCACCGGGCTCTCCGCGGTCCTCGAGCTGGAGGGGGTGACTGCTCATACGGTTTTTCGCGGTCTGGAGGCCGAGGAAGCGGTGGAACGCTTTTCACCCGAAGCCGTTCTGCTCGACTTGAACCTTCCCGATATCGACGGTCGGGAAGTCTACCGCCGTCTTATGGAACGCTGGCCTTCGCTGGCCATCATCATCTCTTCCGGTCATGCCGACGAAGTGATGATGAAGGACCTGATCTCGTCGGAGCGGAGTGCCTTTCTGCTCAAGCCCTACGACGTGGAGACACTTCTGAGAACGATCGCGGACGTGCGCGGGACGGCGTGACGAGAGGGGAGACTGGTCGCTCCGGTCTCCAGTCTCCTCCGATCACCCGCACAGATCGCCGATCGCTTCGCGCAGCCGGGCCACGTCCGCCGGCTTGCCCAGCATCAGACGCACGCCCTCGAGCAGGTGTCCATCGCGATCGTGCTCCGGCATTCCGCTGAGGACGATGGTCCGCGGCAGCATGCCGGCGTTGGTCTTCTGCAGATAGCGCAGAACGTCGAAGCCGTCGACGTGCGGCATCATCAGATCCAGGATGACGCTGGCGAAGTGCTCCTGTCCCAGCTCTCGGATGGCCGCGTGCCCGTCGGAGACCTCCACCACGTCCCTTCCTGTTTCGCGGACGAGGTGAGCGACGAGCCTGCGGCTGATCTCGTCGTCGTCGGCGACGAGCACGCGCTCCTTCTCACGGCGGTGTTCCGGCGTCGCGCCGATTCGTTGGGCGATCGTTCCAGCCACTTCCTTTTCGTTGAACGGCTTGCGGAAAAAGCGCGGAAGGAGTGCCGGCACCGCGTGCATGATGGTTTGTTCTGGGATTCCGGAGATCACATAGACCTGATCGAGCAGTTCCGGTTTCTCCGTCTCGACGAAACTGACGACGGAGAAGCCATTGAGCGGCCCGGGAAGAATTATCTCGAGGATGAGCGCATCGTATGGACGCTCCGATAGAAACTCGATCCCTTCGAACGCTGTGGATGCCATGTCGAGCTCGAAACCGGCGACGGCGAGCTCGCTCCGGAAGATCGCCCCCAGTGCTTCGTCTCGATCGACGAGCAGCACACGCCCGTTACGCGGATTCGGTGTTGTCAGCGGGTGGGACATTTCTTCGACTGCACACTCCGATCATTGCATCCGTAATGCCATAGGAGCTGCCAGTTTTGGTGTGCGCGAACGCTGAACCGACGGCTACTCCGGATCGGTCGTTCCGGCCTCGATCAGCCGAAGGATATGCGGCTTGAGATCGTGCAGTCGCAGCTTGTCGACCACCGGGATCGTGTCGCTGAAGTAGTTCGCGACCATGGAGTGCCCGGTAACGATGATGCAGCGCCGCGCCAGCGCTTTGTCGCGCTTGATCTCGTCGATGAGACCCATGCCGGCATGGCCGGGAAGCTGAAGATCGACGAGGACGATGTCGAATCGATGCTCGGCAAGGGCGATGCGCGCTCCCTCCGCATCGTGGACGATGTGGCTCGAGACTCCGAGTTGCTGGAGCACGCGCTCGAGGATGGTCGACCACAGACGCTCGTCCTCGATGATCAGTGCCCGCGGCTGGCCGGACATCGGGAGTGCGCCGGCGCTCATGCCGCGGCTCCGTGAACGTTCGGAATCACCGTGGCCAGAGCGCTCGCCAGTTCCGCCGCCTTGATGGGCTTCGACACGTAACCGTCCATTCCGGCTTCGATGCAGCGCTCGCGATCGCCCTGCACGGAGTGAGCGGTCAGGGCGATGATCGGCGTGTGCAGTCCCAGCGCGCGTTCCAGTCTGCGGATCTCTCTGGTCGCCTCCAGGCCGTCCATCTCGGGCATCTGCACATCCATGAGGATCACGTCGAAGCTATGCCGCTGAAATTGATCGACCGCCTCTCGTCCGTTGGAGGCCACGACGGTGGTGTGTCCGTCACGTTCGAGAAAGCGCGTGGCCACGCGCTGATTGACGAGATTGTCCTCGGCCACCAGAACGCGCAGTGAACGTCGTGCCGATTCCCCCCCGCTCTTCGTGGACTTCTCCGCGCTCTTCGCGTGCAGCATGACCTGGATCAGCCGATCTTCCACGATGGGTTTCACGAGCGACCGGCTAACACCGAAGCGTGCGATCTGCCGGGCTCCATCCTGCAGTTGCGCGGCGGACAGGAGCATGACGATCTGATCGGCGCGCACTCCCTGGCTCAGCGCGCGCTCGATCATCGGCACGCCGCATTCGGCAAGAAGGGAGTCGATGATCAGGTCGTCGAACGGGAACGGCGCGGCTGTGCACTGCGATTCGGCTTCGTCGCAACTGGCGAAGCTGCTGACCTGTGCGCCGTGCGCCGTGAGCATCCGCGCGGTGGCTGCACGGACCGCCGGATTGTCGTCGACGAGAAACACGCGCCTGCCCTGGAGCTCGTCGCGGGTGGGCATGGCCACGGACTGTCGCCTGAACTTCGCCGTGAACGTGAATGTGGATCCCTTGCCCGGCTCGGATGCCGCCCAGATCCGTCCTCCCATCAGGTCCGCGAGACGGCGCGTGATGGCCAGGCCCAGGCCGGTGCCTCCATGGCTTCTCGTGTCGGATGAGTCGACTTGTTCGAAGGCCCCGAAGACCCGCTCGATCTGTTCAGGAGGGATGCCCGCACCCGTGTCGGAGACCGAAAAGCGCAGGAGAGTGGCGTCGCCGTCGCTTGATTCGACGACCGCCGTGATGACGATTTCGCCGTGCTCCGTGAATTTCACGGCATTGCCGGCCAGATTGAGAATCATCTGGCGGAGCCTGCTGCCGTCGCCGATGAGGGCATCGGGCACGTCGGGGTCGATATCGACCACGAGCTCCACCGATTTCTGGGCGGCGGTGATGGCCACGACCTTGGCGCTGTCGGAGATCGTCTTGCGCAAGGAGAACGGAGCCCTTTCGATGACCACCTTGCCCGACTCGATCCGGGAGAGGTCGAGGATGTCGTTGATGACCGCGAGGAGGGCGTTGGCGGAGGAGTGAATCGTATCCGCGTACTCGCGCTGGTCGGCGCTGAGGTTGGTGTCGCTGAGCAGAGAGGACATGCCCAGCACTCCGTTCATCGGCGTCCGGATCTCGTGACTCATGCGCGCCAGGAACTCGCTCTTGGCCGCGTTCGCGGATTCCGCGGCCTCTTTCTGGCGGAGCAGTTCATCCCGGGCCAGTTGCTCGGTGATGTCTTCGCCGACGACGAGGATGAACTCGACGTTTCCGCGTGCGTCGAACAACGGCACTCTGGAGGTTTCGAACCAGAGGTCTCTTCCGGCATACGGGTAATTCCGCTTCACACCATTGGTGGCGATCCCGGTCTCCACGATCTGTTTGTCCTCATCCTGCATGAGCTCAGCGATGGCACGCGGGAAGATCTCGAAGTCGGTCTTTCCTGTGATCGACTCCGTCAGCCGGAGCCCCGCTCGATTGGCCATGACGTAGCGGAAGTCTTTCACGCTCTTGACGGCGACGACTTCGGGAATGGCGTCGATGGTCGATTTCAGGAACACCTGCATCGATCGCAGCTCGTCCTCGGCGCGCTTGCGCTCGCTGACGTCCATCATCGCGCCGACCATCCGCAGAGGCTGGCCTCCGGCGTCGCGTGCGATGTAGGCACGCGTGAAGACGTCTGCGTAGCTGCCATCGCCCCGGCGGAACTTGTACTCGAGCCCCCAGAACTCCTGGCCCGAAGAAATGGCTGCCTGGATGCTTCGAAGGACGGCGTCGCTCTCGTCCGGATGGAGTCCATCCGACCAGGAGGAAGAATCGATGTCGCCCCACGCGGGACGTCCGTATCGAGTCTGCCACGTCTCGTTGACCCAGCAGGCGTTCGTCCGCAGGTCCCACTCGAAGATGACGTCACTCGTGGCGCGCGTGGCCAGAGCAAAGCGTTCTTCACTCTTGCGCAACGCGGCCTCAGCGTGCTTGCGCTCGGTAATCTCGGTCATCACGCCGCCGACGCGAAGAGGCCTTCCTTCCTGGTCGCGTGCGATATAGACGCGTGTCTCCACGTCGGCATAGGTGCCGGCGGCGCGCTGCTTGCGGTACTCGCAATTCCAGAACTCCTCGCCAGAGGCGATGGCGGCGTTCAGTCCCGCGTCGATGCGTTCGCGTTCGTCGGGATGGGTGGCGTTCGACCACGCCGGGTAGCCGATGTCGCCGGAGGCCGGATAGCCGAAGCGGACCTCCCACGCCTCATTCACCCACACGTTCGATTGCAGATCCCATTCGAAGACCACGTCGCGGGTGGCGCGCATGGCCAGGCGGAAGCGTTCTTCGCTGCGCTTCCGCTCTTCGATCTGCACCTTGAGGCGTGCCGTCATCTCGTTGAACGCCTCGCCCAGGCGCTCCATCTCGTCGCCGGTGCGGATCTCGATGCGGCTGTCGAGATCACCAGCCGCCACTCTTGCCGCGGCGGCGATCAATACTTCGACGGGACGAACGAAATAGCGGGCCAGGAAGAACCCGACCGCGACGAGCGAGGCTACGAGAGCGGCGAAGAGCATCAACAGCAGCCGCCCTACATAGCGGACCGGTGCATACACCGACTCTTCCGGCTCGTCGAACACTGTACGCCAGCCATTGCTCTCGTAGCCGCTCGTCCCTCGCTGGGTCTGGCTCGTGCGGACCACACCCGGCACGGCGGCGGCGGGATCGACGTGCAGGTTCAGGATTTCCGATGTCGAGTTGCTGCGAGTGGCGATCGTCACTCCGCTGGCATCGACAATGCGCGGATCGATCGCTTGCTGCACTTCGTCCAGACGATGATTGATCGCTGAGAGGGAAAACCAGCCCATGGCCACGCCGAGGATTCTCGTTCGCCCGCCATGCTCGCTGCGGATCGGTGCCGCGATGACCAGCGCCGGACGCTGCATGTCGCTGGAACGATAGACGTCGGAGTGCGCGAGCAACCCGGCCCGGGCCCGCAGAAACACCGCACGCGCTCCCGCGTCGCCGAGAATCGACTCGCCGCTGTGCCGCCCGCTCGTGGAGATCACGACCTTTCCCGCGGGGTCCACGATCAGCACCTGGTCCCACGGGCCGGTCAGGCGCAACATGTCATCGAACGCCTTTTCCTGCGATAGGTGGTCAGAGCCGGCCGGCTCTTCCAGGCGTGTTTCCAGGAGGCGATCCTCGGCGATGAGTTGGATGTCCTGAGAAGCAGTGGCAAGGAGCCGCTGGACCGTGGCCATGGCCGCGGCCGCCGCGTCCGTCTGCGCCGCGGTGATTCCCTGGCGGGTGATGACGGCGATGGCGCGATAGCCGATGACGCCGAGAAGCGGGACGAGCACGACCACGATGGCCGCGACCGTCAGCGCCACGCGCCACGCCAGTTTCGTTTTCACAAGGCGGCCGTGACCGGAGTGAAGTGGAACTCCTGGTTCAGGTACGAGGTCAGTGCATCGACGTGATGCTCGAGCGTGGCCATGAGCTCGGGACCGCGCGACATTTCGGCGGCGGTGATCGCTTCCAGCTCCTTTGCCGCGGCCAGGCCGCCGCCATGCTCGAAGTAACCGAGTGATCCTTTCATCGAGTGTGCGGCGCGCGACACGGCCACCGCGTCTCCGGCTTTGAACGCCGCGCGCAACTCATCGATGAGGGCGGGGCAGCGCTCCAGGAAGATCGTCACGAGATCCTCGACGAATTCCGTGTCGCCCTCGAACGTCGATAAGAGCTCGGCCCGGCTGACGTAGGAAGGGGGAAAGCGGTTCACAGTCACGATGCCCACCGGGCCTCGTTGGAGACGGGATGGGTGCGTGCGGCTGCCGGGATCAGGCGCTGCACGACCTCGCGCAATACGTCCGGGCGGATCGGCTTCTCCAGATACTCGTCGACGAGGAACGTCTTGAATGCCTCGGTTCGATAAGCCCCGCCGCGGTAGAGAGCCGACATCACGATGATCTTGATCTCCGCCGTCGGCTCGCTGTTCTTGAGCCGAAGACAAAGCTCCCGGCCGTCCAGCTTCGGCATCAGAGCATCCGTGAGAATGAGATCGGGCAGGATCACGGTCGCAATCGACCACGCCTCCTCCGGGCTTGAGTTCCTCATCGTGGAAAAGCCCATCCCTCGCAGAGCTTTTTCGGCCACGGCCAGGACCATCGGATCGTCATCGACGATCAGGGCGAAGGGACGGGGCAGCGACTTCGGATCGAGAGACAGCAGGCGCGCCATTCCTTCGCTCTGCTCCTGTTGCCTCCGCGTCCAGACCGCTGGAGCGGCGGTCGACCAGAAATCAGTGCGCGCCCGGAAGGAAGCATCGCACGCGCAACCGTGGCAATGAGGACATGTGAACGTCCGATCGCGCGCGATACAGTCGCACATCGGGGCGGAAGCGAGGTCGAACGGCTCTCCGCAATGGAAGCACGGAGCAACCGACGTCTGTTGGTTCACGGTCATGACGGTAAAGTCTTGTGTCATTTGGACAAAAAGTCCCGCAAGACGCGAACCACCTCGTTGTCTCCACAGACGACTGAATCCATTGAGTGTGATGTTTAAGCGCTCATTGTGGAATCCGTCCAGAAACGCGACTGCGTGCGCATTCGGCACGCATTGGCGCTGAGCCGGCATCGCCAGACGACCGGCCGCTTCTACCGCGAAAGCACGAGGCGATTTCCTGCACCTGCATCATCTTGTTCCGGGCTGGCGCGGCTGAAGATGGGTCACTCGAAAGGAGCGACTCGATGAGCCCAGTTGGTCGAAGAGCGAGGCTGTTGTCAATCCTGACCGGATTGGTACTCCTGACCCTCGTTGTCCCTTCTGCGAATGCGATTCCCGCGTTCGCCCGAATCCACAAAACCTCCTGCCAGACCTGCCACGTCGGCTTCCCGAAGCTGAATCCGTTTGGGGAAGCATTCCGGCTGAACGGATATCGGATGCCTGGTGAGACGCAGACCGAAGAGAAGGCGCAGAGCCTCGGTGCAGAAGCCTACAAGAAGATCTGGCCGAGGGCGATCTATCCGAGCGATATCCCCGCTTACGTCCCGCTGGCGGTCAACGTCAAGATGGTCAGCGCGTACGCGTCATCCATCGACGAGGAGGGGCATCACGCCACGAAGAATGATTTTCAATTCCCGCAGGAGGTCAACCTCTTCGGCGGCGGCACGTTCGGCGAGCACATGGGCTTCTTCAGCGAGCTCACCTATGGCGAGAATCCTGACGGCAGCGGCGGGACCGAGATCGAGCACGCGCAGCTTCACTTCAACTCACTCTTCGGCAAGGGCCATCTGATCAACTTCAAGATCGGAAAGTTCGCGCCGGATCTCGAGGCCGGATTCCAGGAGATGTGGCTGTCGACCAATAACGGGATCGACACCATGTTCTCGTTCAATCCCATCGGATTGCACGGCGGCACGGGACTGGCGGAAGACGGCGGTGGAATCAGTATTCCGGCGATGGTGAAGGGAATCGAGGCCTACGGTGTCGGCGCCCACCGCTTTTTCTATACCGTGGGGATTTCCAACGGACTCGGCCCCTCTCCCGGCGGTAACGTCGACGGGAACGCCAGCAAGGACGTCTGGGCGCGCGCCGACTACAAGTTCGGCGGGATGGGACTCGACGGTGACACCACCGGCGTGACGTTGCCTCCGGAGAACTGGAGGGAGCGTTCGTTTCGCATCGGGATCCTCGGGTATCACGGCAACGGGAAGGGATCGGACTTTCCGCTCGAGGACGAGAACGGGGTCACCTTCAACGTCCAGGATCGTACGTTCAACCGGGCAGGAGTCTACGCGTCCTGGTATTTCGATGACCTGAACGTTTTCGGTGTGGCGATGAGCGGCCGCGATCAGCTCGATACGTTCGCTGCCGATGGTGCTCTGACAGAAACGGCGAGGCACCGGTACAGCGCCTTCTTCATCCAGGGGGATTACGTGATTCTTCCTCCGCTGCAGGCTTCGCTTCGATACGAGAACGTGAAGCCGCCGAGTGCCGCGGAAGTCAAGTCCATCCGTGCGCTGAACGTGGGCCTGAGCTACTTCTTCTACGCAAACGTAAAAGGGATGCTCGAGTACCGCCGCGATCTGCGCGAATCGAAGAACTACACGCTCGACACCGTCCTGCGATTCGCTTTCTGAGCAACGAAAGGAGACTCATTCGTGAAGTCACTCACTCTCATCGCGGTCCTTGCACTCGCAACGATGCCGGCCATCGCCGGCGACATCCACGGCAAAGTGGCGGCGCACGGCGTGCGCAACTCGGCCGATGCGGTCGTCTATGTCGATCGCATCGCCGGGAAGACGTTCCCGCCTCCAACCGAGCACGCGAAGTACGACCAGAAGAACATGCAGTTCGTTCCGCGCGTTCTGCCGGTGCTGGCCGGGACAACCGTCGACTTCCTCAACTCCGACGCGCTGCTGCACAACGTCTTCTCTCCCGATGCCTGCGCCGAGCGCTTCAACCTCGGCACCTGGCCGCAGGGGCAGACGAAGAGCTTCACGTTCAAGAAGGAGTGTTTTGCGTCCCTCCTCTGCAGGGTGCATCCGGAGATGGAAGGCTTCGTGGCCGCGCTGCCCACGCCGTACTTCGCCGTGACGTCCGCCGACGGGTCGTATCACATTAAAGATGTTCCCGACGGCAGCTACACGGTCAAGGTGTGGCACCCGACGCTCAAAGCGGCGGAGAAGAAAGTCACCGTCGCCGGGGCGACCGAGGCGAATTTCGAAATCGCCAAGTAATCATGGCCGATCTCAGCCAGGAGTGGCTCGAGCGCAACTTCCCGTGCAAGTGGGCCTGCCCGGTGCACACCGAGGCGGGGAAGTATGTGACGCTGATCGCGGAGGGACGGTATCGCGAGGCTTATGCGGTGGCGCGCCGTCCCAATCCGCTGGCGTCGATCTGCGGTCGCATCTGCGCGGCGCCGTGTGAGTCGGTGTGCCGGCGCGGCGAGATCGATGCGCCGGTCTCCATCCGCGCGCTGAAGCGCTTCGTGACGGAGAAGTTCGGCGTCGAGAGCATGGTGGACTTCTCGGTGCTGTCGGAGATCTACGGGCACCGCACCGATCGTTACACGGAAAAAGTGGCCATCATCGGCTCGGGTCCCGCCGGCCTGGCCTGCGCCCACGATCTGGCGCTGTTCGGATATCCGGTGACGATCTTCGAGGCTGCGCCGGTGGCCGGCGGGATGCTGCGTCTGGGCGTGCCTGAATACCGGTTGCCGCGTGCGCTCATCCAACTCGAGATCAACGCCATCCTCTCCCTCGGTGTCGAGCTGCGCACCGGAGTGCGCATCGGGAAGGACCTCTCGCTTTCCGATCTCAAGGCCCAAGGGTACGCGGCGATCTTCCTTGCGGTCGGCTCGATGCGCAGTCGCGACCTGGCCATTCCGGGCATGGATCAGGACGGAGTCCTCAAGGGCGTCGACTATCTGCTCAACATCAACCTCGGCTACAAGGTCGAGATGGGGCGGCGCGTCGTGGTGATCGGCGGCGGCAACGTCGCGCTCGATGTCGCGCGCACGGCCGCGCGCGGAGGCGAACAGGCGAACCTGCAGCGGAATCTATCGATCGTGCAGGCCATGGACGTGGCGCGAAGCGCGGTCCGGTTCGGCGCGCGCGAAGTCACGGTCTGTTGTCTCGAGTCCGAGAGCGAGATGCCGGCGTCGCGCGAAGAGGTCGACGAGGCCGCGATCGAAGGGGTGAAGTTCGTCTATCACGCCGGCCCCAAGCGGATCGTCGGCGACGGAAAGACCGCGTCGGGGATCGAGTTCCTTCGCGTGGCGCGTGTCTTCGACGAGCACGGGCGGTTCGATCCGAAGTTCGTCGAGGGCTCGGAATTCACGATGGACACCGACACGGTGATCGTGGCCATCGGCCAGACCGGCGACTTCTCGTTTCTGCAACCGGAAGACGGAGTGGACACGCGCGGCGGGCGCATCATCATCGATCCCGACACCATGGCCACGACCGCGCCGGGGATTTTCTCGGGCGGCGACGCGGCGTTCGGTCCGCGCATCGCCATCCAGGCGGTGGCGAACGGGAAGCACGCGGCCCGGTCGATCGACACACACCTTCGCGGCGTCGTACGTCCGGACGCGGACAGTGCCACCGAGATCATCATCGAGCCGCGATGGGATCGCGACCTCGGCTTCGAGGGCGTTCCCAGGCAGAAGCCGCCCTCCCGGCCGCTGGCGCGACGCATCGGGATCGCCGAGGTCGAGGAATGCTTCAGCGAGGGGGCGGCGCGGCGCGAGGGGAGCCGCTGCCTGCGCTGCTGGACGAACACGATTTTCGAGCAGCGGCCCGAGCGGGGCACCGAATGCATCCTGTGCGGCGGCTGCCAGGACATCTGTCCCGAGAACTGCATCGAGATCGTGTCCGCAACGCGTATCGCGTCGATCCCCGGCCACACCCGCGAGCTTGCTCCGGTGATCATCGGCAACGTTCACATCGGCTCGGTCATCCTGAAAAACGAAGAGGTCTGCATCCGCTGCGGATTGTGCGCGGCCCGTTGCCCGACCGGCACGATCACGATGCGCAGCTTCCAGCGAAAGGAGAACTCCGTTGCCTGACCGTGACGAATTGACCGACGACGAGAAGCCCGACGTCTCGCGACGAGAGTTCTTCGGACGCATCGGGGTCAGCGCATGCGCAGTGGCCGCCGTCGGATCCAGTGTGGTCACGCTCGACTATCTGAAGCCGAAGGTGCTGTTCGAGCCGTCCACCTCGTTCATCGCCGGCACGCCGCTCGATTTCTCCGACGGCGTCGTGCGATTCCAGAAGGAAAAGAAGGCCTACGTCATCGGAAAGTCCGGCGGCGTCTATGCGCTCTCCGCGGTCTGCACGCACCTCGGATGCATCACCCGCTTCAAGTCAGACGAGAGAGTGATCGCCTGCCCGTGCCATGGAAGCCGGTTCGATCTCGAGGGAAACGTGATTCATGGCCCGGCGCCGCGGCCGTTGCCGTGGCTCGATGTCACCGAGGACGCCCAGGGAAACCTCGTCGTCGACACCGGGATCGTGATTTCTCACGGAAAGGTGTTCAAGGTATGACCGTCGCCGAGTGGGTCCGCGGCACGTCCGTCTACCGGTCGGTCATCCGCCACGGCCTGGAGGACACCAATCGCAACCGGTCGCTGATCATTTTCGAGAATCTCTTCCTCCACGTGCATCCGGTGAAGGTGCGCGAGAAGACGCTCCGCTTCACGCATACGTTCTGGCTCGGTGGCATCACGCTGGCGTCGATGATCGTGCTGATCGCGACGGGCGTGCTGCTGATGTTCTATTACCACCCGTCGGTTCCGCAGGCGTACCGAGACATGAAGGAGCTGCAGTACGTCGTCGACAACGGCGTGTTCCTGCGCAACATGCACCGCTGGGCTGCACACCTGATGGTCATCAGCGCGGGCCTGCACATGCTGCGCGTGTTCTACCACCGCGCGTACCGGCCGCCGCGCCAGTTCAACTGGGTCGTGGGCGTGCTTTTGCTCATCATCACGCTCGGGCTTTCGTACACCGGATATCTCCTGCCGTGGGATCAACTGGCTTTCTGGGGCGTGTCGGTGGGGACGAACATGGCCAAGCAGGCCCCGCTCGTCGGCGAGACGCTGCGCTTCTATCTCCTCGGCGGCAACATCGTTTCGGAGAACGCGCTGCTGCGCTTCTACGTGCTGCACTGCGTCGTCCTGCCCGTGGCACTGCTCCTTCTTGTCTCCGTGCACATCTGGCGTGTTCGCAAGGACGGTGGCGTGCAGGGGCCGCCCGAGCGCGAGGAGAGGTCATGAGCGACATTCATCTGATCGAATCGAACGATCCATTGGCGACGCCGTGGCACGTGGCGTTGATCCGTCCCGATCAACGGACATCGATCCGCGAGAGCGACGAGCGCTTCGTGATGACCTTCCCGCACCTCATCGTGCGGGAGGTGATCCTGTTCCAGCTCGTCGTCATCGCTTTGTCGCTCGCGGCGATTTTCGTCGACGCGCCGCTGGAGAGCATTGCCAATCCCGTGGAGACTCCGAATCCCGCCAAAGCGCCGTGGTACTTCCTCGGTTTGCAGGAGCTGCTGCACTACTTTCCGCCGGTCGTGGCGGGGGTGCTGCTGCCCGGTCTGGTCGTGATCGGCCTGATCGTCATTCCGTATGCCCGCGTCAATCTCGAGGCCCGTCCGCTGTGGGAGCGCACTTCCCGAATCAAGACGGCCCTGGTCGCCGCGGTCGTATTCGCGCTCATCGTCCTCTTCGCCGCATTTCAATGCTGGCCCGTCGTGATCCCGACGGCGCTCATCGGCGCCGCCGCGCTCCTGGCGAAGCGCACCCATGTCATTCCGAGCCGCGAAGACGGCGAGCAAACTGGCTTGGGGGCCGGCCGCCCGGATTCCTCGTGGTCTGCGGGGATGAGACGGTGGCTCTGGGAAGTGACGCTTCCCGAATGGATCATGACCTGGTTCGTGGTCATGGCCATGATTCTCACGATCATCGGAACGTTCTTCCGCGGTCCGGGATGGTCATGGGTCTGGCCGTGGATGGAGATGCCACGGGGGTAGGGGACGATGCGATCACTCGGCCGGTTGTTCGCGCTTTCCAGTATGGCCTTCCTGGCGGTGCTCGGCGTGTCGCCGATCAAAAACGCGCTGCGGCCGTACCGCTCGATCCAGCAGGATTTCCGCCGCGCCGGAATCGCCCGGGCCACGAATCTGAAAGCCGCGCAGGTGTACCAGTCGCGGCCGATCGCGATTCAGCAGATCTGGATTCCGGAGCTCGACAACCGCGTTGACCGCTGCACGACCTGTCACCTCGGCATCGCCGACGATGCCATGGCTGACGCGCCCCAGCCGTTCCGCCGTCATCCCACCACGCCGCACACGCCGAAGGACTTCGAGCGATTCGGCTGCACGGTGTGTCACGGCGGGGAAGGACTGGCGACGTCGATCGAGGATGCGCACGGCACCTCCCCCGATTCGACGTCACCGATCATTCCGGCCGCGTACGCCGAAGCAGGCTGCGGCCGGTGTCATGACTCGATCACGGTCACCGATGCGCCGACGCTATCGCAGGGGCGCGCGCTGATGGAGCGGTCGAACTGCTACGCATGCCATGCCGCGCGCGGTCACGAAGATTTTCGATCCGATGCCCCGCCGCTCGACACGATCGCGGTCAAGACCGGCGGCGTGTGGCTGCAGCACTGGCTGGCCAATCCGAAGGCGGTCGATGCGAACGCGGTCATGCCGAACTTCCGGCTCAATCAGCAGGAGATCGCCGAGCTCTCGAACTATCTCTTCAGCCGGCCGGTGCCCGCTGAGCTTCAGCACGCCATCGATCTCGCCAATGCGGAACCTCCCGGCGATGCCGTGCACGGCAAGACGCTGTTCGCGGAATCGCGATGCATCACCTGTCATACCGTCGACGGCAAGGGCAATGGCTCAGCGCCGGAGCTGGGCATGATCGCGTCGCGCGCCACTCGGGGATGGTTGATCGCATTCCTCCGGAATCCGCACGCGTTCAACCCGCGCACGCGGATGCCGCAATATGGGTTCACCGACTCCGACGTGCGCGACATCGTCGCGTACTTTGGGGATGAGCTGCGCGATTTCGACGCGCCGAAGGACATCCTCGATCCGGTGCGCGTCAATCAGACCCTGGCTGAGAAAGGCGCGAAGTTCTTCAAGAGCGCCGGCTGCTTCGCATGTCACGCCGGTGCCACGGGCGAGTCGGAACGATTCGGACCGGATCTCGACGGCATTGGGGACCGCCGCGCCCAATCGCTCGACTTCGGCAGGCGCGCGGATCTGCCTCGTACCCTCGATGCGTGGCTTGTGGCGAAGATCAGTGACCCGCGTTCTTTCGCCACGGGTCTGAAGATGCCGACTTTCTCGTTCGACGCCTCGCAACGCAGGGCCATCGCCACCGCGCTGCTGGCGATCCCGGCCAAGCCTGTTCCGGAGTCCTATCGCTATGCGCCGCCGCAGCCATTCGCACAGATTCCGGCCGGGGTGATCGGAGAAATGATCACGCGCTACCGCTGCTTGTCGTGTCATCAGATCGGCGGAAAAGGGGGTGACACCTCCACCGCCGCGCTCACGTTCGAAGGCAGCAAAGTCAATCGCGACTGGCTCGCCAAATACCTGGTCGTTCCTTACTCCATCCGCCCGATTCTGCCTGAGCGCATGCCGGTGCTGAAAATGTCGCCGGCCGAGGCGGAGAAGCTCGCAGATGCCATCGAGACGTGGTACGTCGATCCTTCGGTTGCCGACGATCCATTCGCCGGCCATCCGCAGTCGGATCGCGATCCGGCAGAAGGCGCCCGCCTCTACACCACACTCGGCTGCCGTTCCTGTCACATCAACGGTGGCAGCGGCGGTTACTACGGTCCGCCTCTCACCGACACACCTGCGCGCCTCAAGCCGGGATGGGTCTATCGCTATCTACGGAATCCGCAGCGCTGGCGCGCGGATGTGCGCTGCCCGAACTATGGCCTCACGGAAACCGACGCGCTGCGGCTCACCGCATTTCTCGAGACGCCGCCGGAGAAGAAGCCATGAAGATCGTGCGCGTGCTGTTCGTTGTGGTGCTGGTGATGTCGATCGGCTGCCGGACAAAGGTGCGGGCGCCGGAAGGCGTCGTGGCGTCCCGGCCGTCTCTCTATGAGCTGGAGATCGGGAAGAAGGTTTACCAGCGCTATTGCGTTGGCTGCCATGGGGATACGGGCCAGGGAGACGGCTTCAACTCGTTCAATCTGGACCCGCATCCGCGCGACCTCTCCGATCCCAGGTTCCAGAAAACGAAGACAGATGCGGACCTCGCCGACGCCATTCGCCGCGGGGGAGCGGGGGTGGGGTTATCGAGTCTGATGCCTCCGTGGGGAAAAACGCTGGATGCCGCGCACGTCGACGCGGTCGTCGTTTATCTCCGCTCTATCCGCCGATCCTCATGATTAAATGATCAGACAGACTGCGGTCAACGGCGGTGTTGAAGAATCTACCTGCTTCCTACCCGGACCTGGAGCCGTTGTTTCGCGCTCTGGAGGGATCTCCCGACCCGCTGTTCGTCACGGACCGCCGCAATCACGTCGTCTTCTGGAACGAAGCGGCCTGCCAGCTGCTCGGATTCGATCGTGACGAAGCGCTCGGCGCCGATTGCGCGGAACTTCTGCGCGGCTGTGATCCATCGGCTAATCGCTATTGCGACGAGAACTGTCCGATCATGCACATCGCCAATCGCGGTGACGTCGTGCGCGAATTCAACCTGAGCCTTCGAACCAGAGACGATCTGGTGGTGAAGGTGGACGTCAGTGTCCTGCAACTGCGTGCCGGACGGGCGGACGACTACTTCCTCGTGCATATACTCAGACCCGCGCAGCCGCCGCAACGGGCCGTGACGACGGACATGGCGCAACCGCCGCGCCCGCATCTGGTCACCGCACGGGAGTCGGACGACGCGCGCGTCCGAAGGCTCACGGCCCGGGAAGTGGAAGTTCTGGGCATGCTCGCAGCGGGACGGACGACGCCGGAGATCGCCGAGCGCCTGCACATCTCACAGCTCACCGCGCGCAGTCACATTCAGAACATGCTCGAGAAGCTCGAGGTTCACTCGAAGGCGGAGGCTGTCGCATTCGCGTTCCAGAAGAATCTCACGTGAAATTCCGGACTGCGTCACACTGATCTTCATCGCCACGCACTGGTCGGACCTCAGAAAGCCCGCGTGTCCGCTTTCCGCGGAATCCCCAACTGCCGTTCGGTGGGCTGACGCGTCACCAGAAGGACCGGCGTGCGGGCGTGACGGATGACACTTGCGGCCGTGGAGCCGAGCGTCGTGATGTCGCGAATGAGTTTGTGTTCCGCACCGATGACGATGAGGTCGTACCCGCCGCTGTCGAGATCGAGATCGTTTTCCTGAGCCGGAGTCGATATCTCGATCGTCGTGAGCTCCGCTCCCAGCGCCTGGGCCATCGTCCTGGCGCGATCGAGAGCCGTCGCCGCCGCCTCGCTTGCGTTCACCGGACAGAGGATCCGTCGGATGGAGTGCGCATTTGTTGCCGATCGGACCGTCAGCACCGGAACGTGTGCTTCGCGAATGATCGTCTCCGCGACCGAGCCCATGATCAGGCGCTGCAGCCCGCCGCGTCCGTGCGTGCCGACGGCGATGAAATCGGCGTGCTCGTCGTCGGCAATCGTGGCCATCGCCGATGCCGGAAGGCCGTCGAAGACGATCGTTTTCCAGGCCACGCCTGGCGGGACGATCTTGCGCACGTGGTGCTCGAGCTGCTCGCGCGTGCGGTTTTTCGACTTCTCGATGGACTCGACGATGTGTTTGACCTGCCCGGCGGTGAACTCCGGCGGGGGGTCGAACGTGTCCGCGTAGACCACCACGAGCTCCGCGCCGGAGCGCTCGGCAATCGCGCCTGAGAAACGGAGCGCGGCCACCGCCAGCTCGTTAAAGTCGGTGCCCACAACGATCTTTCTGATTGCTCTCTCGTTCATCACGTCCTCCTCAGGCGAGCACAGGCTCGTCGATCAGCGGAGTGCTCATGGGGACTTCCGACCCGTCCTCGGGTTTCCGGCGCCGCCGCTCGATCAGGTAGTAGAGAATCGGCACGGTCGGCAGCGACAGAAGCACGGATGCGACTTCACCGGCCATGAGCGAAATGGCCACTCCCTGAAAGATCGGATCGAACAGAATGACCACGGCGCCGGCGATGACCGCGGCCGCGGTGAGGATCATCGGCCGGGCCCGGACCGCACCTGCATCGATCACCGCTTTGGCCAGCGGCATGCCCTGGGCCAGCCGCAGCTCGATGAAGTCGACGAGGATGATCGAGTTGCGCACGACGATCCCCGCTCCGGCGATGAACCCGATCATCGACGTGGCCGTGAAGAACGCGCCGAACAGAAAGTGAGCCGGAATGATGCCGACGAGCGAGAAAGGGATGGCCGCCATGATGGCGATCGGGATTCTGAACGACTTGAACCATCCCACCACCAGCACGTAGATCAGCACCAGCACCACCGCGAACGCCAGTCCCAGGTCGCGGAAGACCTCGTAGGTGATATGCCACTCGCCGTCCCACTTCATGGCCAGACGTTCCGTCGTCAGAGGCTGGTGGGAGACGAAGCGCTCCATCGTGTAACCCTCCGGCAATTTCATCCCGTCGAGCGCGCGGTTGAGTTTCAGGATCGCGTAGACCGGGCTCTCTTCCGCGCCGGCCACGTCCGCGGTCACGTAGACCACCGGCATCAGGTTCTTGTGGTAGATGCTTTTCGGCGCGATCGTCTCCTGGATGCTCACCAGTGAGCCGAGCGGGACGAGCTGACCGCGCGACGACATCACCCGGATCGACTGGAGCCGTCCAAGCGAGGAGCGCATGGCCCGCGGGAACTGCACGACGATCGGGACCTCCTCTTCCACAGCGGGCGTGTGCAGCAGGCCGGCGTTGATGCCGGAGAGCGCCAGCCGCAGCGTGGCGTCGATCTGATCGGGCCAGACACCCGTCAGCGCCGCCTTCTCCTTGTCGACCACAAACCGCACCTCGGTCTGGTCGTCCTCGACATACGAGTCGGCGTCGACGACGCCGGCGGTCTCCTTGAAGATGTTCTCGACCTGCCTGGCCACGGCGATCTGGCGCGCGTAATCGGGCCCGTAGATCTCCGCGACCAGCGTCTGCAGGACGGGCGGTCCGGGCGGCACCTCCGCCACCTTGATGTTCGCGTTCCAGCGTTTGCCGATCGGCGCGATCAGGTTCCTGACGCGCTTGGCGATCTCGTGGCTCTGGGCCTTGCGGTTGCCTTTCGGCAGAAGATTTACCTGCAGATCGCCGACGTTCGCTCCGCTGCGGAGAAAGTAATGCCGCACCAGTCCGTTGAAGTTGAAGGGCGACGCCGTTCCTGCGTAGATCTGATAGTCGGCCACTTCCGGAATGCCGGCGATGGCCGCGCCGATCTCACGCGTGACCGCGGCGGTCCGCTCCAGCGGCGTTCCCTCCGGCATGTCCACGATGATCTGGAACTCGCTCTTGTTGTCGAAGGGCAGCATCTTCACGCGTACGAGCTTGACCGCGAACATCGACACGGCCAGCAGAAGGGCGATCGTCACGGCGGCCAGAAAGCCGTAGCGGACGCGCGGCTCTCCGATGATGCGCGTCATGATCCGGCGGTAGTGCCGCGTGGCGAATCCTTCGGTGGAGTGCGTGGTGGGCTCGCGTTTCAACAGCCGCAGCGCCGCCCACGGCGTCACCACGAATGCCACAACCAGCGAGAACAGCATGGCCGCGGACGCACCGACCGGAATCGGACGCATGTACGGTCCCATCAGCCCGCGCACGAATCCCATGGGCAGGATCGCCGCGATGACCGTGATTGTGGCCAGGATGGTCGGATTGCCGACTTCGGCGACCGCTTCCACGGCCACATCACGCAGGGGGCGCCGGCGGTTCTCCGGCAGCCGGTGGTGCCGCACGATGTTCTCGACGACGACGATGGCGTCGTCGACGAGGATACCGATGGAGAAGATGAGCGCGAACAGCGTGACCCGGTTCAGCGTGTAGCCCACGAAGTAGAAGATCGCCAGCGTCAGCGCCAGCGTCACGGGAATGGCGATGGCCACGATCCCCGACTCGCGCCAGCCCAGCGTGAAGCCGATGAGCAGCGCCACCGACAGGACGGCCAGCAGCATGTGGAACAGCAGTTCGTTCGATTTCTCTTTTGCCGTTTCGCCGTAGTCGCGCGTGACCGCCACCTTCACGTCGGACGGGATGAGCGTCCCCTTGAGCGAGTCCACCTTGGTGATGACGGCGCGGGAGAGCGCCGTGGCGTTGGTCGCTTTGCGCTTGGCCACGGAGATGGTCACGGCCGGTGAGACCGTGGTCCGGTTTCCCGTGAACACGTAATCGGCTGCTTCCTGCGGACCGTCGGTGATGGTGGCCACGTCGCCGAGATAGACGGGGCTTCCGTTGTGCACGCCGGCCACGATGCGCCGGGCGTCGTCCGCGTTGCGGATGAAGCCACCGGTCTGGACCAGCACTTCCTTGTTGTTCGAATCGAAAGCGCCCGCGTCGATCTGCGTGTTGACCTGCTGGATCATCGGAACGATCGGTGCCGGTGCCAGGCCGTAGGCGGCGATGCGCGATGGATCGAGCGTGATGCGCAACTGCCTGCGCAGGCCCCCGATGATCTGCACCGTCGATACGTCGCTGACCTGCTTGATCTCCGTCTGCAGTTGTGCGGCGATACGCCGCAACGCGAATGAGTCGTAGCGGTCGCTGGACAGAGTGAGCGCCATGACCGGCACGTCGTCGATCGACCGCGGCTTGATCAGCGGCCCGTATGCACCGGGCGGGATGAGGTCCGCGTTCGCGTGGAGCTTTTCGTTCAGGCGGACGATCGCTTTCTCCGCGTCCTCACCGACCTTGAAGCGCACCACGACCATCGAGACACCCTCGGACGATGTGGAGTAGACGTACTCCACTCCCGGGATCTCCCAGAGGAGCTTCTCCATCGGCTTGGTGACGCGCTGCTCGACCTCGCGCGGCGCCACGCCCGGCATCTGCACGAAGACGTCGACCATCGGCACGATGATCTGCGGCTCCTCTTCGCGGGGAAGAAGTGCCACCGCGCCGATTCCGATCAACATCGACGCGCCGATGAGCAGCGGCGTCAGTTTCGATTCGATGAATGCGGCCGCCAGCCGGCCGGCGATGCCCTGGGGCCGACCGCTCATGACCGGTTTCCTTCCGCGATGCGCATGCCGTCGCGGATATTGCCGATGTCGCGGGGGATGATCCGCTCGCCGTGGTCGAGACCCGACAGGACTTCGACGCGGTCACCCTGCGGTTCGCCGAGGGTGATCAGACGCATGCGGGCGATGCCGCCATCGTCGACCACGTACATGCTGGTCAGCTCGCCACGATGTGCGATCGCCGTGGCCGGGACCGTGATGCCCTGGCGTGAACCAACCGTGAAGGCGACGTGGACGAACGCTCCGGAACGAAGCCCGGAATGGCGCGGCAGATCGATCTTGACCAGCGCGCTGCGCGTGGCTGGATCGACGACCGGGACCAGGCTGGTCACGCGCGCCGTGATCGAGTGTGTGCCGTCGTCGATGGCCACGCGGTCGCCGGCGCGAACGCGCGCGGCCAGTTCTTCGTTAACGGTCGTCTCGACGCGGTAATGCCAGTCGTCCTCGACGGTCAGGAGCGGCATGCCCGGCGCGGCCTGCGCGCCCGGATCGATCATGCGGGCGGTGACGATGCCGTCGATCGGCGACCGGACCTTGGAGTAGCTGAGAAACGTTTCGGCTTCGGCCACTCCGGCGCGGGCCTGAGACTTGCGGGCCAGCATGGCGTCGCGTCCGCGTCGGGCCTGATCGAGCTGGGCATCGGCGGCCGTTTTGCGTGCCGCCACTTCTTCGAATTCCTGAGGGCTGACCGAGCCGCGCTCGCGCAACGCCGCATAGCGCTTGTACGTTGCGCTGGCCAGGTCGGCGTTGGCCTGCGCTGCGGCCACTCCGGCGCTGGCGCCGGAGACAGCCTGGTCGACTTCACTGGCGCCGCCGCTGGCCTGCTGGCTCCGGGCCACCCCTTCGCGGTCGTCGATCTCCACGAGCACTTCGCCGGCATGGACGTGCTGCCCCTCCGTGACCAGGACGCGCGTGACGTTTCCCATCACCTTCGCCGAAAGCGGGCTTACGGTCGTCGAGCGCACCGTTCCCGTGGTGATGAGCGTCTCGGCGAGGGTCTGTGTCTTTACGACCTCCACGGGAGCGGCGATGGATTGCGCCGTTTCATGACGGGTCTGGCCGCCGCAGGCAGCCAGAAGAATGGCCGCGGCGGCAAACGTGCGCCGGTCAAAGAAAAGGTTCGATGTCATGGAGACCTCCAGTCGAGCGAAGGAGCTCGGCGTAACCGGTGATGTATTGATGCCGCGCAGCGAGAAGCGCCAGGCGGGCCCCGACGAGCGCCGTCTGCGAGCGCAACTCCTCGGTGATGGTGGTCAGTCCGTTTTCATAGCGGTCGTGCACGATGCTGGCCGCGGAGGCGGCCTGCTCGGCCGCGGTCGACGCCACTTCCAGTTGCTGGCGCGCCGCGTTGACGCGATACCAGGCCGAGACCGTCTCCATCTCCACCTTATCGCGGGTGATCGCTTCCATCGACCGGGCGCCGTCGACGCCGGCGCGGGCTTCGGAGATCCGCGCGAACTTGCCGCCGTCGAACACGTCGATGCTGGCGATGAGTCCCATGGTGCGGTCGGAGTTGCGGTCGCTGAACGTCGAGCCGCTCGCGCCCCAGGACGCGAATCCGTCGAGGCGGGGGAGGAGCGATCCGCGCGCCGTGCGCAGTTGCAGCTCCGCCGCGGCACGAGCGTCGTGTGCGGAGGCGAGCTCACCGCGTGTGGCCAGAGCGCTGCGGGTGGCGGCGGCGAGGTCGATCGGCGGAAAGCTCTTGCCGGGCAGGGCCGGATCGATGTCGATCGGCTCCGTCAACGGACGCTCCAGCGTCATCGCCAGAGCCGCCCGCGCCACTTCCGCGTCGCCGGCCGCTTCGATCTCCTGCTGCCGGAACTGGGCGAGCTGGACTTCCGCCGCCAGGCGGTCGGAGTCGACGGTCAGGCCTTGCTCGGCCTTGTCGCGGGAGGCTTTCGCCGCGGATTCCGCGGCGCGCACTGCATCGAGGGCCACGACCTTGCGCTGCTCCGCGACGGTCAGGCCGTAGTAGCGCGCGATGACCTCGGAGAGGATTCGCTGCCGCGTTTCCTCCGCGCCGGAGAGCGCGCGATTCACGCCGTGCCTGGCCTGCGCGTTCATGTCGAAGCGCCGCATCTGGTCGAAAAACGTGTAGCGGATGTTGATGGCCACCCGGTCGTTGCGAAAGACCGGCGGGTTGTTGAGAAAGTTCGGGTCGAAGTGCTGCGGCCCGAACCGCCCCTGCTCGAGCAGGGACGCGAAGACGAAGACCGGGTTGTTGCTTCTCGTCGAGTTGGCGGTGGCATCGACCATCGGCAGCCATGCCGCGCGCGCCTGATTGAGGCGGGCCCGTGCCGCGTCCGTCTGCGAGGCGGCGGCGGTGACCTGGGGATTGCGGCGCAGCGCTTCGGCCGCCGCGTCGCGAAGAGTCAGCGTGGCGGCCGGTGCCGAGACGGCAATCAGCAGGCTCACGGTGGCCGTGGCCAGCATCCTGTTCATGCCGCGGGCTCCACGGCCCGCGTCGCACCAGCTCGATCGCGCACGCCCAGAGCGCGCAGGACCGCCATCATGGGGCACCAGTTCGTGAAGGCGGACTGCATCAGGTTCAGGCCGATAAAGGCGATGAAGGCCAGAAACCAGAGGCTGACTGTCCAGGCCAGGATGGCCGAGACCAGGACCAGCGCGCCGGCGATGAGGCGAAGGTAGCGTTCCACATTCATGTCCATATTCTCCTGAGTTGTGCGAACTATATGACCATATGGTTATATTGTCAAGATGATGCCTGCATGTGGACCGGGCGGTGCTCGGTGCTTCGGTGGCACGCAGGAGACTTCGAATCCGTCCGCCCTCAGGCCGGAGCAGGCGAAGCCGGCCGGCGTCTCCACCACGCGTGCAGGACGAACAGCGCCAGCGCCAGCATGACCATGCCCACGACGAAAGCAACCATCGTCCCTTCGCAGCGATCGAGCGTTGCGTTCGAAGGTGCGCGCGGGTCGAAGTACACGATGACCCGGTCATTCACAGGAAAGATCGCCGTGATGGCCTCGGCGCGGGCTCGATCGGGGTAAATATCGCTCGCAGCGTCCTGAGCGAAGTCTCGCCGCGCCGAGGTGTAGAGCCGGCCGGAAACTCGGTACTGGTACCGGATACTCGGTCGGTAGTTGAACACCGGAGGCCCAAAGGAAGCGATGTTCTCCTCGGAAACCGTCGACCGGATGATTGTTCCGTCGGCGCTCTGCCAGCGCAGTGCATCAACCGCGGAAAGAAGACCCATGCCCAGGCTGGCGAAGACGGCCACTGCGCCGGCCAGCCCCAGGATCACAAAGTACAACGGCCAGACAGCCAGAAAGGCGTCATAACGCCATCTGGTGACGAAGGGCGGATAGAATTGGGATCGAAGCTCGTCCACATTACGTGCGGCGATCCATTGCGTACGATCCGCATTCCAGACCAGATCGTCTCTGCTGAAACGTCCTTCGGCGGCCCACTTGCGGAGCGTTGCGACGTCCGGCGCGGGGAACGACACACCACGGATCAGCACCCACCACGGAGGGGCGGGCGGTTCACTGGATGGCCCGCGATCCGACGGAGCCGTTCGAATCCGGTAATGACGCCCGACCCACGTCGTACAAAGCAACAGGAGCAGCGCGAAAATCCACAAGGCCACCTTCACTTCTGTCGCAGTGGGAAACCGAAGTCCTCCCGCAAGTGCAGCAGCGCTCACGAGCACAGCCCGCAACATGGCATCCAAACCAATAGACGGTTCCCCATCTGGAGTCCTCCTTCTGGTTCGTGAGTGAGAGTTTCCAGAGCGAACGGATCGTTACCCCTTCTCACGCTTTGCCTTCGTCCGGCCGCCGTAAGCAAGAGTGCTATCGCGGTCGCTGACGTCTTCGCGCGATGAATGCACCGATTGCAAGCAACACCGCCACGGACCCAATCGCATACCACCTGATTGCGCCGCGCGCGGTGAACTGCGGGTGTGACGCCGGGTCGCCGGCCGCAATCCAGCCAGCCCATTGGCGCGCGTTGCGATAGGGGTGATCGCCCGCCGCGCGCAACTGAGCTCGGCGCAACGCTCCGGCCACCGAGCCGCCAGCGGCGATGCCGCGATACATCTCCTCCACGAACGCGGCCGAGCTCACGTCCTCGACATTCCAGAGCGTTCCCACCACCGTTTTCGCTCCGGCATAAGTGAACGCGCGGGCAAGGCTGTGCATCCCCTCCGCACTGGAGGTCGCTCCGCCCGCGGTTCTGCACGCGCTGAGAACGACGAGCTGTCCTGCGAGATCGAGCGAAGCGATCTCCCGCGGCTGGAGCCATCCGTCATCGCCGCTCGTCCCGCGTGCGAGCACAATTGCGGAGCGGGAGGGTATCTCCTGATCCAGGAATGCATGCGTGGCGAGGTGGATGGCCTTGTAATCGCGCAGCGGGCGGTGTTTGAACTCCGTCTCCGTGGCGCCGGCGCCGATGAGAGTCTCCACCTGTCCGTGCATCAGGCTGGTGATTTGCTCGACTTCGCGGCGGCTCGACGGGAGCGGTCCGAGCTCGGCCCGGAGTGCCGGAAGGTTCGTGGCCCCGATGCCGTCCGCAAGCGGCGCGAGCGCAAAGAGATCGAACGGCGGCCGTCGCCCAGGACGCGAGCGCATCTCCGCGAGTGCCACCAGTGACGAGGCGTATGCGATCTCATAGCGGCTCATGATCGGCCGCGATGGATCTCCGGGATCAGGCAACGCGGCGAACGGGAGCCCGGCCAGCGCGCCCGCAACGCAGATGAAGATGCGGTGCGTGCCCGCTCCCGCCACCGCCATGACGTCGGCGAGCAGCGTTCTGGAGAGCACCAGGCCGGGCCGAATGGCATCTTCGGAGCGCGGCCCGCTCAGGAGCGCGTCGAACAGGAGGATGCGCTGCTCGAGATCCGCGACAGGCCGCTCGAACATGCCAAACGTCCGGCGCGTAATGACGAACACTACGACGCGGTCGCTACGTACGGCGTATTCGACGAACACTTCGTCGGGAGCGAGATGAGCGGAGAGAACGTCGAGATGCTGCGGCCGTGAGGCGCGTATGTCCGCGCGCGGCCGCTCCACGACGTCCAGCTTCCGCTCCGCGTCGTCGAGACGCTGAAGAAGCAATCGCCGCCGAGCGAGCGGCACCCCCGGACCGGCCATCTCGATTTGCAGAGCGGAGACCTGCTCGGCATACCGATGCGCGCTTTCTGTCGCTGCCGACGGCTCGCGCCACCGCACCACTTCGTTGGAATGCAACGCGTCGAACAGATTGCGGCTCCGCTCACGCTCCAGGACGAGGAACGCCTGCTCCCGACGCCCCATATTCGCTCCTCGAGCGGATTCGAGCAGCGTCTCGAACCATTCCTCGTACATCTGATGGGTGGCGTTGACGAACGATGCGCGCTGGTCCGCGGACGGGATGTTCGCGCGCACCGCATCGATCGTATCGGCCCCCTGGGCGAACAGCCTCAGCGCCGCGTCTGTGTCTCCGCGCGCGCGAGCAGCTTCCGCCATCCCCAGCAAGGCCTTCGAAACGAGCGTACGAATGCCGGCGGCGTTTGCGATGGCAAGCGCACTGGCATAGTCGGAGGCTGCCGCGGCGGCAGATCCTGTTCTCAGCTTCTGGTTGCCGGCTTCGAGCTTCAGCCTGACGCTGACGGCAGGCTCGCTCAGCGGCTCGAGAAGAATACCCGCCCGCTCCAGCGAACGTGTCGCGTCCGATGTCTGGCCCATCAGGAACTGCACTCGGCTGAGCGAGACCAGCGTGTCAACGACCTCGACCCGGAAGCCTGCCTTCTCGAACATTTCCAGCGCGGTCTGATACAGCGACAGTGCTGCGCTGAGGTCGCCTCGCTGTTCGGCGACGGCTCCCATGGCGTGAAGCGTCATCGCCTCCGGGTCCATCGATTCGAGCTTTCTGGCCTCCTCGAGCGCGCGCTCGTAATATCGTTCGGCGCCCGCAAGGTCGCCTTGCAGACGATCCATCTCCCCGGTCTCGTGCAGGACGTGCCAGACGCCGGAGATCATTCTGATCTTTTCTGCAGCCGTGCGAGCACGGTCGAAATAGCGAGATGCCTCCAGGTACTCTCCCTGCTCGGACAACCCTTTGCCGAGGTTGTACGGAACGGAGAAGAAGAGTTGAGGTATGAAGGTGACGCCATTGCGAGCGCCGTCATCGAGCTCCTGAAGTGCCATGTGTGCGTAACGCACGCCGTCGGCACCGCGTCCGCTGCGATCGGCGATGGCCGCGAGGCCGTTCAGCGCGCGAACGCGCATTGCGGCGTCGCCCCTCGACGTGGCCAGGCCCAGCATCAGCTCGAACGTTTTCACCGCTTCGTCGTACTCACCGAGCTCGGCGTGCAGCGACCCGAGGGACACCAGGGCGCTGTTCTCGGTCTCGGCGTCACCCAGCTCTCGCGCCAGGCCGAGAGCGCGCTGCAGCGCCGCCAGCGCACACCCCTGGTGGTGGGTCGACATACACGCCGCGCCCAGTTTGACCTGTGCTTTCGCTTCGCGCCGTGTCTCGCCGCCGGCGACCGCCAGTGCGATCGCTTCGTGCAGAAGCGGCAGCGCCAGATCGGCCCGGCGTTGCTGTTGCGACTGCAGAGCCGAGGCGCGCTGCAGGAGCGAGTCGAACTGCTCGGGCGGAGTCTGAGTGGTGCCGGCGCCCGCCTCGACCGCGGCAAGAAGAATCACGGCGAATGCGAGCGGGCGAGACACGGTGGAGGACATTTATCTGGCGTCGCGTCGTACGACTTTCTGGAGTTCCGATCGGTCGATTGCAACGCCGCCGGCGTCGAGCGCCTGGACATTCCAGTAGAACGTCGTGGCGGCCATGGGACCGCTCAACGGCACGGAGGCCGCGGTGTCGCTCGTTCGAACCGACTGGAGCGGTGTGCCGTCTTCACCGAAGAATTGCACCAGATATTGTCGGGCTCGCGGATGCCGCTGCCAGTGAACGTTGAACGTTTCTCCGGCAATGCTGCCGGTGGCAGCGAGCGGTCTGGCTTCGGCGCCACGCGTGGCATCGCGGAGAGGTGCCTGGGAGCTGCGGCTCTGCCAGAAGCCGAGGCTGATGATCAGTGCCGCCGCGGCCGCAGCCAGGAACGAATAGCGAACGCTGCGCGGCACGGATCGGGTGGTGCGGTGAGCAGGACGCCTGTCGGTGGCCAGTGCAGCGCGGACTTCGATGGCCGCCTGCAGCTCGTCCGCGCAGCGGTCGCACGCGAAGAGATGCTCCTCGAATGTCTCGGCCGCTTCCCGGGAAAGCCGGCCAGCCGCGTAACGACGAAGAATCTCGTCATCGTCCCCGTACGGGCATTGCATCGATTCGTTCACGCTCGAGCTTGTGTTCCCTCTCCGACCGAAACGTTTCCGTCGTCGTCATCGCTCAGCAGAGCGGACAACCGTTTCAGGGCTCGGTGTTTCCGAACCCGGAGCGTCCCCGCGTCGATGCCCAGCGTCTGCGCGATCTGGGCGTTCGGAAGCGCCTCGACATAGAGCAGGCGGAGCAATTCGCGATCCTCGTGGCCCAACTTCTCCATGGCGGCCCGCACCTGGTCGCGCCTGCCGTCTTCGATCAGGGCCGTCATCGGATCCGCTTCGGATCCGGTGGTAGTGGCCTGAGTGCGGCCGAACATCGACATGGCTCCATTTTCTCTTCGTGCCGATCTGGCCTGATGGAGACAGATGTTTCTTGCCGTCTGAAAGAGGAAGGCAGGCAGAGCGTCGAGGTTTCTCACCTTCTGATCGCGAACCGCTTCGAGTACGCGGCGGATCGTCTCCTGCGCGACGTCTTCGGCCGCGTTGCGGTCCGGCAGCCGCCGTGCCGCAAAGAGGCACAACCGCGTCCAGTAGCGTCTGCTGAGATCCACCGCCAGCGCTTCGGCAAAATGCTCCGCCGGCGCCGAGAGGTCAATCCTGCTCTGCGGGTCGTCCGCCGGCTTCCCGGCAGGTGACAGTGGGACTCGGGGGGTGGTGATTGCCCATTGTGTTCCCGAAGGGTGGCACTGGCAACTTTCGCCGGTCCTGTAACGCGGTGAGGCCATCGGCAACATCTCTTCCGAACAGACAAGATGATGATGCCAGCAACGCTCTTGGCCGCCGCCCTCGCCTTCTGAGCCGCGGCTGTGAATCGGGCGACCAACGACGACTGGGCGGCTGAGGGACAAGATGCAGTAGAGCGGGTCTCGAAGCTGACCGCCCACGCCAAACCAGTGCAGTTGATTTCGCCCGTCCGTTCCGGACAAGTCACGTCCGGTGTGCACTAGAGAGACAGGTACTCCAATGCGATTTTCGATGTCGGTATCGAAAGCGACACTCCTTCTGACGGCGTGGGCACTTCTTCTTCCCGGCCCGCTGTCTGGAGCGGAGATGCACCCCGTGGAGGCGCAGTTGCGGCGGAGCTTCCCTTCCGTTCCACTCGACTCGTCAGCCGCTTTCGATGCGGCCGATTCCAAGGTGAATGGGCGAAGCGTTCGGGGTCTGCGATCGCATCGCGGTGAGCCGGGGGCTTTGCGGGTGACCTATCCGCAATGGTACGACCAGCCGATCGTCGTCGAGGCAGGAAGCCAGCGCGTCGTTCTCCGTGCCATCGGAGCGCGCGCCGCGGCGGCGGCGCAATCCGGGGGCAAGCTCGTCTACGAACACGCCTATGACTCCACGGACAGCGTCCAGGTGCCGGGCGCCGGTCGCAGCGAAGAGCTGCTGCTGCTCCACGATCAACGCGCCCCTCTCGTCTACGACTACGAGATCGTCGAATCCGAGGGCGTGGCCGGGGTCGCTCTCGACGGAGGAGCCGTTCGCTTTCTGCCGATGACCACAGCGATGCTGCCATCAGCCTTCGGCGTGACAAGCGGACAATTTCCGCCGCCGGAGCCATCACTGCAGATCGATCGTCCCTGGGTGATTGATGCGAATGGGAAGCGCTCGGAATCACACGCGCGATGGACGCTCATCGGCGGAGCGATGCCGACGACCGTTCGTCTGACTGTCAGCGTCGATCAGCTTTCGTATCCAGTTCTGGTCGATCCCTCGTTCAGCACGACCGGCAGCATGGGAACCGCGCGCAATTATCACACGGCGACGCTGCTGCCGAACGGCAAGGTGCTCGTCGCAGGCGGTGATAACGGGTTCGCGACAAATTCGGCTGAGCTCTACGACCCGGCCACCGGTATCTTCACTGCGACCGGTAGCATGATGACGGCGCGCGTGTATCACAGCGCCACGCTGCTGCCGAACGGCAAGGTGCTCGTCGCCGGCGGATACGATCCCACTCTGCGTACCAGCTTCGCTTCGGCGGAACTCTACAATCCGGCCACCGGCACGTTCAGTCCAGCCGGGAACCTTACGGGACCGCGAAGCTTTCAGACCGCGACACTGCTGAAGAACGGGAAGGTTCTCCTGGCCGGCGGAGGGGACGACGTTGGTACGCTGGCCTCGGCCGAGCTCTACGATCCTGCAGTCGGTGCGGGAGGGACTTTCACCGCGACGGGAAGTCTGGCCACCGCGCGATACACCCACACTGCGACGTTGCTTCCGGACGGGAAGGTGCTCATCGCCGGCGGTATTGGATCGACCTACCTCCTCTCGGCCGAGGTGTTCGATCCGGCCGGCGGCACAAACGGTTCCTTCTCTTCCGCCGGGAGCATGGCGGTCGCGCGCGCTTATCACACGGCCACGCTGCTGGCGAACGGAAAGGTGCTCATCGCGGCCGGGGTTGGCATCGGCGCCGCTCAATTGACATCGGCCGAGCTCTACACGCCCTCGAGCAACAGCTTTGGCGGGACCGGTTCTCTCTCGACAGCCCGCGAGCGTCACACGGCGACGCTGCTGCCCAATGGGAAAGTGCTCATCGCCGGCGGCATCGGGGCGTCCTATAACACTATGGCAGAGTTGTACGACCCGGCAGGCGCCGGGACGTTCAGCGACACCGGGTCGATCCTCACACGCAAGGAGCACACGGCGACGCTGCTGCCCAGTGGCCGGGTCCTGCTGGCCGGCGGCCAGAACAGCGGAGGAAAGTTGACCTCGGCCCAGTTGTATGACCAGGCCGCGGGGACCTTCGGCCCCACCGGGAGTCTGGCGACGCCGCGAAACTCTCACACGACGACGCTGTTGCCGAACGGGAAGGTGCTCATCGCCGCCGGATACAACGGCACCGTTTACCTCGCCTCGGCCGAGCTGTACGACCCGGCCGCGGGGACTTTCAGCTCCACGGGGAGTCTGGCGGCGGCGCGCCGCCAGCACACGTCGACGCTGCTGCCGAACGGGAAGGTGCTGATCGCCGGCGGATACAACGATGTCTCGCCGTTTTACCTCGCCTCGGCCGAGCTGTACGACCCGGCCGCGGGGACCTTCAGCCCCACGGGGAGTCTTGCGACGGCGCGCTTCCAACACACGGCAACGCTGTTGCCGAACGGGAAGGTACTGATCGCCGGCGGATACAACGATGTCTCGCCGTTTTACCTCGCCTCGGCCGAGCTGTACGACCCGGCCGCGGGGACCTTCAGCCCCACGGGGAGTCTGGCGACGGCGCGAGTCAATCACACGGCGACGCTGCTGCCGAACGGGAAGGTGCTGATCGCCGGCGGGACCAACGCGGGTTCCCTCGCCTCTGCCGAACTGTACGACCCGGCCGCGGGGACCTTCAGCCCCACCATGGCGAGTCTGACGACGGCGCGCGCCGGGCACGCGGCGACGCTGCTGCCGAACGGGAAGGTGCTGATCTTCGGCGGGTTCAGCGGTGTCTCTAATCTCGCTTCGGCCGAGCTGTACTACCCGGCCGCGGGGACCTTCAGCTCCACGGGGAGTATGACGACGCCGCGCCTCCGCCCCAGGGCGGCGCTGCTGCCGAACGGGAAGGTGCTGATCTTCGGGTACGACCCCACCTCGGCCGAGCTGTACGACCCGAACAATGGCGTCTTCCTCGCCACAGGCAGCACGGTGACACCTCGCAGCAGCGCCACTACAGCAACGCTGCTGCTGAACGGCAAAGTCCTGGTCGTAGGAGACCAGGATCCAGATATTTGTGCTCCTTGCCCTGCGGCCGAGCTTTACGATGTCGGTGATGGTTATGCCGACGCACGACGACCGCTCATCACTACCATTCCGTCGATTCTGCACCAGCCATCTCCCCTGACACTCGCCGGCAGCGGCTTCCTCGGTGATTCGGAAGGTTCGTCGGGCACGATGGGCAACTCAGCAACGAATTACCCGTTGCTGCAGCTCCAGCGTATCGACAACGAACAGACGATGATCATCCCCGCCGGCTCGGCGTGGAGCGATACGAGTTTCACGTCGACGACCCTGAGCGGACTGCCGACCGGCCACTATCGCGTCACCATCATCACAAACGCGATTCCGAGCGTGCAGCAGATTGTTGCGATCACCGGACCGCTCCCGACGATCACGAATATCAATCCGAACAGCGGCCCGATCGCGGGGGGACAATCGGTGACCGTCAACGGAGCGAACCTCAGCAACGGCACGGTGACAATAGCCGGGACCCAGGTGTCGACGACTTCGACCGCGACCAGCGCGACATTCTTGACACCGGCCCATTCCACAGCGGGGCCGGTCGATGTCATGGTCACAACGCCGGACGGCAGCATCACGTCTGCCGGCGGTTACACGTACATGGTTCCTGCTCCTTCCAACCTCAACGCGATCGCGACCAGCCCGACTTCCGTGATGATCACCTGGACCGGGGTCGGCGCGGCGAGCTACGAGGTCGTGCGCAGCGCGAACAGCACGACATTCACTCTCGTCGGCACCACGGCTGGAGTCTCGACAACCGACAGCACCGCGGCCGCGAATACCGCATACCTCTACAAAGTCCGCGCGCTCGACGCCGCCAGCAACGCCGGTCCGTACAGCGGCATCGATCTGGCGACGACCGTCATGTTCACCGATGACCCTCTCATCGCCGGCGCGACCATCATGAAAGTGGTGCACATCACCGAACTTCGGCTGGCCGTGAACGCCGTCCGCACTCTGGCCGGACTCTCCGCGGGAATCTTCACCGATCCGACCATCACGCCGGGCGTGACTCCGATCAAGGCCGCGCACATCGCGAACCTTCGCACGGCGCTGGATGCCGCTCGCGGGACCCTCGGCCTGGCGTCCCTGATCTATACAGATCCGACGATCACACCGGGCACGACGGTGATCAAGGCCGCTCACGTGGCGCAACTGCGCGCAGGAACGCAATAAGAATAAGGATGAGGAACCGGAGTTCCGAGCGACGCAACGTCGACACGGCCAGGGAGTCCGCACGGTCACGGCGGTTAACAACTATATGACCATATGGTTATATTGCCAACATGATGCATGGATGTGGATCGGGCGGTATGATGAGAGGCGGCATGGCTGGTAAGAAGCGGTCAGCGGCTCTTTCGACGGCGGCGATCGAGATGATCGCTTCGCGGTTCCGGACCCTGGGGGAGCCCCTGCGCATCCGCATCATCCAGGAGCTGGAATCAGGTGAGAAGACGGTCTCCCAGATCGTCGGTGCCGTCGGCTCCACTCAACCCAACGTCAGCAAACACCTCCGCCTTCTGCAGGAGGCCGGCATCGTCGGCCGCCGGCAGGAGGGCAACCTCGTCTACTGCTACGTCAGCGACGACAGCGTCCTTCACCTCTGTGACGCCGTTTGCACGAGTCTCGGCGAACGGTTAGGGCGCGATGCCAGGGTCGCCGCCGAATTGAACCGCGGGATGGGGAGGCGGCGTTGAGCAACGTTTCCGACCTGCTCCTCTTCGCCGCCTTCGCGGTGGCCTGGTTCCTGTTGGTCCGCGTGATTCTTCCGCGGCTCGGCGTCCCCACGTGAGGCTCCTCACCCTCCCGCCGCGTGCCGGCGGAGCCACGTCAGTCCGAGAGCGGCATTCGGCCGCTAACGGTCGAGCCCTCAGCGAAACGGAATGCCCTTGCGGATGACGAAATCATTCGCGGCGAGCTCGACGACAGCAATTGATGCGGCCATGCCGCATTGCGGGCAACGCGGACCGGCCTGAACGGCGTCGGTCACGTCGGCTTCCGTACGATCATCTGGTTTAGTGTCCTCGGTCCTCGGTCCTCGGTCCTCGGACTCCTGCGAACCCGGCCCCAGCAACCAGCACCGAGCACCCAGCACCCAGCACGTCTTCCTCACACGGCGGCCACGCCGGAGTGCATCAAGGCCTGCTCGAGATCGCCGAGAAGATCATCGAGATCCTCGCATCCGACGGAGAGGCGGACCAGGCCCGGCGTCACTCCGTCCGCGCGCTGCACTTCCTCGGATAAGCCGTTGTGAGTCATGGAGGCGGGATGCTCGATGAGCGACTCCACGCCGCCCAGCGAGACCGCCAGCGTGACGACGCGCATCGCGTTCATCATGTTGCGGCCGGCTTCGACTCCACCACGCAGCTCGAACGCGATGACCGAGCCCGGTCCGGACATCTGCCGCCTGGCCAGGTCGTATTGAGGATGCGAACGAAGTCCCGGAAAGCGGACCCAGGCCACATCGGGACGTTGCTCGAGCCAGTGAGCGACGGCCATGGCGTTGGCCTGCGCGCGCTCGACGCGCATACCGAGCGTGCGAATCCCGCGCAAGACGAGCCAGGCCTGATGAGGATCGATGGTCATGCCCAGGGTTGTGGCCGTGGCCCGCAGTTCGGAAAGGAGGCGCGGCTCGCGCGCCACGACGATCCCGGCCACGACGTCGCTGTGTCCGTTGAGCGACTTGGTCATCGAATGCACGACGACATCGGCGCCGTTTTCCAGAGGCCGCTGCAAGTGAGGTCCGGCGAAGGTGTTGTCGACGATGAGCGGGATCCCCGAAGCGTGCGCGACCCTCACGGCCTCGGCGAGATCGACGAGGTCGAGCGTCGGATTGGCCGGGGTCTCGACGTAGATGAGCCGTGTATCTTCGCGGATGGCCTGCTGCCATTCACTCCTGGTCGCCGTCGATGGAACAAACGTCGAGCTGACGCCGAAGCGCGCCAGGCGATCCTCGATGAGGCGATGCGTCGCGCCATAGAGCGGGCGCGTGGCGACGACATGGTCGCCCTGGCGAAGAAGGGCCAGCAGCACCGTCGTGACCGCGGCCATTCCCGTGGCCGTGGCGATCGCGCCGCAGCCGTTTTCGAGCTCGGTCACGCAGTCTTCCAGGGCCTGCACGGTCGGATTGCCGATGCGCGTGTAGATCGGTCCGTTCGACAAACCGGCGAATCGCTTTGCGCCCTCTTCAGCCGACGGAAGCGCGAACGTCGCGGTTTGATAGATGGGCACCGAGACGGCGCCGCGATGCTCGGCCGGATCCAGGCCTGCGTGAATCGCTTTGGTGTGAGATCCCTCTTTCTCTGTCATCTGTCGTACTCTGCGCCGAGCCGGTGCGCGATGACAGCGCGATCGATGCCGCAGAGAGTGATATCGATCACCAGGCGAAGTTCGTCCGCGTCCGCGGCTCGGCGTCCCCGTCGTTGGGGATTCCTGCAAACAGCATGAGCAAGGGACTGGCCGGAAGAATTACTCCGGCCGGATCACCAGATCTCGTGAGCCATTGTCGACCGACTGGATGAACGAGAGGATTTTCCCGGAGCCAGCAGTCACTTCGACGTCGACCTGCATGTCACGGAAGTCGCCGAATGAATCGCGCTGCGCTCCGATCACACTTCGCGCGAGATCGTTGATGACCACCATCTGATTGGCACCGACCGCGAATTCCTTCGACGAAACGGCCTGGGCCGTGAGGAGCGAACCGGCCGGCAGCGAATACCAGACCGTCACGCGCACCGTGGCGTCCTGTCCGGCCGCCTCGATCAACAGGAGCGAAGAGCGGAACGTCGCCGGCGTACCGGCGGCAATCGTTCGTAGTGACGAGTCGCCGACGCCGGCGAACCGTTTCAGCTGACCGCTGCCGGCCGCGGACGAGATTGCGGCGGCAGGCAATGCGCTGCCGAACGGCTTCCCGCCCGGCGTTGTCATCGTCACTCGCGCCGACGCGCTGATCGATCCCGGCGTTCCGGTCAGACGAATGTAGCCGTTCGCCGGTGTGACGGTCGTCTGTGATGTTGCGAAGGGCTGGATCGTCACCTGCTGCGCAGCGTTCGATGCCGGATCTCCGACCGTGTGCGTTCCCACGGAGCGCCGCTTCGCCGACGCGTTGACCATGGTCAATGTAGCCGTGACGGTGTTGTTCTTCGTGCCGGTGACGAAGATGTCGGTCTGTGCGGGACCGGGGCCGGCCACCGTGGGAATGATCATCGTCGTCTCGCTGCGCGATGCCACAAGCGGATCCACGACGATCCAGGTGTCTGCCGTGCCGATCGAGCGCACCCGCGCATAGGCGTTGATGCGGCTCGTCCCGCTGCTGGTGTTCGAGATCACAAGGGAGCGCGTGCCGTCGACGACGGTTACGTTATCCGTGGCGGCGTAGAACGGGCTCAGCGAGATCGGTACCGCCGTACCGAGCTGTGCGCCGTTTGCGTCATATCCCTGCATCACGACGTTCGCCGCGGTTCCGCTGAGCTCCTGGAGCACGATCTCGGTGAGCCTGTCCGCGCTGTGCTCGACACCGGAAAGCGTCAATTGCTCGCCAGGTCCGATCCCCTGATCGGAACGGAACACAGGGATGGCCGACGTGTACACCGCGGAACCGCTGACGTTCACCGCTCGCAGAGCGGTGGCCGAAAGCGCGTCAACGGAGCCGCGCAGCATCATGCTGCCTGCTGAATCAGTACCGAAGATGTTCGACGCGGAAGGAAGCGTGACGCCGAGGTTCGACGCGAGTTGCGGAAGCGTCGCGAATTGGGAGAGCTGCGTGAAGAACAGCCGCAGGTTCGCCAGCGGTGACGACGTCCGATTCGATAGAAGCAGATCTCCGGCCACACCTGCCACCGTGCCGTGACCGGCGATGAACAACGCCAGCTCGCCCGGTGCCAGCGGCGGCGGAGCGCCCGGCGCGACGCCGGGGTTGACCACGTCGACGATCGTCACGGTCACGGTCGACGCCGGCGTCGTCCCGCGGATCACGGCATTCGCGGAGACGGCAGCGCCGAGGAATCGGAGCGACAGCGAGCCTGTGGCTCCGCCGAACAACGAGTTCGCATCCGCGCGTCGCGAGCGATCGATCGAAAACGTGACGTTCTTCGTCTCGCCGGGATTGATGGTGATCGTGCCACTCTGCGGAACGATCCACGGCACGTCGGCCACGGCGATGCCGGTCATGGCCGCGGAGCCGCTGTTCGTGAATTCGACGAAACCCGATGGGTTCTGCCCGGCCGCTGCGGCAACGTCGACCCGTGCCACGCTCGGTTGGGGGTTCACGGTTCCGACAGGTGCCGCCGCGACGAGAAGGTGAACGGGAACCGTGATGCCGCCGGCCACGACGCCATCCCCGTTGATCGTGACCGAGCCGTCGTATGTTGCGGGAGGCTGCGAAGCTGCCACGATCGTGATCGATTGACTCGTTCCCGGCTGCAGCGTGAACGAAGCCGGCGTGATCGTGAAGAAGTTGCCGCTCCTGGTGAGCGACACGTTCGCGGGGTCGGTGCCGAGGTTGGCGATCGTGAACGTGTCCGCGGCGGAGTCACCCGTTGCCGCCAGCATCCCGGCTGGCAGCGTGCCGGCCACCACTCTCGGCCCGGTGCCGGTGACGGTCACGGTCGTCGTGGCGGTGGAAGTGCCTCCCAGCCCCATCGCCGTGAGAACGTATGTCGTCGATTTTTTCGGCGAGATGCCGGCGCTTCCGGAGGCCGGCTGTATCCCGATGCCGTTGTCGATCGAGACGCCCGTCGCGTTCGTCGTCGACCACGACAGAATCGCGGAGCCGCCTGCCGTAATCGTCGAAGGCGTGCCCATGAAGCTGGTGATCGTTGGCGCGGGCGTGCCGCTCGACGAGCGCGTCACGGTGAACGTGAGCGATTCGCCCGGAACGGAATTGTTGCCGACGATCGTGCCGCTGATCGTCGCTCCCGACACGGTGGCCGTGAATGCGGCCGCCTTTCCATCCTGAGGATCGATGATGCCGGTCAGTGTGTTTCCGTTGACCTGTGCGACCAGCAGGAACGTGACTGGACCCTCATCAGTCACCGTGCAGGAGCCGTCCGGGTTCGCGTGGTCATGCTTGAATCCCGTTCCACCCCCACTGCCAGTGATCGCGTTCCCGGCCTGTAGAAGAGTGAAGAAGAACGTGCCGGTGTACGTGACGGGCGGCAGGCGTCCGCAACCGATGAATACGTTGGCGAACGTTCCGTCGTACGTGCCACTCAACGTCGAATCGGGCGGCTGACTATTCGTGCGGGTCAATGTCGCCGAAAGCGTCGTGCCGGATGCCACGATGAAAAATGACATCGACGATCCGGTGACTGTGATGGAAAACGTCAGGTGGTCGTTACCTGGGTTGTATTGACCGGTCACCGTCGATCCCGAGATCGTTCCGGAGACCGGCACGATGTCGGTCTCCGCCCCTGTGTCCGCGCACGTGCCCTGAAGGTCGAGCGTGACCGACCCCGCCACCGCGTCGCCCCGTTGCAGCAAGAAGGCGGTGGCTGTGCCGGTCGTCTGACGGGTGGACCCGTCGTCGCACCGCGAAGTCCCAGAGATCGTGCCGATCCAGGTTCCCGTGAAGTCGACGTTCTGTGCGTTCGCGGTGAACGCGCCCAACATCAGTGAACACAACACGAGCGCGCGCCGGATCAGCATGCTGCAGGACCTCTCTCTCTTTATCGTCCTCGGTCCTCGGTCCTCGGCTATGGGTTCCGGGTCCTCGGTTCGAGGTCTTGCTACCGTCGAGAAGCCGCGCGGGCCATCTTCCTTCGTCGCAGTCCAGTCCATGTCGGCGTCTTTCGCGAGTCTGAAGAGTTCCACATCAAACTTGCAGGTGTACGAGGAAAACCGTCACTCGGTGAGTGCGCATCATTTGCTCGTTGTTCGTGTGAGGTTGAGTATAGCTTAAGTGCGATGCACCGCGATTGGTAGGTTTGAAATTGGGGAAAGCGCCCCTCCTGCCGCGCGCCGGCAGCGCCGCGTCAGGCCGAGAGCGGCACACGGCCGCTAACGGTCGAGCCCTCAGCGAAACGGGGTGCTCTTGCGGATGACGAAATCGTTCTGGCCGAGCTCGACGACCGGAACTGATGCGGCCATGCCGCATTGCGGGCAACGCGGCCCGGCCTGAACGGCGTCGGCGACATCGGCTTCGAACACCGTTCCGCATTCCTGGCACCGTCGAAGCTCGTCTTTCCGTACGATCATCTGGTTTCGTGTCCTCGGTCCTCGGATTCCTGCAAACCGAGGACCCAGGACCGAGGACCGAGGACCCAAGCACCGACCACGTCTTTCCTCACACGCTGCAAGAAAAGGCCCCGCGGGCGGGGACGCCGCCGCGATCCCCTTTGTCCGCCGTCTGTCGTACTCTGCGCCGAGCCGGCGCGCCACGCGAAGTGTGCCGGCGGAAAGAACACGACATCCCGCATGAAAACGATCATCGAGCCGTTTCGCATCAAGTCCGTAGAGCCGATCAAGTTCACCGAGCCGCCGGAGCGCGCTGCCGCGCTGCGTGAAGCCGGCAACAATGTCTTCCGGCTGCGCGCCGAGGATGTGCTCATCGACCTGTTGACCGACTCGGGCACGGGTGCGATGTCGTCCGATCAGTGGAGCGCCCTCATGCGCGGCGACGAGTCGTATGCCGGAAGCCGCTCGTTCGAGCGTTTTCGCGACGTGGTCACGGAGCTGACGGGATTCCGCCACATCATCCCGACGCATCAGGGGCGTGCCGCGGAGCGCATCCTCTTTCACACGATCCTGAAGAAGGGCGACATCGTCGTCAACAACACGCACTTCGATACCACGCGGGCCAACATCGAGGTCGAAGGCGCCGAAGCGCGCGACATGGTCATCCCCGAGGGGCGTATTCCATCGTTCATCCATCCATTCAAGGGAAACATGGACCTCGGGGAGCTCGACCGCACGCTGGCGCGCGACGGCGATCGCGTCGTGCTGGTCATGGTCACCGTAACGAACAATTCCGGAGGGGGCCAGCCCGTTTCGCTCGAGAACCTCCGCGGGGTCCGCGCGATCTGCGACAAGTACCGCAAGCCGTTCTTTCTCGACGCCTGCCGCTTCGCCGAGAACGCCTGGTTCATCAAGCAGCGCGAGGAAGGCCAGAGCGAGCGTGCGCCGCGCGCGATCGCGCGCGAGATGTTCTCGCTAGCCGACGGCTGCACGATGTCGGCGAAGAAAGACGGGCTCTCGAACATCGGCGGATTTCTGGCCATGAACGACGATGGCTGGGCCGAGGAATGCCGCAACCTCCTGATCCTGACGGAGGGGTTTCCGACGTATGGGGGCATGGCCGGATACGATCTCGAGGCCGTGGCGCGCGGTCTGGAAGAAGTCACGGAGGAGTCGTACCTGCGCTACCGCATCCGCTCGATCGAGTATCTGGCCGAGCGCCTCACCGCGGGCGGCGTTCCGATCGTGCAACCTTCAGGCGGTCACGCCGTGTACATCGATGCCCGGGCCATGCTGCCGTCGATTCCGCCGCTGCAGTATCCGGGCATCGCGCTGGTCAACGCGCTCTATGTCGATGGCGGGATCCGCTCGTGCGAGATCGGCACGGTCATGTTCGGTCTCAAGGCCGACGGCTCCGAAGCGCCCGCGGCCATGGATCTCGTGCGGCTGGCCATTCCGCGGCGGCTGTACACGCAGTCGCACATCGACTACTGCGCCGAGGCCATTCTCGAAGTGGCCGCGAAGAAGGACGCGCTGCGCGGTTATCGCATCACGAAATCCGCGAAACGGCTGCGGCACTTCACCGCCGAGTTCGAAAGCCTGTAGCGGACACGGCGACGAAGGCTTCTGTGTGGAAGCGGGCTTCAGCCCGCTCTTGTCTTTGAAAGAGACCGCGGGCTGACGACCGCTCCTGCCACGACGGCGACGGTTGTGAACGCTTGCGGCCTTCTGCCGTTTACCGCCACCCAGTCCGTTCGAGCAACGAGTGCTTCATTCTTTCGGCTTCCCGCTGACGAGTCCTTCTACCTGCGTCAGTGGGGAAGTTCATCACTGAAGACATGAGGATTCAACATCGGAATCCGCGCGCTCGCCGCGACGACGATTCGGGCAACGATTCGCACGCCAGACGGGCAGCACGGTGAAAGTGGTCGCGCTCGCTTACCCGGCCGGCTGGTTCGAGCAATCCAGCGCGGGCGGCGCCCGTGCTCGTCACACGTCAACCGGTGGCCGTGTGATCGGTGCGCGACTTGCACCGCCACTCATGCACATAGGAACGTGATCGCGGTCATCGATTCGGAAGATCCGGATCGCTTATTCGTCGTCATGCCGCGATCATGCGGTGCGTGATTTCGCCTGCCCACAAAAACAATTCAAATTGGAGATCCACGATGAAACGGACGATTGCCGCATTCGGTTTGATGTTTTTCCTGGCGCCCGCGCTCTTCGCTCAGATGAGCATGCCCATGCCCGCGGACCAGAAGCCCGCAATGATGCCGGATTGCGCGGCCATGATGCACAAGGAAGATGCCATGAAGCAGCACATGGCGGACATGAACGCGAAGCTCGATGGGCTCGTCGCCGACATGAACAAGGCCAGAGGTTCGGCGCGAGTCGACAAGATGGCCGCCGTCATCAATGAGCTCGTGTCCCAGCGCTCCATGATGCAGAAAGAGATGATGGCCATGCAGCCCCAGATGATGGAGCACATGATGGAGCACATGAAGATGGGCATGATGAAGGGGATGGCCGACTCGATGGCGGGCTGTCCGATGATGAAAGAAGCCGGCCCGGCCACCCCGGCGTCCGAAACGGAACACAAACACTAGGCAACTTCGCGCTCGTCATTCCGAGCCGCGAAGGCGGCGAGGAATCTGGGTGGAGGAGCGCAACCCCCCGCCCGGATTCCTCGCCGTCTTCGCGGCTCGGAATGACGCTCCACGCCAGGTTTTCATATGCGCCTTGACAAATGTGTTTGTCGCGATCATATTTGCCGGGACAGATACGTTTGGAGGCGCTATGGATATCAAAGAAGCAGTTCGGGAGAAGTACGGACAGGCGGCACGGCAGGCGCGCAGCGCCGGGGCCTCATGCTGCAGCACGGTCTCCAGTGATCCGATCACGTCGGACCTCTATGAGATCGGTGAGACAGACGGGCTGCCCGAGGGAGCGATTCTGGCTTCGCTCGGCTGCGGCAACCCCGCCGCGCTCGCCGAGCTGAAAGAGGGAGAAGTCGTGCTCGATCTCGGATCCGGCGGAGGGATCGACGTGCTCCTTTCCGCGCGGCGGGTCGGGCCGGCGGGGAAGGCATACGGTCTCGACATGACCGACGACATGCTGGAGCTGGCCCGCGAGAATCAGCGGAAAGCAGGCGTCACGAACGTGGAGTTCCTGAAAGGAGACATCGAGAACATCCCGTTACCCGACGGCTCGGTCGATGTGCTGATCTCGAACTGCGTGATCAATCTCGCTGTCGACAAGCGGCTTGTGCTGGCCGAGGCCTTCCGTGTGCTGCGCCCGGGCGGGCGTTTCGCGGTGTCCGATGTCGTTCGGCGAAGGGCCATCGATCCGTCGGTGGCGAAATCGGTCGAGCTGTGGGCCGGATGCGTGGCCGGGGCGCTCGAGGAGAAGGAGTACGCGGCGTTGCTCTCCGATGCCGGATTTGTGAATGTGGCGCTCGAGCCCACGCGGATCTACGGCGGCGACGAGACTCGTGCCTTTCTCACCGAGGTGAGCGATCTGGATGGCGATCTCGACGCCATTGTCGCCGCAGCGGATGGCGCGTTCATGAGCGCCTTCGTGCGCGCGGAAAAACCGTAACCGGCCCGCGCCAGCTTCGTTGCTCGTCCTCAGAATAGTCTCGTAAATCCTGTGCCGGCGCGCCTTGCTCGCGTCGTCGATCCTCTGCGCCATCACGTACCAATTCTGCCGTTGACAACCTGTAGTGATCTCAATATCCTCCGTCCATCCATTGCTCATTCCATCCATTCTTGCTTCCCGTCTGGCTCTGAGAGAGGAAAATGCCATGAATGCACCGCAATGCGCGCAACGTTTCCTTACTCGTCTGCCGCTTGCAGCCGCGCTCCTGTTGATTTTGTTTGTCCCCAGCAGCATCGGGACTGCGCAGACAGTTGGCCCGTTTAATAGAACGATGGACCCGTCCTTCGTGTACTGCGGTCCGGGCTGCTGCCACAGCGACTGCTACACCGGCACTTGGTACTACCCCATTAGCATCTGCGTCAGAGGGGGGAATGGCTCCTGCATAGCGTGCGACACAACCTGTGGCTGATCCAATGCCGGATAGAAGCTGATGCGGCGGCAGGCACTGTTTTGGCTCGCTGCGGCCGGCATTGCTTCCGCGCTGGTGCGCGGAATCAATGCTCAGACGGCCGGCGGTTCCTACTGCAGGAGCTTCGACCTGCAACCGCGGCCGGCTTGGCTTGCGTTTGGCGAGTGGGTGAACGACGGGACGGAGCTGATCCTGCCCGATGCTTTCGATGGACGACTGCTTCGGTACAAGCGCACCGGAGAACAGTTGCGTCCGCTCTCCACACCGAGCCTGTCCGCGACGTTCAGCCGGCCAGCCTCAATCGATAACAGCGGGCGCGGTCTTGTCGTCCTCGATTTACCCGACGAACGTCTGGTCGCCCTGAAGGCAAACCTTCAGCTTGCCTGGCAGGCCCGACTCCGCGATGTCCCGTTTCCTGACGATGAGCGGATTGAATTATTTCTCTCGTTCATCAGCGCCGGCGACGGTTTCATCGGTTTGACCGTGTTGGTCAACGAGAAGACGCAGGAAAAATGGTGGGGCATTGCACGTGTGCGGCTCGGTGATTCACCGCAGGTGGAGCGTGTGCATACGCTTCCGTCCATGATGTCGGAAGAAGGAAGTTTCTATTTCTCCCATCAAGGTCCTTACCTGGCGAAGGCAAACGGTGCGGTTTACGCGCTCTTCTTCGGGGAAAGACCTCACATAGAACGGCTTCTCCCGTCGCCAGGGAAGCTCGCCGCCTTTCCCGCGGGGTACACCTCTCCGGTGTTGGGCTTCAACACGAGGGAGAACACGGAGTCGGCGTTCCGCGCCTGGGAGAACTCTACGGCACCGGTCGCACTCTTCGGTCGAGGACGGTTCCTTTATCTGCTCGCGCGCAGGCCTCGCGCGGATCAGGGGACTGAGTGGATACTCTTTCAGATCGACCCGAAGCGCGACAAGATGATTCGTTCGATCGCGCTGCCGACTCGCGCGAAGCACGTCCTCGTCATCCCTGGCCCACGAGAGTGGGCCATCGTGGAAAAAGGGGGAGTGGTGGCGGTCGGTGGGGGTTTCGAACAGACCGTTGGGGCGGCGCTCTTCATCCGATCATCGATGATCGAGGATCCGACGGCACGCACGGATCTATCCAAATGCACCGCGTCGCGGAAATGACGGCGCACGCACTCGCTTTCGTCTCGTTCTTCATCGTCGTTGGGCCACTGTCGAGCGCCGTTCGGATCGTCGATCGGGACGCGAAGGCTGTGTCGGGAGCGGAGGTGATCGTGACGTTCGGGCGAGCGTCACAACCGTCGGCGCTTCCCCCTCCTGAAATCAACGGGACGAGCGATCGAAACGGAAATCTCCCGTTCGGCATCCCGGCGATCCAAGGCACGACCCTCATCATCGATCACCCCGCATTTGCTCCGGAGGCGCTCGATGCCAGTGAGCGAGCTGATGGCGGCGACATTCGTCTCGACCGCGGACAGAGTTGGCGCGGCCGGGTCGTGACGCGATCTGATGCAGGCGAATCGCTCGACGGCGAGATTTGTGCGTACGGCGACATCGGTGGCACAGGCGCTATCACGACCGGTCATCGATGGCGCCGTTGCGCAAACGTCGAACGCGGATCGTTTCAGATTGAAGGACTTCCGAGAGGGCCGGTCAGTATCGATCTACAGATTGCCGGGTATCTCCCGCGCGTCGAGAGCGTCGATCCGTTCAAAACGACGACGCTGCGCATCGAGCGTGGCCTGGTTCTCCGAGGCATTGTGCGTGACGGCCGAGAGCTGCCGCTGGCAGGGGCGATGGTGAGCGCGGGGCGTTCACGTGCAACAAGCGACAAAGAGGGGCGCTTCTTCATCGCGCTCGAGTCGCTTCCGGCCGAGGTCGAGGTACGGATGCGCGGTTTTCGTCCGTGGGAAGCCTCCATCAAACGGCTCGAGGAGGTTCCCGTCCGCCTCGACCCCGCATCGACGATATCGGGCGTGCTCCTGACAGCGGACGGCGGACCTCTTCGTGATGTGACGGTCGAAATTGTGCGCACGCGCGCAGACGGCGGGCACAGTACGTTCTGGAAGCCCGTGGAGATCGGCAAAGAAGGAGAGTTTGTCATCGACGTTCCTGACGCGGGACGCTACGCCATTGGGTTGCGCGCCAGGGGATACCGCCAAGCGCACTTTTCCGACCTGGAGATTGGATACGCGGTGGCGCTGCCTCTCGGCCTCATTTCGCTCCAACGCGGCGGAGGAATTCACGCCACGGTCATCGACGGTACGAACGGCAAGGGAGCCGCGGGCGCTTTGATCGAGGTGGTCCCTGCCGGAGCACTGCTCCTGCAGCTGGTCGGGCAATACCGGAGGCCCGTATTCATCAGCGGCGAGGATGGCCAGTTCGCGGCCGCAGGGTACGAGATCGGTCGTTATCTCGTGAGCATCCACAGTGGAGAATTCGCGGCCGTTCACCGTCTCGTCGATGTGGAGCGGGACGAGATCGTCGATCTAGGCACGATCACTCTCGATCGCGGCGTCGACCTTCGCGGCACCGTCGTCGCTTCCGATCCTGACGCCGTGCGCAGTGTTCCGGTCCGGTTGTTCGATCCCGGCCGCGAGGTGCTGGTGCCGTTAGCGACCACAACGACCGATGAGAAAGGCCGATTCAGTTTTCCACGCGTAAGTCGCGATCGCTACCGTATCGAGGTTGGAGCCAAGCGGCTTCTGTCCGCTCAGGAGATTGTCGTGCGCGGCACCGAGCCAGCGCAGGAGTTGACGCTGCACGCAGGCGGCGTACAGATTCGTGGCCACGTAACCAGAAGCGGGATTCCGGTCCCAAGCGGCAGCCTGCGACTCGTGTCGGAGCTCGACCCGGCCCGCCGGAGCGGCAAGATCGTCATGAACCGCGGCGGCGAGAGCCTGGTGTGGGGGCTGGAGCGCGCGTCGTTGCCGGCGAGCGTCGATGGGAACGGAAGCTTCGTCTTCAATGGCGCACCGGTGGGCCTTGCTCGTCTCTGGTATGCCGGTCCGAGCGGAGAAACCGTGTCTCGATCGGTCGTCTTATCAGATGAACCGGAACAACAAATCGACGTCGATTTGTCCGGACACTTGCTCGAAGGTCGCCTCATCGACGGGGCCACCGGCGCTGGCGTCTCCGGAACGATCCGTCTCTTCGATGCTGACGGCCGCGCGTTGACCGAAATCACGGCTGCCCCGGATGGAACGTTCCGCGTTGCCGGCCTCGATGGCGGCGCATACCTGATCGACGCAGAGGCGCGCGGGTACGTCCCCGCCGCATCAAAAGAAGTATTGGTTGGAAACGAGATGCCACCGCTCGTGCTCGAAATCAGGCCAGGCGAGCCGGGAAAGGTTTCTGTCACCTTGACGAGAGCGGACGGGACGGGTGTGAACGGCATTCCTGTCACGCTCTTCGATGTGCGCGGTGCTCTTGCGAAGTCTCTTCCCACGAATGATTCGGGGCGTCGTGCGTTCGACGACATGGCCCCCGGAAAGTACATCGGCGGATGGTCCGATCCGCTCGCCGGCGCAGGCTGTTCGTCGGCGGTTGAGATTGACGCTTCTCACACACCGGCACTGTCGGCAACGCTCGAGCGAGGCGCATCGGTCGTTCTCCGATGCTCCGATCATCAATGTGCGGGCGCGCCGATTGGTCTTCTCGAAGTGTATTCCGGAGATGGCCTGGAGATGAGTCCTCTGCTCAGCGGCATCACTCCGGCCATTCGGCTCAGCGCGGACGGCGAAGTCACCATCGGCCGTCTCGCGCCCGGGCGCTACAGTGTCCGACTCTGGGTCGCTGACCGCCAGTGGCGGAAGGATGTGACGGTCGGTTCGCACGATTTGACCGTCGCGTTTGAATGACTTCCGGCGCGCCGCACAGGCTCCACCTAGAGCGTGAACGTGCGCGGCTGTCCTGCAGCTTCGATGAGGTCCTGGTGCTTCAGGCAGTAGGGCGTCCAGGGCACGGCTTCGAGCCGCTTCGCCTCGATCGGGCCGCCGTCGACGGCGCATTTGCCGAATGTGCCGTCGTCGATGCGGCCGAGCGCGTCGCGGACCTGCTGCAGGATGGCCGTGTCGAGCTCGTCCTGCGTGAAGCGGTCGCTCGTGGCCACATCGGCGACGCTGGCGTCGCCGGCATCGCCCTGCGGATCGATCGGCTGCTCGCGTTCCGTTTTGCCTTCACGCACGACACGCGCTGAAAGGCTTTTCTCGATCTCGATCAGGCGCTTCTTATAGTGCTGAGGATTCACGATGTTCTCCTTTGCGATCTGCCCGGCTTCGCGGTACGTACCGGCGAGCGTTTTTTCGGGGCCGCGCTGACACTCTTCGTGGCAGGACTCTCCAGCGGAATCCAATCCTCTGCCCAGCGGGCCATCGCACCGACTGCCGTGCCCAGGTCGTGCCCTTTCCTGGTGAGGGCATATTCGACGCGCACGGGCGTCTCCGGGATCACCGTTCGCTCGACGATCCCTTCCTTCTCCAGTTCCTTCATGTGTTCGCTGAGCATTCGGTCCGTGATGTCGGGGATGGCGTCGCGCAGCGTGGCGAAACGGCACGGTAAACGCAGAAGCAGGAAGACGATCGCTCCGGTCCAGCGCCGGCCGATCAGCTCGATGGCGCGGTGGAAGCGCGTGCAGAGCTCCAGGCTGTCTGCCTGTGTCTTTCCCATGCCGGAGAGAATCTCACAAGGAGAGATGAATATGAACGAAGGATTGCTGATGTTGAGGGTCGTTCTCGGACTGCTGATGGCGGCGCACGGCGCGCAGAAACTGTTCGGCTGGTTCGGCGGATACGGTCTCACCGGTACGGGCGGTTATCTCGAGGGACTGGGCTTTCGTTCCGGCCGGTTCTTCGCCGGGATGGCCGGCACGTCGGAAGGATTGGGCGGCGTGCTCCTTACCCTCGGGCTGCTCGGACCGGCAGGTCCGGCGCTGATGGTCTCGGTCATGATCGTGGCCGCAGTCAGCGCGAATTGGAAGAACGGTCTCTTCGCACAGAAGGGCGGGATCGAATTGCCGCTGCTCTACGCAGTCGCCGCCGCGGCGCTCGCGTTCACAGGACCGGGCCGGTATTCGCTCGACGCGCTTCTGGGGCTGACCGGAATCTCGACGCCGCCGATTGCCGGCGCGGCGCTGGCTGCCGGCGTCGCCGGCGCGTTCGGAATTCTCATCGCTCGCCGTCCGCTGCCGGTCGTGGAGCTGAAGAAGGCGGCGTGACGGAGGTCATCAGGAGCGAGGGTCGGCCGGTCCCGGCCCCCACTCGATGAAAACTAGTCGTTGCTTTCAGAGAGTCGCAGGAACTCCGACCGGCTGACGGCGTCGCGGCGCAGCGTGCCGAGCATCGATGAAGTGACCATCCGCGTGCCGGGCTGCCGGGCTCCGCGACAACCCATGCAAAGGTGATGGGCCTTGATGACGACCCCCACTCCGCGCGCCTGGAGGTGAGTGGCAATCGCTTCGGCGATCTGTTTGGTCATCCGCTCCTGAATCTGCAGACGTCGCGCGAAACACAGCACGAGTCTGGCGAGCTTGCTGATGCCCACGACCTTCCCGGGCAGATAGCCGACCGAGGCCGTACCGTAGAACGGCAGCATGTGATGCTCGCAGGTCGAGTAGAAGGAGATGCCGCCGAGGATGACCAGCTCGTCGCTGGTCTCCTCGAACGTCCGGGACAGAATCTCCCCGGGATCTTCCGCATAGCCAGCGGTCATCTCACGCCAGGCGCGGACCACGCGATCCGGCGTGTCCACGAGACCATCACGCGAGGGATCCTCGCCGATGAAACGGAGCAGCGTGGCCACGGCATCGGCGGCGGCGATTTCGCCGGCGGCTTCGTGGCGAGCAGGTGCGAACTGGATGGCGGTCATCAGGGGTCTCCTATGAAATGCCGATTACAGTTTGAATCCGGGTGGAAGCATCACGGTGTCGATGACGTGGATGACGCCATTGCTCGCCGGGATATCGGTCTTGATCACGTTGGCTCCGCCGACCATGACCGCCGTACCGCGCGTGGCAATGGGCAGCCAGGCGCCGTTGACCGTTTTCGCGCGTTTCATCGTGATCACCTGCGAGGCGCTGACGTTGCCGGCAACGACATGGTAGGTGAGGACGGCCTGCAGTTTGGCCTTGTTCTCCGGCAGCAGGAGCTTCTCCACCGTTCCCTTGGGAAGCTTGGCGAAGGCTTCGTCCGTGGGGGCGAAGACCGTGAACGGTCCTTCCGACTTGAGCGTGTCGACGAGATCGGCGGCCTTCAGCGCGGCCGCCAGAGTGTTGAACGAGCCGGCATCGACGGCGACGTCGACGATGTCTTTCGAGCCCTTGCCGGACATGCCGGCGTAGAGGGGGAGAGCGAGAACCATGAGGGAAACCATAGCGAGATTCTTCATTTGTGATTCCTTTCGAGGTTGAATATAAGTCAAATACTTTTGAATGCAATGCACGGCGGGAAGAGGGTTTCCCTCTGTGACAAAGAAGCGCAATCTTTTGAATCACGAGAAAACGACTTGCTTCCGGCGGCCGGGAATGGGCTCTTGAGGTCGAAGGGCACCGTTGAGCGATCGCAGTCCGTTCACTGCCAACAGCCGTCCATGGCGCGCCCGGTCAGGGCGGGATGTTCGAGAAGAGCATCGCGGCGTGAACGTCCCGCGGCCGTCGAACGCTCACAGCTTCGGTGGCGCGGCCTTGAGCGCCGCCAACACCCTCTCTGGCGTCATCGGCAACCGATCCAAGCGCACGCCCGTCGCGTCGAACACCGCGTTGGCGATGACGGCGCCCATCGGCACGATGGCCGGTTCGCCACCGCCCTGCGGAGCCAGGCTGTCATTGGAGATGAGCACGGTCTCGATGCGCGGGACAGAGTCGAAGCGCGGTAACTCGTAGGTGTCGAAGTTCCGGTCGTGAATCGCGCCGCCCTTGAAATGGAGCTCTTCGCTCAGCACGTAGCCGAGGCCCATGGTCACGCAGCCTTCCATCTGCATCTTTGCCCCGTCGGGATTGATGACCTGACCCATGTCCTGCGCCACCACCACGCGCCTGACGGCGATGGCGCCGCTGGCGCGGTCGACGGCGACTTCCGCCGCCAGCGCGGAGTAGGCTCCGGCGTCGAATCCGACCGCGATGGCGCGTCCCTGCCCTGACGGTCCCGGCGCCGCCTTCCAGCCGAACGCTTCGGCTGCCGCCGTGAGCACGCGGCGCAGCCGCTCGTCCGATGCGTTGCGGAGACGGAACTCCAGCGGATCGATCTTGGCCGCGGCGGCCATGATGTCGATCTGCGACTCGCGGGCGAAGACGTTCGTGCCCGCTCCGGGAGCGCGCCACGGTCCGACGGCAAACGGATGCACGTGCGTTCCGCTGCCGCGTCCGAGATACGACATCAAGCGGACGTTGGGCACGTCGTACAGCACCTCAGCCGAACGCTCGCCGGCAGCGTAGACGTGGTAGTCCCAACTCGTGATCATTCCCTTCTCGTCGAGGGCCGAGGAGATCTTCACCACCGCTGCAGGACCGAACGTGTCGAAGAAAAACTCTTCGCCACGCGTCCAGGCCACCATGACCGGCCTGCCGGTGATCACGGCGAGTTGGGCCGCTTCCACGGCCTGATTGGCGGCGCTCTTGCCGCCGAATCCGCCGCCGACGAACGGCGTGATCACCCGGACGTTCTTCTCGTCGAACCCGAGCGTCTGCGCGATGCGCGTCCGTGCACCGAACGGACTCTGCGTTCCGGCCCAGACCGTCAGTTTGCCGTTCTCGAGCCTGGCCATCGCGGTGTGCGGCTCCATCGGGGCGTGCGCCAGGTAGCCGGTGCGAAACGTCGAATGGAAGAGATTTTGTGTCACGCTTGCGACGTCGCCCCTGGATACACGGACTTCTCCGTCGCCGCCGTTCTTCACGAAGTAGTCGCCGACCGACTCCGTGTCGAACGCCGCCGCCGGCTCGTCCCACTCCGCCCTGATGAGCGAGAGCGCCTGCCCGGCCCTCTCGGGATCGGCGTGCAGTACGGCCACGAGATCGTCCTTCTCGATCATCATGACGCCGCTCATCGCTTTTGCTTTCGACGTATCGAGAGACTTCCGTGTGGCGCCATGTGAGGGCGGACGCAGAAGGCGCGCGTAGAGCATGCCCGGGAGCCGGACATCGCCCGCGTATTGCGCGCGTCCGGTCACCTTGTCATGACCGTCGAGGCGTTTCGCGGACCGCCCGCTGACCTTGAAGTCCTTGACCGCGCGAAGCGTCGCCTTTTCGTCGACGAGACGGGCGATGTGCTTACCTTTGGCCAGCTCGCCGTAGGTGACCTTACGCGAGGGATGTCCCGCCACCGAGATGACGCCGTTGTCGACGATCAGTCTGTCGCGACCGACATCGAGCTTCTTCGCGGCGAGGTTCATGAGCACGATGCGCGCTTCGGCCGCGGCAGCCCTCACGGCCGGACCGAACATCCGCGTCGACAGCGAGCCCCATGTTCCAGCGTCCCAGGGGCACTGATCGGTGTCACCCATGACCATGTTCATGGCGTCGAGCGACACGCCCAACTCTTCGGCAGCCATCTGCGCGAGCGACGTGTGGACGCCCTGGCCCATCTCGATCTTTCCGGAGAAGAGAGTGACGCGCCCGTTCTCGTCGATGCGCAGATACGCATTCAGATCTTCCGGGTAGCCGCGCCGCTGCGCGAAGAGTGCCGCCGGCCTGCTGGTGATCAGGACGACGATTCCTCCGCCCACCAGCTTGCAGAACGAGCGGCGGTCCACGCCCCGCCGCAGTGGCGCGTTCGCATCGATCGCCGTGCGATGAAGATCGTCGGCGTCGAGGGGAGCGTTGCGCTGACTCATCGCGCACCTCCCTTGCCGCTCGCTTCCTGGATCGCGGCGATGATTCTCTGATGCGCGCCGCAGCGGCAGAGGTTGCCGCCCATCTCCTGCACGATGGCGTCGCGGGAGGGGTGGGGCTGTTTCTCGAGAAAGGCCCAGGCGTTCATCAGCATCCCCGACGTGCAGTAGCCGCACTGGAATCCGCCATGGTCGAGGAAGGCCTGCTGCAGCGGATGCAGACGGCCGTCGCGCTCGAGGCCCTCGACAGTGACGACGTCCTTTCCCTGCACCGCGGCGAGCGTGGCCTGACAGGAACGGACCGCCGTGCCGTCGACGGCGACGGTGCAGGCGCCGCACACGCCTTCACCACAGCCGTACTTCGTGCCGGTGAGCTCGAGATCGGTGCGCAGAACCCAGAGCAGCGACCGTCCGTCATCGGTGTCGAGCGCCAGCGGTCTGCCGTTCAGCCGGAATTGAATGTTTCGCTTCACCACAGGAGCCCTCCTCGCGGACGAAGGTTCGTGGCTCCCATTATATTGCCGCGCTTACCCGCCGCATGCGTGCGCCGTTGCGTGCGCCTGAACGAGGCGTTCGCCAAAGAGCGCGCTCCTGGCTCGCTCAACGTGGCCGCCGCTGCGCTCGTTGATTTGACCGATGACGGACGCACCGTCGTGATCGTCGGGGATGTGAAGCAGCCGCCGCTGAAAGCGCTGTGCTGGCCGGCGGCATCGCGGCGTGGAGCGCCGATCCGTTCGTGAAGGCGATGACCAGCGGCGCTCCCGCAACGCTTTGTTGCCGAGTCTCATGATTGCGCCGCTGGGATCCGACAGCGGAGCGGGCTTTCGGATGGCCGATCAGCCGATCCCGCAGAGCGAGGTTCTGTTCAACATTCTCGCCCCCGGCGTCGTCCAGCAGCACATGACCTTGGTCTCAGCAAGACGCTCGAGCGTTCGCCCGACCGCTTCAACGTGGCTATGATGTATGCGCCGTCGAAGAGCGTCCGCGGCGCGAATCCGCTGGAAGTTCCGGGAGCGCAGCAGATCGAGCTGACGATGCACGAGTGGGAGCTCGAATTCGGCGATTCGTTCGGATTCTGAAGAGATCGCATCGAGCGCTTTTGGAGGCACCATGAAGACGGACTATGGCATTCGCCGCAAACTCTCCATCCCCTTCGATGAGGCAGTCGAGCGTACGAAAGCAGTGCTGCAGGAGCAGGGCTTCGGCGTGCTGTCGGAGATCGACATCAGGGAGAAGCTCAGGGAAAAGCTGGCCGTCGACTTCAGACGCTACCTGATCCTGGGCGCCTGCAACCCGCCGCTCGCCTACAAGGCCTTGCAGGCCGAGCCCGAGATCGGGCTGCTCCTGCCTTGCAACGTGATCGTCTACGAGATCGACGAGCAGTCGTCGATGGTTTCGGCGATCGATCCGCAATCGATGATCGATATCGTGGGCGACAACCGCGCGGTCGAGGAGGTGGCGCGCGACGCACGCACCAGGCTCGGGAACGCGATCGCCAACCTGTAGCCGGTGCGGGGAACGCGGTCTCACTCCACGATCTCGGTCGACTTGCTCCACTCCACGAACGACCCGTCGTACAGCGACGCGTCGTAGCCGAGGTACTTCAGGACGAAGTAGGTGACGCTGGCCTGCATGCCGGTGCGGCAGTAGACGACGTTCCGTGTCTGGCTCGTCACGCCGGCACGTTCGTAGAGGTCGCGCAGCTCGTCGGGCGGACGGAACACCGGCGTGACAGTGGTCGTGAGATTGGCGGACCACGGAACGTTGATCGCTCCGGGAATGTGACCGGGCCGCCGTACGTCCGCTCCGGCCTCCTGGCCCGAATACTGTGCCGGTGAACGGGCGTCGAGCAATACGAGCCAGGGAACGACCACCTCACGCAGGCGGACGGCGTCGCGAACGGCCGGAAAGCGCGTGAGCGCCTGATCGTGAATGGAAGCCAGGAACTGGGCCGGGCTGCCGGCGCCGCCCGGCTCGGTCGACAGCGCGCGCCCCTCGGCGATCCACTTCGCGATGCCCCCGTCGAGAATCGACGTTCTGTCGCCGCTGCCGAGGTAGTCGAGCGTGAACCAGGCCCGGGCGGCCAGGATCGGATCGCGACTATAGATAATGATACGTCCGCGCCGGCCGGCGCCGGCGTTCGTGAATGCAGAGGCCGCCTGTTCGACGGTTGGCAGCTCGTTGGGCGTCTCATCGAGCTGTCTTACCAGCGAGGATGTCTCGACGAGGCCCGCGCCAGGGATGTGTCCCTGGTCATAGGTGGCTCGATCGCCGACCTCGATCACTCTCACGGAGCGCTGATGCGTCTCCAGCCAATCGGTCGAGACGATCATCGTGTCGCAGACCGCCTGGGCCATGGCCGGTATGGCCATGGCCATCGACACGATCATCAACATCAACACCGTTGTCCGGTTTGCGTGCATGAGACACCTCCACCCCGATCGTCACTGTGCATTGATCGCGTGGCGGTGACCGCCAGCAGGAGCGGGTGTGACGGTGGAACCAGATCACGGAGAAACATTCGGGCGCCACCAACCGTCGAATCCACGCATGCCCGCTTCCGCCGTGCGTTTCGCCGTCACCTCCATCGCGCTCCTCCTTCTCGTTTCGCCCCTCTGCGCTCAGTCGGGAAGGGAGGGCCGAGGCCGGTCGGGTCCGGGCACCGGAAACCCGGACGAACATCTCGTGCCGTGGAAGTTCCTGCCGAGGAACGGGGGGCTGATCAAGGCGCCGCTCGTCCTCTACTGGCTTCCGGCGTCGGAGGCGGAGATGAAGCGCTCTCCGCTGTTGACGTCGCGTGATCTGGTCGACGCGGGCGGACGCTGCGTCGGCCTGGAGATCGTCATGCCGGACGATGTCGCCACGATCGATCAGCTCGGTGCCACGGGGAAATTGCCGATGGCGGTTCTCGTCGACGATCAGGGCGCGATCCTTCATTCTGCCGGCAGTTCGCTTTCCGCGGTCGAGCAGATGCTGTCCGGCGAGCTCAGCAGCCGCGATCATGCGGTTTTTCTGGCGCTGACCGACGCGAAGACGGCAGCGCGGGGAGGCGAGAAGGAGAAGGCCGTCGCGCTCTACACGAAGATCTGGAACGATCGCTGCCTCTATCCGCTCCTCGGCAGCGAGGCGCAGCGCGGGTTGAAAGAGCTTGGCGTGATCGTGCGTGAGACGCCGGCCCCGCCGCCAGCCGATCCGAATCTGAAAGTGACGGCGCCTTCGACCAAGAAGCACCGTCCCGCCGCGTCGCAGCCGGATTGAAGGAGATCATGATGCGCAGGGACGTTTCGGGACTCTTCATCGCCGCGCTTCTGATCGGTTCGGCCGCGTTTGCGCAGGGCGGCGCCACCGGAAACTGGAGCGGCATGTACACCTTCAGCGTGCAGGTGAGCGGCTGCCAGAACAAGACCTACACATCGAGCGGGAACATCTCTCTCACACTTCTCCAGACCGGGACTTCTCTGTCGGGAAGGGTCGACCTCACGAATTTCCTGCTCTTCAGCAGCAACTGCAATCCGCCGTCGGTCGAGTTGACGCGCGCGATCATCGGCACGATCAGCGGGTCGACCATCGCCTGGGCGGTCCCGAACGACTCGGACGTCACCCAGTTCAGCGGTTCGATGACCGGCAACAGCATCACGGTGCAAATCACCGACGCTGGTGGTGGCGTGGGGTCGGTCACGCTGACCCGGACAGCGGCGGATCCGCTGGCGCTCGATCTCACCGGGCCGTGGTCGGGAACGTACAGTTTCACTGACCGCTGCTCGAACGGCGCCACGCAGAGTTACAGCGGGCCGTTCACGCTCGGCCTGAGCCAGTCCGGCGCGAAGGCCGGCGGCGTCGTGACGATGCAGAACGTGCCGCTCTACGATCAGAACTGCAGGAAGATCACTTCGCTCAACATGGCCATGGCCGCGGCGGGAACCGTGTCCGGATCGACGTTCGTTGGCGGCGTGTTCGATCCGTCCGGGTCGTTCGAGTTTCCCATCAGCGCCGCGATCGGCAATGACTCGATGAACGGAACGGTGTCCGGGGCCAGTGAGACGGCCACGACCGGCACGTTCTCATTGACGCGCGCAGGCACCAATCCGCCGGCCACCGATTTCTCCGGCAGCTACGACGGTTCGTATCTCGAGGTCGATAACCTGTCGTCCATCTGCTTCAACATCGGCAGCTTGCCGTTCGACGGATCAGCGTCGGTGACGATCGTGCAGGCCGGGAGCGCCATATCTTGATGGATCATCTTCCATGGAGCCCTGAATGTGCTCTCCGACGGTTTCGGCGGCTGCTACGTCGTCGACAGCGGCGACGAGGTTCTTCCTTTATATGGCACTCTCTCCGGAAACAGCGTCACCCTCGACCTGCCGCTCGGTGGCGGAGCCATCATCGAATTCGTGGTCACGTTCAGTGGGGATGCGGTCGACGGAACGGTCAACGACTCGTACGGCGATACGGCGAGCTTCACGGCCACCAGAACTTCGAGTGCCGCAGCGCCGGTCATCGACGCGTTCGCGTCGTCGCCATCGGCCATTGTGAACGGCGCCGCGGCCATGTTGTCGTGGTCGTCGTCCGACGCCGCCTCCGTGTCGATCGATCAGGGGATCGGATCGCAGCCGCTGTCGGGATCGCTGACGGTCACGCCGGCGGAGACCACGACCTATACGTTGACGGCGACCTCACCCGGTGGCTCTGTGATCGCGCAGACGACGGTGACTGTTTCTCGGCAGGGTCCGCGGCGAAGAGCAGTGCGACCGTAAGCGGAGAGTGAGCCTGTGGCACTATGCGCGAGCCATGGAGCTGATTTCACCTTACGGCGGTCCACTGGTCGACCTCTTCCATTCTGCTGAAGATACGGCCACTCTCCCTTCGATCCGGCTGACCGAGCGTTCCCGTTGCGATCTCGAGCTGCTCGCCACCGGCGGTTTCTCGCCGCTCGATCGCTTCCTGTCCCGCCAGGACTATGACCGCGTGCTCGACGAGATGCGGCTGGCCGATGGGACACTCTTCCCGATTCCCGTCACGCTCCCCCTCGATGACGATGTCGCCATCGCGGCCGGCGACGAGGTGGCGCTGCGAGGCGCGCACAACGAGATCCTCGCGGTGATGACGGTCGAAGAGGTCTTCGACCGCCGTGCCGACGAAGCGGAGCGCGTGGCCGGAACGAATGACACCCGTCACCCGCTCGTCGCGGAGATGGCGGGGTGGGGCCGCCGCGCTGTGAGCGGGCCATTGCGCGTCATCGACGTCGGAGGTCCGCGCGATTTTCGCGAACTGCGCCGCACACCGCGCCAGGTGCGCGCGCTGCTGGCGTCGCTCGGCCACGAGAACGTCGTGGCTTTCCAGACGCGCAATCCCATGCATCGCGCCCATGAAGAGCTGACCCGCCGTGCCATCGAGAGCGTCGACGGCGTCCTTCTGCTGCATCCATCCGTCGGCATGACCAAGCCCGGCGACGTCGATCACATGACGCGCGTGCGCACGTACAAGGCCATCGAGAAACATTACCCGCCCGGGCGGGTGCTGCTGTCGCTCCTGCCGCTGGCCATGCGCATGGCCGGACCGCGCGAAGCGCTGTGGCACGCCATCATCCGCCGCAACTTCGGCGCGAACCATTTCATCGTGGGCCGCGATCACGCCAGTCCCGGCGCCGGTTTCTACGGGCCATACGACGCGCAGGAGCTCGTGACGAAGCACGAAAAAGAGATCGGCGTGAAGATGGTCCCGTTCCGCGAGCTCGTCTACGTGCCGTCCGAGGATCGATATGAGGAGGCGTCGAGCGTGACGCCCGGTGTCGAGACACGCTCGCTCTCGGGCACGCAGGTCCGCGACGAATACCTCGGCGCGGGACGACCGCTGCCGCAGTGGTTCACGCGCCGCGAGGTGGCCGAAGTGCTCGCCCAGAGCTACCCGCCGCGGCATCAACAGGGATTGTGCGTCTGGTTCACCGGCCTGAGCGGCGCGGGGAAATCGACGACCGCCGAGATCGTCGTCGATCGTCTGCTGGAGCATGGACGCCAGGTCACCAGCCTCGACGGCGATGTCGTCCGCACGCATCTGTCGAAGGGCCTCGGCTTTTCGAAGGAGGATCGCGACACGAACATCCTGCGCATCGGCTTCGTGGCCTCCGAGATCGTGCGCCACGGCGGGGCCGTGGTCTGCGCGGCCGTCAGTCCGTATCGGTCGACGCGCGACCGCGTGCGCGACCTCATCGGCGCGGAACACTTCGTCGAGGTGTTCGTCGACACGCCGCTCGAGGTCTGCGAGTCGCGCGATACGAAGGGCATGTACGCGCAGGCCCGCAGCGGCGCCATCCGCGGCTTCACCGGGATCGACGATCCCTACGAAGCACCGCTCAGGCCGGAGCTCGTGCTCGACACGACCCGCGCCACCGCGGAAGAAAACGCGAAGCGGATCGTGGAGTTGTTGCAGGAGCGCGGGTTCATCGGCGAGTGACGGCTGGCCTAGTCTTCCAGCGTGGGCATGGTCTGCAGCACGTCGCGTGCTTTGGGGCGATCGCGCACCGGCTCGTCCTTCCGGATCTTTCCGTCGCGAAACACGATGATGCGTTTTCCGAACTGGGCAATGTCCGGCTCGTGCGTGACCAGGATGATCGTGAGGCCCTCCTCGTTGAGGTGCTGGAAGACTTCCATGATCTCCACCGACGTCCGGCTGTCGAGGTTTCCGGTCGGCTCGTCCGCGAGCAGGATCGACGGCTGGTTCACCAGGGCGCGGGCGATGGCCACGCGTTGCTGCTGTCCGCCGGAGAGCTGCGACGGGAAATGACGCGACCGATCCCCGAGTCCGACCAGAGCCAGCGCATCGATGGCCCGCCGGTCGCGTTCCGCCTTGTCGATCCGTGTGTAGAGCGTCGGCAGTTGGACGTTCTCGAGTGCCGTGGTCCGCGGCAGGAGATTGAAGCCCTGGAAGACGAATCCGATGCTGCCGTTCCGGATCGCGGCGAGTTGTCGCTTGTCCAGACCCGAGACGTCCATGCCCTCGAGCAGGTAGCGGCCGGAGCTCGGGCGGTCCAGACATCCCAGGATGTTCATGAACGTGGATTTGCCGCTGCCGCTCGCGCCCATGATGGCCATGAATGCGCCGCGCTCGACCGCCAGGTCGACGCCGCGGAGCGCGTGGAGGCGGGTCTCTCCGAGCTGGTAGTACTTGTGAAGATTCTCGACGCGGAGGATGGCCTCGCTGTTCGCGGCCATCAGCGCCGGCTTCCTTGAGCGCCCGGTGGAAGCGGCTTCGCGGTCACCGCCGTCGTCACCACGTCGTCGCCCGGTTTCATCTCGCCGTGAAGGACTCGCCTGACCTCCGTGAAGGCGTGATCGGTGATTCCGAGCGTGATCTCGACCGGCACGACGTTGCCGTCCGCGATCAGTTTCCAGACCATCGCGGTCTCCGCGTGCGTCTGATGGCGTCCACCCGTTTCTTCGGCGGGCTGATCGTGCGGGCGCGCATCTGGATCGATTCCGCTTTTCACGTACAGAGCGCGGATGCGCTCCGGGGGGAGGGGAGGCTTGAAGCGCAGCGAGGCATTCGGCAGTTTCAGGACATTCTCGACGGTGGCCACGGGAATGGTCACGTACGCGGTCATGCCCGGAAAGAGCTTCAGCTCCGGATTGTCGAAGTCGATGATGGCGTCATACGTCACGACGTTCTGCACGATCGTCGGGTTCATGCGGAGTTGGCTGACCATCCCTTTGAACACCTGCTTCGGAAACGCATCGACCTTGAAGGTCACTTCCTGTCCGGTGCGGATGCGCCCGACGTCGGACTCGTCGACCTTGGCGTAGACCTGCATCTTCGCCAGATCCTGCGCGATCGTGAAGATCGTGGGGGCCTGGAGGGAAGCGGCCACGGTCTGACCGACATCGACATTGCGGGCCACGACCGTTCCGTCGATCGGCGAACGGATGATCGCGTAATTCAGATTCGTGCGGGCCACACTCACCGCCGCTTCCTTCTGGCTCACCTCTGCGTCGGCCTGAGCGACGCTGGCCGCCGCCGCGTCGACGGCTGATTTCGCTGATTCGTAATTCGCCCTGGCCTGATCGAGCGCCTGCTGCGTGCCGATGCCCTTCTCGGTGAGCGCCACCGCGCGGGCGTAGTCCGCCTTCGTCTGGACGAGTGCGGTCCGGGCTTTGGCGAGATTTGCTTTCGCCGCCACCACGTTCGACTGGGCGTTCTTGACGTCCGCGGTCGCCTGCAGCAGCGCGCCTTCGAGGAGGCGCGGGTCGATCTCGGCGATGATCTGGCCCTTGTGTACGCGCGAGTTGAAGTCGGCGTTCAGTCTGGCGATCGTGCCCGACACCTGTGAGCCCACCTGAACGTTGATTACGGCGTTCACCGTGCCGCTGGCATCCACGACGTCGCGGATCTCGCCCTGCTGGACTCTCGCGGTCAGGTATTCGATGGTCTCGCCGCGACGAAAGTGCGGTGCAGCGATGAGCAGCCCGAGCACGATCGCTCCGATGAGAAACAACCACGACCGCCGCCGCCACCTTTCACTCATACCGCAGTGCCTCGATCGGATCCATGAGTGAGGCCTTCCGCGCCGGGTAGTATCCGAAGAAGACTCCCACGGCCACGGAAAAGAGCGCCGCCAGCAGTACCGCTTTCGCGGAGATCTCCATCGGCCAGCCCAGCGTCCGGCCGACGAAGAACGAGCCGATCACTCCGACGAGCATGCCGGCAAAGCCACCGATCAGACTGAGAATCACCGACTCGGCGAGGAATTGAATTTGAATGGCCTCTTCGGTGGCTCCGACGGAGACCCGCACTCCGATCTCGCGCGTCCGCTCCGTCACGGAGACGAGCATCACGTTCATGATTCCGATGCCGCCGACGATCAGCGAGATGGAAGCGATGGCCACGAGCAGGAGCGTGAGCGTCCTGCTCGCTTCGAGTTGTGCCTGAATCACGTCCTCCGGGTTCCGGATGTTGAAGTCGTCCGCCTCCTCGGCTCGCAGATGATGGCGGTCGCGCAGCATCGCCCCGGCCTGACGTCCGGCCAGTTTCACGACGTCCTGGGAAACCGCCGAACAGAGAATGTCATCGAGCCAGGTGACGCCTTTGACCTTCTTCTGGACCGTCGTGTAGGGAAGGAGGATCGTGTCGTCCTGATCCTGACCCGAAATCGAGAGTCCTTTCGGCTTGAGCGTGGCCACGACTTTGACCGGAATGGCGTGCAGACGGATCACCTTGCCGATCGGGTCTCCTGTGCCGAAGAGCTGGTCGCGGACCGTGCGGCCGATCGCGCAGACGTTCGCGGAGCGCTCCACGTCGTCCTGCGTGAACGCCGCGCCCTGATCGATGCCCCAGCGCTTGATGTCGAAGTATTCCGGCGAGACGCCGCGATAACCGGTGAACCAGTTCTGATTTCCGTAGATGACCTGGGTCGATCCGTCGACGTTCGGAGAGACGCTTTTGATCAGTGGGATCTGGTTCCGGATCGCCAGCGCGTCACCGAGTGTGAGCGTCTTCGTGTTGTGGTTGCCGGTGCGCACGCCGTTGACGGCACGGCCTCCCGCTTCGATCCACACGAAGCTGTCGCCGAGGTTGTTGAGCTGCTCCTCGACGCGCAACTGCCCGGCCTTGCCGATGGCCACGACGCAGATGACGGCGGCAATTCCGATCGTGATGCCGAGCACCGTCAGCACGCTGCGCATCTTGTTCCGCAACAGCGCCCGCACCGAGGATGTGAGTAAAGCCAGATGGTTCATGGTTCTTCCGGGCGCACTTTATCGAAATTGCGCCGGGCCCGACTTGACCGCCGGGCGATCGGGCGCATAGTTTGCTGACGATTTCGCCGAAAGAAGGTCACCGTGGCAAAAGGATTCATCCTCGGAATCATCGTTACCCTTGTGGTCTTCGCTGGCGGCGCGTACCTCTTGGTGAGGGCCGGCGCCCTGCCTGCCGGTCAGGATTCCAAGCCCGGCAAGCTGGAGTCATGGGCGGCGAAGACGTCGCTCAAGGCCGCGATCACTAAGCAGACGAAAGGACTGACCAGTCCGATCCAGCCGACCGAGGCCAACCTCGCCGTCGGCGCGACGTCGTACGAGACGCACTGTCAGGTCTGCCACGGCGGCGTCGATGCCGCGGCGTCCTCGATCGCCAAAGGGCTGAGCCCGGGTCCGCCTCAGTTCGCGAAGGAAGGCGTGGAAGACGATCCGGAGGCCGAGACGTACTGGAAGATCGCGCACGGCATTCGTTTCTCCGGCATGCCCGGATTCGCGGAGAGTCTGCCGCAGACCGAGATGTGGCAGGTGGCGCTGTTCCTCAAACACATGGACTCGCTGCCGGTGTCCGTGAAATCCGCTTGGGCGGCGGCCAGCGCGGCGCACTGAGGGTTGGTTCTCGCAATCGCCGTCCCGGCGCTCGCGACGATGTGCTGTGTATTTCCGGCTCACCACACTACTATGTGGGTCTTCAGCAATCGGGAACCCGATTCCCCGCAGCCTGGGTTCCAAGGACGTCAATGATCGGTCGTACCGTCTCGCATTACCGCATCACGTCACAGATCGGCGAAGGTGGCATGGGTGTGGTCTACGAAGCCGAGGACACGAACCTGGGGCGGCATGTCGCGCTCAAGTTTCTGCCAGCGGCGCTGGCCGGCGATGAGTCGCTGCTGCAGCGATTCCAGCGCGAGGCCCGCGCCGCGTCCTCGCTCAACCATCCCAACATCTGCACCATCCACGGCATCGAGCAATTCGAGTCGGAGCAGTTCATCGTCATGGAACTGCTCGACGGCGAGTCGCTCGCCGACCGCATCCGCCGCGGTCCGCTGGACATCGACTCGCTGCTCACGCTGGGCATCCAGATCGTCGACGCGCTGGAGTCGGCGCACTCGAAGGGAATCGTCCATCGCGATCTCAAGCCGGCGAACATCTTCGTCACGTCGCGCGGCCAGGCCAAGATTCTCGACTTCGGTCTCGCCAAGATCGAGCGGCGGCAGGGAGCCGAGCCTTCGGCGATCCTCACCGCGGTTCGCAACGACGAGCTGACCTCGGCCGGCGCCACGGTGGGCACGGTCGCCTACATGTCGCCGGAACAGGCGCGCGGGCAGGTGACTGACACGCGGACCGATCTCTTCTCGTTTGGAACCGTGCTCTATCAGATGTCGACAGGAGCTCTTCCGTTCCAGGGAGAGACGTCGGCCGTGGTGTTCGAATCGATTCTCAACCGCGAGCCGCCGCCGGCCACGCAGGTCAACGCCTCCGTTCCGGCGGATCTCAGCCGCATCATCAACCAGGCGCTGGAAAAGGATCGCGACCTCCGCTATCAGAGCGCCACCGAGCTCAAGACCGCGCTCAAGCGGCTGAAGCGCGACCTCGGCTCCGGCGGCAAGAGCGCGGCGGATTCGAGCGGCTCGCGGGCCAGCACGTCGTCGACGCGACGAGAGAACTCGATCGCCGTTCTCTACTTCGAGAATCTGAGCGGAGTGAAGGAAGACGAGTATCTGCGCGACGGAATCACCGAGGACATCACCACCGAGCTGTCGAAGATCAAGGGACTGAAGACGTTCTCGCGCGCGATGGTGCTGGCGTATCGCGACAAGTCGGTGACGGCCGGTCAGGTAGGGCAGGAGCTCGGCGCGTCGTACGTGCTGGTGGGCAGTCTGCGCCGGGCCGGAGCGCGTCTGCGCATCAACGCCCAGCTCGTCGATACCACGACCGACTTCCCGCTCTGGTCCGAGCGCTACGACCGCGAGATGAAGGACGTATTCGAAGTGCAGGACGAGATCGCGCAGAAGATCGCGGCCGCCTTGCGCATCACGCTGTCACCGCAGGAACAGCAGGCGCTCTCGGCGAAACCGACCGAGAACCTTCAGGCCTACGACCTCTATCTGCGCGGAAGGAACTACGCGCGCCGCGTGGGACGGCAGGACCTGCAGTTTGCATTGCAGATGTACGAGAACGCCGTGGCGCTCGATCCCGATTTTGCGCTCGCGCACGCGGGGCTGGCCAACGTCTGCGCTCAGTACTACTACCACTTCGAGCGCCAGCAGCAGTGGATCGACCGCGCCATCGCGGCGACGCAGAAAGCGAGCGCCAACGGACACGATGCGCCGGAGATCAAGCTCGCCGAAGCGTGGGTGATCTTCGCTGAAGGGCGCTACGGAGAAGCGATCGACAGAATCCGGGCGGCGCTGGCGCGGACGCCCGATCTCGACGGCGGATACTACCTCCTGGGCCGTTCACTGTTCGCGGCCGGACGCTATCAGGAAGTCGTGGACATGATGGAGGAGGCCCTGGCTCACGCCGGCGAGAACTACAACACCACCGTTCCGATCCACAACGCCCTCGGCGCGCTCGGCAAGAAGGACGCGCTGATGAACTACCTCCACCGCGAGGTCGAGGTGTACGAGTCGCACCTCAGGAAAGTGCCCGAGGATGCCCGTGCGCGTGTGCTGCTGGCCGGCGACTATGCCACGCAGGGACGCTTCGACGATGCCAAACGCGAAGCGAGCATGGCCATGGTCCTGCGTCCGGATGACTCGATGATCCTGTACAACACCGCCTGCGTCTTCTGCGCGATGAACAACAAGACCGACGCGCTCATCGCCATCAAGAAAGCGTGGGAATCGGGTTATCGCGACGCCACCTGGACGCGCCAGGATCCCGATCTGGCCCCGCTGCACGGCGAGCCCGAGTTCGAGCGGTTGTATCCGGCACCGAGAAGCTGAGCGCTCCGAAGGCTCAAGTGTATCGATGAGCGCTCATCGCGTCGCGGGCGCAGCGACGCCTTTGATGAGCAGCCAGAGCGCGAGCACGACCTGGAACACGGCCATCGGAATCCACAAGTACCAGGCTCCATTGACGAAGCCGGCCAGCTGCAGGGGAAGAACCGCCACGAGCAGTACCGACGCCAGCACGCCAAACCACGCCAGTGGGACAGGGACCATCCGTCCGCGCAGCAGGAGATACGAGAAGAGTGTGCTGCCTACGGCGAAGAAGACTGTACCGATGGGGATGCCTGGGACCGGCATCAGCAGAAACGCGCCGAGCGCGTTCACGGTCGCGACGTCAGGAGCGCCCGGCCCGGTCCCCGCCGTCGCGAGCCACAGCAGTCCCAGCTTGAGCGGGATGCCGATCGCACCGATCACTCCTTCGCCAACGCGACAGACCAGGGCCAGCATGGCCAGCTCGTGGTCCTCGTCACGCGTGATCGCGTACAACGCCACGGCCAGCACGAGGGCCGAAAAGGACTCGAGCAGCGAAAGCACCACGCTGACCCGTACGTCTGACGCGTGCTCGGCGATGCGCGCGAGCATGGCGGCAGTCCCTTCGGCGTCGGTGGCCCGGGTCATCAGGAAATGAAGGGTGCTGCCGACCGCCGTGTAGAAGAGGAACATGAAGCCGGCCAGTCTTGCGTTCGTCGTGCGAGTCATCTGTTCTTCCTTCTAACCGCCCTCTCCCCGGCCGCTTGCATGATCCGGCTTCGCCACCGCGGATGGCCGCAGTCCCCTGAACAGAAGCCAGAAGCCCATGGTCAGTTCGAAAACAAAGATAGGGCCGCCGTAAACCGATACGGACACGACCCGCGCAAGCTCTGGAAAGATGATGAACGCGAATGCGCACGCTCCCATCAGAAGGGACGCGAGCACTCCCCAGGCAGCCAATGCTCTCGGGATCAAGCGGGAGGTGAACCACAGGTAACAGAAGACGGTGCTCCGCAAGCCGGCCAATACCAGGCCGACGTTATATGTATCGTAATGGGCGCCGATCGACAGCCTGGCCATGGCCTGCAATCGGTTGGCTGCGAATACCTGCAGGTAGTCAGCACCGCTCAGGATTCGCAGAACGTCGAAGTCACTCAGCGTCACGACGACCAGGATGGCGGTCTCGATCAGCCCCCAACCCGTTGCCAGCAGGGCCAGGCTCCGATTGATCGGCTCGAGGACCACGTATAGAGCGATGATCAGGACGACATCGATTGCGAAGACGGTGAGATTGCTGGCGATGCCCAGACGAAAGAGCCGCTCGTGCGTCACGATGTTCAGCGCAGTTTGCGCTGCATTGTCGATGACGACGAGCTGGCCGCGGACATAGAACTCAGCGAAGATGGCCGGGACCAGCGCACATAGATAGGCGAATCCCACAACGGTCGCTGCCTTGCGTTGCGAGTCGTCGACGGTGGCGATCGTCATTTACAACCCTTGCAGTCTCGTCGACGCTCAATAAGAAGCTCCAGACCGTCGGCGCGGCGCGGCACAAGTCATCGGTGGCGGCTTACAATTTTCGAATGACAACGGCCGCGAGGCCAGGGGCTTGTCGGGCCACGCATGGAGAATATCTGCACGCGCCAAGTGCGACGTGCTGCCCCGTATTCTACATCTGGCGTGTACGTTTCAGGCGTTGCCGTTCCGTCCACTTCACGTACGCGGCAGCGGCTCGGAAGTCGACAACAGGCGTGCCAGGGCGTCCGCTTCGATGGCTGCGCTGAAATAGAAGCCCTGCGCTTCCGGACAACCACGGCGCAGCAGGAAGTCGAGCTGTCCGGCCGTCTCGACGCCTTCGGCGACGACGCGCAGGTCGAGCGTGCGGCTCACATCGATGACGGCTCCCACCATGGCCGCGCCTACGGCCTGGCCGACATGCTCGATGCAGGATCGGTCGATCTTCACGGCGTCGACCGGGAGGGCCTGCAGATGGCGGAGCGATGAATCGTGACTGCCGAAATTGCCGACAGCCAGCGACACGCCGGTCTGGCGCAGGAGATTGAGCAACGCTACGCTCGTGTCGACCTGGCGCAATGCCGTCTCCGTAATCTCGAGCTCCAGCAGCGACGGATCGATCCCGGTGGCGTCGATGGCGCGGCGAACCAGTGCCGCCAGGTCGCGCTGCTGGAACTGGCGCACGGAGATGTTCACGGCCATGCGCGGCGCTGGCAATCCGGCGTCGCACCACTCGCGGAGCTGGCGGCAGGCCGTGAACAGCACCCACTCCCCGAGAGGCAGAATCAGGCGGGTGTCTTCGGCAAGCGGGATGAAATCACTGGCCACCGCCAGGCCTCGCTCGGGATCGTTCCAGCGCACCAGTGCTTCCGTGCCCGCGAGCAACCGCGTGGCCAGCGACACCTGCGGCTGGTAGGCCAGCACGAGCTCATCGGCGCTCATGGCCTTCTGCAGGCGCGACTGCATCGAAAGCCGCTCCACGGCGCGTGTCTTCATCTGCTCGGTGCAGAGCTGATACGTATTCCGGCCCGCTTCCTTGGCGCGGTACATGGCTTTGTCGGCGTTGCGAAGCAGCGTGTCGTAGTCGGTGCCATCATCGGGAAAGACGGCCACGCCGACGCTGACCGAGATCTCGATCGTTGCGCCGCCCACCACCGCCGGCTCTGCCACGGCTTCCAGAATTTTCTCGGCCACGCGCGCAGCGTCCTCCGGCTGCTTGAGGTCCGGAAGGATGATCGTGAACTCGTCGCCGCCGAAGCGTGCCACCGTGTCGGTCTGGCGGACGCAGCTGCGCAGGCGTGTGGCGATCTCCACGAGCAGCGCATCAGCGATGCTGTGACCGAAGGTGTCGTTGATGGTTTTGAAGCGGTCGAGATCGACGAACAGTACCGCCACGTTGGCGCGAGCACGTTTCGCCGCGAGCAGACTCAGCTCCAGACGATCGGTGAACAGGCGCCGGTTCGGCAGTTCGGTCAGGGCGTCGTGGTACGCGTTGAACTCGATCTGCTGAGCGGCGCGTTTGCGATCGCTGATGTCGACCGCGGTCATATGAATGAGTGCCTGCCCGCCGCGGCCGAGAAGCGAGACGTTGGCCAGTGCGGAGACGGGCACGCCGTCACGGCGCCTCAGATCGATCTCCATGCCCCGTACCGTGGGCGTTGCCTCCAGCCGGCGCCGGATTTCCTCCGAGTCGGAGGCGCGGTCGAACACTTCGCCCAGATCCCGCCCCGTCAACTCCCCGATCGGGTAGCCCGTCATTTCGGCGAACGTGGAATTGCAGTCGATGATCCGGCCTGCGAACGTGGCCAGACACACTCCCGCCGCGTTCTGTTCGAAGAGCAGCCGGTACCGGGCCTCGGAATCGCGCAGCGCTTCCTCCGCTGCCAGTCGTGCCGTCACGTCGCGGAAGCTCCATACCCGCAGCGGCGAATTGTCCAGATAGCGGCCGATGGAGTGCTGTTCCAGCCGCCGGCCATCCTTGAACTCCAGGACGTGAAGGCTCTCCACCTCGGGATGGACGCGCAACGCCTCCAGGCTGCGGAGAAACTCCGCCGGATCGTTCAATTGCTCGACGAGCTGGCTGATCAGGTCGCCGTCATCCTGCTGCTCCATCAACTCCGCCGGAATTCCCCACATGTCCGTGAAGCGCTGGTTCCAGGTGAGGACCCGTCCCTCCTGGCCGATCACGAGAATACCGTCGGCGGTCGAATCGAGCGTCGACTGCAGCAGCGTCACGGCGCGCCGGGCCTCCCACTCGTAGCGTTTCCGTTCGCGCAGATCGCGACCGATGATCACCGCGCCGGTGGTCTCTCCCTGGTGCGTGACCGGCGAATGGGAGAGCGTGAGCTCGATGGGCTGGTCCATCTTCGTGCGGAAGACATATTCGCGATCGCGCACCCAGCGGCCCGTCAGCGTGGAATCGCCTTCGTCGCTGGGAACGAGGAGCTCTTCCAGACGGCGGCCGACGATCTCTTCGCGTCCGTATCCCAGAAACCCGCATGCCGCGTTGTTTGCGAACTGGATCCGCCCGTCGCGGTCGGCGACAAACAACAGGTCGCGCATGGCGTTGATGATCTCGTTGGCAGCCAGTGACGGTGTGATCGGCGCGACGCCATGTTTGCTGATCGTGTAGACGGCCACCGCCGTGTAGCCGAGCAGCGCCGCCCAGCCGAAGGGATAGATCGCCACGCCGAAGCTCGGCAGATAGTCGACCACCGCCACGTAACCGACGCCCAGCGCTACCGCGAAGAGACGGATGCGCCTGCGCTCGTTCCCTTTTGCATTTGGATAGGCGCGAATGATCTCGATTGCCGCGGCGGCCAGAAGGCCGCAGAAGAAGACGAGGTATGGCACCCCCACGGTGATGCTGTAAGCGGGATCGAATCCCCACCAGAACCGTCGCATGCCGGTGACAAGGTAGCTGGTGGCCAGGGTCAGAATCGAAAAGCAGGCGGCCAGAAGCCAGCCCAGAGCGGAGACGAGCCGCCGCCGTTTGGTGATGCGCAGAAGACTGGCCACGAACTGGTAGACCGCCGGAGCGATAAACGGCACGAAGGCACAGCCGATCTTCGCCCACATCGAGGCCGTGCGCTCGTCGACGGCCAGGTCCATGAACACGAATGAGGCCTGCCAGGCTGCGGCCAGGACCGACATGCTGAACATCGCCAACCCTGCCCGCGACGACCGCGTCGTGACGATGCGGATGGCCAGTAGGATCAGTACGCCTGCCGTGGCCGCCGGCGGGATCGCGTAAGGAGAAAGCTGGTATGCCGGATGAGCGAGTGCCATTTCTACACGGACTCGCTGCTATTGTGGGCGCTCGAACGGATCGGTGTCGAGCAAAACGATCAAGGACATGCTGCGCGTCGGATTGACGACGCTCATTTAATCGGATTGATTCCGCCGCTCCGTCTCGAAGCACAGACAGCACAGAAAGAATCTCTGTGCTGCCTGTGCCTCTGTGTGCAAATCACGGCGTTAGCTAATGCCAGATGTTCACGCCGACGTCGTCCAGCAGGAACCAGGTGGGAGGTCCCTGACTCTGGACGCCGGTGAAGGAGATGCGGATCGTGGCGCCGCGGTAGCGGGTGATGTCGAAGCTCCGGCGCACATAGGTCGCGCAGGCATCCACGTTGCTGAACGTGCCCAGCGTTTCCAGAAGCGCGCCGTTCTTGTGGCGAATCTCGACGCTCAGAACGTCGTTCGGCGAAGACTTCTTGTCCTTCGTGACGATCCACAGGTAGAGACTCAGTTCGCCCTTGCGAATCGTGGAGGGCACCGTCAGTGCTTCCGATGTGAGATGGAATGACTTCACCGACCCGCCGATGGCGGCATGGGAGTTTCCGCTGTGGGAGGGGAGGCTCATCATGTCGAGGAAATCTCGCCCACCACAGCCGGTGGGGTTGACCACCGTGCAGATGTCGGAAGTCCAGAAGGTCGTGCCGTAGTCAAAGCCCGGATCAGATAGCAGCTGCGCATCGCCGGTCACCGTGTTGAGCGCGCCGATCAGCGAAAAGAGCAGGCGGTTCGGCGAGCCGTTCCCGACGGAGCTGAGCACGTCGGGAGTGGCCTCGGACAGAATGGTCTGAGACACCGTGGCCGGCGAGGCATCCGGGTACTTCTCGAGACAAAGCGCGGCCACGCCGGAAACGAAAGGAGCGGATTCCGAGGTGCCGCTGGACACGGCCGTGGCCGTCGGGCTCGTGTACCAGTCGGAGAGGATGTCCGATCCCGGTGCGAACAGATCGACGCAGGCGCCGTAGTTCGAGTAGGAGGCCCGTTCATCGGTCTCCGTCGACGCCCCAACGGTGAGTGCTCCGGAGACTCGTGCCGGCGAGGACTGGCAGGCGTCGATGTTGTTGTTCCCGGCCGCGACGACGGTGGTCAAACCGGCGGCGAGCAGCTTGTTGACTTCCGCATCCAATGCCGACGAGCCGTCGCCGCCGAGACTCATGTTCACCACGGCTGGTTGTCCCCTCTGAGCGTGATCCGCGATGACCCAGTCGAGACCGGCCAGGAGCGTGGAGACACTCCCCGACCCTCCGCAATCGAGAACGCGCACGGGAACGAGAGAGGACGATGGAGCCACTCCATTGGACGATCCCCCGATCACACCCGCCACGTGAGTGCCGTGACCGTTGCAGTCGTTCCACCCCAGGCCGTCGGCGAACGCGCTGAATCCGGCAGCGACCCGGCCGCCGAAATCGTCATGACCGGCGAAGATGCCGGTGTCGACGACATACACGGTGACACCTGCGCCGGTTCCGGTGCTCACGTAGCTTCCGTCAAGCGGCAGAAAGCGCTGGTCGATCCGATCCGGGCCCCAGGTGGTGGCCGCGGAAATGGTGGAGTCTTCTTCGACGAACTGTACTCGCGGATCCAGGGCCAGCGCCTGCGCGTCGGCATCGGCGATCTCGACGGTGAGTGCTTTGATGCCGCGATCGTAAGTGTGCCGGACGTGACCGTCCTTGAGACCTCGCACGGTGTTCGCGAGCATTGTCGTATCTGTGCCGGACTGGAGAACCACGATGTACCGGCCTGGAATGTGCCGTGCGCTTCGGTGGACTTGTCCATCGCCACCAAAGACAGTCGTGGTCAACAGAACAACTCCTGCGAACAACAGTGCTGCTCTTCTCATAGTGACGTGAATTCTAGTCTCGCCGTCGCGCTAATACAATATTGCCATTACACGCAGTCATTATGCAGGGGTAGCGTTAATGACTCTCCATAATGAGTCGAACGACACGAAAAGTATATCCGTCGATACAGTCAAAATCTATCGACAGGTATACCCGGCTATGTCGAAACTCATGCTTGCCTATGGCGAATGGCAGTTCTCTCTACAACCAACGATAGAAATTGGGTATATACATCTTTCAATGTAGCGCGGCGCCGTTGTATGTAATTACAATTGCTATGCATTGGCAGCAACGCTTCATTGTGATGATCCTTTGACAGAGTCACACCAACGGTACTAGCATGAACGAATCGCCTTTCAGATGAAACCAGCACGCCGCTCTTGCGTCCTTCTGTTGGTCCTTGCAATGTGGACTGGCACTGCCCTCGCCATTGATCCGGGTCTGTCGCTCGATCAGAACGTCGTGCGTACGTGGGGCGTCGACGAAGGCCTTCCGCAGGGCACCGTATACGCTCTGACGCAGACGGCCGATGGCTACGTGTGGGCCGCCACTCAGGAAGGCTTCGTGCGGTTCGACGGCACCGACTTCGTGGTGTACGACAGGGCCGCATCTCCGCAGATCCATAACAACATGACCCTGGCCCTGCTATCTGCCCGAGACGGCAGTCTCTATGCGGCGACGAATGGCGGGGGCCTCGTTCACATACAGGGCCGTAATGTTCGCTCTTATGGAGTGACGGAAGGTTTGCCGAGCGACGCTGTCACATCGCTCTACCAATCTGGCGACGGCACCATCTGGATCGGAACCCAGCATGGGCTGGCCCGGCTGCAGAACGACGGCCACATCGTGCCCATCACCGGTTCCGATGAGTCCTCGCCCATGTCCGTGACACGGCTCGTCGAGGACTGGTCGGGCCAGTTATGGATCGGCACGATGCATGGCATCGTCACGATGAAGGACGGCCGTCTGGCCCGGCATGACGACGACGGTTTTCCCACCGGACAGATCCTGTCGCTCTGTGTGACCCGCGACGGGAGCGTCTGGATCGGCACGCGCGGGAATGGACTGATCCGCTATCGCTCAGGCCAGTTCCGTGCGTATACGGTCGCTGATGGATTGCCGTCTGCGAACATCAACGCCATCTATGAGGACAGTCACGGCACGCTCTGGATCGGAACGCTGGACCACGGCGTGGGCCGCCTGCGCAACGACCGGTTCGACTTCGCCTCTGACGCTCTCGGCATCGGAAACAAGGCCGTGTCGTCGTTCCTCGAGGATCGCGACGGCAACCTCTGGATCGGCTCCGGGAACGGTCTGACCCGTCTGGCCGAGGGCCGCGTCCTCTCCTTCACCGCCGCGCAGGGACTGCTGGCCGAGAAGGTCAGGACGGTGACTGCTGATCCCGGCGGAACGCTGTGGATCGGCAGCGGGAGCGGGGTGCAGACCCTGAGCGGCCGTCACTACGGAAAGGGCAAAGGGCTGACGAGCGACATGGTGATGTCGACGTTGAGCGGCCGCGATGGCAGTCTATGGGTGGGCACGTTCGACGGCGGGCTGAATCGCATCCTGCACGGGCACACGACGGTTTACGGCACGAGCAACGGACTGCTCAGCAATCTCGTGTTGTCGCTCTACGAGGATCGCGGAGGCATTCTGTGGGTGGGGACCGCGCGCGGCCTTCAGCGCATCGTGAACGGGAAGCTCACGCCCGACGTCTTCAATCTCTCCGGCGAGGCGGTCGGCGTGATCACTGAAGACCGCAACGGCGTCATCTGGGCGGGCACCCAGGACGGAGGACTCAATCGCATCGACAACGGCGCGGTTACCTCCTTTACCAAACACAACGGCCTGTCCAGTGATCTGGTCCTTTCCCTCTACCAGGACAGCAGCGGTGCGCTCTGGGTGGGCACGGCCGGTGGCGGATTGGATCGATACAAAGGCGGGCGCTGGACACCCATCACCACCGCCGAGGGCCTCTTCGACGACAGCGTGTTCGCCATCCTGGAAGACGGGAATGGATTCCTCTGGATGAGCTCCAACAAAGGAATCTTCCGCGTGTCACGCCAGCAACTCGACGACTATGCCGAAGGTCTGCTGCCCAAAGTCACCAGCGTGGCTTACGGCCGCGCCGACGGGATGAAGAGCCGCGAATGCAATGGCGGCACCCAGCCCGCGGCGTGGAAAACGGCGGACGGCAAACTCTGGTTCGCGACGGTAAAAGGCGTGGCCATGATCGATCCGAATCGTGCCCGTGCCGCAGCCGCTCCGCCGGTGATCATCCAGGATATCTTTGCCGATCGCCAGCGGATGGACCCGTCCGGACCGCTGTCACTCTCCGCGGGGATGAAGAGGCTGGACTTCCGCTACACCGGCATCGACTTCGCCGCGCCCGAGAAGGTTCATTATCAGTACCGGCTGGAAGGATTCGACCGCGAGTGGGTCGATGCAAGAACGCGGCGCCAGGCCTCCTATACGAACCTCCCTCCCGGCGACTATCGGTTTCAGGTGCGGGCCGCGACCGCCGACGGTCCCTGGAGCACCGCAACGACCACGCTCCGGCAGCGGCCGTTCTTCTATCGCACGCCCTGGTTTCTCGCAGGCCTGGCTGTTGTGCTCGTTGGGTCCGTTGCCAGCGCGCATCGGACGCGCGTGAAGGTGATCCGGGCTTCTGCCGAGCGATTCAAGCTGCTGTTCGATCGGAACCCGGCTGGCGAGTTCAGAGCCAACGCCGCCGGCGGAATTCTCGATTGCAACGACGCCTGCGCCAGGATGTTCGGTTTCGCTTCGCGCGCGGACCTGATGGCTCACGGGATCGCCGATCTCTATTCGACCGAGACGGAGTGGCAGACCATGCTCACCCGTCTGCGCGATCAGGGCTCACTCACCAGCTTCGAGACGGCACTTCGACGGCCCGACGGCACGGACGTGTGGGTGCTCATGAACGTGAGCATGGTCGCGGACGCCACCGGCAAACCGGTCATCGAAGCGACCATGGCCGACATCACCGATCGGAAGCGGGTGGAGGAAGAGGTTCGCTACAAGGCCCATCACGATGTCGTGACCGGACTCCCCAATCGGGCGTTGTTCAAAGACCGGCTCACCATCGCCCTCAACTACGCGCATCGGGAATGTCACCAATTGTCCGTGCTCTGCCTGGACCTCGACGGATTCAACGTGGTCAACGAGGCATTCGGCCGCGCCGGTGGGGACGATCTGCTGAGGGTGATCAGCGAGCGGCTGACCGAATGCGTTCGTGAGGAGGACTCGGTGGCTCGCGTCGGCGACGACGAGTTCTCGCTTCTGATCATGAAACCGGGCAGCGTCAGCGATGTCACGATGGTGGCGCGCAAGATCCTCCAGACGGTGGCACGCCCGATCACGGTCGAGGGCCACGAATTCAACATCACCACCAGCATCGGCATCGCCTTCTATCCGCAGGATGGCGGGGATGCGGAATCGTTGCTCAAGAATGCCGACAGCGCGCTGTACCTGGCGAAGGAAGCGGGGCGGAACAATTACCAGCTCTGCTCGCCGTTCCTGGCGCGGAAGGCTGCCGAACGGCTCACGCTGGAAACAGCTCTCCGCCAGGGACTCGATCAACACGAGTTCGTGCTTCATTACCAGCCGCAGATCGACCTCCGCTCGCAGATGGTCACCGGGATGGAGGCGCTGATCCGCTGGGATCGCGGCGGAAAGACCATCCTCCGTCCGGCCGAGTTCATCGGGGTGGCCGAAGACACGCGCCTGATCCTGCCGATCGGCGAGTGGGCCATCGAAGAGGCCTGCCGACAGGGTCAGACCTGGCACAGCGAAGGGACCGGCGTGCGCATCGCTGTCAACGTCTCTGCCCGGCAATTCCAGCAACCCAACGTGGTGGCCATGATTCACGACGCCCTGGAGCGCTCCGGCTTCGATCCGCACTACCTGGAGATCGAGATCACCGAGACCACGGCCATGCAGGACCCTAATCTGACCGCCGAGATTCTCCTCGACCTCAAGAGCCTGGGGATCAGCGTGGCCATCGACGATTTCGGCGTTGGCCATTCCTCGCTCAACTATCTCAAGAAGTTTCCGATCGATGCGCTGAAGATCGACCAGTCGTTCGTCAAGGATATCGCCCGCGGAGGCAGCGACGGAGCGATCGTCTCCGCGGTGATCGCCATGGGCAAGGCCCTGAACATCCGCGTCATCGCCGAGGGTGTGGAGACCGCCGAACAGCTCAACTTCCTCAAGGAGCACGGCTGCCACGAGTTCCAGGGATATCTGTTCAGCCGTCCCATGGCCGCCGGCGCTCTCACCGAGATGATGAACAACGCCTCGCCCGGCGCGTACACCCATCGCTACGCCAGGACGATCCAGGCCGTCAGCTCGATCGAGAACTGATCGCGCGCTGGCGCCTCCCATTTGGAATGACCTGGGACGGGGTCATCGCCGCGGCCGAGAAACGCAGGTGCGGCCGCAGAGAGATCGGACAACGCCACCGCTCGAGAGTGAAGCGAGAGCCGCTCTGCTGCGCAGCGCACGCAATCGCTTCCCTCTGCTCGCTATTCGCAATTCATGTTTCCGGCCGAGGCAGCGCTCGATGGCTTCACCGGCGACCAGCGCGTCTTCCTCGGCAGGGCGGAGATGTGACGGGCGAGATTGCAGCGAGTGCTCAACGCGAAAGCAGATCGCCGCGGGCCGCAACACCACCGCCGTACCAGGCACTCGACCTCTCACCATCGGACGCGTGTCCCAGCCCCCGATGAACGCGTGCGGCTGTGGTGTCGCCACTACAGACGCACGGGAGCCACGAACAGAGCCGAGGGATCGCTCGTGATCTTCGTCAACAACAGTCCGGGCGCGCCGGCCGATGCGGTTGGAGGTCCCGAAGCTCCGCCAGCCCCCGCGGATCCGCCTCCTCCGCCGGCGTAACCCGTGGCGTCGCCGCCGGTCCCGGCAGCTCCACCGGCAACCGTGCTGGCGCCGATCGTGATGGATGGCGCGAGCAGATTGATGATTCCCCCACCGCCGCCACCGGACGCGCTCACGACGGTGTTCGCGCCGTTGGCGCCGGCGCCTCCCACCGCGGAGAGCGTCCCGCTGTTGGTAATCCCGCTCTTCGAGGCCAGTACGATGATTCCGCCGCCGCCACCACCGCCGCCGGTCTGGACGATCGTGGCCTGGACGCCGGGAGCGCCGTCCGCATGGATGGATCCGACTGCGTTGATGGTGATGGTTCCCGCTGCAACAATCGCGACGGTTCCGTCCCCGCCGGCGTTCGCGCTGCCCGTGCCGTTCATGAGTCCCACACCGCCGCCGGTGATGCCGGGTGCGACCAACAACCTGGCAAAGAGGGGGTTGCACGCTCCGCCGCCGGCCGCGGCCACTGCCGTATTGCCGAGCCCTGAAGCGCTGGAGCCGATTCCATTGCCCGCGCTCGGATTGGAAGGAACGGTGATTTGTCCGGAGATGAAAACATTGCCGGTCACCCGGATGATCAGCCCGCTGGGAACGGTCAAGGTGACCCCGGGGTCGATCGTAAGACTGCTGTATTGAAGGGTGCTGGCTGGGGGCGAAGCCGTCCAGTTGGTGTTTGCGCTGATCGTCAGCGCCAGGTCCGAGCCATCCCCGTAGAGATTGGCGACTCCCGTCGCGCCGGTTGCCCCTGTTGCACCCGTTGCTCCCGTCGGACCGATCGGGCCAGTGAGTCCGGTCGGCCCGGTGGCACCGTTCGCCCCGGTTGTCCCAGTGGGACCGGTTGCTCCGGTGCTTCCTGTCGCGCCGGTTGGTCCGGTGCTTCCTGTCGCGCCGGTTGCGCCGATTGCGCCGGTTGGTCCCGGGCTTCCTGTCGCGCCGGTTGCGCCGGTGTCTCCGGTTGGGCCGGTGAGTCCGGTCGTGCCGGTGGAGCCGGTCGCGCCCACCGGACCGGTGGCACCTGTCTGGCCGATCGGACCGGTGTTCCCGGTCGCGCCAGTCGCGCCAGGGAGACCGGTCGCGCCTGTCGCGCCGGCGAGCCCGGTTGCACCCGTTGCGCCGGTGTTGCCCGTTGCGCCGGTGTTGCCCGTGGCACCAGTTACGCCAATCGCACCCGTTGTGCCAGTGATCCCGGTCGCGCCGGTGGACCCCGTGGGGCCGGTCGTCCCGGTGGATCCGGTGAGACCCGTTGCGCCGGTCGCTCCTGTTGGGCCTGTGGCGCCGGTTGAACCGATGGCGCCCGTTGTGCCGGTGGCTCCTGACGGTCCTGTGGGCCCTTCAGGTCCGGTCGCACCCGATGCATCGATGTTGATGCTGTTCCCCGACGGCGTGATCGATACGCCCGGACTCCCGGTCAGTGTGACCGCGCCGCTCAGACCGTTGAGGGTCACCACGCGCGTGTCGTTCTCGGCGAGCAGGCTGCTCTTGAAGCTCATCTCGAAGCCGGTGGAGTCCTGGCTTCCATTCGCGACCAGCGATCCTGCGAAGATGACGCGTCCTGCATCGCTCAGGACCGTGGCCTCGATCTGGCCTCCGTCCACGGTTGCGCCGGGCGCCAGATCGCTCACGCTGACGAGCAGTTGCTCATACGGGAACAGCGTGTACGTCTTCGCGCCGATCTCGCCGCCGGCGCCATCGCGCAGTCGAATCCGGACGCTGGTCTGCGCTCCGCTCACTTCCACCATGAAGAAGTTGTAGCGGAAGTCGCTGTTCTGATTGACCCCCTGAAGCGATCCGAGGTCGCCTTTGCCGATGGCGAAACTCGACGGCACGGCCGCGAAGTAGACCCCGTTGGTGTCTGCCAGCAGAGCTCCCGGAGCCTGGCTGTAGATGCGCGCCGACGCGAAGACCTGATCGGAGGAGCGCACGCGCACGGCGCCGAGCACGCCGGAGGTGTGGAAAAGGGTCTCGGCGAGATTCGGATAGGTCTTGGTCTGGCCGGCATTCAACGTATCGATGACGGTGAGCGGGTTGGGGTTGGCCTGCCCGGCCTGGAGAAACTGGAACTGCACGTCGACGGCGTGGTCGTTCGGGTTGCTCACCCATCCCGTGGTGAGGAACTCAGTGCCGCCGGCTCCCAGGACGCGGCCGGCGGCCGGCAGGACCAGGTCGGTGCCGGCGAAGTTCGCCCACGCAGCAGTGCTCGACGACAGCGCGACCCACAGCGCAGCCATTAGAAAATTTCCGGCTTTCCTCATGGGTGGTTCCTTCTCTCAACCGCGCAGTCGCACGGATAGTAACTTGAGACGAAGAGGCAGGGGGACAAAATCGGGTTCTCCTGACGGGTGTGTAACTGTTGAGTGTAGACGAGAGGCGCCTGGGAGGCGGCCCGGAGTGGTGTCGGGAGAGTGCAGGACGGTGAAACAGGGAACGAAAGGCTTGCAGCTAAGGAAGAAGCGCACTGCGTAGTCCTTTACGATTCGGCTGGTTGATTCAAGACAAGTCGAAGGGCGAGGAGGAACGCAGTGCGCATCACGAGATTGTTTCGCACGATTCTTGGCTTTGCAAGGGCGGTGGTGGAGAGGGTCGCACTCGAAGGGGTGGGACCGATCGAAGTGGCGATGAGGCCGACCGCGAGGAGAGCGCGGTGCGGCGGATGCAGCCGGAAGGGCAAGAGGCTGCACGGGAGGCAAGGCAAGGCGCGAGAGTGGCGTCACCTCGGGATGTGGGGCCGCCGGGTCATCATCAAGGCGACGGTTCATCGTGTGCTGTGCGGGCGATGTGGCGTGCGAACGATGGACGTGCCCTGGGCGCGGCCAGGGTCGGTGTTCACTCGTGTGTTCGAGAACGAAGTCGCCTGGATGCTTCAGCGCACGGATCAGACGACCGTGTCGCGTTACTTCGGGATCAGCTGGCGCGCTGTCGGACGGATCGCGCGGCGGGTGGTGGCGGAGGCGCTGGACGGATCGCGGCTGGATGGTCTGGTGTTCATCGGTGTCGATGAGATCAACTACGGGAGGCCGCAGAAGTTCCTCACGTGTGTGGTCGATCACATCAGCGGTCGGACGGTGTGGGCCGCGGAGGGAAAGAGCGCAGAAACACTGGGCTTGTTCTTCGCCGAGCTTGGCCCGGAGCGGAGCCAGTCCATCGAGATCGTGACGATGGACATGAGTGCCGCATACACCAAGGCAGTGGAGGATCATGCGCCGCAAGCGGACATCGTCTACGACCGGTTTCACGTCGTACAACTGCTCAACGCCGCCGTGGACGAGGTTCGACGCGAAGGAGTGCGGAACGCCGAGGATGAGCAGAAGCGATCCCTCAAATCGACCCGATGGGCACTGCTGAAGAACCCGTGGAATCTGACGCGACCAGAGCGACAGAAGCTCTCGGAGCTGCAGCGGAACAACCGCCGGATCTATCGAGCGTATCTGCTCAAAGAGTCCTTTCAGCAGATCTACCACGCACCGAGCGCAGCGGAAGCTGACGAACTGTTTTCCGAGTGGTTCGCATGGGCACGGCGAAGCCGCCTTGAGCCCTTTCGCAAGTTCGCCGTGACGATCGATCGGTACTGGCCTGCAGTTCGCCGCTTCCTCGAAGTGAAACTGACCAATGCCATCGTCGAGGGCACCAACAGCAAGATACGAATGATCAGCCACCGCGCCTTCGGTTTCCATACCGCCGCTGCCCTGATCGCTATGATCTACCTGAACTGCTCCAATATCGTCATCCCATTCATCGGCTGGTGATCTACTGCTACACACCTGTTAGGAGACGCCAAAATCGGCACTGTGATGGATCCATCCATCACACGCGATGACCCTCTTATGGGCGGGTTCGCGGCTGACACGACCGCTGCGACGGGTAGCCTTCCTGTGACGCATCGATGTTACCGTGAGCACACTCCGAGGACCTTCCTCGTGGGTTCTGGTCTCCTGAACGCTGGCTCAGCAGACTCTCGATGCTTCCGGACCATGCATTGAAGAGGTGGAGCTTGCGACACGCGGTTCTGGTCATCGGCCTGAGTCTGTTCACCCACGCAGCCATCGGGGCGTGCCTAACTTCGGCAATCCCGTCTCCTACCCGATGGGCGCGACTCCCACCGCCATCACCAACGCTGACTTCAACGGCGACGGGAACGCGGACCTCGCCGTCGCCAACTTCGCTTCCAGCATCTCGGTGCGCCTCGGCAATGGCAGCGGGGATTCGGCTCACTGACCAGCTTCCCCCTCTCGTTCGGCGCGAACGGCATCGTCGCCGGCGACTTCAACCGCGACGGCAAAACCGATCTGGCCGTATCGGGCGGCCTGACCAACTACGCGATCCTCCTCGGAAACGGCGCGGGCGGTTTTGCCGCCGCCGTGACGCACGACACCGGCCCGGCACCGACCGCCATCACGACTGGCGACTTCAACCGCGACGGCATACTCGATCTCCTCACCACACACAACACTCAAGGCGACGCGTACGTCCTCCTCGGCGTGGGGAACGGGACGTTCGCTGCCCCCGTGGAATTGCTTGCCGGCGATACGCCGGTGTTCGCAGCGGTCGCGGATCTCAACCGCGACGGCATCCCCGACATCGCCATCGCGAACTTGTTCGGCGACAACGTTTCGGTCTACATCGGCGTTGGCGACGGCACGTTTGCCGACCAGGTCTTCTACTCCGTGGGCAGCAGCGGCGCCGGCAGCGGCAGACCGAAACACATCGAAGCCGCGGACTTCAACGGCGACGGCGCACTTGACCTGGCAGTCTCGCGCGGCGTGCCGTTCGGCGCCATGCTACTCAACAACGGCGACGGCACGTTCGCGGCCTTCACCGAGACCGGCAGCAGCGCGGAATGGGGTGAGGTCGGCGACTTCAACGGCGACGGAAAAATCGACCTGGCCCGGTCGCGCAGCACAGGCGTGACCATGGACTTCGGCGACGGTGCCGGCTCGCTCACGATCTTCGGGCCCGAGTTCTTCGTCTCCGCTGCCCTCCCTAAAGTCAGCACGATGGCGGACTTCAACCGGGACGGACTGCCCGACCTCGCTTTTCTGCAGACCAACGACGCCCACGTGACGATCATCCTGAACACCAGTCGCTGCAGCGCGAACTGCATTCCGGCGGACAGCAACGTCAGGCTGACCATCGGCGGCGGACCGGTGGGGTTGCTGACGGGTGACTTCAACCGCGACGGCCGTTCCGACCTGCTCTCGTCGAACGCCGCCGGCAGCACGTCGCTCCTGCTCGGCGGTCCCACGGGATTCGCGTCCGCCAACGACCATCTATTGTCCGGCGGCGTGGATGCCCTGGTCGTCGCCGACATGAATGGCGACGGCAAGCTCGACGCCGTCGTCACGGACACGAATCTGAGCACGGTCTCGATCCTGACCGGCGACGGAGCGGGCGGGTTCACGGAGAACTCCATCGCCGCCGGATTCGTGCCGCACGGCCTCGTCGTCGCCGACTTCAATCGCGATGGCCTGCCTGACCTGGCGATGGCCAATTCAAATTCCCTCGCCATCTCCGTCTGGATCAATACGGGAGGCGGCACGTTCAGCAAGACGAACTTCGTGGGCTCGACAGCCCCGTTCTTCGTCACCACCGGCGACTTCGACGGCGATGGAAACCCGGACCTCGCTTTCGCCAGCAACAGCAACACCAACATCTCCATCCGCCTCGGCAACGGCGCGGGAAGTTTCGGCGCAATGACCTCGTATCCCGCCGGCTCCGCGCCACGAGCCATCGCCGTCGCCGATTTCAATCGAGATGGGAAGGCGGACCTCGCGGTGACGAACATCGCCGCGGCGCCGGGCGTCTCCATCCTCTTCGGCAACGGCGCCGGCGGTTTCGCCGCGCCGGTGCCCTATGCGACGAGCGCGGGGGCCGGCGCCATCGTCGTCGCAGACCTGAACCGCGACGGCAACCCCGACCTGGCCGTAGTGAACGGACAGGTCGTCACACTGATGGTGGGAAGCGCAACCGGCACCTTCACGTCCGTGCAGAACTTGACCATGAACTACAACCCCGCTGCGGTGGCCGTGGGCGACTTCGATCGCGACGGCGACCTCGACCTGGCCGTGGCGAACGGCAGCTCACCCAGCGGCTTCAGCAACGTCGCAATCCTCTACACCGTCTGCCTCTCCCCGGAGCTGACCGTGGTCAAGAGCCATACCGGAAACTTCACGCAGGGACAGACCGGCGCGCAGTACACGATGGTGGTGACCAACAGCGGCACGGCAGCGACGGGCGGCGCGGTCAGCGTGGTCGATCGACTGCCGTCAAGCCTGATCGCGACGGCTCTCGGCGGAACCGGATGGTCTTGCACTGTCGCCGGCCTCACCTGCACGAGAACGGATGCGCTCGCGGTGGCGGCCAGTTATCCGCCGATCACGCTGACCGTCACCGTGCGCAGCAACGCCCCCGCGTCGGTGGGTAACGCCGCGGATGTGTCGGGGGGCGGCGACCTCAATCCCGACAACAACTCGGTCGAGAACATCACGACGATCGTTGCCAGCACGACGGCCGTGCCGACAAGTCTCGTCGCCACCGCGCAATCGATCACCCAGATCAACGCCACCTGGGACGCCGTCACAGGAGTGACGAGCTACCGCATTACACGCACAGGCAACAGCGGGTTTCTGCAGGATGTGTCGGCCACGCCGAGCTATACCGATCTCTCGGTCACTCCTGCAACGACGTACGTGTACCAGGTCGCCGCGCTCGACCCGGTGACCAGCAATCCCGGCCCGGACAGCAACAAGGACCTGGCCACGACAATCGTGTTCACCGACGATCCGCTCGTTCCGGTGATCAAGGCCACGCACTTCCTGGAGCTGCGCACGGCGGTGAATTCGGTGCGCGCCGCGGCGGGACTGAGCGCGGCACCCTTTACCGACGCGCTCGCCGCCGGAATCGCGATCAAGGCGATTCATCTGACCCAATTGCGCACCTACCTGGATGAGGCGCGCCTGTCGCTCGGCGTCAGCGGGTTGACCTACACCAATCCGGTCGTGGGGGCGGGGACGACCGTGATCAAAGCGGTTCACATCGACGAGCTGCGCTCGGGGGTGAAGTGAGGGGGATCGGGGCAGCGTCGCGTCGGCGTAGCTGGTAGCGCATACGGGATTCTTCTTCAGAATCGTCAACAACTTGCGACGGTGCCGAGCACGGTGTGCCCAGGATGTGCCCATCAATCTGCCAAATGTTCGTCGTGGCCGGAGCGGCACGCAATGACTTTATGCCGAGCTCCTGGACCAACTCCGGGCAGCCGAGAACGATTTCCATCTGACAATTGGTGGCTCGTTTGTCTCAAGAAAGATCGGAAGCAGTGTGTACTGGTACCTGCAGCGAAACGAAGACGGCCGGCGAACGCAGACGTACCTGGGGCCGGAAACTCCTGAGCTGCTGCGGCAGATCGGTGCTGCCAGGGAGCAGCAAGTCGATTTGCAACGGCGTCGACAGCTCGTTTCGATGTTGAAAGCGGCGGAGCGGCAGCGGAAACCGCATCGTTCAGCGCCGTTCTCGAGGTACTCGCTGATTCCTTCGTGTTCAGACTGGGCGGCGTTCTCGTCGGCACCCAGGCATTCAAGTGTTACGCGAACATGCTCGGGGTGCGATTTGAAGCAGAGAGTCTTCGGACTGCAGGCATCGACGTGGCAGAAAACGCGAGCATCTCCGTAGCTGTAGCGCGGGAAGGCTCACTCGACCTTTTGGATCGATTAAGATCGATCGAACCCCGTTTCGCAGCCTTGCCTGAACTCGATCCGCGTGACCCCGCCACATCCCTCAAAGTTCGTGGCGGTGATCCGCGTGTCGATTTCCTGACGACCACCCGACGGGGCACGCGCAAGAGACCTGTCCACTTCCGCATCTGAAAGTCGCCGCGGAGCCCCTCGAAGGTCTCGACTAGGTGATCGAGAAAACGACAAAGGCGGTAGTTGTCGGGGGCGGCGGCATTCTCGTCAACGTCCCGCTGCCGGCTCGATACGCACTACACAAGTTGTGGGTCGCCAGGAACCGCCCCGTATCCGATCAAACGAAGGCGCGAAAGGACACCGCGCAGGCGCAACAAGTCATTGAGGTGCTCCGGACCGACCGACCCGATGACATAAAGCAGCGGTCATGGCGATGCAATCGCGACCAAGGATGTGGAGTGGCATTCGCAAGGAGTTCGAGCAACTGACGGCGCTGAGACGAGTGGCGACCCCGTGATTGCAGTTGTCGCGTTCAAGTTGGTAGCGCATACGGGATTTGAACCCGTGTTACCGCCGTGAGAGGGCGGCGTCCTGGACCCCTAGACGAATGCGCCAAAAGTGGGGAGGGCGGAGAGTAGCGAGGCCGTTGCCTCGAGTCAAGCGCGTGTAACTTCTGCGTTTCGAGAAGCATTCCCTCGACGGCCTTCAATGGCATGTCGCGAACAGCCGTTCGGAATCTTGCTCGAAAAACGCGACGCTGGCTCTCACGACACGCGCGAACGGCGGCCGCCCTGGGAGGGCGGCCACCGTCTCTTTGTGTTCAAAGTTCGTGGGCAAACTTCCACTTTGCTCCCCCAAAGAAGGGTGAGCATCGCGCGTCGTGAGTCGATGCCTACGCGGGCGTCAGCGCCGGGATCTCTAGATGAGCCCGGGGGTCGCCGTGCACATCCAGCGTACCCACGGTCCGCAGATCATGGCCTGCTGGACCTTTGGCAACCGCTGTGCCGGAAGCGGCTGGATGGATTCATGGGCCTTCTTCACGGGGGCGACGACCACGGCATCTGCAGGCGCCTGCGTGAGGTGTGCGGCGGTGCAGGTCAACGGGACTTTGGGATGGCAGACCTTTGCGAACGAGGTCGGCGCTGCGAGAACGACGGTGGCCAGGATGACGAAACAGACTGCTCGAAAACGACGCATGGTAACCCCTCCTGATGCGTTCGCACCTTTTTGGCGCAAACTGCGACCTAGATCACAACACAAAAACGGCTTACGGCGTAAACTTTTTGCTTTTTTTCCTTCCCCGCCCGACGGATCGTTGCGGTTGGCGGGAAGGGGGGGGTGGACAGCGGCTGCGCGGCCATCTACCATCATCTGTTCACCGATGCGAAAGATCTGGGTGGCGGTGGTCGCACTGCTGGTTGGGCAGATCGGAACGGCGCTTGCGCTCGAGCCCGGGAAGCGACTCAATCAGTACATGCGGACGACATGGACCGTCGAGCGCGGGCTTCCGCAAAGTACCGTGCTCGGGATCGCCCAGACGCGCGACGGCTTCATCTGGATTGCCACGCAGGAGGGTTTCGTACGGTTCGACGGACAAGAGTTCGTCACGTACGACAAGACCACGTATCCGCAGATCATCAGCAACTTCAGCATGTCGATTCGCGGCACGAAGGACGGCACGCTCTATGTGGGGACGGTTGATGGCGGCCTCATTCGCATGCGCGGCAAACGCATCGACGTGCTTACCCGGGCCAACGGTCTGCCGAGCAACAGCATCAAAGTTCTTCTGGAAGCTCGCGACGGTGCGTTGTGGATCGGCACGGACGCCGGTCTGGCGCGCTTGTCGGACGGTCACATCACGAGCGTGCCGGCCTCGCAGCTTCCCAGTCCCGTGATCACCGCGCTCGCTGAGGACACGGTCGGAACGATCTGGGCCGGCACCGAGGGTGGCGTCGTCACGATCAAGGACGGAACCGTCATCCGTCGCCGAGCGGAATACGGTTTTCCGTCACACGTGGTGCAGTCACTCGCTGCCGCGCGCGACGGCAGCATCTGGATGGCGACCGACGGCGGAGGATTGTTGCACTACGACGGTCGCCATATCCGCACCTACGACCAGCGCAGCGGTTTGCCGTCACTGCATCTGAGTGCCGTGTACGAAGATCGTGAGGGGACGATCTGGATCGGGACGCAGGACGCGGGGTTTGGACGCCTGCTCGATGGTCGTGTCGAGTTCGACGCTCAGACCACGCATTTCCCGGTCACTTCGTTCTTCGAAGATGGAGAGGGAAGTCTTTGGATCGGCGAGATCGGCGGGCTGCGGCAGCTTTCCGAAGGAGCGATCGTTACGTTTGCGCGGGCGCAAGGCCTCCCCGATGACGACGTGAAGAGCGTGACCGCCCGGAACGGAAGTCTGTGGTTCGCCACGCGGGCGGGTGTGAGCGAGCTGAGTGGGACCCCACCGGTGATCCGACAGCCCACGCTTGCGATTTCGGCGGTACTCTCCAACCTCGCCGCGCGCGATGGCAGCCTGTGGATCGGTACCGCGGACGCCGGAGTGCGCCAGATCGACGCGGGCCGTACCAAGACGTACCAAATGAACGACGGCCTGCCCTCCAACGCGGTGCTCGCGCTGTTCGAAGATCATCTTGGGGCGATCTGGGTAGGCACCAGCGCCGGACTGGCACGGATCGCGAACGGCAGAATCGACTCACAGGTTCTCGGGTTTCCGGCCCAATCGGTCAGTTCGATCGCCGAGAGCCGTGACGGCGCCGTCTGGATCGGCATGCACGAAGGCGGGGTGGCGCGGCGGTCTGCCGCGGGGGTGGTGGAGTCGTTCACGGTGAAGAACGGCTTGTCGAGCAACGCCGTGCTCGCGGTCCATGAGGACAGCCAGGGAGCGATGTGGGTCGGCACGATGGGCGGCGGCCTCAATCGCTACCTCAACGGCAAATTTGCAGCGATCACCGTCCGCAACGGGTTGCCGGATGACAGCGTGCTCGCGATTCTCGAAGACCGCCGCGGCAATCTGTGGATGAGCAGCAACAAAGGCATCTTTCGCGCGCCCATCGCGGATCTCAATGCCGTGGCGGACGGGAAGCGGTCGAGACTCATCTCCGTCCTCTACGGACAGACGGACGGCATGGACAACCGCGAGTGCAACGGGGGAACCCAGCCGGTCGCGGCGCAGGGTGCCGGTGGGAAACTCTGGTTCGCGACGACGGGCGGTGTGGCGCTGCTGGACCCCGACCGCGCGATCCGTGGCGGGTCGATCGGCGCCGTGCAGATCCAGCAGGTTCTCGTCGATCATGCCAAACTTGCCGCCGGCGCGGACGTGCCGCCAGGGCAACACGCCGTCGAGTTTCACTACACGAGTCCGACATTCAGCGCGCCGGACAGGCTGCGCTTCCGTTACAAACTGGAGGGCTTCGATACCGACTGGACGGATGCACAGGGACGACGAATCGCCTACTACACCAACGTTCCCCCCGGGGCCTACACGTTTCTTGTTCGGGTGGTGAACCGTGAAGGCGAGGCCAGTGCTCCTGCGGCCGCTCAACTCGTCGTCAAACCGTACTTCTACCAGCGGCCGGTGTTCTGGGCATTTCTTGCGATCGCCGTCGTTGCCGCGGCGTGGGCGGCCCATCGCTGGCGCATTCGCGTCATTCGTGCCTCTGCTGACCGATTCAAACTGCTCTTTGACCGCAATCTCGCCGGTGTCTACCGCGCCGGCATCGACGGAAGAGTCCTCGATTGCAACGACGCCGGCCTGCGCATTCTCGGTCTCTCCTCGGTCGAAGAAGCGAACGCGCTCAGCATCTTTGATTTTTACGCCACGCCTGCTGAAGCGGAGGACCTGGTCCGGCGCGTTCGCGCCGACGGAGCGGTCAGCAGTGTGGAAACGTGCCTGCGACGCGCCGACGGCGCCACGATCTGGGTTCTGCAGAACGTCAGCCTCGGCGATACGGCAGGCAAGGAGATCCTGGAAGCGACGCTGATCGACCTGACCGAGCGCAAACGCGCGGAAGAACAGATCCGGTACCTGGCATATCACGACGCCCTGACCGGGCTGCCCAATCGAACGCTTTTCAAGGACCGCCTGTCGCTCGCCGTCGCACACGCCGAGCGGCGCGGCCGGCAGGCCGCTGTGCTCTTTCTCGATCTCGACCGCTTCAAAGTCATCAACGACACCCTGGGACATACGATCGGCGATCACCTGTTGCGGGGAATGGGCGAGCGGCTCAAGGGGGGTGTCCGCGATGAGGATTCCGTCGCTCGCGTCGGCGGAGATGAATTTGCCATTCTCCTGATGGACCTGTTACGACCGGCGGATGCGATGAGCGTCGCGCAGAAGATTCTCGAGATCGTCAGCCGTCCCATCACCGTTGATGGTCATGAGCTGTTCACGACCTGCAGCATCGGGATCTCCATGTCGCCCGCCGACGGTGTGGATGCCGAGACACTTCTGAAAAACGCGGATAACGCGCTCTATCGCGCCAAGGAAGCGGGGAAGAACAATTATCAATTGTGCACGCCGTCGATGACGAAGTTCGCGGCGGAGCGGCTGGCCCTGGAGAACGCGCTGCGGCAGGCCATCGACCGGAACGAATTCGTCGTCGTCTACCAGCCACAATACGATCTCGCCACGAGGAAGCTGACTGCCGTGGAAGCGCTCCTGCGATGGGACCGCCCGGGTGTCGGCACCGTCGGTCCGGCGGACTTCATCGCCACGGCGGAAGAGAGCCGGCTCATCATCCCGATCGGTGAGCTCGTCGTTGACCGGGCCCTGCAGCAGGCCAAGGCGTGGGGTGAGGAGTTCCCGATCCGCGTCGCCGTGAACGTGTCCGCGGCGCAGTTCCGTCCGCGGTACCTCGTTCGGACGATTCGTGATGCGCTCAAAGAGCATTCAGTGGACCCCAGGCGGCTGGAGATCGAAATCACCGAAAGCACGGCCATGCAGAATCCGGTCGTTACTGCCGAGATTCTCGAAGAGCTCAAGAAGCTTGGCGTCAGCATCGTCATCGATGATTTCGGCATCGGCCACTCATCGCTCAATTACCTCAAGCGCTTCCCGATTGACGGCCTGAAGATCGATCGCACGTTTGTCGAGGACATGGTCTCCGATGCCAGCGACGCCGGGATCGTCTCCGCGATTATCGCCATGGCGCACGCCCTCAACCTCCGCGTCACTGCCGAGGGGGTGGAGACTGCCGAGCAACTCGCATTTCTCGAGTCGCGCGGTTGCGAGTTTATCCAGGGGTACCTGGTCGGGCGGCCAGCGCCGGCAGATGCGATCACTGAGGCCTTACGGTCCGTGACCGCGCCGGCCCTGCAGCATACGGCCTAGCGGGTTCATTGGGAGATCTCGTTGGAGCATTAAGAGGTGCGGGCCGGAACCGGGACGTGGTTGACTTCAGCCTGCTGCGGCAGGATCGCCAACGCCTCTGATGATCGGAAGTGGCAGCCAGACGACCGACCTTCAACCCTACCCGACATCCACCGACCCGCGGGGTCTCTGCAGCCGGTTCTACGCTCAGGCCTCCTGGATGCGAGGAGGCCAGGTGAGCCACGGCTGGCTGGGCGGGGGAGCGGAATCATCGGGCCATCGAGGCTCCCGCTCCATGAATCGTAAACGGTGCAAGGTCTCCGCGCCATGAACGAACCACGAACACACAGCCAAAGACGAAAAGGCAGGAATTGCGCACACCGCCACTGGCCATGCTGACCACTCTGGTCACCACGCCCTGGAAGAGGCACCATCACCACACCCTTCGACATGACTGTGCTCAATGATGTGGATCGCTTCCATCGCGTGATGGACACCATCGACCGCCTGCCGCGGACAGGCGACAAAGGCATCTACCTCAAACGGCAGCTCGAGAACAAGCTGATCGAGCGCAAACAGTACATCGACAAATACGGCGACGACATGCCGGAGATCCGGACTGGAAGTGGGTAGGATGACCGTGCCATGGCGTTGCGCTTGATTGAGATGGTGCTGCGGGAGAAGGACGGCGCGGACCTCCGCGAGCTTCTCGATCACCGACAACACCATCGTCGTCGCAATCCCGGCCACGGCCGTCAGGAGCGCGCGCCGCAGCAGCGACAGGTCGCCCAGTGTTGTCGCCAGCGCCAACGCCATGTTCGGCCCGAGCAACGGCGCGATCACCATTGCCCCGATGATGATGGCGGGGGCGCTGGCATTCACGACCGGCGTGTCGGCGACACCGATCGGCGTGATGGTGACGGTGGCGTTGTTGCCGCCGCTGGTCGCGTTGTCGCTGTTTCTGATGAATTTGATCTGCGTGAACCTGGCCGGCGTGTTGACGTTTCTGGTGCAGGGCATTCGCTCGGCGAGCTGGTGGGAGAAGGACCGCGCCGCGAAAGCCACGCGCACCGCCATCGCACTGTGGGCGGCACTATCGGCGGCATTGGCCGGCATGATCATGCTGTTGCGAAAGGGCTGATGGCGTATCCGGAGGAGTCGTGAGTCTCTTCGCCCTGATCAGCGTCCTGATCTCGCTCGCGGCGGTGTCGAGTTACATCAACTACCGCTATATCAAGCTGCCGACGACCGTCGGCGTCATGCTGGTCGCTTTGGTCGCGTCGCTCGCGCTGATCCTGCTCGGTTCCTACGCGGGAGGATTCCGCGAGCAGGCAGCAGCAATGGTCTCGCAGATCGACTTCACCCAGGTCGTCCTGCACGGCATGCTCGCCTTCCTGCTGTTCGCCGGCGCCATCCACGTGAATCTCGAGGATCTTGGCCGTGAATGGCTGACGATTTCGTCGCTCGCGATTGTTGGCACGCTGGCCTCCACCTTCATCGTCGGCGGTGTGACCTATCTGGTCCTGGGCTGGCTGGGCCTGCGTATTCCTGTCCTGCACGCACTGTTGTTCGGTGCTCTCATCTCACCGACCGACCCCATCGCGGTGCTGGGAATCATGAGGTCCGTCGGTGCACCGCGGCAGCTCGAGGTGCAGATGGCGGGCGAGTCTCTATTCAATGACGGGTTGGGGGTCGTCGTCTTCCTGGTTCTGCTGGAGCTCTCCGGCGCGGGCGGAACTGCCGGCAGCGGCGCCGCAGCGCCGCTCTCGATAGGGTTCGGAGCGGTGGGAATGCTGCTGCTGAAGGAAGTGGGTGGTGCCCTGGTGCTGGCACTGACCGTGGGACTGGTCGCCTACAAGATGCTCAAGCGCGTCGATAATTATCAAGTCGAAGTCATGATCACGCTGGCCCTGGCCATGGGACTCTACGCGTTAGCGGACGCCTTGCATCTGTCCGCGCCGATTGCCGTGGTGGTGGCGGGCCTTTTCGTGGGCAATCAGGGTCGGGCATTTGCCATGACCGAGAAGACGCGCGAGCACGTCGACACCTTCTGGGAACTTGTCGACGAGATTCTCAACGTAGTCCTCTTCCTCCTGATCGGACTCGAGCTTCTCGTGCTCCCGATCGAACGCGGATGGCTGGTGGCCGGAGCCCTGGCGATACCGATCGTGCTGGCCGCGCGCTGGATGAGTGTCGCCAGCATCATTGGACTCCTCAGCCGAATGAAGGCACAGTCAAAAGGGGCGATTCCGGTCCTCACCTGGGGCGGACTGCGTGGAGGCATCTCGGTGGCCATGGCGCTGTCGCTTCCGGCCACCTTTTCGCGCGGTCTGGTGCTGACTCTCACGTACTTCGTGGTTGTGTTCTCGATCCTCGTCCAGGGCTTGACGGTTGGCCGGGTCATGCGGATGACGAGCGGCGCGTCGCCGGCCCATCGGTCCTCTCCAGAACCGTAGTGGCGCCCGGACGCATGCAACACCGCCAGGTCAAGAACAGCGAAGTGCGCGCCGGCACGCAGTAGGTGGGCCACGACGCGCGTCAACAGCGTCTCGTCGGCGAACTTCGCGCTCACCTTCGTCGTGACCCAGGCATCGGTGATCGCCTCGCCGCTCTTCGCTGAGGCCTCTTTGGTTTTCCCGGCCATGTCGCCGGCGACCTCTTTTGTCTTTTGTCTCGTCGATGGCGGTCGCTAAGGACCTTGTCGGCGCCGCGTTTACGGCGCCGACAAGGTTGCGTTTGTCGCCTCGTTCGTGGACTTCTGCGTGCCGCGGAAACCGCGACGAGCTAATCCGACAAGAGCCGCAGAATCCAACATCGAGTATTTCTCATTTGTGGAACTGAATGTTCCCGTTGCTGATGACTCGCATACTTGTCGCCTCGGACGGCGAACCGGTCACCCAGATACCGAACTGGTCGTTCCTGCCGGGCTCGCCGTTGTCTTGCACCGTGACGGAGAAGGTGCCGCCTGCGTACGTGCCAGAGAACAGCACGGTCCTGGGCGACCCATCCAGGTTGGTATCGATCACCACGATCCTGTCCACTGTTCCGTTAATGTGCAGGCCGGTTACATGGTTGACGTAGTTGAGGTTGCCTTTCACGCCGCTCTTCTTATCTGGCTGTGCGTTGAATCCGAAAGTGGCCTGGCCCTGAGGCACCGAAATCTGGCCGCCGCCTGTCACCTTGATGGAACCAAGCTGGACCGGTACGGGGGGAACGGGGAAGCTCGACGGGGTGCAGCCAAGGGTCGTGTAAGACAGCGTTACTGCGCCTTTCGCAAAGGCATTCCCATCAAAGGTTCCATAACTAACAGTGATGGCAGCCCCCGAGAGGATGTTTCCCAGGAAGTTCGAAGTCGTCAAGGTCGCGGCCTCGGCGGTCCACCAATACACGTTGCTGGGACACGGCCGGCTGCCGTCGCTCATGACCACGGTGAAGTTGGTGCCTGTGAGGGCGCCTGTGCCGAGGGTTCCGATTTTGAAAATCCAACGCGCGTTCGGGTCGCCATTCCTGTCGAGCGTCAGCACTGCGTCCGTGAACGTCGCCGCCGCGTCGAAACAGTAGACACCCGGCCCGAGCGGCCCGGTATTCGCAATCCCATCAATGATCAACGCATTCGGCAAGGCAAGATCGCCCGAGAAGGCAGTGCCCGAGATGGTGTGGTCGCAGGACAAGTTCGCGAGCGCGGCATACTCGCCGACGAAGGCAGCGTACGCATCAATGGCGGCCTGGTCGCCCTGGTGAACGGTCCCGAAAGTGCTCCCGGTGTTCGTGAACGCGCCGAGGGTGCCCACGTCGCCATGCACGGTGGACCCGGTTAAGGTCACGGCCGGGCCCCCCAGGACGGCAAAGTTCTGCTCTGCCCCCAGGGTTGGCGTTGACTGGGCGAACGCGGCGGAAGGGTTTAACGCAATTGTGGCCAGCGCGGCCATCACTGCAAGGCGGGCCGTGGTACGGAACAGCATCGTTTTCTTCATAGGAGTCTCCATTGCACGCTGATGCATCATCTACGCCCGGAATTCCACGCAGCGAAAAGGTCGGAAATCTGTTCAACGGTCGAGCACGCTCGCCGAGCGAGGAGGCGATCGCAGCGATGTAGGGCTTCGTGCTGTCGCTGTGGTCACCGAGCGGTGTGAGGGGGCCGGTCTTCGGCTCGCTCCTCTTTCCACAAGAAGTTCAGCGAGCTATTTCTCTACGAATCGTGGGGACGGCGCGGAGCGCGACGGCCGGGTCTCATCCCGTCTACCTGGTCCCGGTGTTCCCCTCCTTACTCGGGTACCCACGTCTGCAGAATGCGCATGTAATTCGCGCGCGAAAAGACATTCGGATTCGGGGCGCGAAGGATGTTCATGCAGCCGCGCATTGACTCGAGGGATACGTATTCATGCTCCGACATCCAGCTCTCCATCCCGATACGGATCTCACGAAGCCGCTGCGGCCCTGAGCGGAGAACGCCCGCCACCACCTGCACCGCCGATGCGCCGCACATCACCGCTTTGATCGCGTCTGTGGCCGTGTGCACTCCTCCCGTCACGGAGAGCTGGCTCTTCTTGAGCAGGCCGGAGAGGATGGCCAGCCATCGCAGCCGAAGCAGAACCTCGCGCGAGTCGGAGAGCCGCATCTCGGCGATCACTTCGAGGTTCTCGATGTCGATGTCGGGCTCGAAGAAGCGGTTGAAGAGAACCAGCCCGTCGGCCCCCGCATCCTGCAGCGCCGCGGCGAAGTGTGGCAGCGAAGTGTGAAACGGCGACAGTTTGACCGCGATCGGAATCGTGAGCTGCCGGCGAAGCTCGCGGACCATCTCCACCGTTTCCTTTTCGATCTCAGCCCCGCTCACCTTCTCATTCATCGGAACGTCGAAGATGTTGAGCTCGAGGGCATCGGCGCCGACCTCCTCGATGGCCCGGCCGTAACCGAGCCACCCGCCGAGCGATGTACCGTTCAGCGATCCGATGACCGGGATCCGGACCGCCGCTTTCGCTCGACGGATCCCCTCGAAATATTGTTCCGGCCCGACCTTGAAGTCCGACGGCTCGGGCATGAAGTGGGTCGCCTCCGCGAACATTTCCGCGTGCGACTCCATCGCATAGAACGTGGCCATCGACTCTGCATCGAGTTGCTCTTCGAACAACGAGCGAAAGACGATCGCCGCTGCGCCACCATCCTCGGCACTGCGAACGCCGTCGAGGGAGTCGGCCTGGGGGCTGGCGCCGACGATCAGCGGATGTTCCAGCGTCAGGCCGAGGTAGTTCACTTTCATGTCCATCGGTCACTCCTCAGTGGCGGTGGCCGGCGCGATCGGGGCGGATGCGGTCGCGATGGCTACCTCGTGCGGTTTCGGAAGGCGCATCGTGGCGAGATGCTGGTAGGTGGCGATCCGCCGTTCGGCCGCCAGTTGCGAGCGGCGGGCGAAGTCGCGGAAGCGCTCTGGGTCCATCTTCTCCACCATCCGGAAGCGCGCCTCGTTCCGCATGTAATCCTGCACCGGGATCTTCCCTCCGGGCATGTCCACGACCAGCGGTGGCTCGCCGGCATCGATCCGGCGCGGATCGAAGCGGTACACGGGCCAGACGCCGCTGTCGACGGCGCGCTTCTGCTGATCGAGCCCGAAGGCCATGTCATAGCCATGGGCAATGCAGTGGCTGTACGCAATGACCAGCGACGGTCCCGGATACGCGTCGGCCTCCATCAGCGCGCGCACCGTCTGCGCATCGCGCGCGCCGAAGGCGATGGACGCGACGTACACATGCCCGTAGTTCATGGCCATCAGGCCGAGGTCTTTCTTGTCAGTGTTTTTGCCATGCGAGGCGAACTTTGCCGCCGCGCCGAGCGGAGTGGCCTTCGATGCCTGTCCGCCCGTGTTCGAGTAGACCTCGGTGTCGAGCACGAGCACGTTGACGTCGTAATCGAGCGACAGAACGTGATCGAGGCCGCCGTAGCCGATGTCGAATGCCCACCCGTCGCCGCCGATCAGCCACACGCTCTTGCGCACGAGGTAGTCGGCGAGCGGCTCGAGGCGCCGCGCTTCCGGCGATCCGATCGACTTCAGCAACTCGCGCAGCGAAGCCACGCGCGAGCGCTGTTCCGCGATTCCCTTCTCCGTCGTCTGATCGGCCGTCAGCAAGTCGTGCACGAGGGCTTCGCTGAGCTCGGAGGCCAGCGATGTCAGAAGAGACTTCGCCTGCCCGATCTGCGTATCGATCGCCAGACGGAAGCCGAGACCGAACTCCGCGTTGTCCTCGAAGAGCGAGTTCGACCAGGCCGGACCTCGCCCATCACTGTTCTGTGAGTAGGGTGTCGTGGGCAGATTGCCGCCATAGATCGATGTGCAGCCGGTGGCGTTGGCAATGAGCAGCCGGTCCCCGTAGAGCTGCGTGAGGAGCTTGATGTACGGCGTCTCGCCACACCCGGCGCATGCACCGGAGAACTCGAAAAGCGGCTGCAGGAATTGTGTTCCCTTGACATCGAACCGCGCCACAGCGGTGCGGTCGAGCTCGGGAAGGTCGAGGAAAAACGCGAAGTTCGGCCGCTCTTCCGCGGCGTGCTCCGACTCCGGCATCATGTTGATGGCCTTGTGCTTCGGGTTCGTCTTGTCCTTGCCGGGGCAAACGTTGACGCACAGGTTGCAGCCGGTGCAGTCCTCGGGCGCAACCTGAATCGTGTACGCCATTCCTTTGTAGTCGGCGCCTTTGTAGTCCATGAACTTGAACGTCGCCGGAGCACCGGCCAGAGCGCCCTTGTCGTACACCTTGGCGCGGATCGCCGCGTGCGGGCAGACCAACGCGCACTTGTTGCACTGAATGCAGAACTCCGGATCAAAGATCGGGATCTCCAGTGCGATGTTGCGCCGCTCCCACTGAGCGGTGCCGGTGGGCCACGTGCCATCGGGTGCGAACGCGCTCACCGGAAGGAGATCGCCCTTTCCGGCCATCATCACGGCGGTGATCCGCTGGACGAAGTCCGGGGCCTCAGCAGGGACGACCGGCCTGGGAGCGCCTTTCGCTGTCGATTCGGACGGGACTTCGACCTTGTGGAGGTTCTCGAGCGTCAGGTCGACCGCGGCCCAGTTGCGGCGGACGATCTCGTCTCCTTTGCGCGCGTAGCTCTTCTCGATCGATTTCTTGATCTGGGCGATCGCTTCGGCCCGCGGAAGCACACCCGAGAGCGCAAAGAAGCACGTCTGCATGATGGTGTTGACGCGGCCGCCCATGCCGGTCTGGATGGCCACGCTCGAACCGTCGATGACGTACATCTCGATCTTCTTCTCGATGATCTGCTCCTGCGCGGCGCGCGGAAGCTTGTCCCACACCTCGGCCGCGCCGTGCGGCGAGTTGAGGAGGAACACCGCGCCGGGGCGCGCACAGTCGAGGACGTTCATCCGCTCCAGGAAGTTGAACTGGTGACAGGCCACGAAGCCCGCGTTCCGGATCAGGTATGTCGACCGGATCGGACGGGGCCCGAATCGCAGATGCGAAATCGTCACCGCGCCCGACTTCTTGGAGTCGTAGACGAAGTAGCCCTGCACGTAGAAGTCGGTTTCTTCGCCGATGATCTTGATCGAGTTCTTGTTCGCGCCGACGGTGCCGTCCGCCCCCAGCCCGAAGAAGACCGCGCGGACGACGTCATCCGCCTCGATGTCGAATTCGGGGTCGTATTCGAGGGAGCGATGGGTGACGTCGTCGACGATTCCTACGGTGAAACGGCGGCGCGGCTTTTTCGCCTCCAATTCATCGAAGATGGCCTTGACCATCGCCGGTGAGAACTCCTTGCTGGACAGACCGTAGCGGCCGGCGATGACGCGCGGCATGTGGAACGGCAGCTTCTCGAGATCCTCGGCCTCGCGCAGCGCCGCGATCACGTCCAGATAGAGTGGGTCGCCGATCGCCCCCGGCTCTTTGGTGCGGTCGAGGACGGCCATCGACGTCACGCTCTTCGGCAGTGTGCCGATGAAGTGCTCCACGGAGAACGGCCGGTAGAGACGCACGGCAACCACTCCGACCTTCTCGCCCCTGGCAACGAGATAGTCGACTGTCTCACGCACGGTTTCGACGCCCGATCCCATCAGGACGAGCACGCGCTCCGCCTCGGGATGTCCGAAGTAGTCGAACAGACCGTACTTGCGTCCAGTGCGCTTTGCGAACTCTGCCATCGTCTCTGCCACGGAGCTCGGGCAGGCCTCGTAGAAGGGGTTCGACGCCTCGCGTGCCTGGAAGAACGCGTCAGGATTCTGCGCGCTGCCGCGAAGGACGGGGCGGTCGGGAGTCAGCGCGCGGGCGCGATGCTGTTGGACGAGATCCTCAGGGAAGAGCGCGCGGAGGTCGTCGTCCGACAGCACGTCGATCTTCGAGACCTCGTGGGAGGTGCGGAACCCGTCGAAGAAGTGGAGGAAGGGAATGCGGCTCCGGAACGACGCCACCTGCGCGATGAGCGCGAAGTCGTGTGCTTCCTGAACGGAGCAGGACGACATGAGGCCGAAGCCGATCTGCCGGCAGGCCATGACGTCGGAGTGGTCGCCGAAGATCGACAGCGCGTGCGTGGCAATCGTCCGCGCGGCGACGTGCATGCAGTAGGAGGTCAGCTCGCCCGCAATCTTGTACATGTTCGGGATCATCAGCAGCAGACCCTGCGACGAGGTGAACGTCGTGGCCAGGGCGCCGGCTTGCAGCACACCATGGACCGCGCCCGCCGCGCCGGCCTCCGACTGCATTTCGACGACCGTGAGCGGACGTCCCCAGATGTTGACGTCACCGCGCGCCGACCACTCGTCGGCCAGCTCGCCCATGGTGGACGAGGGGGTGATCGGATAGATCGCGGCAACCTCGTTGATGCGATAGGCAACCGACGCGGCAGCTTCGTTTCCGTCAACCGTCATCTTTTTCGGCACTGTCATCAGCTCTCCTCGATAGGACTCGAATCAGATGCCCAACATCCGGCCCGGGTCAAGCAGATGCGTCACGGCGTTCGCCCGGCACATCGGCGTCGGTATCTGAGCGTTGCTCGTGGGTTGTGTTTCCGGGCGTTGCTCGATGCCGTGGCGGCGTCGTCGAGCTCAAAGGTGGCACGCGCACCTGGCCGAGCTTCAGGAGGCGCCTGGCCGAAGCAATCCCGGCCGCGATCGCAGCGAATCGGAACAGGCCGAAATCGGAGGACAGGAAGGAAGAGGAGAAAAGGCTTGCATCTGAGCGAGTGATATAGTTAACTACATCACTAGATTACTGCGCGGCGCCCTAGAGATGGATCTCCGTTCCGAGCGATTGCTCGGACTTTTCTCGAAAGGACGATCGGGAACAGAAGGATGGACAGTGAGTGGAACGACAGTCAGCCGATTTACCGCCAGATTCGCGATCGTGTCGTCGCCATGATCCTCGACGGTGTGCTGAGCGAAGGCGATCCGCTGCCGTCCGTGCGCAATGTCGCGGCCGACTATCGGGTCAATCCGCTCACGGTTCTGAAGGGCTATCAGCAACTGGTCGACGAGCAGCTCGTCGAGACGAAGCGAGGTCGCGGCATGTTCATCAACGTGGGCGCGCGCAATCTGCTGCTGCAGGGCGAACGCCAGAAGTTTCTCGAGGAGCAGTGGCCCAGGGTCCACGCAACCATTCAGCGGCTCGGCCTGACACCGGAAGAACTGCTGGATGCTGCTGCCCCCCGCCCATCGTCAGATGCTGCAGAGGAGGCGCCGAAGCCATGACCGTCATCGAAGCACGCGGCCTCCGAAAGGTCTTCGGCACAACCGTCGCGCTGGACAACATTGATTTGCGTGTCGAAGAGGGCCGCATCCTCGGACTGATCGGTCCCAACGGGGCGGGCAAGACCACGGCGCTCAACGCCATCCTCGGCCTGACCTCGCATCAGGGCGAACTGAACGTCCTCGGACGCGACCCCTGGACCGCGCGCCATCAGCTCATGCGCGATGTCTCCTTCATCGCCGATGTGGCCGTGCTCCCGCGCTGGATGCGGGTCTCGCAGGCACTCGACTTCGTCGCCGGCGTGCATCCGCGCTTTCGTCGTGCGAAGGCGGAAGGCTTTCTCGCGAAGACCACCATCGGACGCACGAGCAGGGTCAGGGAATTGTCGAAGGGCATGGTGGCCCAGCTGCACCTTGCTCTGGTCATGGCCATCGACGCCAGACTGCTGGTGCTTGACGAGCCGACGCTCGGCCTGGACATCCTCTATCGCAAGCAGTTTTACGACTCACTGCTCAACGACTACTTCGATCGCAGCCGCACCATCGTGGTGACGACCCATCAGGTCGAAGAGATCCAGGATGTCCTGACCGACCTGATGTTCATCGACCGAGGTCGCATCGTACTCAGCTGCAGCATGGAGGAATTCGAGTCGCGCTATGTGCAAGTGATGGTGGGTCCCGAGCATCTCGCCGCAGCACGCGCGCTCCGGCCCATCCACGAGCGCCAGCTGTTAGGCCGAAGCATCCTGCTGTTCGATCGTGTCGATCGCAGCCAGCTCGCAGCGCTGGGTGATGTGCGCACGCCCGGCATCGCCGACCTGTTTGTAGCCGTGTTGGGCGATCAATCCGGCCAGGCAGAAGGAGCGGCCCGATGAATACTCCTTCGAACAGCGTCCCTGAGTCTCCCCTCCGCTCGCAGGAAATGGCCGCCGCGCCGGTCGCGGAGACCGGGCCGATGTACTGGTCGGTGCGTCGTGAATTGTGGGAGAACCGGTCGATCGTCATCGCGCCGCTGGTCGTCGCCGCGGTGGCGCTGTTCGGCTTCTCGATCAGCACGATCTCGCTGCCGCACCGCATGCGTAGTGTATGGGCGCTCGACCCGGCGAAGCAGGGCCAGGCGGTCGTCATGCCGTACAGCTTCGTTGCGGCGCTGCTCATCGCTACTGCGTTCGTCGTCGGGGTCTTCTACTGTCTCGACGCGCTGCACGGCGAACGCCGCGATCGCAGCATCCTGTTCTGGAAGTCGCTGCCGGTTTCGGATCTCACGACCGTGCTCTCCAAGGCCAGCATTCCGCTGGTGGTCCTGCCGCTGTTCACCTTCGCGATCATTGTGGCCACGCAGCTGATCATGCTGCTGCTGAGCACCGCAGTGCTGGCGGGGCACGGTCCGGGTGTCGCCATCCTGTGGGCCAGGTTGCCGTTGTTCAGGACGTGGCTGGCACTGCTCTACGCCATGGCGGCGATTGCGCTCTGGCATGCGCCCATCTATGGGTGGTTGTTGCTGGTCTCGGGCTGGGCGAAGCGGGCGACATTCCTATACGCCGTGTTGCCGCTGGTCGCGATCAGCGTGTTCCTGAGGATTGCGTTCGGCAGTGCGCAATTCTGCTCGCTGCTGCTGCATCGCCTGGTTGGCTGGTTCACGCAGGGCTTCGTACCCATGACGCAGGGCAGCGTGCCGATGGATCCGCTGGTATCGCTCACTCCGGGAAAGCTCCTGAGCACACCAGGTCTATGGATCGGGCTCGTCATCGCGGTGGCATTCCTCACCGCAGCGGTGCGCCTGCGCCGCAATCGTGAACCGATCTGATTTGCAAGCACTTCATTCAATCACTGGCCCGCGAAAAGTAGTCGTGAATCTGGAATCGAACAAGAAGCGATCAAACTGAGGAGGATGACATGTTGAGAGTTTCGAAATCTTACTTCCTGCTTGCCTTTGCAGGATGCCTGCTCCTGGCGCTGCCTTTGATGGCGGCAGAAGGAATCAAAGGCAATCTTGTCGATGTCAACTGGCTCGAGAAAAATCTCGAGAATCCCGATGTTCTGATCCTCGACGCGTCACCTCAGAGCTACGCGGCAGAACACATTCCAGGCGCAGTCGGCGTCAATGTCTACCAGCTATTCAGTTATGGCCTCGGTGGAGCGCCGGTCGCTGCGACACAACAACTCTTCCAGTCCTGGGGGATCAGTTCGGGGAAGAAGATCGTCATGTACGATTCGGGTGGCGACATCATGGCCACCCGGCTCTTCTTCGACCTTGATTATCACGGCTTCCCGGCAGCGAACCTGTTCATTCTGGACGGCGGGTTGTCCAAGTGGAAGTCGGACGGATTGCCGGTAACGAAAGATGTCACACCGGCCCCGGCGAAAGGCTCTTTCACAATCGGAAAGCTTAATGAAGATGTGGAAGTCGGGCTGCCGGAATTCCTTACCGGATCCGGGGACCAGGTCAACAATGCTTTAGTGGAAGCCCTCCCGCCCGACTGGCATTTTGGAGAAGTCCACCCCTTCAGCAAGGCCGGCCATATCCCTAATGGCATCATGGCCGCCAAGGCCGACTTTTACAATCCGGACAAGACCTTCAAATCACCTGAAGAGATACGGAAGATGCTGGCTTACCTGGGCATCAGGCCTGAACAGCAGATCTACACCTATTGCGGAGGTGGAGTGGCCGCCAGCGTGCCGTTCTTCGCCGCTAAGTTCATCGTGAACTACCCCAGGGTCAAACTTTACCCGGAGTCCGAGCTGGGATGGGTGTCCGATGAGAGAGGTCTTCCTTACTGGACATTCGATGCCCCGTTCCTGATGCGGGAAACAAGCTGGCTGCAGTCCTGGACCGGCAAGATGATCAGGACGTTCCTGGACACACGCATCAGCATCGTGGATGTGAGGCCTGCAGACGCGTTCAATCAGGGACATGTGCCCTTTGCAGTCAACATCCCTGCAGATGTGTTCAAGAGCAATGTCACCACTCCCGCCAGGCTGGCTGAAATCCTGGGTCCGGCCGGCGTCCATGCATCCGACGAAGCCATTGTGATTTCGGGCGCGGGGTTGACCAGGGACTCGGCTTTGGCGTTCGTGATGCTCGAGAAACTGGGACAGAAGAAGGTGTCTGTCTTCACGGATTCGTTGGATCAATGGGCGCAACCCGGCTTCGCCCTGACAAAGGATGCAACTGTTGTGGGCCCAAAGAAGGCCCCCCGGGACGTATCCATACTTCCCACGACTTATCCTGAGAAGTTTCGCAAGGACATCATCATTGCGGACCCGAAGAGTACCCATGGAGCCTATCCAAAAGTGTTCATTGCTTCGGGCAGGGATGTGCCTGCGAGAGCTCAGGACGGCAAAGTCGTTCATGTCCCGTACACGGATCTCCTGAATGCCGACGGTACGCCCAAAGCGGCGAAAGAGATCTGGAACATCCTGGCCAAGGCCGGGGTCCCGAGATATGCGGAGCTGGTTTGCTTCTCTGATGATCCCGGTGAAGCAGCAGTCAACTATTTCATCCTCAAGTTGATGGGCTACCCCGATATCAAGGTGTTGGTGATTTGACAGTGATCAACGCTTGCACCGCACGGCCGAGACTTCGCGATGTGCTTCTGCAGGAATTGCTGGAATCATGGACTTGAAACGCTGGGCAGTGCTGACCCTGGCCCTGACCTTCGCCGCGCCGAGTCAGGCCGCTGCCACACGGGACGCGCTCCTCGTCAGCGCCCCATGGCTTTCCCGTCACCTCGCCGACCGCAACCTCGTCCTGCTCCACGTCGGCGACAAAGCCGAGTACGAGGCCGGCCACATCCCGGGTGCCCGGCTGGTGTCGATATCGGACGTCTCCGTCTCCGATCACACCGACAAAGGTCTGATGCTGGAGATGCCGCCGGCGGACGACGTCCGCCATCGCCTCGAAGCGCTCGGAATCTCCGACCAGTCGCGCATCATCGTCTACTACGGAAAGGACTGGGTCTCTCCCGCGACGCGCGTCGTCTTCACGCTCGACTACGCGGGACTGGGCGGCCGCACGTCGCTCCTCGACGGCGGAATGGACACCTGGGTCCGCAACGGGGGCGTGGTGACGGCGGAGTTGCCGAAGCCGCGCACCGGATCCCTCCCACCTTTGAAGCTGCGGCCGCTCGTCGCCGACGCGGGCTTCGTTCGCAGCCACATCGGCGCACCGGGCTACGCGATCGTTGACGCACGAGCCGCCTCCTTCTACGACGGAGTCGATACCAGCAGCGGCCATTCCGACACATGGCGCACCGGTCACATCCACGGTGCCATGAGCGTTCCGTTCACCTCGATCACCGACGATCAGTTGCTGGTGAAATCCCCCGCTGAGCTCGAGGCGCTGTTCACCAGGGCAGGTGTGAAGCCCTCCGACACCGTCATCGGCTACTGCCACATCGGACAGCAGGCCACCGCCGTGCTCTTCGCGGCGCGCACCCTCGGCCATCCGGTGCTGCTCTACGACGGCTCGTTCCAGGACTGGTCGCGCCGCACCGAGCTCCCCGTCGACAATCCGGCGGAGAAAGGAGGCCATTGATGCCACGGCGTTCCTCCGATCCGTACGCGGATCCATACCTGGCCGGCATCGGACTGGGCGTTGTGCTTCTGGCGGCGTTCGCTCTCGCCGGCCGCGGTCTCGGGGCCACGGGGGCGTTCGCGAGCAGCGCCGCCGGTCTGGTCGCGCGCATCGCGCCGGCACGAGCAGCGGCCAGCCCGGTGTTCGCCCGTTATCTGGCCGGCGCGGGACCGTGGTCCGAGTGGCTTCTCTTCGAACTGGCGGGCGTCGTGGCCGGCGGCTTCCTCTCCGCCCTTGCGGCGGGGCGACTCCGGCGCGCCGTTGAACGGGGTCCGCATATCGGCAGGGGAGGCCGTCTCGCGCTGGCGTTCGCCGGCGGCGGCATCATGGGCGGCGGAGCGGTTCTCGCGCGCGGCTGCACGAGCGGGCTCGCGCTCACCGGCGGCGCTCTTCTCAGCGCGGGGAGCTGGCTGTTCATGATCGCAGCGTTCGCCGGGGCTTACGCGCTTGCGCCGGCCTTGCGAAAGGCCTGGCGATGAGCGCGCCGCTGCCCCTGGTCGGGGAGATGTCGCCGGCCGCCACGATCGCACTCGCCGCCGGCATCGGCATGGCCTTCGGCTGGACGCTCGAACGGGCCGGACTCGGCAGCGCGCCAAAACTCGCTGGCCAGTTCTATTTCACCGACTTCACAGTCTTCAAAGTGATGTTCAGCGCCATCGTGACCGCGATGCTCGGACTGTTCTGGCTCGGCTGGCTCGGCGTGCTCGATCTCAGCAGCCTCTACGTTCCGGAGACGCATTGGATGCCGCAGCTTGCGGGCGGCCTGCTGTTCGGTGCCGGATTCGTGATCGCCGGCCTCTGCCCCGGCACCTCCTGTGTTGCCGCAGCGAGCGGACGCGGCGACGGCGCGCTGGTCATGGCCGGCATGTTCTCGGGAGTTCTGCTGGCCGGTCTCCTCGCCGCGCCGATCCGCGACTTCTACGATGGCCCAACGCCGGGTGGGCTGACGCTGCCGCAGTTCTTTCACCTGCCGTATGGCATCGTCGTGTGCGCAGTCGTGGCCATGGCGCTCACCGCGTTCGCTTTGGCCGGCCGATGGGAGCGGCGCGCGTGAGTTCGCACCGTCTGCTCGCCTCGGTCGCCGCACTGGCCGGCGTGCTCGCGGCCGTCGCCGGCAGTCCCGCGCCTCGAGAACGGCCCGCGGTCCCGGCGTCGCGCACGGGAGTCGATGTGACACGCCTGGCGGCCGCCGTCGCGCACGAGAAGGATCACATCACCGCGCTCGAGCTGGCGGAGTGGATTCGCGGCCGCAGGCCGGGGCTCCGCATCATCGACCTCCGCAGTTCGGGCGACTTCGACACGTACCACCTCCCGCGCGCCGAGAACCTGTCCATCGAGTCCGTCGTCTCGACGCCCTTCCGGCCCGACGAGACCGTCGTCCTCATTTCCGACGGGGGCGCCCACGCTGCCCAGGCGTGGGTGCTTCTCCAGACGCTCGGCCATCGAAACGTCTATCTCCTGCGCGGCGGCCTCGGCGAATGGCTCGCCGAAGTGATGAACCCGGTTTTGCCCGTCAACGCGTCTCCCGAAGCCACGGCCGCGTTCCGGAGGGCCAGTGAGCTGAGCCGCTACTTCGGCGGCGTGCCGCGCAACGCGCCGGCCGTCCCTTCACAACCCGACGCCACAGCCGTCCAAAGACGGGGATGCTGAGCGCGATTGCCGGCGACTCCGCCAATCTCCTCCTAAGAAACAGCTCCTTCCGTAGGTACGGGGGTGATTGCGAAGCCGAGGGAGTGAGCTTTCCGTTCGAGACTCCGCAGAGCGCGAGCGCGGTATTGGAGTTCATAGCCGGACTCGCCCGGCTCGACGAAGTCGCGGCGGTCTTTGATCAACGTGTAGATCAGGCGGGCGAGCTTGTGTGCTGTAGCGACCACGGCTCGTGCGGGACCGAGTTGGGCGCGTTTTCTCCGGAAGAATGCTCCGAGCGCAGTACGAGAGTTGCGGATGCTGATGGCAGCAATGCGGAGGATTGCGGCAGCGCGGTGCGCCTTGCGTGGTTGCCGTCCGCACTGGCGACGACCGCCGGTGATGTTCGTGCCGGGACAGAGTGCCAGCCAGGAAGCGAAGTGGCTGGCAGTCTTCCAGCGTGACATGTCGGTCCCGATCTCGGCGATCAGTTGCAGCGCGCTGTAGCCGCGGATTCCATCGATCTGCGTGAGATCGACGCCGAGGAGTTGATACGCACCTCCGCGAGCATCGAACTGCGGCTCGTTGCGATCCAGATTCTTCCGCCGCTTCGATGATCGCGGGATCTGCTCGACATCCGCGACGGCCGGAAGTGTGGCCGAGTACGCGTCAATGGCGCGGTCACATTCAGCGATCTGGCGTTCGTAGAAGTCGTGCAGCTCGACGGCCTGCCGAAGGGTGAACAGATGCTCGTCACGCCAGTTCCCGATCAGACTCTTCTCAATGGTCTCGATCGTCGACTTGCACCGATAGTCGCGTGAGCGGCGAGTACCTTCGCCCGTGACGCCGGTGACATCGGTGACGACATTCTGCAGTTGAAGGTTCATCTGCACCAGCGCCTTCTGGATGTGCTGGACGTGTGACGCGCCGTGTTCGACCAGCATCTTCCTCTGACGGACGAGGCTCCGCAGCGCAACGATCGGATCGGACGGACGGAACGACGCGGACAGCAGCCCCATCGAGTGAAGTTCCTGGAGCCACTGGCAATCGATCACGTCCGACTTGCGGCCCGGTACGTTCTTGACGTGTCGAGCATTGACCAGGACCACCTCGAAGCCGCGGCGCTCCAGAATCTCGAATAGCGGGATCCAGTAAACACCGGTCGCTTCCATGGCCACGGTCGTGATCCGGCAGGCGCTCAGCCAGTCTGCCAGTGCAAATAGATCCTCGGTAAAGGCACCGAAGCTGCGCACCGGCTCAGCGTCGCGATCGGCAGGGACCGCGACGTAATGACTCGAGCCACCGATGTCGATGCCGGCAGCGTCGGGATGGTACTGACGAGTTGTTCGTGCTGCGTGGTTGCGAGAACGAGACTTCTTTGGTGTGGCCATGGCTCCTCCGTATCCAAAATGTGCGACCGAGGAGCGGAGCCTCGCAAACGTGACACTCTCCTAATCGGGATATGCAGACGCGATGTTCTCGCGGGGCATTCACCACTGTAGACTGCGATAGGGCTCCGGGATCACGCTAACTCACGGGCACGGCAAAGGCACCAGTGACGGGACGACCTCGGGTCACCTCGGGCGCACTTCCAAGCGTATCGCCGAGCCCCACCGTTCGCTTTCTGTTTCTTACTCGTTGATTCCTGCCGTTAGGGCAGGTGTTGCGCTAACTCGCGTAACGCCGATGACTCGTTCCCATTTCGCAATCAACGGTGGCCGACGAGTGGAAGCTCGCCCATGGTGGACGAGGGGGTGATCGGATAGATCGCGGCAACCTCGTTGATGCGATAGGCAACCGACGCGGCAGCTTCGTTTCCGTCAACCGTCATCCTTTTCGGCAGTGTCATCAGATCTCCTCGATAGCTCTCGAATCAGATGCCCAACATCCGGCCCGGGTCAAGCAGATGCGTCACGGCGTTCGCCCGGCACATCGGCGTCGGTTCGTCCGACACGGGCCTGAGCACAGAAGAAGACGGACCGCGGAGCGGCATTCGAGGGAGGCGGCCGGAATGACTCTCGTCTGAAATCGCACTCAGGAGGTCGACGGTTCGATCCCGGTCAGCTCCACCACTCCTTCCGCCAGACTGGTTCTCTTCCGTTCAGGTGATCGTGCCGGTCTGATCCGCCTTCTCCATCCGTGGCTCTCGGTGTAAGAAACGGCGAGCCGCGGACACTCACCTGCTGAACGGCCTTCGAATCGCCGGCATCCTGCTGCTGATCGAGGCTGAAAAATCTAGAAAAGAGGAGTCAACAATGTCCATGCAAACTTCCAGTCTCAGGATCAGTCTCGTCAGCGCTGCGGTGGTGGCGCTTCTCTCGTTCGGCGGTTCCGCCTTCGCGGCGAACAAGGGGCCGATCGTTCAAGTCAAGGCCCGCGGTTCCGTCGATGAGGTCCTCGACAAGCTGAAGAAGATGGTGGCCTCCAACGGAATGATGGTCATGGGCGAGCTTCACCAGGGCAAGGTGCTCGAGATGACCGGCCTCCGTGTCAAGTCGGAGACCGTTTTCGTCGGCAACCCCACGGTGGGGAAGGGCGCGTTTTCCGCGGATCCCGGCGTCGGGATCGCCCTTCCGATCCGCATCAACGTGTTTGACGACGGTCATGGCAACACCATCGTCAGCTACGTGCCGCCGTCGTACCTGCTGCGCAACCTGGGGAACGCCAAGGTTTCCGAGATCGCGGGAATGCTCGACGGAAAGCTCCAGAATCTCGTCGGCATGCTCGGCCAGTAGGAACGACTTCTTCCTCGAGGCGGGGACGCGCCCGCCCCGTTTCCATGGAGGTTTCCGTGCAACAGATTTCGAAAGAACGCCTGGCCCTCGCGCTTCTCGCTCTGCTGGCGGCGGGGGTCTCACCGAATCTCTTTCCGGCCGCTCAGGCCGGGTACGCGAAAATGTCCGATCTCGCGCGCTGGCTCTTGCTGCCGTCGATCGGCTTGCTGATCGCGGTGATCATCACGGCGTTCGTCCGCGGTCATCGGGTTCTTGGCGGCCGGATCGTCTCGGGACTCGCCGCGGGAGCGATGGCCACCATCGGTCTCGAGATTGTCCGAACGGTCGGCTTTCACCTTGGCGGAATGCCGGGTGATTTGCCGCGGCTTCTCGGCGTCCTGATCACCGACCGTTTCATGCTCGGACCGTCGACAGTTTCCGATGTGCTGGGCTACGCCTATCACTTCTGGAACGGCGCCTGTTTCGGGTTGATCTTCGCCGTGATCCTCGGACGCCGGCGACTGTGGTGGCCGATCGGCTACGGGATCCTGATCGGAGCCGGGTTCCTCGCCAGTCCGGCGGTGCAGGCGATGGGGGTAGGTTTCCTGGCGCTGCAGATGCCGGCGATGATCGTCACCGTTGTCATCGCGCACATCGCGTACGGCCTGATGCTGGGCCTTTTGCTGGCGCGCTGGTTGCCAGAGGGAGCGTGGATTCGTCGCGCTGCCAGGCTTCCCGAACGCCCGCTCAGGTCAGCCGCAGCTCGGTCGTGATGTCGATGGCCCGATGGATCGAGCGATAGACCGGGCACGCCTCGCGGTGGACGGAGTGAACACGCTCGACGGTCGCTCGGTCCGCACCGGGAGCGGTCAGGTTGTAGACGACATGGATGCGCTTGATGACCAGAATTTTCTGTTCGAGCTCGATTTCGCCCGTGACGTCGGAGGTCAGCTTCTCGACGGTGATCTCGCGCGCTGCCAGCGCGCCCCCGAAGGTTCCCGTCAGTCAGCCACCGGCCGCGGCGACGACGTAGTCGAGTGTCGTGGCGTGCGGCTCGTATTTTTTCGGGTCAACTCCGTAATGCTCCGCGATGGCGCCGTGAACACCGAAGCGGACCGGCTCTCGCTCTGCGGGAAGCCAGGCCAGTCGCAGCGGTCCGCCCGGGCGTTCGATGCGGACTTCGGACTTGTAGACAACGTCGCTCATCTTTCCGCTCGTTCCAGGTTGCAACCTTAACACCGGAACAGTTACAGCTGTGGCAAGTTGGGGGGCACGCGGGGCTGCGGCGAGTCTTCCGCCGGCCCGAGGCGTAGAGGACGGACCGCGGCCGGCGCACCTCCATCGGTGGGTGACGACAGTACTGAATCAGTCTCACGGTCGTGAAGAGACTCGTCCCGCCAATGCCTCACAGTGCGTAGAACGATCCCAGGATCATGCCGAAAACGACGTGTGCCACCACGACCGAGATCGGTGTGCGAACCCCGTAGTTGAGAGCGAGAAAGCCCGGTGGCTCGAGCTGGCGCGCCACGGTCGGCCCCTGCTGTTCGCTGGCCATCCGCGGGTGAAGGCCCGGGACGATCCTCATCCCCGCCGTGAGCACGAAGGCGGCGTGCACAAAGCCGATGAGCCCGCCCAGCCACCAGGTGGCTCGGCCGAGCGAGTGAAAGACTGCTACATAGAGGAGCGAGAACATCCAGCCATTGACCACGTGGAGAATGAACCCTACGAGCTTCGCCCGGTCGCGGCTGGGCGTGAACATGCTCCCCAGCATGTAGGGCAGGTTCATCCGCGTGATTCGCAGACCCTGGCTTCCGGCCATCACGGTCGTCAACACGACCGTGCCGACAAAGCCCCAGAGCAACCAACCGCCCACGTTCATGTCAGCATCCTCGCGTCCGTATCATCCGTGCGTGGAAGAAGGCCGCCAATGCGCGGCTCCTCTCTCTTGAGCCGGTCAGAAAGCGCCAAGGCCGCGTTGATGAGTCCCACGTGGGTGAAGGCCTGCGGGAAGTTTCCCACGGCCTCACCGGTCGCGGGATCGATCTCCTCCGCGAACAGGCCGACGCCGTTCGCGTAGCTGCACAACGATTCGAAGACCGCGCGGGCTTCCTCCAGGCTGCCGCCGCCCAGCGCCAGGTACTCGGCGCCCCAGAAACTGCAGATCCCAAACGCTCCCTCCTCGGGCGACCCGGCCAGGCGGTACCGGTATAGCAGGCCGTTGCCGGCTCCGAGGCGCTCGCGGATGCGCTCGTAGGTGTGCCGCATGCGTGCAGAGGAGGCGGGCTCGAACCCATACCAGGAGAGCAGGAGCGTGCTGGCATCGAGCTCCTCGCCATCGAGCTGCGCCACGTAGCTTTGCAGACGAGAGTTCCAGGCGCTTTGCTCGACCTCCTGGCGGATGAGAGCTCGATTTTTAGCGAACAATTCATTGGGGGCCTTTCGCAGGTGCCCCTGCTCGTGCAACGCCAGCAGGTTGTCGAGGGCGACCCAGCACAACAGGCGCGAGTGGGTGTTGTGTTGCTTGCCGGAGCGCGGCTCCCAGATGCCCTCGTCCGGCTCCTGCCAGTGGTGGCACACGTACTCGCCGAAAGCCTGGAGCATGCGCTCGGTCTCGCGGTCAAGCCTGCCGCCGCGGCGAACGAACTGCGCGACGGCGTCGATGACTTCACCGTAAACGTCGAGCTGCACCTGGTCCGTGGCGGCGTTCCCGATGCGGACGGGGCGCGACCCGAGGTAGCCGGAGAGCTCGCTCAGCATCCGTTCTCCTCTCGGCAGGTTGCCGTAGACGTCGTACAGGATGTTCAGCTTCGGCTGGGTCAGACGAGTGCTGTGGAGCAGCCAGCTCACGAATGTCTCGGCTTCCCGGTCAAACCCGAGTCCGAAGAGGGCTCGAACCGTGAGTGAGGAGTCCCGCAGCCAGCAGAAGCGATAGTCCCAGTTGAGGTCGCCCCCGACGCGCTCCGGGAGGGAGGTGGTCGGCGCTGCAACCACCGCTCCCGATGGAGCGAAGATGAGCAGCTTGAGGGCCAGCGCGCTGCGCTCCACCGCCGCCCGCTCCGGCCCCTCATAGGTGAGCTGCGAAAGCCAGGACCGCCACCACCGCGCGGAGCGCTCGATGGCCTGGCGCGACCAGTCGCCCAGGGGCGACAAGACCGCCGGCCACTCATCGGCCAAGGTCAGTGACAGGTGCGCGGCATCGCCTGCGCGCAGGCTCACGCGCGCGCGGACCGCATCGCCTTCGGTGATCGAGAGCGGCACGTCGCCGCGCAGCATCATCAATCCCTGGTCGGTCTCGATGCGGATGCCGAGCTTGCCCGCGTCCCGCAGGCGCGGCACCCGCAGACCATAGCCCGGCCGCGCCTGCAGGACCATCGCCAGCTCGACCTCTCCCTCCTCACAGCGGACGACGCGAAGGATCTCGTGATTCGCCAGCATGACGCGCTGCTTGTCCTCCTCCGACGCGACCGGCATCAGGTCGGTGAGGACGACAATCCCCTCCGCGGTGACGAAGCGGGTCTCCAGGACGTTGGTGCCTTCGAGGTAGCGCTGCGTGCTCTCGAACGGTGCCGTCGGGTTCACCGTCCAGTGCCCGGCTGCATCGTCGAGCAGCGCGCCGAAGACCGATGGGCTGTCGAAGCGTGGCCAGCACAACCAATCGATGGCGCCACGCCGCGAAACGAGCGCCGCCGCCCGACAGTCACCGATCAACGCATGGTCCTGGATCGCCTCCATGGTCAGAGCTCGATAACGATCTTCACGTCATTCGGCCTAACGCGGCCATGCTCCCGCCGGCAACCAGCGGCGCAGAAGGAGCCACGACATTCCCCAGACCAGAGGCGCCACGACGACGGTCACGATCATAGTCGGACTTGAATATTGTTTCGAAAACCTTCCTAGGGCTGCTCGGCCAGGCCGATTGCGCGCTCGATTTCCTCGAGCGTCGGGCGCTGCCGGTAGTCTTCCTCGATTTGTTTCCAGACGATCGTTCCGTGCAGGTTCAGCACAAAGACCGACGGGTGAGGAATCCCTTCGATTTTCGTTCCTTGATAGTGGGGATCACGAAGCCCGTAGCGGTCGATGACGGCGTGATCGGGATCCGAAAGAAGCGGGAACGACACCTCCCCTTTACCGTCGCTGGCAATCTTTTGGGCAAACGTGCGGCTCGTTTCCGGCGAATCGACGCTGATGGCCAGCAGATTGACCGCCGGATACTTTTCGCTCAGTTCTCGAAGGCCGGCCAACTGCCGGGCGCAATACGGTCACCAGTAGCCGCGGTAGAACACCAGAACGGTGACTCCCTTCGGCCACCGCTCCGAGAGCCGGATCGTCTGGCCGCTGTCGCTGCGCAGAGAAAAATCGGGCGCCTGCGTCCCGACCGCGGGCCCGGCTGCGGCCTCTCCCGCCATGGCGGCCGCCAGAAGAATCATGGTGAGCATGCTCATGTCGATCGCACTCCGGCCGACTTTTGTGATCGGTGAACCTATCACGAAAGAAGGTCCCCGACATCGGCTGATCGAAGCAATCAGAAGGGCATTTCGTTCGTTCCCCTCGCAAGGAGAGGTGTGCGATACGCACACTCTCTGCAGCCGAAGGCCAGTCGGGAACTTTTGCCAGTCTCGCCGCGTCTGGAGTTGGTGAAGAACAGGATTCTACCGACTCAAAGGAGGAGTCTCACATGAAGCGAAGATTTTCTTTCACCCTGGTGTTTCTCGTCGCAGCACTGTTTCCGCTTTCCGCGACTCTCGCTCAGGAGCACCCCGAGCATCCGAAGAACGACGGGAAGGCGAAGGAGTTCTCGACCACCGATCTCGAGAACGCCATCAAGGCGGATGTCGCCGAAAAATCGAAGGACACCAACGGCGTGTTCAAGCTCAACGACCCGGAGCTGAAGAAAACGTGGGATCTCACCCTCGACAGAGTTCACAAGGACCGGCTCTCGAAGCTCAGTGCAGACACATACTTTGCCTGTGTGGACATGAAGGATCGCAACGGCAAGACGGTCGATGTCGATTTCTTTCTCAAATCCAAAGACGGGAAGCTCGAGATGACTGACACGACCGTGCACAAGGTGGAAGGGAAGCCGCGCTACAACTGGAAAGAAGAGAACGGCCTGTGGAAGCGCGTCCCCGTGAAGAACGAGTAGGTTGCCCGGGAGGAATCGTGACGAAGCGATGGATCCCCGTTCTCGCCTTGCTGCTCGCCGCGCCGCTGATGGCGCAGGATTCTCGCACGGTCGACGCCGTCTACCCGGCGACGCTCACCGATCTCCCAAAGATGCCCGTGAGCTGAAGGTGTGGATTCCCCTTCCGGTGTCGAGCGCGCATCAAACGATCTCCGGTCTGGAGATCGAATCTCCGTATGTCACGATCGGCCGCGACATCGAGCTCGACCCTCCGACGAAACAGCCGCTCAATTACTTCATCTATCCGTACGCCGAAGCAGATGGCGAAACGGCGGGCACGGGAACAATCTCTCTCGACTACAGGGACGTGCCTCCCGAGAACAGGCGGGCCGTCCTGCCAGCCTCGAGATTTGAATCGCGAAGCACGGGACAGCGGTGACAAGAGACGAGTTCTCCGAGGTCGTTCTGCGATGGCTCGAGCAAGTGACGGCATTCGCGCGTCGGCTGACGTCTTCGGCGGCGGATGCCGACGATCTCGTGCAGATCACCTACGAGCAGGCATTTCGTTCCTGGCACACGCTGCGCCATCCCCGCGCCGGTCGCGCATGGCTCTTTCGGATTGCACGGAACGCCGCCGTCGATCGCTTCCGGCGTGAAAGCGCACGTCCCGAGATCGAGCTGGTTGGATATGAAGCGCTCGACATTGAAGTGGCCATGCCGCTCCATCCCGTCGAGTTGATCGACCTCGAAGCCGCGTTATCGCGGCTGCCGATTGATCAGACGGAGGCGATCGTACTCTGTGATCTCTGGGGATTCACGTATGAGGAGATCGCTGCCATCTCCGGCTGTGCCGTGGGAACGGTGCGTTCGCGGATCAGCAGGGGCCGAGTCAGGCTTCTGAAGATCCTTCGTTCCGGCGGCAGTGCCAATGCCCGGGAGAGGCGATCATGAGATGCGTTGATGCTCGCGAGTTGCTCTCGGCCGTTCTCGACGATGAATTGCCGTCTGACGAGTGCGGTGCCGTGGTCGAGCACCTCGAGCAGTGCGCGCGCTGCTCGTCGGAGGCCGGAGCGTTGCGCGCTCTGAAACATTCGGTTGCCCGGCTTCAGGCCGAAGAGACGTCCACCGCCGCCGTACGGGCGCGCATCGATGCGCTTCGTTTCGCGCGAAACCGGCAGGGGCCGCGAAGCCTTGCGGTAGCCGCGGTGGCGACGGTTCTCATCGCCCTCGCCGCGCTGACTCTGTCTGGCCGGTGGCGCCACGACCTGAGCGACGTGGTGGCTGCCGATCATCTGAAATCGAATCCCGCGGTGGCGCCGCCTCAAGTGGTCACTGATTCGCCCTTCAGGATCGAACGGTTCTTTGCGGGCGCCACCGGGTTCGACCCCACGGTTCCACGCTTGAAGGGCGCGGAGTTGCTTGGTGCGCGGCTGTGTCATCTCGATGGAGAAACCGCGGAACTGATCTTCTACAAGCATGACGGCCGGAACATCTCGCTCTTCGTCACCGCGGCGCCGCCTCGCACCGCCGCCTGTACGAAGCATCGCGGCCTCACGGTCTGCCGCGAAGAGCGCAATGGTCTCGGAATCTACGCCGTCTCCGATCTTCCCGAGACCTCGTTGCGACGGCTCCTCGGCCACTCATGAAGGAGGGCGTGCGATGCGATCGCGGATAACGGTGGTAGCTCTGCTTGTCGTTTCTTTCTGGTCCACCACCTCGAGCGTCTGGTGCGGGGAGAGGCAGAACGACTCGCCTCCGGAGAAGGCGGCCACGTACACGAATCACCTGATCAACGAGAAGAGCCCTTATCTGCAGATGCACGCCCACAACCCGGTGGACTGGTATCCCTGGGGCGAGGAGGCCTTCCGGAAAGCGAAGGAGGAGAACAAGCCGATTTTTCTCTCCATCGGCTACGCCACCTGTCATTGGTGTCACGTGATGGAACAGGAGTCGTTCTCCGATCCGCTGATCGGCGACATGATGAACGCGTCGTTCGTCTCCATCAAAGTCGATCGCGAGGAACGACCGGACATCGACAGCGTCTACATGACCGTGTCGCAGATGCTCACGGGCGGGGGAGGATGGCCGCTAACGATTTTGATGACGCCGGACAAGAAGCCGTTCTTCGCCGCGACCTATATCCCGAAAGAGGATCGCTTTGGACGCCCCGGTCTTCTCACGCTGATCCCGAAGGTAGCCGCGGCGTGGCGGGAAAAGCATGCGGAGATCATCGGTTCGTCGGAACAGATCACCGCGGAGCTGCAGCAGAACAGCGGTGGAACCTCCATCGGTCCATTGACGAAAGAAGCGTTGACCGAAGCGTACCGTCAACTTGCTACGCGATTCGATTCAGTTCGTGGCGGCTTTCTTCCCGCACCAAAATTTCCAGCGCCCCATCAGCTTCTATTCCTCCTTCGGTACTGGAAACGAACCGGAGACGCCAAGGCGCTGGCGATGGTCGAGAAGACGCTGGATGCGATGCGGCGCGGCGGCATCTTCGATCAGGTCGGATACGGATTTCATCGTTACTCCACGGATCCGCAATGGCTCGTGCCCCATTTCGAAAAGATGTTGTACGACCAGGCCATGCTGGCCATGGCGTACACCGAGGCGTATCAGGCGACGCACAAGGCGGAGTACCGCATCACGGCGGAGCGAGTGTTCGAGTACGTGCTGCGCGACATGCGCGCACCAAACGGCGGCTTCTACTCGGCGGAGGATGCCGACAGCGAAGGAAAGGAAGGAAAGTTCTACCTCTGGCGCGAGCCTGAGATCCGGGCGCTCCTCGGCGACGATGCGGACCTCTTCATCGCCGCGTACGGCGTCGAGAAGGGAGGGAATTTCCACGGCGACGAAGGCGATGTGCACGCGAACATTCTCCACGTGGCCAAGGCGCCGGCGGAGCTGGCGGCCGAGCGCAAGCTGCCGCAGCCCGCAATCGAGCAGCGACTCGAGAGGGCGCGCAAGAAGCTCTTCGCCGCACGCGAGAAGCGCGTCCACCCGCCGAAAGACGACAAGATTCTGACGGACTGGAACGGGCTGATGATCGCCGCGCTCGCCGAGGCGGCTCAAGTGTTCGAGCGCCCTGATTACCACGCCGCGGCACGCCGCGCTGCCGACTTTCTCCTCACGACGATGCGCACGAAGAACGGCCGCCTGCTGCATCGGTTCCGCGACGGCGATGCGGCGATTGCAGGCAAGCTCGACGACTACGCCTTTCTCACCTGGGGCCTCCTCAATCTGTACGAATCATCGTTCGAAATTCGTTACCTCCAGACGGCCATCGATCTGCAGCGAGTCGCTCTTCAGCATTTTGCCGATGCCAACGGCGGCGGATTCTTTCTCACCGCTGATGATGCCGAACGACTGCTGGCACGCCCGAAGGAATCGTACGATGGGGCGATCCCGTCCGGGAACTCGGCGGAGCTTCTGAACCTGATTCGCATTGGCCGCATGACCGGCGACCCGTCCTACGAATCGGCAGCCGACAAGCTGCTCCGCGCATTCTCGGGCGACGTGGCGCGCGCACCGTCGGGTTACACGGCCCTGCTCTCGGGTCTCGACTTCGCGCTCGGTCCCTCGTTCGAGATCGTGCTGGCAGGAACGCGTAATGCGCCGGACCTGAAAGCGTTGCGCGCGGTCCTCGGCCGTCAGTTCCTGCCGAACAAGGTCGTGCTCTTCCGGCCCGGGGGGGAAACAGCGCCGGCGGTGACGAAGATCGCCGCGTTCACCACGCTGCAGGTGGCCATCCGCAACAAGGCCACCGCCTACGTCTGCACGAACTACATCTGCAAGCTCCCGACGACCGACCCGGCGGCGATGGTCAAGTTGTTGACCGGAGCGCCGCGCTGAGACGGGGGCACCACACACCCGGCGAAAGCGGCTAGGGCATCGTCAGTTTTGAATCTTTGGGTAGACCTTGTGGAGTTTGATGCGCGCTTGGTCGATGGTGAGGCGCCACTGAACACGCACTTGTTTCTCGTTGCGCGGCGCTTCCCAAGCTGCGACCTCGCTCTTGAGTTGGTCGATCGTGCCGATGCGCCTCGACAAACACTGCCGGCTCAGGGCACTC
>JBBRTB010000008.1:0-163847 GCA_038244815.1 Thermoanaerobaculia bacterium
AACGTCGCCACGCAACTCAACGCGTTGCTCGCGCGGCTGCGGACGCACGGGCTGATCGCGTAGGAACGTCATGAACAAGACACCAGACCTGATCAGCGAGCTACGCGCAGAAATACAATCCGCGCCGCCGGGGGAGTTGCCATCCATTCGCGGTCAACTCGCCGAGCTCGAGGCCGAACTGCTGGCTCGTCTGTTCGCGCAGCGGGCCGTCCCGATCGCGGAAGCGTCATCAGATGAGAGCGCGGACGTTCTACTCACCGTCGAAGAAACGGCGGAGCGGCTGGGACAAAAGGCGCAGTGGGTGCGCGCACACCAGAATGAGCTTCCGAGGGTCCAGCTTCCGGGCCGGTCGATCCGGTTTAGCGCGAAGAGGCTGGATGCCTGGCTGAACAGGAGGTCAGCATAATTACGCGTTTGCGTCTGGTGCGTATTTGTGCTATTGTTTCAATCATGAAAAAGTCAGGCACGGAGGCCGCCAAGGTCCGAACGACGATCGAGCTCCCAGGGGATCTGTGGCGTCGGGCGAGACACCGGATGGTCGACGACGACAGCGATCTCCGCGGAGTGATCATCGCCGCTCTCACGCTCTATCTGGACGAACCTCGGAAGGAGGGCAAACGCAATGCGAGGTGACGGAAGAATCTATCTACGCTCCGCGACCTACTGGATCGCCTACTACGGACCGGGGAAAGACGGTCACATGCGCGAGATTCGTGAATCCTCGCACTCGGCGCGGGAGATCGACGCGAAGCGACTCCTCCGGAAACGGCTGGCCGCGGTTCTCGATTCGACTCGCCCGTTCCAGGGGCCGGCGGCGGAAAGAATCACCGTCGGCGAGCTGCTCAACGCACTCTTCGTCGAATACGAAACCCAGCGCATCAAAAGCCTCGATCACATGAGGGGGCGGAGCAAGCGCGTCAGGGAGTTTTTCGGGTTCCGTCGAGCGCTCAGCGTAACGCCGGACCTCGTCCGCGAATACATCCAGCAGCGAAGGGCGGACAAGGCCGCAACGGCCACCATCAACCGCGAGCTCGCCATCCTGAAACGCGCATTCAGTTTCGCGAACGAGGAGCAGAAGTTCTCCAACGGCTGCTACATCCCGATGGCCGGCCCGGAAGACAACGTTCGCAGCGGATTCCTCGAGGTGGCCGACGTCGAGCGCATGATCGAGCATCTCGACCCGGTCATGTCAGCGATGACGGTTTTCGGATTCCGCACCGCCTGGCGCGCGTCCGAAATCCGGCTGCTCACGTGGAGCCGCGTGGATCGCGTGGCCCGGGAAGTCAGACTCGAAACAACGAAGAACGGGCGGCCTCGCCTGCTCCCGCTCGACGACGAGCTCGCGGCCCTCTTCGATCGCCGATGGGCCGCGCGCCAGTACACGAAGGCGGACGGGACGACGGCGCTCTCCGAGTTCGTCTTCCATGAATCCGGCAGTCCGCTCAGTCAGAGCGTCTTCGCCAAGCGCTGGGCGCGCGCCCGCACGGCCGCGGGCCTTCCTGGCTGCCTGTTTCACGACCTGCGCAGATCAGCCATCCGCGCGCTCGTTCGCAGCGGCGTATCCGAGACCGTCGCGATGGCCATCAGCGGACACCTCACGCGCAGCGTCTTCGATCGGTACAACATCACGAGCACTGAGGACACGCTCGCCGCTCTCCGGCAGCAGAGCACTTTCCTGAGAAATCAGCCGAAGACGAACGTCGCCGAGTTCAAGGCGAAAGCCGGCGACAGGTGAACACGGACAAATCACGCACAACCGGACGATGACGCCCCTTTCTTTTCAGCAGATTAGACCAGCAAAAGCGAGACTTTTAAGTCCCGTGCGTCTACCCATTCCGCCACCAGGGCCGTACGCGATGATAACGGTAGTCGTTCGGATATCATTCGACGCTGAGGCTCCAGATGACCCCCCAGACCGAGGAAATGGCAACGGGAACACCGCTCACTCTCCTCTCCGAAGAAGAACAGATGTTTCAGGAGACGGTGCGTGACTTCGCGGTCGAGCGCATCCGGCCGCTCGTCCACCAGATGGACCACGACGCGAAGATGGACCCGGGCCTGATCAAGAGCTTCTTCGAGTTGGGCATCATGGCCGTGGAGGTGCCCGAGCAATGGGGCGGCGCGGGCTCGACCTTCTTTACCGCCGTGCTCGTGGTCGAGGAGCTGTCGAAGGTCGACGCATCGTGCGGCGTGCTTGTCGACGTGCAAAACACGCTCGTGGCCAACGCCCTCATCCGCTGGGGTAACGAGGACCAGAAGTCGAAGTACCTGTCCATGCTGGCCGCCGATACGGTCGGCGCCTACGCGCTGTCCGAGGGAGGATCCGGCTCGGATGCGTTCGCCCTGGCCACGAAGGCCGAAGAAAAAAGCGATCACTGGGTCCTCAACGGCCGCAAGCTCTGGATCACGAACGCGGCGGAAGCGGGGTTCTTCATCGTCTTCGCAACCGCGAACCCCGACGCCGGCTACAAAGGCATCACCGCCTTTCTCATCGAGCGCGATTTTCCGGGCTTCAGCGTCGGCAAGAAGGAAGACAAGCTCGGCATTCGCGCATCCTCCACCTGTGAGCTCATCCTCGAAGACTGCCGCGTCCCGCGGGAGAACGTCCTCGGCGAAACGGGCAAAGGCTACAAGATCGCCATCGAGACGCTGAACGAAGGGCGGATCGGCATCGGCGCGCAGATGCTGGGCGTGGCCCGTGGAGCACTCGAGCACGCCGTCGCCTATACGAAAGAACGCCAGCAGTTCGGAAAAGCGGTCGCCGACTTCCAGGCTGTCCAGTTCCAGATCGCGGAAGCCGCCACCGAACTGGAGGCAGCGCGGCTCATGGTCTACAACGCCGCGCGGCTCAAAGATGCCAGGAGACCGTTCCTGCGCGAAGCAGCCATGGCCAAGTACTTCTCGTCGCAGGTCGCCGAGAAGGTCACCTCGCTGGCGGTGCAACTGTTCGGCGGCAACGGCTACACCAAGGAGTACCCGGTCGAGAAGTTCTGGCGCGACTCGAAGGTCGGACAGATCTACGAGGGAACGTCGAACATGCAGTTGCAGACCATCGCCAAGTCCATCATCACCGACCGGCTCTGACGCTGCCGACCACCTCGTCATTCCGAGCCGCGAAGACGGCGAGGAATCCGGGCGGGGGAACGACCACCACCTCCCAGATTCCTCGCGCTCTGCGGCGCTCGGAATGACCGGGCTAACTCTTCCTGTCTTCTTCTCTCGCCTTCGCGGCGGCGGATCGAATCCACGATCCGATCACGACGGCGGCAAACAGCACGATCAGGATCCAGAGCACTACTCAACCTCCCCGACACTGCGCTGCCGCCGTGCCAGCCTTTGCAGAAAGTCGAACGCCAGGCCGCCACTGGTCCGCCGCAGCGAGAGAAAGTAGACGGCCAGGGCGATGATACCTCCCATCCAGGAGAGCGTTCCGAGCTCCTGCTGGTGCGGGAAGAACGGCCAGATCATGAAGAACATCGCGCCGGCCACCCCCATCGCGAGCATGGCCACGCGCTGCGCCTTCGGCGCGTCGATCTCGCGGTCACACTTGAGCCGCACGGTCGCTTCGCCGGGCTCCTGCGGTGCCCACGAGAGTGTGCACTGCACCGCGCCGGCGGTGGCGATGCCGCGCCGCAGCGGCAGAATGAAATCGCGCTCGTTGAGCCGCGACGCCTTGATCTCGCCGCCGTAGAGATCGACCAGCTCGTCAATCGCCTCTTCGATCCCATCCACCGGAATCCGCTCCTCGGTGAACTCCACCGGCCGCTGCTCTTCAGCCATTCCCTCTCCTGAGCCACTGATCGCGCAACGCGCTCTCCCCCACCGCCTTCAACGTGATCTTCACCCGCGCTTCGGGCAGCGCTTCGAGCGTCGTCGTCCGGACGACACCCGCGCGTGCCACGATCATCTCCACGGACGTGCCGGGGTCGATCGACCGGAGCACACGCTTCAGATCCGTCTCGCCGGCCGTTCGCGATCCGTCGATGGAGATGATCTCATCGCCGGCGAGCAGGCCTGCGCGCATTGCCGCTCCTCCCCGTGTGCTGTTGACCACCATGAGGCGGCCGCCCTCGCCGCGCACGGTCGCCGCCAGCGAAGGCCCCACCTCCTGCGGCGCGGACCCGATTGCAACACCGACCGCCGGCAACAATTCCTCGTACGGCAGGGGATCGGTTCCGTGCACGTACCGGTCGAAGAAGTCGCCGGGATCGCAGAGCCGGGCCACCGCCTGCTCGAAGGCGCTCTCCTCCAGCGGCTTCTCCTCGCGCCACAGCAGCCGCATCACGTCGTCGAGCGACTTCGCTCCACCGCTTTCGCGCCGGATGAGCAGATCGAGCAGCGCCGCCACCACCTCGCCCTTGTTGTAGAACGAGATGAGCGAGTTGGCGCGATCGTGCACGTCGTTCTGCAGCCAGGCATCGAAGCTGGCCTGCGACAGCGAGAGCACCTCGCGTCCGGGCAGGTTCTCCAGAGTCTCGATCTCTCCGGCCAGGTGTGTGAGATACCGATCCTGGTCCCACAATCCGGCCCGGGCCAGCGTGAGCTCGCCGTAGTACGACGTCACTCCTTCCATCACCCACAGCAGTCGCGTGCAGGTCTCCTTCGAATAGTCGTAGGGCGCGAACGCCGCAGGCAGGATCCTCTTCACGTTCCACACGTGAAAAAACTCGTGCGAGGCGATCGAGAGGAAGCGGTCGTACCCGGCGTCTCCGCCGGCGGCGCCGAGGAGATCGGAACGCCTGGCGATGATGGAACAGGACGACTCGTGCTCGACGCCATGCCAGCGGTCGCCGACGTGGATGAGAAAGCGATAGTCGCGCAGCGGCAGGCCGCCAAACATCGCGGCCTGCTCGCCGACGATGGCCCGGACCGGGTCGATGAACTGATCGGTGTCGATGCGCTTCGCGTTCGCGAACACGAGATGGATCGTGGCGCCGCTTTGCTTGAACGAGTGACGGATCAGCCGCCGCGCGGCGATGACCGGCGAGTCGATCAGATGATCGTAGTCGCGCGACGCGAACGCGTTCTCGTTCCCCTCATCGGCGCGGAGCTGCGTCTCGATGCGCCACTCCGCCGGCGAGGCGACGGTCAGCCGCGATTCCTCGCCCCGCAGCCCTTCCACCATCATGAAGAGGTTCGATCCGTTGAAATAGGCCTCGTCCCCGTCGAGAAAACTCGAGCCGGCATCGAGCACCGCCGCGTAGAAGCGGTAGCGCACGAGCACGTTCTCCCCTCTCCCCGCACGCACGCGCCAGACCGACTTCGCGGTCTTCTCGATGTCGAGCGGATCGCCGCCGCCGGTGGCGGCAGTCCACGAGGTGATGTCGGCGGCGTAGTTCTGAATCAGATACCGACCCGGCCGCCAGGCCGGAAGAGCGAGCTCCGGATCGTCGGCCGGTGCAGTGAAGGCAATGGTGATGTCGTAGGTGTGCTCGTGCGGATCGTTCCACGAGATCGTGTATGACGGCATGCGGGTGCGATCGTACGACGAGTAGAATGCCCGCAGAGAGATGATGTCCGACATCCCGCAAGCCGTCGACCGCTTCGAGATCACGCGGATCCTCGGTAAGGGCGGGATGGGCACCGTCTACCTGGCCCGTGACGCGCGCCTGGGCCGATACGTCGCCGTCAAGCTCCTCAACACCGAGGGGGTGCTCCCCGAGGAGACGCGGACGCGCTTCGAGCGCGAGGCGCGCACGGCCGGCTCGATCCGCCAGCAGAACGTGGCCACCATCTACGAAGTCGGAGAGACCGAAGAGGGACAGCCGTTCATCGTTATGGAGTACTGCGAGGGAGAGACGCTCTCGCAGCGGCTGCGGCGCCGCCCGCTCGACACCGGCGAGTTCCTGAACATCGCCCGTCAGGTGGCCGCGGGCGTGGCCGCCGCGCACGCCACCGGCGTGATCCATCGCGATCTCAAGAGCGCGAACATCATCATCGAGCCGAACGGCGTCGTGAAGATCCTGGACTTCGGTCTGGCCAAACTGCTGCCGCGAGAGATGACCGCCTCGCCGTCCAAACCCTCCTACGCGTCGACCAGCGGCCAGTTCTTCGGCACGCTGCACTTCCTCTCGCCGGAACAGGCGCGGGGCGGACAGGCCGATGAGCGGAGCGACCTTTTCTCGCTCGGCGCGGTCCTCTATCAGATGGCCGCGGGCCAGTTGCCGTTCAACGCCGAGGCGCCTCTGCTTGTGCTCGAGAAGATCCGCGATGCCGAGCCCGAGCCGTTCCTTCCCATGGATCCCTCGTTCCCGCAGGCCGCGGCAAAGATCATCAGAAAGCTTCTGCAGAAATCGCCCGGCGATCGATATCAGAGCGCCGCCGATCTGTTGCGCGATCTCGAAGTGATCGATCTCCCGACCGGTCGCCAGACCACCCAGCACAGCAGGTCGATGCTGGGAACGACGAAACACCGGCGCGCCTGGGTGCGGCCGCTCATCCTGGTCGCGGCGTTGCTGGTCGTCGCGTTCGCAGCCTGGTTCGTGAGGACCCGGCCGGACGCGGCGGTGACGGCAACGCAGCCGCCCGCTCCGCAGACACCGATCCGCTCCCTGGCCGTGCTGCCGTTCGGAAACATCTCCAGCAACACCAGCGATCAGTTCCTCTCCGTGGCCATCGCCGACGCGCTCGTGACGAAGCTGCAGGCCATCTCGTCGCTGCAAGTCCGCCCCACCTCGGCGGTGCTCGAATTCCGCGATCAGAAAGTCGACCCCAAGACCGCCAGTGAGAAACTGCACGTCGACGGATTGCTGGAAGGGCACTTTCTCGCCGCCGGCGATCTCGTCCGCGTGAATCTCCAGCTCACCGATCTGCGCACGGGCTACAACGTCTGGGCCGATTCCATCAACGGCAGGCGCGACAACCTCCTCAAGCTGATCGACGACGTCTCCGCGCTCACCGTCTCCGCCCTCGATGAGAAGCTGAATCTCGGGCCAGCCCAGGTCATTGCGCATTCGGAGCCGCGATCGTCGAGCCCGAAAGCGTTCGAGCAGTATCTGAAGGCGCGCGCGCTTAACGGCAGTCTCGTTCCGAAGGACTACAACGAACAGATCGCGGCGCTGAAAAAGGCCATCCAACTCGATCCGAACTTCGCCGCCGCCTACGCCGACCTCGCCATCGCCCTCTCGCTCGGAAACGCGCGCAGCCTCAATGATCAGGACACCATGCTGAAGGCGGAATGGTATGCGCGCCAGGCCGTCCGTCTCGATCCCAATCTCCCCCAGGCCCACCTGGCCCTGGGCCGCGTGTTCGTGCGATTTCCCGACCGCTTCCGGGAATCGGTGCGCGAAAGCCTGACCGCGCTGCGGCTGAACGCGACCGACACCGTCGCGCTCAACGCCATCGCCTCTTACCTCGTTTCCACCGGCGAGATGCAGAAGGCGCAATGCATCGTCAACCGCATCGTCGAGATCGACCCGTCGTCGAACGAGGCCAAGGTCCGCGGCTACCTCTACATCAACGACGTCGATCCCGAGGGCGCGCTGCATAACGCGCAATACGCGCTGGCATCGTCCGATACCGCTCTGGCCGGACACGACATCCGTGCCCTGGCCTTCATCCTCCTCGGAAATCTCGTCGACGCGCAGCGCGAGACCGATGAAGCGATCGCGCTCGTGCCGAAGCATTACATCGGCAAGAGCCTCACGGCGATGATCGCGGCGGATAAGGGCGACCGCTCCGGCGCGGAAGCGGCCATCCAGTCGTTTGAAGCGGACGCGAACCGCAACCACTGGGCGGCCATTCGCGTGGCCATGTGCTACGCGAAGCTGGGCGATCACGACAACGCCATCGCCTGGACGCGCCGCGCCGCCGAGCTCGGACATCACAGCTGGAACGAGATGGTCAAGCACCCCTGGCTGCAGCCGCTGCAGAGCGATCCGGCGTATCAGCAGATCCTCGGGAAGATCCGAGCGGACATCGACGACGTGCGCGACGACGTCAGCGGCGTGTATCAGATGATCTGCAGGAGCTAGAGCGTCCCACCGCTTCACCGGGAGCTGTCGCCGAGATCGCGGAGCAGGCCGTCGCGCAGGTCGTACACCCAGCCGTGGACGGCCAGTTCCTGCCCGCGCGCCAGGGCGTCCTGGACCACCGTGGTCCTGCCGACGTTGACGACCTGTTCGATGACGTTGAGCTCGCAGAGCCGGCGGTGACGCTCCGCTTCCGGCAGCGAGTCGATCTCGGCCTCGTGCTTCCAGCGCACGTCCTGCACGTGGCGCAGCCAGTTGTCGATGAGTCCGAGCTTGTCGTCACGCAAAGCGGCCAGCACGCCGCCGCAGCCGTAATGCCCGCAGACGATGATGTGCTCGACGCGAAGAACGTCCACGGCGAACTGGATCGCCGAGAGGCAGTTGAGATCGGCGTGCACGACCACGTTGGCGACGTTCCGGTGCACGAACATCTCGCCTGGTGGCAGACCGACGATCTGGTTGGCTGGAACCCGGCTGTCGGAGCAGCCGATCCAGAGAAATTTCGGCGACTGCTGGCTGGAGAGCCGTTCGAAGAACGCGGGATCCTGCCGGGTGACCTCGGCGGCCCAGACGCGGTTGTTGGCGAGGAGTTGGTCGAGAGCACGCACGGCGCGGATTGTACGGGCATCCCGTTCGATCGATCGATCGACTCTTCGGCGCACCTTGAGGCCCAAGATAAGGTCATGAGGGCTTGGAAGCCAGCCGGCGATCAAGCTCCGCGCGCATTTCGTCGGTGAGAGGCACAGCCTCCGGCGTCTCGGCCAGGCTATCCCAGATCACCTCGAGCAATTCGAGGCGTTCACTGGCCGGCATCTCCGGTAGATCCGCGAGGCTTTTCATCTGATCGATTCTACAAAACCGCGGTCCCCGCAAGGACCACACGCTCAGCGGCGCGCGAACATCGTGACTGTGAGTGGCGAACTCGCGCTCAGTCCACCGGCTGGACGCTGCTGAGGCCACCCTCTCGCTGGCCCCCAAGCTGGCCTCGCTGTTTCGTACGTCGCGTCGAGCATCTCTTCTGGCCTCACCCGAACGAGCGGATCTTCGGCCAAAGAGCCGCCAGCGGCACCTTCAATCCGCGGCAGACGAAGATCTCGGCGTGCTCCGACTCCTCGTTGTCGAGATGATGCGGGTTCGGGATCGTTCCGGCGAGTGTGATGGATGTGAAGCGCTGCTCCAGCCGGTCGCGGTGCACGCCCAGAACGATGAGCGTCTCCGGCGGCGGATCTCCCGGGCCACGCGCCCAGAATGAATTCACGCCGCTGATCGCCGGCGGCAAGCCGAAGCGCGGACCGTAGAGGTCGATCGCGCCCGCTTCGCCGTAGTTCGCGCAGAAGATCGCCGTCCGCTTCTGCTCCTCCGCCGGAATGGTCTTCCAGATCCGCGCGACCTCCGCCGTCATCTCCGGCCATCCGATCTCTTCCTTCAGGTCGCCGTTCTCCCTGATGGCGAACTGGCCGAGTGGCGAGTCGACCGGCGCGAGCGGCAGGATCGCCAGCGCGATCGACGCGCCGGCCAGCAGCGACACCGCCGCCGCCACGATCGTCAGCCGGCGCCACGGGATCATCACCGCTCCCGCCGCGAGCAGCATCGGATACACGGGAGCCATGTAGTAGCTGCGGCCGCGCGCGATCAGGAACAGGACGAACGGCACGATCGCCATCCACCCCAGGATGCGGAAGCGCCGCAGCGTTCGCGAGAAGAAAAGCGCGTACAGCCCTGTCGCCCACAATGGAATCGTCACCGCGTTCGCGGCGACCCAGAGCTGCTCGGTGAGAAAGCCGGCGGTGCGGCCGATCCGCACATCGCGCGCGTCGATGCTCTTCAGGAAGTCGAGCGTGACGAAGAGGTTCCTCACCTGCCATACGAAGTGTGGCGCGACCATCACGACGGAGATCGCCACGCCTGTCCAGAACCAGCGGCTGCGCAGATGCCGCCGCAACGGCGAGAAGAAAAAGCCGACGGCCAGGCCGGCGATCAGGAACGCGATCGTGTACTTCGTCATCGCGCCAAGGCCGAGCGCGACGCCGATGCCGATCCACCATCGCGGATCGCCGCTCTCCACGAGCCTCACGACGAAGTACGCAACGAGCACCCACCAGAGGTAATCGAACGAGACGTATTGAAACAGCGAGCTCGCCGCGAGCGACACCGGAGCGATGGCCACGGCGATGGCCGCGATCCACTGCGCCGCCTTGCCGCCGCCGAGGTGTCTGGCGATGAGCGCGGCCAGGACGATGGCCACACTCTGCGCCGCCGCGGCCAGGAAGCGAAACCCGGTCAGCGAGTCGCCGAACGCCAAGAGCTCCAGACGTCCGAGCAGTGGGGTGAGCGGTGGATAGGCGACGAAGCCCCAGGCCAGGTGACGCGCATCGTCGAGCGTGGCCAGCTCGTCGCGATGAAACCCGTAACGGATGTTCGTCAGCGCGTGGAACGCCAGCTTCGCAATCGCGAAGGCGACCAGCGGCAGCGACTCACGAAGCGGTCGCTTCAAACATCCTTCTCAACGCTCTCTCCGCAGGTACCCGAACGTCTTCGGGAACGACGATCTCGTAGCGCATGAGTTTCAGCGAGTCGCGCACGTCCTCGAGCGTCGTCACTTTCATGAACGTGCAGAGCTTGCAGCCCTTGAGGAACTGCTTGTCCGGCACTTCCATGGCCAGCCGGTCGGAGAGCCCGCACTCGGTGACGACGAGGAAGCGCTTCGCCGGCCGCTCCTTCGCCCACTTCACCATGCCCGAGGTCGACAGCACGGCGTCGGCGAGCGCCGCCACGTCGGGGCGGCACTCCGGATGGACGAGGATCTCCAGATCGGGATCGGCGTTGCGGATGCGCGAGATCTCGTCGGGCGTGATCTGCTGGTGGACGTAGCAGAAGCCTTCCCACGGAATGATGTTCTTGTCCGGCACCTGCTGCGCGACGTGGTTGGCGAGATTGCGGTCGGGCACGAACAGGATGTTCTTGTTCGGCAGCGTGCCGACGACTTTCGCGGCGTTCCCCGAGGTCACGATCACGTCGGAGAGCGCTTTTACCGCGGCCGTGGTGTTCACGTAGCTGACGACGGCCAGATCGGGATACTCCTTCTTCAGTTCCGCGATCCGCGCCTGGAGATCCTCGGCGGGCGCGGAGTCGGCGAGCTGGCAGCCGGCCATGAGGTTCGGCAGGAGCACGGTCCGCGACGGATTCACGATCTTCGCCGTCTCGGCCATGAAGTGGACGCCGCAGAAGTCGATGACGTCGGCTTCCTTGACCTTCGAGGCCATCAGCGCCAGCTCGAGCGAGTCGCCGACGAAGTCGGCGATCTTCAGGATCTCCGGGCGATAGTAGTTGTGCGCGACGATCACCGCGTTGCGCTGCTTCTTGAGCGCGCGGATCTCCTCATGCAGCTCCTCGAACCCGCGCACCTCCTCCTCGGAGTAGTCGTAGGTTTTCGTTCGGCTCAGCTCTTCGAAAAGCGTGGACATACCCGTTTCAACCGTCGCCAAAGCGGCGACATTCTACTTGTTCGCCACGCGCGCCCCGTCATTCTGCCTTTTGCATTCTGCATTTTGCATTCTGCATTCTGCATTTTGCATTTCCCATTCAGCCAACCCCATCGGCCGCCCGCAGAACCACCACGGTCGCCCCCCACCCCCCTCCCGAACCATCGGCGTCGTGAAAGTCCTCGACGAAATCGAGCTTCCGCAGCAGGGACTGGATGATCTCGCGCTGCACGCCGATTCCGCGTCCATGGATGAGCCGGACCTGGCGGAATCCGCGTTCGCGCGCGGCCATCAGATACTCGCGCGCCACGTCGCGAACCTCTGCCGGCAGAAAGGGATGGAGGTCGATCGTATCCTCGATCGGAAGCTCGAACGGCTCGTCCGGCTGCACTCCCTACGTTATACTCTTCCTCCCAATGGTCCTCTTCAATCACGCCACGCGTGAGATGACCGCCAAGATCGTCTACTACGGCCCCGGACTGTGCGGGAAGACGACGAATCTCATGGTCATCTTCGACAAGCTCGACCCGAAATCGAAGGGGAAGATGCTGTCGCTGGCCACAAAGACGGACCGTACGCTCTTTTTCGACCTCCTGCCGGTGGATATCGGCAAGGTCGGGAACTTCAACCTGAAGATCCAGCTCTATACCGTCCCCGGCCAGGTCTTCTACAACGAGACGCGCAAGCTGGTCCTGAGGGGGGCGGACGCGATCGTCTTCGTCGCCGACTCGCAGCGCTCCATGGTCGACTCGACCAAGGAGAGTTTCAAGAATCTCCTCGACAACATGAAGGAGAACCAGATCGACCCGGACGACACGCCGATCGTCATTCAGTACAACAAGCGCGACATCCCAGGCGTCCCTCCCGTGGAGGATCTCGAGGAGCTCCTCGGCCTGGAGGGGTTCCCGCACACCGAAGCCTCGGCACTCAAGGGCGACGGCGTCATGGAGACGTTCAAGCTCGTCTCCAAGATGACGGCCAAGCATCTCTTCAACCGGCTCAAGGGAAAGGGCGAGCCGATCGACCGGAAGAAGGCGGCGGCTACCTCAAAGGCGGCCGCGAAGGAAAAGTCGAAACCGGCACGCGAGCCTGTGATCGAAGAAGCGCCGCCGCTCGACGAAGCGCCGTCACCGTTCCCGGAAACCGTGCCCTTTCCCGAGGCCGCGGACAATCCCTTCGATGCCGGATACGAGAAGATGGAAGAGGTCTCGCTCGAACAATTGCTCCAGGAAGGGCGGGAGCGCCCGGCCACCTTTGCCGGGAACATCGCCGTCCCCATCGAGGACGACGACGTCGAGGAGATCGGTGCCGAGCACATGGTCGACGAGACGCCCGCCGCGGTAGCCGTGATGGACGCGCCGAAGCGGAAGAGCGCCTCGTCGGGCGGCGACGTCGACTCGCTCCGCAAGCAGCACCGCGCCGAGCTCGAGTCGATCCTGCGCGAACTCGAGAAGCTCACCGCCAGAGTCCGCCAGCAACTGGGCTGACACCGCTTCTCGCCGCTCCCGGAAAGAGACGGTCGTTGTACAATCACTCACCCCAAAATCAATCGGAGGATTACCCATGCGTCGCACTCTTCTGGCAGGACTGTGTCTCACCATCGCTCTTACCGGCTGTCGGGCCAAGGAGCTCGCCGACAAACTCTCCATCTCCCGCGATCTCGAAAAGAACGGCACGACCGATCTGATGAAGAAGATCGGCGATGACAAGTACACCCCACCCGCTGACGGAAAGCTCACCGACGGTCAGGTGCAGATGTACCTGAAAGTCCGCGAGCACGAGAAGCAAATCGCCCAGGTGGCGAAAGCGGAGGCACAGCAGCATGCCGACGCCGCGAAGAAAGCGGGCGAGAAGTCGCTGGCCGGACTCGTGGAAGGATTCAAGACCATGGGCTCGGTCGCTGACCTCGTCACCGCCGACCTTCGCGCTGCCAAAGACCTCGGCTACAACACCCAGGAGTACATGTGGGTGAAGGGCCAGATCCTCGCTGTCAGCACCTCGGCGATGTCCGAGAAGATGGGCGAGGCGATGCAGGCCAGCATGGACCAGACCATCGCGCAGACGAAGAAGGCCTACGACGAGGCGACCGACGAGAACGCGAAGAAGATGTACAAGGAAACGCTCGACGCCTTCGAGAAGCAGAAGCAGGAGTCAGCCTCTTCGAAGGAGCAGGAAGATCCCGCGCTCGCCTACAACAAGCAGATCGTCTCCAAGTATGAGAATGCCCTGAACGCGTACGCCCAGGAGATCGCGAAGTACAGCGACGAGAAGCCGGGCGAGACCGAAAAGAAGATGCAGGACTGGCAGAAGGAGATGGACAAGTCCATCGCCGACGCGAAGAAATCGCAGTAGTGTAGAGGGTGCAGGACTGAAGTCCTGCACCCTCCATTCATGCGCACGTTCCCTCTCCGCATCGAGTGTTCCCACTGCGCGGCGCGGTATGCGCCGCGCGCGCTTCACAACCTCTGCACGCAGTGCGGCGGACCGCTCCTCGTGCAGTACGACCTCTCCCCCGCTCCGGAGTTGCGGCAAAAGACGCGGCTCCGCGCCTGCACCATGTGGCGTTTCGCCGAGGTGCTGCCGGTGGAGGAGTCGGACGAGATCGTCTCCCTTGGTGAAGGCTCGACGCCTCTTCTGGCGTCGCGTACGCGGGAGCGTCTCTTCATCAAGGACGAGTCGAAGAATCCAACACGTTCGTTCAAGTCGCGGGGCATGGCCGCCGCGGTGACGATGGCGAAGAACCTCGGCGCGCGGAGTCTGGCCACTCCGACGGCCGGCAATGCCGGCGCGGCACTCTCCGCCTACGGAGCGCGGGCCGGACTGCCCGTGTTCGTGGCCATGCCGCAGGACACGCCCCGCTCGATCGTCGACGAGTGCCGGTCGTACGGCGCGGAGGTCGAGCTCGTGGCCGGAGTGATCACCGACGCCGGCAAGCGCGTGCAGAAGTACATCGCCGAGAACGGCGGCTTCGACCTCTCGACGCTGAAGGAGCCGTATCGCGTCGAGGGAAAGAAAATCATGGGCTACGAGCTCCTCGACGACCTCGGACGCCTCCCCGACGCGATCCTCTATCCGACCGGAGGCGGTACAGGCCTCATCGGCATGTGGAAAGCGTTCGACGAGATGGAGCGTCTGGGATGGATCGGCGCACAGCGGCCGCGCATGTTCACGGTGCAGTCGAGCGGTTGCGCTCCCATCGTACGCGCGTTCGAGCAGGGTCTGGAGACAGCGCCGGAGTGGGAATCGCCGCGGACCTCCGCCTGGGGCCTGCGCGTTCCCCGGGCCGTCGGCGACCGGCTGATGCTGCGCGCGCTGCGGGAGTCGCACGGCGGCGCCGTCGCCGTCGACGAAAATCGTATCGAGTCCGGAGCGGCGGAGCTGAGAACGCGGGAAGGTATCGACGCCGGCCCCGAGGCCGGGGCGGCACTGCTCGCCTACGACGCGCTGCGGCAGAGCGGCGCGCTGCAGGATCGGGAAACCGTCGTGCTCTTCAATACCGGCGGGAACAAATACCAGTGATTATTTGCAGCCTGTACAATAACCGCGAAGTCTCAGCAAGAAGAGTCGAGGGCGCATGAAACGCTACATTCTGGCGGTAACGCTGTTTGCCGCAACACTGTCCGTGACGGCGGTACAGGCACAGTCGTGTCCGGCCATCGATGTCAGTCCGTCTGTGTTTCCCGATGCCACTCTCAATATCGCCTATACGCAAGGCCTCTCCGCCACGGGCGGCGCCTCTCCGTATGCGTACGGCGTGAGCTCGGGTTCCATCCCTCCCGGCCTGCGGATCATCTCCGACCGCCTCAAGGGAACTCCGACTTCCGCGGGAACCTACTCGTTCACGATCATCGCCATCGACGTGAACGCGTGCCTGGGCAATCGCGCCTACACCATGAAGGTCATCAATCCGGCAAACAGTTGTCAGCCCGTGACGCTGTCACCGAGCGTGATTCCGAGCGCAGTGACCGGGCGTTTGTACGGTACTAAATTCACGGCGTTCAGCGCGACGAGCACCAGCTTCACGTTCGCGTTCCAGGGCACCCTTCCTCCCGGCCTCGGATTCCTCAACCAGACGCTCACCGGTACTCCGAACAAGCCCGGCGTGTACGAGTTCGACATCGTGGCGACCGACACAGCGCCCGCCCACTGCGCGGGCACGCAGCATTACGAGCTGACAGTGGTGCCGGCGGGATGCCCTGAGGACGTCGTCAGCGTCTTTTCTCCGCCCAGCAACGCGAACTTCGACGCGTCGCAGTCGATCCTTTTCGCCTGGACGGCGGTGCCCGGAGCGACGCGCTATGAGGTCCTGGTGTCGAGTGACAACGGAGCGACGTTTAAAACCGCGGCCACCACGCCCAACGGGTCGACGACCTCGTCGGCGATCACGCTCGGGCCCGGAAAGTATCTCGGCGTCGTTCGAACGATCTTCAGTACCAACTGCGATACGCGCTCGGCGCTGGCCCGATTCACAGTCGGTGGGACTGCTTGTGGCACGACCCCTCCCACGCCGATGGCGCCGAAGAACAACGACGTCAGCAGCGACACATCGGTGACGTTCGCCTGGACGACCGTGCCAAACGCCACGTCCTACGAGGTGTTCACGTCGCTCAACGATGGTCCGTTCACCGATATCGGCGGAACGGGCGGCACGTCGCTCACGCGCCTGCTTCAACCGGGAACGATCGACTGGTACGTGGAAGCGCGATTCGCGACGTGCGCCGCGGTGCGCTCGGCGACGACGCGCTTCACGGTCGCGCCGGCGCAATGCGGCAGCGGCGCGATCTCGCCGCAGTCGCCCGCAAACGGCGCGACGGTGTCGTCACCCGTGACGTTCTCCTGGACCGGCATTTCCGGCGCCAGCGCCTATCGCATCTGGGCCGGCGTGGATGGAAAAGCAGCGATCAACGTGGCCCGGGTGACGACAACGACGGCCACCGTGCCGCTGATGAGCGGCGCGATCGACTGGTACGTCGAGGCGCTGTTCGCGAATTGTCCGTCGGTCGTGTCTCCGCACGCGCAGTTCACCGTGCCGCGCGCGGCAGCCTGCGGCACGGCCGCGCCGGTGCTCGTCTCGCCGATCGATACGGACGTCACCAGCCCGGTCACGTTCCACTGGAACGCTGCATCAGGAGCGGTTGCCTATCACCTCTGGATCGCCGCCACGGGCGACGCATTCGCCGGTGCCGGACTGACGGCGGGCACGCAACTCACGCAGGCCCTCGCCTCGGGCTCTTACTCGTGGTACGTCGATGCGATCGCCGCGGGCTGTCCGCCGGTTTCGTCGCCGGCAGCGAACTTTCGCATTCCGGAGACGGCAAACTGCAGCGGCCAGGCACCGGTGATCCTCACGCCGGCCAACAACGCCTCACAGACTTCGCCGGTCACGTTCACCTGGACGCCGGCCAGCGGCGCTACCGAGTATCGCGTATTCGCGTCTGTCGACGGCGGCGCGGTAAAGCTCGTGGGCAGGAACGATGACCCCACGCTCACCACCGCGATGCCGCCGGGTACGATCTCATGGTTCGTCGAAGCGGCTTTCGACGGATGCCCGGGAACGCACTCGCAGCCGTCGCGATTCACCGTCCCGCAGGCCACCAACTGTCCGCAGGTCAAACCCGTACTGCTCTCGCCGGCAAATGGCGCAAGCGGCACCGTCAGTCCCGTGACGTTCAACTGGACGCCGGTGGCCGGCGCTGTCCGTTATATCGTCATCGTCAGGGCGGCGCGGGGCGCCGCGGCGGCTATCGGCGACACCACCGCGACGCAGATTCAACGCGACGTTCCGGTCGGTGACCTCGAATGGTGGGTCATCGCCCTCGGCTCCGGCTGCAACGGCGTCGTCTCCGACCACAACAAGTTCAAGGTGCCGGATCCCGCGGGATGCGACAGCCGCCGTCCGCATCCGCTGGCACCCGCGGACGATGCCAGCGACGTTGCTTCTCCCGTTCACTTCGCGTGGACGAAGTCGGCCAACGCCAAGTCGTATCGGCTTTTTGCGGCCATCAACGGCGACGAGCCGGCGCTCGTGGCCACGACCACGTCGAACGAGATCTCCGTTCCCATGCCCGCGGGCAACGTGCGGTGGTCCGTCGAAGCGGTGTTCGATTCGTGTCCGGCCCTCTTCTCCGCGCTCAACCACGTCAGAGTGGCCGGGGCGTCGACGACGTGCCAGGCTCCGAGCCGTCCTGTGGCATACGTCGTTGCCCAGGTCCTGTCGGGCACCGATTACAACGTGCGCTGGACGGGCGTTCCGAACGCCAGCGTGTACGAGCTGCAGGAAGCGACCGCCGGGAGCTTCGCGAACGCCGCCACGACGACCGTGACCGCTGTCAGCGCGCACTTCACACGCACCGCAAGCACGGCACCGGTGCCGTACTTCTATCGCGTGCGCGCCGTCAGCGCATGCAGCGATGACCGCAGTGGCTGGTCGAGAGTGGCGGCCACGCGGGTCATTCCGCCCGACACCGTGGCCACGCGCGAGCGTGCCACGGCCGATCTGGCCACCGAGAATCCCGTCGTCCAGACCATCGCCATCGGGCCGGAATCCGCCGGCGCACAGTTCAGCGCCACGACGAACCGGCCGTGGATGACCGTCACACCGCCGGGGGGAACGGTTCCGGCGACCGGTCAGACGCTGACGGTGACATCGCAACCGTCCCAGATCGGTCCGGGCTCGAACCAGGGCGCCGTGCACCTCACGCTCTCCGGCGGATCGAGCGGCAGGCTGGAGACGCAGTCGAACAAGCCGGCCACCGTGCCGATCTCGGTCAGCCTGGTCACCCCGGTCGCGCCGGACACGACGGCCACGCCGTTGCCCACGTCGCTCATCATTCCGGCCATCGCTCACGGTCCGGGGGCCAACAACTCGCTGTTCGAATCCGACATCCGCGTGGCCAACGTGTCGTCGCAGGCGATGAAATACCTCATCAACTTCACTCCGACCGCGACCGACGGCACACAAACCGGCACGACCACGACGATTCAGATCGATCCCGGCGCATCGACCGCGCTCAACGACATCCTGTCGACGTTCTTCGGGACTCCAGCCAGCGGCGGTGCCAGCGGCATGCTGGAGATCCGCCCGCTCACTGACAGCTCGTCGTCGCCGAGTCTCTTCAGCGTCGTTCCGGACAACCTCTTCACGACCGTGGCCTCGAGCCGCACCTACAACATCACGTCCGCGGGAACGTTCGGCCAGTTCATCCCGGCCATTCCGTTCTCGCAGTTCGCCGGCAAGGGCAGCACGCTCTCGCTGCAGCAGATCGCCGAGTCGGCCGCCTACCGAACCAACTTCGGTCTCGTCGAAGCCTCGGGCGCACCCGCCAGCGTCATGCTGCACGTCTTCGACAAGAGCGGCACTCTCCTCGCCGACATTCCGGAGTCGCTGCTGCCTTCGGAGCATCTCCAGCTCAACGGGCTGCTTTCCGCGAACGGCATTGCTCTCGATGACGGCCGCATCGAGGTCGAAGTCCTGTCCGACACCGGAAAGGTATCGGCGTATGCGTCGGTGGTCGACAACCGCACGAACGATCCGCTGCTCGTCTCCCCGGTCCTCAAGGGCTCGGTGAATGCAAGCCGCTACGTGATTCCCGGCGTCGCCTACACGAACACGATCGCGAACTGGCGCACCGACGCGCGTCTGTACAACTCCGCGGCCACCAGCGTCACGGCCACGCTCACCTACTATCCGCAGACCGGCAGCAGCGACATGACGCCCGTCGTGCGCACGGCCGCGATCGCAGCGGGCGAGACGAAGGATCTCGACAACATCCTCAACACCACGTTCGGCGTGACCGAGACCAATGCCGGCGGCTCCGTCCTCATCACCACCACGGATACGAGCAGCATCATCGCCAGCGCGCGCACGTATGCGCTCGTGGACAACGGCGGCACGATCGGCCAGTTCGTTCCCGCGGTCACGGTCGCGGACTCGGTGGGCGCCGGCGAACGCTCGTTGCAGCTCCTTCAGCTGGAGAGCTCCGACGGCTTTCGCACAAATATCGGTCTGGTCGAGACCAGCGGCAACAGCGCCACGGCCGAGGTGTCGCTGGTGCTGCCCGACTCGAAGCTGACACCGGTGATCTCGGTCCCGCTGGCGGCGAACGAGTTCTTGCAGTTCCCGTTGTCGAGCTTCGGCATCGCCAATCCGCTGTACAACGCGCGCGTGTCCGTGCGCGTCGTCGACGGCAGCGGCAGAGTCAGTGCTTACGGATCTCTGATCGACAACGTGAGCCAGGATCCCGCGTACGTTCCGGCGCAGTAGCGCGGATGCCGGCGTGTACGAACTATTCGTATAATGCCGGGCCGGATTCGGTGCTGGGTGCTGGTACTCGGTGCTGGGTGCTCGGAGTCTGAGACGCGAGCGGCGGCTCGTGACTTCCGAGAACCGAGCACCCAGCACCCGGCACGAACACAGAGTCAAGGGAGGTCAATTGGCAGATCAGCAATACGACGTCGTGGTGATTGGTAGCGGGCCGGGCGGATACGTCGCCGGCATCCGGGCCGGACAGCTTGGTCTGAAAGTCGCCGTCATCGAGAAAGATCCGTTCCTCGGCGGCACGTGCACGCATCGTGGCTGTATCCCGACGAAGGCGCTCCTCGCCAACGCCGAGGTGTGGGAGAAGATCCAGAAATCGAAGGAATTCGGCATCACCGTCGGTGATGTGAAGCTCGACTTCAAGGCCGGCCAGGACCGCAAGCAGGCTGTCGTCGACAAAAACGCCAAAGGCATCGAGTTCCTCTTCAAGAAGAACAAGGTCGACCGCATCACCGGTTTCGGACGTCTCACCGGAAACGGGGTCGTGGAAGTGCAGGGTGAAGGCGCAGTGCAAAAGCTCACCGCGAAGGACATCATCCTGGCCATGGGTTCGACGCCGAAGGACCTGCCGCACATCAAGACCGACGGCAAGCGCATCATCAACTCCGATCACATCCTCAAGCTGACGGAGGTCCCGAAGTCGATGCTCGTCATCGGCGCCGGCGCGGTGGGCTGTGAATTCGCGTCCATCTTCTCGCGCTTCGGCACGAAGACCACGATCGTCGAGGTCATGCCGCAACTGCTTCCGCTCGAAGACGAAGAGGTGGCCAAGGAATTCACGCGCAACTTCAAGAAGAAGGGCATCGACGCCTACACGGATGCGAAGGTCATTTCCTGCGAGGTGACCGGCAACGGAGTCAAGTCGGTCATCGAAGCGAAAGGAAAGCAGCAGACCATCGAGACCGAGATCGTGCTCTCCGCCACGGGCCGGCGCGCGGTTCTCGAGAACTGCGGGCTGAACAAGACCAAAGTGCAGGTCGATCAGCGCGGCATGGTCACAGTCGATCAGTTCATGCGCACGGCCGAGCCGCACGTCTATGCCATCGGCGACATCGTTCCGACGCCGTGGCTCGCCCACGTCGCATCAGCCGAGGGGATTCTGGCGGTCGAGCACATGAAGGGGCTCGATCCGCGGCCACTCAACTACGACCACGTCCCGAACTGCACGTACACCGACCCTGAGGTGGCGTCGGTCGGACTCACGGAGAAAAAGGCCAAAGAGCGCGGCTACGACGTCAAGATCGGCAAGTTCCCGTTCACCGCGAACGCGAAGGCACGCATCATCGGCGAATCCGGCGGCCTCGTGAAGATCGTGGCCGACAAGAAATACGACGAGCTTCTGGGCGTGCACATCTGCGGGCCGCATGCGACCGAGATCATCGTGGAGGGGTGCGCCGCGCTCGAGCTCGAGGCCACCGCCGAGTCGCTCGCCAGGACCATGCACGCGCACCCCACGCTCTCCGAAGCGATCATGGAAGCGGCCGAAGACGTGGCCGGACACTCCATCCATCAGTGACCGCCGAGATCACGCCCACGACGAACACGCACGGCCTCTCGAACGACGAGCTGCTGGAGATCGATTACTACCTGCGTCTCACGCGCTCCCTCGAGGAGCGCATCGTGGCGCTGTTCCGGCAGTCGAAAGTCATCGGTGGGTTGTACCGCTCGCTCGGCCAGGAAGGTGAATCGGTCGCCGCGGCGTACGCGCTCGACTACGACAAGGGCGACGTCGTCCAGCCGCTCATCCGCAATCTCGGCGCTGTTCTGGTGGCCGGCGCGAAACCGGTCGAGATCATCCGGCAGTACATGGCCAAAGGCGACAGCCCCACGCGCGGCCGCGAGCTCAACATTCACTTCGGCAATCCGGCCAGGGACGGCTTCATCGGCCAGATCTCCATGCTCGGCGACATGATCCCGGTCATGGCCGGCATCGCTCTGGCCGGCCGCATGCAGAAGAAGAACCTCGTGGCCCTCGGATTCATCGGCGACGGCGGCTCGTCGACCGGCGCGTTCTGGGAAGGGATGAACTTCGCCACCGTGCAGAAGCTGCCGATGGTCGTGGTCATCGAAGACAATGGATTCGCCTACTCGACGCCGACCTCGAAGCAGAGCGCGGTGAAGACACTCGCCGACAAAGCCCTCGGCGTCGGCTGCTTCGGCGAGACCGTCGACGGCAACGACGTGCTGGCCACATATGGCGCGGTCCGCCGCGCTGTCGAGCGGGCGCGTCGCGGCGACGGCGTCACGCTCGTCGAGGTGAAGACCTTCCGGTTGAAAGGCCACGCCGAGCACGACAACGCCTCCTATGTCCCGCCCGAGCTTCTGGCGGAGTGGCAGGCCAGGGACCCGCTGCCGCGTTTCGAGCGGGTGCTGTTGGAGATGGGCCTGGCCACGAAGGAGACGATCGACGCCGTCCAGCAGCGCGTCAAGCAGGAAGTCGACGCCGCCACCGACGAAGCGGAGAAATCGCCCATGCCCGACGGCGCCGATGCCGGGAAAGGTCTTTTCAAGGGGGACGGATACTGGAACGAGTGAGATCAGAGACTGATCTCATCGCCACGTCTGCCATGCCTTCACTCACCTACCTCGACGCCATCCGCACCGCCATGATCGAAGAGATGGAGCGCGACGAGCGCGTCTTTCTCATCGGCGAAGATGTCGGCAGCTACGGCGGCGCGTTCAGGACCAGCAGCGGCATCATCGACCGCTTCGGTCCCGGACGCGTCATCGACACGCCGATCTCCGAGATGGCCATCGTCGGCGCCGCCTCGGGCGCCGCAATCATGGGTATGCGCCCCATCGCGGAGATGCAGTTCATCGACTTCATCACCTGCGCCTACGACATGCTCGTCAACTTCACGGCCACGAATCGCTATCTGTATGGCCGGGACTGCCCGATCGTCGTGCGCGGTCCGGCCGGCGGCGGCACGCACGGCGGACCGTTTCACTCGCTGAATCCCGAGGCCATGTTCATGAACAGGCCCGGGATCAAGATCGTCTATCCCGGGACCGCGTACGACGCCAAAGGGCTGCTGAAGAGCGCCATCCGTGACGACGATCCCGTGCTCTTCATCGAGCACAAGTTTCTCTATCGACGCATCAAAGAAGATCTGCCGGATGACGACTTCACCGTGCCGATCGGCAAGGCCAAAGTCCGTCGCACGGGCAAGGACCTCACCATCATCACGTGGGGCGCGATGATCTACGTCGCCGACGAAGCGGCCGGCGAGCTCGCCAAGGACGGCGTAAGCGTCGAGATCATCGACCTGCGCTCGATCATTCCGTTCGACGAGGAAGCGATCCTGGAGTCGGTCGCGAAGACCAGTCGCGTGATCATCCTGCACGAAGCGCCGCTCACCGGCGGGGCCGGCGCGGAGTTCGCCGCGCGCATCGCGGACAAGGCGTTCGACTATCTCGACGCGCCGATCAAGCGCGTGGCCTCTCTCGATGTGCCGACGCCGTATTCACCGCCGCTCGAAGCGTTCTACCTCCCGAACAAGGACAAAGTGCTGGCGGCCGCGCGTGAGCTCCTCGCTTACTAGGGTGGCGTGTCCGCAAAGACTTTCTATTCCCGACGCACACACCAGATAATACCGGCGTATTAGGAGATGCCTTATGCGAAAGCTTGCTTTGTTTGCCACCGTCCTCGCCCTGATCTCGGTTCCCGTTCTCGCCGACGCCACCGCCGATGCCAGGAAACTTCAGGAAGCGTTTGCGAAGGCGTTCAACTCCGGCGACCAGAAAGCGATCGTTGCCATGTATGCGGACGACGCTCGCGTCGTATGGCCCGGTGCCGGCGAAGAGGGAAAAGGGAAGGCGGCCATCGCCGGTCTGGTCAAGGCGATGATGCAAATGAATTCCGGTGCCACGCTCGAGCTCAAGTCGATCGAGGCGATTCCTCTCGGCAACGGCTATGTCGCCACGGTCTGCCGTTGGGAAGAGTCGGCGAAGGGGCCGGACGGGAAGACGGAGATCTTTCAGATCCGCTCGACCGAACTGCTGCGCAAGGCCGGCAGCAGGATGCTCTACGTCGTCGATCACGCTTCGATCGGCCTGCCGCCGCCGGAAGCGAGTCACTGACTCCCGTCATTCCGAGCCGCGTCAGACGGCGAGGAATCCGGGTGGTGGAGTCCACCCGCCCAGATTCCTCGCGCTCTCCACCGCTCGGAATGACTCCTTCCCGTCATTCCGAGCCGCGTTAGACGGCGAGGAATCTGGGTGGGGGGCAGCGATCTACGGCTCCAGCGGCAGCGAGGTCTCCGCGACCCTTCGCCGCACGAAACGGAACAAAGGTTGCTGAGTTGTCTCGTTTGCATTAAAAAGCCCTCCGTTAGGAGTTCTACGAATCATGGCCACGGACGTTCTGATGCCGCAGATGGGTGAGTCGATCGCCGAGGGAACTGTGTCCCGGTGGATCAAGAAGGTGGGAGACAAGGTGGAGCGGGACGAGCCGTTGCTCGAGATCTCGACCGACAAAGTCGACGCGGAGATCCCCTCGCCTGCCGCCGGAACGCTGACCGAGATCCTCGTGCAGGAGGGTCAGACTGTCGCCGTGAACTCCGTGGTGGCACGACTCTCGGTCGAAGGCGAAGCAGCCGCACCGGCCAAACCCGCTGCCGCGGAGCCGCCGAAAGCCGCCGCGCCGGCACCCGCACAACCGCCAGCGACCCAGCGACCCAGCGTCCCAGCGACCTCGTCGCAGCCGCCCGCCGACAACCTGACCTCACTCGACGAACGCCGCCGCACGAAGTCCTCCCCGCTCGTCCGCAAGATCGCGCAGGAGAACAACGTCGACATCGCGCAAATCGAAGGCTCCGGCGTATCCGGACGGGTGACCAAGAATGACATCCTCGGATATCTCCAGCAGCCGCAGGAGGTTCCGGCCGGTCCGGCCAGGACGTCTGCCCCCGCGCCGCGGCCGGCGCAGCCGCAGTTCGCCACCGGCGAGAACGAGCACATCGAGCCGCTCTCGGTCATGCGCAGGAAGATCGCCCAGCACATGACGCTGTCGAAGCACACCTCGGCCCACGTCACGACCGCGTTCGAAGTCGACTTCACGGCCATCGAACGTCTGCGCCGGGAGCACAAGCAGCCTTACGCCGAGCGCGGAGCGAAGCTCAGCTATCTGCCGTTCATCGTGCAGGCCGCGATCGAAGGCTTACGCCAGTTCCCGATCGTCAACGCCTCCATGGACGAGACCAGCATCATCTATCACCGCGACTTCAACATCGGCATCGCCGTGGCTCTGGAGTGGGGCCTCATCGTTCCGGTCCTCAAGCACGCCGATGAGAAGAATATCCTCGGCATCGCCCGCGGCATCAGCGATCTCGGCGAACGGGCCCGATCCAAGAAGCTCAGCCCGGACGACGTGCAGGGCGGCACGTTCACGATCACGAATCCCGGCGTGTACGGCGGACTATTCGGAACACCGATCATCAATCAGCCGCAGGTGGCCATCCTCGGCGTCGGCGGCGTGCAAAAGCGGCCCGTGGTCATCGAGAGCGAAGCGGGAGACTCCATCGCCATCCGTTCGATGTGCATCCTGACGCTGACGTTCGACCATCGCCTCATCGACGGCGCCATCGCCGACCAGTTTATGGCCCATCTGAAATCGGTGATCGAGGACGGGCAGTTTACGATGTAGGCTACGCGCGTCCTTCCGCCGGTTCTGACCCTCCTCTTCGCGTTCGCTGCCGGTGCGCAGTCAATCCCTGCCATCCCGAAGGTCACCGGCGGCCGCGGGCTCCATCGCACCACCGACATCCCGCTTCCCTCGCCGAAGCAACCGTGGGTGCGCGCACGCTCTCCACACTTTCTGACGCTGAGCGGCGCCGGTGAGCGGCAGACGCGCGAGATTCTCGACGAGCTGGAGACGCTGGCCGCGGCGCTGCGTCAGGTCGACAGGCGGTTTGCCGCGAAAGGCGCTGAGACACACCTGATCCTCTTCGGCCGTTCGCGCGACGCCGAGCCGTACTTCGATCTCCTGGTGGGACGGCCGAAGACACCGGGCGCCTTCGTTGTGAACGCCGAGGGCACGGGGACGATGCTCATCGACGGCGCGCGGACCGACGCCGGCCGCACGGTGTTCCACGAGCTGGTGCACAACCTCTTCGCCAACAGCGGGACGCATCTGCCTCTGTGGCTCGAAGAAGGGATGGCCGACTTCTTCAGCACGGCGGTCGTGAATCGGAACTACGTGCGCATCGGTACGCGCATCAAAGAACACTACGCCATGCTGCGCACCCGTTCACTGATTCCGCTGGCGCAGCTCTTCGAAGTGCAATCGGGGAGCGAGACCGGCGCGAGCGGTTACTTCTACTCAGAGTCGTATGCGGTCGTGGACTGGATGATGCGCGCGAACACCGCCTCGTTCTACCGGTTCCTCGACGACGTCGATCGTGGGATGCCGGCGCTCGATGCCCTGCGGCGCGACTTCGGCGTCGATCCGGGCATCGTCGAGCGCAACATCCTCGGCTCCCAGCTCCGGCCTCCGGCGCGACTGACGCTGCACGTCGACGGCGATCGTGCCGTGACCACGACGGAGTCCATCGACGGTGACGCCGCAGTCATCGAGCTCGCCACTTTCCTCGGCGGATTCGAGGCCACGCGGCAGGACGCCGAGCGCTTTCTGGACAGCGTGCTCGCGAACGATCCCCACAGCGGCCCCGCCGCGGCGGCGAAGGCGCGAATGCGCGCAAAGGAGCGTCGCTACGACGAGGCGTCGAAGCTGTACGAACAGGCGCTGCTGCTGATGCCCGGCCACACCGGTGTCGCGCTCAGTTTCGCCGAGTCCCTCCTCGGCAATGCCATCGGTCCGTTCAGCGGGACCGTAGAGATCGAGAGCGATGCGCAGCCGCGATTCCGCCGCGCCCGTCAGCTCGCGGTCACGGCGCTTGCAAACGGCGCTGACCCGGAGCGCGCGAACGCGGTGATCGGAACGAGTTACCTTGCCGAAACCAGCTTCGCGCCCGGCATCGATGCGTTGCGGCGCGCACACGCGCTGCAGCCGGCCCGCGACGACGTGGCGCTGAATCTCTACGCTCTGCTGATCCGGGACGGCGATTTCGACGAAGCCGATCGTCTGTACACGGAGATCTCCGCGGCCGCAAAGACGCCGCAGGCCATCCTCGCCGCGCGCGCCGTCTTCGTGCGCGAACAACTCGCTCTCACCAACCGGCTCATCCAGCAGAACCGCATGGCCGACGCCATGGCGGTCGTCCGGAAGCTCCTCGACGTCACGCCCGACGCAGGCGCGAAGGCGGACCTGCAGCGCCAGCTCGACCATCTCCGCGAGATCGACGACGCCAACAGACAGATCGTCGCCTACAACGAAGCCGTCGCCGCCGCAAACCGCGGCGAGGTGACCCGCGCGCTGGAGATCGTCGATCGTCTGCTCGAAACCGCCACCGAGGCCGCGGTGGTCCGCGACGCCATCGCTCTCAGGAAAAGCCTGGAGAAACGGCTCCGGGGAATGCGCCGCTCCCGGGGCGCGCTATAGCGACTGCCGATGCGCCGCGTCGATCTTCATCAGCTCCATCTCGTCACGTACGAGAACGGGATGAAGCTTCAGCAGAAGCTGGCCGAGATGCGCCAGCGCGACGAGGTCAGCGATCAATTGCTACTGCTCGAGCACCCGCCCGTCATCACGCTCGGCCGCGGCGGCGATGCTGCGAACCTCCTGGCCTCGCCCGACATTCTGCGCCGCGAGCGCGTCCGCTATTTCGAGACCACGCGCGGCGGCGACATCACCTATCACGGCCCCGGCCAGATCGTCGGCTACCCCATCGTGCACCTCGGCGAAGGCAGCCGCGACGTGCGCAGGTACGTGACGAAGCTCGAAGACGTGCTGATCCGCACGGTCGCCGATTACGGCATCGTGGCCACGCGCGAGGAAGGCAAGCGCGGAATCTTTGTCGGCAACAACAAGATCGCCGCCATCGGCGTCCGCATCGCCCGATGGGTCACCTCGCATGGATGGGCGCTCAACGTGAACACGAATCTCGATCACTTCCGCCTGATCACTCCGTGCGGCCTGCAAGGAACAGGCGTGACCTCGATCGCACGCGAGATCGGTTATCCGGTCGACATCAACGAGGTGCGCAACGTTCTGGCGAAGAAGTTCGGCGAGGTGTTCGAGCGCCATGTCGTCCCGCGCCACGAGAGCATCCGCCTGGTCAAGGTGATCGTCCACGACCGTGACCGCGTGCTGCTGCTGCACCGCCGTCCCGAGCGCGGGGGTTTCTGGCAGCCCATCACCGGCTCGATCGAGGACGGCGAGTCGCCCGACGATACCGCCCGCCGCGAGATCATCGAGGAAACCGGGCAAACCGGAGAGCCTCAGGCTCTCGGCCTGACCCAGTCGTTCATGATCGAGTCACAGTACCTGGCCACGCTGATGCCCGTGCCGATCATCGCCAGCGAAGTCGGATTCACCGCTGCGTTCGACTCGCGACTGCCGATCCGCCTCGACCAGGATGAGCACGATGAATACGGATGGTTCACCTTTGGCGAGGCCTATGAAAAGATCCAGTGGACCGATGACCGCGAGGCTTTGGAAGTCGTAGAGCGGAGCGACCTGACTAACCTCGAGGCAGCCCGGCAACCCGGCGACCCGGCAACCCGAACATGAACAAACCCGTCAACCGCCGAGCAGGCATCCGCCCCGAATGGCTCAGGATCCGCGTCCCGGGCGATCTGCAGCAGCTTCCCGTCTCGAAGCTGATGAACGATCTCGCGCTCAACACCGTGTGTCAGGAAGCGCGATGCCCGAACATCTTCGAATGCTGGAACGCCGGCACGGCCACATTCATGGTCCTGGGCGAAGTGTGCACGCGGCGCTGCACGTTCTGCGCGGTCACCAAGGGAAAGCCTCTGGCGAGCGATCCCGACGAGCCCCGGCGTGTGGCCGAGGCCGTGGAGAGGATGGGCGTGCGGCACGCCGTGATCACGATGGTCAATCGCGATGACATGCCTGACGGCGGCGCGGAGCACATCGCCCGGACCGTGACCTCCGTTCGCGAGCGCACCGGCGCGAACGTCGAGGTGCTGATCTCCGACCTCGAGGGCAACCGTGGCGCGCTGCGCACGGTCTTGGCCTCACGGCCGGAAGTGCTCGCCCACAATGTCGAGACCGTTCCAAGGCTGTACGCGCAGGTGCGTCCCGTCGCAAAGTACCAACGGTCGCTCGAGGTCCTGCGCTGGGCCTCCGAGGAGCGGACAGAAGGCATGCTCACGAAGTCGAGCCTGATGCTCGGTCTCGGCGAGACGGAGGTGGAGGTGCTCTTGGTGGCGCGCGATCTGCGCGCGTGCGGCGTCGACATCTTCACGATGGGGCAATACCTCGCGCCCACCGGCAATCATCATCCGGTGCGACGCTACTACACGCCCGCTGAGTTCGCAGAACTGGGAAACCAGGCCCGTGCACTGGGGTTTCGTCACGTCGAATCCGCTCCGCTGGTGCGGAGTTCGTATATGGCACACCGTGCCGTAGAATCCAGCCGCGATGCCGCGGGTGACGTTCGCTGACCAGGAGAAATCGGCCGAGTTTCCCACGGGCAGGACGATTCTGTCGTGCGCGCTGGAGATGGGCGTGACCATCAGTCACGTGTGCGGCGGCGACGGGGCGTGTGGAACGTGCAGAATCGAAGTGGTCGAAGGATGGGAAAACCTGACGCCGCCCACTCCGGACGAGACGTACAAGGAGCTGGAACCGCCGCACCGGCTCTCGTGCCAGGCGAAGTTGACCGCGGATGTCGTATTGAGAGTCGCGAAGATCGAGTGAGGATGAACCGATGACGACCGCAGTGGAAGCTACCAGGAGTCTCAGCGAGCAGCAGCTCGGCCTGATGTTCCAGTACACCGTCGAGGCCTACAAGACGTTCGAGAAACTCGCCGAGAACCTGCCCAATCCGATGAGCGCGTCGATGTTCAAGCAGTTCGCGGCCGGCGAGCGCCGCAACAGGGATCTCATCGAGATGAAGGTCGCCGCCGGCGCCAATGCCCGCGTTCGCGTCACCCTGGGAGGTGACCTGACGTTCCAGGACATCCTGGAGGGCAATCTCTCCTATCGCGAGACCACCGAGTTCCTGATCGCCCGCGAGCGGACCATGGAGAAGAAGCTCGCCGAGTCCGGCCGCAGCGCCTCGACGGCCGACCGCCACCTCCTCACCTACCTCATCGCCGTCAAGCGCGCCCATGTCGTGGAACTGGAACGCGAGCTGGAGTTGTTGAAGCTGGACAGCGACTGGTACAAACGCGAGGACGCCGAATGGCGCATCGTGCACGGCAGCGGACAGGAATGAACCTCTCGGTCTCCAGCGAAGCGGCCCAGCATCTCTCCGGTGACCTCGAGGGTCGCATGCTGCGCATCGCATTCACCACCGGCTGCGGCGGCAGCGGCTACCGGCTCAGTTACGCCGATGCGCCGAACGAGGGCGACCGCATCGTGAGCGTCGGCGGCTTCCGGGTCGCTCTCGATGACATGGCCGCCTCCCGTCTCGACGGCGCCGTCATCAACTACGACGCGGAAGAAGACGGATACCTTCTCGACCACCCCGATGCCGTGACCGTCGTCTGGTGCGGCTGATGGGGGGTGACAGAGATCACCCGCGAGCGTGCCGGGCTGCCTATTTTCATCTCGGCGAAATAGCGAGACTCATGCAGGAGTTCGTTTACATCGTGACAAGGGTTACCGGAGGACTGGCCATCGCTCTCATCCTGTTCGTGGCCGCGCTACCCGCGGCGGCAGCGTGCGGCGTTGGGACGAACGCCTGCACCGCCTCGAGCATGCATGCGTCCATGCCGTGCTGCGCCCAGGGGTGCAGCAAACTCAACGCTCCGGACACGAACCGCCGTCCCGACATCGCGCTCACCGCAACGCCTTCTCCGCTGCAGCCCCTGCAGGTCGTCGCCGATGCCGCCGTTGTCGTCGCGGAACCCATTGGCACCGGCTTCGATCGCCCTGACGGACTGACGGCGGGCGAATTCTCCGATCCGCCACCGTTCCTGCTCCACAGACAATTCCGCATTTGATTCCACGTCTCCTCGCGCACTGACGTTCCATCCGAACGCTCACGCGACCACCTCGATTTGTCGCGTGAAGAGGGAGACCGGGAAGTGTTCACAACCATTCGATTTGTGCTGGCGTTGAGCTCCGTCTTGCTCGCGGCGACAGCACTTTCAGCCCAGGCGCCCGCGGATCGCGTCGCCGGATCGCTCGATGATCCTGCGCTAGCCAGCCTCGTCAACGACGTCCTCGAGCACAACCCCGAGCTGGGCGTCGAGCGAGCGAAAGCGAAGGCCGCCGCCCAGCTCGCGCCTCAGGCGCGCTCTCTGCCCGATCCGATGGCGGCGATGACGGCCTACCTGCTGCAGCCGCAGACGCGAGTCGGGCCGCAGCAGCTCATGGCGTCGCTGTCGCAGCGCTTTCCGTGGTTCGGGAAGCTCGGCCTGCGGGAGCGCGCCGCACTGCTCGGCGCGGCGGCCGCGGACGCGGATGTCGAAGCGAAACGACTGGCGCTGGTGACCGAGACCCGGCGGCTGTATTACGAGCTCGGCTTCCTCGATGCCTGGGTCAGGATCCTCCGCCTCGATCGCTCCACGCTCTCGCGCTACGAGGAGTCGACCCGGACGCGCTACGCGACCGGAACGGGACTGGAGCAGTCCGTCGTGAAGATCCAGGCCGAGATGACCCGCGACGACCGGCGGCTTCTCGACGTGGCCATGCGTCGCGCTGCCACCGTCGCATCGCTCAACGCTCTGCGGGCGAAGCCGGGCCAGGAGCCGATTCCGGAAGTGGCGCCGCTGCGGCCGTCGTTCGTCGAGCCCGATCCTGCCGGCTGGCGAGCAGCCGCGCTGGCGAATCGTCCCGAGCTCGCCCGCGCCGCCGCCGAGATCGAGCGGGGCCAGATGCTCGTCGAGCTGGCGGGCAGGGAGAACAGGCCCGACTGGACCGTGGGTCTCACCTACACGTTCGTCGGTCCTCGCGACGACGCCGCCGGCCGCATGAGCCCTCCGCAGGGCAACGGAAACGACATCCTCGGCGTTACCGCCGGCATCAATGTGCCGGTCTGGCGCAACCGCATCGAAGCGGGAATCGAGGAAGCGATCGAGCGGCGGCATGCGGCCGAAGAGTCCCGGCGCGCCATCGTCGCTTCGATCGACGGCTCCCTCGGTGAGCTTGCCGAGCGTCTCGATCTGACCGGGAAAGAGATCGATCTCGACGAGCACGTGCTCAAGATCCAGGCGGAGCAATCGCTGCAGTCAGCCGAGTCGGGCTACGGCGCCGGAGCGAGCGGAGCGCTCGACCTGCTCGACGCCGAACGCGTCCTACTCGACGTCCGCACGGCCACCGCCCGCGCGCGCGCCGACTACGCCATGGCAGTCGCCAAACTCGAAGCCACGATCGCGTCGCCCGCAGCGAACCGTAGAGACAACGGAGTGAAACATGACTGAGCCCATCAGGAACGAGGCCCCGGCGCCCCGGCGCCGCATTCCCGCACTCGTCCGCAACCTCGGATGGATTCTGGCGGGCGCGATTCTCACGCTCCTCGTGGTTGCGAATCCGTTCCGCACCCGCGCGCCCAAACACCCCGCGGCAGGAAAAGGCGCCAGCCCGGCGGCGGCGCGCAAGGTTCTCTACTACCGCAATCCCATGGATCCGACGATCACCTCCCCCGTGCCGATAAAAGACAACATGGGCATGGACTACATCCCGGTCTACTCCGGCGGCGCGGCCGCGGCCAACGGCGCGGAGGTCACGATCGATCCGGCGACCGAGCAGAACATGAACGTTCGCACGGCTCCGGTCAGCCGTCGCGATCTGAGCCGCGAGATTCGAACGGTCGGTTACCTCGAGTACGACCAGCAGAAGATGGCCTCGGTCACGCCCAAATACTCGGGCTGGGTCGAGCAGGTCTTCGTCAACTACGAGGGGCAGCCGGTCCGGCGAGGCCAGCCGCTGTTCTCGATCTATTCGCCGGAGCTCGTGCAGACGGAGCAGGAGCTCCTGTCGGCCATCCGCTTCGCCAGGCGGATGAAGGATGCGCCCGATGACGCGCGGACGCGCGCGGAGTCGCTGGTGGCGGCGGCGCGCTCCAGGCTCCGATACTGGGACATTTCCGCGGCCCAGATCGCGAACATCGAGAAGACCGGCGAAGTGGTCCGCACGCTCCGCGTGGCCTCGCCCGCCACCGGTGTGGTCATGAAACGGATTCCCGGCCTGGAAGGAATGGCGGTCAAGCCGGGCATGGAGCTCTTCCACATCGCCGATCTCTCGACGCTGTGGATGTCGGTCGAGGTCTTCGAGGACCAGCTGGCGTGGCTGCGCCCGGGCAGCCATCCCACGATCACGCTGAACTATTTTCCGGGAGAAACCTTCGAAGGAACGGTGCGCTTTGTCGAGCCGGAGGTCTCCGAGAAAACGCGCACGGTCGGCCTCAAGCTCGAGATTCCGAACCGCGACGGGCGTCTGCGGTCGGGCATGTACGCGACCGCGGTGTTCGAGCCGGTGGCCGCCAGGAACGTCGTTGCGGTTCCGTCGCTCGCCGTTCTGCGCACCGGGCAGCGCAACGTCGTGATCGTCTCGAAGGGCGGCGGGCGGTTCGAGCCGCGCGACATCGAGCTCGGCGTTCAGGGTGACCAGTACGTCGAGGTCCGTTCGGGCCTCTCGCCCGGCGAAACGGTCGTGACGTCCTCGCAGTTCCTTCTCGACTCGGAGTCGAACCTGCGTGAGGCCATTCAGAAACTCGTCGCGGGGAAGAAAAACCCCGGGAGCGGCCATGCTCAATAGGATCATCGAGTGGTCGCTGCGGAACCAGTTCCTCATGGTCGTTGGACTGATCTTCGCGATCGTCGGAGGGGTCTGGGCCATCAAGGGATCGCGGCTCGACGCCATCCCCGATCTCTCGGACGTCCAGGTCATCATCTACACCGAATACCCGGGACAGGCCCCCAGGGTCGTCGAAGACCAGGTCACCTACCCGATCACGACGAAGATGCTGGCGGTGCCGTACGCGAAGGTCGTCCGCGGCTATTCGTTCTTCGGCTATTCGTTCGTCTACGTCATCTTCGAGGACGGCACGGATCTCTACTGGGCGCGCTCGCGCGTGCTCGAATACCTCTCCGGCCTCAGCGCGCAGCTCCCACGAGGAGTGTCACCGCAGCTCGGCCCTGACGCCACGGGCGTGGGCTGGGCGTTCATGTACGTGCTGAACTCGCCCACGCGCTCGCTGGCGGAGCTTCGCAGTCTCCAGGACTGGTATCTGAAGTACGGGTTGACGTCTGTCGATGGAGTGTCGGAGGTGGCCTCGATCGGCGGATTCGTCCGACAGTATCAGATCGAAGTCGATCCGATCCGTCTGCGCGCTTACGGCATCACGATTCAGAACGTGAAGCAGGCTGTCCAGCGCTCGAATAACGATGTGGGCGGCCGGGTGGTGGAGATGTCCGAGCGCGAGTTCATGGTGCGCGGTCTGGGCTACGTCAAGGACGTTCACGACCTCGAAAAGGTGGTGCTCGGGGTCGGTCCCGGTGGAACGCCGATCCTGCTCAAAGAGGTGGCCAACGTGACCATCGGTCCCGAGATCCGGCGCGGCGTGGCTGACTGGAACGGTGAAGGCGAGACCGTCGGCGGCGTCGTGATCGTCCGCGCCGGCGCCGACACGCTCTCCACGATCAGGAAGGTCAAGGAAAAACTCGAGGAGATGAAGGCCGGCCTTCCAAAGGACGTCAAGATCTCCATCGCCTACGACCGTTCGGCGCTGATCGAGCGCTCGGTCCAGACGCTCACGCGCACGCTCATCGAGGAATCGATCATCGTGGCCCTGGTCTGCATCCTATTTCTCTTTCACTTTCGATCGGCGTTCGTGGCCATTCTCTCCATTCCCGTATCGATCCTCATGGCCTTCATCGTCATGAGGATCCAGGGCCTCGGAGCGAACATCATGTCGCTGGGAGGCATCGCCATCTCCATCGGCGTGCTCGTCGACGCGGCCATCATCATGGTCGAGAACGCCCACAAGCACTACGAGGAGTGGCAGGGAAAGCGCTCCCACTTCGAGATCATTCTCCGCGCCGCGCAGGAGGTCGGGCCGACGCTCTTCTTCACGCTGCTGGTGATCACGGTCTCCTTCATGCCCATCTTCACGCTGCAGGCGCAGGAGGGGCGCCTGTTCAAACCACTCGCGTTCACCAAGACCTACGCCATCGCCATGTCGTCGATCCTCTCGATCACCGTCGTTCCGGTGCTCATGTACTGGTTCGTGCGCGGGAAGATCCACAGCGAGGCGCGGCACCCAGTGTCGCGGATCCTGCGGCGGCTGTACACACCTGCGCTCAATCTCGCACTGCGCTGGCGGTGGGGCGTCATCGTCGCGGCGATCCTGCTGATGCTGTCCATCGTGATCCCGATGCGGCACATCGGCTCGGAGTTCATGCCCTCGCTCTGGGAGGGAGACATCCTCTATATGCCGACGACGTTTCCGGGGATCTCCATCACCAAAGCGAAGGAGATCCTCCAGCAGACAGACCGGATCATCCGCACGTTTCCGGAGGTGAAGAGCGTCTTTGGAAAGATCGGCCGGGCCGAGACCGCCACCGACCCCGCTCCGCTCTCCATGGTCGAGACGACGATCGTGCTCAAGGACCCGTCGGAATGGCGGTCGGGAATGACGAAGGACAAGCTCATCGAAGACATGGATGAGGCGTTGAACTTTCCCGGCGTGACGAACGCCTGGACGATGCCGATCAAGACGCGCATCGACATGCTTTCCACCGGCATCAAGACGCCCGTGGGCGTGAAGATCGCCGGGCCCGATCTGCTCGAGCTCCAGCGGCTCGGACAAGAGGTGGAGGCCGCGGTCAAGCCGATTCCGGGAACGCTGTCGGTCTATGCGGAACGCGTCATGGGCGGGAACTACTTCGACTTCGTGATCGATCGCGACGCCGCGGCGCGTTTCGGACTCAACATCGGAGACGTCGAGGACGTGATCCAGTCGGCGATCGGTGGAATGAACGTCTCCTACACCGTCGAAGGTCTGGAGCGGTATCCCATCAACATCCGCTATCCCCGTGAGCTCCGCGACAACGCCGAACGTCTCCGCGAAATCCTCGTGGCCACTCCCACAGGCCTTCAGGTACCCCTCGGCCAGCTGGCCCGCATCGACATCCATCAGGGTCCGCCGGCGATCAAGACGGAGAACGCCCGGCCGAACGCCTGGGTCTACATCGACCTTCGCGGCCGCGACGTCGGGAGCTGGGTCGAAGAGGCAAAACCGATTGTCGCCGCGAAGGTGAAGCTGCCGCCCGGCTACACGATCTTCTGGTCGGGTCAGTACGAGTACATGGTGGCGGCGAAGAAGCGCCTCTCGCTCATCATCCCCATCACGCTGCTCCTCGTTTTCCTGATCCTCTATCTCAATACGAAATCGCTGACCAAGACCGCCATCGTTCTCCTGGCGGTTCCCTTCTCCCTCGTCGGCGCGATCTGGCTGATGTACTTCCTCGGCTACAACTGGTCGGTCGCCGTCTGGGTGGGGCTCATCGCGCTGGCGGGGCTCGATGCGGAGACCGGCGTGGTCATGCTGCTCTATCTCGACATCGCCTACGAGAAGTGGAAGCACGACGGGAAGCTGACCGACTATGCCGATCTGGCTGCTGCCGTGGATCACGGGGCGGTGCAGCGGATCCGGCCGAAGATGATGACCGTGGCGGCGATTCTGCTCTCGCTCATGCCGATCCTCTGGTCGACCGGCACGGGTGCAGACGTCATGCGGCGGATCGCCGCGCCGATGGTCGGCGGCGTATTCACGTCGTTTCTCGGTGAGCTGATCGTCTATCCGTCCATCTACTTTATCTGGCGCTCGCTGCACATGAAGAAGGGTCCGCTCTTTCCGAGCGGCCAGTCCGACCAGGCGCCGGAGCTGACGCCCACCGAGGCATAGGAGGGACAGGCCAATGAAGCTTCTCAAGGCATTCATCCGTATGAGCCGTGCGGACCAGGTCGTTCGCGCTCTCGAAGATGGCGGTGCACCCGGGGTCACGCTCTCGCACGTCCATGGCATCGGGTACGGTTACGACCCGCTCACATTCACGCTCGCGCCGAATGAGGTCAATCGCGCCATCGAGGTGCTCAAGGTCGAAGTCGTCTGCCGTGACGCCGACGTCCGGCGACTCCTGGCCACGCTTCAGCAGGCCGCGAGAACCGGAAGTGAAGGCGACGGCATCGTCTTCGTGACTCCGGTCGAACAGGCGATCAGGATCCGCACAGGCGAAGACTGCATCGAGACCGAGAACCACGGTTGAAACATCGACAGGAGAACGACATGATTCGGACGACTTCGATTCTTGCGGTTTGTCTGGCTCGATCTGGAACGGGGTCGAACGGTCGTGGAGTTGCGCTGCGGGACGGGCTTGAACTTCGGGCTGATTGAAGAGCGGATCGGGCCGTCGGGCCGTCTGATCGGTGTCGATGTGACGGGAGGGATGTTGCGACAGGCGGGGCGGCGTGTCGAAAAAGAGAGCTGGAAGAACGTGGAGCTGATTCAGCACGACGTCGGTGACTTCGACCCTCCGGAGAGGGTCGACCGCGTCCTCTCGACGTTCGCCCTGACGCTGGTACCGGGGTTTGACCGCGTGATCGCGCGCGCACGAGAGGCTCTGTCTCCCGGAGGGTAGCTGGTGCTGATCGACCTCAAGAGACCCGAACATGCGAGCGATCTGCTCGTGAAAATCGGCGCGCTGACTGCTCGCCCGTTCGCGGTGACTCTCGATCTCGCGGCCCGACATCCCTGGGAGTCCGTGGAGCGCTACTTTGGTGACTACCGGTTCGAGAGTCTTTACTTTGGCTTCGCCTGCATCGCGTCGGGACATGTGTCCCCGGGCCAGCGGAGGGATGATCGATGACACTCGCCAGGCATTTGTTCGAGGCACGCTCGCGTGTTCGCCGCTTCCGTCGTCTGCCGGGAATCGTGAGCATCGCGGCGGCGACATGGCTCCTGGTATGGGCTTGTGGCTGTACGAGAGCGGACATTTCGAGCAGTCGGCGGGACGATTCTGCGACGACTCGCGGTCCCGCATCGCCTTCGGCCGGTTTGGTCACTGCCGTCCGAGGCCCAAGCTGGTTGAAACACCTCGGACTCAGCATGTCTCAAACGCGGTTCGGTCAGATGGGTGGAGCGGAATCCGGTCCATCGACGGGGCGCAGCGAGCCGGAGCTTGTCGGGGAGAATTCGTCTTCACCGTCGCTGGGTGGCGCCATGGGCCGGTTCATGATGGGGGTTCGACAGAGAAAGAACGTTGATCTGGAGGAGCAGTCGTTCGCTCTGGGCGGGGCGGATCTCTATCGCTTGAATTGCCGTTCGTGCCACGGCCCGGATGGCGTCGGTGCTCCGCCGGAGATCAACTCCCTGATCGGTCCGGTTCAGGCCACTTCTCCAGCGCTGCTCATGGAACGGATGAAAACAATGGGGAAGCCGATCCCCGAATCGATGGCCAAAGAACTCGCATCCGGTTCGGAGAAGGATCTTCGGGACCGCCTGCTCAACGGTGGAAAGAACATGCCGCCGTTCAAGCATCTTCGCGGAGACGAAGTGGAGGCTCTGCTGGGATATCTCCAGACACTCGCGGGATTGCCGCCGACGGCTCGTTCCCGGATGCTCGTTCCCCAGTCGGTCGCCCGCGTTGGAGAGCACCTGGTCAAGGGAACGTGTCACGTCTGCCACGACGCGACCGGGCCGGGAGGGGGACACATGGCCATGATGACCGGCGTCATTCCCTCGCTGGAGAGCTTTCCTCAGCAGCAGTCCCTCGATTCGGTCGTCCGGCAGGTACAGGCGGGGACCTCGGGGATGATGCAATCGATGGGAGGGTCGCAGATGCCGGCGCTCCCCTACCTGACGAAGGAGGAGGTGGCCGCCGCCTACTTCTATCTCGCCGAATATCCTCCCAAGCCATGAACACGAAGGAGACGGGCCTGCAACATGCTTAACGGAATCGTTTTGCTCTGGTTCGCACTGACCGCGCTTTCGGTGCTGTTCGTGGCGATCGATATTCGCACCACCCCAGAATCTCCCGTCATGAAGTGGGCGTTCGTTCTGGTCACCTTCTTCATCGGGCCGTTCGGAGCATTCCTGTACGTGCTCGGCTGTCGTGAGCCTCTCGAAGGGTTGCACGAGCGGTACTCGGCGGTGCGATGGCGGCAAGTCCTCGGCTCGACAATGCATTGCGTGGCGGGGGACGGGTTGGGAATTCTCGCTGGCGCCGTCCTCGGTGCATTCCTGCACTTCGGAAAGGCAGTCGATCTGGGGGTCGAATACGCGCTCGGTTTTGGATTCGGCTGGACCATCTTCCAGGCGCTCTTCGCCAGGACGATGGCTGGATCCTACCGTCGCGCCCTGGCCAGGACGTTCCTGCCCGAGCTCCTTTCGATGAACGCGCTGATGGCCGGAATGGTCCCGGTCATGACCATCGCCATGAGCCGGTCTGGCGGCCACGATCCTCGCGGCGCCCTGTTCTGGTTCATCATGTCGATGAGCCTTCTGACCGGATTCATCCTGGCCTATCCCATCAACTGGTGGCTTGTAGCGACGGGTTTGAAGCATGGAATGATGACGGTACGTCCGGCTTCACAAGGTCACGTCGTCCGCCCCGAGCCGGAGCCAGCGCAGGCGGCAGAGCACAAGATCCGGCCGCCAGCCTCGTCCATCGCGATGATGACGATCCTGTCACTCTTCCTGTTGGGGACAGGAATCACGATTTCGTTTGTCCTCGGCGGCTTCTGAGCCGCGAATCTGTCGGGAAACCCCGATGCGAATGATGGAGGGCGTTGCGTGGTGCGTCGTTACTGCAAACAGCTTGCATCGACGACGTGAAGGATTCCCGATGAGAAAGGATCGATCATGAACAAGACAGCAGACGCAGTCCTCGACCCGGTCTGCGGCATGGCGGTCGACCCGAAGACGGCATGGGCACTGGAACGGAAGTGGCCAGGGGAGAGATAGACCGAGACGAGTTCGAGCGCAAACTGCCCCATCTGCGCCATTAGCCAGCGGAACGCCGGAGAGCCTCAGCAGCTCTCGGTTACTCGGGGATGAAGGCGTGGGTCCCTTCGTTGCAGCGGACGCATGCGCTCAGCTCGAGAGCACGATCGGGCCAGGCATGATGCCGGAATACTTGCGCGTTATACCCTACTGGGGTATAGTTTCGCGCAATGCCACGACAACAGAAGCCCCGTCACGCCGCGGCTGGGACTCACGACCACGACAAGGCCCGGATCGTCACCCGCCTCAGGCGGATCGAGGGTCAGGTGCGCGGTGTGCAACGCATGATTGATGAGAACCGCTACTGCATCGACATCCTCACCCAGATCTCAGCGGTTCACGAATCGCTACGGAAGGTCAGCGAAGCCCTCCTCCGCGACCATCTCGACCACTGCGTGACCAAGGCCGTCGACAGCGGAGACCACCGGGAGAAAGAACGGATCTATGACGAGCTTACCGATCTCTTCAACAAGTACGCGCGATGATGAAGAGGCCTCGGGCCTCAGGTCCCAGGCCTCGGAAGTCGTCGATCCCGTCTGCGGCATGACGATCTCGATCGATGACGCCGTTGGCAAGTCCGACTATGACGGTACGACCTACTACTTCTGCACAACGGACTGCAAGGGGCGTTTTGACAAAGACCCGCAGTCCTTCCTGAAACCGAGCACCGCACCCCAGGCCTCGGGCCTCGGGCCTCAGGCCTCGGAGGTCGTCGATCCTATCTGCGGCATGACGATCCCGATCGAGGACGCCGTCGGCAAGTCCGACTATGACGGTACGACCTACTACTTCTGCACAACGGACTGCAAAGAGCGTTTTGACAAGGATCCGCAGTCCTTCCTGAAACCGAGCACCGCACCCCAGGCCTCGGGCCTCGGGCCTCAGGCCTCGGAGGTCGTCGATCCCGTCTGCGGCATGACGATCTCGATCGAGGATGCCGCCGGCAAGTCCGACTACAACGATCAGGCCTACTACTTCTGCTCGCTCAACTGCAAAAGGCGGTTTGACGAAGATCCCCCGTCCTTCCTGAAACCGAGGACCGAGGACCAAGGACCGAGGACCAAGGACCGAGGACCGAGGACTGAGTCCGAGGCCCGAGGCCCGAGGCCCGAGGCCTCGGAATGGACCTGCCCGATGCATCCGGAGATCGTCCGCGACGGGCCGGGAAGCTGTCCGATCTGCGGCATGGCGCTCGAACCGAAGACGATCACCGCCGAAGAGACCGTGAACCCGGAGCTGGTCGACTTCACGCGGCGGCTGTGGATCAGCGCGGCTCTCACGGTCGCCCTGATCGTCGCGGGGATGGTGATGCATGCAGCGCCATGGATTCAGCTGCTCATCGCCTCGCCGGTGGTGCTCTGGGCCGGATTTCCCTTCTTCGACCGGGCCATCGACTCCATCCGCTCTCGCCACCTGAACATGTTCACGCTCATCGGCCTCGGCGTCAGTGTGGCCTACACGTACAGCGCCGTCGCCACCGTCATCCCGGGGATCGCCGCGCAATTCGGCGTCTACTTCGAGTCGGCGGCATCGATCGTCACTCTGGTTCTGTTCGGCCAGGTACTCGAACTGCGTGCTCGTGGGCAGACCGGCGCCGCGATCCGCGCACTGCTCAATCTCGCGCCGAAGACCGCGCGCCGCGTCGAAGCGGATGGCAGCGAGCGCGACGTGCCCCTCGAGGAGATTCATCCTGATGACAGGCTCCGCGTCCGCCCCGGTGAGAAAGTCCCCGTCGACGGCGTGGTCCTCGAAGGGTCGAGCAGCATCGACGAATCGATGGTGACCGGAGAGGCCATGCCGGCCGACAAGCACGAAGGCGACCGCGTCGTCGGCGCGACGGTGAACACAACCGGCTCGTTCGTCATGCGGGCGGAGAAGGTCGGCGCGGACACGCTACTGGCCCGCATCGTGCGGATGGTGAGCGAGGCGCAGCGCAGCCGCGCGCCGATCCAGCGGCTGGCCGATCAGGTTTCGGGATGGTTCGTGCCCATCGTGATCGTGATTTCGCTGGCCACGTTCGCCATCTGGATGATGGCCGGACCGCAACCGCGGCTCGTGCACGCCGTCGTCAACGCCGTGGCGGTGCTGATCATCGCCTGCCCCTGCGCGCTCGGTCTGGCCACGCCGATGTCGGTGATGGTGGCAACGGGCAAAGGCGCATCGGCCGGCGTTCTTTTCCGCAACGCCGAGGCCCTCGAGCTGCTGCGGACCGTCGACACGCTCGTCGTCGACAAGACCGGCACAGTCACCGTCGGCAAGCCGCGGCTGGCGTCGGTCCTGGCCACCGGCGGCTTCGACGACCGGAAAGTGCTCGCTCTGGCCGCGTCTCTCGAGCGTGGAAGTGAGCATCCGCTGGCCGGCGCGATCGTGAGCGGGGCGGAAGCGCGCGGCGTCACGCTGACGAGCTCATCGAATTTCCAGTCCATCACCGGAAACGGTGTGCGCGGTCTTGTCAACGGACAACAGGTCATCCTGGGCAACAGCGCGATGTTCGAGCGGCTTGGTGTGGACGCCAGCCCGCTCGTCGCACGCGCCGAGGAGCTGAGACAAGCGGGTCAGACGGTGATGTTCGTAGCCATTGACGGCGTGGCGGCCGGCCTCATCGGTGTCGCCGACCCCGTGAAGGAGAACGCGGCAGAGGCGATCCGCGAGCTGCACGATGCCGGCATGCGTATCGTGATGGTGACCGGCGACAGTCCCACCACGGCCAACGCGGTGGCGAAGAGACTGGGCATCGATGAAGTCATGGCCGAGGTGCTGCCCGACGCGAAAGCAGGGATCGTGAAGAAACTTCAGTCGGAGGGTCACATCGTGGCCATGGCCGGGGACGGCATCAACGACGCTCCGGCGCTGGCGCAGGCGAATGTTGGCATCGCCATGGGAACCGGCACTGATGTCGCCATCGAAAGCGCCTCAGTGACCCTGGTGAAGGGTGATCTGCGCGGCATCGTACGAGCGCGCAAGCTGAGCAGCGCGACGATGCGCAACATCCGCCAGAACCTCTTCTTCGCCTTCGTCTATAACTCCATCGGCGTCCCCGTCGCCGCCGGCGCGCTCTATCCGGTGTTCGGGATTCTCTTGAGCCCCATGTTCGCGGCGGCGGCGATGAGCTTCAGCTCGGTGTCAGTCATTGCAAACGCGCTGCGACTGAGAAACACACAGATCTGATGAAATCCTTTTTTCTGTCCCTCTCTCTGGTCCCCTTCTCCGCCGCGGCACAGAAGATGGACATGGCGTACATGCACCACACCATGCACGACGAGGTAGTCGCCTTCCTGATGCAGCAGGCCTTGGGCACGAGCACGAATCCCGCCGCCGCGCCGATGCACATGTCCATGACTCAGGCCGGCGACTGGACGCTGATGCTGCACGGTAACGCCTTCGCCAATCAGGTGTGGCAGAGCGGTCGGCAGCACCCACATGATTTCTTCATGGAGCTGGCCGCGGAGTACGCGTATCCGATCGCGCCGGACACGATCGCGTACCTCTACCTCGCCCCGGTCGGCGATCCGGCCCTCGGGCCGGTGGCCTATCCGCACCGGGCCGCGGCCGCGGAGATTCCGCAGGCCACGCTCAGCCATCACCTGCAGGACTCGACGCACCTCTCCATGAACGCCGTCACCGCAGGGGCGAAGAGAGGGATCTTCGGGGCCGCGGCCAGCGCATTCCCAGGACGCGAGCCGGACGAGCATCGATGGAACCTCGAGAGCGGTGCCATCGACTCGTGGTCTCTGCGGCTGACCGCCGATCCAACCCCGAATGTCACGGCGCAGATCTCCACCGGCCATCTCCACAATCCCGAGTCGCTGGAGCCGGGCAACACACAGCGCACCACCGGTTCGATCGCCTACACCGCGGGGGCCTGGTCGTCGGGCCTGATCTTCGGGCACAACCAGGCCCAGGGCCGCGGCACGAATTCATTCACCGCCGAGACGCTCGTGCGGGTCGCGGCCGGCCAGTGGGTGACGGCCCGCGGCGAGATCGTCGACAAGAACGAGCTGTTCGACGACGGAGCGGTCCATCGGATCAAAGCCCTCACCACTGGCTACACGCACGACGTCTGGTCAAACGCGGCGATTACCGGCGGCGGCAACGTTACCGTCTACGACGTCCCGTCCGCGCTGCGGACGGCTTATGGCAGTCACCCGCACTCGCTCTATCTGTACATCCGAGCGCGTAACGCAACGTAAACAATGGAGGAACCATGGCTACAGATCCCGTGTGCAAAATGCAGGTCGACGAGAAGAAGGCGGCCGGCGGCAAGTCGAGCTTTCAGGGGAAGGACTACTTCTTCTGCAATCAGTCCTGCAAGACGAAGTTCGATGCGAACCCGCGGCAGTACGTCGCACAGCCGAAATGAATGGCGCGGTTCAGAACGTCCAGGACATACGGGCCAGGAGCGACCGTGGCGCGGAGATGTAACGAAGACCATCCTGCAGCTCGCTGTCGGTGGTGAAGTATCGCTCGTCGGTGAGGTTGCGCCCTACGATCTCGAATCGCGCGCGCCCGGCCGGAACGTAAAGCGACGCATCGACCGTGGTGTACGGCTTCGTGAAAAACACGTTGTCGCGATCGAGCGCGCGCCGGCCGGTTCCGCGGAGGGTCAGCGAGCCGCCGACGCGTCGCGTCGGTGAGTAGATCGCGGCGAGCTGCCAGGTGCGCTGCGCCACCAGCTCCGGCATGTTGCCGTCCGCGATCTCCGCATCACCCGCCTCGTTGACGGCGGTGAAGTGAACAAAGCGCGGGTCGTGCAGAGCCAGCCCGGCGCGCAGCGTCAGATCCTCGAGAGGATGCACGGCCGCTGCAGCTTCCAAACCGCGAAAGCGGAGCGCGCCCGCGTTGACGCGGGTGGGATTGCCCTGCACGTTTGAAGTGACCACGAGGTTCGTCAGACGCATGTCGAAGGCAGTGAGGTCGATGTCCCACCGGCGCCCGTTGCCGGCCACTTTCAGTCCTGCCTCCACACTGCGGCTGCGCTCCGGAGCGAGTAATCCTTCGTCCTCCTGAGGGGCGGGGTCGAAGGCCGCCGGCTTGAACGTGCGATTGAACGACACATGAACGTTCGCCGCGTCGAGGCCGGCCACCGGAGCGGCGATGAGCCGGTACACCAGACCGGCCCGGCCGGACACCGCTCCGTCGCCGCGTTGGCCGCGAGAGGCATCGCCCTCGCTGCTCTCGAACGTCCGGTGCTCGTTGTCGCGGTCGTAGCGAAGACCGCCTGTCGCCGTCAGACGTGCCACCGGCGTCCACTCGTCCTCGACATACAAGCCGGCGAACAGCCGCCGGTCCCGCACCCGGATGCCGGTGGCGTCCGTCACATCGCCGATGGAAGGAACGGGCTCCGTGAGATCGTAGGCGAGATCGAAGCGTCGCCCGCGGCTGTCGAGCGATCCATAGCTCACCGAAGCACCCGCGAGCAGGTGATGCTGCGGCAGCAGCCATTCCAGCCTCAGGTCTTCGAACAGATCCTCGTATCGCGGCCGGAAATCGGTGCCGGCACCTTCGACTTCGTTTCCGTCGATCATGTCCGCGAACGTTCGGGCCAGTGTGGAATCTCGGTGGGTGTAGCCGAGAACGTTGGTCAGCCGGATGTCGGAGGAGAGCGGCCGGTCGAAGCGTGATGAGAAGCCTGCGGCGCGCGTGCCGATCCGCGTTCCTCGAAGGGCGAGGTTGGAATCGAGCCGAATGCCTTCCGGCAGCGCACCGGTATCACTATCGACCGGTAGCGGCGCGCCGAAGTCCTCGTTGCGGTCGATCCCGAATGCTCGCAGTTGCAGGGAACCGCCCATCCATGCGCCGCTGCTCCATCCGAGGTCGAGCTGTTCGCGGTGACCTCCGGTCCGCGGCCGCCAGCCATCATCGTGCGACGCCGACGCGGACACACTCCAGCGACCGTTCGCGCCCGTGCCGCTCGTCGACAGGCGCGCCTCGCTCAGTCCGAAGCTGCCCGCCGCCACCACGGCACGGGTGCCCTCGGGCTCTGCGGTACGGATGGAAATCACGCCGGCGAACGCAGCCGAGCCATGCACGACGCCGACAGGTCCTCGCACGATCTCGATCCGCTCGATGTTGCGCACGTCGATCTGCTGCAGATCGGGATCGAACGTGCCGCCGGCAGGAACGCCGTCGATCTCCACCAGATAGGCGTCGAACTCTTTCAGACCGCGCAGCGCCACGTTCGGAAGGCCAGACCCCTGGTCGCTGCCGTCGAACGCTTCCACGCCCACGGCCGTGGCCAATGCTTCGGATAATGTCCGGACGCCGCGCGCGCGCAGCTCCGCGCCGGTGATGACGGTGACATCGGCCGGTACATCGATTTCATCCTCTGGAAGTTTCGTGGCGCTGACCACGATCTGCTCGGACAGCGGCGAAACCGCCGTCGTTTGCGCACACAGGGCTCCGCCCGTGCCGCATATCGCGACGAGAGTCGCGACGAGCCATCGTTTTTTCATGATGAAAGGTCTCCCGGGCAACAGGACGCGGAGCTCCGGCCTGGCCTCATCTGCGAAGACGTCAGTGAGCGGGGAAGACCTCTCTAGATGTTTCTGCGCCTCGACGTGAGAAGGATGTTCGTCGCTTTGGCGCGGGAGCAGATTTGCGCGCGTGGCGTCGCGGGCACGCCAGGCGCGGCCGCTCCGAGCATGACGCCCGCGAACAACGGATCGCCGCGCTCACGAGTCTGGACGATGGAGGCAGAGTCGCGTTCGGCCGCGAGTTGGATCGACGGCCTCGGTGAGACTGCGGCCGCGTCGATCCGAACGACCTGGCGAAGGTCGGTTCCGCGCCGGTCACCCTCGACCCATGCCACTGCACCTTCCTCGTCGAGGTCGGCGGACTGACCATGCTCAGCGGCGGCAGCGAGCGGAAGTGCCGCAGGTGGTGCGGACACCGAGCCATCGCCAACGCGAAGCCGGTCGCGAAACACGAACCGGCTCTCATCGCGCTCGTCGCCGAAGCGCAACAGCATCGTGATCTTCGCGCCCGGAATGGTGGGCACGGTCCAGGCGAAGCAGTGCACCGACAGATCGAGATGGGGGGTGACGCGCAGCGGATAGGTGCGTCCGCCATCGAGCGAGACGTACGCCTCCCACTCATCGACGTTCGCCGCGATCCCCTCCGCCTCCCAGGCTACGAAGGCGGTGGCGCCCGGACGGACGGTCGTCAGGGCTGCCGGCTCGATCAGCCGGAGATCGAAGGCGGGAGCTTTCGCATAGGCCGGCGCAACCAGGCTGACGACTGACGTCAGGGCGATGAGAACGGCTCGGCGCATGGAATCGGCAGCGTTCAGCCGCGGTAGTCCTTCGCGAACTCCAGCGCGTGATACGTGATGATGAGATCGGCGCCGGCGCGCTTGATCGAAGTGAGAATCTCGTTCATGACGCGCGGGCCGTCGATCCATCCCCTTTCCGCCGCGGCCTTGACCATCGAGTATTCGCCGCTCACATTGTATGCGGCGATGGGCAGGGGGAAGTGGTCGCGGGCGCCGCGGATGATGTCCAGATACGAGAGCGCCGGCTTGACCATCACGATGTCCGCACCTTCTTCGATATCGAGGGCGATCTCGTTCAGCGCCTCTCGCCCGTTGGCCGGATCCATCTGGTAGGTGCGCCGGTCGCCGAACTGCGGCGTTGACTCGGCGGCCTCGCGGAAGGGACCGTAGAAGCCGGAGGCGAATTTCGCGGAATAGGCCATGACGCCGACGTCGATCATCCTCTGATCGTCGAGCGCGGAGCGGATCGCTCCGACGCGGCCGTCCATCATGTCCGACGGTGCCACGAAGTCGGCACCAGCCTGCGCAAAGGACAAGGCCTGCCGCACCAGCAGCTCCAGGGTCTGATCGTTGTCGACGTCTTTCGTTCCGTTCTTGTCGACGACCACGCCGCAATGCCCGTGGTCGGTGTACTCGCACAGACAGACGTCCGTGATCACGGTCATCCCGGGCACCGAACGCTTGATGGCCTCGGTCGCCGACTGGACGGGACCGGAAGGATCCCACGACGACGATCCGGAGGCGTCCTTGAACTCGGGCAGCCCGAACAGCAGCACGGCCCGGATGCCGTTGTCGAACGCCTTCGACGCTTCCTCCACGATCTCGCGGACGCGCAGTTGAAACACGCCGGGCATCGAGCCGATCTCGCTCTTCGGCCGGCCGTTCGGCACGACGAAGAGCGGATAGATGAGATCCGCCGGCCTGACCACGGTCTCGCGCACCAGCGCCCGGATCGATTCGGTGCGACGCAGGCGGCGAGGCCGCCGCGTCAGCAGCGATTCGCCGTTCGTGCTCAGGGCCACCCGGCCCACCAGGTCAGTCTTCGGGTTCGGTGAGTGTGTCTTCGTTGTCATCGGGCTCTCCGTGGAAGTAGTAGCCGCGCGCGCATTCGGGGGAACAGAATCTTCGCCCGCCATAGGCGCGGTGTGCGCAATCGGGACAGAAGTATTGCGAGCAGACGCCGCACCTTTCCAGTTGGGCGTTCTCCGCGCTCTCACCGCAGACCTTGCACGCTCGATCGGCTGACATTTCGAAATATCCAAAGGCTTGCAGTGTTTGACTATAATCCCGCTCCCTTCGTTTTTCGTGGCGGTGTAGCTCAGATGGTTAGAGCGGGCGTCTCATAAGCGCTAGGTCCCCAGTTCGACTCTGGGCACCGCCACCAACAGCCTAATCCCCTTCTGGCGGCCCACCTTCCCTCCAGCCCCAGATGTAGTGGGGCGCCTGCGGTCCGGTGTGAACCAGGAGGTCGAGGACCGTGACCTGATGCAGGAACGGAGGGTGGAATTGTGGGTACTCCGGGTATCCGTCGTAGTCCTTCCAGATCACCTCGATGCCTGCATCGGCGAAGCGTTGCCGATCGATGTAGTCCCGGGCCGCGGGTCCCGAGACGTACACATCACAGCCGCTCTGGCGAAGAAGCCCGACCAATCGCTCCTGCTTCCGCCCGGTGAGAGTGAACTCGCGCGAATCGCGAAATCGTGTCCGGATGCCGAGAACGCCGGCCACGGCGCGGATGAGGTGTTGATTCCAGTCCGAGAGAAGCCGCCACTGCTGGCCTTGATAGATCTCTTCGAGAAGGGGCCGGAGCTGAGCGAAAAAAGGTGCCTGCTCGTAAGCGCTGAGGAGACGCTGCCAGTGTTTCGCCTGCCAGGAAGTGGCCGGAAGCCTGACGTCGCAGATCAGCCGGTTCTCGTCCGGTCCGACCGGAATGGTGAGCCACGACGGTCCACGGGCCGTCTTGATCCGGTTGCGATTTCTCCAGGCTCCCCTGGTGTATTGCACATCGTCGTAGAAGATGAACTCGTCGACATCGTGGATGATGTCGAAGTAACCCTTCCATGGAATGTAGTTCGACTGGATGACGGCGACGCGCTTGGGCATGGACGGCGACGGGCTCCAGTATAAGTTCTGGACGGGCGGAGGGGCCGCGCGGAAGAGTGATCGGAACGACCGGGAGTAATCTAGAGCCGTGATCGCGGAGAGCGTCCACCGGTTCTTCGAGCGACACCGGATCGGTCCCGGCCGCATCGTCGTGGCCTGTTCGGGCGGGGCTGACTCGACCGCATTGCTCGTCGTGCTGTCCGAGATGGGGCGGTGGGAGCTTCTCTGCGCGCACGTGAACCATCGCCTGCGCGGCGCCGAGTCCGACGGGGACGAGGAGTTCGTCCGCGCGCTCTGCGCGAAAATGGGCGTGCCGCTGGTCGTGATCGACGGATCGATCGGCAGCGAGGCCGTGCGCCGGGCCGGGCTGGAATCGGCGGCGCGGGACGTGCGCATCGAGCGGCTGCAGGAGATCCGCGGCGGCGCAGGGTTCATCGCCACCGCGCATCAGAAGAACGATCAGGCCGAGACGATCGTCATGCGTCTCCTCACCGGAACCGGACTGGCCGGAATGCGCGGGATCCATGAGGTGCGCGACGACGGCTTCATCCGTCCGTTGATCGACGTCACCCGCGCTGAGATCGATCGTTTCCTTGCGGCACGCGGCATCACGCCGCGCTCCGACTCGCTCAATGCCGATCCGCGATTCCTGCGCAACCGGGTGCGCGCCGCGCTCCACGATGTTGGCCCCGCGGCCATCGACGACATCGCCGCGGTGGCCGCGCAGGCACAGGACCTCTGGCCGCGCGTCGAGCGGGCGATTGACGCCGCCGAGCGGCAGCACGTGAGCGTCACGGACGGCGAAGCGCGCTTCGCCTCCTGGCCGGACGATCCATGGATGCGCCGGGCGTTGCTGCAGCGTCACATCCACCGCCTGGACGCTCACGCACGTGACGTCTCCGCCAAAGACCTCGAGCGTCTGGAGACCTCGCTCGCTACCATCCGGCGTGTCAGCGTCACGAAAACGCTGGAGCTCGTCCGCCGCAACGGCGCGCTCGTCCTCCGCCGCCTCCCCCAACCCGCCGAGCCGTTCGAGCTGACCATCAGGGCGGGAGAATCAACCACGATCCCCCAGATCGACGCCCGAATCACCATCTCCCCGGCACCCCGGCAACCTGGCGACCCGGCAACCCGGCAACCCGCCGCGGCAACCCGATTCACCGTGCGGAATCGCCGTCCCGGCGACCGGTTCGCTCACAAAAAGCTGAAGGATCTCCTGATTGATCGTAAAATCGCGGTTGAGGCACGCGACCGGCTTCCTCTTCTCGTCTGCAACGGAGAGATCATCTGGGTCGGCGGCCTCGAAGCTGGCGAACGGTTCAATGTGACCGGCCCCGCGGGTGAGTTGATCGAGGTGGTTCTGGAGCATGCGTCCCAAGAAGATCAAGTCGAAGTTCGGTGCGGCGAAGATCGCCAAGCGCGTTGACGCGCTGGCGCGGGAAATCCGCAAGGATGCCGGCGAGGCCGACATCTTTCTGCTGGGCGTTCTCAAGGGGACGTCCTGTTTTCTCGCGGATCTGGTCCGCGCCATCCCCGGCAACGTCAGCTACGGGTTCGTCGACGTCGTGCGCGACATCGCCGACGCCGAGACCGCGACGGCGCTGGAGATCGACTACTTCAGTTACACCGACATCGGCGGCAAGAACGTCTACCTGCTCAAGGACGTGGTGTCGACCGGCGTGATCGAGACGTACCTGCTCACGCAGCTGCGCCAGGACAACCCGGCTTCGCTCAAGCTCGTGGCTCTGCTCGATCGCCCGAATACGCGCACGATCGATCTGGCCGTCGATTTCCGGGCCTTCGAGATCAGCGACGGCTCGTTCGTCGGCTACGGCCTGGAGTTACAGGGCCGTCACGGCAACCTGCCCTACATCGGGCAGATCTAGCGTCATTCCCGGCCCGCGCGGAATGACCCGGACTACCCCAGCCGTTTAAACGGCGGTAGTGTACGTGGCGTGCGGAGCACGTCCGTGCAGGTCTTTGGAGGACTTCGTTGAATTCCACCGTCAAAACAGCACTCCTCTGGGTCGTCATCATCGTCCTGGTCTTCCTTCTCTGGAGTCTCTTCCAGACCACGAAGGGAGGCAGTGAGCAGATTGCCTTCAGCCAGTTCATGGACAAGGTGAACCAGGGTCAGATCGAGAAGGTCCTGATCCGTGGCGACGCCATCAGCGGCGAGTACAAGAGCACGGCCCCGGGTGGCAAGCACGAGTTCCATCTCACCGGTCCGGCCAACTATCCCGCGCTCATCGATCAGCTCAACAAAGAGAAAGTGATCACCGAGTTCGACACGCCGAAGGAGCCGGCGTTCATCACGGCCCTCATCACCTGGGCGCCGATCCTCTTTCTGGTCGGTCTCTGGATCTTCTTCATGCGCCAGATGCAGGCCGGCGGCAACAAGGCGATGTCGTTCGGAAAATCGAAAGCGAAGCTGCTCTCGGGCAGCGCCAAGAAGGTGACGTTCAAGGACGTCGCCGGCGTCGACGAGGCCAAGCTGGAGCTGCACGAGATCATCGAGTTCCTGAAGGAGCCGCAGAAGTTCACAAAGCTCGGCGGCAAGATCCCCAAGGGCGTGCTGCTCATGGGCCCTCCGGGAACGGGCAAGACCCTTCTGGCACGAGCCATCGCCGGGGAAGCGAATGCGCCGTTCTTCTCCATTTCCGGCTCCGACTTCGTGGAGATGTTCGTCGGCGTGGGCGCCTCGCGCGTGCGCGATCTCTTCGAACAGGGCAAGAAGAACGCACCATGCATCATCTTCATCGATGAGATCGACGCCGTCGGCCGTCACCGCGGCGCGGGTCTCGGCGGCGGACACGACGAGCGCGAACAGACGCTCAACCAGTTGCTCGTGGAGATGGACGGATTCGAGTCGAACGACGGCGTGATCCTCGTTGCCGCCACGAACCGTCCCGACGTCCTCGACCCTGCCCTGCTCCGCCCCGGCCGCTTCGACCGCCGCGTCGTCGTCGATCTGCCCGACCTCAAGGGCCGTGAGGGCATCCTGCGCGTGCACACGCGCACCATCCCGCTGTCCGAGGATGTCGATCCCAACGTGCTGGCGCGCGGTACACCGGGATTCTCCGGCGCCGATCTGGCGAACCTCGTCAACGAGGCCGCGCTCAACGCCGCCCGTTACGACAAGAAGAAAGTGCAGATGGTGGACTTCGAGTTCGCCAAGGACAAAGTCATCATGGGCGTCGAGCGCAAGTCCATGGTGATGAGCGATCGCGAAAAGAAGAACACCGCCTACCACGAGTCCGGGCACACGATCGTGGCCGCGGTGCTTCCCGCCGCCGATCCTCTGCACAAAGTGACGATCATCCCCCGCGGCCGGGCCCTCGGCCTGACCCAGCAGCTCCCGACCGAGGACAAGTACTCGTACACGAAGCGGTACCTCGACGCCATGCTGGCCGTGCTGATGGGCGGCCGCATCGCCGAAGAGGTCTTCATCGGCGAGATCACCACCGGTGCCGGCAACGACATCGAGCGCGCCACCGGCATGGCCCGGCGCATGGTGTGCGAGTGGGGCATGTCCGATCTCGGGCCGGCCACGTTCGGCAAGAAGGAAGAAGCGATCTTTCTAGGCCGTGAGTTCGCGCAGCACCAGGACTACTCGGAATCGACCGCCGTCGAGATCGACAAGGAAGTGCGGCGCATCCTCGAGAAGGCATACGTCACGGCCAAGGACATCATCACGAACAACAAGGGCGCGCTGGACCGCGTGGCGCACAAACTGCTGGAGCGCGAGACGCTCGAAGGATGGGAAGTGAACGACATCCTGCGCGAGGAAACGGGAATCGACTACCTGAAGATGAAGGAGTACGACCCCGAGGAGCCCAGTCCAGGTGAGAAGATGACCATCGCGCCGGGTTCGGGTCCCTCCACCGACGTTTCGACACCGGTGAACCCACCGCCGCCATCGTCCTCGCCCGACCGCAACGGGTGACCCCGACTGCATATGACGGACTTCGAACCGATCTTCATTGCCGCGAACGTGCGCGAGGCGGATTTCGTCGAGCGCGTTCTGAAGGACGAGGGCATCGAGTTCCGCCAGCGTCTCGAACTGGCGATGCGCGAGGACAGCGGCATCTGCTATCAGGGCATCCTCTTCGAAGTCTCCGCGTCGGTGGCTGACCGCTGCCGCCGGTTGTTCGCCGGTATGAGCAGCTGAGGGGGTCAGAGCTTCGCTTCGTCACTTTTCCACGCAATGTAGAAAAGTGATGAACCAAAGACCTGACCCCGGCTACAACAGGTAGACTTACCTGGGATGGGCAGTCGCTATCACGTCGAGGACGTCGTCGTGACACCGCTCGGACAGAGGCCCGCGAGCTGGACGTTCGCCCGCCGCCCGGTGTCCGGCATCGAGCACTCCTACTCCGTGATTGACAACAACTTCCGCAATCGGAACCAGTGGGAGTTCGTCGTGCGCGTGCCGCGCGACAAAGGGCAGCGCATCGAGGTCCGCCCCGTCAAGCTGCCGAACATCACTGCCATCGCCGGTCTCGACCGCCGTTCGCTGACGTTCAACCGCGCCACGCGCGCGAATTACCGTGGCTCGGTCTACTGTCCGGTGGCCCTGGCCGACCCGACCGGGGAAAAGAGCCGCACGATCGTCTCGGACAAGGCCGCTCTTCCTGCCTGGCTCGGGCAACTGCACGGCTCGATGCGCAAGAAAGCCACGGTGGCGACGACAAAGGGAACCGACGCCGAGTCGTACGTGCTCTTCTGTTCCCCCTCCGATCACGCCTTCATGATCCGGGCGTTCTTCGCGTGCAAGGTGTGGGTCATGCGCGACGCCCGAGCCGCCGCTTAGGCATTCGACGACCACCTCTGACGTATCATCCGCCTCCGTGCGCAAACGCGTCTACATCGCTCACACCGGCGGGACGATCGGGATGAACCGCACGCGCCAGGGCTATGGCCCGCAGCGCGGCTATCTGCAGGAGCAGATGAGCGCCATGCCCGAGCTCGCGCACCCTTCCATCCCGGAGTTCACCATCCACGACTACGACCCGCTGCTCGACTCGTCGAACATGACGCCGGTGGAGTGGGTGAAGATCGCGCGCGACGTCGCCGCCCATCACGACGAGTACGACGGCTTCATCGTGCTGCACGGCACAGACACCATGGCCTATACGGCCTCCGCCCTCCCCTTCATGCTGGAAGGCCTGCGCAAGCCCGTCGTGATCACCGGCTCGCAGATTCCGCTCTGCGAGGTGCGCAACGACGCGCGCGAGAACCTCATCACTTCGCTCCTCATCTCCGCGAACTACGACATCCCGGAAGTCTGTCTCTACTTCGGAGGGAAGCTCCTCCGCGGCTGCCGCTCGACGAAAGTCAGTGCCGACGGCTTCGCCGCGTTCGACTCGCCGAATTTTCCGCCGCTGGGAACGGTGGGCATCGACATCGAGGTGAACTGGGCACTCGTGCGCAAGGCCAGCGAGGGCGGCGTGCTGCGGGTGAAGGAGCTGGGGGCTCCGGTCGTCAGCGCATTGCGATTGTTTCCGGGCATTTCACCCGACCTCCTGCGCAACGTGCTTCGCCCCCCGCTGCAGGGGCTCGTGCTCGAGGCCTACGGCATCGGCAACGGACCCGATCAGGACCGCGAGTTCGTGGCCGCGATCGAGGAGGCCACCGCGCGCGGCGTCGTCGTGGTCGACTGCACGCAATGTCTCGAGGGTACCGTCGACCTCGGCGAGTACGCGGCGGGCACGGCTCTGGCCCGCGCGGGAGTCATCAGCGGCTACGACCTGACGGCCGAGGCGGCGCTGGCGAAGCTTTACTATCTGCTCAGCGGCGGAGAGCCGCCCGAGAGGGTCAAGCGCGACATGCAGCGCGATCTCCGCGGCGAAATGACGGTCCGGGTATGACGGAGCCGATCCGCAGCGCCGAGCTTCTTCACGATCGGGATGATGTGGATGAACCATCACCGCATGTTCGCGATTCCGTCGAGCCGCTTCCGGCGGCCCTAGACGAACCGGCTGCGCGTGGCGTGGATGAGATCCGTGTAGGCCGGAGTGTCGCCGCTCTCGCGGACGCGCGTGGCCATCTGTCCGCGGTGATACGCGCCGTGCGTGACGACGTGCATGAGCACCTCGTCGAGCGGGCTTGACCACGGCTCGCCTTTCGAGTTGCGGTACTCGATCGTCGATGCTGGATCTACTGTGCGAAGAATCTGCGACCACGCCTCGCGCAGCGGATCGAGCTCCGCCGCGCACGCGGCGATGGCCAACTCCGGCCAGACGGCCATCTTCGCGCTCTCGCCGCGGATCCTCGTAACCCACACCCAATTTGCGCCGATGATGTGACCGAGCAGCCGCAACGCCTCCGGGACGTTGATCTCGCGGAGGCGCGCGGCTTCTTCACGATTGGCCCAGTCGTCGTAGCGAAAGAGGCGCTCGATCTGCATGCGTTGTCAGAAGCGGAAACTCACTCCGAATGAGCTGCGCACTCGTGGATCGTAGTTCACTTCGTGCGATCGCAGGAGACCCATCGCGTCGAAGCGCAGAGAGAGAGACGAGGCGTCAGCCGCACGGAGGTCCCGGCGCCGATCTCCGCACTGGTGCGGTCGCCCGCGAACGCGAACCCTCCGGTCACGGCGATGGATCCGTCCGGCGTGAGGATGCTGGCGGTGCTGTTGTTCCCGGCCGGAGCGGCCACATAGCGGATACCGCCGGTAACGTAGGGCGTCCAGCGCGACCCGTTCGTGAAGCGATACTGCGTCGTCAGGTCGACGGGAAAGACCCTGAAGCGACGCCGTTCGGTCAACGGTGCGAGCTGGTCCGAGGACTGGAAGGGCAGAAATGCGAACCGCGTGTACGGTGCGACGTGCTGCTCGGCCGCGACCGAGAACTCAGTCGACCATCGCGGACTCCACGCCCGGGAGAGTGCCAGGGCCATCCCGCCGCTCCACTCCGAGGTGTTGTTCGACTGCGCGTACGAGAGATTGCTGGTGTTCACCGAGAACTGCGTCGTGCCGGCGTCCGCGGCCAGCAGCGCGGTCGCGCACATCATCACTGCCGCTGCCACTCCGAGAGCTCGCATCACCGGTCCTCCTCTTCATAGCCTGAGACGTCTCCACACGCCGTAGAGGTTTTGCGTTGCATTGTTACAATCGGACTACGTGGCGAAAAAAGCGATCGTCTTCTCCTGCACCGAGTGCGGCAACCAGGCCGCGAAGTGGCTCGGCCGCTGTCCCGACTGCAACGCCTGGAACTCGTACGCGCAGGAAGACGTCGCCCCTGCCGGACATGCCACGGCGATGAGCAGCAGCGTGGCGCCGATGCCGATCGACGAGATCGACACCGACTCCACGCCGCGCATCAGCACGAATCTCCCGAATCTCGATCGCGTTCTCGGGGGCGGTCTCGTGGCCGGCGCGGTCGTTCTCGTCGGCGGTGAGCCGGGCATCGGCAAATCCACGCTCCTTCTCCAGGCCGCGCAGCAACTGGCCGCGGAACGTCCCGTGCTCTACGTGTCGGGCGAGGAATCGCCGCGGCAGATCGCCTTGCGCGCACGACGCCTCGGCATTGCCAGCCCGAACATCCATCTGTACAGCGAGACGTCGGTCGAGCGCATCGTGGCCGAGGCGGAGAAGATGCGCCCGGCGGCGGTCATCGTCGATTCGATTCAAACGGTGCACACGTCGATGAACACGTCGATGCCCGGCTCGGTCGGACAGGTCCGCGACTCCGCCGGCGTGCTCATGGCCGCGGCGAAACGAACGTCAGTCCCCTTCTTCCTCATCGGTCACATCACGAAGGAGGGAACGATCGCCGGGCCCAAAGCGCTCGAGCACATCGTGGACACGGTTCTGTACTTCGAGGGTGAGAAGTTTCAGAACTACCGCGTGGTGCGTGCCTACAAGAACCGGTTTGGGCCGGTGAACGAAGTGGCCATCTACGAGATGCACGACGACGGACTGGAAGAGGTGCCGAATCCATCCGCGGCGTTGCTGTCGCAGCGCAGCAGCGCGCCCGGGTCGGCAGTGCTGGCCGCACTGGAAGGGACGCGTCCGATTCTCATCGAAGTGCAGGCATTGGTCTCGACGACGCACTATCCGTCGCCGCGTCGCATGGCCATGGGCATCGACGCCAATCGGGTCTCCCTGCTCCTGGCGGTGCTGGAACGCCGCGGCCTCGCCAATTTCGTGTCGCACGACGTCTATGTCAACGTCGCCGGCGGCCTGCAGATCGACGAGCCCGCTCTCGACCTCGGCATCATCGCGGCGCTGCTCTCCTCGCAGCGCAACATCCCGCTTCCGCACGACCTGGCCCTCTTCGGCGAGGTCGGACTGCTCGGAGAGATCCGCAGCGTGTCGCAGCCCGACCCGCGCGCGCGCGAAGCCGCCGCTCTCGGGTTCCGGCGAGTGATCGTCCCGCAGTCGAACGCGTCCGAAGTGCGTGCCGATGTTGACGTTATCCCGGTGCGCCGCGTCGAAGACTTCGTCTCCGCGCTGCTACCCTGACGAAAACGCTTTACAAGCTCAGCCGCACTTATTTACACTTGCCGGGGTCGTTCCACGAAAACAATGAGTTCCCGTCTCGGACGCTGTGGGTGGGTGGGCAGGTTCAATCTGCTCGCGGCCATGGTTTCGCTCGCCGTCACCGGATGTGCAACGCAGGTTGTGCAACCGGCGATGCATCCGGCGGCCACGGCGGCATCCGCGCCGTCGGACGATGACGATTTCAGCCAGCTCGTGGCCCAACTGCGCTCCGACCTCAGCCGCCACAACAGACGTGAGGCTGAGCGCCAGCCGGCCGCGCCGAGCAGCTCCACTCGCTCGCGCGACTCGCAGTTCGCCGACAAGGCCCGTGCGCTGTTCGCTCCCCTCTCCGCGCTGCGCATGCCGGTCGTCGGCGTCGTGGCCCGACAGCTCGACGACAGCTGGGGAGCGCCGCGGGACGGCGGCGTGCGGAAGCATAAGGGGATCGACATCTTCGCCAAACGCGGAACGCCCATCGTGGCGGTGACCGACGGCATCATCAGCTATATCGGCGATCAGCCCAAGGGCGGCCACTGCATGTGGCTGACGACCGAAGCGGGCACGTCGTTTTATTACGCGCACCTCGACCGGTGGGCCCCCGGCATCTACGAGGGCATGGAAGTCGCGAGCGGCGATCTCCTCGGATTCGTCGGTAACACCGGGAACGCCATCACCACCCCGCCTCACCTGCACTTCGGCGTCAACCAGAACGACGAGATGATCGATCCATATCCCGTGCTCACACGGGCCACTCCGGTCTCCACCGCGCATGTGCGGGTGGAGTTGGGCGGCGGATACGGGACGCGCTAGGGACTGGAGACTGGAGATCCATCAACCGGATCTCGCCAGCCCAGTCCCAACTCCCGCAACGGCCCTGTGACGAACGGGCGCTGGCGATAGCGCGGGTGCGGAAGCGTCAGCCCGCGCGTGCGACGGACGTTCGCGCTGTGCAGGATGAGATCGAGGTCGATCGTGCGTGGGGCGTTGTGCGTGCCCCGCACGCGGCCCAGCGTTGATTCGATCCCGTGAAGACCTGCCAGCAGGTCCTCGGGACTGTTCGTGGTGAATCCGGCCACCACCATGTTCAGGAATCGCGGCGATCCGGCCGGGGCGTCGTACGGCTCGGTCTCATGGACCGAGCTGAGACGGACGACGGTCATCACGTTTCTGAGCCTGTCGACGGCGCGCCGGAGATTCAGGAGCCTGTTGCCGAGATTCGATCCCAGGGCGACCAGAACAGACTCAGGACTGGACATCGATGTCGTTCGGGAGCTCGTTGACATCGTCGGTCGCGCGTGGAAAGAAGCGCCCGAGATGCTCGCCGGAACTGCGGATGGCTTCGACGATCCCATCGGTGAACTGCCCGGCCTGGAATCGAACGGACAGCTTTGCGGCGATCTCGTCCCAGAAACCGGCGGGCACGCGCTCGTCGATTCCGCGGTCACCGAGGATGACGAAGCGTTGCTGTTCGCTGGCGATGAAGAGGAGCACGCCGTTGCGCGCGGCCGTCTTCGTCATTCCGAGACGCTCGAAGGTGCGCTCGGCGAAGGCACGGATGTCGTCGCCGGTCTTCGGCTGGATGTGCACGCGGATCTCGCCTGACGTCCGCATCTCGGCTTCGCCGATGGCGCCAACGATGCGCGGCTGATCGAGAGCTGCCAGAAATTCTTTCTGTTCCATCACCAGCCTCCTGAAGCGCCACCTCCACCGAAACCGCCCCCGCCGCCACCGAAACCACCGCCCCCGAATCCCCCACCGCCGCCGAACCCGCCGCCTCCAAACGTCGTCCCGCCCCTGCCGCCCATGAACAGCAGCGGCAAGAAGCATCCGCCGCAGCCGCCCCCACCGCGGCGCAGCGCCGGCAGAACGAACACGAGAAAGAAGATGACGATGAGGATCGGGAAGACGATGCCGCCGGCGTTATTGCCGGAGGGTTGAACGGATCCGCGCGGCTGTAGCGGAGGGACAGGCGGCTCGCCGCCCTTGATCTTGGCGATGAGGGCGTCGGCACCGGCATTCAGGCCTCCGGCCCAGTCGCCCTGCTGAAAATGGGGAGCGATGTATTCGCGGATGACGCGCGACGAAAACGCGTCGGTGACCGTGCCCTCCAGACCGTATCCGACTTCGACGCGGAGTTTCCTCTCTTTCACGAAGACAAAGAGGATCAGGCCGTTGTCGTACTTCTTCTGGCCGACTTTCCACTTCTCCGCGCAGCGGATGGTGAAGTCTTCGAGGGCTTCTCCTTCGAGCGAGGGAAAGACGTAGATGATGACCTGCGCCCCGCTCTGCTGCTCGAAGTCGGACAGCTTCCTGTTCAGCGCGTCGGCCTGCGCGGCGTCGATGATCGCGGCCTTGTCCGTAAACCACTGCGCGGGCGCCGGCGGAACGTCGAGCGCAAAGAGAGCTGACGCCGCCAGTGCGGCGATGGAGAATGCTGCCAGCGCTCTGGCGCGCATGCTCACCCGCCTCGTGGAGTGTAACGGCAGAATCGGGACCACCTGGCTTGGTCTCAACGCCGCGAGCTTCGTTGCGCCTCCTCAGAATAGTCCCCGCTATTCTTGCGTCGGCGCGCCTTGCTCGCGTCGCCGATCCTCTGCGCCATCTGGTCCCAATTGCGCCGTTACACTCTACTAGTGGGTCGCCGTCGTTGCGGTGGACGGCGCGGGCTGGTTTCCGAACGGCTGGAAGTCGACCTGCGGCGTCTGCGCGCTGCCGGCCACGCCCTTGAAGTACGCCTTCTGTTTGAACCCGCTCATGTTCGCCACGAGGTTGGCCGGAAAGCGCAGGACCGCCGTATTGAACTGCTGCACGTCCTGGTTGTAACGCTGGCGCTCCACGGCGATGCGGTTCTCCGTTCCCTCGAGCTGCGACTGGAGCTCCAGGAAGTTCTGGTTCGACTTCAGCTCGGGATAGCGCTCGACGACGACGAGCAACCGCGACAGGGCGTTGCTCAGTCCCTGCTGGGCCGCGGCGAACTGCGCCATCGAGTTCGCATCATTGGGCAGATTCGATCCCGTGCCGGGCGCACCGGCCGGCGCGGTGACCTGACCGACGCGGGCTCGTGCATTCACCACCGCTTCGAGCGTGGACTTTTCGAAGTTCGCCGCCCCCTGGACCGTGCGGACGAGATTGGGGATGAGGTCGAATCGCCGCTGGTACTGGCTCTCCACCTGAGCCCATTGCTGGTTGACCTGCTGGTCGAGACCGACCATGTTGTTGCGCACGCTGACGAAGTAGCCGCCGAAGATGATCAGCGCCAGAATGAGCGCTGCAACACAACCAAGCAGTCCAATTCTCCCCATCAGAACTCCTCTTCTTCCTCTTCGTCGGCGGAGACTTCTTCGCGCTCCGGTTCTACGAATGCCTCTTCGTCGTCGTCCGCCGCTTCCGCCGCGGGAGCGGCCCCTTCCTCCCCGGCAAAGTCCGCATCATCCGCGGGCTCTTCCACAACCGGAGGAGGCGGCGGCGCCGCCGCCGCCGCAGCGCGCCGGCTGCGGCTCGGCGTGACGACCGGTGCATCTTCCGCGTCCCGCTGGTCCGCACCACACTTCGGGCAAAGAGGGATCGGTTTCCCCAAATCGTAAAACTTCGTATGGCAACTGTAGCAAGTGTACTTCCGTCCGAGATCAGCCATGGGTGTAGGCACCCCTCCTCCAAAAGCGGCGCCACGTTAGCAAGTGGGGACGGGAACGTCAACGGCGCGGAGGCCGGTCGCGGGTCGCGGGTCGCGGGGGCCTTCGGGCGACGAGGCCCAACGACCCACGACCCACGACCCACGACCCACGACCGAACTCAGTTCGTCTTGGGCGTGGCCTGAGCCGCTTTCGTTCCGGCGTCCGCGGGACTGCCCGAGCCCTCATGAGCGCGCACGTCAGCCGCCAGTGTGGCCAGCTTCTGTGCCTCCGGGAAGAGCTCGACGGCTTTCTCGACCTGGGTGTCGCCCCGCAGTCGATACGGATACGAGGCATCGAGGCCGAACTTCGCGGCGACGATCTCCGCTTTGAGAGAGCGCTCGATGTAGTTTTTGTCTTCCGGCTTCTGCAGGGCCTCGTGAACGTCGGCCACCGTGACGATCTCCTGATCAGCCGCGGAACGCGCCAGGTCCTCGATCATCTGCGGCGTGACCTGGATGTCCTTGGTCAGGTCGGGATGCTTGGCTGCATAGTCGACGGCGTAGTTGAAGATCGCGCTGCGCACCTCGAGGATCTGCGTCGTCCGCGAGAGTTGCGGCGGCTTGATCATCACATCAGGGGTGATGCCCCCGCCACCGTACACGACCCGGCCGGTGTCGGTCTTGAACTGCTGCCGCTGCGAGAGTGGCACTTCGGCATCCGCTCCCTGGTCGTCGTCGGCGGCCACGTAGTAGTCATAGAAGGAGCTGTAGTCGCGCTGGATGTTGCGGCCCGACGGGGTGTAGTACTTCGAGGTGGTCAGGGCCAGACCCGCTCCGTACTGCAGTGTGTAGACGCTTTGTACGAGGCCCTTGCCCCAGCTCGTCTCGCCGACGACCAGTCCGCGATCGTGATCCTGGATCGCTCCTGCCACGATCTCCGAGGCCGAGGCGCTTCCACGATTCACGATGACCACCAGCGGCACCGACAGGCGATCGTGCTTGCCCGGCGCCACGTAGTCCTGCGCGGAATCCGCGGTCCGACCCTTCGTGTAGACGATCATCTGTCCCTTCTCGAGAAAATGATCGGCCACGCCGACGGCGGCATCGAGCAAACCGCCGGGATTCTGACGGAGGTCGAGCACGAGACGCTGCATGCCCTGCTCGTGCAGCTTGTCGATGGCCTCGTCGAGCTCACGCACGGTGGTGGCGGTGAAGTCCTTGATGCGGATGTAGCCGACGCCCGGCTTCAACATCAGCACGTTCGAGATCGAGTTCGTGGGGATGGCCGCGCGAACGATGGTGAGCGGAATCGGCTCCTTGATGCCGACGCGCATGATCTTGATGTGAACGGTCGTTCCCTTGGGGCCCTTGAGGCGCTTCACGACCTCGTCGAGCGAGAGGTCGTCGGTGGACGTACCCTCCACGTCCGAGATCACGTCGCCGGCGCGGATGCCCAGACGGGCGGCGGGCGTGCCTTCGAGAGGAGTGATGACCGTGACCTGGTCGTTGCGCTTGGTCACCAGGATACCCAGACCGTAGAACGTGCCTTTCTGGCGGTCCTGCATGTCCGAGTATTCCTTCGGTTCGAGGAACGACGTGTGCGGATCGAGCGTTCGCAGCATCCCGTCGATCGACGAGTAGACGAACTTATCCGCGCCGATGTCCTCCGCAGAATTCGCGGTGACCGCACTGAGCAGGTCCGTGTACTCCTTGAGGCGCTTGTGCAGATCGTTCTGCATCGGAGCACCGAAAAGCCGATTCCCGTAGAATCCGCCAGCGAGGGTCGCTCCGACGAGTGCCACGAGCAGCGTCAACGAAAAGGTCCACTTCTGCGTTTTTTGAATGGCGGTCATGTTCTCTCTAGCACCGATGTGATACGTGCTCTAACGTGATTATAGAGGCGGAGTATTCATTTCACGGGGGGTGTTCACTCTCCCGTCACCAGGAGTGAGGTTCTTCCTATGTTCGGTCTCGGCGTCCCGGAACTCATGCTGATCTTCATCGTCGCCCTCGTCCTCTTCGGACCGAAACGCCTCCCCGAGATCGGCCGGACGCTCGGAAAGGCCATGGGAGAGTTCAAAAAGGCCACCGACGAGCTGAAAAACACGGTCGAGCGCGAGGTGCGCATGGAGGAGTTGCGGCAGATCTCGGCTCCCATGGTCACGCCGGTCGAGACCGTTTCACGGACCGAGCCAGTGCCCGCGGCGGCCACGCCGGCCGAGACCCCCGCTCCCCAACCTGAGGTCGCGAGCGACGCCGGCGCGGAAAAAACGCACGCGTGATGACCACCTCGCAGGCTGACGCCGGCGCCGCGGCACCTCCCGAACACGAAGAGCGCGAGCTCAGCAAGATGTCGTTCCTCGAGCATCTCGAGGAACTGCGCAAGCGGCTGATGTGGTCGTTCATCGCCCTGGCCATCGGATTCGGCGTCTGCTGGCGCTACGCCGACTGGATCTTCACGTGGATGCAGAAGCCGCTGGCGCAATACCTGCCGACCGGCGACAAGCTCGCCTACACCAAGCTCACCGGCCCGTTCTTCCTCTACATGAAGGTGGCCTTCTTCGCCGGCCTTTTCCTGGCTTCCCCGTTCATCCTGTTCCAGCTCTGGCTGTTCATCTCGCCGGGACTCTACAAGCGCGAGCGGCGCTACGCGGCGCCGTTCATCCTCTTCGCGTCGCTGTTCTTCATCTCCGGAGGCTACTTCGGATACCGGTGGATCCTCCCGGCCACCTGCAGCTTCTTCATCGAGACGGGGAAGAACTTCAAGCAGGTAGTCACGGTCGACGACTACTTCTCGTTCGCCAGCGTGATCATTCTGGCTACTGGTCTGGTTTTCGAGACGCCCATCCTCATCTTCTTCCTGGCCCGACTGGGCATCGTCACGCCGGCGTTCCTGCTGCAGAAGTCGAAGATCGCCATCGTCCTGGCGTTCGTGATCGCCGCGGTGGTGACGCCCACCCCGGACATGGTCACGCAGACCGCGCTGGCGGTTCCGATGATCGTTCTCTACTTCATCGGCGTGGCCGTGGCCTACATGTTCGGAAAGAAGTACGACACGTAGTCCTCAGGACCTGGGAGCGAGTCGGAGAGCATGCGCTCCCGTGGTCCGCTCCTGGAGGTCCGGCCTCTACCGTTCGATTTCGAAATCGCCGCCGAGGTCGGGAATGGCCTCGTTGAAAACGATGACCGTTTCGGCGACAGGGAAGAGCACGGTGTGGTTCCGCTGCTGCACTTCCATCACCACTTCGTAGAAGCCTTCGCTGATCGACACCAGCGTGCCGGCTTTGCCTTTGACTTCGAGAGTTCGATTGAAGACCGAGACCTTGGACGGAATCTCCATGCGCGGCTAACAGTACGGGGCGCCCACGGCAGAGTCAACAGCGATCGTAGGGCCGACTCTTCAGTCGGCCCTTCTGGTTCACCGCTTTACGGCTTCTTGGCCGGCTTTGCCGGCTTCTTCGAGGACGAGGCCGGAGGCTGCGGCGCCGCTTCCATGGCTGGCTCGGGCTTGGCCGGAGGCGGCGGGGCGAAGTACGCGTCGTTGAATGTGGCGTTGGCGTTCTTCTTCATCTCGTCGAGCTTTTCCTTGAGCAGGCGCTGGCGTTCGCTCTTCTCGAGCTGCGCCTTCACCTGGGCGAACGGCGTGGTCTCGTGCGACTCGACTTTGATGATGTGGTAGCCGTACTGCGTGCGCACCGGTCCGACGATCTCGCCCGGCTTGGCCGCGAACGCGGCCTTCTCGAACTCCTCGACCATCTGCCCGCGTCCGAATGAGCCGAGCTCACCGCCGCGCGCGCCCGAGCCCTTGTCGTCCGACTCGGCCTTGGCCAGCTCCTCGAAGGATGCACCGCCTTCGAGCTTCTTCTTGATCCCTTCTGCCTTGGCCTTCGCTTCTTCCTCGGTCAGCTCTTTCTTGCCAGCCTGGGCGGCCGGGCTTCCCTTGAAGGCGATGAGGATGTGACGGGCAGAGACTTTCTCCTGCTCGGCCTTGTTCGCGTCGTAGGCCTTCTGAAGATCGGCGTCACTGACGGTGATGCCCTTCTCGATCTTCTGCAGCTCAGCGTTGGCGACGAGATTTTCCTTCATCAGCGCCAGCTGCTGGATCACCTCGGGGTCGTTCTCGAGCTTGTCCTTCATTCCCTGCGCGGCCAGCATCTTCATGCGGAGGTAATCCTCCGCGAACTGACGCTTGCCCGGGCCCTGTGCGAACTGCTGGTACTCGGCCGGAAGGGTCTTGATGGCGCTTTCGAACTCCGACTGCCGGATGGTGACGTCGCCGGCTGCGACGATGATCGGGTCGGTCGAGGCCGTCGTCTGCGGCTTATCCTGTGCGATCGCGCCGATGGCGCTCAGCGCGAGGATCGCAATGAGTATCGTGGTTTTCTTCACAACTTCTCCTTTGTTCGATAGAGGACTCGGAAACGGAACGGCTGGGGTAGCGGCGGGATTCCCAGCGGGAATGGCTAGAGTTTCCTGACGGCCTCGGCCAGGCGCCGGACACCTTCCTTGATGCGCTCCATCGACGCGGCGTAACTGATGCGCACGCAGTCGTCGTTGCCAAAGGCGATTCCGGGCACGACCGCGACCCGGGCCTCGTCGAGCAGGAATGTGGCGAACGAAGTCGAGTCGCGAATCCCGCTCTTGCCGAAAAACCCCTTCACTTCCGGGAAAACATAGAACGCCCCGTCGGGTTCGGCGCAGCGGAAACCGTCGATGTCGTTGAGCGCCGGAACGAGAAAGGCTCGCCGCTCGGCATAGGCCTCGAACATCGGCCGCACGGCCTCGTCGTCACCACTGAGGGCCTCGATGGCCGCGGCCTGGGCGATGGTGTTCGGATTGGAGGTGGAATGGCTCTGGATGCGCGAAAGAGCGGCGATGATCTCCGGATGGGCAACGGCGTAGCCGAGACGCCATCCCGTCATTGCGAACGTCTTGGACATGGAGTTGACAACGATGATGTTCTGCGGGTACTGGTCGAACCAGCTCATCGCCGACACGTGCCTGACTCCGTCGTAGACGAACAGCTCGTAGGTCTCGTCGAAGATCAGAAACAGGTCGCGGGCGATGCACCACTCGATGATCCTGCGCAACTCCGGCTCTTCGATCACCGCGCCGGTTGGATTGCACGGTGAATTGAGAATGACACCGCGCGTTCTCTCCGTCTCCACTCGCTCGACGGCCTCGAAAGTGGGACGGTAACGATTGGCCTGTTCGGTCGCCGCGAACACCGGCTTGCCCCCGGCGAAGGCGACCTGGGCAGGAAAACTCACCCAGTACGGACAAGGGATGATCACCTCGTCCCCGTCGCTCACCAGGGCCAGCATGGCGTTGAAAAGCTCCTGCTTCCCTCCGCTGCCGGCGATCACGTTGTCCGAATCGAGGTGCGTGCCATAGCGCCTGTTGTATCGGGCGGCGATCGCTTCCCGAAGAGCTTTGGTGCCATTGGCGTGGGTGTATTTCGTCAACCCCTGATCGATCGCTCGTTTCCCCGCACTGCCGATGTGGGCCGGCGTCGCGAAATCAGGCTCGCCCGGACCGAAGTCGACGATGTCGACGCCTTTCGCCGTGAGCGCGCCGGCGCGGGCCAGAACCGACAGCGTCGGCGACTCGGAGATGCCGAGGACCCGTTTGGAGAACCGGATATCGCGGTTGGTGGCAGTGGTCAACGAGGAGCTCCACTGCCTTTTTACCATTACATCAGGCAAATCGCCGTGCGAACGTCGTGCGCAGCCCGCTCCAGGCCCGAGGAACACCGCGCTCGAAGATCAGAATCCGCAGGATCTCCAGCACGCACCAGCCCAGATAGACGTAGATCATCACATGGCGGGATGAGGGGATCACGAACTGGATGAACCAGAACGCGAACAGCACCAGGGCCTCGTGAAACTTGAGCTGGAGGTTCAGGAGCAGCAGGAATCCGAGGAAACTCTGCAGAACCGTGAGCAGGATCTCCTGGCGCTGCATGGCGTCGAACTGCAGCGGCTTGATCGTCCCGGCACTGATCACAAACAGGACCGGGATCATTGCCGAGAGGATGCTCCATTGATTGATGTTCGACGACACCATGTTCATCAGGGCCACGTTCGCCGTCTTCACTTTTCTGGCCCAGTAGAACGCCGAGAGCTTCTCCGGAAACTCGGAGAGGAACGGCGCCACCCACTGCACGAACACGAACGTCGACACGCCCAGCGACCCGGCGATGGCCAGCATGGAGTTCAGGAACGGATGGGCAGCGAGATAGAGGATGGCCCCGCCGGCCACGAACAATCCCCAGATGGCGGCCGTGCGCATGCGCGGCTGCAAGGACATGACCCTGCGCGGGACGGCGCCCAGGTCGTCGAGCGCTTCCTCGTTCTCTTCCTTCGGCGGGATCTTCCAGAGCACGAAGAGATACAGAACGTAGAAGCCCGTCAGCGGAAACGCGTCCCAGAGCGTAAGCGTCCCTTTCCACCAGATGAAAACGAAATAGAGGATGGGCAGCAGCAGTCCGAACACCTCGATGGAGTGCTCCTCCTCCAGCTCCACGTCGATGAACTTCTTCGACTGTTTCCACCCGAACGCGGCGGCGACGAAATAGATCATCGGCCACCCCAGGCCGACCAACAGCCGCAGACTGCCCGTGAAATTGGCGATGGCCAGATGCGTCTTCGACGGATCCCTTCCCGCCTCCCACGCGATCACAGCCTCGACGGCGAACTCGGGAAGGGTCTGCAGCCATGCCAGAATTGCCAGGGCCAGCCCCTGCGACATCAGGAACTGCGCCGCTTCCGCTCCCCAGGCAATCACGAACGCCGAGATCAGGATGCTCGGAAACGTCCAGATCGCCGACCAGGCCGTCGGTGTCGAAGCCACAGCTTCTCGGATCAGCTTCAGTATCATCAGGCGGCGCGCATTCTACATGTCAGGTGCCATCACCAGCCGTCAGAACCCCTGGTTCAAGCGAGTGCGGGAAGCACAGCGCGAGCATCGCCATGAGATCGTGATCGAGGGACCGAAGCAGGTGCAGGACGCGATACGCGCCGGTTGGAACGCCGTGGCCGTCTTTCACCGGTCCTCGGGGACCCAGGCCTCGGGCCTCGGGACTCGGGCCTCGGATTCCGGCTTCACACTCTCGTCCGAATTGTTCGACTCACTCGCCGGCACGAAGTCTCCACAGAACGTGATCGGGTTGTTCGAGCGCCCGCGTTTCACACTGAGTGATGTGTTGTCCGAGGCCCGAGGCCCGAGGCCCGAGGGCTCGCTCCTCGTCGCCCTCGACTCCGTGCAGGATCCGGGGAATGTCGGGACGATCGTGCGGCTGGCTGCCGCGTTCGACTGCGCGGGCGTCGTGCTGTTGCCGGGATGCGCGGATGCGTACGCGCCGAAAGCGATTCGCGCCTCGGCGGGAGCGGTGTTGTCGGTTCCGGTCGCGAACGCCACGGCCGCCGAGCTCGTGGCGTCGAAGCGTCCCCTCTTCGCCGCGGATGCGCATGGCCAGGATGTGCCGCTGCCGCGCGACGCCATCGTCGTGTTCGGCAGCGAAGGTCGCGGCGTTTCCGAGGAGATCCGTCTGGCCGCCACGCCGGTGTCGATCGCCATGTCGTCGCGTGTGGAGTCGCTGAATGTTGCCGCCGCGGCGGCGATCCTTCTGTCGAGGAGCTACGAGGCGCACCGTGGCCGGTAAGCTCATCCTGGTGGGCACGCCCATCGGCAACCTGTCGGACCTTTCGCCCCGCGCGATCGAGGCGCTGAAGTCGGCGGACCTCATCCTCTGCGAAGACACGCGCCACAGCCGGAACCTCCTCACGCACTTCGGCATCGAGACCGCCACCGAGAGCTATCACGAGCACAACGAGGACGACAAAGCGCCGCGGCTCATCGAGCGGATGCTGGCCGGCGCGACGCTCGCGCTCGTGAGCGATGCCGGCATGCCGGTGGTCTCCGATCCCGGCTATCGCGTCGTACGGCTCGCTCGTGAGGAAGGCATCGCCGTCGAGCCGGTCCCGGGCCCGTTCGCGGGAGTGCTGGCGCTCGCCGCTTCCGGCCTCCCGCCCCTCCCCTTCACGTTCCTCGGATTCGCGCCGCATCGCGAAGGACAGCGCCGCGATTTCTACCGTCGGGCCGCCGAGCTTGGCCACACCGTGGTCATCTACGAGTCACCGGAACGGGTGATCACGTCACTCGAGAATGCGCGCGAGTCGTTTGGCAACGCCGAGGGCGCAGTGGCACGCGAGCTGACGAAGATGCACGAGGAGATCGTCAGCGGGACGATCGATTCGCTGCTGGAGACGTTCCGCTCGCGGCAGTCCGTCAAAGGCGAGATCACCATCGTCCTGGGCGCACGCGTTGTGGCGGCCGCGGAGACATCGAGGGAAGAGGTCGTCGCAGAATTCGAGCGCCTGCGCCACTCCGGGATGCGGCGCAACGACGCCGTGAAGGCGGTCGCCGAGAAATTCAGGATGCGCAAGAACGACGTCTACAGGATGCTGCTCGACTAATGCCGCAGCACGGCCCGTGAGAACTTCACGAAGTAGTCGACGCCGCTGACGAGCGCGAACACCATCACCACCCAGAGCGCGATGTTGCCGATGAACAGGAACTCGCCGAGCTCGTGTCCGAGGATCAGCAGCGATACGGCCACCACCTCGGAGACCATCTTGCTCTTCCCGAGCGGTGAAGCGGCGATCGTCACACCCTGCTGCGCGGCGATCGAGCGCAGGCCGGAGACGGCGAATTCACGACCGATGATAATCACGACCATCCACGCTTTCGCGTAGCGGAGCTCGACGAGTGAGATGAACGCGGCCGACATCAGGAGTTTGTCGGCGATGGGATCGAGCAGGACGCCGAGGCGGGTGATCTGGTTGCGCCGGCGGGCGATGAAGCCGTCGAAGAAGTCCGTGGCCGCCGCCACGAGGAAGATGGCCAGGCCGGCGTACTCGCGGCCGGAAAACTTCGTCAGGAGAACGACGACGAGGAAGGGAACGAGGAAGATGCGGAACAGCGTCAGCGAGTTCGGAAGGTTCCAAACCTCGTTCGACAGTTTCTCTCGCGGGACCAGAAGAAGATTCGGCGCCGCTTCCGGAGGAGGGGCAGACATCGGGGGTTCACGCTCGTTCGCGGAACCAGAATAGTCGTTTCGCCTGGCCGTGGGAAGCATCTCGGTCACTGGAATAGCTGCCCCTGCGATTGACATTCCCCATGCAGCATCTAGAATCGCCGTCCCACCACGGTGGTCATTGCGAAAGTGGCGGAATTGGTAGACGCGCAGGTCTCAGAAGCCTGTGACCTTTCGGTCATGGGGGTTCGATTCCCCCCTTTCGCACCAATGACCTCTTGCTGACTCGCTTCACCGGCAGAGGTCGACGTCCCGGTATTCAACGCGTCTGGTCCGAGCGGAGTACGTTCCTTCCCGATAGCCCACCAGACGCCCGGCGCGGAATGAGAGGTCGACGAGACTGAGGTCCTTCGACTTCGTCCGCTGTTGACCGCTTCTGCGCTGCAGCCACGACTGGTCCGACGCGTCGTATCCGCGATCGTGGGCCAGGCGGGTCACCTCCGCCGGAGTCATCCCGCAGCGGAGTGACAGCGCAAACGAATGGGTATGGTCATGACGGTTGCAACCGGCAACCGCGACCAGCACGCAGCAGAGCAGAGCAGCGAAGACGCTCAGCTTAACGGGAAATAAACGCACGCGTTGTTTCCTCGAGTGTACGCAGGAACGGCGGTTCGCGCGTCTTTTCTCTCCAAGGATCGAAATTCAGAAACCTCATGACCGCAATGACTGTCAAACCACGCAGCCTTCCGTTCATTCTCGCCGTCCTGCTCCTGATGCTGCACGCCCCTGCCGGTTTCGCGGCCAGTGCGCGCAACGATCATCCCCTCGCTCCAGACTTCACGCTCCCGACCAGCTCGGGCCCTGTTTCGCTTCATGACTTCCGGGGCAAAGTCGTATACGTCGACTTCTGGGCCTCCTGGTGCGGGCCCTGCCGGCAGTCCTTTCCCTGGATGAGCACGATGGCGAACAAATACGCGGCCGACGGTCTCGTCATCATCTCGATCAACCTCGATAAGAACCGCGAAGCGGCCGGCGAGTTCCTCGAGCAATTTCATCCGCCGTTCATTGTTTCGTTCGATCCGGCCGGAAAAACCGCTGTAGCCTTCGGTGTCGACGCGATGCCTTCGAGCTTCATCGTGAGCCGGACCGGCAGGATCGTTTTCTCGCATGAAGGTTTCGAGCTCTCCAGGGCGGCGGCAATCGAAGATCGAATCAAGGAGGCATTGGCCAGTGACCAGAATCAGTAGGCAGGTCTGCCGTCTGCTCATCACGCTCGCGCTGCTTCTCATCGGCGGATGTGCAACCGTTCAACCGTGGGACCGCGACCTCCTCGCACAGAAGCAGATGAGCTTCAATCCATCGCCGATGCTCCAGGCTATCGATGCGCACATCTACTTCAGCAAGGAAGCGTCGATGGGCGGCATCGACGCGGGAGGCGGCGGTTGCGGGTGCAACTAGAGGGCCCCAAACCGCCGTCGCGGCTCCGCGACACGCTGCATACCGCTGCGCTGGCCCTGCTGCTGGTTCCGGCCACGGCGAAAGCGCAGTCCGATCCGGGCGATCGCATCGATTTCACTTCGCTGTTCTACGGCGAACAGAGTCGAACGCAGATCTTCGAGCCGGTGGTCCGATTCACGCACCTCCAGCCGGACGGACAGTCGTTCTCCGGACAGCTTGCCATCGATGTCATCACCGGCGCGTCGCCGAGCGGCGCACTTCCTTCCGGCGTGGTCCAGACGCGCACGACCTCGTCGGGCCGCACCATCACCTCCCCCGCCGGCCAGATTCCGACCGCACCGTTCCGCGACCGCCGCGTCGCTCTCGACGGTGAGTGGCAAAAGCCGGTGACACGCTTCCTGACCTCGACCGTGGGCGGCCATTTCTCCCGAGAGAAGGACTACCAGTCGACCGGCGTGAACGGAAAAATCTCCACCGACCTGATGCGCCGCCTGCTGACGATCACCATCGGCGGTGGATACAGCCACGACACGGTCTTCCCTGTCGGGGGTACTCCGGCCGGACTCTCGGATGGGCTGGTCGTTCATTCCGGGAGCAACGCCAAGAAAGTGGAGAACATCCTGCTCGGTGCGTCGCGCATCCTGAGCCGCCGCTGGATGGTCTCGATCAACGGTACGCGCACCTTCGAGAGCGGTTATCTCACCGAGCCTTACAAGGTCCTCAGCCTGATGAACCCGGTGACCGGGCAGCCCTCCGGCGAGCTCACCGACAAACGCCCCTCGACGCGCGACCGGACGTCGGTGCTCCTGAGCTCCGTCTATCACCTGAGCGACGACGTTCTCTATACCTCATACCGCTACTACTGGGACACCTGGAGCGTCCGCTCGCACACGCTCGATCTGAAATACCGGCACGAGCTCGATGAGGGGATGTACATCGAGCCGATCGTCCGCTACTACACGCAGACCGCCGCGAGCTTCTACACCGTCGGCCTCGTGCAGGGAACACCTCTGCCGGAGTTTGCAACGAGCGACTACCGGCTCGGATCGCTGCAAACGGTCACCATCGGCGCGACGTACGGCTTCCATCTGGATGCCAGCCCCGGCGACTTCACGGTGCGCGCTCAGCTCATGCGGCAGTCCGGCGACAGCTCTCCTCCGAACGCGATCGGCATCCAGCGCCGGTTCGATCTATCACCGCCCGTCAACATTTTCGCGGTCGTGGTCGGTTACTCGTTCGGCGATTGAGGAACGAGTGACCGTCAGGACCGGGGCGAAAGACGCGACCGAGAGCACGGGCTCGCCTGTCCTCACCCGGATCGAGGACTACTTTGCCGGGACGTTCACGGCCATGGCCAGCCCGTGCTCCATTCTGGCCGACACCGACGATCGCGCCGAGGCGGAGGAACTGCTGGAGATCGCCGGGATGGAAGCGCGGCGCATCGAGCAGAAGTTCAGCCGCTATCGCCGCGGCAATTTCCGTCGACGAGATCAACCGCTCCGGCGGCCAGCCGGTGGAGGTCGACCAGGAGACGGCACTGCTGATCCACTATGCCGCCACCTGCCACGAGATGTCGGACGGCATGTTCGACATTACCTCGGGCGTTTTGCGCCGCGTCTGGACGTTCGACGGATCGAGCCGCGTCCCCTCCCGCGCCGCCGTACGGGAGTGCCTCAGGCACGTGGGATGGCGGCGCGTGCAGTGGGACGACCCTCTGCTGACGATTCCGCGCGGGATGGAGATCGACTTCGGCGGAATCGGAAAAGAGTACGCCGTCGATCGGGCCGCCGTTCTCATGGCCTCACGCGCGCGCTCTTCCTTTCTCGTGAACTTCGGCGGAGATCTCTTCGCCGCCGGTTTACGGCGAGGCCATCGGACCTGGGCAGTGGGCATCGATGATCCCGGCCGCAGCGGCCAGGCGGCGCTGGGGCGCCTCGATGTCTCGACCGGCGGGATCGCCACGAGCGGCGACGCACACCGCTACCTCATCTGGCGCGGCAGACGCCTCGGCCACATTCTGAATCCGAAGACGGGCTGGCCGGTAGCCGGCGCGCCGAGATCGGTCACCGTGGCGGGGCGCACCTGCATGGAGGCCGGAACGCTGTCGACGCTGGCATACCTGCAGGGCGCCGGCGCGCGAAGCTATCTCGAGGCGCAGGGCGTCCAGCACTGGATCGTCTGAGCATCCGCGCGCTGGTCCAAACGTCGCTTCGAATCGCACGCGGCTCGTGGGCGGCTCGACCGGATGCGTGTGGATGTCATCCACGCCCGCGGCAGGCTCTCCGCAAAGCCGCGACGCCTAGTCGCGGTCGACGTCATTGAACCGGGCGTTGAGCAGACAATGGATGTCCGCTCGGATCGCGCACGAGGCCCTGAACCCCATACCACGCTTCGGTCACGACATCACCCGCTGCACGGTCCAGAACAATCCGATCGCTCCGATGATCATCGACGCCGGCACCACGAACCGCTGGCGGTACCACGGCTTGTGCTGCCACCAGTAGGCGACCAGAACGAAGGCCGTGGCGATCACGGTGAGCTGCCCGGCCTCGACACCGACGTTGAATGAAACCAGGGCCGGGAGGAACTCGGAACGCGGCAGACCGAGCTCTTTGAGCACGCCGGCGAACCCCATGCCGTGGAGCAGACCGAAGCAGAACACGATGGCCACGCGCCACGGCTTGAGGTGCGACGTCATCACGTTCTCGATGGCGATATACGCGATCGACAGCGCAATGGCCGGCTCGACGACGCGCGGCGAGACCGAAACCGCGCCGTACATCGTCAGCCCGAGCGTGATCGAGTGCGCGATCGTGAACGCGGTCACCTGCGCCAGCACGTCGCGCAATTTCGCGGTGAGCAGAAACATGCCCAGCACGAAGAGGATGTGGTCGATGCCGTCGGGCAGGATGTGCGTGAAACCGAGGAAGAGATACCCTTGGATGATCTCCAGCCGGGTGGGCGGAATCACCTCGCGCGAGAGCGGAAACGGGGTGCTCGTGGCGTCGGCATCGAGCCACACGCGCGCACCGTCGACCGACAACGAATACGACCCGGAGGCCAGCGCGTAGCGCCATGAAAACGTCGAGGCGCCTTTCGGGATGTCGCCGCTGAGACGCAGCCGGACGCGCGTGTCGCTCCCGTCGATGCTCAGGGCCGGTCGCACACGCTTTCCATTGAAACGAATCTCCATGGCGTCGAGAAGCCGCGGCGCGTTGGTGCGGAGCTGCGCCTCCGTCTGCGCGGTCGTGAGAGAGCCCGACCGTGGCCGTCCCGAGATCCGCTCCAGCTTGTGCAGCGTCGTCTGCGCACCGCTGAGGACGTCGATCGTGTACTTGTGATCGCGGTGGAAGGTCGCGTCGACCTCGGTCGTGCCGATCTCGTGCGCGGCCATAGGCATGGCCACGGCCAGAGCCACAAGCGCGATCAGCGCTCGAACGTGAACGACGCCCACAAGCTCTCCCAGTCGAACCCGCTATCCTTCGGTGCCTCGGTCATGTAGACGGACTTGATCAGCCACACTCCTTTCTTCGGAAGCTGCAAGGTGGCACGCCCCTCGGCATCCGTCAGCGCGGAGGCCTTCGCGCTCGCGTCGTCGCGATGCAGGGCGCTCACGCGCATGCCCGCCGCGGGCTTGCCCTCGAAAAGCACCTGCACGCGCAGAGGCTCCGTGCTCCACAAATCCGACTCCGGCACGATGTCGTAGCGGAAGCCGGGGATGTGGCCGATCGAGCGCGGCCGGGTGTGGCCCGTGCGGAGGAGCGTTTTCACGTACCGGAAAAACTGCTCGTGGTCGGGCTTGCCGGTCTCCCCGCGCTGCACGCGCAGTGCTTCGATGCGTGTCAGCCCTTCCATCTTCAGGAACTCTTCGAACTTCTGCGCCGGAAGCTCCAGCGGATTGGCTTTGCTGCGATACGAGACGACGGCCACGCCATCGCGCTCGATGCGCAGCATCCCGGCCGGATCCTGATTCTCGAATCCGTTGACGGGCCATTCCCGGGCGGCATCACGAACGACGAAGGAGTCGAAGATCTGCGTGCTGCGGGGAACGGGATCGCCCATGAAATCCTGCCCGACGCGCAGACCGAGCTGCACCGTCTCCCCGATCGCCGGGTGATACGACGAAGCCTCGATCCAGAAGTCGTGCGCCGACCCGATGGCCGGCGCACTCCCCAGAAGAACGGCGAACAAAACAACCTTACCGAGTGACGATCGTGAAGAGGGCACGGAAGAGATTCGCTCCGAATGAACGTGAACTCAACGCTGTAGAGGGTGGAAACTGTCCCAGGATGAACTGCGATGAGCCGGTGGCGTTGTCATTGACCGCCGCGTAGGGCACGACCACGCCCGAGCCGCCGAGGATGCGGATCTCGGCGCTGCCGATGTCGAACGGCGTCGAGGTGATGGCGGATACCGGAAACTGCGTCTGAGTGAACTGACCGGCCTGCGTGGTGATCAGGCGCGTGCCGAGCGAATTTCCCGACGCATCGCGGATACGCACCTCGACGACCAGCGGAGCCGTCGAAGCGCTGCCGGTAGCAGCCAGGAAACCGATGTTCGTGCGAAACGAGCTGTTGTTGATGAGGCCGGGAATGTAGGCCACGGCCGTGTTGTCGCTGATACCGGTCCCGTTCTCGAAGAAGTCGCTGACGGCCGGGATGGTGTCACCGACGCCCCCGTTCTTGGCGTTGTAAAGGCGAGCCGATACGGCGAAGGGCATGTCTCCGCCGAGGATCAGCGCTCCGACCGCACTGGTCTTGCTCTGGAATCCGTTGAGGACATCATGGAGCACGATCGTGTTCCGAGCGGGCACGACCACCGATCCGTTGATCGAGCCGCTGGTCAGGGGGAACACGTTGTCGGTTGTGTTCTCTCCCTGTTCGATCACGATCAACTGCACGGTCAGAGGATCATTGTTGAAATTCGTAATCGAGACGTCCGTCATGTACACCGAGCCGAAGGCTCCGGTCGAATGCCCGACGATCGGGAGGACGTACGTATCGGAGTAGACGCTTTGCGCATGCGCTGAGCCGGCGAGGAGCAGCGCTGCGCATGCAACCAACAGAATCGAAGTCTTGCGCATGGTTTTTCCTTCCCGGTTCTTATGGAGTTGCCGTGGTCGCGTGCGGCACGCTGTCAAATCCCTGATTGGGCATCGCCACATAGGGGAATGACGAGAGGAATGAGTGATCGTTCGCACCGACGCCGTCGGTGAGCTGATTGTTCGGCGCTTTGTCGAAGCCGCTGACGAGGACACCGGCCACGACACGCAGCTCGATGTCGACAACGTCGTCGGCGAGACGGCGCCCATTGGGGAATCCACCATTGTCACCACCGATGACGCCCATGTTGCTCACGTTGGCCGCGGGAGTCACAGGAGTGGCCACGTTGAGGCGGATCATCTCCGCCGGAACGACGTTGGGCGGCATGTTCAGACCCGGGACACCGGTCAGAAATACCTGGACGATGTCGTTGCGCGGAGCGGGCGGAACATCGACGCCGTAGAGAGCCGTGAACAGCTTGGCCAGCTCCGGATCGAGGATGCGGTTGCGGAAGTCGGCGTTGGAGTCATAGAGAGCCTTGTCGCCGCTCGGCTCGGAGGCGTTGAAGATGTCTTTGAATGCGAGCGGAAGGACGACTTCGTTGACGAGAGGCATGCCGAGGCGCGAGACCTGCGAGAGACCGCCGAGGGTCTGCTGCCGGATCGACCCCGTGCTGAGAACGCGCACACGCGAGCGGCTGGAAGTGGCCCAGACGCCGATGACGGCATTCGCGTCGGTCGGTGCGGACGGCGCGGTTCCCCCGGCCACGAGGTCGGAGATCGGGATCTGCAGGGCAATCGTATGCACGTTGAAGCCCTTGAGACCGTCGACGCCGTTGGCCGCATTCAGGATGGGGGGAACCCTATGGAGCTGCTGGATCGGGCGAAGCGTGGCCAGATCGCCGATGGCGCCGATGTCGACGAAGAACGGATCGTCGCGCGGTCCGGCAAACACCTTTCCGCCCGTGGGCAGCGTGTAAATCGCCGCATTCGCCAGCGACGCGTAATCGGGAGTCGACTTCGGCCCGATGTTCGCGGGCACCACCTGATACGAGTTGCTGCCGTTGAGCGAGGTCATCGTTCCCGTGCGCCGCGGTCCATTGATGCGCGTGACGGTGTAGAACTGACGGACGTTCAGGTTCGCCGAGTCGAGCGTGAGAACCGGACCGGTGTTGTACAGGAACGTGTTCGGGTTGCGCACATCGGTGCGGAACTGGAACTGATACGTGATGTCCTCGACGCCGTCACCGTTGTTGTCGATGTGAATCTCGTACACGCCGGTGGGAGAGAAGTTGTAGTAGTTCGGCGCGCTGGACGGCTCCTCGAGTGGAATGTAATTGGCGATGAGCGTGATCGTGTTCGGGGCATCGGGACTGCGGAAGAGGTAGACGTCGGTGTTGTCCATCGTCGGATCCTCCGTAATGAGCGGCGCCTCGCGGTGGGATGACGCGAACAGCGCCGGTGCGACAAGCAATGCGATGAATAGAAAACGAGCTGCAATTCTCGGCATGTTGACTCCTTTAGTCACGCCGTGATTGAGCACTCCCTGTTCCACGGATGAGGGGCGGAGTGTGAGAAATTCTTTACCCCCGTGTGGCATGGGATACGCAGTCAAGACAGCGAGATGCTCGACCGCCACTACAGATTCATCCTCGACGAGTCCCCCGAGGGCGTTCTGATCGAGGCCCGCGACCGGATCGCCTACCTCAATCAATCATTCGCGCGGATGCTGGGCTATCGAGAGAGTCTGGATTTGTCGGGGGCAACGGTTCGCGACATCGCCCATCCCGAGGATCAGGACCGCTTGATCTACTACGGTCGCTGCCGCCAGGACCGCAAGCCGGCGCCGTCCAGCTACCAGTTCCGCGTCTGCCGGCGCGATGGATCGTTGGCACGTTTCGACGCCCGGGTGTGGGCGAGCAGAGTGCCCGGCGAAATGCTCATCACCACGATGGTGCACCGTGTCATCGACGACGAAGGAAAAGCGATCAGACCCGTCGACGGGGTGGAAGTCCTCTCGCCGCGGGAGAAACAGATCTTCGAAGGCCTCCTGGCCGGGCGGCGCGCGAAAGAGATCGCGTTCGAGCTGGGAATCTCCGAGAAAACAGTCGCCACGCATCGCAGCCGCGTCTACCAGAAGCTCTGCTTCCGCAGCGATCTGGATATGTTCCGGTTCGCCGCGCAACACGGCCTGCTCGACGACTGACCCCGGACCAGGAGCTATTTCGCCGGGATCTTCTTCGCCGCCAACTCTTCGGAGCGCAATCTCAGGCGCTCGATCTCCGCGGCGATCTCGTTCGTGGAACGGTGCGAGCGATCCGTATCGTCGAGCTGGCGCTCGAGATCGCGTCGCTGGCGCGCCAGCTCGGGCGAGGATGCCCTGCAAATCGGTATCGGCCACGACAGCTACGAGCATACACCGGCGGCGGGATGCCGCCTTCGCACCAACTCCCTTCCCACTCCGTAACGGTTCGCTTTCCACTCCCGTCGTACAGTTTCCCGTGTGCGTTTCCTCATCACCACCCTCCTCCTCTCCGTCCTGACACCGGCCGTTCAGGCCGCGGAGACCGCGATCGAGACCGGCAAGATTGTCGACGGCATCACCTGCGCCTCGAATCCATCGATCTCGTACGCGGTCTATCTCCCGTCGCGTTACACGAGGGAACAGAAATGGCCGGTTCTGTTCGTCTTCGACCCACGCAAGCGAGGCGCGTACGCCGCCGAAATGTTCCGCGAGCCCGCCGAGCGCTACGGCTGGATCCTGGTCAGCTCGAACAATACGGAGAGCGACACCGACGCGCAGCCGAGCATTCACGCCATCGAGGTAACGCTGCCCGATGCTTACCATCGCTTCGCCATCGACACGCATCGCATCTACCTGGCCGGGTTCTCCGGCGGCGAGATGATGGCCTGGGCGGTGGCGGAAGTGACGAGGACCATCGCCGGTGTGATCGGCTGCAGCGGCCGCCCGCTGCCGCGGCCGAATTACCGCGTCCCGTTCGCCTGGTTCGGAACGGCCGGCAATCACGATTTCAACTACCTGGAGACGTCGGAGATCGAGCGCCAGCTCGCCGCCGCCGGGGGAACACACCGTCTGGAGATTTTCCAGGGGCGACATCGATGGGCACCACCCGAGGTGCTCCGCCGGGGAATGGAGTGGATGGAGCTGCTGGCGATGAAGTCAGGAACGAGAGAGCGTGACGACGCGCTGATCAGACAGCTCTACGAATCCGATCTCGCCGCCGCGCGCGGGGAACCGGACCCGCTCGTCGCCGTTCGTGACTATGAGGCGATGGCCAGGACCTTCGACGGCCTCACCTCCATCGAGGAACCCAGCCAGAGCGCGGCGAAGATCCGCGCGTCCTCCGCGTTCATCAAGGCGGAGCGCGAGCAGAAACGGGCCGAGGACTTCGAGCGGTCGTATCGGAGCAAGGTGGCCCGGGTGATGATGGAGTTCATGGAGACGACCGAGCTGCCGCTGGCGCCCGTGCTGGCCCACGACCTCAACGTCCCCTCGCTGCAGCGACGGGCCAGCCGCGATACATACGACGGCCACGCCGCCCAGCGCGTGCTCGAAGGGATCTACGTGCAGGTCGACTTTTATGACGCCCGCGAGAGCAGCGGGCAGAAACTGCTCGTGCTCAAGACCGTGGCAGAGATGATCCACCCATCGCCACATTAGAATTGCCGGCGGCCCTCGCGGGTTCTCTGCGCCATGTCCCGACCAGCGACGTTCACGGCACTCCTCCTTCTCACGGCCGCTTGCGCGTCCGCTACCGCGCCGAAGCGACACGCGGTTTCACCGGGTACGGTCACCGCACTGCCGTCACTCCCGGGCACGCTGACGCCCGGTCCGGTGGCCATCGGCTTCAAGTCGTGGCTGCTGCGGGCACAGGCATCGGAGTTTCAGCACGGAGCGCAGCACCTCGTGCAGATCAACGTCTGGTATCCCGCCACGCCTCACAGCGGCAGCGCCATGACCTTTCGCGACTACGCCCTGCTGAAGACAACCGAAAACACCTATGACGAGCCTTCCGACGCCGCGCGTCAGGCGGCGATCGACGAGGTCACCAACGCACTGACCGCCAGCGGCGTGTCGCCCCCGGCCGCATCCCGGTTCATGAATGCAGCGGTCGCGGCGCGCATGGACGCCATGACGCCGATCAAAATCGTGCGAGCCCCGATCGTCTTCATTGCGCCCGGCCGGGGGCAGTCGGCGGCCGACCAGGCCATCTTCGCCGAGTTCATCGCCAGCCACGGCTTTGTCGTGGTGACGATTCCCTCGGTGACCCGCCTGACGGGCCCTCTGGCATCAGACGCTGACATCGGGCTGCGGGCCGAGGAGCAGGCCGACGATATCGACCGTGCCGCCTCGGCCATCGGCGACTGGCCCATCGCCGTCAACATCCCGGTCTCGGTCATCGGCACCGACCTCGGCGCCGACGCCACACTGCTTTATGCCATGCACCAGCCGGTCAACGCCCTGGTGATCCTCTCTCCCCTGGCAGCGACGAGCATCGAGGCCGTCCCGATGTTCGACCGCACGCGAAAGCTTCCGTCAATCCTTACGACTTCCGACCTCGGATTCCTTCACGCACCCTCGGTACAGGGTCTCAGCGCGCCGAATTCCTCCGCGCTGGCGGCCACCACGCTCGATTTTCTGGATCGAATCTGGGATCCGATCCGGCCCAGGTAGGAGGCGCGCGGGAACGATGCGTGCACAATCGCCGTCCTGGATGAAGTTGCTTCGGAGCGTTTCGGCCTTCTCGCTTCTACCGTTTGCCTTCCTGGCGTGCCGGCAGGCACCGAAGCAGGCTGCTGCGCCGGTTCAACAGACCGAGATGCGCACGATCGACAACACCGATCCGCGCCCGGTCGTGCTCGAGCCGCCTCCCATGCTTCGCGATGAGGCTCCACCGCCAAAGCCGATCGGGCAGCCGTGGGAAACGCCCGAGCCGGTTCATCTCACACCGGAAGACGAGAAAGTACGCGCCGAGCTCCCCTTCGCTCCGGCCATGGCGCTCGACCCCACCGACGGCAGCAAGATCTCGATCCTCGCGCACACGCCGACGACCGAGTACAGAGGACACATCTATTACTTCTCGTCGGAGAAGAACAAGCAGATCTTCACGGCAAACCCCGAGCAGTACGCCAAGGGACTGTTCAAGGGACTGTAAACGGCGCAAACGCCTTCATGACATCGGCGTCGGCGCGGACCGGTTTCCGCGTCTCGCGGTCGAGCCAGAGATGGGCGCTGAAGCCGCTGGCGTGCAGCTCCTCGCCACTGGCACTCAGTAACTCGTACGAGAAGCGGATCGAACGGCTGGCCGCCTCGGTCACCGACGTGCGGATCACGACCTCGTCGTCGTACTGGAACGGGATCCGGAACCGGCAGGCCACCTCGGTCACGACGAGGATGAAGCCCCGCGCTTCGATCTCGGCATAGGGAAAACCTGTCGCCCGGCATAGATCGGTACGGCCAATCTCGAACCAGACGATGTAGTTCGAATGATGAGCGATGCCCATCTGGTCGGTCTCTTTGTACCGTACGCGGGTACGAGAATCGATATATCTCACGGGTTCGGGAATCTACCACGGCAGAAACTTCGCCCATCTCCTGTTCTACAATACAAGAGGTCGCAAGGTGCGAAGGGCGAAACAGCTCCGGCAAATTGCTTTCCCGCTGATGGTCGGCGGGATGGCGATCAGCGCCGCCGAAATCGCCCGTCGGGTGTTCCGGCACGTACAGCTTTTCAGTCCGTCGCCACATCCTGTACGAACCTGGGACCCGGCCGATTACGGGATCCCGCCCGGGGCGGTGGAGGAACATCGGTTCGAGACGCCGGACGGCGAATTACTCTACGGATGGTATTGCCGGTCCGAGCGGCCGATCGCCTCGGGAATCTTCTGTCACGGCAACACGGGGAACCTCACCTCGACCGCGGAGGTCATTCCTCACCTGCTCAACGCTGGCTTCAACGTACTGTTCTTCGACTATCGCGGATTCGGCCGGAGCACGGGCATGCCGTCAATCAACGGTATCGTCTCCGATGGCGTGACGGCGGCTCGTTTCCACGAGGAAATCCGTCCGAGCTCGCTGCCGTCGATTCTTTACGGTTATTCGCTCGGCGGCGGGGTGGCCGGACAGGTCATCAAGCGCCATCCCTTCGACGCCCTCATCCTGCATTCGACGTTCACGAGCCTGCCGGCGATCACCAGGGCCGCGTTCCCGCGGATGCCGCTGCACCTGTTTGCCGGCAACGTGTTCGACACGCTTTCGGTCGTCCGCGAGCTGACCATTCCGTTGCTGGTCATCCATGGCGAGCACGACGAAGTCATCCCGTGCTCGATGGCGCGGGAGTTGTACGAGATCTGCAGCGCCGCCAAGCGGCTGGAGATCGTCAAAGCGGGTCTGCACAAGGACCTGTTCGCGCGCGCCGGCGAGCGGCTCATCGAGTCGATCAATCAATTCGCGGCAGCCCTGCCCTCAGGACCGCGGAGGATCGGCATCGAAAGCCCGGACGACGCCACCGTGGTCGACGCCACGCTCCGCACGGTGCGGCGGCTGCTGCGCAAGCGGGCTTTCGAAGCGAAAGCGCTGTGATAGCATCCGCCGCCCGCCGATGAAAGCTGTCGTCAAATCCGCTCCTGTCGACGGCGCCGCGGGGACGGAAATCCGAGAGTGCCCGGTTCCAAAGCCAGGACCCGACGAGATCCTGATCCGGGTCGCCGCCGCCGCCGTCTGCGGCACGGACAAGCACATCTATCACTGGGACCCGTCCATTCGCGACAAGGTCCATCCTCCCCGCATCTACGGCCACGAGTTCTGCGGCTTCATCGAGGAGTTCGGTGAGCGCGCACACCGCGACGGGTTTTCGAAGGGCGACTACGTGTCGGCAGAGATGCACGTGGTCTGCGGCGAATGCCCGCAATGCCGCTCCGGCAACGGCCACATCTGCATCCGCACGAAGATCTACGGTCTCGATGAAGACGGAGCATTTGCCGAGTTCGTCAAGGTTCCGGCCAGCAACGTCATCAAGCTGGGCCGCTACGTTCCTCTTCGGGTCGGCGCGTTCCTCGACGCGCTCGGCAATGCCGTACACGCCACGCAGGTGTGCGATCTGGCCGGCAAGTCGGTGGCCATCACCGGCTTCGGTCCCATCGGGGCCATGGCAGCGGCCATCGCCGAGCACAGCGGCGCGAGCCTCGTCGTCGTCACCGACGTCAGCGATCAGGCCCTGGAGACGGCGCGGCGCTGGGCGGCGGCCCGCGACTTCGGGAACTTCCACGCCTTCAACACCCGCACGACCGATGTCCGGGAAGTGAAGAAAGCGATCGACGTCCTCACCGAGGGCGTCGGCGTGGACGTGGTTCTGGAGATGTCGGGGGCGGCGCCGGCAATCAACTTCGCGCTGGACACCGTGCGCATGGGCGGCTTTCTCTCCCTGCTCGGTCTGCCACGCGGCCACTCCGTCACCATCGACGACTACACGCGTAACGTCATCTTCAAAGGTGTGACGATGCAGGGCATCATCGGACGGCGCATGTACGCGACGTGGCAGCGGATGCTGGCGCTGCTCCGCTCGGGACTGGACGTGGAATGGGTGGTCCAGGCCACGTTCGACTCTCTGCAAGAATTTCACGAGGGCATGTCGCGCTTTGATCGTCATGAGGCGCTGAAAGTCGTTTTCTTTCCGGAGGGAGAGAACAAGGCCCAGGCGCGCTTTCGCTGAGATTCGGCCGTGAAGAAACGCATCGGAATCCTTACCGGCGGCGGGGACGTCCCTGGACTCAACGCCGCCATCAAATCGTTCGTCTGGCGTCTCGCTGCCGATGGCCACGAGATCCTCGGACTGCGCCGGGGATGGGCTTCCCTGCTGAACATCGTTCCCGAGGCCGGTGCCGACAACGCCGAGTGGATCATGCCGCTGACGAAGCTCAACACGCGCGCCATCGACCGCACCGGAGGGACCGTGCTGCACACGTCGCGCGTCAATCCATCGATCACCAAGCCGGCCGATGTTCCCGATCATCTTCGTGACCCGGCCAGGACGGCCGATGAACGCGGACGCTTCGACATGACCGAGGCCGCCCTGCGCACGATCAAATTCCTCGATCTGGACACGCTCGTAGCCCTCGGCGGCGACGGGACGCTTTCGTTCGCGCGCCGCCTCAGCGAAGACGGCGTGCCGGTGCTGGCCATCCCCAAGACCATGGACAACGACGTCTACGGCACCGACTACTGCCTCGGTTTCTCGACGGCGGTGACGCGGTCGGTCGGATTCATCAATGATCTGCGCACGGGCGCGGGTTCGCACGAGCGCTACCTCATCGTCGAGCTGTTCGGACGCTATTCGGGTGAGACCTGTCTGCTGGCGTCGTACCTCGCCAGCACCGATCGAGCCATCATCGCGGAGGTGCCGTTCGACTGCGAGCGGCTGTACGCGATGCTCGAGCGCGATAAACGGGACAACCCCAGCAACTACGCGGTCGTGGCCATCTCCGAAGGGGCGACCATGATCGGCGGGCAGATGATCGCCACCGGCGAGGCCGACGCGTACGGCAACCGGCGGCTGGGGGGCATCGGCGGTCTGCTGGCCGATGATCTCGAGAGGCGATCGCGCGAGAGAGTCATCTATCAGCGCCTGGCCTATCTGATGCGCTCCGGCGCCCCAGACTCGCTCGATCAACTGGTGGCATTCAACTTCGGCAGCCTGGCCGCCGACCTCGTCAGGCGCGGAGATCCGGGAAAGATGATCGCGGTGGTCGATGGCCGCTACACGGCCGTGCCCATCGGCATCGGGGCCACGGCCAAGAAACGCGTCGATGTCGAGCGCTTCTACGACGCGGGCGAATATCGCCCGAAGATCGCCGACGTCATGGGCATGCCCATGTTCCTGCATTAGTACAATCGCGCGCATGAGACTGCGCACACTCGCCGCATTGCTGCTGCTCATGGCGCCGGCGGCGCTGGCCCAGGATCCGCCGGCCGCCGCGAAGACTCTCGATCGTCATGCCACACGCACCTCGCGTTCGTTCGACGACGTCGACCGCGAGATCGACGACGTCACCTGGTACTTCAAGCTGAACGACGTCGCGAACATCGACAAGTACCGCATCGCCACGAGCAAACCGGCGCGGATGGACAATGCGACGGGCCAGGGCGCCGGCAACCCGCTGATCATCCCCGTCTACGTGTTCTCGCCGAAGAACCTTCACGGCAAGGCGCCGATGATCGTCTTCATCCACGGCGGCGTGCATGGCCGCCTGAGCACCGACTACGCGCACATCTTTCGCGAGATGATCGATCAGGGTTACGTGATCGTATCGCCCGAGTATCGCGGCAGCATCGGCCACGGCCAGGATCAGTACGATCAGATCGACTACGGCGGCGCCGAGGTCGACGACGTACACGACGCCCGCAACTGGGCGCTGGAGAACCTGCCGTTCGTCGACGCCAGCCGGGTCGGGATCGTCGGCTGGAGTCACGGAGGGTTCCTGACCCTGATGAATATCTTCACCTGGCCGGACGACTACAAGGTCGCGTACGCCGGCGTCCCGGTCAGCGATCTCGTCCAGCGCATGGGATACAAGTCGCAGGGCTACCGCGACACGTTCGCCGGATTCATCGGCAAGCAGGCCGCCGACAACGTCGCCGAGTACCGACGCCGCTCGCCGGTCAATCACGTCGAGAGCCTGAAGATCCCGCTCCTCGTCCACACGAATACGAACGATGAAGACGTGAACGTGCTGGAGGTCGAGCACCTCATCGAAGCGCTCAAAGCGGCCGGCAAGAAATTCGAGTACAAGATCTATCAGAACGCGCCCGGCGGCCATGAGTTCAACCGCATCGACACGAAACTGGCCCGGGAGTCGCGGCAGGAGATCTGGGCCTTCCTGGCGAGGTACCTGAAATGAGACGTCTGCTCGTCATCTCTCTCCTGTTCGTTGCGGCATCGGCGCAGGGCGCGCTCGTCCGCTACTTCTCCGGCAATGAAGCCGGCGTCCGGCCGAAGCTGCACGGGCCCTACCTCATCCTCGCCGGCGGCGGGGGCGATCAGGACGCGGCCATGCAGGCGGCCATCGACGGAGTGCGCGGATGCACAGACTGCGACACGAAGCTCGACGTCGTCGTTCTCCGCGCCTCCGGCTCCGATGGCTACAACCCCTGGTTCATGGCACTCCATGGTGTGAACTCGGTGGCCAGCTACGTGATCACCGATCGCGCGTCGGCCGATCGCCAGGACGTCGCGGACGCGGTACGCGATGCCGAGATCGTGTTCTTCGCCGGCGGCGACCAGTGCAACTACGTCCGCTGGATCAAAGGCACGCGCACGGCTGAAGCGGTCGCATCGGTCTATCACCGCGGCGGTGCCGTCGGTGGCAGCAGCGCCGGCCTGGCCATCCAGGGACAGATCGTCTACGACTCATGTCCGGACCAGAGCGCGCAGTCGAAAGACGTTCTGCTGAACCCCTACAGCATCGACGTCAGTCTCTCCCGCGACTTCTTCCACTGGCCTCCGATGCGCGGGATCATCACCGACACGCATTTCTTGCAGCGCGATCGCATGGGCCGCCTGCTCGTGTTCATGGCCCGCACCCTGGCCGCGGGCGACATGGCCCGCATCGAAGGCCTCGGCATCAGCGAGGCCACCGTACTGCTCGTCGATCGCAAAGGCGTCGGCCGCGTCATGGGGAAAGGGCCGGTGCACGTCGTCGTTGCCGACCGCAAGCCGCAAGTCATCGAGCGGGGAATCCCTCTCACCTCCCGCGGCTACAAGATCTGGAGGTTCGAGTCCGGCGCCACGATCGATCTCGGGCGGCTTCCGAGAACCCCGGCGAAGGTCATCGATGTGGTGAAAGGGAAGCTGAGTAGCGATCCGTACTGAGGAAGGTCGCTGGTCGACCTCACTGCCCGATCTGCCCGAGCAGCGCTCTGGCCGTGGCGATGTCATCGGCGTAGCGCTGCGGCGGTGCGGTGTCGATGAACTGATGTAGCGCCTGGCGCGCCACGTCGTTGCGACCGCGTTTGCTGCTGACGATGGCCAGGTTGAAGAGCGCATCGTACTGGCGGCGATCCGCGGCCACGGACTTGCGCCACCACTCGATCGCTTCGTCGGGATGTCCGCTCTTGGCCTCGATCACGCCCATGAGATTGAGAGCGAGCGGCATCTTGTCGTTGAGGGCCAGGGCGTGGCGCAGATGGCCGCGAGCGCGCTCGAGATCGCCGCCGCGCAGCGCCACCACGGCGAGGTTCTGATACGCGGTCGCGTTTGTATGATCGAACGTCAGCGCCCGCTGAAACTGCGCGTTCGCTCCGGCCGCATCCCCGTTGTCCGCGAGCGCGATGCCGTAGGCATTGAGCACGTCGGGATCCTTGCCGTCCGCGAAAGGCCGCAGCACCTCGATGGCCTCCCTGGCGCGGCCGTTCTCGCTGAGCAGGAGGCCCAGCCGCACTTTCATCTCCTCGTCCGCGGTGCCGGCCTGCACGGCCCGGCTGAGCATGTCGATGGCTGCGGCCGGGTTCTCGCTCTGCTGGAGCATGAAGGCGAGCATCTCCTGCGCGACCTTGATGCGCGGATGGTTCTTTACGACCGCCCGGGCGGTCTCGACGGCCTTGGGCAGTTGTCCGGTCTGATACTGCGCGACGATGGCGTGCAACTCATTGTCGACGTCGACGAGGTTCTTCGGGTCGTCGGCGGCGGTGAAGGTCGTCTTGCTGCTCGTTCCGGTGATGTAGCCGAGGCTGAGGAGCTGCGCCTTCTGTGAAGGGTCGACGTTGCGCTCGATGTTCTTCCGCGCCGGCGCGGCCGCGGCGAGAAGTGTCCGGATGGCGAAGAGATCGCGACGGTCGCTCTCGGCGATGTTGTGCTCTTCATGCGGATCCGCTTTGAGGTCGTAGAGCTCCTGAATGGGCAGATCGATGTACTTGTGACCGCCGTCGATCATGCCGATGAGCGGCGCCCAGTCGCGATTCAGCGAAGCAGACAACGACTCGAAGTAACTCGCCGGTTCCGGCTTCGCGCCCCGGCCTTCGGAATCGAGGATGGAACGGCCCGGCAACGACGCGGGAACCTTCGCACCCACTCTCGTCAGAATCGTCGGCACGAGATCGATATGGCGCACGTAGTTGTCTTCGCGCCGCGGTTTCGCGCCAGGATCGACGATGATCAGCGGGATCTTCAGCGTCGACTCGTACGCGAACAGGCCGTGCGTCTGCTCGCCATGATCGCCGAGCGATTCGCCGTGATCGCCGGTGATGACCACCAGTGTGTTCGGATGCGAGGCCAGCATGGGCTGGAGAAAGCGCTGCAACTGGCTGTCGACGTAAGCGACTTCACCGAGGTAGAGGTTGTCGCGATATTGCTCGCGGAACGGCGAGGGGGGCGCATACGGCGCGTGCGGATCGTAGAGATGGATCCACAGGAAGCGCTTCTTGCCGGCTGCTCCCTCGTACCACGTCTTCGCCGCGGTCAGGGTCTCCTCGGCCGGCCGCTCGGCCACCACGAAGTCGAGCGGGTCGGACGCTTCGCGATATTCATCGTTGTAGACGTCGAAACCGGCATCGAGTCCGAATCGCGAGTCGAGCGGAAAGGCGCTCACGAACGCCGCCGTGGTGTAACCGGCCTGCTTCAGCATCGCGCCGAGCGTCGGGTACTTCGAGTCGAGGCGAAAGCCGGCGTTGTCGCGGATGCCGTGCTGATACGGATAGAGACCGGTGAGTATGTTCGTGTGGGATGGCAGCGTGACCACGTTGTGCGCGTGTGCGTTCGTGAACACGATCCCCTGCCCGGCCAGGCTGTCCAGGTACGGCGTCCTGACGCGCGAATTTCCGGCGAAGCCGAGGGCATCGGCGCGCAGTGTGTCGATGGTGACGAGGATGACGTCGGGGGGGGCGCCACGGCGAGGTCGGAACCGCCAGACCGCCACGGCGGCGATTGCCAGCACGAGCACGGCCATGGCGATCCACCGCCAGCCGCCGTGTCCGCTCTTTCTCTTCGGCTTCACCATCAGAGAGCCAGCCTTCTCAATCGCGCGTCGTGCGGATACTGCTGCAGACCGCGGCGCACCCAGAAGCGCGCGCCGTTTCCATCACCGAGCGTCTTCATGGTATCGACGATGGCCGCGTAGCTCTCCGCCGTCGGCGCCGTCCCGATCAATTGATAGACAAGACGGGTGGCCTCGTCCCCGCGTCCTTCGGAGACGAGCAGGACGATCAGGCTCTGGTAGGCGCGGGGATCGGCGGGCGCCAGGGCGATTTCCGCTTTCAGCGACCGCTCTGCTTCCTCGCTCCGGCCCAGCCGGGCCAGCAGATCGCCACGCAGATACGCCAGTCCGGCGAAAGGCGGCTTCCGGTTCACTTCGATCCATCGCTGCGCTTCGTCGAGCGCCGCGAGGGCCTCCTCGTAGCGCTTCTCTTCCTTGAGCACGCGCGCGAGGATCACCCTGGCCGCGGCCGGATCGCCGTCGTCCAGCGCCAGGCGCGCTTCGCTTTCGGCATGCGCCAGATCGCCACGAGCGAGGAACACGCCGGCCAGGATCTCGTGAGCGCGCGGCTCGCCGAGTGCGAGCGCGAGTTCGGCGTGCTTGCGGGCCTCGTCGGGATGGCCGGCCTGGAGTGCGAAGCCGGCCACGGTCATGGCCAGCGTCGCCGAACGCGGATTTCCGGCCAGACCTTGTTTTGCCGCGGTGATGGCTGCTTCGGAATGGCCGAGACGCCACTCCGCTTTGGCGGTGACATCCCAGACATCCGTCATGCCCGGATTTTCCCGCAGGATCTGCCGGAACGCGTGGAGTGCTTCCGCGTTCTTCCCCGCCCTGAACCACGAGAAGGCCTTGCGCAGGTCGCGAAAGGTCTCGACCTTGTCTTTCGGATCGGGCAGCGCGCCGCCCCTCTGGGCCGGAGCACCGCCGCTGATGTAGCCGAGTGCGGCCAGCTTTGCCGCTTCCTCCGGCGGCACGGCCTGGGGCTCGGCAGCCGCAGTGACCAGCGGCGCGATGGCCTGCTTCATGGCGAAGAGTGTGCGTCGATCCTCCCCGGCGAGATTCCGCCTCTCCGCGGGGTCGGCCCCGAGGTCGTACAACTCCGCTCTGGGAGCCTCGATATAGTGCTTCGTGCCGCTGATGAGCGCGTGCAGATCGCTCCAGCCGAAATGGAAGCGGGGGTAGAACGTCTCGCTGTAGATCTGTTGCGGTGGCCCGGCGCTGACGCCCGCGGGCAGGGCGATGTGCAGGTCGCTCAGGATCATGGCCATCACATCGCTCAATCCGACGTTGGTCGCGTCGCGGGATCCGCCGGCTGCGCCGGGCCTCTTGACCATCAAAGGGACCTGCAGGGCCTCGCGATAGAGAAAGATCCCGTGCTCGTCCTCCCCATGATCGCCGAGACCTTCGCCATGATCGGAGAGAAAAACGATCAGCGCGCGGTCGTAGAGCTTGCCGGCTTTGAGAAAATTCAGGAAGCGGCCCACGATCGCGTCGGCAGAGGCGATCTCGGCGTCGTACGGCTTGTAACGCGATCGGTACGGCTCCGGCGCGTCGTAGGGAGCATGAGGCTCGTACAGGTGAAGAAAGAAGAAGAATGGCCGGCCGGAGTGGGCGCCGATCCATTTCTCGGCGATGGCTTCGGTCTCCGCTCCGCTTCTCTGGATGCCGCCGAGAGCCTGATCGGCGTGCTCGGCGATGCGGTCGTCGTAGAAATCGAACCCGCGGTTGATGCCGCTTTCCGCGCGCAGAACGTACGCCGAGACGGCGGCGCCCGTGGCGTAGCCGTTCTGCCGGAGGGTCTGGGCGAGTGTGGGCCGCGGTCCGAGCCGAAAGCCGAGGTTGTCGCGGATTCCGGTGCCGGCGGGAAGCAGGCCGGTGAACAGCGTCGCGTACGATGGCAGTGTCAGCGGGCAATGGCTGAAGGCGTGATCGTAGACCACGGCCTCTCCTGCCAGCGCGTCGATCGCCGGCGTCTCGACGCCGTGATACCCGTACGCGGGCAGATGATCCGAGCGCAGGGTGTCGACCGAGATGACGATCACCGGCGGCTTCACCTCCGGCGCGTGCCGGTTGCAGCCGATCGCTGCGAGGACGATGGCGAGACGGAGAGACCAGCGAGCGCGCGGAACCATGGACCGGAGCATGTTAGCTGTGATGTACCTGGGACGCGGTTCCTTGAAGCGGGTTGTCCGTCCGGGCGACTGTCACCCTGAGAGTTCTGAAACGCTCAGGGTGACAGGAAGGAACCCACGCAACAGTTAGGAGTCAGAGCGACCGCAGTACATCCTCGGCCTTCTCGGCGTCACGTATCTACGTTGCGGCCGGCGTTGGCCAGCACCGCCTGCGGGATGAACTGCTCCCCCACGTTCAGCTGTGCGTCCAGCGGCCGACGAAAAGGCCCGCCCTGGAGGCGGGCCTTCGTCGGGGAAATGGTGCCTTGCTCAGAACTTCAAGCGCGCCCCGAACCGGATGGCGCGTGGGCTCTGCAGCGCGGCGATGTGGTTGTAGGCCGGATCGCTGCCGTCCGCGCCGACGTCGAGCAGCGTGTTGCGGTCGAGCACCGTGTGCGTGTTCGTGACGTTGAAGGCGTCGATCGATAGATTCAAGCCCATGCGATTGATCAGGAAGTCCTTGGCCAGCCGCAGGTCGAGCTCGAACACATCGGGCAGACGCGTGTCGAAGTTCGACACGAGCAGCGTTTTCTGCGTCCCTTCGCGCCTGTCGCGGAACCTCACGTAATACGGGGCCAGATAGCCTTCCCGGCCGTTGACGGCGGCACCGAAGCTGACCTGCCACGGGAACTGGTAGACACCGGTCATGCTGTAGGCCCAGCGCGCGTTGATGTAGTTGTTCCCGATGCCGCCGCCGGATGCCACGGTGGCTCCGTCGCAGATCGAGCAACTGTCGAACGAGTTCGTGCTGTTGCGCAGCAGCGGCGATGGATCGATGATGGCCCCCGGCCCGACGTGCTGCTTCCAATCGGACAACGTGATGTTCGCGCGCATCATCCAGTTGTTAGCCATCCGCTTGATCGCGGACAGCTCCACGTCCTGGTACGTCTGCGAGTAATCGGGACGATTCGTGAACACGTAGTACACCGGCGTGGCCGTCCCTGCTGCCAACGTGTAGTACGGAACGCTGTACGCCTGCCCGTTCGGTAGCGTTCCTGTCCGGTTCCCCGCCAGAACGTAGTCGGCGCTCGTGTAGTAATCGCCGGCGCCGCGCGTCTTCTCGAACTGGTTCCAGGTGAAGTCGGTGCTGTGACGGTACGTGTAGTTCGCGCCGACTGCAAAGCCAGAGAAGAGCTCGTACTGCACACCCCCGATGAGCTCGTCCGTCTTCGGCGGCTTCATGTTGTAGTCGAGGCGGCCCGGTGAATAACCGGCCGCGGTGTTGTTCGGATCGATGTTCGCGAACGAGTACACGCCGGAGTCGAAGTCGATCTCGTTCCTCTGCACGTTCCGGTCGCCGTTCAGATCGTCCCAGTAGTAGTAGAGGTACTGCACGCGATAGAACGGATTCGCCGATCCGGCGTCGCTCGACCCGATCTGGTTGATGTAGTGGTTATAGCTGGCGCGGGCGATGGCGCGCTTGTTCGGACCGAACGCATACGTGGCCCCGATGCGGGGCGCGAACCCGTTCCACTCCAGCGCCTTGGCATCGCCCGGAAAGGAGACCGCTGGGAGGATGTCCGGAACCACCGGATTCGCCGGCACGCTGCTGGCGAAATTGCGCGCGCTCTGCCAATCGTAGCGAGCCCCGGCGTTGATCGTCAGATTGCCGAGGAGGATGGTGTCGCCGGCGTAGAGATCCTTGTACTTGGAACCGAAGCGGGGTCGGGCATCGCGCGTGAGCGCCGCCAGCGCCGAGCCGTCATAGAAGTTGCCGAAGGTCTGGTTGCCCGGCCACGAGGTGACGGAGCTGACCGGTGTGTTGCGATACTCGAAGCCCCATTTCAGTTCGTGGTCGACCTTGCCGGTGGACGTGAAGTTCGATCCATCGAGCCGATAGTCGTGCTGCGGAACGTCCTGATGGAAGTACGAGTAGGTGCGATGCCAGCCGGCGGCGATGTCGGGATGCGATCGCGTGTAACTCGAGCTCGTCCACCACGCGGGCACGTCGCGGCCGCCGATGGGCGTGAGCGTATAGCCGTTCTTCACGTCTCCGATGAGACCGGTGACGTAGAAGTTGCTCCCGAAGTTCTGGGTGTCCTCGATTTTCAGGAGGTGACCGGGGCCGCTCTGGTCCGTGGCTGTCTCGATGGGACGGGTGATACTGAGGCTGCGGCCGTGGACGGTCTTGTTGTTGTACATGTAGTACAGCGAGCCGGCGTTCGTGGGAAGCAGCTGCGCGTTCAGCTTGGTGTTGACCGACGTCAGATGGGTGAGCTGCGGGGTGGTCGGCCCGGCGATGAAGTTGTCGATGTCGTTCTTCCCGTATGCGCCCCACAGCCACAGATGATCGCGCCAGATCGGGCCGCCCGCTTCGAGGCCGTAGTCGTCGATCTTGTTGATCGAGTTCGCCGACTGCAGATAGCTCCGCGCCTCCGCCGGGATGACCGCGTCCGACTGAAACTGCTTGTCGGTCCAGAAATAGCGCGCCGTGCCGGCGAAATCATTCGTTCCCCGCTTGGCCACGAGGTTGATCTGCACGCCCGGAGTGCGCAGGCGGGGATCCGATCCGCCGGTGGTGATCTGCATCTCCTGGAACGAGTCGAAGTCGTAATAGAAGTCGGATGTGCCGGTGGCCTGCATCTCCGTGACATTCACGCCGTCCAGATTCCACTCGGTCTGATGGCGCTCGATGCCCTTGCCGACGAAATAGGACTGCTGGCCCGATTGATTGCCGCCCACGTTGACCGTGCTCACCAGAACGCCCGGCACCGTCTGCAGCACCACCCAGGGGTCGCGCGCGCTGGGCACCTGCTGCAGCTCGATCTGGTTCACGTCCGAGCCCGTGCCGGTGTTGCGGACGTCGACGAGCGGCGTCTGCGCGGTGACGGTCATTGTCTCCGCCACCGCCGCCTGCATCTTGAAATCGATCTCGGAGTTCGCGCCGACGTTGACGTCGACCGTGCGCCGGATCGTGGAGAGACCGCTCAACTCCGCGGAGAGGTCGTAGCGTCCCGGCGACTGGTTGAGAAAGCGGTAACTGCCGTTCGACGACGTCACGAACGTCTGCGGCGCTCCCAGACCGGAGAGCGTCACCGTCACGCCCGGAATGGGATTGCCGGACGAATCGACCACCTTGCCGACGACGTTTCCGCCCGCGGTCTGCGCCAGAGCCACGCCCGAGAACAACCAGAGCCCCGCGGTGAACGTCAGGATGATCTGCACGTACCGCTTGAGCGTCCGGTTTCGGGTCATTGCCCCTCCTGTCCGTTGTGTCGTCGTCTTTTCGCGCTCACAACCATGACTCTTCCGGTACCGGTTGTCAATTTCAACGGCTTTTGTTGATCACTTCTTCATCTTCGTCAGCAGTTGCTCCATTTCGTCCATCACGCGATTCATCTTCTGCATGGTCAGGTCGAGGGGCTGGGAGGTGGTCATGTCGACACCCGCGTCCTTCAGCAACTCGATCGGATACTTCGATCCGCCCGACGAGAGAAACGTGAGGAACTTCTGCGTGGCCGCTTTGTCACCGGCCAGCACTTTCTCCGACAGCGCCGCGGACGCGGTGAACGACGTGGCGTACTGGAACACGTAGAAGTTGCGATAGAAGTGCGGGATGTACGCCCATTCGTGGGCGACGAAGTCGTCGACGACGGACACGCCCTTGTCGTGGCCGTAGTACTTGCGGGTGATCTCGAGGTAGAGCTTGTCGAGCGATTCTCCGGTGAGCGGCTGGCCCTTCTCGGCCATCTCGTGCGCGCGCAACTCGAATTCCGCGAACTGGGTCTGCCGGAACACCGTGCCTTTGATGTTCTCGAGGTAGTTGCCGAGGAGGGAGAGGCGGGCCCGGTCGTCCTTGATCTGCTTGAGCATGTAGTCGTTGAGCAACGCCTCGTTGAACGTCGACGCCACCTCGGCCACGAAGATCGGGTAGTCCGAGGTCGGATACGGCTGCGTCTTGTTCGACAGGTAGCTCTGCATGGTGTGGCCGAGCTCGTGAGCGAGCGCCGACATGTCGTCGTAGTGGCCGTTGAAGTTGAGCAGCATGTAGGGGTGCACGTCGTACGCGGCGCCCTGCGAATACGCACCGGAACGCTTGCCGGTGTTCGGATAGAGATCGATCCATCGCTCGTTCAGGGCGCGCTTGATGGCGGCCTGATACTCGGGACCGAGCGGCGCGACGGCCGCGAGCACGTTCTTCGCCGCTTCATCGATGGGATATTCCAGGTTCACGTTCTCGACGAGTGGTGCGTAGAGGTCGTAGTAGTGAAGCTCGTCGACGCCCATCATCCGTTTGCGCAGACGGAGATAGCGATGGAACGTGTCGAGATGCGCGTTCACACCCGACACGAGACTCGTGTAGACCGACACCGGGATGTTGTTGACGTCCAGCGCCGACTGCACCGCCGAGTCGTAGTGCCGGGCCCGGGCGAAGAAGAGGTCGCGGCTGACCTGCCCGTTGTACGTCGCCCCGAACGTGGCCTTGTAGTCGCCCAGAGCGTTGAAAAACGTCTCCATCACCTTGTGCCGGTCATCGCGGTTGGCGACGCCGCGAGAGCGGCCGAAGCCGGGCTTGTCCAGCTTCACCGTCTCTCCGTTGCTCAACTTGACGCTCGGATACGGGAAGTCCGCATCGGCGAAGAGTCCGTAGATGTTCGACGGCGAGTTGCTCATCAGTCCGGCGTCGGCGATGATCTTCTCCTCCCCTTCGCTGAGCGTGTGCGGCTGACGGCGCAGGATGTCATCGAGGTATTGCCGGTAGATGGCCAGCTTCGGCTCGCTGCCGATGAATCCGTCGATCCTGCCGCGGTCGATCTTCAGGATCTCCGGCTCGACGTACGCGGAGACCGTGTTGATGGTCGTGCCCATGCGCTGCATTTCCTGCTGCATGGCCTGATACCCGGCCACCCGCGTGTCGACATCGGAGTGGAGCGACGCGTAGACGTACAGGCGGGCGTACTCCTTGTTGATGTCGTAGATGGTGTCGAGCGCGGCCAGCAGTTGCTGCGGCGAGGAACCGAGTGTCCCTTTGAACCGGGCGATCGATGGAATGCGCGCCTCCAGCTTGTCCTTCGCGGCCCGCCAGGCCTCGTCGCTCCCATAGATCGGGCTCAAGTCAAATTTGAAACGATCGGGCGTGCTGGCGCGATCGACATATTGACCGAACGCGACGTGCGGTAATGTGGCGATGGCCAGGCAGACCACGACTCTCGTGATTCGATTCATCGGCTCTCTCGTCCTTTCGTACCCATGGGGACCGCTCTCAGCCGGACCTGAAGTGAGCAACGGTTTTGCATGTGTGTACGTCAATAGAGTGTGATGATGAAGGTCTCATCTGCGTTTGTCATCGTTTTGGCACTGGCCGGCAACATTGCGGCACAGGAGACGACCGCGCCGCAGCCGCCCGACTATTCGCGCCAGAAACTGACTCAGATCTTCTCCGACGAGCCGGTGCAGGAGCCAGTCGAGCCGCGCGTGCAGTTCGGGCAGGGATTCGTCGACTTTCGCGCGCTCCGGATGCGCTGGCGCCTCGCCTACGTTCCTCTGATGGCCCTCCCTGGCTCGATTCCGTGGGCTTCGAACGGTGCCATGGGTGCGATCCCCGACCCCTTCGCCTTGACGCACACCGAGATCGCCTCGCCACCGCGGACGTGGCGGCAGGTACGTGACATGAACACGGAGCTCAAGCGCATCGAGAAGAGCGAGCGAACCAAAGCGAAGGTCGTCACAAACCCCGATTAAAACCTCACGCTCGCGCTTGCCACATATGCTATTGCAGCATACAGTGGTATCTCTGTGAAACGCCTCGGTTTCGCGTTCATCCTGGTGCTGGGGGGCACCGTTTCCGCCGCGACTGTGCCTGGCGCTTCTCCCACGAGCACCGACAACGACAACAGCTGCGACATCGGGCTCGCTCCTGCCGCGACGCTTCTCCTTCCCTACTTTCAAGTCGACCTCGGCGGCACCGCGGAGACGGCGCACACCACGGTCTTCAGCGTCGTGAACGTCTCCCCCTATCCGCAGATCGCCCGCGTCACCATCTGGACCGATTGGGCCTATCCGGCGTACATGTTCAGCTTGTTTCTCACCGGATACGACGTCCGGAGCGTCGATCTGCGCGAGGTGCTCGTCCGCGGAGTGAGGCCGACGCGGACCTCGCCGCTGGGACGGTTCTCCGAGCCGAACTATTCGAATCCGAATCTCCGGCTGAGCGTCTCCCAGGACTGCGGCGCGCGCACGCCCGAGATTCCCGCGGCCGTGCTCGACGATCTGCGATCGTTTCTCAGCACTGGCGCGCCGTCGGGCACGTCACTCAGTTGCGTGACGGATGGCGGCTACGTACACGTCGGAAGCGATCACGGCCCGAACACGGCCGCCGGTTACGTCACCATCGACGTCGTCGCCAACTGTTCGGCGACGCTGCCCACCTCGCCCGGCTATTTCACGACGGACCTTCTGTTCGACAACGTGCTGATCGGCGACTATCAGATCGTCGACCCGGCCGGCACGGCCAGCGGATATGCGGGCGGCTCACCGCTCGTGCATATCCGGGCCATTCCCGAGGGCGGTCTTCCCGGCTCCATCAGGGCCACGAATCTTCCTTACACGTTTTACGACCGGCTGACCGCGGGTGCCGGATCGAGGCCGCGCACGGTCGATCGCCGCCAGCCGCTGCCGTCGGCCTTCGCCGCGCGATGGATCGACGGCGGCCCGACCGGATTCCAGACCACCTACGCGATCTGGCGTGAGGCCACGACCGGCCCGAACGCCGCGTGCGCCGACTACGCGGCGAACGACAACATGGCCGTGGCCGAGCTCGTTCGTTTCGACGAGCGCGAAAACGCCGCGGTCCTCGGCAACCGCGTGATGACGAAGGAACCACGCGGGTTTTCCAGCGCATCGGTCACGCCACCCTACTCCGCGAAGTTTCCTCTGCTCTACACCACGGACTTCGGCGGATGGGCGTATCTCAATCTGAGCAACGGAGGCCAGGCCGCGTATTCGGCCTCACGCCCCGGCTTCGCTTCCGGCGACAGCAGCCGGGGGGTGAGCCAGAACTGGGTCGTGGTCAACATGTACTCGGAAGACCGCTACGGAGTGACGTCCGACGCGAACTGGCTCGGCAACGGCTGCTCGCCGGCCATGGCCAGGACGTCGACGGCGAAGGTCGGCAGCACCACGGGCATGATCGGGCCGGCGGCCAACGTCAACCCGTAACGATCTTCCGGCACGAGTCCGGCGCCGTCCTCACGGACGTGCAGGAACGCAGGCGATGCCCCACGACGAATCGATCAGCCACTTCATGAACGCCGCGGCCGGGATCGGGCGGCTGATGTAGTAGCCCTGCGCGAGATCGCATCCCAGCTCGGCGAGCCGCCACCACGTCTCCGCATTTTCCACGCCTTCCGCACACACCTGTTTGCCGAGGTTGTGTGCGAGGTCGATGACGGTGCGTACGATTGCGGCGTCGGCGTCCGCGGTGGTCATGCCCATCACGAACGACTTGTCGATCTTGATCTCGTCGACGGGAAGCTGGCGCAGATGGATGAGCGACGAGTAGCCGGTGCCGAAGTCGTCGATCGACAGGCGAATGCCCAGCGACTGGAGCGTGGAAAAGATGACCAGAGCGTGCTTGGGGTCGGCCATGATGCTGCTCTCGGTGATCTCGATCTTCACGAACCGTGAATCGACCTTCCACTTTTCCATGCTGGTGCGAACTTTCGTCGGCAGCACAGTCTCCTGCAGACTCTTCGCGGACACGTTGATGGCCAGGTGCACCGGAGCGCCGTTGTCGTGCCATTCGCGGCACTGCGCGAGCGCGTGGTCGAACACCCAGTCGGTGATGTTGCGGATGATGCCGGTGCGCTCGGCGACGGGAATGAATGCGCCGGGAGGCAACAGTCCTCTGGTGGGGTGGTTCCAGCGGATGAGCACCTCGGCCCGCGTCATGAGACCGGTGCGCATGTGCAGCTTGGGCTGGTAATACAGCTCGAATTCGTTGTGCTCGATGGCCTGGCGCATCTCCACGACGAGCCCCAGCTCGTCCGGGCTGCGGTTCTCGTAGTCGTCGCTATGAAAGCTGAATCCCGACTGAGCCTGTTTGGCCGCGTACATGGCCACATCGGCACGGCGCAGCAACGTGCGCACGTCGGCGCCGTGTGCGGGATACGCCGCGATGCCGATGCTGGCGCCCACCTCGAGCGTCTGCCCGTCGACGACGAACGGCTGCTCCAGCGAGCTGATGATGCGCCGGGCCGTGTTGGCAACGTATTCGGGATCGATCGGTGACGGCACCACGATGGCGAACTCGTCGCCGCCGAGCCGCGCCACCGTGTCGTTGACCCGAATCTGATTCTGCAGCCGCGACGCGATCTGTTTGAGCAGCGTGTCGCCGAACTGATGCCCGAACGTATCGTTCACTTCCTTGAAGCGATCGAGATCCATGAGCAGCAGAGCCACGGTCGAATCGCGATCGCGGGCCTGGCTGATGGCCTTCTCGAACTGATCGAGCAGCATCAGTCGATTGGGCAGACCGGTCAGGGGGTCGTGCATGGCCTGATGACGCAGAAGGCCTACCTGGCTCTTGTTCTCGGTGATGTCGCGGAAGAAGGCTACCCAGTGCGTGATGTCGCCGTTTTCCTCGACGGGCACGAGCTCGATGTCGAGCTCGAATTCGGTGCCGTTTTTCCGCCGCGCCGTCGCCTCGGCCTCGAAGGGCTCGCGGTCGAACACATGATCGAGCAGATCCGAGAGAAGCGCTTCCTGACGCTCCACGATGCGAAACGCCATGGGCGTCTGCCCGATCACTTCTTCACGCGTGCATCCGTAAAGCGCGCAGAAGCCGTCGTTGACGAACGCGATCCGCGGTCCTGTGGCCTCGACCGCCGGCGTCAGGATAGCGATGCCCTGCACCGACACCCGGACGGCGCTCCCGATGAGACCGAGCTGCTCCGACAAGAGCCGCTGATCGATCAGTTTCCGGTGCAGCGCCTCAGCCGATTCGAGCTCTTGTTCGGTCGCAAGCCGGGGAAATTCGGCCTCGAACTCTTTGGAATCTGGCATGGGAAAGGCGGATCATAGCAGGCCGCGCGGCGCGCCGCGCGCCGCGCGCCGGTTAGCAGTTAGCAGTTAGCAGTTAGCAGTTAGCAGTTAGCAGTTAGATGGTGACCTTGTCCCTACGGTAGTTGAAATTTGAAATGGCGGTTTCCTCGCCGGAGTACGCTCCGGTTGCGAGAACAAAGGAGAACCGCCATGAAGAAAGCGTATTAGAAGCAGATCCGTAGAAGGACGAGGACAGCGAAGGGGCAGCGGGAGATCGAGCCGGCAGACGCCGTGCAGCTGACGCTCGATCGAACCGAGGTGCTCCAGCAGATGCAGGAGGGTCTTCATCGGCTTGGGGTGTGGCTCGGTCTGGAGCTTGCTGCGCTGTTGATGAAGAACGAGGTGGAGCGGCTGTGCGGAAGCCGGTACGAGCACCAGCCGGAGAGGAAGGCCACGAGACACGGGCGTCAGCGTGGCGTGGTCACCATCGCCGGGCAGAAGATCGGGATCGACCGGCCGCGGGTGCGATCGACGAGAGACCAGCGCGAGTTGCCCTTGGAGGTCTACGGCCTGGCGCACCGCGAGGATGCCATGCCGGCAGCGGTGCTTCAACGGATGGTGCGAGGAGTGTCGTGCCGTGACTACGAAGGAGTGATCGAGTCAGCAGCGGAAGGGTTCGGCGTGAAGCGATCGAGCGTGAGCCGGGCCTTTGCCGCAGCCTCGGTCAAGAAGATCGCTGAGCTCAATGCGCGTCGTCTGGACGACACCCGATTCCCGGTGGTGTTCATCGACGGGATCGGTTGGGCGGACACGACGATGGTTGTGGCTCTGGGCATCAGCGAGGACGGTACCAAGCGTGTGCTGGGGTTCCGGGAGGGCGCCACGGAAAACGGCGAAGTGTGCAAGACCCTGTTCGAGGATCTGGGTGAGCGAGGTCTGGACACGAGCACACCAACGTTGTTCGTGATCGACGGCGGCAAAGCACTGCGCAAAGCGATCACCAAGGTGTGGGGATCCAAGGCGCTGGTGCAGCGGTGCCGTGTGCACAAGAAGCGGAACATCCAGGCCCATGTGCCTGAGCGGCACTGGCCTGATGTGGCGCGCATGCTGGACAGGGCCTGGGCCGAGGCCGACTTCGAGCGCGCACGCAAACAGCTGGTGACCCTGGCTGCCTATCTCGACCGAATCGCTCCGGACGCGACGGGCAGCCTTCGCGAAGGAATGGAAGAAACGCTAACAGTCAAGCGACTACGCATCGATCCCGCCTTGGCCATGCACCTGGTCACGACGAATCCGATCGAGTCAGCATTCTCCTGCGTGCGAAAACTCACCGGCCGGGTCACCGGTTACCCGCTACCCCGCTACTCCGCTAACTGCTAACCGCTACCTCGTCTCCACCTGCACGTCACCGCGACCCTTCAACTTGTCCAGGTAGTCCCGGCCGGCATCGTCCTTCTTCAGATAGGTGTCCCAGAACGCCAGCGAGATGGTGCGGACGGTGCCGGTGGAGGGGCCGCCCATGATCACGGGCAGGTTGTTGCGCGGCGTCGGCTGTTGCTGCGGATAGGTGCCGCCGATCGGCGGGCGGTTTGTCGGATACGGCATGTCCATCGGCTGGTTCGGCTGGTATCCGCTGAAGTCGCCGACGTTGCCGGTGAACGCGGAACGGCCCGCACCCTGAATCGAGACGAACCACTTGTCGCCGGCCGGACTGGCGTCGAAGCCGAGCTTGCGCCAGGCCAGGTCTTCGCTCTCCTTCGCGCCGAAGTCGCGCGAACCGGTCAGGAACAGCGCGGGCACGTCCAGGCTGGCGAAGGACGAAGCGGTCAGCCCCCGTTCCGGCAGCGGGCCGGGGGGAGACATCGCCTCGACGGCCTTGACGCGCGCGTCGGCAGTGCCGGCCACGCCCGCGGTCATGAGCGCGGTCAGAGCTCCGTAAGCGTGGCCGCCGACACCGACGCGCGTCTCGTCGAGGCGATCCTTGAGCTCGGGATATTGCACGACCAGATGCGACAGCGAGCCGATGATGAGACGCACGTCCGAAACGCGACCCTGCCAGTCCGCCTGCGTCTGCTCGTTCTCCCAGGCGGTCGACGGATCGGAACGGAAGGGAAGGTTCTGGAACTGTCCGCTGTCGCTGCGCTGATCGCGTCCACGCCGCCCGTTCCGATTCTGGCTCGTGGCCGCGCGCCGCTCTTCCATCTGCCGGTCCACGGCCGCCCGTGTCGCTCCGGCATCGGCATGCGAAAGCTTGATCACCACGTAGCCATGCCCGGCCCAGAATGCGCTCAGACCGACGTAGCCCGCGCGCGAACCGCCGTACTCCGGTGAGAAAACGATCACCGGATACGGTCCCCCGCGCGTCGGATACTCGATGCTGAACCCGACGTCCTTGTTCCGCATCACGTCATGAAGCGACGCCGCCGGAACGACTCCCACAGGGATGGTGACGCCTTCGAGGCTGTACGGGTTCTTGATGACCGGCACGGCATTCGGGTCGGTTTTGGCGGACTTGCTGGCGCAGGACGCCAGAAGGAGTGCTGAGAACATCAGCACGAGAGCTCGTTTCATCAGTTCGTTACCTCGCCCTCTTCATTGACGCACAAACCATGCGCAACGTTGACGTTTCCCTCAGGAGCCGGACGGATAGCATCCCAGAATGCGCACGACTTCGCACATCTCGCGAAGGTGCTCGATGGCTCGCGCGACGTTCGGATCGGCGGTGTCACCGCCGATGTCGACGTAGAACGAGTAATCCCACGGCCTGCCCACGACGGGACGCGACTCGATCTTGCTCATGTTGACGTCCCGCAGAGCGAAGGCGGCCAGAGCCCGGAACAGTGCTCCGGGCTTGTTCGCCGTGCGGAAGAAGAGCGACGTCTTCGGTGCGCCGCCGGGGACGCCGGCAAGAGGATGATCCGGGTTTGTCAGCAGCAGGAACCGCGTGTAGTTCTCGGGGTGGTCTTCGATCTCCGAAGCAAGGATGCACCCGCCGTAGAGCTCCGCCGCAAAAGCCCCCGCGATCGCCCCAACCGAGGCCCGGGGCCCGAGGCCCGAGGCCTCGCTCATCAGGTCCTTTACCGCGCCCGCCGTGTCGTACGCCGCCACCGCTTCGAGCTTGTGATCGGCGATGAAACGCTGGCACTGAGCCAGGGCCACCGGATGCGAACGCACTTCCGAGATTTTGTCGAGCCTGGAGCCCGGCGGGCCGATCAGGTTGTGACTGATGCGCAGATAGACCTCGCCGCGAATGGCCAGGTGTTCCTCGGCCAGAAGCTCGTAGCTGCGAACGACCGAGCCGGCCAGACTGTTCTCGATCGGAAGCAGCGCGCACTCGACGCGACCGGTCATGACCGCCGCGAACACATCCTCGAACGTGCGACAGGGCACCGCCGCGATCGACTGGCCGAGGAGTTTCCGGGCCGCTTCTTCGGAGAAAGCGCCGCGCTCGCCCTGGAAGGCCACGGTCAGGTCCATCCGGGTATTCTCTACCGAGACACGATGACCAAGGTCCGCAAATACACACTCAAGCAGCCGGCGAAGGTGCGGAAGGAGTATCGCGTCCGCTACCAGGAAGAGCTCAACGCCGAGCAACTGGAAGTCGTGCACGCCGGCGATGGGCCGCTTCTGGTCATCGCCGGCGCCGGGAGCGGCAAGACGCGCGCCCTCACCTATCGCGTCTCCCGCCTCATCGAAGACGGCGTCGACCCCTCCGAGATCCTCCTGCTCACGTTCACGAACAAGGCGGCCCGCGAGATGCTCTCCCGTGTCGAGGAGCTGGTCACGATCGACACCCGGCGCATCTGGGGCGGCACGTTCCACTCCACCGGCAACCGCCTTCTTCGCCGCTTTGCCGAGCCCCTCGGCTACCGCTCGAACTTCTCGATTCTCGATGACGAAGACGCCAGGGAAATGATGGAGTCCGCCGTCTCCTCCCTCGGCATCAAGACCCTGGAGCGCCGGTTTCCCAAAGGCGATGTCCTCCTCGACATTTACTCATTCGTGCTCAACACGCGCACTCCGCTCGAGCTGCATCTCGAGCAGAATCTCCCCCATTTCGCACTCTACAAGGAGGAGATGATCGATGTCTTTCGCCGTTACAAACAGCGCAAGCGCGAAGCGAACGCCATGGACTTCGACGACCTCCTCATCAACTGGAAAGTGCTGCTCGACGACCATCCGGACATCGCGGCATCGCTCAAACGGCAGTTCCGCCATCTGCTCGTCGACGAGTACCAGGACACGAACAAGCTGCAGGCCGAGATCGTCGACGCCATGGCCGAGGTGCGCAGGAACGTGATGGTCGTCGGCGACGACGCCCAGTCGATCTACTCGTTCCGCGGCGCCTCATTCGAGAACATCCTCACGTTTCCGCTGCGCTTTCCCGATACGCAGATCTTCAAGCTGGAGACGAACTACCGCTCCACGCGGCAGATCCTGAACCTCGCCAATCACTCCATCGCCAACAACCGCTACCAGTTCAGGAAAGAGCTGCACGCGGTGCGCGGTGATGGACCCGACCCGGCGGTGGTGGGTGTGGACGACGTGTTCGAACAGGCGTCGTTCGTGGCCCAGCGGATCCTGGAGTTGCGCGATGAAGGCGAGTCGCTCTCCGACATCGCCGTGCTGTACCGATCGCACTACCAGTCGCTGGAGTTGCAGATGGAGCTGTCGCGACGGCTCATCCCGTACGAGATCCGCAGCGGCGTGCGTTTCTTCGAGCAGGCGCACATCAAGGACGTGATCTCGTATCTGAAGATCGTGACGAATCCGCGCGACGAGCTGGCCTGGAAGCGAGTGCTGAAGCTGTATCCGAAGATCGGCGAAAAGACCGCATCCGAGGTCTGGGGGCGGATCGGTAGCGCCGCGAATCCGCTGGATGCGTTTCTCCGCGGAGTGGAGACAACGGGTCGCGGCGCCGCGGGCTCGATGCGCTCGCTGCGCGACGTCCTCAAACTCATCTCCTCCCACTCCATGCTCCGCAACCCAGCCGAGTCGATCGGCCTCATCGTCGAAAAGGGCTACGCCGACTACGCCCGCTCGAAGTTCGCGAATTCGCAGGCGCGCCTGGACGACCTCGAACAGCTCTCCCAGTACGCGCTGCGATACGAAGACGTCGAGACGTTCCTGAACGAAGTGGCGCTGGCGAATCCGATGGCAGGCGAAGACGTGGCCGTCGTCGGGCCGGTGGACGAGAAGATCGTCCTGTCGTCGGTGCATCAGGCCAAGGGACTGGAGTGGCGGGCCGTCTTCGTGATCTGGCTTGCCGACGGACGCTTTCCGTCCCAGCGTGCGCTGCGCGTGCCCGGCGGGATCATCCGAGTCGATCGCGCGAAGATCCACCCGGCGTTCGAAGTGCCGTTGATCGAGGGTGAAGCGCCGCCGGACGGTGAACCGCGATCTCCCACTGGCGGTGAAATCGAGATCATGATTCCGGGAGAAGAGGAAGAGCGCCGCCTCTTCTACGTGGCCATCACCCGCGCCAAACAGGAGCTCTATCTGATCTTCCCGGTGATGGCGCGCGACCGCGGCGGCATGGATGTGCTCATGGAGCCTTCGCGGTTCGTGCGCGAGCTTCCGGGCGAGGTGTACGAGAAATGGGTGATCAACAGTGAGTGACTCCGCGATCCGCAACGTCTCCGACACCGCGCTGTGGGCGGCCATGTATCGCGCCGTCGAGACCGATCGTCCGGATGCTCTGTTCCGCGACGCGTTCGCGCGACCTCTGGCCGGCGAGAGGGGCGAGAAGATCTACACGTCCCTTCCGCCGAGACGCCGCCACCAATGGGCGTGGTCGATGCGGACGGTTCTGTTCAATCGCTTCATCGCCGAAGAGATCGGCAACGGCGCGGACATGGTCATCAATCTCGCCGCCGGTCTCGACGCGCGGCCGTATCACATGCAGTTGCCTTCGTCGTTGCAGTGGATCGAAGTCGATCTCCCCGATCTGTTTGCGTACAAGCAGAGCGTGATCGGTGACGCCGAACCGCTGTGCCGCCTCGAGCGCGTTGCGCTCGACCTCGCCGACGTGAGCGCGCGGCGCGACCTGTTCGCGCGCCTCGGATCGCAGTCGCGGCGCGCCGTCATCCTGTCCGAAGGACTGCTGGTCTACCTGTCACCGGAGGAGGTGGGCGTGCTGGCGAGCGATCTCGCCGCGCAGCCATCGTTCAAGCGCTGGATCGTCGACATCCTTTCTCCCGGACTGAAGAAGATGATGCAACGGCAGGTCGGGGATCAGGTCGACCAGGCCGGCGCTCCCTTCCGTTTCGCGCCCGCGGAAGGGCCGCCGTTCTTCGAGCAGCACGGCTGGCAAGTCCTGTCCGTCGAGTCGACCTTGCAGAACGCGGCGCATCTTCGGCGCGTCGGCTTCTTCTTCCGCCTGATGGCAAAGCTGCCGGAGTCGAAGACGAAACAAGGTTCCCGCCCCTGGTCCGGGACGGTCCTTCTGGGGAGGTGAGCGATGCGGCTGCTCCTGATCTCATCATCGGTCGTTCACGGCTACGGATACCTCGACCATGCCGAGTCCGAGATCCGCTCTTTCCTCGGGACGGCGAAACGCGTCGCCTTCGTGCCGTTCGCGCTCGCCGATCACTACGCTTACACCGCAAAAGTGCGCGAACGCCTCGGCCGCATGGGTTACGACGTGCAGCAGGTTCACGGCGCCGCCGACCTCGACCCGGCGGACGCGATCTTCGTCGGCGGCGGCAACACGTTCCGGCTGCTGAAGACGCTCTACGACCGCGAACTGCTCGACCCGCTTCGCAAACGCGTGCGCGGCGGGATGCTGTACATGGGTTCCAGCGCGGGCTCGGTCATCACCGCGCCGACGATCCGGACGACCAACGACATGCCCATCGTGCAGCCTCCGTCGTTCGACGCGCTGCATCTGGTCCCGTATCAGATCAACGGTCACTATCTCGACGCCGATCCGGCCTCGACGCACATGGGCGAGACGCGCGAGATCCGGCTCGCCGAGTATCTCGAGGAAAACGAAGCGCCGGTGATCGGAATCCGCGAGGGCACGATGCTGCGCGTCGAGGATGAGCTCACCACGGTCACCGGCACCCGGGCCGCGAAGATCTTTCGCCGCGGCGAGGACCCGGTCAATGCGGAGGTGGGTGCGAGGCTGAGGGAGGATCTGCGGGTGGTGGGGCATGGGGCTGGGGCGTAGGGCCCCCGCCCAGATTCCTCGCGCTCTTCGGCGCTCGGAATGACGTTCCAGCCCACGGGTCATTCCGAGCCGCGAAGACGGCGAGGAATCTGGGCGGGGGACGCTCCGCTTCGGCGCTCGGAATGACGAGCGTGGCGCTATCACGAAATCCCCCGCCCTCGCCCCGCGTTAACCTGTTTCCATGCTGCCGCCAGACTCACAATTCGAGGAGTCCGCTGTCGCGGAAAGCGCCGAGAAGGTCGACCAGCCTCCGCTCTTTAAGGTCCTCCTGCACAACGACGACTACACCACCATGGACTTCGTCGTCTGGGTGCTGCAATCGATCTTCACCATGGCCGAGGAGCAGGCCATCCAGGTCATGCTCAACGTGCACGTGCAGGGAATCGGCACGGCGGGCATCTACACGTATGAGATCGCGGAGATGAAAGTGGCCAAGACCACTGCCGCGGCGCGCGAGCGCGAATTCCCCCTTCTGTGTACGATGGAACAAATTTGAAATGATCGGAAAAGGCCTGCAGGAAGCATTCGAATTCGCGGTCAATGAGGCGCTCAAACGCCGTCACGAATACGTCACGCTCGAACATCTGCTCTTCGCGTTGATCCACGACCGCGAAGTGGCGGGGGCGATCGTCGCGTGCGGTGGAGACGTCGCCGAGCTGAAGAAGCAACTCGACGACTTCATGAGCAAGACCTTCGAGGAAGCGCCCGAGGACGTGGCGCTGCAGCCGGTGCTGACGACGATGCTGCAGCGCGTGGTCCAGTACGCGCAGCTTCACGCGCAGAGCTCGGGCCGCAAGGAAGTCGACACCGGCCAGATGCTGGCCGCGCTCTATCAGGCCGAGCGGTCGCAGGCGGTCTATCTCCTGCGCAGCCAGGGTGTGAACAAGCTCGACGTCCTCAACTATCTGTCGCACGGCATCGGCAAGAGGTCGCCGGCCATCGGCGGCGAGCCGGCGTTCGTCGCTCCGGAAGAAGAAGGCGGGAAGCGCGGAGATCCTCTGACCTCGTTCGCCCAGAACCTGAACGAGCGTGCCAAAAAAGGCGAGATCGATCCGCTCATCGGCCGGACGATGGAAGTGGAGCGCACGATCCAGATCCTCTGCCGCCGCCGCAAGAACAATCCCCTCTTTGTCGGCGAGCCCGGCGTCGGCAAGACCGCCATCGCCGAAGGGCTGGCGCTGATGATCACGGAGGGCAAAGTGCCGGCCGTGCTCAAGGACGCCGAAGTGTGGTCGCTGGACATGGGGGCGCTGCTGGCCGGAACGAAGTATCGCGGCGAGTTCGAGCAGCGCCTCAAAGCGGTGATGAGCGCACTCATGGAGAAGAAGGACGCCATCCTCTTCATCGACGAGATCCACACGATTGTCGGCGCCGGAGCCGTCAGCGGGGGCACGATGGATGCTTCGAACATCCTCAAACCCGCCATCGCCAGCGGGAAGCTGCGCTGCATCGGATCGACGACGTACGCGGAGTACAAGTCCTCATTCGAGCGCGACCGGGCCCTGGCCCGCCGTTTCCAGAAGATCGAAGTCGGCGAGCCGTCCATCGAAGAGACGATCGAGATCCTGCGCGGACTCAAGCAGTACTACGAAGAACATCATTACGTGAAGTTCACCGACGAGGCGTTGCGCCTGGCCGCCGAGCTCTCCGCGAAGTACATCCACGACAAACATCTCCCCGACAAAGCGATCGACGTGCTGGATGAAGCCGGCGCGAGGATGCGCATGCTCGCCCCCGCCGTGGAGCCCGAGGCCCGAGGCCCGCGGCCCGAGCCGTCGGTCATCGGCGAGCACGAGGTCGAGCAGGTCGTGGCGCGCATGGCCAAGATTCCGCCGCGCACCATCGCCGTCAACGAGAAAGAGCGCCTCCAGCATCTCGACGAAGACCTGCGCAAGGTGATCTACGGGCAGGATCACGCCGTCAGGCAACTCGTCAGTGCAATCAAGGTGTCGCGCTCCGGCCTCGGAAATCCCGACAAGCCCGTCGGCTCGTTCCTCTTCTCCGGACCGACCGGCGTCGGCAAGACCGAGCTGGCCAAGCAACTGGCCGTGGCTCTCGGAGTCGAGTTCATCCGCTTCGACATGAGCGAATACATGGAGGCGCACACGGTCTCGCGGCTCATCGGCGCGCCGCCCGGCTACGTCGGCTTCGATCAGGGCGGTCTGCTCACCGATGCCATCGTGCGCACGCCCTACGCCGTGCTCGTGCTCGACGAGATCGAGAAGGCGCATCCGAACCTCTTCTCCATCCTGCTCCAGGTGATGGATCACGCCACGCTCACGGACAACAACGGCAAGAAAGCGGATTTCCGCAACGTCATTCTGATCATGACCACCAACGCCGGGGCGCGGGAGATGAGCGACAGCTCCATGGGCTTCGGCAAGAGTGCCGGCAGCGGCGGAGGCCGGGGCCGCGGCGTCATCGAGCGGACGTTTGCGCCGGAGTTTCGCAACCGGCTCGACGCCGTCGTGGCGTTCGACCAACTCAGCTTCGCCGTGACCGAGCAGGTCGTCGACAAGTTCATCAGCGAGTTGCGCGCGCAGCTCGCGCCGAAGAACATCACGCTCGAGCTTCGGGAAGGGGGACGGGCCTGGCTGGCCAGAAACGGTTACGACCGCGCCTTCGGCGCGCGGCCGATGGGACGCCTGATCCAGTCAAAGCTCAAGGAGCCGCTCGTCGACGCCATGCTGTTTGGCAGCCTCGCGAACGGCGGACACGTGGTCGTCGATGCCGCCGGCGACGAACTGCAACTGCTGTATTGATACGCCTCAGTGCCGGCGAAACAGGCGGCACCGGCCGAAAAGCCGTCGATCCGTGACGATGTCCCGCTTTCCCGATCCCCGCTATTCGCGCAGCGACGTCGTCGCCATCGGGGGTGATCTGCGGGTGGAGACGCTGCGCGACGCCTACCGTCACGGCATCTTCCCCTGGCCGCACGAAGACGTTCCTCTCCCCTGGTTCTCGCCGCGCCGGCGCGCCGTGATTCTCTTCGATCAGATGCACGTGGGACGAAGCACGCAAAAAGCCGCGAAGGCGGCGCCTTACACGTTCACGATCGACAAAGCGTTCAGCGACGTCATCGCGGCCTGCTCGCGGTCGCCCAGATCCCGACAGGAGGGCACGTGGATCGGGCCGGACATCATCGACGCCTACATCGCTCTCCACCGGGCCGGCGATGCGCACAGCGTCGAAGCGTGGCTGGAAGGCACTCTCGTGGGTGGCCTGTACGGCATCGATTCTGGCGGCGTGTTCACCGGCGAGAGCATGTTCTACCGCGCGCCGAACGCATCGAAGCTGGCGCTGTTGTTTCTCATCGAGCACGTGCGCGCACGCGGCGGGCGATGGCTGGACTGCCAGGTCATGACGCCGCACATGGACGCACTCGGCGCTCGGGAGATCGCGCGCGCCCGCTTCCTCGACCTCCTGGGCGAGGCACAGGCCTCGGGTGTGAAGCTGTTCTGATAGCGTGTGCGCCAGGGAGAGAGAACTGTGACTCGAATTCGTCCGGGTGTCGTCGTCCTGTCGTTCATCGCCGCTCTGTCGGCCGCCACTTCATTCGCACAGCCGATCGCGCCGGCCGCGTTTCAGGAAATGCGCTGGCGGATGATCGGGCCGTATCGAGGCGGACGCACGCGCGCGGTGGCTGCTGTGGCCGGCCAGCCCACCATCTTCTACATCGCCCAGGTGAACGGCGGGATCTGGAAGAGCGACGACGCCGGACGAACGTGGAATCCGATCTTCGAAGGGCAGCCGACGCAGTCCATCGGCGCGCTGGCCGTCGCCCCGAGCGATCCGAACATCATCTACGCCGGCAGCGGCGAAGGTCTTCATCGTCCCGATCTGGCCGTCGGCAACGGTGTCTACAAATCGACCGACGCGGGAAAAACCTGGATACACCTCGGTCTCGACGACGCGCAGCAGATCGCTGCGATGTCCGTCGATCCACGCGATCCCAACCGCGTCTTCGCCGCCGTCAACGGACATCCCTACGGGCCGAACGCGCAGCGCGGCGTGTTCCGCTCGACCGACGGAGGGCAGAGCTGGAAGCGCGTGCTCTATAAGGACGAGAACACCGGCGCGACCGACCTCGAGATCGATCCCTCCAACCCGAACATCATCTACGCGTCGTTGTGGGAAGCGCGACTCGGGCCGACCGAGGACGACAACGAGTTCAACGGGACGGGCGGGGGCCTGTTCAAGTCGACCGACGGCGGCGATACCTGGCGGCAACTGAAAAACGGACTGCCGAACGATCTCGTGCAGATCGACGTGGCCATCGCGCCGAGCGAGCCGCGGCGCCTCTACGCCGTCGTCAAGACCACGGAACCGAGCGAGTACATGTCCGGCAAGGGTCTGGGATTCTTCCGCTCCGACGACGCCGGCGAATCGTGGCGCAGCGTCACCACCGATCCACGCCCGGTGATGCTGATCGGCGGCGGCGATCTTCCCGTGCCGAAGGTCGATCCCAGCAATCCCGACGTCGTCTACAGCGCCAGCATCGTGACCGTGCGCTCGACTGACGGCGGCAAGACCTGGACCTCGCTGCGCGGCGCGCCCGGAGGCGACGACTACCAGAACGTCTGGGTCAGTCCAACCGACTCCAACGTCATCCTCCTCGGCAGCGATCAGGGAGCGATCGTCAGTCTCAACGGCGGGCGCACCTGGAGCTCCTGGTACAACCAGCCCACCGCCCAGCTTTATCACGTCGGCGTGACCCCGACGTTTCCCTACCGCGTCTGCAGCGGCCAGCAGGAGAGCGGCTCGGTTTGCATCGCCAGCCGCGGCGACAGCGGCCAGATCACGTTCCGCGACTGGAGACCGGTGGGAACGATCGAGTACGGCTACGTCACTCCCGACCCGCTGAATCCCGACATCGTCTTCGGCGGTGGCCGCGACGAGGTGACGCGCTTTCACTGGAGCACCGGCGAGGTGCAGAACGTGTCGCCGATCCCGCTCAGCAGCGGCTATCGCGTCGACCGCACGGAGCCGCTCATCTTCTCCCCCGCCGATCCGCACATCCTCTACTACTCCGCAAACGTGCTGTTCGAGACAAGCGACGGCGGCGACTCCTGGAAGACCATCAGTCCCGATCTCACCCGCGAGCATCCCGGCACACCGGCCAGCGTCGGCGCGCTGGCCGCGAAGAACCCGAAAACCGACGAGAAACGGGGCGTAATCTACGCGGTCGCTCCGGGCGTGCACGACGTGAACACGATCTGGGCGGGAACCGACGACGGACTGATCTGGGTGACGCGAGACGGCGGCGTACACTGGGCGAACGTCACTCCGCCGTCGCTGACCCCGTGGAGCAAGGTCACACAGATCTCGGCGTCGCACTTCGACGATCAATCCGCGTACGCATCGGTGAGCCGCTTCCGCATCGACGATCTGCATCCGTACATCTTTCGCACGCACGACGGCGGCAGAACGTGGCAGCCGATCGCCGCCGGCCTCCCCGACTGGCCGGTCAACGCCGTTCGTGAAGATCCGCTGCGGAAAGGAATGCTGTTCGCCGGGACGGAGACGGGCGTGTGGGTCTCGTTCGACGACGGCGATCACTGGCAGTCGCTGCAGCTCAACCTTCCGCACACGTCGATGCGCGATCTCGTCATCCACGACAGCGATCTCATCGTGGCCACGCACGGCCGGTCGTTCTGGATCCTCGACGACATCACGCCGCTGCGCCAGCTCTCAGACGATGTTCTCCACTCCGGTCTGTTCCTGTTTCGGCCCGCGAACACCGTGCGCGTGCGGCGCAGTCTCAACACCGACACGCCGCTTCCCGCCGACGAACCGTCCGGCCAGAACCCGCCCGACGGCGCCGTGGTCGACTACTACCTCGGCGCGGCAGCGCCGGGCGGTGTCACGCTGGAGATTCTCGACGCGTCCGGAAGCGTCGTCCGCCGCTACGACTCGGGCGATCGTCCGTGGATCACGGAGAAGGAACTGCAGGAGCAGACCATTCCTCCGTTCTGGGTCAAACCACCGCAGACGCTATCGGCTGCGGCCGGCATGCACCGCTGGGTGTGGGATCTCCACGATCCCGCGCCTGTATCGGTCGAGCACGAGTATCCGATCTCCGCGGTGCCGCACCGCACGCCGCAGTATCCGCTCGGTCCTCGCGCCCTGCCGGGAACGTACAGCGTCCGGCTCACCGCGAACGGACAGACCGTGACCGCTCCGCTGACGGTAACGCTCGATCCCCGCATCAAGACCACGGCCGCCGGCCTCAGGGAGATGTTCGATCTACAGACCCGGCTTGCCGGAATGCTTAGCCGAAGCTCGGAGGCCGTGCTGAAGGCACGCTCGATGAGCGAGCAACTCGATCATCTCCCGCCGTCCCGGGGAAGCATGAAGCGCTCGATCGACCAGTTCCGCGACGCGGTCACGAACGTGCTGAACGGCCCGAAGGAGCCCGAGCCAAACGCCACGGCGCACCGGCCCGCGAAAACGACGGCTGCTCCGGCCGAGAAGCCGCCCACGCTCACGTCGGTCCAGAGCGACATCGCCACGCTCTACAAAGCGATCGATCAGGCCGATGCCGCGCCGACCGCCGCTCAAGCCGCCGCCGTCGCCGGAACCGCGGCAAGGTTCGACGCGGTGATGAAGCGCTGGGAAGCGGTGGACCGCGCGAAGCCGAGCGTCATCCACTGATCGAGACCCGCAGGGCCGTCTCAGTCGGCCCTGCCCGCTCGCGCTTTCTCTCCTTCGAAGGGCAGTAGCGACTGGTGGACGTCGACGAGCGGTCCGAGCTCGTACACGTTGCGATAGCCGTAGTTGAACAGGGCGATGAACGTCGACAGGTTCAGCGACGCCGTCGCCAGCTTCTCCGGAAACGGTCCGGAGGCGCCCTTGAAATTGTTGTTGCAGTAGATGAGCACCGGCGAATCGAAGCTGCCGATGACATCTTTCAAACTCACGGCAGTGATGTCCGGAAAGCTGAGATTGACGGCGCCGCGCACGTGAAGCTGGCGGTACTTCTCGCCGCTCCGGGCGTCGAGGATTACGGCGCCGGGCAGCGCGGCGATCCGAAGAAACTCCTCTTCCGACACGCGACGAGTGTCTCGCAACGTTGCCGCCTCGCCGGCCACACGCAGATATCCCGGCATGTCGATGGCCGGATTCGGGATCTGCTGAGCGGCAAGGGATGACGTCCCGGCCAGGAGCGCGAACGCGAGAAGCGCAGGGAGTCTCATAAATCGTCTCCATCCCTGAGACGTGGCCCGAGAGGGCGAGGTTCGCCGGCTCCGGATAACGATGGTCAGCGCGGCGGAGAGGGCCACCACCCGGATTCCTCGCCGTCTGACGCGGCTCGGAATGACGCGGGTGGGGAAACCGAGGCCCGAGGCCTGAGGTTATGCTTTGCGCATGAAAGCGTTCCTCGTGGCCGTCCTCTTCGCCAGCACGGCCGCCGCGCAGACGATCCCGGCGCCGACGACGGCCCAACTGACCGACTCAGGCGACGGACCGATCCTGGCCGTGCCCGCGGACGCAACCGAGCCGGCCGAGCCGCGCGTCCCGCCGCTTCAGGTCACGACGCCGAACGCACAGGCGTCGCGGCTCATGACGCTCGTCAATCCCGCCATCGCCATTCCGTTCAACTCGCCGATCCGGCAACTGCAGGCATTCTGGAATTCGACGCCCCTTTCGCTCCTCGATCCTTCCGGCACCGGCCTGGTCGAGGAAGCGCACTCGTTCGGCTCGATGATCCCGTTTTTCAAACCGCTCTTCTCGCTGGCGGGGATTCCACCAGGGAGCGGCACGCTGGAGATCCGCGCGTTCGACGTCGACGGCAGGCAGGTCGCCTCCGTCTCCATCCCCTCGCTGACGGTCGTCGCGCCGCCAACACCCGTGCCGACGAGCACGATCGCGGCGATGGCGCATCCGCGCATCTATCTGACGGCAGTCCGGCTCGCCTCGATCCGCGCGCGGACGGCCAACGATCCCGCGCGGCTGCGTTACGAAGCCGCACTCAGTCGCTTCCTCGATGCGCTCGCGCGCATTCCGGACGTGACGTCCACGGAGTTCGAGAACGACATCTACGACCCCGAGAGTTACATCCCGCTGCTGGCGCTGACCTGGCAGTTACGCAGGAACGACGACCCAACCACGGCGATGCGGGCGGCCGGGGCGGCGCATACGCTGGCGATGCGCATCGCCAACGACTACGACAACGGGACGCGCCAGTTCGCTCGCGACACCGGCTACGACATCCGATTCGGCCTGCGCAATCTCTTGCTGGCGTACGACTGGATGGACGGCCAGTTCAGTCTCGCCGAGCGCGCGCTCATCGTCAAGACCGCGACCCGCTGGGTGGACTGGTACCACGACACGCCCGGCTACGTGGAGTCGTGGCCTGTCGAGAACTACTACGCCGGATACATCCAGGGCATCGTGCTCACGGCCGTGGCCACGGCCGGCGACAGCGCCGACGCCGACCGCATCTTCACGCTCCTGCGCTCGAAGCTCGGCAACGAGATGCCGCTGATGAACCAGCGCCTGGCCGGAGGAGACTGGGCCGAGGGCTGGAATTACGGGTGGTACACGGTGACCGAACTGTCGCTCGTGAACCTGCTGTTGCGGGAGATCGGCGAAGACTGGAGCGTCGATTTCGACTGGCTGCAGCCGCTTCCGCACAGCCTCACCTTCCAGGTGGCGCCGGACTTCAGCGAGACCCGGCCATACGGTGGATATTCCGGCGATTACCCGCACAGGACGTCTCCCTCGACGCTGGCCGTGCTCTCCGCCACCTCCGGTTACGGGTTCTTCGCGCATGGCATCTACACCTCGATGCTCGCCGCTCCGAGCAACGACTTCGCCGACACACCCGGCGACACGTTCTACGAGATGATCTTCGACACCACCTCTCCGGCGCCGCCCATCGCCTACATTCCCTCGTACCTCAACACAGGCAGCGGACGATTTTTCTCCCGCTCTTCGCTTGCCGACCTCGATGCCTACTTCGTGTCCACCGAGAACACCAGCTACTCCTTCGACCACTATGGCTACGCCGACGGCGATGTTCGTCTCTACCACGGTGCGATCTGTCTGGTCTGTCCCAGCGCCTATCGCGGGCCGAGCTTCGACGGCGAAGCGGTGACACCGGCCTTCTCGACGTATCAGCTCGGAGAGCCGTCGGGAACGCTCGGGCGCAACAACCAGAACTTTCTCTATACCGAGCAAGGCACGTTCTCCGCGATCGGCATGCGGTTCGAGTCGTCCTGGGTGGTGAATCGCTATGACGAGGGAATCGTCTCGCCCGACAATCCGCTCGACTACCTCATCCGCGAAGTCGTCCACCTGCGGCCTGGCACGTTGATCGTCCGCGATCTCCATCGCCGCCGCCACCTCTCCGATACGCTGATGGCCCGCTGGCATCTCGGTCCTTCCGATCCCGTGCAGAGCGCCAGCAACGGTTACCGGCTGGGAGCACTCAACGTCTCGACGTTCTACCCGCCTGGCGTGACGGTGATGTTCGGCGATGACGTCGACAGCGGCGGCAATCGCGTCGGCACGCTCATGCAGCTCCAGTTCGCGAGCTCCACGGCGGCGATGGAGCTGATCACCGTGTTCTCGGAGACTCTCACCGCGACGAGCTACGCCGCGGGCACGGTCACGCTCAGCGATGGGACGCGCGTGATCTTCGCGAACAACACCGTCAGCGTGCAGCCCGGTCACAGCGGCAAGCGCCGCGCGGCCAGACACTGACGGCCCCTGCCCGAGCGACGCCACGTGTCGCGCGAACACTTCGTTGAAGAGCGCGCCCGGCCGGCGCGCGCGCAGGCGCTCCACGATGGACGGGCTGTGCGCTGCCCGGACTGCCGCAAGGACATGCTCGTGGCCTTCTCGTGCAAGGCCGAGGGCTCTGCCCCTCGTGCGGCGCGAAGCGCGCGGCGCAGGAAATCGACATGGTGATCAACATCGGGGCGCTGAAGAGCAGGGACGACCCTCTGGTGACCCGCGACATCCGCGGAGTATCTCGATCTCCGGACACAGACATTCACCACACGCGGCTCATCAACAGGACGCGCCACGGCGACGAGATCGGCAGGGCGAGCTGGAACGTTCGCGTTTTCGTGGAACTCGAGATCGGCGCGCGAGAATAGCATTCGCGTTTGCGTGGCGGGGGTGCGTGATCGGCTGCGGGGCGGGTGCGACCGCGGAAGGCGTTTTCCTCGAACGTACAGAGAACCAAACGTCGATCTCGAGGCGGTGCCTGTTGCGATCGACGGACTGACCGTGCAAACAGAAGACGAGACCTGGCCCGCAAGGCTTCGCTCATCGCCTCGTTGGTCCGGGCTCGAGAAGCCTCATCGGATTCGGGCTGACGGAGCAGCGACCGCTCTCTGCGAGTTCGAGGGCGCGACGCCTGAAGCGCTCGTGATCCACGGGCGCGATTGTACGCAAAGAAAAAGCGCCGGCGGGATCGCCGGCGCTCCATCTCTGGAATTGCCGTGTCGGTCAGTGCCGCTGGTCGTGCGGGATTTGTACTGTGGCGGTGGCCAGAGCCTGATTACCGGCGGCGTCGGTCGCCGAGTAGGTGACCGTGTAAACGCGCCCTTCCTTCCGCTGGCCGGTCCGCTCGGCGCGGACGAAAAACTGCCGGTCATCCGTTCCCAATGCCGCTCCGGTGACGTTCGCCGAGTCATCGATCGACTCACTGCAGGTGATCGAGACGAGTCGAACGGTCGGCTGCGGGTCGGTGCCGTCGCTCACTTGAATCGTGGCAGTGATCTCGACCATTTTGTGATTCGGCGGCCAGATCACAGCGGGGGAAAGCGAGACGCTGAGCGTCGGCGGTGTGGTGTCCGAGGGCGGTGGCGGGCCTTCCGGGTCCGGTTCGAGCAGGCCATACTGATGCGTCGAATCGCCGAGGATCACATCGAAGTTTGCGGTCCGGTACGCCGGTGAGGCTTGTGGCAGGCGAACGGAGAAGCCGGAGGCCGTGGCTCCCGCGGCGATATCAAATTGCGATCCCCCGTCGCTGCTCCACTCCATGTCGACAAGCGCGCTCTCTTCGGTGGTCACCAGTCGCGCCGTCCATCCTTGCGGCGAGGTTGTGCTCGATGCGGGCACTCCCTGCTCGAATGTCCAGCCGACCGGCAGCGTCTGAAGCTGCGCTTCGCCGTGAAGGTAATCAAAGCCGATGCGCACAGCGACGATCGGCCGATCAGCGCCGTTGACCACTCGATAGAAGTACGTGGTGCCGGTTGCCCCTGTCGATTCGAAAACCTTCACGTGCACGGACGTGGCCGCGGTCGCGGAGAAAGTGCTGAACAGCAGGGTGAGGACTGCCAGCACTGGCAGCCATCCCACCTTGTTTCTTTTGTTGGTCATGGTTTGTCTCCTCATCCCTTACCGTTGAATGAAATGAACCGGATCAGTGGCCAAGGGACGCTGCAGCCCGCAGTTCGCTGCGAGCGTGTCGATGATCGTGCCTGCCGGCAGGTTCCAGTTGGCGTCGAACGCTTCACCGCGAGTATGGGCACTCGCTGCTGCCGGGCGCTGCGTCAGCAGCAGCCCATGTCGCTGAAACTCCCCTTGCACGTTGGTTCGCAAATTCGCACACTCCGGATCGCGGCGATTGCGCAGGTCGTTCCAGCGATCCCACACCTCGCGCAAGTGCGCCTGATACGCGGGCGGGCGATAGCCTGAATTCACAGTGAGGGCTCCGCCTGCCGCGCTGGCGGCCTGCTGCAGGCAGTTGAGTGCCGCCTGCATCGCCGGGATGAGATCGGCGGTATCGAGTGTGTTGCCAGCCTCAAACGACAGCGCGGCGGCATCGGTGATCGTCGTCAGCGGAGGCACCTGGCACGTTCGGACGTCGAAGTTATCGATGCGTGCGGCGGATTGATCGCCCCAGCCGTCCTGCTGCACGGAAAAGACGAAGGTGACTCGCTGATTGCGCCACTGGTCGAGCGATTGAGTGATCACCACCTGCGAGCTTTCCCAATACGATCCGTAATCGCTGCCCGGCTTGCCGAAGTTTCTAACGTAGGAAACTGTGCCGGTCGGCGTCACCAGGTAGGCGTCCAACCAGTCGTAGATCCCCGCGTCATATGTCAGGAACTTGTAGCTGAAGCTGACCAGACCGCCGTCGTTCACATCGATGTCGACGGTCAGTGTGCTGGCGCCGAAGGGCTCCAGGCCGGGCGCCTGCTCGCCTGTATCGGCATTTGGATAAGGTGTGTCCCAGCGGCCGATTTGCGCGCTGAGGCCGGTCGTTCCGGAGCTGGTGGTGACGTAGCCGACTCCTCCGGGCGTGACGGCGACGATCTGTGCGTTGCGGGCAGCTTGTGCGAAGCTTGCCGAGGCATAGCTTGCCGAAAGAGCGAACAAAAGGGTTCGCAACCATCGTGCGGTTTTCATCGCTTCTCCTGTCGATTTTGGACTCTTACTTGGACTGCGAGAGGCGGCATTATGTCGCGCTTTAAGAATGGCGTAAAGGAAATTGTGAATTATGGCGTGCTCTGCAGTGGTCCGTGCAGATGCGTGGAATCGCTCAACACAACTTCAAACATCGATTGCAGATACTCGCGGGCCGCGTGGGGCACGATGACGCGGAAACGGTCCTCGCTCGTACCAGGGGCAATGTCCGACTTCGTGCCGCGCTCGTTTGTCCATTCGAGCATGAACTTGCGATTCTCTTCGGTCGTGACCAGGCGCGCTGTCCAGCCGGCGGGGGCGGTGGCAGTATCAGGCGCCAGTCCGCGCTCGAATGTCCATCCGAGCGGTAAGGTGATGAGTTGCGGCTCCTGGCGCGACGGGTCATATCCAATCCGCAGCGCGGTGATCGGCTGCTTCGTCCGATTGATCACCCGATACGAGTAGGTCGTTGCTTTCGGGGCAACGCTCTCGTGCACGGTCACGCGGACGGGTGCCGCGGCGTGAGCGCAGAAAAGGAGGAGCAGGGAGCAGAGTGCCGTCATTTTCACGGCGCGATTGTACGCAAACGAAAAGCGCCGGGCGGTATCGCCGGCGCTCCGTGGAGGACAGCGGCCCTCTGCCCGGTCACGGCGGCAAGCGCCGCGCGGCCAGACACTGACCGCCCCTACGGGAGCGAGGTCACGTATCGCGCGAACACCTCGTTGAAGAGCGCACCCGGCCGGCGCGCGCGCAGGCGCTCCACGATGGACGGGCCACTCATCCCGAGCTTGTGCAGGATGAGTCCGGCCACGAGCGCCGAGCGGTTAAATCCCATCCCGCAGTGCGAGAGCACGCGATGTCCGTTGCGGATCATGTGCGCCCCCAACAGCGTCACCGCCTCGAGGCGCGTCGGATCGGGCAACTCCTCGTCGTAGATCGGCATGTAGACGTACAGACATGTGTCCGGAAGCGTTGGGATGCATTCGTCGAGACCGCCCTCGAGATCGATCACGACATCGACACCGTGCACGGATACGGTCTGCCAGTCCGAGATGGCCGGCGAGATGAACAGCAGTCCGGAATCGTCTACCTGAACGAGGCTCACATCTCGACCTGGGCGCCCAGCTCGATGACCTGGTTCGGCGGCAACCCGAAAAACGTCGACGCGCTCGCCGAGTTGCGATTCATCCAGGCGAAGAGATGTTCGCGCCAGATGGCCATGCCCGGGCGTTTGGTCGGGATCAGCACCTCCCGGCCCAGAAAGTAGCTCGTGGCCATGCGCGGAAACGACAGCGGTTTGGGTCCGAGGCGGTCGAGCAGGCCGGGCAGATCGGGCTCTTCCATGAATCCGAACCGGACCATGAGCCGGTACACGCCATGTCCCAGCTCCTTCCACTCATACCGCTCGTCCTCGGACAACGTGGGGGTCTCTTCGATGTCCACGGTCAGCAGCACGACGCGCTCGTGCACGACCTTGTTGTGTTTCAGGTTGTGCAGGAGCGCGGTGGGGATGCCTCTGTCGTCGCGCGACATGAAGATGGCCGTCCCCCGAACTCGAGGAATGCGATTGGCACCCAGATCGCGCAGGAAATCCCCCTCGGTGATGGCGGTCTCGGAAATACGCTGCGAGAGGATCAACCGCCCTCGCCGCCAGGTGGTCATGAGAATGAACACCGTGACGCCGACGAATAGCGGGAACCATCCTCCCTCCATCACCTTCACGATGTTCGCGCCGAAGAACGAGAGGTCGATGATCAGGAACGGCACCGCCATTGCCAGCACCATCAGCATCGACCATTTCCATCGCTCGCGTGCCACGATGGCCAGGAGCAATGTGGTGATGCCCATGGTGGCCGTCACCGCCACTCCATACGCGCCGGCGAGGTTGGTCGACTTCTGGAAGCCCATCACCAGTCCGATGGCGCTGAGCATCAGGATCCAGTTGACCGACGGGATGTAGATCTGGCCGATCTCACGCGCCGAGGTGTGGCGGATGCGGATGCGGGGCAGATAGCCGAGTTGCACGGCCTGCCGCGTCAGCGAGTACGCGCCGCTGATGACCGCCTGCGAGGCGATGACCGCGGCGACGGTGGAAAGCACGACCAGCGGATACAGCGCCCAGTCCGGAGCCATGTGAAAGAACGGATTGGCGATCGCCGACGGATCGGTCAGCAGCAGCGCGCCCTGCCCCAGGTAGTTCAGCAGCAGGCAGGGGAAGACGACGACGAACCAGGCCATGCGGATGGGCCGGGCGCCGAAGTGTCCCATGTCCGCATAGAGCGCCTCGCCGCCGGTGACGACGAGAAAGACCGCGCCCAGCACGAGAAAGCCGGCCACGCTGTGCTCGGCAAGGAACGCCACCGCGTGCACCGGGTTGATCGCTTCGATCACCCGCGGGGCGCGGAGAATGTTGACGATCCCGAGCAACGCGATGACGGCGAACCACACCATCATCACCGGCCCGAACATCGCCCCGACCCGTGCCGTGCCGCGTTTCTGCAGCATGAAGAGCGCGACGAGCACGATCACCGTCAGCGGCACGATGAGATGCCCGAACATCGGCGTGGCCACATCCAGACCTTCCATCGCGCCGAGAACCGAGATGGCCGGCGTGATCATGCCGTCGCCGTAAAGCAGCGCCGAACCGAACAGCCCCAGGGCGATCAGGATTCCGCGCCGCTTCGACGCTCTCGGCCGCACGAGCGACATGAGCGCCAGGATGCCGCCCTCCCCCCGGTTGTCGGCCCGCAGCACGAACACGAGGTACTTGACGGAGATGACGATGACCAGCGACCAGCAGATCAGCGAGAGAATGCCGAGAACGTTGCCGGCATTGGCCGCCACGCGATGCCCGTGATGCTCCGAAAAGCACTCCCGGAAGGCATAGAGCGGGCTCGTCCCGATATCGCCATACACCACGCCCAGCGCGCCCAGCGCCAGGGTCATCTGGTAACGGCGATCTGTTGTATTTCCTCTCTCCATCCGAAGGCAGCCGCGAACCTTACCACGACGCCGCTACCGCTCTGGTTGCCTGGGAACCGTCCGAGCCGGATGCCCGGGCGGACGAGCCCGTCAGCCCGTTCGTCGAGAGCATTCAGTACTTTCCCATGCCTCTTTCCTTCGCCGGCAGAATCTCCAGGCAGGTCGTCCACCAGCCCGTCAGGATCGTCTCGACGAATTCCTCGGGCAGCTTCTCGCCCCGCATCTCACGGGCAAGGCGCTCATGGTCGTATGGGACAGGGATGAACTCGACGCTGACCTCGCCGCCAGTCTCGACCATCGCGTACCAGACATTCGTTTGACCGTCGTTCGCCGGACGCCCGATCACGCCGGCATTCACGACGTGGCGGCCGCTGGCGAGACGGCGATGCCAATGCAGGCCCGTGTGCGTGCAGACGATGACGTCGGCGGCGTGGTCGTCACAGAGGTTTTCGAGAAACGCCTCGGACGACGTCGAGCGCCACAGGAACTCGTTGATCCGGCGCGGTGAGCCGTGCACCAGCAGCACGCTGCGCCCGTCGACGTCCAGGCGCACGTTCCGCGGCAACGTCCCCATCCATTCCTTCAGCGTGTCCGACGTGTTCTCGAACGTGTAGTCGTACGAGATCTGTGCGTAGTGATTGTCGCGCGGATCGGTATAGCCGCAGTGGCAGTCGCTCGCCCGCGATGACAGCGATTCCTCGTAGTTGCCCTGGATTCCCGGAATACCCCGTTCGATGAGCAGCTCCGGCACCCGGTTCGGGTGCGGGCCGAACGCGCCGAGGTCGCCGAGGAAATAGACGGCGTCCGGAGCGCGCCGGGCGATGTCGTCGAGTGTTGCGCGCAGCGCCCAATAGTTGGAGTAGATGCCGCCGATGAACGCCAGCCGGGTCATCGCGGGCCGCCTCCGACCGCGGGACGTCGCGCCACCGCCCGGATTCCTCGCCGTCTTCGCGGCTCGGAATGACGCGGCCTCATGTCGTGCATGTCACGCCTTCGACCCAGCATGTGTGGCACGCACCGAACTTCAGTGGAAACGGCCGCAGCGTGTCGTCGATGCGGTCCCCCATCCGGGCCTCCGGCTGCTCGATGAGGATCGGACAGACGTAGACGCCCTTGCTCGTGACCATGCGGCACGAGGAACATTGCAGAACGCCGGCGTCACTCTCCTCGACCATGTCCGACGAGATCCGCTCCCAGTCCGCATACGCGCGCGTGCGCCGCTCCTCGGCTCCGATCCGAAAGAGGGGCAGGACCTTGAGGCGCGGCTTGGCGAAGCCGAACCCGCGAATCAGATCGAGAAATCGCGCGCGTCCCTGGCCCGTCTCCACACCCTCGGCTGCGGTCGTCACGGTGATGACCGGGTTCAACCCGACCTCCGCAAGATTGCGCAGGCCGCTCATCACCTTCTCCCACACGCCCTGGCCGCGGATGGCATCGTGCGACGGGGCGTCAAATCCATCAAGCGACACTCGGATGTCGAGCGAGTACTCGCTGCCGTCGAACAACTCGCGAAGCCGGAGGCACGTTTCCGGGCGAAGCAGCATCCCGTTGGTCAGCACCGTGGCCGGCCCCTGGCGCAGTGTGACTTCGAGAATCGCCAGCATGTCGTGATTCATGAACGGCTCGCCGCCCGTGAAGTAGTACTCGCGCACACCGAGCGCTCTGGCCTCGGCGAGGCGCGTCTCGACGTCGGCCAGCGACATCATCCCGTGGGAATGGTTCTGCGGCGACGAGGAGATGAAGCAATGCGTGCACTCGATGTTGCAGAGCGTGCCGGCGACCTGCAGCCAGAGCGTGTCGAGCGCGACCAATGGCACGTGCGGAATCGCGGTCATGAATGGAGTGAAGCGAAAATCGTTTCCAGATGGACGAGTCCCGTGCGCAGCAGGAACGACGGCGCGCTGCCGTAACTGCGCGACCCGATGAAGAAGAAGTCCGGCTCGCCGCTGCCGAGATCGGCGGCGCTGACGTGCGGCACGGTCAGACAGTCGGTGACGTTGGAAATCGCACGGTACAGACGCGCGGAGCCGGCCGTCACGGGCGACGACTCGACGTTGAGCTCGCTGTGAATCCCGCCGTTCGGGCGGAAACCGGTGAACGCCGCCACACCATCGACGGTCACGCGGCGGCCGCCGCTCAGCGTCACCTCGATCCCGTCGTCGCGCGCGCTGAACGACTCCACCATGGCCCGGCGCTCGACGGAGAGAAAATCCGGCGGCTCCTCCGCGAGCCGGTTCGCCGCGCCGACGACGGCGGCGCGTTCCGGCAGCGGGTCTCCGATCGTCTCCTCGCAGGGACGGCGGTTCGGTTTCCGCACGGCCCAGGTCACGCGCACTCCTTCCACCCCCGCCAGCATCACGATCGCGTTGGCCGCGGAATGGCCGTCGCCGACGAGCAGGATCCGCTTCCCTCGAAGCGCATCGAGCGATGCGTCGAGCGCGCCGAGAGTGCGGATGGCCTGGATGTCGCTCTCGCCCGGCGCGGGCAATCCACCGGCGCCGATCGGATTGGGCGTCGCGTAACCGCCGGTGGCGTCGAACACGACATCCGCCTCGATGACTTCCGACGCCGGGGCATCGGCGCCCCGTTCGGTCATAAGCCGGAACGGCCGCTCGCTGCGCAGTGGATGACCGGCGAAGTCGCCGCGCGTCAGCCCTCGCCTGCCGATCGCGCTCACACGCGTGTTCGTGCGGATGCGATCGCGCAGCGGATCGCGCTCGGCGAGCGGGCGCAGCACTTCGTCGATCATCTCCCTCCCGCTGAGCAGCGCATCGTCCGCCAGCGCGCCTCCGAGGTGCTCGCGCATGAGCGCGGAGATGTTCATGCCCAGCGGGCTGAAGAAACGTGTGTTGCCCCAGGAGCGGAGGGAGTCGCCGGGCTGGCCCTTCTCCAGAACGGTGACATCGAACCCGCGATCGATTCCCTCGAGGGCAGCGGCGATGCCGATCGGGCCAGCGCCGATCACCGCGAGCCGGCGCATGTCAGGTCTCGCGGCGCGTCATCGTGTTGCAGGCCTGGACCCAGTGGGCGATCGTGCCGCCTCCCCGAATCGCCGCCGCCACGTTCACGGCCTCGGCCATCTCCTCCGGCGCGATGCCGGCATCCGTGCACGCCGAAGCATAGGAGTCGATGCAGTACGGCTCCTGGATCGCGAACGCAACCGCGAGCGCGATCAGCTTCTTGGTCTTTACGTCGAGCGCGCCTTTCTCCATCGTCGTCGAATACCACTGCAGAAACAGGTCGAACAGTTTCGGATTCGTCTTGGCGATGTCTCCGAATCGCGCGAGGTCCTCGGAGAGGTAGTAGCTGGCCATTGGGGTTCCTTTCGTCGAGCCGAGTCTACTCCGTGCTGCCGCTGATGGGTTGTGGGGCCGTCGTCCAGTCGTGGCCATCCGATTCGTCCCGCAGCTTGAGGTCGACGACAAACGGCCAGTGATCCGAGGGTCCGCCGCGGATCACTTCGCTTGAAACGAAATCCCATCGCGGATCACACATGATGTAGTCGAGTCGCTGCCGCGTCATGGGAAACGTCGCCTCGCTCTGCTCACCGCATACCCGCAGATGTCCGCGCGACAGCAGCACACGCAACTCCTCGGCACCGGGAGCCACGTTGAAGTCGCCGCACAGGACGTGCGGCAGCGAGCCGCGCGCGATCACGTCAGCGAGCTCGTTCACCTGGCGGATGCGCGCCAGCCGCAACAGACGGCCCCACGCCGCGAGATGGGTGACCAAGAATGTGAACTGCGAGTCTTGCACGCGGATGCCGGCCTGCAACAGCGAGCGCGGTTCGCCCGACCCCGGCAGCGGAAATACGCGCGTGCTCGCGATCTCGTGACGCGAGAGCACGGCGTTCCCGTAATCGCCGCCGTCGATCGCGCAGCTCCGTCCGAAGGCCAGCCGCAGGCCGGTCAGCGCCGCGAGCGTTTCACCCTGATCGATGACTGAAGCGCGGGTCCGGCAGTGAACTTCCTGGAGACCGACGACGTCCGGCTCCGCCGCGGCGATCAGTTCGGCGATCTTCGGCAGGTGATCCGGCCGTCCCGCCGCCGCGTGTCCCTGAATGTTGTACGTCATCACCCTGACGGAAATCATCCCCGTTGCATTCTGCTATATTTACCGCGAGCCCACCGCCGTCATTCCGAGCCGCGGAGACGGCGAGGAATCCGGGCGGTGGAAACGCGCACCCCCGCCCAGATTCCTCGCGCTCTTCGGCGCTCGGAATGACGCACGATGATCGCTGATCTCGATCCGCTGATGCACGCGCGAGGCCTCTCGGCGCTCATCGTCCCTCTCCATGAGTCGATGCACCCGGCATTTCGCTGGCTGGCCCGCGGGGCGAAGCTGACCAAGGGCTACGCCATCAAGGTGGCGGGCCGGGATCCCGTGCTGATCGCATATCCGATGGAGCGCGACGAGGCTGCGGCGAGCGGTCTGGAAACGCGGCTCGTCCACGAGTTCGATGTCGACCGCATCTTTCGCAGCGCGCCGGGCCCGATCAGCGCGTACGCGGAGTTCTTCGACCTTGCGCTCCGTGAGCTCGGCGCCCGCGACTCCGTCGCGTTTTTCGGCAATCTTCCCGCCCATCTCTACACCGGCATCGCAGAGGAGATGCAGAAGCGGAGCTGGCGCGTCGGATCGGGCGGCGAAGATCTGATCCAGCTCGCGCGCAAGAGAAAAGATGAGCGCGAGATCGAAGCCATCCGCTCCGTCGGAGAGAGAACCGAGCAAGTCGTCGACGGCGTCCGCGGAATGCTGCGCGAAGCGGAGCACGGCAAGCGGATGCTCATCGGCGATCTCAAGTCGTTCATCACAGGCGAGATCACCCGGCTGGGCATGATTGAGGATCACGAGACGATCGTGTCGCAGGGTCACGACGCGGGAGTGCCGCACTCGCGGGGCGACGCGGCCGCGGCGGTGCGGACAGGTGTGCCGCTCGTGGTCGACATCTTCCCCGCCGACCGCGTCACCGGCTATTTCTTCGATCTGACGAGAACGTTCTGTATCGGACGAATTCCCGACGAGCTGCGCGACATTCATACGCAGGTCGCCGATGCGTTCTCGCGTGCGCGCGACGCCATGCGTCCCGGAACGCGGGCCTCTTCGTATCAGAGCCTGGTCTGCGATCTATTCGAAGCGAACGGCCATGCCACGACACGATCGGACCCGAAGACGCTCTCCGGATACGTGCACTCCCTCGGGCACGGCGTCGGGCTGGACATCCACGAGAAGCCGGCGTTCGCGCTCATGTCGTCGAATCACGACATGGTCGAAACCGGCGACATCCTCACCATCGAGCCGGGTCTCTACTACCCCGATCGGGAGATCGGCGTGCGCATCGAGGACACCTTTGTCGTGCGCGACGGCGGCGTCGAGTCGCTCTGCCGGAGCAGCATCGGACTCGCACCGTAGACAGCGGCGAGATGCAGGCCCCGTGGCATCCACGCAAATGCCTCCTCTGCAATAGACTGCGCCGATGCACAAGGCACTTCTCATCGCGCTCGCGGTGCTCCTCATGGAGGCACCGGCGAAGCTTGACTATCCGCCTGCACCGAAGCATCCGGTGACCGACACCTACGGAGCGGTGAGGGTCCGCGACGACTACCGCTGGCTCGAGAATGCAGCGGATCCCGAAGTGAAGCAATGGGTGGCGGCGGAGAATGCGCTGACCAGAAACGTGCTGGATTCGGTTCCGGGCCGCGCCGAGATCGGGCGGCGAATCGAGACTCTCCTCCGCGCGCCGCGGCTCGAATACGCAGGCGTGCAGTTGCAGGGCGGAAAACTGTTCGCGCTCAGATCGCAACCGCCCAAGGAACAACCGGTCCTGGTCGTGTTCGACTCGATCTCCGATCCGAAATCGGAGCGGGTGCTCTTCGATCCGACCGCAATCGACACGAAGGGTGGATGGGAAGTCGATTTCTACGTTCCATCCCTCGATGCGAAGCGCGTGGCCATCTCTCTCTCCCGGCACGGGAGCGAAGACGGCTCCGTCCACGTGTTCGATACAAAGACCGGAAAGGACTTCGGCGACGTGATCCCTCGCGTCAACTACGCGACCGCCGGCGGGAGCGTGGCCTGGAACGGGACGGGGAGCGGCTTCTGGTACACGCGCTATCCGCGCGAAAACGAGCGTCCGGCGGCGGACCTGAACTTCTACCAGCAGGTCTGGTTTCACAAACTGGGCGCGCCCGTCAGCGAAGACACGTACGCGGTCGGGAAGGAGTTCCCGCGCATCGCAGAGATCACGCTGGAGACGTCGGACGACGGCCACCACGTGCTCGCTTCCGTCAAGAACGGCGATGGCGGCGAGGTCGAACACTTTCTGCGCGGTGCGGACGGTGACTGGAGGCAGATCACGAAGTTCGACGACGGCGTTCGCGAGGCTCGCTTCGGCGGCGATGGCTCGCTGTACATGCTTTCGCATGCCGGTGCGCCGAATGGACGTCTTCTGCGCGTAAAGCCGGCCCAGCCCAACCAGCCGAGCGTGGTCGTCAACACGGCCAGAACGCTCCTGCCGCCGCTGCCGGACCGAGTTGCACGCTCTGCAAAGCAGGACCAGCCACAGAACGGGATGGCCATCCAGGACTTCGTCGTAACCAGGAACATGGTGTACGTGGCAATGATCGAAGGCGGGCCGTCTGAGCTCCTGACCTACGACCGGAACGGCAAGCCCCAGGGCCGCGTGCCCATCCCTCCCGTCTCTTCGATTCGAGAGCTGCTGCGCGCGGGCGACGACGTGCTCTTCAGCAACTCGACGTACACGGCGCCGAAGCGCTGGTATCGCTATCACGCCGCTTCAAAGAAGCTGGGGCCGGCCGCGCTGCCTGTCAAAGCGCCGGTCGATCTGAGCGACGCGGCCGTGGTTCGCGAGTTTGCGACGTCGAAGGACGGGACCAGAATCCCCGTGAACATTATCTTTCGCAAAGGCCTCGTGCGCGACGGATCGCATCCCACGCTACTGCTCGGCTATGGCGGTTACGCGCTCAGCGAGCAGCCCGGCATGTCGCTCACGTCCCGTTTGTGGCTCGATGCCGGCGGTGTCATCGCCCGCGCCAACATCCGCGGAGGCGGCGAGTACGGGGAGCGGTGGCATGAGCAGGGGAAGATGCTGCAGAAGCAGAACGTCTTCGACGATTTCGCGGCCTGCGCGCAGCACCTCATCGATCGGAAGTACACGAAGCCGTCGAAGCTCGCCATCCAGGGCGGGAGCAACGGGGGCCTGCTGATGGGGGCGGTGATGACGCAGCATCCCGAGCTCATGCGCGCGGTCGTCTCGCACGTCGGGATCTACGACATGCCGCGGACGCAGCTCACGCCGAACGGCGTCTTCAATCAGACCGAGTTCGGCGCCCCCGACAATCCGCAGCAGTTGCAGGCCATGCTGGCGTACTCGCCGTATCACCATGTCGCCGACGGGACTCCCTATCCGGCCGCGCTGTTCCTCACCGGCGACCACGACGGCCGCGTCGATCCGATGAACTCGCGCAAGTTCGTGGCGCGCCTGCAGGCGGCCACTTCGTCGTCCCGTCCCATTCTGCTCAGGACGACGGCGGGTGCCGGTCACGGGATCGGAACCGCGCTCAGCGAGTCCATCGCGTCGACGACGGACGTCTACGCATTTCTCTGGCGCGAGCTCGACATGCCCCCGCTTCGGCAGCCGGAGCGATGAGACGGACCGGGGGGCACGTGCCAAAGAGAATGCGAAATCGGCGTGCGGATCGAAGAGACGCTTGAGGTGCGGGACGGCGGGGTCGAGTCACTCTGCCGGAGCGGCAGAGGACTCGCGCCGTAAGTCCACGATCAAAGATTGCGGTCGATGAACTTCTGCAGTTCGCCGCGGGGCATGGCTCCGACCATCCGGTCGACGAGCTTGCCGTCCTTGAACATCATGAGAGTGGGGATCGAGGTGACGCCGAATCGCTGCGCCACGCCGGGGTTGTCGTCGACGTTCATCTTGGCGATGATCGCCTTCCCCTGATACGAGGGGGCCAGCTCCTCGACGATCGGGCCGATGATGCGGCACGGTCCGCACCAGGGAGCCCAGAAGTCGACCAGAACGGGCTTGCCGGCCTGGACGGTGGTATCGAAGTCTGCGTCGGTCACTTGCTGTACTGCAGTGTTGGTGGTCTCTGCCATCTACGATCTCCTGTCACTCTCAATCATCCGTAACAAATCGTTATTCCGAGGGGCGGCCCTGGCCGATCCCGAGCCAGCATCAGCACCCCGCGGGACCACATATACTTGCGCACCCCCGGACGAACGGTTGCAGATCGGCAACGGGTGGCAGATTCGATTCGTCCAATGGCTGGAATTGACCCTGGGACGAGACCGCTTAAGGTATCCTGATGCCGATGCGTCGAGTGGGACTGCTGTTCGTATTGCTGATCGCGGCTTCGATCGCCTGCGAGCCGCTCATCCATACGCATCCCCTGTCGCAGATCACGCCTTCGCCGTGCGCTGTGTGCGTGAACGCGGTGGGCCGGCTGACGCCGCTCAGCGCCGCCCCGATCGCACCGCTCGTCTTGGTGGCTATGCTGGTCACGCTGTTCGTCCCAGCCACGATCCGCCGCACGTACGAGCCGCTGGCATCGCGCGCCCCTCCCGCGGCCTAGCCCACCTTCCTGCCGACTCGTGATCGGGCTTCATGGAGCGCTCTGTGCGCGATATTTTTCGTATTTATTTCTTGTGTATGATTTCTGTCGCCGCCGCGGGCGTCGCGGCCGCGCAATCGACCGAGTCTCTGCGCCTGACGCGCGCACAGGCCATCGACGGTTCGCTGGCCCGGAATCCGGCGCTTGCCGCGGCGCGCGCCCAGGTGGAGCAGGCGCGGGCGCAGGTCGTCGTTGCCGGCGCGATTCCCGACCCCAGCCTCGCCTTCGACATCGCCGGTCAGACCAACGCATTCAAGCCCGGCTCCGGCAACGCCAGCGATCAGGGAGTGGGCGTGACCATCCCCTTTCCGGGCAAGCTCGGACTGCGGCGCGCAGTGGCAACGGCGGATCTCCGCTCGGCCGAGCTCAATCTCACGCAGTTACGCCAGCAGATCGCGTCAGAGGCGGCGCAGGCATATGACGCCATCCTCGTGGCGTTGCGTCACCGCGAAGACCTGCAGCAGAACAAGGATCTCGCCGCAGACTTCGTGAACAAGACGCAGGCCCGCTTCCTCGCCGGAACTGTGCCCCGGGTCGACGTCATCAAGGCGAAGACCGAGCTGGCGCTGGCCGAGAACGACCTGATCACGAACGAGCGGGAGATCGCCACGGCCCGCGCCTCCCTCAACCGGCTGCTCGGCCGCATGGGGGGTGCGCCCATCGAGACCACCGATACGCTGGAGGTGCCCGGCCCGCTGGTCTCGATCGACACGCTGGAGCGAATCGCCGTCACTTCGCGGCCGGAGGTGCAGAGCTTCGCCGCGCAACTGGAAGGAGCCCGCGCCGCCACCCGGCTGGCGGGCCAGTACTGGGCGCCCGACATCAGCGTCAGCCTTACGCGCAACGCCGCCGACGGGACGCTGGCGAGCTACACGAGCGCGATCGGCTTCGGCATCCCGGTCTTCTTTCGGCAGCATCTGCACGGCGAGCTCGCCGCGGCGCGTTATCGCGAAGAGGAATTGACGGCCAGCCTCGCCGACATCAAGGCGCAGGTCGGTCTCGACGTGCAGACGGCATACGCCTCGGCGTCGACTGCGCTGCGGCAGGCCATCTTCATCCGCGACCAGCTGCTTCCCGAGGCGCGTGAGGTCTATCGCGTGGCGTCGGTGAGCTACGGTCTCGGCGGCTCGTCCGCACTCGAGCTGCTCGACGCCAAACGCACCCTTCTGGGCGCGGAGAGCCAGTACGTCGACGCCCTCGGCGCGGCCAACGATTCTCTCGCAGCACTCGAACTGGCAATCGGGGCGCCGCTTCCGCCGGCGACCCCAGGAGAACATCCATGAAGAAGTCTCTGATCTCGTCGAGCGTCATGCTCGTCCTGGCGCTGGCCGCCTGCTCGCACGAAACGAACGACCACGCCGCGACCGCGAGCGCGCGCGCGGCCGCGAAGTCGGAGGCGCTGCGGAACGTCCGCACCGAAACCGTTTCCGTATCCACGTTCCAGCGAACGATCGAAGCGACCGGCACGGTGGCTTTCGACCAGAACCGCTCCACCCAGGTGCTGTCCCCGATCTCCGGACCGATCGCGCGCATCCTCGTCGCCGTCGGCACGCGCGTGAGTCGCGGCCAGCCGCTGGCCATCGTGGCCTCTCCCGACTTCGCCGCCGCCGTCAGCGAGTTGCGGAAGAGCGAGGCCACGGCGAGCAACGCCCGGCATATCGCCGATCTCGATCAGCAGCTGTTCAAGAACGACGCGATCGCGCGCCGCGACGTCGAACAGGCCCAGACCGACGCCATCAACGCCGAGGCCGATCGCGACTCGGCGATTCAGGCGCTGCATTCGCTCGGTGTCGACGACCAGACCATCGCCGCCATTCGCGACAACCGTCCGGTCCAGAACCTCGGCGGCATCATCCGCTCGCCGATCAGCGGGACCGTCGTGGAGCGGCTCGTCTCTCCCGGCCAGCTCCTGCAGGCCGCGACCACTCCCTGCTTCACGGTGGCCGATCTATCCAGCGTGTGGGTGATGGCGAACGTGTTCGAGGCGGACCTTCCGTCGGTCCACGTCGGTGACACCGCCGACGTCGTGACCGGTTCGAGCCAGTCCTTGCCGGGACGCGTCGACTACATCGCCGCGCTCGTCGATCCGAACACACGCGCCGTGTCGGTCCGCCTGCAGGTGGCGAATCCGGGAGAAGTGCTGAAGCGCGATCTCTACGTGCGCGTGCTGATTCATCCGCGCGTGATGACCACAGGCATGGTCGTGCCGGTGTCGGCGATTCTGCGCGACGACGAGAACGTTCCATTCGTGTTCGTCGTGAAACCCGATCACACGTTCGAGCGCCGGCTGGTGCAGCTCGGCTCGCGCGCCGGCGAGCGCCAGCAGATCACGTCCGGACTCACTGCCGGCGAATCGGTTGTCGTCGAAGGCGCTTTGTTCCTCCAGAACGAGGAGCACTCATGACCACGCCTCCGGAAGAGTCCGCAAACGGCCTCAGTGCCGCGGAACCGGAAGAGCAGCGATCGTTCATCAACCACATCGTGGCCGGATCGCTGCGGCAGCAGTTCCTGGTGATCTTCTTCTCGATCCTGCTGGTCTTCGGCGGCGCGAATTCGTTCCGGCGCCTTCCCGTCGACGCCTATCCCGACCTCTCTCCTCCGCAGGTCGAGATCGTCACGCAGTGGGAAGGGCACGCCGCGGAGGAGGTGGAGCGGCTGATCACCGTTCCGATCGAAGTGGAGATGAACGGCGTGCCCAACATGACCGTTCTGCGCTCGATCTCGCTCTACGGCCTTTCCGACGTGAAGCTGACGTTCACGCACAGCACCGACAGCTACTTCGCGCGCCAACAGGCATTCGAGCGCATGGGCGACATCTCGCTTCCCGACGGCGTCACGCCGTCGATATCGCCGCTCTTCTCCCCCTCGGGACTGATCTACCGCTACGTCCTGGACAGCCCCGATCGTTCGCCCACGGAGCTCAAGACCCTCGAAGACTGGGTCATCGAGCGCCAGTACAAGTCCGTTCCCGGTGTTGCCGACGACTCCGGCCTGGGCGGTCCGACCATGCAGTACCAGGTCCTGCTCGATCCGGCCAAGGTCGCGGCGATCGGTCTGTCCATTCCGCAGATCGTCGACGCCCTGAGCGCGAACAACAGCAACGCCGGCGGCGGCTTCTACACCCAGGGCGGCCAGTTCTACTACGTGCGCGGCCTGGGCCGTCTGACGACGCCGGAGGACATCGGCAACGTCGTGGCGGCGGTCCACGACGGGACGCCCGTGCTCATCAAGGACATCGGCCAGGTCGTGATCGGCACGGCTCCCCGCCTCGGCCAGTTCGGATTCAACGATCGCGACGAGGCGGTCGAAGGCGTGATCCTGATGCGCAAAGGCGAACAGGCCCAGGTGGTCCTCGATCGCCTCGAAAAGAAAACGAAGGAGCTGAACACGTCGGTCCTGCCGGCCGACGTGAAGATCCATCCGTTCTACGACCGGCGCGAGCTGATCGCGCTGACCACGCGCACGGTCGAGGACAACCTGCTGCGCGGGATGCTGCTGGTCGTGGTCATCCTGATCTTCTTCCTCTACGACTTCCGTTCCGGCCTGATCGTGGCGGCCACGATTCCGCTGTCGCTGCTGATCGCGTTCATGTGTCTCGATCTGAAGCACGTGCCGGCCAATCTGCTGTCGATCGGCGCGATCGACTTCGGCATCCTCGTCGACGGCTCGGTGGTCATGGTGGAGAACATCTTCCGGCGCCTGGCGCTCAATACGGAGAGCGAGCATCCGCAGACTGTGCCGAAGGTCATCGTGCAGGCGGCCGCCGAGGTAGACCGGCCGATCTTCTACGCCGTCGCGGTCATCGTGGCCGGATTCCTGCCGATTTACGCGCTGTCGGGGCCGTCCGGCCAGTTGTTCACGCCGATGGCCGACACGACGATCTTCGCCCTGATCGGCGCACTCGTTCTGGCGCTGACGCTCGTGCCGGTGCTCTGCTCGTGGGCGTTGCGCAAAGGCGTCCGGGAGCGCCGCAATCCCATCTTCGAGAAGACGCGCAACGCGTACACGCGCGGGCTCGACTTCTGTCTGGCCCGCCCGTGGGCTACGACGATCGTGTCGATCGTCATTTTCGCGCTGTCGCTGCTTCTCATTCCCGGGATCGGCGCGGAGTTCATGCCGCATCTCGACGAAGGGTCGCTGTGGGTTCGGGCCACGATGCCGTCGACGATCTCGTTCGACGAGGCTTCGAGGATCTCGCCGCAGATCCGAGCCATTCTGCGCTCGTTCCCCGAGGTGACCGTCGTGGCCAACGAGCTGGGCCGGCCCGATGACGGGACGGACCCGACCGGGTTCTTCAACAACGAGTTCTTCGTCGGTCTCGAGCCGTACAGCGAGTGGAACGGCGAATACCGGAAGAAAGAACAGTTGATCGAGGCCATCAGCCAGAAGCTGAGCGCATTTCCGGGCATCGTCTTCAACTTCACGCAGCCGGCAGAGGACGCGGTGGACGAAGCGGAAACGGGGCTGAAAAGCGCGCTGGCCGTAAAGATCTTCGGTTCCGATCTGCGCGTACTCGAGGATCGAGCCAACGCCATCAAGAAAGTGCTGGAGAAGGTTCGCGGCATCGGCGAGATCTCGGTGATCAAGCAACTGGGACAGCCCAGCCTGGCCATCAACATCGACCGCGAAAAGATCGCCCGCTACGGGTTGAACGTCGCCGACATCAACGGTCTCATCGAGGCCGCTGTGGGCGGAGCGGCGGCGACGCAGGTCGTGCAGGGCGAGCGACTCTTCGACCTCGTGGTGCGGCTGCAGCCGCAATTCCGCGAAACGCCCGAGGCGATCGGCAACATCCTGGTGGCCACACCGGGTGGTCAGCAGGTGCCGCTCAAGGAGCTGGCGAAGATCGAAGTGGTCAACGGTGCGTCGTTCATCTATCGCGAAGACAACTCACGCTACATCGGCGTGCAGTACTCCATCACCGGACGCGATCTCGCCAGCGCCGTGCAGGACGCACAGGCGCAGGTGGCGAAGTCCGTGGTGCTGCCGGCCGGTTATCGCGCGGTCTGGGGCGGCGAGTACGAGGAGTACACGGCGTCGCGCAAGCAGCTCCAGATCATCGTCCCCATCACCATCCTGCTGATCTTCATGCTGCTGTTCATGCTCTACTCGAATTTCAAGTTCCCGATGATCACGGTCCTGGCCGTGCTGCTTTCCTCCCCCATCGGCGGGCTGCTGGCGCTGCGGCTGACCGGCACGCCGTTCTCCGTCTCCTCGGGCATCGGATTCATCGCCTTGTTCGGCGTATCGGTGCAGACAGCCGTGATCTACATCTCCTACGCCAACGAGCTGCGCCGAGACGGCATGGGCATCGCGGCGGCAACACGTGAAGCGGCCATCCTGCGGCTGCGGCCGATCATGATGACCGCGCTCGTGGCCGCGCTGGGACTGCTGCCGGCGGCGCTGTCGACCGGCATCGGCTCGGACACGCAGAAGCCGTTCGCTCTCGTGATCGTGGGTGGATTGTTCTCGCGCCTGTTGCTCAGCGTGTTTCTGATGCCGGTCCTCTACGCCATCGTGGCCCGGCCCCAGGACAAGCTGCAGGTCTGAGCGCCTTCTACGGGGCGAGCTCGATCACCTCGAACGAGCCCGGCTCGATGGGAGGGCGGGGGCGCGGGTGCTCGGCCGTCGGCTCCGGCGCCGTGCCGAACTTCGCGGTCGGCGTGTAGAGGCGACGGGTGGTGGTATCGATGGCGATCGTGCGTGCGCCGCGCGCGGTCGCGACCGTGCCGGCCACCTCGAACTTGTCCGGCGTGACCTCGCGCACGATCGTGAGAGTCCCATCGGCGCCGTTCGAGCTGAAGACAAGACTGTTCTTCGGGTCGAACGCCGCACCGTCGGGGCCCGATCCGATGGCCACGGTCGTGACCACGCGGCCCGCCTTGGCATCGCTCACGGCCATCAGATTGTTTTCGCACACGCTGAAGAGACGTTCGTTCTTCGCGTCAAAGGCCAGCCCGCTCGGCGAGTCACACGGCGACAGGGACCAGCGCCGCACAACCTTCGCATTCTTCGCGTCGATCTCAGCCATCTCACTCGTGTCTTCGATGTTCACGAAGACGGTTCCATCGCCCCGCGATACCGCGAATTCCGGCTTCCCTTCCAGCGGCAGCGTGGCCACGACCTCGCCGCTTCGGGCGTCGAATACGGTGGCGTTCTTTCCTCGGCCGTTGAACGTGAACACCCTCCGGGACGGACGGTCGTAGAGGATCAGGTCGGGGTTGTCGCCGGTCGCCTTCCACTCCGCCAGCTTCTTCAGCGTCGACAGCTCGAACACCGTCACCATTCCCGACCGCCCGTTGGAGATATATCCGCGGCCGAGGTCCTGAGCGATGGCGATGCCGTGAACGCCTTCCAGCTTGTCGATGACACCCACCTGCTTCCCGCTGATCAGATTGACGACATCGACTTCCGTCGAGTGAGAGACAAACAGACGGTGCAGCGTTTCGTCGACAGCCAGGCAGTCCCAACCGCCTTCGCCACCGATGGCGATGTGCCTGGTGACGTGATACCCGGCGGCGAACGCGGGAAGAGCAACCACGAGAGCCAGGGCGGCGAGCGTCGATTTCATGCGCGTACGCTACTCCGCCGGAGTGTTCCGCGCAATGGCACACACCGGCATTCAATCCGTGAAGCGAGAACGCCTTAGTGGTTTACACGAGTCACTAAGGAACCAGCATTTACGTTTCTTCTCTACACTGCCGTTCAACACGTGGGACAGCACCTATTGGTTGTGAGCAGCGACGCGACGTTCGCCAGCGTTCTGGAACGTGAGCTGGGAAAGGACTTCGAGATACACGCGGCCGCGACCACCGTGGCTGCCTCCGTTCTTCTCGACTCGTACACCTACTCGTGCGTCGTCGTCGATGGAACAGTGCCGGACCTGCCGATCGACAAGCTCACCGTTCCCGTCGTCGTGGCTGAGCCCGAGGGGATCACGGTCGATTCGATTCGCGTGATCGTCGAGAAGGTCCGCCGGATCGTCTGATCAGCGCGACAGCATCGTCCAGATGCCGATGGCCACGAACCCGGCGCCGGCGATCAATTTCAGCGTCCGCGGCGCGATCACGCGCTCGATCTGGGCCCCCACCAGCACGCCGATCGCCGCCGCGGCGGTCAGCGCCAGCGCCGAGCCTGCGAAGATGACCCACCTGCCGCCTTTGGCCTCGGCCGCGAACAGCATGGTCGCTAACTGAGTCTTGTCGCCGATCTCCGCCACGAACACAGTGAGAAAGACGGTCATGAATATTTTCCACATCAGAGCAGGGTCCCGTGCAGGATCAGCGCCGCAATCGTGAAATAGATCACCAGGCCCGTGACGTCGACGAGCGTGGCCACGAACGGCGCGGAGCTCGTGGCCGGATCGAATCCCAGTTTACGGAGCAGGAACGGCAGCATGCTGCCGGACGTCGACCCGAAGGCCACGACGCCGATCAGGCTCGCCCATACCGTGATGGCCACCAGCATGTAGTGCGGACCGTAATTGGTGATGTGCAGGTGCTGCCACAGGGTGATGCGCAGGAAACCGATGGAGCCCAGCATCGTGCCCAGAGCCAGCCCGGAGAGGATCTCACGGCGGAACACGTGGAACCAGTCGCGCAGCGTCAGATCGCGCACGGCCAGGCCGCGGATGATGAGCGAGGTGGCCTGCGATCCGGAATTGCCGCCGCTGCTGATGATGAGCGGCACGAACAGAGCGAGGACGACCGCGCGGGCGATCTCGGCCTCGAAGTACGACATCGCCGTGGCCGTCAGCATCTCGCCCAGAAACAGCGCGGAGAGCCAGCCACCGCGCTTGCGCACCATCGACCAGAACCCCACCTGCAGATACGGCGCGTCGAGCGCTTCCGAGCCGCCCAGCTTCTGCATATCGATCGTGCTCTCACGCTCGGCGATGTCGAGCACGTCGTCGACGGTGATGATGCCCAGCATCTTGTAGTCGTCGTCCACGACCGGAAGGGCCACGCGATCGTACTTCTCGAACATGCGCAGCACTTCCTCGCGGTCGGCCATCGCCGGAATGGCCACGAGCTCCGGATCGGCGATCTCGGTCACGAGCGTCGACGGATCGGCCAGCACCAGTGAGCCGAGGCGAAGGTCCTCGAGAAGCCTCCCCTCGGCATCGATGATGTAAACGACGTGCAGCGTCTCCGCGTTCCTGGCCGTCCTGCGCACGTGCTCGAGCGCTTCGGCCGCGGTCATGTCCGGCCGGATCGACGCGTAGTGCGGGGTCATGTAACGTCCGGCCTTCTTCGGCGGATAGCCGAGGAGGGTTCGGGCGCTCTTCAGTTCGCCCGGCGTGAGCCGCGTCAGCAGCTGCCGCGTCACGTCCGCCGGCAGGGCTTCGAACAGACGGGTGCGGTCGTCGTCGGAGAGATTGTTAATGATCTCCTCGACCTCGGGCCCGGACAGCGAGGCCAGCAACTCCTCCTGATATTCGTGAGGCAGATACGCAAACACATTCGTGGCCAGCTCGCGCGGCAGCACGCGGAAAACGATGCCTTCATGCTTCGGTGGAAGAGCGATGACGATGTCGGCGATGTCGGAAGGATGGAGATCGCAAAGCGCGTCGCGCAGCATCGGCCAGTCCCTGGTCATTAAAGCCTGGGCAATCGCCGCGGAGCGCTCCAGAAGAAGGGAAGAATCGTCAGACTGAAGCTCAGCCATGCGGCGATGGTAAGGCAGAACGCGGCCGGTCTTGGCACACTCTCTGCCTAGCTCATCGGGTAGATGTCCGACAGACGGCGAGATAAACGTTCCGACTCGCCGGACCGCCGGTCGTTTCCCAGACCGCCGCTCTGGCTCAACCTTCTTCTACTGATCATCGCACTGGCGACATTCGCCTTCGCCCGATACCAGCGCGAGCAGATCAAGCATCAGACCGATGTGCTCTTCAAACCGACCCCGGCGAACCCAACCGAGCTCAATCGCATCCGCGAGGAGCTGTCGGACCTCGATCTCAATCGCGAGCAGCTCTCCAAAGAACTGGACAGCCGCATGCAGTACATGCAGAGCCTCAAAGGTGAGGAGTTCTATCTCGCGGTCGACACGAAGCGCCACAAGATGGAGCTCCGGTTCGGCAAATCGGTGGTGCGCGACTGCGACATCCAGATCGGCGAAGCGAAGACGATCAAGTGGAAAGGAAACACCTGGACATTCGTTCCGGTAAAAGGCGCGTTCAGCGTCACCGGCAAAGAAACCGATTACAACTGGCAGGTGCCGGAGTGGTTGTACGCGATGAAGGGAGAAGACCCTCCTGCGACGAGGCCGGCGATTCCCGACGGTCTCGGCAAGTACGTGATCTTCCTTCCCGACAACTACGTCATTCAGTCTCCCCCGTCGGCGGACAGTCCGCTCCAGGGACCGAAGCCGGGATCCATCATGGCCCCGGAAGCCGACCTGGAGGCCATCTGGCCGCGGGTCACGAAAAATACACGCGTCTACATTTTCTGAACGGGACAAACACGACATGCCACGGTGGGTAGGACTCCTCGGAAGCTGGGCTCTCTTCGTACTCGGAATCGGACTGGCGTCGTTCGCGATCGCCGGTGAATACATCAACACGCGAGACACCAAACGCCTGGAACGGGTGGCCATGATCGATCAGATGATCGCTGAAAAGCACGGCGACAAGGCCGGACAGCTGCGCGACACGGAGCAGAAGAAGACCGCCGAGCTGAGCCAGTTGCAGGGCAAGGTCGCCGATGTGGCGAAGCAGACCGACGATCTCCCCGACACGGGACAGACCATCGTCGTCTCCACCGAGGAGCACAAGATCTATGTCCGCAATCATGGAGAGAAGATCTTCGAGGCAGGTTGCGCGACCGGAAAAGGAACGACTCTGGCCGTCGATGGCCGCACCATCGTATTCGACACGCCCATCGGCAAGTTTCACGTCAGGTCGATGGACAAGGATCCGCTCTGGGTTCCTCCCGACTGGCACTACGTGGAGATGGCCCGCAAGGAAGGGATGCGCGTCGTCCGCCTCAACCCCGGCTCATCGATCGATGCTTCCACCGGCGATCCCGCAAAGAAACGCGATGAGGGTGTCTGGAGCTGGTTCGGTGGCAAGGACAGCGGGCCGGTGCTCAAGGTCAAAGGGAACACCGTGGTCAAGGACTACGGGGATCACGTGGAAGAGCTGCCGCCCGGCAAGGTCATCGTCGCCGGCGGCGCGGTCGTGATTCCCCCCGTGGGCACACCGCAGCGACAGTTCAAGAACGTCCTGGGACACTTCCGGCTCGAGCTCGGCGACGGCTACGGCATTCACGGCACCGATGAGCCGGACTCGATCGGGCGATCGGTCTCGCACGGATGCGTGCGCATGGGTGATGCAGACATCGAGAAGCTTTACTCGATCTCGCACGTGGGCGACGAAGTGATCATCTATTGAGGAGAGGGATTCCGGAGAGGGCCGCAGCTTCCCATTGCCAATCTCCGATCTCTCATCTCTAATCTCCCGGCATGCATCCCTGGCGCGACCGGCTCGCGCGTTGGTTCACGCCGCTGGCGCGCCGCTCTCCGCTGTCGCCGAACGCCATCACCATTCTGGCGCTCCTGCTGAATCTCGCCGCGGCAGCCCTGCTCTACCGGCGATACTTCGCTCTGGCCATCGCCTTCATCGCCGTCGGTGGCCTGCTCGACGCCTTCGACGGCATCGTGGCGCGCGTGCAGGAGAAGTCGACACGGTTCGGTGATTTTCTCGATCATGTGGCCGACCGCGTGAGCGACGGCGCCGTCGCGGCGGGCTGGATGCTCGGCAGCGGCGTGCGCGAGGAACTGACGGTCGCGGCCCTCATGCTGATCATGCTCAACGGCTACATCGGCACGCAGATCGAGGCCACGTTCAGCGAACGGAGCTACGAGGGTGTGGGCCGGGGCGAGTTCGTTCTGGCGCTGATCGTGTTTCCCGTGGTGTCGTCCATCCTGACGACGAACGGCTGGATGACGATGCGCTGGGCGCGGCTGACGATTCCGGAGTGGCTCACGATCGTTCTCGTCGTTTTTGCCATCCTCACCATCGGACAGCGGATCGCCCGCGCGGTGCGGCTGGAGCGAACGCGCCGATGACGTTGCGCCGTCATCCCATCAGCGGAGAACCGATCCTCTACGCACCTGGCCGCGCACGGCGGCCGAATGCGTTCGGGCGCGAAGAAACCTCCGTCTGTCCGTTCTGTCCCGGCAACGAATCGCAGACACCGCCGGAGCTCGCGCGCATCGGCGACCCCTGGCGCGTCCGGGTCTTTCCGAACAAGTATCCGGCCATCGAAGGCCACGAGGTGATTGTCGACTCCAGCCGCCACGATGCCGCGTTCGACACGATCGGGAACGCCGCCGAAGTGGCGGGGATGTACATCGCCCGCTATCGTGCTCACTCCGGCGCATCGTTCATCGCCGTCTTCCAGAACTTCGGCGAGCGGGCCGGCGCGTCGATCGACCACATCCACTCGCAGGTGATGCCGCTGCCGTTCATCCCGCCGCGCATCGAGCGGCAACTGGCCGGATTCGGCGCGCGCGACTGTCCGCTGTGCGGCAACGTCGGAACCGTCCTCGACGAGAATGCCGCCTTCCTGCGCCTCTCCCCCGGCGGCTCGCAGCAACCGTTCGAGCAGTGGATCGTCCCGAAGCGGCATGAGGCGGACTTCACCACGCTCAGCGGGAAGGAGGTTGCCCTGCTTGCCGCGATCCTGCAGACCGCTGTCGGCGCGGCGCGACGCCGCGCGCCGGCCTATAACATCCTGTTCATGAACTTCCCACGCGGCAGCGGCGCGCACTTCTACGTCGACGTGTTCCCGCGGATGACGGCGGTGGCCGGATTCGAGCTGGGCACGGGAACGTTCATCGATATCATCGAATAGCCCATGCTCCCGCTCAGCGATCACAATCCGCGGCGCACCGTTCCCGTGGTGACCATGCTGATCATCATCGTGAACGTCATCGTGTTCCTGTGGGAGCTGCAATTCGGACCGTACCTGCAGCAGGTCATCATGCACGTGGCCTTCATCCCGGCGCGTCTCTGGCTGGCGGGCGATCTCCTCCTGAGCATCGAGACGATCTTCATCTCCATGTTCCTGCACGGCGGTTTTTTGCACATCGGCGCGAACATGCTGTATCTCTGGATCTTCGGCGATAACATCGAGGATCGTCTAGGCCACGTACGCTATGCAGTCTTCTATTTCCTTTGTGGAACGATCGCGGCCCTGACGCACGCGTTCGCCAATCCAGGCTCGACCCTCCCCGCCATCGGCGCGTCAGGGGCCATCGCCGGGGTCCTGGGCGCCTATGTGATTCTCTTCCCGCGGGCGAAGGTAACGACGCTGATTCCGGTGTTCATCCTGGTCTTCATCCGCGACGTCCCGGCGGTTCTGATCCTGGGATTCTGGTTCGTGCTGCAACTGTTCAGCGGCGTCGGGTCGCTGGGCATCCGTGATGCCGCGAGCTCGGGCGGCGTGGCCTACTTCGCGCACATCGGCGGCTTCGTTGCCGGGATCGTACTGATCGTCCTGATGGGCGGAACGCGAAAGCGGCCAGTCGCGGGAGACTACGACGTCTGGCGCTGAGCGCCGCTGAAATAGCGCTCCAGGTGGTCGTAGGCCTTGCGCATGGCGTCCGACGGCGACTTCAACTCCCGGAACGCGTCGCGGTACACCGAGGAGATGCGCGGCAGGTTGCGCTCACGCAGACCGTAGAGCACCTCGCGCACCGCTTCGGCATCGGCCGGAGCGAGATCGGGACGGACCACTTCGCGCTCCAGGATCGTCTGGGCGGCGCGCAGATGATCGGGATCGGCGGTCGGATTGGTGCGGGCATCGGCGGAGTTCGTGATCTGCGACGGACGAGACGGCTCGGCCAGCGGTGCGTGCGAGGCCATGTCCACGGCGCCGGGCAACTCGCGGAGCTGGGTGGTGAACTTGCCCATCATCAGGTACAGCTCTTTCTCGTTGGCGAAGTTGCCGACGAGACGGGCGGTCCTGGAGAGATCGAGGCTCTCGGACTCCTGGACCATGATGAAGGCCTTGGCCCGATCCTCGAGACTGATTCGCTTGGCGTGGACTTTCCAGGCCGTCAGCGTGCCCTGGATGAAGCAGGCCTGGCCGGCCCGGACGCTTACCGCTTCGACGGAGACGTTCTCCTCGATGCGGATCGACCCGTTCGTCGACTCGATCTCGGAGTAGTTTCCCGAGTTCTGGATGACCAGATTGCCGGGCGTCTTGATCGAGAGCTGTCCCTGTTGATTGAGTTTGATCTCCGTACCACGGGGAATGATCATCGTGGGAAAGTTCGACTGGTCTGCGGCTGCGCTCATCACCCTCTCCTTCGCCCAATGAATGCCGGAGGCAGCGGATCGAAATTCTGGTAGTCCTTCGAGGTTCTGGCCTTCATCAGAAGGGTAGCCTCGTCGTTCCATTCGTAATTGAGGATGTAGATACGCGGATCGATCGGTGTGTAAGTCGACGGCACTTCGAGATCGCTGCGTACCTCATAGTGGAGATGGGAGTTCGTCGACCACCCCGTCGAGCCGACGGTGGCGATGGTGTCCCCCTGCTTGAGCTTCTGTCCGGAATGCACGTTGATGGTGTCGAGGTGGCCGTAGATGGTGATGAAGCGGTTGGCGTGATTGACCACCACGACATTGCCGAAACGCCACCAGGCCACGCTCTGCCGGATCGGGAAACGTCCCGCGAACGTCACGATGCCGTCGGCAGTCACATAGACCGGTGTCCCGCGCGGCGCGGAGAGATCGAGTCCCCGGTGAAAATCAGCGGCGCGGGTGAACGGTGAGACGCGCATTCCGAACGGCGAGGTCAGCACGAACTGGTCGGGCGGTACGGGAAGGATCGACGGTGTGTGCCGGACCATCTCGCTGTTCGCCCTCTCGTACTGCGCCAGCAGATCGAGCTGCTCCTGGAGACGCTTCATGGCCGCCCGGAGCGAAAGCTCGCGCCGGCGCGCGTCGTCGAGCTGCTCGTACGCCGTATCGGACTTACTCTGCGGCGTCGAGAATCCGCCCTGCCCGAGACTGCGATCGAGTCCGTAGACCGTGATCAGCTTCTCCACACGCATGCGCTGCTCTTCGAGCGTGCGATCGAGCGAGGACATTTGCAGCACATTCTCGCGGAGGCGCTGGCGCTGGATCTCACGCTCCTGTCGCATCTGACGCACGTGGTTCGTCTTGTAAACCCGGCGGATGACCGTCGGCGCGGCGATCATCGAGCCGATGACACCGCTCAGGATCACGCAGAGCGCGCAAATCGCGATCAGCACCCGGCGGCGGTCGAAGAAAAAATACCGCACGCGCCGGCGGATGTCGCTGGGGTGGACCTGAATCTCGATCATGGGCCTTGAGCCCGCCGGACAGCGCGGGTCCGTCAATATAACACGGACGGCACCGCCGGGAGTGCACAGGGATCGGTGCACGTAGGGCGCGCTAGACGTCCTCGGTGCGCGGCGCTCGGTGCTCGGTGCCCGGCTCCCCCGCCGCCAGGCTCGGGACCCGCGACCTGCCGATGAACCGCTTCAGCAGCGTCGGGATGGCGATGAGCGCGATCATCAACGCGCAGACGATCGCCAGCCGCACCAGAGCACCGGTCTCGGTCATCGTTCCGTTGAAGAGGGCATCCGAGCAGTACGCGAAAAGATAGTTCGACGGAGCCAGACCGAGGATCGTGGCCAGCAGGAAATCGCCGAAGCGCACCCCCGCCACACCTGCTCCATAGTTGACCGCCGCGAACGGAAGTCCCGGCACAAAGCGCATCAACAGGAGCGACTTGAATCCGGCGTGATCGACCTGCTTCTTCACCGCCGCCCCGATCCGGCCGAACCGGAGCAGCAGACCTTCGCCGACGAAACCGCCGACCACGTACGACGCGGTCGCACCGATGAAGCCGCCCACCAGAGCGTACGTGCCGCCCAGCAGCCAGCCCCAGATGAATCCGGCCACCACGATAAATACGCTGGCCGGAAGCGCGAAGACACAGCCGGCCGCGTACGCCGCGATGAACACCAGCGGCCCGTACCAGACATCGCGGACGCGCTCGACCGCCGCGCGCACGTCGTTGCGGTTCATGTGCTGCCGCAGCGGCGAGAAATAGACCGCCGCCACCGCCGCGGCCAGCAGAACGAATACCGCGACCCTGATCGCCACGCGGCGGCTCATCAGTGAGGAGAGCCTCCCACGCTGACGAGACTGTTCGAGTAGGTCTGCGCGGAGAGACCGAGTGAGGTCAGCACCACGCGGAAGGCCTGCCGGCAGGGAACCCTGTTGAAGAGAAACGTCCCGCTCCCCTGCACACCCGGATCGACGATCAGATTCCGGATCCCACACTGCTGCTGCATCGTCTTCAGGATCTCGCGCACCTCGGCATCCTTGACGTCGATCGTGACGCCGGGCTCCCCGACGCCGCGCACGACGTAACGCTCGTCCTCCGACGAAAGAGTGGCCCTGGCCGCAGTCGCCAGCGCGCGCAACGCCGCTTCCGGCTGCACGTCTTTCGCGCGCACGGTGATCACCGGATCGTCTCCCGCGATCAAGGCCACGGGTTTCGGCAGATAGATCTGCACGGCACCGACGGCATCACTCAAGCGCTCGTTCACAATGGACACGTCGATGGTCCTGCCGTTCTCCGGCGAGTGCCGCACGGACATCGAACCGAGGGCCGGAAGAGCCCAGAACAGCAGCACCGCTGCCGAAAGCTGCGACCAGCGGCAGGCCATCGTCATCCGTTCGACTCGACGATCATGGCGATGCCCTGGCCGCCGCCGATGCAGGCCGTGGCCAGGCCGTAGCGCTGCTTACGGCGGCGCAGCTCGTACAGCAGCGTGAGCAGCAGCCTCGTTCCCGTTGCCGCCAGCGGATGTCCGAGGGCGATGGCGCCGCCGTTGACGTTGAGCTTTTCCTCGTCGATGCCGAGCTCTTTCATCACCGCCAGGGTCTGGCCGGCAAAAGCCTCGTTGATCTCGATGAGATCGATGTCGTCGAGCTTGAGTCCGGCCTTCTGGAGCGCGATCTTCGTCGACGGGACGGGACCGATGCCCATGATCTCCGGATCACACCCGGCGATGCCCCACGAGACGATGCGTCCGAGCGGCTTCTTGCCCCTGGCCTGGGCGTTGCCGGCGGTGGTCACGGTGAGCATGGCCGCGCCGTCGACGATGCCGCTGGCGTTGCCCGCGGTCACGAACCCGTCCTTCGAGAACGCCGGCTTGAGCTTCGCGAGCCCCTCCATGCTCGTGTCCGGGCGAATGTGATCGTCGGACGTCACGATCTCCCCCTTCTTCCCGACCGGCACGGGCACGATCTCGTCCTGCAGGCGGCCCGCCTTCACGGCTTCAGCCGCGCACTTCTGGCTGCGCATGGAGAAGCGATCCTGCTCCTCGCGCGAGATCGAGTATTTGCGGGCGAGGTTCTCGGCTGTCTGGGCCATGTACAGTCCGGCGTAGCTGTCGAGCAGCGCAACCATCAGCGAGTCTTCCATCGGCGATTGTCCGAGCCGCAGACCTCTGCGCGCGCCGCGAACGACAAACGGCGCCTGCGACATGTTTTCCATCCCGCCGGCCAGCACGGTCTTCGACTCACCGAGCTCGATCTGCTGGGCGGCCTCCACCACGGACTGGATGCCCGAGCCGCACAGCCGGTTGACCGTGAGCGCGGGCACCTCCTTCGGCACCCCGGCTTTCAGCCCCACATGCCGCGCACCGTAGATGGCGTCCCCCGAGGTCTGCAGGGCATTGCCGACGACGACGTGATCGATCTCCTCGGGGGCAAACCCGCTTCGACTGAGCGCTTCCTTCGCCGCCACCACGGCCAGATCGATTGCAGAGATGTCGGAGAACTGGCCGTTGTACTCGGCCATGGCAGTGCGGGCGCCGTCTACGATTACGATTTCCTTCAACGTGGCTCCTGGAAGCGTGAAATACAGAGTGCGCAATGCACAATGCAAAGACACGCGGTTTCATTCTGCATTTCACATTTTGGCTCGTGGATTCTGCAGGCCTCCCCAGAGCAGGCCGGCGGCCACGAGCTCGACGGCTGTCATCAGGATGCTTCCCTCGATTCCGAACTCTCCCCCCGTCAGCAGCGCGGGCCCCCGAACCGCGGTGACGAGCAGAGACCGCGACGTGGTGAACCCGCTGACGTCGTAGCCCAGCACCGGACCGGACATGAGGTTCCAGGCGAAGTGAAGGCCGATGGGCATCCAGAGCCGGCGGTAGCGCTCGTAAGCAAAAGCGAGGATCACGCCGCCGAGGAAGACGTTGATCAGCGCGAGCGCGGTCACGTCGTCGTTGCCGGCGTGCAGTGCGGCGAATACGAGTGATGCCAGAACGACGGCCAATCCGCGGTGGACCTGCCGGAGCAATTGATAGGGATACCCACGGAAAACGAGCTCCTCGTGCAGCGCAGCCGGGAGGAACACGGCCACCGTGTCCGCAAACGGAAATCCGAAACCGCGCGCGTGACGCAGCGGAGTGAAGGCCTCGATCAGCAGGTCCGTACCGCCGATCAGCGCCACGGCGAAAAGCACCCCGGCCGCCAGCTCGCGCGGTGCGAATCGCGGAGCGAGACCGAGGTTCCACTGGCCATGGTTCCAGAGAGCGATCGTGGCCACCGTGGCGCAGCACGCGCTGGCCAGCGCCACCCACTGGAACGGCGCCAGGGCCAGCCGGCCGAGAATCCAGAATGTGGCAAGATAGAAACAGACAAACAGGGCGAGAGGAGTAATGACGCGGTCATGAAATCGTGGGCCGGCGATATTGCTGCGTTGGTGTTGCGTGTGGTCACCGGCCTGATCTTCATCCCGCACGGGTACTCGAAGATCTTCGGTCGCGGCGGTGTGGCCGCCTTCGCCGCCGACCTTCCCAGCTACCACATCCCCGCGTTCCTCGGATACATCTCGGCCTACGCCGAGTTCTTCGGAGCCATCCTTCTCATCGCCGGTCTGCTGACGCGTGTCGATGCCTTTCTCCTCGGCTGCACAATGGCAGTTGCCGTGGGCCTCGTGCAACTCCCCGACGCCTGGAACGGCGCGCCACCCGAGTCCAACCGCTTCTTCGAGGTGATGAGGGGCATCGAGCTGCCGTTCGCGCTCTTCGCGGCAGCCGCGGCGCTGGTGCTGCTGGGAGGAGGAAGGATCTCGCTGGATGGGGCGCTGCGGCTGGAGGAGAGGATTGCCGGTCGCCGGTCGCCGGTCGTCGGTCGCGGGACTGCCTAGCTGCCTTCGACCCGCGACCAGCGACCAGCGACCTCTACTGATTACTGACGTCTTCGACGATGATGCCGATGTTCTTGCAGCCGGATTCACGAGCGGTATCGAGAAAACGAATGGTCGTCTCGTAGTCGACATCGCGGGCACCGGCGAAGAAGACCATCTTGCTGGTGTTGCCGTGCAGGATTTCCCGGATGCGGCTCGGGAACTGCTCCGGCGACATCTCTTCCTTGTTGATGAAGATGCGGTTGTTGGCCGCCAGGCGCAGGACGATCTGGTCCTGGATCGCGGACGGAGGGAGGTTCGCGGGCGCCTTGGGCGGAACACGCACGAGATAGCCCATCTGAATCACGGGCGTGATGACCATGAAGATGATCAGGAGAACCAACACAACGTCCACCAGCGGTGTGACGTTGATGTCGGAGCGCATTGAGCCGCCGCCACCTACTTGCATCGATTTACGTTCCTTCTGCCGGGGTCTTTTTCGGTTGCGAGATCAGGCCGACATCGTTGAAGCCGACCTCCCGGCAGGCTTTCAGGACATCGAGCACGTCGCCGTAGTTGACGAGCTTGTCGCCTTTGACCGCGATCTCACGGTCCGGCGTGCGTTGATGAATGGCCTCGAGCTCCGCCTGCACCTGGTCCTTGCGCACGACGTTCGTTCCCAGGTAGACGGCACCGTTGGCTTTGACGGAGATCTGCAACTGCTTGTCGGTATCGGGGGTCTTCTCGGGGTCTTCGGTCACCGGGAGATTGATGGGCACGCCTTTCTGCAGCATGGGCGTGACGACCATGAAGATGATCAGCAGTACCAGGCAGACGTCCACCAGAGGCGTGACGTTGATCTCGGAGTTGAGACCGGCCTTGGTGAACTTGCCGAGTGAGCTATGCCACTGATGTCTTATCATGCGTGCCCGCTTCCTTCATGAAGAAGATGGACATCTCCGAGCCGGAGTTGGACATCTCCACCGTGAAGCGATCGATGCGGTTCTGGAAGTAGTTGTACGCCCAGACCGCGGGAATGGCCACGAACAGACCGAAGGCCGTGGTGACCAGCGCCTCGGAGATACCGGCCGACACCGAGGCGATACCGCCGCCGGAGGTGGCCATCGACGAGAAGGCGTTGATGATGCCGACGACCGTTCCGAACAGACCGACGAAGGGGGCCGTGGCACCGATCGTGGCCAGCACGCCGAGGTTCTCTTTGAGCTCGGCGACGGTGATCATGGCGGTCCGGTCCATACCCTGACGGGCCGCTTCGACGGCGATCTCGGGATCGGCCTGACGTTTGTCGCGGCGGGTCGCTTCGAACTCGAGCAGTCCGGCGGCGATGACCTTGGCCAGGTGGCTGTCCTTGTACTTCTTCGTCACCTCGATGGCCTGACCGTAATCGCCGCGGGTGAGCAGGTTGGACAGCGCGCCCAGAAGTTTGAGCGACTGATTTTTCGCTCTCGAGAAGACGATATAGCGCTCGACCATGACCCAGATCGAGTAGACGGACATGATCATCATGAGGACGACCACGCCCTTCGCCAGTCCTCCCATCGAATTCCAAAGTGCGACAGGACTCATATCCATAATTCAGTTCCCTCCGCGGTCCGGACCGCACGGCCGGACCGATTTTTCAGTTCAGTTTGAAGTTGACGGTCAGATTGAAGATGACGTCGACCGGTTGTCCGTTCAACGTACCCGGTTTGAATTTCCAGCGGCGCACGGCGTCGGCCGCGGCCTGATCGAGACCGAACGGCAGCGGCTTGAGGATCTGCACGTTGGTGACGTTGCCGTTCTTGTCGATGATGCACTCCACGATGACGATGCCGGCGATGCGCGCCTTGCGCGCCACTTCCGGATAGGTCGGCTCGACACGCGTGATGACCACCGGCGCCTTGACGTCGCCGCCGACGCGCAGGGGCGCCTCCACTTTCGGGGCCGTGTCGGTGATGACGCCACCGACCACTCCTCCCACCACGCCGCCGGCCACGCCGCCTTCGACGCCGCCCTCCACTCCGCCGTCGTCTCCCTGCACCGTGGCGGGCGTCTCTACCTGCTTGACCTGATCGGGAACCGCGGTCGGGGCCATCTCCTGCACGTCCCTGGGGACCTCTACCGTCTTCACCGGGGTCACCTTGGCGGCGGACTTCGGTGGAGGTGGCGGGGGCGGCGGGGGCGGCGGAGCCGCGGCCACCGAGTACTGGGACACCTGGGCCGGGGAGTTAGTCGGGAAGTCGACACTCCAGACGGCCCCGAAGAGCGCGCCGGCAATGACGATGGCGTGCAGCCCGATCGAGACCGGCAGGGTCATGTACTTCAGGAGGCCGACTTTATTTTTTTTCGACTCGACAACTGTGGTTTCGAACATGGTTAGCTCTTCTGCTGCCCGCCGGCGGCCGCTTTTCTCGCCTTGATGATCTCGACGGCCCGATTCTTCAGCTCATCGGCCTGCTTGATCAGCTCCTGCTGCCTGGCGGGATCCGTCTCGGCAAGAGCCTGCTGACGGTAAAGAAGATTGAGATAGACGATCGACTCGAAGTAATCCGGCTTGAGTGCGATAGCCCTCTCCAGGGCGGCTTTGCCCTTCGCGATGATGGCCATCTTCTCGGCAGGATCGGCCGGCGGATTCTTGGCGACCTTCTCGTAGCACACCACCCCGAAGATGTAGAAGGCCTCGGGATTGTCCTTGTCGAGAAGGGTGATCTTCTCGTACCAGTTCAGCGACTCGTTGAAATTGCCCTGCTTGGCGTAGAGCGTGGCGATCGAACGAACGGCCTCGATGTCGGCCGGATGGCTCACCAGCCAGTCCCGGAAATAGTTGATGGCTTCCGTCGTCCGGTCGGCGTTGAGATAGAGATTGATGAGGGCCTCGCGGGCGATGCGGTCTTGCGGCCTCACCTTCAGATACTGCCGGAGCTCGGCGGCCGCCCGGTCGGCGGTCTTCTCGTTGGCGGGCGATTTGTCGTCCGGAACGTACGAGCCGATCAGCGAATAGCCGATCATTCTCTGCAGTTCCGGAAAGCTCTTGCCGTCGATCTCCAGGGCTTTCTGGTAGTGCACGAGAGCGGTCTTGTAATCCTCTTTATCGTAGGCGTTGTTCGCCTGGCGAATCTCGACGCGCGCTTCCACTTTCCGACAGCTCGTGAGTGACGCCAGGGAAAGCGCGAGCGCCGCAAGAAGGCACAACTTCGTTTTCATGTAGCTCAGAACTCCCAGGTTTTCGTTCGAACGAATGAATGATTCCGCGGGGCGCTGTCAGGCTGTCGGCTGGCCCGCTTCAGGCTAAGGCTGGCGAATATACAGATCGCGTTTTTCACCGTCAAGCAATTCACTCCCGTCTGAACCACAAAACCTCCCGCCGGTTCGACACACTTTCCGGACGGAAGAAAACCAGAGCACTTTCCATCTTCCCGGTTTGACAGAGGAAAAGAACGGTTGCAACTACTCCTCTCGCAACGTCACCGAACGTTTTCGGTTTCGGACTCCGTCTCTACACCAGTTCCAGGATATGTCCCAGTTTCTTCTTCTTGGTCTCCAGATATTTCTTCGTCGTCGAGGAAGGAGCGATCTCCAGCGGAACACGCTCCACGATCTCCAGACCGAAGCCTTCGATGGCGACGTACTTCGCCGGGTTGTTGGTCAGCAGCCGGATCCTGCGGACGCCGAGGTCGCGGAGGATCTGCGAGCCCGTGCCGTAGTCGCGGATGTCTGGCGCGAAGCCGAGCTTGGCGTTGGCCTCGATGGTGTCGTCGCCCCCATCCTGGAGCTCGTACGCCTTGAGCTTATTGATGAGGCCGATGCCGCGCCCTTCCTGCAACAGATAGAGGATCACGCCCTTCTTCTCCGCCGCGATCAGCTCGAACGCCCTCTCCAGCTGGTCGCCGCAATCGCAGCGGCTGGAGTGGAAAACGTCGCCGGTCAGACAGGATGAGTGGACGCGCACGAGCACGTTGTCGTTCTCGCCGATCTCGCCCATCACCAGAGCGACGTGCTCCTCCCCGTTGATGTCGCTCTGGTAGGCGTGCACGCGGAAGTCTCCGTATTTGGTCGGCAGCAGAGGCGAAGCCAGACAGGTCACGTGCTTCTCCGTCTGCATCCGGTACTTGATGATGTCGGCGACGGAGATGATCTTGAGCCCGTGCCGGACGGCAAACTCGCGGAGATCGGGCAGCCGGGCCATGGTGCCGTCCTCGTTCATGATCTCGCAGATCACCGCCGCCTCGGTCATTCCGGCAATCATGGCCAGATCGACCGACGCCTCCGTCTGACCGGCGCGTTTGAGCACGCCGCCCTTTTTTGCGCGCAGCGGAAACACGTGGCCGGGCCGCAGGAGATCCGCCGGCCGCGTCTTCGGATCGATGGCCACACGCACGGTCTCAGCGCGGTCATGCGCGGAGATCCCCGTGGTCACGCGGCCGCGGGCCTCGATCGATACCGTGAACGCCGTACCGTAGTTCGATGTGTTGTTCTCGACCATCAGCGGCAGGTCGAGGTCGCGGCATCGCTCTTCGGTCAGAGCCAGGCAGATCAATCCCCGCCCGTAGCGGGCCATGAAGTTCACCGCCTCGGGCGTGATCTTTTCGGCGGCGATACAGAGGTCTCCCTCATTCTCGCGGTCCTCGTCGTCGACGATGATCACGAGCTCTCCCCGCCGGTACAGCTCCGCGGCTTCCTGCACGGTCGCAAACGAGGTCATGGTCATTGCACCCGGAAATCGCCGCCGAGATTGTAGCTCTCACCCGCGGCGGCACCGGTGACGGTGAGAGAGAGTTTGTAAGCGCCGGGTTCGACATCCGTGAGCGGAAGCACCCCGCGCAGCAGATAGCAGCCCGGCGACGCCTTGATCGAATCGGGAACGAATTCCTCCGGATCCGTCGAGAAGGTGTCGCCGCTCTCGGCCGTGATCCTGAACTGCACTTTGACCGCGGGAGCGCCCGGGCTGATTCTGCCGCTGCAGTACTCCGCGGCCCATCCGAGCTCGCCCCCTTTCGGGAACTGCACAAGGCCGGCCACGGAGGCGAACGGATCGACTCCGCTCTCCGGCTGCAGCTTCATGCTGTCTTTGAGGAAGACCAGGTTGCCCGCCCCGGCCGGTTTCGCCACGACCTGCGGTTCGTCGATGAGGATCTGGGTACCCTTGCGCGTCTCCAGGGTCGTCGTCGTCTCGACGTGTTGTGTCGGCACATCCGCGGGTTGCCCGTAGCGCATGCGGGAGGAAGCCCAGTCGGGCACGGACGTCAATTCGGGACTGGTGATGTAGTACTTGATAGCGTTTGGAAGGGCCATGGTGAAGTCGGTGCGCTGTGGATCGCGGCGCACACCTTCGCCCACCCTGTCGTGGATGAACACGACTTCGATCTTCGGCATCCTGAACCGCTGCGCTTCCTGGTACGAGTACTCCCAGTCGTCACGGGCGGCGAGCTGGCGGCCGCCGGTCGGGTCGTTCGGGTTGATCGCGTCCGAGGTGGCGTACTGCACGCGCGAGCTCTTGCTGGTCTCGTTCGACATCCCCTTCGGAAATCCGAGGAGGATGAGCACGCGCCCCCGCTCGGACATCGCGCCACGCGTGCGGGCCTCCTTGAAATACCTGTCGGAGTAGGCCACACGCGAATCGAAGTCGGTCCTGTTCTCGTTCCGGCCGGTGCCGGGCGTCGGATCCCGGCGCGCCCAGAAGAGATCGATGAAGTCGACGGCCTCGTCGTCGGTCTTCACCTGCCTCCACGCCTTCTGCTCGTCCGAAGTCATCAGCCACTTCGCCGGCCCGCTTCCGAAGTCGCGAGGGCTACTCTGCGCCGCCAGTGGCAGCGCCATCAGGATGAGGAGAAGGGCGATGAGAGTGGGCTTCATGACATATTTCTAGTCGTGGGTCGTGGGTCGCAGGTCGTGGGGGCCGTCTCGCAGTATGAACGAGGCCCCACGACCCACGACCCACGACCCAATTCATTGCATCATTTGGAAGTGGTCGTTGCCGCCGCCGGCGCCGTGGCCGGTCCATTGACGAGCTTGAGTGGCTGCTCCACGGTCCAGCTCTGCTTCTTGACCTGGTCGAACACCTTGACGCGCATGGTGTAGTCGGCCGGAGGAAGCGGCGTTTTCATATCGCCGAGCGGGATGCTGGCCATGATCGCGTACTGGCCCGCGCCGGGCGCTCCGGTGAGCGGCAGCGGCGTGGCGTCTGAGATGGGCGCACTGATCGTGCGGCCAGGCTTCCCCTTCGTGCCCGTTCCGACGAGCTCGAGCTTGACCTGCAGCTTCGGCGAATTCGTCGCCTCATCGATGCCCGGGTTCACCACTTCGATGAAGTAGGTGATCTCGTCCTTGTTCGAGAACACGTGATCGCCTTTCGGCACGATCTTCACACGGCCAAAGGCATACGGCGCACCGGCCACGGCGGCCGTGTCGGTCTGATGGACATCGCTGGCCAGCACGAGACGGGAGATGCTTGTCTCGTCCTTGCTCAACCCTTTGATCTCCAGCGCAGTGGACGTCATCACCACCGGCGCGCCGGCCTGGTCGGAGAGCCCGAGGATGGCCCGGTAGGTGCCGGCCTTCAGGTTGGTCAGCGACTTGTCGAAGTAAAGATCACCGTTCGACGTCGACAGCGTGGCCGGCTCCTCGAAGATGTTCACCGGATTACCGCTGGCATCCTCAATCGTGCCGAAGAACGTCGTCACCTGCTCGGCGGTGAGTCCCGCCGACTTGGGGACATAAAGCTGCAGAGGAACAAACGGCTCACCGAGCGGCGAGACGAGCTCGGTATACGTCACATCCGCTGTTTTGTAGCGATTCGACTTGGCGGTCTTGAACGACTCCACCGCGTTCTTGAGCGATTCGGTCTTGTACGCGCCGATCCCGGCAGCGGCCGGTGTGGGTGCAAGCGACGGCAATGCCGCCTGATGCTCGGTCATCGGCACGGTGGCGCGCGGGACTTCGGTCAGGTTCGGATTGATGACGGTGATGGCGAGATTCCGGTGGGTGAGATCGGCGAGATCCACGCCGCCGCCACGCTGCAACGACCAGGTGTTGTTGCTGAACTGATCGGTGAAGGTCACACGCAGCGGTGTGTCGCCGAGGACGGGGCTCTTGCCGGCTTCATAGACCCAGACCTGGGTGGGCGCGGGTTGATCGCTGGTCACAGCGGCGGAGCCGGCCGCGCCGGGCATCGCTACTGCCCCGGCACCGCTGCGCTCGACATGAGAAGGAGGTCCGAGGAGAAAAAGAACGCGTCCGCGGTCGGTGAGCGATCCCTTGCGGCGGCCTTCCCCGAAATGCTCGTCCGCATAGGCCGCCATCTGCTCGAAAGCGGCGCGGTATTCGTTGACAGGAGTTCCTGCCGAAGGATCGCGGCGGGCCCAGAAAAGATCCTGAAACGCCTTCGCTTCGGCGTCGGTCTTCACCTGGTTCCAAGCCTGCTGTTCCTGCGGCGTCATGATGTACTGCACGGCGCTTTTGGCCCACTCGCGGTTCTCGGCCGAGAGTTGCGCGAACGCACTCGAGGCCACGATCGCCACGGCGCAGACGATCACGATTCGTTTCATTGCTTTCATTCGGTTTCCTCGAAGAAGGATTGTGCGGCTATGTCTCAGAGTCTAACAGCGTTAGCTGACCTCTATTCCCTGCCTCAGCCCTGCTGATCGAAGCTCTCCATCTCGTCGTAGAGACGATCCATCTCCGCATCGATCTCCTCCTGTTTGAGGATGCCTTTGCGGACGAGAATCGTGGCCAGACTGTGCAGCAGAATCCCGTTGTCGATGATCATCTGCTCGATCTGCTCATCGTCTTCGTGTTCTTCGTCTTCGTCGCGATCGATTTCGTCCATACCGCTCTCCTTCTGAGGGTGAGGGTGTATCACAGAATCCGACGGCCGGGGGGCGGTTAGCAGGTAGCGGCTAGCGGTAACCGGTAGCCGCTAACCGCTACCCGGTAGAATCGCCGCCGATGAAACGAATCTTCAGTCTGCTGGTCCTTTTCGCGTACGCGTGCTCGCCCGCGCCCGAGAAGCCTGCCGCAACGACGCATATGATGAAGGTGGGATTGCTCACACCCGGCTCCATCAACGATCACGGTTGGAACGCCATCGCCTGGGAAGGGCTGCAGCGGATCCACGACCAGCTCGGCGCCGAGATCTCCCATCAGGAGACGAAGACTCCCGCCGAATTCGAAGAGGGATTCCGCTCGTACGGCGCACAGGGATACGACCTCGCCTTCGGCCACGGCTTCGAGTTTCAGGACGCGGCGCTCTCCGCGGGGAAGCAGTATCCGAACACGGTCTTCATCACCACGTCGGGGAGCTCGGTGTCGACGAACGTCGCCCCCATGGTCTTCGAGCTCGAGCAGGCCACCTACCTCCTCGGCGTCATCGCGGCCCATGAGTCGAAGAGCGGAAAAGCAGGTCTGGTTGGCGGGATCAATCTGCCGTCGATCGCATCGACGTTCCTGGCCTTCAAGGCGGGTGCGCAGTCCGTCAATCCGAAATTCGAAGTCAGAGAGGTTTACACCGGAAACTTCGACGACGTCGGCGCGGCGAAACTGGCCACGCTGTCGCTGATCAATGCCGGCTGCGACTTCATCTTTCATCAGGCCAACGAAGCCGGGCGCGGCGTGTTCCAGGCCTGTCAGGAGCGTCACGTCCGCTGCTTCGGGTCGAACAAGAATCAGAACGACCTCGCTCCCGATGTGATCGTGGCCTCGGCCGTGCTCGACGTGCCCGCAGCATTTCTACGCATGGCCACGATGGTGCGTGACAAGAAGTTCGTCCCGCGCGTGCAGATGCTCGGGATGAGCGAGGGAATCGTCTCGCTCGTCTGGAACGAGAAGCTGAAAGGGACTCTGTCGCCGTCGACGGTGTCCGAAGTGGCGCGGCTCGAGGCCGACATCCGAAGCGGAACGCTGCAGGTTCCCCGAGGGACGTTCTAGGGAGTCAGGGGTCGTGGGTCCCACGACCCGCGCCATGCTCTCACTCAGAGGCATCACAAAGTCGTTCGGCGCCACGCGCGCCGCGGACGACGTCACCTTCTCCGTCGGCTCCGGTGAGATCGTTGGCCTGATCGGCGAGAACGGAGCGGGCAAGACGACGCTGATGCGGATCGTGGCCGGCGAGATGGCCGCGGACAGTGGTGAGATCGTCGCCCCACCCCGGATCGGGATGGTCCATCAGCACTTCGCCCTGGTCTCACACTTCTCCATCGCCGAGAACCTGGCGCTCGCCAGCGAGCGCGATTTCCGGTTCGTCTCATCGCACAGGCTGGAGCGCGAAGCGGAAACGACGATCCGGGAAAGCGGCATCGACCTGCCGGACGTTTCGCGCCGTGCCTCGGACCTGAGCGTCGGCGAGCGAGCCAAACTGGAGCTCATCAAGGCCGTGACCTCCGATCCCGAACTGCTGATCCTCGATGAGCCGACCTCCGTACTCACGCCAATCGAGTGCGCGGGCCTCTTTCGCCTGATGCGCAGGCTTGCGGCAAGCGGCACGACGATCGTCTTCATCTCCCACAAGATCCCGGAAGTGATGGAAGTGGCGGAGCGGCTGGTGGTGATGCGGCGGGGAGAGGTCGTCGCGGACACGAGCGCGCCAGGGCTGACCGCGGACGAGATCGCTGAAACGATGGTCGGCGGTGTAGATGCCGGCTTCAGCCGGCAGAGGGAATCGAAGCCGCGCACACCGGCTCCACCGCTGCTGGCCATCGTCGGCGTGGCCGGCAACGGGCAGCGCGAGCTGGCCGAGACTCTCCGCGGCGCGAACACCGCCTTCATTCCCGAGGATCGCGCGAACGCGCTGATCGCCGAGATGACCATCGCCGAGAACATCGCGCTGCGCAACGGACGACGCGGCGCGCGTGAACGGGCGGAGCGCCTGATCGAGTCGTATCGCATCAAGGCCACCGGTCCGGGACAGCTCGCCGGGACGCTGTCGGGCGGCAATCAGCAGAAGGTCGTGCTGGCGCGGGAGCTCGATCGCCGGCCGAAGCTGCTGATCGCGTCCGAACCGACGCGCGGTCTGGACATCGAAGCCACACGATTCGTGCACGAGCAGTTGCGCAGGGCGGCCGATGACGGAGCGGAAGTTCTCCTGATCACGTCCGACCTCGGCGAGGCGTTCAAGCTCGCCGATGCCATCCAAGTCATCTATCGCGGCAAGCTCTCGCCGCGCATGAGCCGGGAGGAAGCGGCAACACGCGTGGCGAAGCTGATGGCGGGCATCGCATGAAGCGGGCACTCGTCGCCGCAGCCGCAAGCGCGGCCTCGCTGGCGTTGCTGGCATTCGTTGCCGCCACGTTCGGTCACTCTCCCCTGCTCGTGCTGCGCACGCTGTTCGAAGGCTCCATCGGCTCATCATTCGCGATCGAAGGAACGCTGACGAAATCGGTGCCGCTGCTCCTGACGGGCCTCTCGGTCGTCATCGCCTTTCGCGCCGGCGCGTGGAACATCGGTGCGGAAGGCCAGTTCATTGCCGGCGCCATCGCCGCACTGCTGGCCTCACGCTTCGGAAATGTCGCGGCCATCCTGGCCGCGGCCATCGCCGGCGCGGCCTGGGCCTCGATCGCTTCGCTCATGCGGCTGTGGAGAAACGCGCCCGAAGTGCTGACGACCATCCTGCTCAACTTCATCGCCATCCACCTGCTGGGCTGGTGCGTGAACGGTCCGTTGCGCGAAGCGAGCGGACAGTATCCGCAAAGCGATCCCGCCTCGTCGTCGTTGCCGGCCATCGGCAGCGTGTACGTGGGCGTCCCCCTGTCGATCGTCATCGCCGTCGCCATGTGGTGGCTGCTGTACAGGACGACCGAAGGGTTACGTCTTCGCGCCACGGGGTTCAACGCCGGGGCGGCGCGATACGCCGGGATCAACACCGGCTGGCAACTGTTCCGGGCCATGGCCATCTCCGGCGCCGTCGCCGGCATCGGCGGCGCCTTCGAGCTTCTCGGGGTCACGCACCGGTTGTTCGAGCGCTTCGCCGCCGGCTACGGCTACTCCGGCATCGCCGTCGCGCTTCTCGGGCAACTGCATCCACTGGCCAACATCGCCTCGGCGCTTTTTTTTGCCGCGCTCACGACCGGAGCCGGCGAGCTGCAGCGCTCCGCCGGAATCTCCTCGGCCATCGCCACGCTCGGCCAGGCCATGGCCATCCTCGTGGTGATCGCCGTTTCGTGGAGGAGACGAAATGCTTAGCGTCATCGCGCTGGCCGTCGTCGCCTCCACCCCGCTTCTGCTCTGCGTCGAAGGGGAGCTGGTCGTCCAGCGCAGCGGGATGATCAACCTCGGCGTCGAGGGGATGCTGCTGGCGGCGGCGTTCGGCGCGAGCATCGGCGGGGTTTCCGGCGCCGTTGCGGCGGCAGTGTTCGTAGCGTTTCTCTTCGGACTGTTCACGATCGTGCTCGATGCCGACCAGATCGTCACCGGCACCGCCCTCAACCTCCTGGTCCTCGGCGGGACGAGCCTCGCGTATCGGGAGATGCAGTCGCGGACCGCGCAGCCGATCAGGCTCGACCTGATCACGCCGGTGGCGTGGATCGTCGCTCCGATCGTTCTGGCGGTCCTTCTCTGGTCGACCACGACCGGACTGCGCCTGCGCGCAGCGGGAGAGGATCCGAATGCGATGCGGGCGGCGCGATGGTCGCCGGCGCGCTACCGATGGATGGCCCTGGCCATCGAGGCCGTGCTGGTCGGACTGGCCGGAACGCATCTGGCTCTGGCGCAGTCGAACGGATTCGCCGAGAACATGAGCGCGGGCCGCGGATTCATCGCCTTGTCCGTGGTGATCTTCGGGCGGTGGTCGGTGCGCGGCAGCATCGCCGGAACAGCGCTCTTCGGCATCGCCGCAGCCCTGCAGTACGCGCTGCAGGCCGCGAATCAGGGCATCGCGTTTCATCTGCTGCTGGCGACGCCGTACGTCGTGACGCTGCTGATCCTCTGCGGCGTGACGGGCCGCGTGCGCGCGCCGGAAGCACTGGGCAAGAGCCTGAGGTAGGTCGGAGCTGATTGCCGAGGTGATGGTCACGCACGCGAGATCAAGACGGTCGAGATCGGGGTCAGCCTTGCGGACGGCCGACCTGGTGCGGCTCCGGATCGGGACGTTGAAGATCTGCTGCGCCGCGCCGCCCACTTCGGGGGCGGCAAGTGGGACGAGAAGACAGACGCCTGATCGCTCCAGCGCACCCTCGCCGTGTCGCTTGGCCGGCACCACGCCTGCCACGGTGCCGGAAGAGGCCTTCACCATGATCACCGGTCGATCGCAAATGACAGATCTACCGCTGGATCCCTTGCACCACGAGCGCCACGCAAGATCCAAAGCTGGATCGAAGTCCTGCAGCATGATAAGGAGTTGGGCCTCACAGGTCGTTCCATGAATAAGCCAACCCGGCACCATCCCCTCTACGGCGAAATTCCGCTCGTCGAACACCGAGCCCGCGGAGAGGATCCACCATCGTCGAACGCGTGAGTGGATACACGTTGATCGGCAAACTGCCCAACGTAACCGCCGGCGCTCTCAACGATCGTGTGCTCAGATTGCTTCGCCGACCCGCGCGCAACCTGCGGCTCATCTTCAAGACGTTCACAGCCGACAATGGAACCGAGTTCCACAGCCACCTCGAGATCGAGCGCAAGACGGGTGTCCGGTTCTACTTCGCAACTCCGTATCATTCGTGGGAGCGCGGAACGAACGAGAACACCAACGGCTTGATCCGCCAGTACCTGCCGAAGCGCACCTCGATGGCCTCACTCACGCAGACCGACTGCAATGAGATCGCGCAACGACTCAACCACCGCCCTCGGAAGCGACTCGGATACGCAACCCCGGCAGAGATCATGACGGGTGTTTCGCGACGGCCGCGCTGACACACACAACTCACCCGCCAGGTTCATCCTCATCGTCTCAATCACGCCAACGGCCTCTCACGGCTGACGCTACCGCGTTCCATCACGCTGATCGTCTGACCGTCATGCGCTCTCACTGGTCGCTAGTGCGCCGCGATGCACACTAGGAAACACCACTACAAGCCGTCGATCGATACAATGGCGCAGTCAGCGTTGCAGTTCACCCTTGAACTCAAAGGGTCTACGACCTAACCTCCAATCAAGGCTGGGTGAGCGTGGGCATCGATCACGACACGGCCCGCTTCGCCGTCGAGGCCATTCGGCGTTGGTGGCACAAGATGGGCTCGAAACGCTATCGCAACGCCCGCCGTTTGCTGATCACGGCTGATGGAGGCGGTAGCAACGGCAGCCGTTGCCGGCTCTGGAAAGTCGCCCTGCAGGACTTGGCGGCCCAGCTTGGCCTGGCCATCCACGTCTGTCACTTTCCGCCAGGTACCAGCAAATGGAACAAGATTGTCCGGCGTCAACTAGAACTGTGGGGTGGCGCCAACAAGAAACTGTGGGGTGAAGGTCTCGGTTGCGGTCATCGATTTCGGTCGACAGACCGCCTTCCTTTTCGGTTTGGGTTTTGACTCTCGGTCTCCTTTCTTCTCTCCGGTAGGGGGGCCCTGTGGGAAGGTGGGAAACGCGAGGTTCATCCGCGTTTTCCACGTTTCCATAG
>JBBRTB010000009.1:0-162108 GCA_038244815.1 Thermoanaerobaculia bacterium
ATGACGAGGCGGCAGCGAGAGGATTAGGCGCTTCACATCGCCGCGCTCGACCGCTTCGAGCTTGTTCACTACCAGTTCGAGGAATGGCGGCAGCTCGAAAGCCGGATAGTTCGCCAGGGCGTAGACCGCGAGATCGGTGCGCGCGAGCCCCAACATTTCTTCCGGCGACACGGACATTTCACGGACAGTGCTCATTCTTCCCTCGGGGATTCCACCGGCACGGGATTCGGAATCCCCAGCAGCGGCCGCGCACGGCGCGCCAGGTACATCTGAGCCATGCGCTCGGCCGTCTCGGCGTCGATCTGAACGTTTGTGATGTTGATCTCCCGATCGCGGAGGTCGCCCAGGAGCCGCGCCTTGAGCTCGATCAAGCCACGCAGTTCGCGAATTCCAGCCATGGCGGTGCGGAAGTCCTTCTTCTTCTCCGCGAGCGCCTGGAGCCGTATGGCTTCGCCACAGAGCGTCTGCAGCTCGTTCAGGATCGTGTCGCCGGCGTCGGCCGCGGCAGCCGCCCGCACCGCGGAAGGGATGTGTTCCTTCACGTGCTTCGCGATCGTGTCTTTGTTTCGGCCGAATCGCTCAGCCAGGTCGCGCAGAGATTCCCCGGCGACATGAGCGCGATCGATTTCGCCGCGATTCGGATGCTCGCATACAGAGCAGGAGCCGCGTTTCATGCTGACCACCTGTCCGAACGTCCGGGCATTCGTCCTAGCGTCGTCCGAAGATAGTCAACATGTTGATGTCCGTGTTCTTGTCCGTGTCGTGAACACGAAAGGACGCGAATAGGCGAACTTTGAAAAACGGCGGAGTCGCTGCAAGCGTTTGAATCTGTGATGTTGTCGTATGCTGAGGCGTACGGCCCTGGTGGCGGAATGGGTAGACGCACGGGACTTAAAATCCCGAGCCGCGCGAGCGGCGTGCCGGTTCGAGTCCGGCCCGGGGCACCATGGGGCACACGGCACGCCTGACTCTCGGCCAGGAGCCTAGAATCCTTCCATGCACCATCACGTTCGCCGTCGACGTGGTCATGCCCTCCGGGCTCAACCAGATTTCTGTCGGGGTGATGGACGAGCGCTCGCAGCAGACGGGATTCGAGAGAGTGGAGATCAGAGACTAGAGATGGCGGTTGCCGATCGCAATTTCCGATCTCCCTTTACAATGTCTGCAAGGTTGCACATGGACGGGAGGGTGTGATGGGTACTTGCGACTACTGCGGTACGAGGTTCCCCAAGACGCGCGCGACGAGAAAGTACTGCACGCCGCGCTGCAAGACGAACGCATGTCTGGACCGTAAGCCCACGCGGCTGCGCGCCGCGGACGTGCAGGCGATCTACGAGCTGCTCGGATCCGAATTCGATTGTGCGGAAGAGTTGAAGGAGAGGTTGCGCGCCATTCTGGCGCCGCAGATGCCGCCGATTCCGCTCGACGGGAACCGCGTACTCATTCCGCGGATGGATTGAGGAAAGAGGAAATGAAAAAGGGCGCCGGTTTACGGCGCCCTTTCGGGGTGGGGATGCTACGAACTAGCCCCCTCAGGTTTACTGGAATCCATTTGAAATTTGTACCTCCTCCCCCAAGAATTTCCGGCGGACCCGCAACTAGCGTGACGTCCATGGTCATCACCCACCTCGCCGGCGTCGCGGACCGGATCGACCGCTCCATCTCGCCCCGTGGTGGAAGGGAGGAGCGGGAACTTGTGATCTGTCAAAGAAACGTCTGGAGAAGGAAACAGCTACCGCGGGCGGTTATTGCACCCGTCGCACTCCCTCTCAATTCCATGCATGGATAGCATGATACGTTTTCCGTTTGAGATTTCAATACAAAATCTCGAGCTTTCTCTCCTGCCACCGCCGTGCCTGGGCCCGAAAACGCTATGCTACACTTCGCACTCCGCGAAGCTGACTGACATGAAACGACTTCTGCCCCTGATGGCCCTTGCAGTTGCTCTGTTTTCGGTCAGGTTGGACGCGGCCACGGTGACCGGAACGGTTGGTTTTGTGACGAAACGGGGCCAGCGGCCCGTCGTCGACGAGACGCTGGTCTGGCTGGAGCCGGTCTCGGGAGTCAGGCCGGTGCGCCGGGAACCCGAGTTCGTGCAGATGAAGACGAGCAACAAGACGCTGATTCCCCACATCCTGGCCATCCCCGTGGGCTCCACGGTGGCATTCCCGAACGAAGACCCGATCTCGCACAACCTCTTCTCGCTGTCGGGCGGGAACTCGTTCGATCTCGGCCTTTATCGCCGTGGTCCTGGCAAGAGAGAGAAATTCGACACGCCCGGGATCATCAACGTCTATTGCAACGTGCATCCGAACATGTCGGCGGTCATCCATGTGATGTCGACCCCGTACTACGGGCTGGCCGATGGGAACGGCCGCTACGTGCTGGACGTCCCCCGGGGACGTTATCGTCTCGTGGCCTGGAATGAACAGGGCGGCACGAGCGAGACCACGATCGACGTCGGTGCCGCGGGCGTGGCCGTAGCGGCGCTGACGATCGACAGCCGCAATTTCCGCGGCAGCGCGCACACGAACAAACTGGGCAAGCCGTATCAGGCCGGTATCAGGGAATATTAAGTGAGCGATCCCGGGGCGGAAGGCACGACCAGCCAGGAGGTGCCGGCCGTGCCGGTCTACGCGGTAGAGCGCGCGCGCGTTCCGCTCGTCTTCAAGCTCTTCGGCGTCACCGCACTGCTCATTGTGGCCGTCGTCGGCATCGCCGTCGCCATCACGATCTCGCGGGCCCGCATCGTTGCCAGCGCCACGGTCGACCGCTCCATCGCCGGCGCCACCAGGCTCTTCGACGATCTCGAGAAGCAGCGCCTGATCCAGCTCGCCGCGCCCGCACAACTCCTCGGCAACGAGTCCACTTTCTACGCTTACTTGAACGAGAACTTCGTCATTCCGGTCCGGGATGGGAAGCCGCCTGATCTCGTCAGCATCAACGACCAGCTCGCCCAGCGCCGCCAGTCCTTTGGCAGCGACCTGCTCATCCTCCTCGATGACCAGGGGCGGGTCATCACCCGCACCGACCAGCCCAGTGTGACCGCCCCATCCGGTGAGGACCTCTACGAACAATCACCGATGGTCCGGAGGATCATCGACGATCCTCAGGTCCCCGAAGCGGCCGGAGTCATCGTGCTCGGCAAGCGGCTGTTTCATGCGGCGGTGGCGCCTGTAGTCGTGGGTACGCCGCCCGTGCGCATCGCCTACCTCGTGAACGCGTCAGCCATCGATGAGGGCTTCGCCGACCGGATCGCCGAATCGACGAAAGCGGATGTGCTGTTCATGGCGGCGGGCAGCGACCTGGTCACGCGATCGCCGGGGGCGCCTCCATTCGGGATGCAGCAGATGAGCGGCGTGAGCGGCATTCTGCGCACGGGCAAACGCATGCCTCCGGTCACCCAGCGGATCAACGGAGTGTCGTATGTGCTCACCGGTGAGCCGCTGCTGGCCGGAAGCAGGACGGTGGGTGCGGCGGTCTTTCTGCGCTCGCTCGACAGCGAGCTCGCACCCTTCCGGCAAATTCAGAACGCGCTGCTGCTCGGCGGAGTCATCGCTCTGCTCGTGGCGTTCATCGCTTCATGGCTGATTACGAAGCGGATGACCAGCCCGATCGAGCAGCTGGCACGGATGGCCCAGGCGGTGACCGCGGGCGATTACGACGTTCAGCCGCCGGTTGGACGGCGCGACGAGATCGGCATTCTCGGCCGGGCCTTCGCCAAGATGATCACGTCGCTGCGCGACAAGGCCGAGCTCGAGGATCTGTATCAGCAGATGGCTGCGAAATCGGCCGAGCGCGAGGCCCATCCGCACGCATCCGAAGCGCCCAGGCTCGATGAGGGAACCGTGATGGTCACCGACCTGCGCGGGCTTCCTGCCACGGTTGGGGAGGGCGATGCCGCTCAGGTCATCGACTCGGTGGCGCGCGTGATGCGGCTGCAGGAGTCCGAAGTCATCCGCCAGGAGGGCGAGGTCAGGGAGATCGTCGGGCACCGGCTCATGAGCATCTTCCGTGGCGAGCGCGGGATCATTCACGCCATCCGGGCCTCGCGGGCCATCAACGAGGAACTGGCCACGCACTCCACGCTGGGCATGACCATCGGTGTCGGTGTGGCCACCGGTGAGTTCGTAACCGGCTCGGTGGACCTGACCCGGGAAAGCGGCATCGCCGTGGTGGGCAACGCCCCGCTGCTGGCGTCGCTCTTCGCCTGGCATGCGCCGGGCGGTCATGCATTCATCTCGTACGAGACCGCCCAGGCGGCCGGAGCGGATGTGCTCAACTCATCGACGCGCGAGGAAGTGCGGCTGAAGTGGCTGGCCAACGCGCTGCCCGTGGCGTCGCTTCCACTCGTCAGCGTGACCACGGGAATGATCCGCTCCATCGGCGGGATGACCTCCACGGTGCCGACCGTCAGACTAGGCGGTACGCAGGCCGGCATGACCGCACCCGGCCATGCCGTGGCCGACCTCAATCCCGGCCAGATGTTTGCGAACCGCTATCGCATCGAGCAGGTGCTCGGGCGCGGCGGGATGGGCGTCGTCTACAAGGCCTCCGACACGCAGCTCGACGAGACCGTAGCCATCAAGACTCTGCCCGGCGACGTCATGCAGCGCTCGCCAGAAGATCTGGAGCGGTTCAAGCGCGAGATCCGTCTGGCTCGCAAGATCACCCATCGCAACGTTCTGCGTACGTACGACTACGGCGAAGCCGAGGGCGTCTACTTCATCAGCATGGAGTTCGTGCGCGGTTATACGCTTTCAGAGTTGCTGGGGGAGGCGGCGGGGCGGCAGATGGCACCCCGCGCGGCCATGGGCATCTCGCGTCAGATCTGCCGTGGACTGCAGGCCGCGCACGAGCAGGGCATCATCCACCGCGACATCAAGCCGCAGAACGTGCTGATCGACGCCAAAGGCGAAGTGAAGCTCATGGACTTCGGCATCGCCCGCATGACCGAAACGTCCGAGGCCATGACGCAGGCGGGGTTGATCGTGGGGACGCCGCATTACATGAGTCCGGAGCAGGTGCAGGGAAAGCAACTCGATCCGCGCAGCGACGTCTACGCGCTGGGGGTGCTCATCTACGAGATGCTGGCGGGCCGGCGGCCGTTCGATTCGTCGTCGTTGACGGGTGTGCTCACCGCGCATATTACCGAGACGCCCAGGCCGCTCATCGATCTCAAGCCGGAGATCGGCGAGAGAGTGAATGCCATCGTGATGCGCTGCCTGGCCAAAGATCCCAAGGCGCGCTACGGCGATGCCGGCGCGCTCCTGGCCGATCTCGACGCCGTGCAGATTCCCACGGCCGCCGCCGCGTAGGACCTGGCCATGAATCTCGTGGTCGGCGCGACAGCACTCCCCGGCACGGAGATCTGCTCCCGGTTGTGCGACGACGGCCAGGACGTGCGCGCGCTCGTCCGGAGCAACCCGCGTCGCTCGATCAGGCCTGCCACGGCGCGGATACCGTGATCAGCACGGCCGCCAGCATGGTCACGCGGCAGCCGCACGACTCGTTCGAGAAAACCGACCTCCTGGGCCAGATCAACCTGATCGATGCCGCGGAGCGCAACGACGTCAAGCGATTCGTGCTCGTGTCGATGTCCGGGAACCTGGAGCGCGACTCGAAGCTGCATCACGCCAAACGCGCCGTCGAAGACAAACTGCGGGAGAGCGGAATCTCCTACACGATTCTCCGTCCCAGCTGCTTCATGGAGGTCTGGCTTTCGCCCGCGCTCGGATTCGATGCGAAAAGCCGCAAGGCGTCGATCTATGGCGGCGGCGAGAAGGCCATCAGCTTCATCTCGCTGTTCGATGTCGCGGAGTTCGCGGTGCGCGTTGCCGGCAGCGATAAAGCCGCCAATCACACGATCGAGCTCGGCGGCCCCGAAGCCCTGACGCCGAACGAGGTGATCGCCATCTTCGAAAGCGAGAGGGGATCGAAGTTCGATGTCAGGCACGTTCCCGTGGAGACTCTGAGGGAGCAGCACGCCGCGGCCGCGGGCGAGGTGGAGAAGGCCATGGCCGCGCTGGCCCTCGATTACTGCGACGGCGATTCCATCGAGATGGACGACACCCTGGCGCGCTTTGGGGTCCAGTTGACGTCCCTGCGCGATTTCGCGCGGAAGTCGCGGTGATCCGCCGAGCCACTTCCGGTGACGCCGGCAGGCTGGCCGCGTTCGCGGCCCGTACATTCCACGACACGTTCGCTGCCGCGAACCGCCCCGAGGACCTTGCGGACTATCTGGCGAAGACATACGGCGAGGAGCAGCAGGGGCGTGAGATCGGCGATGCGCGCGTCATCACCCTGCTGGCCGAGCAAGGATCAGAGCTGGCAGGCTTCGCCCAGATGAAGATCGAAGAGGACAGCCGGATCGAGATCGCGCGCTTCTATGTCCATCGTCAGTTTCACGGCAGGGGAGTGGCGCAGACGCTGATGCAGGCGGCGATCGCCGAAGCAGCGCGGCTGGGCGTGAAGCAACTCTGGCTCGGCGTGTGGGAGCGCAACGACCGGGCCATCGCGTTCTATGCGAAGTGCGGCTTTCGCGACGTCGGCAGCCACCCGTTTCTTCTGGGAAGCGATCTGCAGACGGACCGGCTGATGGCCATGGATCTGGAGAGAGCGGAACGATGAAAAATACGTCCTAGCTCTTCGTGTCGAACTGGGTCTTGTGCGTTGCCTCGCGCAGGCGATCGAGGTGAAACATCGCCGGGACGTCCTTGCCGGAGAGGATCGCCTCCGCCGTCATCTCGCCGACCGCCGGCGAGAGCTTGAACCCATGTCCGGAGCCGCCGCCGGCGATCCACACGTTCTTCGCGCCGGGATGACGGTCGATGATCAGGTTGCCGTCTGGACTGTTCTCGTACTGGCAGACCTCGGCGGAGAGCACGTCCGCCTTCGCCAGCTCCGGAAATCTCTCCGCCAGAAACGCACGAGCGCGGGCCAGTCCTTCTTTGCTGGCGTTGCGGTTCTGCGTCGTGGGATCGATCTCGGCGCCGCGCGTATCGTCGGCGACCTTGAAATAGTGGCCGTCGATACCGGGGATGCCATAGACGATGCGCTCGCCGAAGTCGATCCAGATGGGAAGGTGGCCGGCCATGTACCGGTCGGATCCCTTCGGCGTGGCGAAGTAGAAGACTTCCTGGCGCGTGGGGCGGACGCGCTCGCCGATCACGTCGGGAAAGAGCTTTCCGAGCCACGGACCGCAGGCGAAGACGTAGGTATCCGCTTCGATGTGCGAGCCGCCCTCGACGCGCAGGTCCTTCATCACGCCGTTGACGATGGGCCCGGGTTTGACGCTCTCGGTCTTGTAGGTGCCGCCGGCTTTTTCGAAGGCGTCGCGAACGACGCGGCAGGCGCGACGCGCTTCCAAGGCGCCTGCCTTTCGCTCGAAGTAGACGGACTTCACACCTTTGAAATCGATTTGCGGATATTTGCGCGCGGCCTCGGGGACCGTGAACTGGTCGACGACGAATCCGAGGTCGTGCAGGATCGGCAGCGCCGAGCGGACGTAGGAGTCGTCTCCGCGATGCATCCATAACGCGCCCGTTTCGACGTAAAGAGGATCGGTCGTGGTGGCGGAGAGTTTCTCCCAGAGCTCGAAGGCGCGTTTGACCATCTGGACATACACACGGTCGGGCCCGTAGATCGCGCGGATGACGCGCGTCTTGCCGCCGGAGCTGGAGAGCGAGTTTCCGGGCCCCCAGGCATCGACGAGCGTGACGTTCGCACCACGGTTGAGGAGTTGCAGTGCGGTCCAGCCGCCGAATGCGCCGGCGCCGACGACGGCGATATGTGGCTTCGACCGTGCCAGCAGCTCCCTCCCGTCGAGCAGGGCCGCGGCGACGGGAATCGCCGCGGCCTGACCGAGAAATTTGCGCCGGGAAAGAGTCACCGGCTCAGAAGTTCACTCGCGTGCTGACACCGAACGTGCGCGGCTGATTCGTGAGGAAGCTGACTCGCGCGCGTGTGCCGCGCTCCTGGTCGAGCGCGAGGTAGGCTCGTTCATCAGTGACATTGTTGATGAAGAAGGCCGTATCCCAGCGGTTCTTCAACACGCCCACGCGCAGGTTGAGGATGTCGTAGGCCGGAAGTTTCGGGTTGAATGTAAACGTATTCTGCGAGTACGGGCCGCCGATGTTGTTCGGTGCGAACGACAGCAGGTTCACCGTGCCGAAGCCTGCCGCCTGATCGCCGATCTGCGTGTAACGGTCGCCGATATGCTGGTAGGCGGCGGTCATGTAGCCGGCCATGCTCTGCACCATCGTCCAGTGGAGCGTCGCCGCCGCTGCGGCCTGGTCCTCCGGAACCGTGGGGAGACGATTGCCGGACTTGATGCCCGAGATCACGCTGACATTGCCATTCGGATCGGTGGATGTGACCGTGGAGCGGAGCTTGGAGTCGGTATGGCTGGCCGAAACTGCGAAGTCGAACATATCGCTCGGCGCCAGCTCGAACTCGACCTCCGCTCCGGCGCTTCGCGCCTTCGGCACGTTGAAGATGACGCGTGAGGAGCACGAGCCGGCAGTCACCGTAGCCTGGAGGTTCTTGATGTCGGCGTAGAACGCGGCCACGTTGAACGATCCTCGGCCGGCCATGATCCGCGACTTCGACCCCACTTCGTAATTCCAGAGCGTTTCGTCTTTCCAGTTGTCGTGACCGCCGAAGGTGATCAGATCCTGAGCGGTGCACAGCGGAACGTTCAGCGGATCGTTGATACCGCCGAGACGGAAGCCCTTGGAGATCTGGGCGTTGAGGCGGGTGTTGTCGGTGAGTTTGTAATTGAGCATGATCCGCGGCGCGATTCCGTTGGCCTTCGTCGAACCGGGCTGCTGCACGAGCGAGGTGCCGTTGTTGTCGTTGCCGAAGATGCCGTCGAAGACCTGCTTGCGGTCTTCCTTGAAGTCGTAGAACCGGAGACCGCCTGTCAGGTCGAGCCGGTCGTTCACCGAGTAAGTCCCTTCCCCGAAGAGCGCGAATTGCTTGAAGTTGTATTTGAGGTCGGACCAGAAAAGCGAGTCCGTCGGGGCATCGAGGCCTTTGGTGGGGATGCCCGAGAGCGCCGAGAAGCCGGTGACGAGCAGATTCTGCGCGTAATGGCGATCGGTGTGGTCGTAGAACGCGCCAGCGAGCCATTGGAACTTCGGCACGCTGCCGGCGAGCCGCACTTCCTGCGTGAACACCTTCGCCTTGGTGGCGTCATTCAGAGGCGAGTCGAGCGTGTAGACATTCGCGGGCAGGCCGATCGAGCCACCGGTGATGCTCGAGGTCAGCGCGCCGGCGTCGCGAACGACCAGGACGTCGCGGTCGGTGTAGGAGGTGACGGAGGAGAGCGTTCTGCCGCTGCCGAGGTCGTACGAGAGGTTGACGTCGCCGAGCAGGAACTTATCGGTGAAGGGCTCGCCGATCTGTGTGAACTGGCGGTGATCGCCGAGCTGCACGGCCGGTCGCGTCGTCGTGTACGGATTGCCGAGGATGTTGTACACGTCGATGCGGTTCCAGCCGTTCACGTCGACGCGCTGGTAGAGGATGCGCGGGGTGATGCTGAGTGCCGCCGTCGGTTTGAACAGGAAGGCGATGCGCGCGCCGGCACGATATCCGTCGTTTGCGCTCTTATCGATGCTCAGGTCGGGCTGCACCGCTTTGATGAAACCGCCGTAGCGCGTGTAATAGCCCGCCACGCGCATCGCCGCGGTGCTTCCATACGGCACGTTGACCGCGGCCTTCGCGCTTCCGCCGATCCCGCCGCCGCTGGTGTCGTCGAGCGAGACCTCGCCGACCGACTCGGAGGTATTGAGCAGGGGTTGATTGGTGATGTATCGCACCGTCCCCGATTCGGATCCCGAGCCGAACAGCGTCCCCTGCGGACCGCGCAGCACTTCCACGCGCGACAAGTCGAACAGATCGATGTCGGGCGTGAAGAGCGACAGTGAGATCACGGACTCATCCAGGTAGACGCCAACCTGCTCCTTGACTCCGGGCTGGTCGCGTACGATCTGGCCGGCGGACACGCCGCGCATCGCGATCTGACTCTGGCCCGGTCCGAGATTCTGGACCGTGAAGCCGGCCACGTTCGCCGCGACGTCCTCGAGGTTCTCGGCCCCGCGGTCGCGAAGCTCTGACTCCGTCGGAGCCGCGACCGAGATCGGCACGTCCTGCACCGTCTCCTCGCGCTTTCGAGCCGTGACCACCATTTCCTCGGTCACCTTGGCCTTCTTCTCTTCTTCCGCGGTCTTCTTCTTTTCTTTGGATTGATCCGCGGTAGTTTGCTGCGCAAACAGCGGTAGTACGGGGCTGGCGATCGTCAATGCGACGACGCATACGAGAGTTCGGGTCGCGAGGTTCCTCATGTTGCACCCTCCGGCTTCATTCGACCGATCAGTGATGGATGAGCTGGAATTGTGTGCGAACCGTAACAGGCGGGTCAAGAGACTCTTGCGTCGAGCCTCGCATGTCCGAGGCCTGGGGCCCGAGGCCTGATTCACTTCCAGATGGCGTCGACGACCGGGGCCCTGAAGTAGTACGAGCCGACCTTCAGCGCGTCAGCCTGGCCCTCGTTACTCCAGGTCAGGCGTTTGAGCTTGAGGAAGGGCACTTTCTGGAAGCGGCGGAAGTTCAGCTCGATGTAGACCGGCGTGCCGGGGATGGTCCGGGCCGCGTTTGCGGTCTGCGGCGACACGCCCCGAATCATGCTGTCGACGACCACGCGGAGCTGCGCGCTCTCAGGAATGTCGCGGCTGGTCCAGATGTCGATCCACGCCGCCGGTCCGTAGACGAGGCGGTAGCGAGAGGCCCTCACCGAGCCGACTCTCCCAGCCAGTGGACCCTGCACCCGCGTGGTGGCGGAGGCGAGATCGTTCTCCTCAGTCGAGGAGAGCCGGCGGATCATCGCGGTCATGTCGGAGAGCGCCATGCTGGTGTAGAAGCGCGCCACCGGATTCATGAGCGTGATGTCTTTGTCTCCATTCCGGCTGAATCCCTTCAGCCAGAGACTCTCGGCCTCGACGCCGGCGTTGTAGACGTGGACGTCGATCGTTCCGAATTTTGCGAACCAGGGGAAGGGAGCGGCGGGGTATGCCTCCAGCTCCAGGTGGTAGGGTCGCGGCGCCGCTGCAAGCGGCAGCGCCAGCGCGCAAATGAAAAGGGCGGCCGCGACGGGCCGCCCTTTTCTGTTGTTCGTATCAGAACGTTGCATCGAGGAAGGGTCGCAGCTTCTTGGACCGGGACGGATGGCGCAGCTTGCGCAGCGCCTTCGACTCGATCTGGCGGATACGCTCGCGCGTCACGTTGAACGAGCGTCCCACTTCCTCGAGGGTGTGCTCGGCGCCGTCGCCGACACCGAAGCGCATCTTCAGCACCTGCTCCTCGCGGGGTGTGAGCGTGCGCAGCACCTTGGAGGTCTGCTCCTTGAGGTTGGCCACGATGACGTGGTCGATCGGCGAGATCACGCCGCGATCCTCGATGAAATCCCCGAGATGCGAGTCTTCCTCTTCTCCGATGGGAGTCTCCAGCGAGATCGGCTCCTGCGCGATCTTCATGATCTTGCGGACCTTCGAGACGGGCATGTCCATCCGCTTGGCGATCTCCTCGGCCTGGGGCTCGCGTCCCAGCTCCTGGACCAGGGCACGGGAGGTGCGGGTGAGCTTGTTGATCGTCTCGATCATGTGCACGGGGATGCGGATGGTGCGGGCCTGGTCGGCGATGGCGCGGGTGATGGCCTGGCGGATCCACCACGTCGCGTACGTGGAGAACTTGTAGCCGCGGCGGTACTCGAACTTCTCCACGGCCTTCATGAGACCGATGTTGCCTTCCTGGATGAGGTCGAGGAACTGCAGGCCGCGGTTCGTGTACTTCTTGGCGATGGAGACCACCAGGCGGAGGTTGGCCACGATCAGCTCCTGCTTGGCCTGATCGGCTTCCTCCTCGCCGGAGCGGATCTCGCGGATGGTCTTCTTGAGATCCTCGTGCGTGGTCCCGTAGAAGACCTCGAGCTCGTCCAGCTTGTCGTGGTACTTCGCCAGACGGCGGCGATAGAAATCGCGGCGCGTCTTGTCCTTCTCGCGCTTGAGGGCCTGATCGTCCTTGCGGATCATGGCCGCGGACTGCGACAGCTCGCCGTCGATGTCCTTGAGCTTGTTGATCATGCGATTGCGCGTCTGGGGCGTGAAATCGATCTGACGCATGCACTCTTCGAGCTGCTCTCCGAGCTTGATGAGGCTGCGGGTGTTCATGGCCAGGGTGCGCTGCGTGAGCTTCTTCGGCTCGGCCAGCTTCACGCGCAGGTCCTTGATCTTCTTGTCGAGCTTGCCGATGACTTCGAAGATGGCCATGATCTCGTTGATCTTGTTGATGGTGGCCTTGGCCAGCTGCGGCTCGCCGTTGTCCTCGCCCGGCGCCACGGGCTCGCTGATGGTGTCGTCGTTGACGGCCAGATCGATCATCTCTTTGATGACGCGGCTGTCCTTCTTGGCGGCGTCGTAGATCTTGATGATCTCTTCGAGGATGATCCGGTTCTGGGAGAGAGCCTTGTAGACGCGGCGCTCGCCCTTCTCGATGCGCTTGGCGATCTCTACTTCGCCCTGGCGGTCGAGCAGTTTGACCGTGCCCATCTCGCGCAGGTACATGCGCACGGGGTCGTTGGTCTTGTCGACGATGCCGCTGGCGGCAGCGACGATGTCGGCCTGCACTTCCTCACGCTGGTCGACTTCCTTCTCTTCGATGGCTCCATCGATGGTGACGATGGCCTTGGGCGAAGCCGTTACGGGCTGCTTGTCCGCGTCCTCGATAACGTCGATTCCGAGGTCGTTGAAGCGGATGTAAATCTCGTCGAGCTCTTCAGGGAGACTGGTGACTTCTTCGGGCAGCACCTCATAGATCTCGTCGTAGAGAAGAAAGCCCTTCTCTTTTCCCAGCACGATGAGCTGCTTGACCTCGACATACTTTTCTTCGACACTCAACTCGCCGACCCCCTCTTCAAAAGTAGACTCCTGTTCGAGATTCGCAGTCCTTAAGCGTGTCGTCATCGTCGTTTGGCTCCTCCCTCAGACAGCGCTCGTAACGCATTCGCGACGCGGTCCCTCGAGACCCCTGGCTCGCATTTTGGCTCCCGACCGGCGGGCCAAAGTACGCGAACGAGGACACTCGCGTAATCTTTCGAGGACGATAATTATTTCAGTGTCCGTAGGATACGCATCTTCTCTTCATCCAGCTCAGCAACGCGGACGTCGTCCCCGGCCGCCGCGGCTTCGGCAATCTCCCGCTGAATCTGTAGTTTCCGACGCTCAAGATAATTTTTCTCCAGGGGCCGCAGATTTTCGTCGATACGCTGGAGGGTCTGGTCGTCGACATCGTCCCGGAGAGTCAACTCGGAGAGCAGGGTCAGCTCGGCCTCGCCCTTAAGATGGGTCGCCACCAGCCCAAAATCAATAGGTTGCGACGCCAGGACCTCACTTTTTATGATAGTGAACAGGGCTTTGCACGCCGCGTCCTCGAATAAGTCCTCGTGCACACGTTCCGCGATACCCTCCCGGAGCTTCCCCTGCAACGCCGCCGCGAGGATCACTTTCTCCGCCGAGGCCGTCGGCGCCGAGAACTGACGCTCGGCCGGCGGGGACTGCGCCTTCCCCCGCACGCGCGACCAGACCACCTCGAACTCCAGTTGGAACGCATCGGCGATTCTCTGGGCGGCGTCGTTGCGCACGACCGGATCCGTGACCGCGCCGAGGAGCGGGACGAACTGCTCGACGCGCTCGGATTTCTCGCGCCCGCTGAGCTGGGTGGTGTTTCCCGCCCACTCCTTGAGGCCGAACGTGAAGATGTCGCTGGCGTTGCCGAGGAGCTCCAGGAAGCGGTCGACACCATGCTTCTCGACGAGCGTGTCCGGATCCTTCTCGCCCATGAGGTCGAGCACCTCGACGTACAGGCCGGCCGACAGGAGCACCGGCGCGGCGCGCAGCGTGGCGTGCCGCCCGGCATCGTCGCCGTCGTAGCAGATGACCACGCGGCGCGTGAACCGCCGCAGCAGCGACGCCTGACCCGACGTCAGCGACGTACCCATCGATGCCACCACGCCGGGCACGCCGGCGTGATCGATGGCGATGGCATCGAAGTAACCCTCGACGAGAATGGCGCGGTCGATCTTGCGCATGGCGTCCTTCGACCGGTGAAGGTTGTAGAGCAGACGCGATTTGTTGAAGATCTCCGACTCGGGAGAGTTGAGATACTTCGGATCACTGCCGTCGAGCGAGCGCCCGCCGAATCCGACCAGCGCGCCGGTCTCGCTGTGGATCGGGATGATGAGGCGGTTGCGGAAGCGATCGTAGTAGCCTGTCTTCTCCTTGCGCGGGGTGATCAGCCCCGCTTTCTCGAGACGCTGTTCGCCGTGTTTTCCGGAGAGTCTGCGCAGGATGTAGTCCCAGGAGTCGGGCGCGTATCCGAATCCGTACTTGGTGATGATCTCTTTCGAGACCGCGCGTTCCTGCAGATAGCGCGCGGCGGCGTTGTCCGGAAAGCCCAACGCCTGATGAAACGCCTCGGAGGCGTCGTCGATGGCTTCGAGGAGCTCGTCCTTGTCGTTCTCTCGCGAGTTGCGCGCCTTGCGGCGCGGCAGCTCGATGCCCACGCGCGCGGCCACGTGCTCCACCGCTTCCGGAAACGTGTAGCGCTCCGTGAGCGTCAGGAACTTGAAGACGTCGCCGCCGGTCCCGCAGCCGAAACAGTAGAAAAGACCTTTGTCGCGATCGACGTGAAACGACGGAGTCTTCTCACGATGAAACGGACAGAGTCCTTTGTAGCTCTTGCCGGCGAGCTTGAGCGGCGTGACCTGGCCGACGAACTCGACGAGGTCCGCCGCGCCCCGCACCTGGGCGATGATCGAATCGTTGAGGTCTAAGAGCGCCATACCACTAACCGGAGCTCATTCGAGGATCGCCACGGTAGCACCGTCTCCTCCTTCATTCTCCGCTCCCGGCCGGAACGATTTCACCGCCGGGTGTCTGCGCAGGTGTTCGCGGATGGCGGTGCGCAGCCGGCCGGTGCCGAACCCGTGGATGATGCGCACGGCCGACTTCCCCTCGAGCAGCGCGCGGTCGAGAAACCGGTCGGACTCCTCGAGCGCGTCCTCGACGTGCTGCCCGATGAGATTGAGCTCAGCGGCGATCTGAGGAAGCAGGTCGCTGGCCGCCGTTTTTCCGGCTTCGACGCCCCGCGTCCGGCGCGCGTTGCCCGGCGGACGGACGGGCACGAGGTCTTTCGCGTCCACCGTCATCCGCTTGCCGTTGACGTTGAAGACCGCTTTGGTTCCGTCGACAGAGACGACGTTGCCGGTCACTTTGAACCTGCGATGTTCGGCGCGGTCGCCCGCGTGCACTTCGGTCCGCTCCGCGGGCGCGAACTCGATGGCCTTGTCGATCGATTTCGTCAGCGTGCTGACCACTTCTCTCGCGTTCACGTTTGCCCGCGACTCGCGCAGGTTCCTGATCTCCGCGGTCACTTGTCGCGTCACATCGTCGCGCAGGCGTTCCAGTTCTTCGCGATACGCTGTTCCGGCCCGGGCCCGCTCCCCTTCGAGCTTCGCGCTCTGCTCGGTGAGGCGTTGCTGCGACGCCTGGAGTTGCGCGCGCAGCTGTTCGACACTGTCGCGCTCCGCTTGCACCTCGCTCATCCTGCGCTGCAATTCGGCGACGAGATGATCGGTCTCGCCGTAGCGGTCGCCGAGCCGGGCCCTGGCGGCGCCGATGATGGAGGCGGGGAGGCCGATCATCTCGGCGACGTCGATGGCGCGGCTGCGGCCGGGAACGCCCACGATCATGTGGTACGTGGGCTGGTGCGTGGCCGAATCGAACTCCATCGAGGCGTTGACGATGTGTTTGTCGTCCACGGCGAATCCCTTGAGCGCTGACAGGTGTGTGGTGACGATGAGCAGCGCGCCGATGCCGAGGAGATGCTCGATCGTGGCGGCAGCGAGGGCGGCGCCTTCCTCGGGATCGGTGCCGGATCCCAGCTCGTCGACGAGCACGAGTGACCGGCGGGTGGCCTTCGTGACGATGCGCTGGAGACGGACCAGGTAGGCGGAGAACGTCGAGAGATGCTCGAGCACGCTCTGGTCGTCGCCGATGAGAACGTGCAGCGCGTCGACGACCGGGATGACCGTGCCGTCCGATGCCGGGACAGGAAGTCCGCTCATAGCCATGGCCACGAGCAGTCCTGCGGTCTTGAGGGCGACGGTTTTGCCGCCCGCGTTCGGTCCGCTGATCACCAGCGCGCAGCGCTCGGAATCGAGCTCGATGGTGATGGGGATGACTTTGCGGTCGGAAGGCTCCTCGTCGAACGCGGCTTCACGCGCCGCGGCCAACCGTTCGTCCAGCAGGGGATGGCGTCCATTGACGATGCGCAGCGTGCCCTCGGAAAACTGAGGGCGTGCGGCCTCGGTGGCGGCGGCGAACAACGCGCACGCCTGCAGTGCATCGAATTCGCCGCCCACGCTCACGCCTTCGCTGATGTGGCCGGCCTCGGCGAACAGCAGTCCGGAAATGTATTGCGTGATGCGGGCGATCTCCTCGCGCTCCTGGATGAGCAGATCGGCCAGATCGTTGTTCAGCTCCACCGCCGCCATCGGCTCGATGAAGAACGAGGCGCCCGATCCCGAGCGCTCGTGAAGGATTCCGGGAACGGCGTTGCGACGCTCGGCGCGGACCGGAATGCAGTAGCGGTCGGAGCGCAGCACGATCAGCGGCTCCTGGATGGCATCGGCGCTGCGGTTCATCACGTCGGTGAGCAACCGCTGCACGGCGTTGCGCTTGGCGTGGATCCTGGTGCGGATCGATCGCAGCTCGGCCGAGGCTTCTTCCTTGAGCTTGCCGTCACGCGTGAAGAATTTGCCCGTCTTCGATACGAGCTCCCCGAGGTCCGGGATGGTCGAGGCCAGTTCGATGAGCCGCGGGTAGTCTTCGCCGCGCACGAACGTTTCCCGGATCGACTGGGTGGCGCGGGCCGCGCGGACGATGTGCCACGCTTCCTCGAGATCGAGAACGGACTGACGCGAGAAGAGCGAAGCGACATCGGTGAGGCCGGCCAGCGGCAGGAGACCGTCCTGATGGTAGAAGCGGAGCATCTCCGCAAGCCGCGCGTGCGCGAGCTCACATTCCTTGACCTTGCGCATCGGCCGCCGGCGCGCCAGGGCTTCCTTGCCCGGCCCGCTCTTCGCCTCCATGGCGATGAGGGTCAGGACGCGATCGAATTCGAGTGTGCTGAGGTCCGACTGCACTTGCCGCCCCGAAAACAAAAAGGACCCGGGATTACTCCCGAGTCCTTCGGTGGTGGAGATCCGCGTTCGGATCAGTAACCGGTACGCCGTTCTTCGGCCAGCTTTCGCAGCACTTTCTTGCGGGCCGCAATCGCTTTCCGCTTTCTCTTCGTGCTCGGCTTTTCGTAATGCTGGCGCTTCTTCAACTCGGAGAGGATCCCCGACTTCTCACATTTGCGCTTGAACCTGCGCAGTGCGTTCTCGAACGTCTCGTCTTCTTTGACGTGAACGAGAGGCATTCCCCAAATCCCCCCCTTCTTTCTTTCCATTGGATGCTGAGTTCCCGCTTGGGGTCACCGATCATTTTAGAGTTCGGCAGAGCCTGGGGTCAACGAACGTTCTTGATGACTTCCTCTGCTCGACGCGCTTCAACCGAGCCCGTGGGGTAATCCATTCCTGGAAGGAGCGGGATCGTGGTAAGCGATTGAGGAAGCTTAGTTTAGAGTCGCTGGTTGACGGCCCACCTACCGGCGCCTCATTTGCACCCGATTTCCCGCCATGAGCCTCTGGAGCACCCTTTCGGCGGTCTCTCTGACGGTCGGCGCCCTCTGCGCCATCGGAATTGCAATCGACCTCATCCGTCACCCGCAGCGGATGACCGTGATGAACTTCGTCTGGCCGATCACCGCCCTCTACTCCGGCCCGATCGGACTCTGGCTGTACGTCCGCCTGGGCCGCCCCGCGGCGCGCGAGATGCCGAAGCAGGTACCGCCGCTTTCGAAGGCAGCGCTCACCGGTTCTACGCATTGTGGAGCCGGATGCGCGCTTGGCGACGTCGTCGGGACCTTCACCGTCTTCCTCCTCGGCCTGACGATCGCCGGAGAGCTGATCTGGGCCTATCTCGTGGCCGACCTCATCGCCGCCTGGCTTTTCGGCATCGTGTTTCAGTACTTCTCGATCGTGCCAATGCGCGATCTGTCCCCGCTCGAAGGAATCAAGGCGGCCATCAAAGCCGACACGCTTTCGATCGCCGCATTTCAGATCGGAATGTACGCCTCGATGCTGCTGGTGCGTTTCGCCATCGCCGGGACGGACCTTTCGCCCATGAGCGCATAACACTGGGGGGCGATGCAGATCGGCATGGTCCTCGGTCTGCTGACGACGTGGCCGATGAACGCGAGGCTCATTCGGAAAGGGTGGAAGGAAAAGATGTAGCGGCGGCTCGGCTCTAGCCGACCAGCCCCTCCACCCGCGCGATGATGGCGTCGATGGCCACCTGGTTCTCGCCGCCCTCCGGGATGATCAGGTCGGCGTATCGCTTCGACGGCTCCACGAACTCCTCGTGCATGGGACGCACGGTGTTCACGTACTGCTCGACGACGGACTCGAGCGTGCGGCCGCGCGTCTTGATGTCGCGCACCAGACGCCGGACGAAGCGGATGTCCGGCGGCGTATCGACGAACAGCTTGATGTCGATTCGTTTCCGCAAATCGACCTCCGCCAGGACGAGGATGCCCTCGACGATGATCACCTTGCGCGGCTCGATGCGCTGGGTCTCGCTCATGCGCGCGTGCGTCGTGAAGTCATAGCGTGGAATCTCCACCGACGAGCCCTTGGCCAGGACGTCGAGGTGCCGAACGAGCAGCTCGGTCTCGAGCGAATCGGGATGATCGAAATTGATCTTGTGACGCTCCGCGGGCGTCAGCGCGTCGAAGTTGCGGTAGTACGCATCGTGGGAGATCCACTCGATACGATCCTTGCCGACGCGATCGTAGATCGCCTGCGCGACGGTGGTTTTTCCTGATCCGGTTCCACCGGCGATTCCGATGATGACAGGACGCATGCAGGGTGCCGGACCCCGGGCCCTGGGCCCCGGGCCTCTGCACTCATCCTCCGGAGTGCTCTTCCAATTCCGCTTCGGTCATGAATTCCGTCGGATCGTCGTTGCCGCAGGTCTGGCAGAGGGCGGACGCGACCTGTGCCTTCGAGTCGAGCTCGAACTGATAGGTCGGAGTCTCGCACTGAAGACAGATCAGATACTCCGGTTCGCCATCCATGAGAACGAAAGGATAACTCACTGGGCCTCGGAGGGCGAGGCTCCGAAAGCAGGCAGAACGAAGCGGGCCACGTTCGTGGCATTCTCGATGACCGAGGCGTAAACGTGCGTGTCAGGCCAGGAGGTTTCCACGACCACCGAGAAGTGGTCGCCATCCGTGATGAGTGGGAAGGCGCTCTGGATCGACATGTGCCAGAGCGCGTTCGGAGGGAGGAACAACCGGGTGACAGCGAGGTTCCGCCCGGGCACGCGCTGCAGGGCCAGCGTGAAGTCGGCCACCGTCGATCCGAGGTTCACGAGCCCGAGGTTTGTTCGAAACTCACCGGAAAAGGAGAGCTCGTGGAGCACGCGCACGGGGAAATACGTCGCGCCATAGTTGATGGTGATCGGCTGCGGCGCGAAGGTGTCGGTGCCGCGCGTGCCGTATGCGGTGGCGAAGATCGTCACCGAATGGCGAGCGCTGGTCTGCACCACCAGTGGCGAGAGTCCGCTCTCGACCCCGAGGGCCGAGGCCACATCGGGGAGATGCAGGGTCGCGCCTGCCGCCATCGGCAGCATCACGAAATTCGCATCGGGCGCGGCCGGCATCGTCAATACGACGGAGGCGTCACCGCCGGTGTCGTTGCGCAGAACGACATCGGTGTGCCAGTGCACGCCGTTGGCTCCGGTCACGCTTCCCACCACCGGCACGACGACGGTCGAAAGGGGCGGAGGCTGCTCGGTATTCGTCTGCGCGGACGCGGCTGTGCAGACGAGCAGCAGCGCGACCGTAAGCCGTAGAGCCATCTGGCTCGTAGACGTTTTCGCGCTCACGCGGGTTTCACACGAAATGGGGCCGCAGCATGCGCGCACCGACGACCATCACTTTCTGCAACGGCGATAGCGACAGCCGCTCGCGGATGACCGTGAGCGGAGCTTTGCGCAGTTTCGCGAGCACGGTGGCGTAGACACCGCCCATCAGCAGGGTGGGGAAGCGGGCGTCGAAGGACAGCTCCCCGAGCAGCGGCTCGGCGGCGCGGAAGTACGACTCGGCCCGGTCGATCTGGAACTCGATCATCCGGCGCATCGCTCCGTTTTGCACGCGCGCGAAGAGGTCGGCCTCGCTGATGCCGAATCGCCTCAGCTCCTCTTCCGGAATGTAGATGCGGTTGCGGGTGAGGTCGTCGCCGATATCCCGTGTCACGTTGGTCAACTGCAGGGCGGTCGAAAGGCTGCGCCCATGCTCGATGGCCGCGTCGGTCCTGTAACCGAAGATCGAGAGCGAGATGTCGGAGATCGAAGCGGCCACCAGGTCGCAGTAGTGAAGCAGCTCGGCGAACGTCGCGTAACGAGTCTTCACAAGGTCCAGCCTGCACCCGTCGATCAGAGCCTGGAACCCGCTCCTCGGAATCGCGAAGTGCTGCAGCGCGTCCGCGAGCGCGATCGTGATGGGATGCTCGGGCCGGCCGGCGTAACAACGCTCGAGCTCCGCGGCCCAGTGGTTCAGGGCTGTGAGTGTTGGGTCCTCTGTGCTCGGAGCTGGGAGCTGGGTGCTCGGTGCTCGGGGCTCGGTTTCATCGATCCCAGGCCCGAGGCCCGAGGCCCGAGGCCCCGTCGGAGGACCCTCATCGACGATATCGTCAGCCCAGCGGCAGAACGCGTACGCGGCATACACCGCACGCCGTTTCTGCTTCGGCAGAAATCGAAAGCCGACGGAAAAGTTCGCGCCGTGCTTGCGGGCGATCCCGCGGCAGTAGGCGTAGGCCTGGTCGACGTTCATTCCGCCACCGGTCCCAGTGGAGGGACCTTCATCTCCGTGTCGCGCGATCGGCACCAGTGATCGGCAGGCTTGTGCTGGCAGCGTCCGCGATGCCGCCACACCCGGCGCACCAGCGGCGCCAGCAGCGCCTTCCACCACGAGTGGCGATGCCATCCGCCGAGGTATTGGTGGAAGTCGCGGGCGCGCGAGGCCTGGCGGACGAACATCGAGAGTCCGGTATTGCCTCCGGTCTCGTACAGAAACCGATTGACGAGACTCGTCTCCTGTTTGGCTCCGAACTCGTGCTTCCAGAGCTCATCGAAGTCGCGGTCCTCCAGGATGCTCCGGGCGGCGAGGTAGCCGCTGGTGAGCGCGTAGCGGATACCCAGACCGAACAGGTAGTCCTGGAACCCGGCCGCCTCGCCGACGAGAAGCGCTTTCCCGGCGACAGCATGGTCCTTCAGATGAAAGTTCATGTACGAGTAGCCGGTGCGCGTCTCCCGCGGAATGACGAAGGGGTGCAGCCGCTGCGCCGCGGCGAGCGAATGGTCGAAGTAGTCGTCGATGCGCTTGAAGTCGGCGACGATCGCGCAGCCGAACGTGGCGATGCCGTCGAGGATGAAGAGATAGGAGTAGCCGCCGGGAGAGAGCTCATGGTTGAAGTAGACGTCGACGCGCTCGGCCTCGCCGGTGCGCCAGGTCATCTCGCGGGCCAGTCCGTCCGGTGCGGCCGGCCCGGTGGCCAGGATGTCCGCGTCAGTGAGCCGGCTGTTGAAGATGATGTCGACCCCGAGGGCGCGAGCCTGGGCCAGGAGCGCGCGATCGAGGGTGCCGTCTTCTGCGCCGCGGCGGATGAAGTAGCCGTAGGGCTCGGCGCTGCGGATCTCGCGCGCTGTACCGCGGTGGTTGTAGAACGTCGCCCACGTCGCCGGCCGAAGATAGAAGTCGCGGGCGATGCCGATGCGGTCGAGAAGCTCGGGGACGCTCTCGTGCTCCGAAGTCCCTTCGATGATCTGCAGGTCGCCGATGAAGCGTTTGCCGACGTCGGACCTGGCCTCATGAATTTCGACGGATCGGCCGGCCCGTGCGAGCACAATGGCTGCGGTCAGACCTGATGGCCCCGCCCCTGCAATACGAATCGGTTGCATCTCGCGCCATCTTATCGTTCTGATATCGACGTGAATTCCGCATCGACCGGATCAACCGACGTGCCGCAGCCTGCCGCCAAGCGCCGGCCGCGCGCCGGCTTCGCCATTCTGGTGGCGGCGGGGATTCTTCTCAGCCGCCTCTCCGGCCTGGTGCGCCAGAAGATGTTTGCGCACTATCTCGGCAACTCCGATGCGGCGGGCGTGTTCTCGGCGGCGTATCGCATTCCGAACTTTCTGCAGAACCTCTTCGGCGAGGGGGTCCTGTCGGCGTCGTTCATTCCGGTTTACGCGAAGCTGCTCGCGGAAGGGGATGAAGAGACCGCGGGCCGCGTGGCCGGGATGGTGGCGTCGCTTCTGGCGCTGACGGTGTCGGTCCTGGTTCTGGTGGGTGTGCTGCTGACACCGTGGCTGCTGATCGTGATCGCTCCCGGTTTCAAGGGCGAGGTCCGCGAGCTGACGATCACGGTGGTGCGCATTCTCTTTCCGGGGATCGGCCTGCTGGTGATGTCGTCCTGGTGCCTCGGGATTCTGAACAGCCACCGGAGGTTCTTCCTGTCGTACGTCGCGCCGGTGCTGATGAACGTGGCCATGATCGCCACGCTGGTCATCTTCGGCGGCCGGGTCTCCGATCGCGGACTGGCGGTGATGGCGGCGTGGGGGACGATGGTCGGCGCGGCGATGCAGTTCGGGATCCAGTTGCCATTCGTTCTCCGCTCGGAGAAGGGATTGCGTTTCGCCATCGACACGGCATTCGCGCCGGTGCGGGAGGTCGTAAAGAACTTCATGCCGGTGGTCTTCGGGCGGGGAGTGGTGCAGATGAGCGCCTACCTCGACAACCTCCTGGCCACGCTGCTGGGGACGGCGGCGGCCTCGGCGCTGGCGTATTCACAGATGATCTCGCTCCTGCCGATCAGTCTCTTCGGCATGTCGGTGGCGGCGGCGGAACTGCCGCAGATGTCCAGCGCCATGGGCACGGACGAAGAGATCAACGCGGCCCTCCGGAAGCGCATGCATCGCGGGCTGCGGCAGATCGCCTTCTTCGTGGTTCCGAGCGTGATCGCCTTCATCGCCATCGGCAACGTGATCGTGGCGGGGCTTTATCAGGGCGGCCGGTTCGGAGCTTCCGACACGCTCTACGTCTGGTACATCCTTATCGGCTCGACCGTCGGGCTGCTGGCGGTGACGCTGGGCCGGTTGTACTCGTCGGCGTTCTACGCGCTGCGTGACACGAAGACGCCGCTGCGCTTCGCCATGCTGCGGGTCGGACTCACGGGCATTCTCGGCTATCTGTTCGCGCTGCCGCTCCGTCCGTTGCTGATCTCGGCGATGGAGGCCATGCACGTGCCCATTCCTCTCGTTCAGGGAAGTACGGTGCCGCTCGGCGCGATCGCGTTGACCGCGACGGCCGGCGTGGCGGGCTGGCTGGAGTTCCTGCTGCTGCGCCGTGCGCTCGGCCGGCGCATCGGGTCCGTTCACGTGGAGGCCGCGTTCCTCATCCGGCTCTGGATCGCCGCGATCAGCGCGGGGGTGGCGGGAGCGGCGTTCAACATCTACGTGACGCCGGGCCTGGGGGCGCATCTGCCGCACATCCTCCCGCACATCCGAGACGGTGCCATCGTCTGCCTCGTCTTCGGCTTCATCTACTTCGGGTTCACGATGATCCTCGGTGTGCCCGAGGCCAGGGCCACGCTGTCACGGTTCAAGCGCAGAACAGCGGCGCCCGAATGACGCCGGGGCTGGGAATGACACGGGTCTTGCTACGATCGCTGTCGTGACCGAGGTCCAGCCTGTGGGAATGACCGGAGCGCGTGTGGCGGAGGCCGATGTGAATCCCGCCGAGGCGCTGCTCGAAGTCAGGAACCTGCGCACGTCGTTCTTCACCGAAGGCGGGGTGGTGAACGCCGTCGACAACGTGTCGTTCAGCGTGCGGCGCGGCGAGGCGGTGGCACTGGTCGGTGAGTCGGGTTGCGGAAAGAGTGTCACCGCGATGTCGATCATGCGTCTGGTGGCCTCTCCGGGAAAGATCACCGGCGGGGACGTGTGGTTCAAGGGCCGCGACATCACCGCGCTTTCGGAGCGGCAGATGCGCGAGGTGCGGGGCAACGACATCGCCATGGTCTTTCAGGAGCCGATGACGTCGCTCAATCCGGTGTTCAAGATTGGCGCGCAGGTGGCGGAGGCGATCCGCATCCACCGCAAGATGCCAAAGAAGGCCGCGTGGAAAATGGCCGCGGAGATGCTGGAGCTCGTGTCCATTCCCGATCCGGTCAGGCGCCTCGACGACTATCCACATCAATTGTCCGGCGGGATGCGCCAACGCGTGATGATCGCCATGGCCTTGTCGTGCAATCCCGAACTGCTCATCGCGGACGAGCCGACGACGGCGCTCGACGTCACCATCCAGGCTCAGATCATGGAGTTGCTGGCAGACCTGCAGCAGCGGCTGGGTCTGGCCGTACTCCTGATCACGCACGATCTCGGCGTGGTCGCGGAGTTCTGCGAGCGCGTGGTCGTCATGTATACGGGGCGCATCGTCGAAGAGGCGGGCGTTCGCGAGCTCTTTGCCAATCCGGCGCATCCATACACGCGCGGACTTCTCCGATCGCTGCCGAGCGTCACGAAAGCCGGCGGCGAACAGCGGTTGCCCACGATCAAAGGGATGGTTCCGCCGGTCAGCGCTCTTCCGCCGGGATGCAAATTCAACCCACGCTGCCCGGACGTCATGGACATCTGCCTCGGCAGGGAGCCGGCCAGGATGATCGTGAGACCGGGACACGATGCGCGGTGTTATCTGCATGGGGACGAGGCGGACCCGGAGAGGGTTTGACGCTATGAGAAGCGAAATGTTGAACATTCACCATTTGTGTTTTCTGCCGGGAAGTCGCTGCCATGCCTGACACCCCCTTCTTTCCCGGCGACGACGGTGTCGAGTCAGCCATCACGGGCGGCCTGACCACGACGGCCGATCAGACGGCACGCGAGCGCGAGATCGTCACCAGGGCGCCGCACGACCGCGACGAGCAGGCGCACTCGCAGCAGACGCCGGTTGTTCCAATGGGAAAAGGCGAGGCGCTGCTCATCGTCCGCGATCTCCGGAAGTACTTTCCGGTGAAGCGGGGCTTGCTCGCGCGCACCGTGGCGAACGTGAAGGCCGTGGACGGGGTGAGCTTCGGTGTTTCCCGTGGCGAGACCCTGGGCCTCGTCGGCGAGTCCGGCTCGGGCAAGACCACCGCGGGACGATGCATCCTCCGTCTCATCGAGCCGACGTCGGGCTCGATCGTCTTCGAAGGCACGGATGTGATGGCACTGGACTCTGCCGGCATGCGCAACATGCGTCGCGACATGCAGGTCGTGTTTCAGGATCCGTACGCGTCGCTCAATCCGCGGATGACCGTCGGGACGATCGTCTCCGAGCCCCTGATCATCCACGGCGGCATGAGCTCGAGCGAACGCGCCGATCGGGTCGCGCAGCTTCTGGAGAAGGTCGGGCTCAATCCCGAATACCGGAAGCGATATCCGCACGAATTCTCCGGCGGCCAGCGCCAGCGGATCGGCGTGGCCCGGGCTCTGGCGACGAATCCGAAGTTTCTCGTGCTGGACGAGCCCGTGTCCGCGCTCGATGTGTCGGTCCAGGCCCAGGTCGTCAATCTGCTGCAGGACCTCCAGGAGGAGCTCGGCCTCACATACCTCTTGATCGCGCACGACCTCTCGGTCGTCGAACACATTTCGACACGTGTTGCGGTCATGTATCTGGGCAAGCTCATGGAGGTCGCCGATCGGGCCTCGCTTTACGCCGATCCGTTGCATCCGTACACCAAGGCGTTGCTTTCGGCGGTGCCGGTGCCCGATCCGACCGTCCGGAAGAGCCGGATTCTACTCAGCGGAGACATCCCCACCCCGCTCGACCCGCCGGGGGGCTGCGTGTTCCACACGCGCTGTCCGATCGCGCAGTTCCCGGTGTGCAAGGAGGTCGTGCCGCCGCTCGTCGAGCACAAACCGGGGCAGTTCGCGGCCTGTCACTTCGCGGGCCAGGCCCTTCCCCCCAACCCTTCGGTGCCCTCGCGCGTCTCATCGTCATAGAATTCCAGCGCCGCGAGGAGAGCATCGCGCGCGAAACTCTCAACCCATCCGTTCGTAATTAGACGCGTGATCTGGCTCCGCCAGGATCGGGAGGACGACTCAACATGACGGTAGCTCGACGGTGGACATCGATCATTTGTCTGTCGCTGACGGCGACAACGCTGCTCGCGCAGACAACCACCACCACACAGACGACAGCGACGGGCTCGACGGCGCAGAGAACCACGCAACCCGTGACCGCGGAGACCGATAAGGATCTGACCGATCCCAACGCGATGAAGGTCAGCATGCAGGACGCGCTGCGCACGTCGATGGAACGGAACCTCGGCATCGCGCTCCAGACCTACGACTACCGCATGGCCGGTGAGAGCCTGCGCTCGCAGTACGGACTGTACGACTGGTTCGCATCGGCAACGCTCAGCCGCGCCAAGGTGAAGGGAACGGATGCCAACGGAAGCACCTCGACCGAGACCGATCTCGCCAACGTCGGTGTCGCCCAGAATCTCCCGGCCGGGGGCAACTACTTCCTCGGATTCAGCAATAGCCGGCAGGGAGAGTCGTTCAGCCCCAACCTCGGGCTTTCGGTCAGTCAGCCGCTGCTTCGCAATTTCGGCATCGATGTGAGTCGCCGCAGCATTCTCATCGCCCGCAACACGCTCGGGATCAGCCGCGAGTCGTTCCGGCTGGCCCTCATGAACGCGGCGCTGACGGTCGAGCAGGCCTACCTCGACCTCGTCTACGCCCGCCGCAACGTGGAAGTGGTCAAGCAGTCGCTGTTCCTGGCTCGCGACCAGTCCCGCATCACCCAGATCCGCATCGATGTCGGCGCGTCGGCTCCGCTCGACATCCTGCAGCCGCGCGTGCAGATCGCCACGACCGAGGAGCAGTTGATCAGCGCGGTCGCTCTGGTGCGGAGTGCCGAAGACCGGCTGCGCGCGGCCCTGAACCTTCCGCCCGGGGAGTGGAGCCGTCCGATCATTCCCACCGATCCGGTCGAATACGCCCCGGTCAACGTCGACATGAACGCCGCAGTGACGCAGGCCCTGGAGCTGCGGCCCGAGCTGCGCCAGGCGGCGCTGGCGATGGACACCCGCCGCATCAGCTATCTCTATGCGCGGAATCAGGTGCTGCCACAGCTCGACCTCAACATGAACTATCACGCGGCGACTTCGCGCACGGTCACTGGCTTCGATCCGAACGGGGTTCCGATTTTCTCGACGCCCTCATACACTCAGGGACTGAAGCAGGTCGGGAGGATCGAGTTTCCGGCGTGGTCGGTGGGAGTGACCGTCGGTGTGCCGCTTTCGAACATCGGAGCGCGCGCGGAGCGCAAGCGTGCTGAGCTCGATCTCGATGCCTCGCGCGTCGATCAGGCCACGACCGCGCAGACGATCATGCTGGCGGTGCGCAGCGCGGCGCGCGACGTGGACACGGCGTCGCGGACCATCGTGGCTTCGCGCACCGCGCGCGAGGCAGCCGAGCAGAACCTGGAAGCGGAGCGCCGCCGTTACGAGAACGGGATGACCACGAACTTCCAGGTCCTGACGATCCAGCAGCAGCTCTCGGATTCCCGCGTGCGCGAGTTGCAGGCCCAGGTGGGCTACGCCGAGGCGCTGGCGAATTACCACCGTCAGGTGGGCGACATCCTCGATATCAATCACATCATGGTCGACGAGCCTGCCATGGCCTCGGAGCCGCGTGTCTTCAGTCTCCTGGATCGCTACAATTGGCTGAACTACGGACCCGCGGCACATCCCACGGAGACCACGACCAAGTGACGTCTGCAATCGAACCAACAGGGACCCCTCCGCCTCCGCCGGTCCCGGAGGAGGTTCAGATCTCGACATGGGCGAGGATCCCCGGTGTGTTGTTTTCGCCTGATGAGACGCTGCGCGAAATCGCGCGCAAGCCCAACGTTCTCGTCCCTCTGATCCTGGTTCTGGTGATCTCGACGATCTCCGGCATCGTGCTCGCGCCGCGGATGCAGTTCGAGTCGATGCGGCCGCAGATGGCGGCGAACAATCCGAATATGTCTCCCGACGACATCGACCGTGCGGTGCGCATGGCCGGCGCGTTTGGAAAGGTGCTGGCCTATGCGTCGCCGGCGGTCGCACTCCTGCTGCTCGTGATCGTCGCCGGCGTGCTGCTCATCGCCTTCCGGCTGTTCGGGGGCGAGGGGACGTTCAAGCAGGCCTTCGCGGTCGTGATCTATGCCTGGATGCCGCGTCTGATCCAGGGCCTGATCCTCACGATCATCATCGCCTTCAAGGGCCCGGTCGATGTCAACGACATGCCCACGCTGGTGCGCTCGAATCTGGCGTTTCTGACCGACATGTCCGCGCACCCGGTTCTTTTCTCGTTCCTGTCGACGTTCGATCTCTTCACGATCTGGACGGTGGTCCTGATGATCATCGGCTTCGCCTGGGTCTCGCGGTTCACCAAGACGCGTTCCGCGGTCATCATCGTGTCGATCTGGATGTTCATCACCGTCGTGAAACTCGGCTTCGCCGCGTTGGGCGCCGCCCGAATGAAGGCCGCATCGTCATAAGACGTTCCCTCTCCCGGCTCCTCGGTTCTCGGTTGCCGGGATCCGAGGACCGAGGACGAGGACCGAGGACCAAGGAAAATGAGCGCACTGCCCGAACCTGCCCCGGAACATCTGATCGAGATGCATCAGCTCACGCGGGTCTATCAGCTCGGCCCGCAGGAGATCTATGCGTTGCGCGGTGTCGATCTGATCATCGATCCCGGCGAGTATGTCGCGATCATGGGACCCTCTGGATCGGGCAAGTCGACGCTCATGAACATCATCGGCTGCCTCGATACACCCAGCTCAGGCCGCTATCTGCTCGATGGCGTGCCGGTCGAGACGATGAACGACGATGAGCTCGCCGCGATCCGCAACAAGAAGATCGGATTCGTCTTTCAGACGTTCAACCTGCTGGCGCGCACCACGGCTCTCCAGAATGTGGAGCTGCCGCTGATTTACGCCAAGGTGCCGCGCTTGCTCCGCCGCGAGCTCGCGGAAGAGGCGTTGACCGCAGTCGGTCTCAACGACCGGATGAACCACCAGCCGAACGAGCTGTCCGGTGGTCAGCGGCAGCGCGTGGCCATTGCCCGCGCCCTGGTGAACAAACCGTCACTTCTTCTGGCCGACGAGCCGACCGGGAACCTTGATTCCCAGACCGGACGGGAGATCCTCGACCTGTTCCGCGAGCTGCACGTGCGCGGCAACTCCATCATCATGGTCACGCACGAAGACGACGTGGCGCGGGAAGCGAAACGCGTCGTTCATATCCGCGACGGCCGGGTGAAGGACTGAACGGCCGACCGGGGATTGGAGTTCAGGGAAGGGGAACTTCCCATCTCCGACCTCCCGAAATGCCCGCACAATGACCTCTGTTACGCCCACCGTGCGACACCTTCGACACTTCGCCGCTTTCCTCTCGTTTCTGTTGATCGCCGGTTCCGCTCTGGCGGAGTCGACGATGCCGCTGTCGCAGGTGAAAGCGGGGATGAAGGGCTACGGCCTGACCGTCTTCGAAGGCTCGAAGGTCGAGAAATTCGACGTCGAGATCATCGGCGTGCTGAACCAGATCGGTCCGGGCCAGGATCTGATTCTGGCCCGTGTCGACTCGCCGTTGATCCGCCGCGCGGGCGTGATCGCGGGGATGAGCGGCTCCCCGATCTACATCGACGGCAAAGTGATCGGCGCGCTGGCCTATTCGTGGCAGTTCTCGAAGGAACCGGTCGCTGGAATCACGCCCATCGACGAGATGCTGCGCATCGCCGAAGTGGGTGGAGGCGGCAATGCCGCGCTTCCCGCTGCCGCGGCTCCGCGGATGACCGGCGCCCAGTTCCTGGAGACGATCGCCCTCTCGAAGTCGGAGACGGTGTTCGACAAACTCGTGTCCGCGTTCGCGGCAAAAGAGCAGTCGAGCGGTCTCGGCGCGGCGAAGCGGATCGCCCTTCCGGTCTCGCTGTCGAGCTTTGCGCCGGAGACGATCGCTCGCTTCGGTCCCTACCTCGATGAGATGGGCATGGTGGCAGTGCCAAGCGGCGGAGCGTCCACGTCGGCGGCCGCCAGCGAGGACGCCTCGAAGCATTTCGCGCCCGGCGATCCCATCGGTGCGGTGCTCCTCAACGGCGACTTCAATGTCGCCGCAACCGGAACCGTGACTCATATCGACGGCAATCGCGTCTACGCGTTCGGCCATCCGTTCCTCGACATGGGTGAGATCAGCTTCCCCATGGCGCGCGCGGAGGTCGTGGGTGTGCTGCCCAGCCTTGCCAGCTCCTTCAAGTTCGCGAACACGGGAGCGATCATCGGCGCGCTGCGCCAGGACCGTTCCGCCGGAATCATGGGGGTGGTCGGGGAGAAAGCGGCCATGATCCCCGTCGAGTTGACGGTCGAGGGCTCCGGCATCAACAAGACCTACCACGTCAACGTCGTCCGCCATCCTCAACTCTCGCCGCTCATGCTGGCCATGGCCGCGGACAGTGTTGTGGCCAATGCCCAGCGCGCCGCCGGCGAGCGCACGGTGGTGCTGGAGTCCGAGATCAAGCTCAAGGGATTCGAGCCGATCGAGCTTCGTGAAGGTTGGGCCGGCGCGCAGGCGCGCTCGGCCATTCCCGCCTATCTGGCTGTGGTGAGTGGCTATCTCATCTCCAACGAGTTTCAGGACGCGGAGATCGAGAGCATCAAGCTTCATCTCCGTCACGACGATCAGGTGAAGACCGCTCACATCCTGGAGGCCACATTGCAGGCGCCGGACAACGGCCGCATCACGGCCGGAGACATGGTCAAGGTCCGGGCGGTGCTCAAGCCGTTCCGTGGCGACTCGTTCGTCGAGACGTTCGATGTGAAGATTCCCGACGATCAGCCGCCCGGACAAGCCTATCTGCTCGTCGGCAGCGGCACGGTCGCCAATCAGGTGGACTTCACGCTCGTGCCTCCCGATCCGCGGACGCTCGGGCAGGTCGTCAGCGTTCTGCGGCGCCTCAAGCCGTCGACCGATCTCACCGTCGGGCTGTATTCGTCCGGCGAGGGAGCGGTCACCGCGGGTGTCTATCTGCCCAGCCTCCCACCTTCGATCCGTGCCATCGTGACCGATGACACCTCGAACGGTGCCCAGGCACCGGTTCGCTATCACGCCACCAGTCAACAGGCCAAAGGCCTGGGCTACATCGTCGACGGCGCAGTGAAGATCGACGTCGACGTCAAGCCGGCGATTTGAAGCAGGCCTCGGGCCTCAGGCCTCGGGCCTCGGTTGTTGTTTGATTCCGAGGCCCGAGGCCTGAGGCCCGAGGCCTCTTTTTAGAGAGAGGTCAACTTGATGCGTCGTCTGTCCATCCTGTTCTCCGCGCTGCTCGCGGCCTCCAATGGCTTCGCTGTCGCTCCGCAGTTCTGGCGGATTCGCACCGCCGAAGATTTTCTCTCCGGTGACATCGAAGGGTTTGCCGTGACTTCGCGCGGGGAACTTCGTGCCGGCCCGACGGCGCGGAAGATCGCCTCGTTTACCGATCCGTTCGTGCTCGCGCAGGTCAGTGCACCCAACGGAGAGCACTTCTTCGGTACCGGCAACGAGGGCAAAGTCTATCGGCTGCGTGGTACGGAGCTGAAGGCGATCTACACGGCGCCCGAGCCGGAGATCTATGCGATGGCCTGGCGCGACAACGCGCTGTACGTCGGCACGTCGCCGAACGGAAAGATCTATCGGCTCGATCCGGAAAGCGGGAAGGCCGCGCCCTTCTTCGATCCGAAGGAGGCGTATATCTGGGCGCTCCAGTTCGTCGGCAAGGATCTGGCGGTGGCCACCGGCGTCGACGGCAAGCTGTTCCGCGTCGCGCCAAACGGCGAAGGAAAGGTGTGGTTCGACTCGACCGAGACGCACCTGCGATGCATTGCCGCGCGTCCTGACGGCAGCGTACTGGTGGGAGGAGCCGGAAAGGGGCGTATCTACAGCGTCGCACCGGACGGCGCGGCGCACGCGCTGTACGAGTCGGCGCTCAATGAGATCTCCTCGATCTATGTCGACGCGAACGGCGTGGGGTGGGCCGCCGCGGTGAGCAACGTTTTGCCCGCGGCCGCGCCGCAGAAAACGCAGCCGCCGCAGCAGAAGCCGCAGCAGCAACAGCAGGGGAGCAGTAGCGCCGCTCAATCGGGCGAGCAGAAGAAAGAGGAGACCCCGGCCGGTGAGGTGAGCTTCTCCTTCGGCGACGGTTCCGGTGCCAGCGCCGCCCAGGCCGGTGCCGGGGAGCTCTATCGGATCAACAGCGACGATTTCGTCGAAGTGATCCGCAAGTTCGATCACGAGATGATCTACGCGATCGCTGCCGGTGCGAATGGATCGATCCTTCTGTCCACCGGGCCGCAGGGACGTATCTACCAGCTCAAAGGCGGCGATGTCTCGCTCATCGCGAACGTTCCGGAGAAGCAGGTCGTCTCGATCAGCAATACCGGGGCAACGACTGTGGTGACGACGACAAACAGCGGCGCCGTCTATCGTCTCGACTCCACGCCATCGAATCGCTCCGAGTTCCGTTCTGCCGCGAAGGACGTGGAGCGCTTCTCGCGGTTCGGACACTACCGCATCGAAGGCGATCATGTCGGCGGCGGCGCGCTGGCCATCGCCTTTCGCACCGGGAACACCAAGAATCCCGACACGACCTGGAGTCCCTGGACACTGGCCTCACCGCAGCCGGACGGGAACATCGCTGCGCCGCCCGGTCGCTACATGCAGTGGAAGCTCTCGATGCCGAAGCCGTCGCCGGACATCGTCGTCGACAGCGTCACCATCGCGTTCGTGAACCGCAACATCGCGCCGTCGATCGACGCCATGGCCGTTCAGGATCCAGCGGTCGTGTTCGTGACCTCGTCCTATCCGTCGTCGCCGCAGGTCGTCGAGGCCACGAACCCCGACGAGTACGGGATCTTCACCAGTCTCGACACGCCGCGGGAGAAAGCAAACGAGCCGGGCAAGAAGGTGTTTCGCAAGGGATACCGGACGATCCTGTGGCGTGCCCACGACGAGAACGGCGACACGCTGCGTTTCTCCCTCTCGTTCCGACAGAAGGGGAGCGACCGGTGGCTGCGGCTCCGCGACAACATCGACGAGCCGCAGTTGAACTTCGATACCTCGCAACTCCCCGATGGCACCTACGAGATCAAGCTGGTCGCCAGCGACGCGCTCGATAACCCCGAGACTCCGCTTACGGACACGCGAGAAGGCGTCGAGTTCCAGGTCGACAATACGCCGCCCTCGATCGCCGTCACCCAGGACGGCGGGGACGTGGTCATCCACGTAACCGACACGATGTCGCCGGTGGGAAGGGTGGAGCTCTCCGCGGACGCGCAGAAGTGGGTGCGCCTTGTTCCCGTCGACGGCATCGCCGATTCACCGGACGAGTCCTACCGCGTGCCCCGGGCCGAAGTCGCCGGCAAGTTCGTGATCGTCCGCGCCACCGATGCGTTTTACAACGTGGCGACGCAGTCCGTAAGGTTGAAGTAGGGAAGGTCACAGGTCGTGGGTCGCTGCTCGCGGGGCTGTTTGGTTCCCGCGGGGAAGCCCGGCGACCTGCGGCCCGCGACCCACCCACCACTCCGGCGGTCCTCCAGCTTCACGGCCCCCACGACCGACGACCCACGACCAACGACCATTCCCCCCACGACCACCCTCCGCCCGGCCACCGTATAATCACCATCGTGAAGCGCTGGGTTGCTGCGTCCCTCGCCGTCATCGCACTTCTTGGGGGATGCGTTCCGGCCGAGAAGGTGGAGGCGCCGGTCGCGGCGGCGGACGATGAGTCGCCCCGCCGTGGCGGAACGCTGCTGCGACGGCTGGAGCAGGACGTCAGCAGTCTCAACCCCATTCTGGCGACGTCGCGCTACGACCGTCTGGTGGCGAATTACCTCTTCACGCCGATGGTCAACTACGACGATCAGCTGCACATCGTGCCCGGCCTGGCGGAGTCGTGGACCGTTTCGCCGGACGGACGCTCATACACGTTCAAGCTGAATCCGAACGCGACGTTCTCCGATCGCGCCCCCGTGCACGCCAGCGACGTGCTCTTCACGTTGCGCAAGATCGTCGATCCGCAGTCCGAAGCGCTGCAGATCGCCAGCGGATTCGATCAGCTCGACCTGACCCGCAGCAAGGTCATCGACGACCACACCGTCGTGATCGCGTTTCGGGAGGCCCTGGCGTCGCAACTGAGCCAGTTCAACTACCTGCTGGTCATTCCCGAACATGTGTATGGGCACGGCGACTTTCGTAACGATTTCAATCTCGAGGCAACCGGCAGCGGTCCCTATCGGCTGGTGCGCCGCGTTCCCGGCAGCGAGATCGTGTTGCAGCGGCGCGGCGATTACTGGGGTACTGAGCCGTACGTTGACACCGTGAAGTTCAAGATCCTGACGAACGAGACCACCGCGTGGAATGCGGTCCAGCGCGGCGACATCGACGAGACCATGATGAACTCCGATGTCTGGATGCGCGCCCGCAATGCGCCGGCGCTGCAGAAACGGCTGGAGTTCCTGCAGTTCTACGGCCTGAGCTACAACTACATCGCCTGGAACAACCGCAACCCGCTGTTCTCCGACAAGCGCGTCCGTCACGCGTTGTCGATGGCGCTCGACGTACCGTCGATCATCAAGAACCTCTACGGGGGCACCGCCCGCGCCCTCAACGGCCACTTCATGCCCGACCAATGGGCGTACAACCCGCAGGTGCCGGTCGTCGCCTATGACCCGGCCGGCGCGAAGCAGATCTTCACCTCGATGGGATGGCTCGACACGAACGGCGACGGCGTCCTCGACAAAGACGGCAAGCCGTTCAGGTTCGATCTGACAATTCTGGCCGGCAGCGCTCAGGCGCTCAACATCGGACAGTTGTATCAGGCCGCGCTCAAGGGGATCGGCATCGACTGCCAGCTGGCGGTGCTGGACAGTGCCACGGCGATCCAGCGCATCCTGTCCGGAAACTACGAAGCGGCTTATCTCTCCTGGGACCTCGATCCCGACCCCGACCCCTACGCGCTGTTTCATTCTTCCCAGGCGCCGCCTCACGGGCAGAATTTCGTCTTCTATGCGAATCCCCAGGCCGACAAATTGCTGGAGGCGGGACGTCGCGAGCTCGATGAAAGCGCGCGGGCCAAATACTACAAACAACTGCAGGTGGTCCTGGCCGAGGATCAGCCGTACACCTGGGTGAACCAGCCGTCGGTGAAGTGGGCGGTCAATCATCGGATCCGCGACGTGAAGGAAGGCAAGGGGTTCGGCCTGTTCGGCTGGTATCCGGGTGAGCTGGCGTGGTGGATCACCGGGGCGAAGCCGTCCCTGCGGCCGGCCGGCGGCTGATGCTCGCGTACGTCGCCCGCCGCCTGCTCTACGCGCTGCTCACATTCCTCGGCATCACCGTCGCCACCTTCGCGCTCATTCACAGCGTTCCCGGCGATCCCACCCTTCTGTATGTGGGACGCGGGACCATTGCGCCGGCAAACGCCGCGGCGCTGGCGGCGCTGCGGCATGAGTTTCACCTCGACGAGTCGCTGCCCCGCCAGTATCTGTACTGGGTCCGCGATGTGGTGACGCTCGACTTCGGCCGCTCCCTGGCTACGCGGCGGACGGTGACGGAGCTGATCGGGGAGAAGCTCCCGCGAACCCTGCTGCTCAACACGATCGCCTTCCTGATCGCGGCCCTGATCGGAATCCCCGTCGGCCTCTGGAGCGCGGCCCGCGGCGGACGGCTGTTCGATCAGGGATCGGCGATCACGTTCTTTCTTCTCTACTCGCTGCCGACGTTCTGGGTCGGGCTCCTGCTGATGGAGTTCTTTTCGGTCAAGCTCAACGTCCTTCCGCTGTTCGGCGTCACCTCCGACGCGTACGCCGAGATGACCCGGGGCGGCCAACTCGTCGACCGCATCCGCCATCTCGCGCTTCCGGTCATCACGCTGGCGTATGGCCAGCTGGCGATCTTCGCGCGCTTCTCCCGCTCGGCGGTGCGTGAGGTGATTCGCCAGGACTTCGTGACCACGGCGCGGGCCAAGGGAGCGGGGGAGGGGGCGGTGCTGTGGCGCCATGCCTTTCGCAACGCTCTGCTCCCGATCATCACGCTCGTCGGACTGACCGTTCCGTATCTCATTTCCGGCAGCGTCATCGTCGAGGACATTTTCCAGTGGGACGGGATCGGCCTTCTGTACTTCGACTCAATCCGTACTCGGGACTACCCGACCATCATGGGTCTCACAGTCATCACCGCCGTCGTCACTCTGCTGGCGATGCTTGCCGCCGACATGATGTACGCGCTCGCCGATCCGCGCGTGCGCCTGGAGACCAAGCCGTGAGGGCGACTGTGTGGCGGCGCTTCCGGCGAGGAAAACTGGCCACGATCTCGGTCGCGTACGTGGTACTGATTACGCTCATGGCCATCGGCGCGCCGCTTCTTTCGCCGCGCTCGCCCGATGCTGTCGATCTGGCCGCCCGCCTGCAGCCTCCGGCCCCGGGCCATCCCCTGGGAACCGACAACGTCGGCCGCGACGTTCTGGCGCGCATGATCTACGGCTCGCGGGTTTCACTGCTCGTCGGCTTCTCGGCAACGGCGCTGGCGCTGCTCATGGGGTCGTTCCTCGGCGCAATCGCCGGGTACTACGGAGGTGCGGCCGACTGGATCGTGTCGCGCCTCATCGAGGTCGTCCTCTGCTTCCCGTTCCTCTTCCTCGTCCTGGGCATCGTGGCGCTGTTCAAGCCTTCGCTCTACACCGTCCTCATCGCCCTGGCGCTCACATCGTGGACGACGGAGGCGCGGTTCGTGCGCGCCGAGTTCCTGCGGATCCGGGAGCTGGAGTATTCGTTGGCGGCAAGGGCCAGCGGCGCCGGCGACTGGCGCATCATCTTCCGCCATCTGCTCCCGAACGCGCTGGCCCCGGTGATCGTGTCGGCGAGTTTCGGCGTGGCGTCGGCGATCCTCACGGAATCCGCGCTCTCGTTCCTCGGGTTCGGTGTGGCGCTGCCGACGGCATCGTGGGGCAGCATTCTGGCGGTAGCACACGACTACATCGAGTACGCATGGTGGCTCGTGGTCTTTCCCGGGGTGGCCATCTTCCTCACCGTGGCCGCGTTCAATCTGATCGGAGACCGGCTGCGCGATGTGATGGACCCGAAGGAGGCCTAGCCCGCTAGGTCCGGCCAGTAGCCGCCGCTACCTTTTGGCGGAGAGGCGGGCACGCAGCGAGTCGAGCACCGGCGCCGGTACGAGCCGCGAGATGTCGCCGCCGAGCCGGAATACTTCCTTGACCAGACGCGAGGAAACGTACGTGTATTCGACCGCGGGCAGCATGAAGATCGTCTCCACGTTCGCGCTGAGCTCGCGATTCATCAGCGCCATCTGCAGTTCGTACTCGTAGTCCGAGACCGCCCGGATGCCGCGCACGACGGCATGGGCGCCGACGCGATTCATGAAATCGACGAGGAGGCCGGAGAACGAGTGCACTTCCACGCCGGGAATGTCTTCGACACAGTGAGCGATGAGCTCCATGCGCTCGGCGACGGAGAACATCGGCGCCTTCCCCTCATTCTCGAGCACGGCCACGAGGATCCGGTCGAACAGACGCGTCCCGCGTCGGATGATGTCGAGATGACCGTTGGTCAGCGGGTCGAACGAGCCGGGATAGACGGCGGTGTGCACGGCCAAATGGTACGTCATCCGGCGTGCCTGGGCGGATAGACCGTGGCGCGTCTGTGGCCCGGGTGGTAGTCAACCTATTGACGATGCCGCCGGACCGTCGTACGATAGAGTTCACATCGCGTACACCGTAATGGGAGGGTGGGAAGAATGCGGCCGCAACTGCAGGTGAAGCGCTCCGGTTCTCAGCAGAAAAATCGCCTCATCGATACGTTGCTCACGTACCTGCCCGGCGCATGGATCGATCCCCGCCGCGCCGAGCTGATCGCGCTGTACCGCCTCCGCTACAAAATGGCCATGGAGGAGGGGAAGTACGACACGGCTCTGATCTTCCTCAACAAGATCATCGAGCTCGATCCCGGAAATGTCGATGCCAAGCTCTGCAAGGGCGAGGTCTATCACCGCTGTCTCCGGGACTACTCGCAAGCCATCAGCCAGTACAACACGGTGATCCGTCTGACCTCCAACCGCAACGACGAACCGAGCCGCGAAAAAGCGCAGGCGGCGATGTCGGAGATCATGGAGATGCTCTCCTAGAGCGCGGGGCTCACTCTTCAGTGGGCGAGTTTCACCGGTCGCGTTCCAGAACGAAATCGAGCGCCAGGTCGAGGGTTTCGCGCGAAGGCGATTGTGGAAAGGGATCGAGTGCCGTCCGCGCGCGCTGCGCGTAGTCGCGGGCAATGGCTCTGGCCTCGTCGAGCGCGTCGTACTTGTGCACGATGTCGATGATCTCGCGGGGATCCATCCCGTCGAACGACTTTGTCGCGGCCACCTGTTCGATGGTGGCCCGCTCCTTCTCGGTCGCGCGTGGCATCGTGATGATGAGCGGGAGGGTCAGCTTGCCCTCCTTGAGGTCGGAGAGTGCCGGCTTGCCCAGCACCTCGGTGCTCGACGTGAAGTCGAGGAGATCGTCGATGACCTGGAAGCAGATCCCCAGGTTCTTGCCGTAGTTGAACAGGGCCGAAGCCGAGCTGTCCGGCAGATCGACGAGATAGCCGGGAATGCGGCAGCAGGCGCCGAACAGCGCTGCCGTCTTGCGGCTGACGATCTCGAAGTAGTCGTCGAGTGAGAGGTCGGCCCGTCCGTTCTGTTCGAGCGCCAGGATCTCTCCCTCGATCATGCGGATGGTCACGTTCGAAAGGAGGCGCAGGATGTCGAGGTTTCCTTCGCCGAGGGCCATGCTCATCGAGTGCATGAAGATGTAGTCGCCGACCAGGACCGTGAGTTGATTGCCCCAGCGGTAGTTGATCGACGTACGCCCGCGACGGATGGCGGCCTCGTCGATGATGTCGTCGTGGACGAGCGTGGCCGTGTGGATGAACTCGACGACGGCACCGTAAATCACGTCGCGATGCCCTTCGTAGCGCAGCATCTTCGAGACCAGCAGGAGCAGGGCCGGGCGCAGACGCTTCCCGCCGCCACCGAGGATGTGATCGCCGACGTCGGAGATGGTGGTGATCGAGCTCTGGAAGTTACGGCGCAGCTCTTCGTCGACCAGATGCAGCTTCGGCGCGATCGGCTCGATGAGCCGCTCGGCGCGGGAAAACTGCTCCTGAAGGGTGTCGGTCACGGCGTGAAGAATAAACGATCGCAGACTCGGCACTCAACCGCGATAGTTCGTGAACTGCAGAGGGATCCCGAAGTCGTGCTCTTTGATGGTGGCGATGGCCCGCTGCAGGTCGTCCTTGCTCCTCCCGACCACGCGCACCTGATCGCCCTGAATGGAAGCCTGCACCTTGAGTTTGGCGTCCTTGATGGCCTTCACGATGGATTTCGCTTTCTCGCTCTCGATGCCTTTCACGATCTTGGCCTTCTGCCGAACCGTGCCGAGGGCGGCATCCTCGAGCTTCCCGTAGTCGAGCGCCTGGAGCGAGACGTGGCGCTTGACCAGCTTGCCCTCGACGATGTCCTTGAGGCTCTTGAGCTTGGTCTCGTCATCGCTGACCAGGATCAGCTCGTCCTTCCCCAGCTCGATCTCGCTCTTGCTGCCCTTGAAATCGAATCGCTGGGCCAGCTCCTTCTGGGCCTGCTGGATGGCGTTGGCCACTTCCTGCATGTTCGTCTCTGAGACGACGTCGAATGAAAAATCCTGCGGCATGCCTTACTCCTGGCCGCCGCTCACAACCTGCACGCCGGGCGGCACGGTAAAGGTGAAGGTGTCCGAAGACACTCGGGCGGGATGATATCCGGAGAAGCGGAAGATGGTGTGATTCCCGTCGCGATCGGTGTACTCGATGGAGTCGATGAGATGGGATGAGCCGTTACTGGCGATGTTCACGGTGCGGACCAGTCCCCCGGCCTGTCGGGGCTGAAGCACGGTCACAACCGTGGAACCGCGGCGCTGCTCGCTGAGCGTAAAGGCGCGGTCGCGAGCGGCCGGATCGCCGACGATCAGGAAGGGGAGATCGCGCTTCTGCCTGTCGTCCAGATCGGCCACGGTGACCTGTTTGTCCGCGGGGACGTAGAACCACGACCGCGATCCGTTGAACACGAATGTCTTCGGCTCGGGACGCGAATAGGTCCAGCGCATGGCCGGCAGCGTTCCGAAGATCACGGAACCGCCTTCGACCTGTGCGGATCGGAATCCTTTGGGAGTAAAACTGTGAGTGAACTGCGCTTCCATGCCCGCGACGGCCGCCGCGGCGCGGTCGATTTCCGCGGCCCCGCCCAGCGCCGGTACGCACACCAGCAACAGCATCAGGAGTCGTTTCAAGAATTCCCCTTCGCGCGATCAGAGTCGCTCGACTTCAATCGAGATAATCGCCGAGTTCACAACAAAGACGCGGTCGTTTTTGCTCCGGTCCAGGGGAAAGAGGAAAAAACCATTGCGCTCCGGATTGTAGTGGGCGATCCCGCGGATGACCTCGCCATCGCTGAACTCCACCGCGATCGTGCTTCCCTCGGCTTTCTCCGGCACCCCCTCGCCAAGGTGCGGAAAGAAGACGGCCTTCAGCTCCGCGTAGGGGATTTCGCCGCTCGATCCGTCCTCGTGTTTGACGGAGAACACTTCGCGCGACGGGTCGATGGGAGCGAGGTCCACGCGCTCGGTTCGCCCGTCGCGATAACGCAACACCGCTTTTGAAAGGTCCGCGTTCATCAGAAGAGTTCGAGGCCCCAGAGATCGTGGAGGTGAATGATACCTTGCACCTGCCGCTCGCCGTCGACGATGAACAACGATGTGATCTTGCGCTGCTCCATGATCTGTAGCGCGGCCGATGCCAGCTCGTCGCCGGCGATCGTCACCGGTTTCCCCTTGATCGACTCCGCCGCGGTCTTGCGCAGGACCTGCTCATCCTGCTGCAGGAGCCGGCGAAGATCGCCATCAGAGATGACGCCCTCCAGCCGGCCGCGGTCGTCCAGGACGGCGGTGATGCCGAATCCTTTCTTCGACATCTCGTAGATGACGTCGTGCATCGACGCTGTTCCCTTGACGACCGGGATGTCCGGGCCGGCGTGCATGAGGTCGCGCACGCGCAGGAACCGCTTGCCGAGCTTTCCGCCGGGATGGAGAAAGGCGAAGTCTTCCTCCTTGAACCCCTTGCGCAGAAGAAGGGCCATGGCCAGGGCGTCTCCAAGCGCGAGCGTCGCCGTCGTCGACGCGGTGGGCGCCAGGCCGAGGGGACACGCTTCCTTCGAGATCGCGGCGGAGAGGTGATAGTCGGCGCCCTTGGCCAGGGTCGACGCAGCGTTGCCGGTCATGGCCACGATCTCCGCCCCGATCCTCTTGATGCTCGGGAGCAGCCTGACCAGCTCCTCGGTCTCCCCGGAGTTCGAGATGGCCACGACGACATCGCCGCGCACGATCATGCCCAGGTCGCCGTGAATGGCCTCGGCCGGATGGAGGAAAAACGATGGAGTCCCCGTCGACGCCAGGGTGGCGCTGACTTTCTTGCAGATGATGCCGGACTTGCCGAGCCCCATCGTGACGACGCGGCCGGACGAGGCGTTGATGGCTTCGACCACATCGACAAACGTGTCGTCGAGATGATGGATGAGGCCGAGGATCGCCGCGGCCTCGACCTCGAGCACACGCTTGGCCTCGGCGATGGCGGGATGCTCGTTCACCGGGGCAGGCGAAGCGGACTTACTGCTCTTTGTCATCGGACGCGGATGGTATCAGAGGCGGCTCTCTCTCACGGGTCGCCACGGCCCGTCGTCATTCCGAGCCGCGAAGACGGCGAGGAATCTGGGAGGGGGACCACAACCGCCACCCAGATTCCTCGCGCTCTTCGGCGCTCGGAATGACTCCGAGCCGCGAAGACGGCGGATGCGGCATCACGGCCGGACCGCTCCACGTGCAACCTGCTCCTGGGGAAGCAGCGACTCGAACGCGGTCTCGAGCATGGGCAGGGCCACGCCGCTCTGGCGACCGAGGCGCACGGCGGCACCGAGCTGGGCATCGAGCTCGCTCGGTCTTCCACTCATGACGTCGCGCTGCAGCGAGGAAGTGGCGTCCTCGGGCAGTCCGTCATAGCGTTGCATGACCTTCGCCACGATGTCGCCGTCGAGATGAACGCCGCGCGCGCTCGCCAACGCCGCGACTTCCCGAATCATCACCTCGGCCATCCGCCGCGTCTCGGGCATCGTCCGCCACACGCCTACGGGCACGCGTGTGACCGCGCCCACACCGCTCATCGGCGCGATGAACACGAACTTCGACCACATCGACTTGTGGATGTCGTCGGCGATGTCGGCGGTGATTCCTGCCGCGCGCAGCGCGTCACGCAGCCGCTCCGCGCGCGGTGTCACGCGGTTGTCGAGCTCGCCGAACGTGATGAACGGCTGCGCGCCGGCGTGCCGGATGACGCCGGGCTCGAGGACGAAGCTGACGATCGCGCACAGCCCGCCGGCGACATTGCGCTCGTCGAGAACGGACGCGAGCTGCTCCGGCGCGTCGATCCCGTTCTCCAGCGGCACGACCAGGGTGTCCTCGCCGACGATGGGTTTGATCTGTTCCGCTGCCTCACGGAGCTGCCACGCCTTTACCGTCATGAGAACCGCGTCCACCGGCGCGGAAGGGTGATCCGTCGCCTTCACCGGCTCGACGGCGAAGTCGCCGTTGATGCTCAGCACGCGAATGCCTTGTGCCCGGAGGGCCTCCAGCGTCCGGCCGCGCACGACGAACGTCGTATCGGCTCCGCCGGCCACGAGCTTGGCCCCGAAGTAACCACCGACGCCGCCGGCACCGACGACGGCGATGGTGAATCGGTCCTGGGACGCCATCACGCCTTCTTCCATGCGCCGAGGTTCCTGTGCGTGTTGATCCAAAGGTCGTCGAGCCCTTCGCCGCGGAACGACTTGGTGACCCACAGGATCTGGCCGGTGTGTGTGGCAACGTGGAGGGCGATGTTCAGCACGTCCTCGACGACGAACCGGTTCATCTTCGGCTCCGGCGATTCTTCGGCGAGCCGCTCGACGGTGATCGCGGCCAGAGTCTCTTCGCCCATCCGCACCATCTCGTCGAAACGCGCTCGCAGCTCCTCCTTGGGGATGCGGCGCCGCTCCGCGAACTCGGCGGGACGGTCGCGCCTGAAGTCGAGCGAGCCGAGGTTGTGGTTGAGGTAATGATTGAGGGAGCCGGTCAGGTGCAGAACGAGATTGCCGACCGAGTTCGACTGCTCGTTCGGTCGCGACCAGATCTCGTCATCGGAGAGCTGATCGAGACATTCGCGGATCTGGGCCGGGAACACGCGCGTGATACGGTTTCGCAGAGTATCGAGGACGACCGCAGCGGTTGAGTCGCTCATGAGGCCGATAGTTTAGAATTGATGGCCTCCGGCTTGCTGCGTCTTCTGCGACGATCATTCTGACGAAAGAGGACCTTCATGAGCGAAACGCCTGTCACGAATGCGGTTCCGCCCATCGCCCCCGCGGCGCGCAGCGGCGGAGCGCAGTCGAAATCCCTGCCGGTTGAGCCAAAGTCGGCCGTATGGAACCCGGCACCGCGGGATCTGCGCCAGTTCGCGGCAAAGATGCCGAACGCGCGCGAGACTGAGTTCGGAAACCTGAATGTGGCGACGCGTGTGGTCTCGCGCTCGAAACTCTCGACGTTCATCGCCACCGACCGGCCCGAGGAACATTCGGACCAGAGCATCACGCGAGCGGAGTACGACCGCGTGGCCAGACTGCAGAACGACTACATCCGGACGCGCGACATGCTCGTCGTCGAGGGCTACATCGGCAACGATCCCGACTTCCGGGTGCCCACGCGGCTGATCATCGAGAAGGCCAATGCCAACATCGCCGCCATGCAGTCGATCCTCTACTATCCGGCCACCGAAGAGGAGCTGGCTCACTTCGAGCCGAAGCTCACGGTCATCTACACACCGAACCTCGAGGCGGAGGGCTATCGCGAGAAGCGGTTGATCGCCGTCGACCTGGAGGGCTTCACCACGCGCGTTTTCAACTCCGACTATTTCGGCGAGTCGAAAAAGGGCGGACTGCGCATGTGGAACAAGCTGGTGTACGAGCGAGGCGGGCTGGCTCTTCATGCCGGCTGCAAAGTGATTCCGGTGGGCGGGCGGAATCGCGTCGGACTGATCGTCGGTCTGTCCGGAACCGGCAAGACCACCACCACGTTCACGAAGCAGAATAATTCTTCACCGGTGCAGGACGACTTCTGCGCGCTCATGCCTGGAGGCAAGGTCTACGCGACCGAGAACGGTTGCTTCGCCAAGACGTTCGGCCTCGACCCGGACGACGAACCGACCATTTATCACGCCTGTGCCTCGGAGCATGCCTACCTCGAGAACGTCTCGCAGAACGACGCCGGCAAGGTCGACTACTTCGACACGTCGTACACGCAGAACGGTCGCGCGGTCATTCGCATGCAGGACATCGCCGGGGCCGCCGACGCGCGCGAGGTCAAGAAAGTCGATTTCCTGCTCATCCTCAACCGCAACGAGAACATCATCCCGGCGGTGGCGAAGCTCGAGGGCCCGCTGGCGGCCGCGTATTTCATGCTCGGCGAAACCAAGGGCACCAGCGCGGGCGGCGCGGCCGAGGCCGGCAAGTCGTTGCGCGTTCCCGGAACGAATCCCTTTTTTCCGCTGCTGCACGCCTATCAGGGCAATCGCATGCTCGAGCTGATGAAGAGCAGCCCGATGGACGTCTATCTCATGAATACGGGCCGCATCGGTGGCGACGACAAGGACGATCGCTCGAAGAAGGTACGCATCCAGCAGTCGTCGGCGGTCGTGAAGGGCATTGCGGAAGGCTCCATCCGGTGGGAGAAGGATCCCGATTTCGGGTATCTCGTCGCCACCGAGGTGCCCGGGATCGATGACGCCGACTACCTGCAGCCCAGGAAGATGTACGAGCGGCAGGGGAGGAGCGACGAGTACAAACAACTCGTGGCGAAATACAACAACGATCGCCGGGAGTACCTGCGCAAGTGGAAGGGGCTGTCCGACGAGATCGTGGCCGCTATCTGAGGCCTCGGTCCTCGGAGAGCGATCACGTCTCCACGTGCAGGAACATGTAGACCGCCCCGATGGCGAAGAGGATGTTCGCGCTCCACGCTGAGAGCAGCGCCGGCAGATTGCCGACCTCACCGAACTTCGTGAAGATCGCGAAGATCATCCAGTAGACGATGCCCAGGGCAAAGGCGATGGCGATGCCGTAGAGCGCCCCCTTCTTGCCCATCTTGAACGCGAAGGGGAGGGCGATGAGCGCCATCACCAGGCTGATGACCGGCCACGACGTCTTCGTGTACAGCTTCACCGCCAGATCGTCGGCGCCATAGCCGGAACTGCGGATCGTCTCGATGTAGCGGTGCAGTTGTGCGAATGTCATCTGATCCGGTGCCCGCACTTCCGTCTCGAAATCCTCGGGGGTCTCCTGATAGTAGAGCGCGATCGGCGTGGTGATCGGCGTCTGGGTGGTCGTCCCGTCGTCGAGAAAAGAGAAGATCCAGCCGTCGCTGAACACCCAGGCCCGGCCGTTCCACTTGGCGCGGTTCGCGAACACGCGGCGCGTCAGCCGGAACTCGGTCGGATGGAACTCGAAGATCTGAACCCTCGACAACGACTGTTCGTTGCGGTCGTAGGCCAGAAAATTGATGAGGTAATGTCCCTTGCCAACGAACCAGAGCTTCTGGGCCGATGCCGAGATCGGCTTCTTCCCTTCGATCTTCCGCTTGATCGTAGCCACGCGCTGGTTGGCGTAAGGCAGCACGTAGTCGAGATTCAAGTACGAGACGAGGCTGATGGCGCCGGCGATGGCCACCACGGGCAGGGCTACGCGATAGAGCGATACGCCGCCCGATTTGAGCGCGGTCACTTCGTTGTTCTTCGAGAGGATGCCGAACGTCACCAGCGTGGCCACCAGCACCGATATCGGCAGGGTCATGTTGATGACCTGGAAGACGTAGAAGCGGTAGTAGGTCAGCACGGTGTGGAAGGCGATGTTGTTCGCGCGCACATCCTTGGCGATCTCGGTGTAGTCGACGATGACGAAGAGCGCCATCGTGGAGATCAGCACAAGGGCCAGAATCTTAAGGAACTCGCGTAGTACGTAGCGGTCGAGGATGTTCGGAAATGTGATGTCCAGCCGGTTCAGCAGCGACTGCGGCTCCTCAGCCACGGTCTTACGGACCAGAAGGCGACGCGAGATTCTTCCCTGGATCGCTGCCGCCGCACGATGGAACCAGCCCGATTCACTCTGCCGGGCGCCGGCGTCGCGGTTGGCACGCCGCAGCAGGTAAATGCCCAGCACCAGCAGGACGAAGTTCGGCGCCCACATGGCCACGAACGGCGGGAGCTGTCCCGCCGCGGCGAGATGCTCGCCGTTGTTCATGAGCACGTAGTAGACGAGGATGATGGCGATGCTCAGGGAGAACCCGGAGCTCTTGCCACCGCGGCGGTTGGTGATGCCGAGCGGCAGTCCCAGGATCCCGAATACGAGGCAGGCGAAGGGAATGGCCAGTTTCTTGTGGATCTCCACCCTGGCCAGGTTGTAGGTCAGCCTGTCGCCGCCGTCCTTTGTCATCTGGGCCTGCCGCAGCAGCTCCCGCAGATCCATCTCCCGAAGCGACCGCGAGATGGCCCCGCTGCTGATGTCGTTGGCCGACAGATCAGCCACCAGCATGCGTTGGACCTCGTTGCGGTTGCGATCGTAGCGCTGGGGCTTATGCGGGTCCCAGACGTGGTTCTCCGTGCCGGAGAGGTCCATCCAGACCTGCTTCGTGGCCTTGTCGATCGCCAGCGTTCCGCTCCTGGCCACCACGATGCGCTGTCCGCCACTGGACGGGGCCAGTGCGCCGGCGGCTGTGTCTTCCTTGTGGGCGTTGGCGCGGTCGACGATCTGTTGCGGCGTCGTGGCGTTATCCGCTGACTCACTGCTGCGCGTGTCGGAGACGAAGACCCCGCGCCAGCGCCCGGTATGCGGATCGACATCGTTCACGTAAATGATGAGGTTTTCGTAGTCGTCGTAAAAAACGCGCGGTTTGACGTCTTTTTCGACTGACGAGGTCAGCAGCTCTGCTTTCAGGCTCTGCAGTTGGGTGTTGCTGCGTGGCATCACCACGTTGATGAGGTAGATGTTCAGCAGGAACATCAGGAAGCTGAAGAAGAACACCGGGCGGTAGATCGTACGGGTGGAGATGCCGAGGGCTCGCAGCGCGATGATCTCGGAGTCGGCGGACATCCGCCCGACGGCGATCAGGATTCCGAACAGAAGCGACATCGGCACGGTCAGCACGATGATGTGCGGCAGCGACAGCAGCAGGATCTTGCCGACGACGGCGCCGGAGAGGGAGCGGCGGATGATCAGGCCGGCGAGGTCGAAGACCTCGCGCATGACGATGAGGGATGTGTAGAACGCGAATCCGAGGGCGGTCGGGCCCAGCATTTCGCGAAAGATGTAGCGCGTGAGGATCTTCATCCGCGGCTCAATTGTAACTGACGTAATTGCAGAGGTTTGGCGAACCCGTCCCTGATTTCCTCAGAGTCCGATAAGATAGATTATGTTAAATCCTGTGCGGTGACGGGCCGGTGGCTCTCAGCCGTCCTCTCCCGTGTGGCCGCGATGGCCTGCCCGAGGTCGTCGATGAGATCGCGGACGTCTTCCAGCCCCACTGACAGCCGGATCAATCCGTCGCTGATGCCGATCTGGCGCCGCACCTCCGCCTCGACCGAGGCGTGCGTCATCGTCGGCGGATGACAGAACAGGCTGCGGACGCTCCCCAGGCTCTCGGCCAGCGTCCAGAGCCGGAGCTTCTTTGTGAATTTCCGCGTCGTGTCGACATCGGCATCGAGCTCGAATGACACGATCGAGCCGAATCGGGTCATCTGCCGGCGAGCGATCTCATGATTGGGGTGATCCGTGAATGCCGGATAGATCACACGGCGGACGCTCTCCTGCTCCCGCAACCAGACGGCCAGCGTCTCCGCGCTGTCGCAGTGACGGTTGACGCGCAGTCCGAGCGTCTTGATGCCGCGGAGTACGAGGAAGCAGTCCTGCGGCCCGGGCACCGCGCCGATGGCATTCTGGAGGAAGCGCAGCTCTTCGAAGATGGTCTCGTCATTGGTGAGCACGGCTCCCCCGATGACGTCGCTGTGGCCGTTGATGTACTTGGTCGTCGAGTGCACGACGATGTCGGCGCCGAGATCGAGAGGGCGCTGCAGGACCGGCGAGGCGAAGGTGTTGTCGACCACCACGCGCACCCCGGCATGCTTGGCCAGCGCGGCGCAGGCGGCGATGTCGGTGATGCGCAGCAGCGGATTCGAGGGCGTCTCCAGCCAGAGCAGTCTCGTCTCCGGACGAATGGCCGCTGTGACAGCGGACAGGTCGCCGGCATCGACGAACGTGAAATCGACGCCGAATCTCGTGAAGTACTTCGTGAACAGCCGCCACGCTCCGCCGTAGAGGTCGCGCGTGGAGACGACGTGATCGCCCTTGCGCAGCAGCGACGCCACGCAATGAATGGCGGCCATGCCGCTGGCAAACGCGACCCCATATCGCGCGCCCTCGAGCGCGGCCAGGTTGTCTTCGAGCGCCTGCCGGATCGGATTACCCGTGCGCGAGTAGCAGTAGCCCTTGTTCACGCCCGGCTCGAGCTGGGCGTAGGTCGAGGTCTGGTAGATCGGTGTGATGACCGCGCCGGTCGTTTCGTCGTCCGGCTGTGCGGCGTGGATTGCGAGCGTATCGAATCGCCAGGACATGTCGTTCCTCCTGGAACGGGCGCAAAGACCCGTCCTTCTTCGTGTGAAACCTCGAGTGGAGTGTGAGGAAAAATTACGGAGGACCCGGCTCGAAGACGCGACTCGACTACGCGCCTGCGCCCGGGCGGCGCATCACCATTCGGCCCATGAAGGTGGCGGTGACGCGAGACATGTGTGGTGCAATCTAGGTGCGGCCCGCACGGAAGTCAAGCGAATCAGGCGTTGCCACGATCACTGTGGCCCGAGGCCCGAGGCCTGATCTACTCCGATTCCAAGCGGCGCAGCAGCTCGCGTACGGCGTCGACGATCTCGCCGCGCGTGACGTTCGACTTCTTGAATGTCAGGTTGACGCTGAACGGCAAGGCCTTGTCTTTGAGCTGGTACGAGTAGTGTTTCGGGCGGCCGGCCTTCTTGGGCTCGGGGCTCGACGCGGTCTGTTTGCGCAGATCCTCGCGAGACAGCTCTCCTGCCGCGAACCGCTGCACGACCTGCTTCATGGCCTCTTCCGAGCCGGCGCGCGCCACCTGCACGAGCACCGACTTGTTGGCGATGCCGGCTTCGCGGCACATGGCCCGGATGCGGTCGGGAATGTCGTTGATCAGAAGCGTCTCGGTGATGGTCGTCCGCGACTTGCCGATGACCTGGGCGATCTTCTCGTGCGTGTAGCCGAACTTCTGTTGCAGCAGCAGGAACCCCTCGGCTTCTTCGAACGCCGTCAGGTCCTTGCGCTGAATGTTCTCGATGAGCGCGACCTCGAGCGTTTCCCTGTCGTCGGCCTCGAGCTCGATGGCCGGGATCTCGTCGAGTCCGGCCAGCGAGGCGGCCCGGAAGCGGCGCTCACCGGAGATGATCTGGTAGAGGTTCGGTCCGGTGCTGCGCACGAGGATGGGCTGGAGCACACCCTTCTCGCGAATCGAGGCCGCCAGCTCCTCGATGTTGCCGAGGTTCGTGCGGGGCTGCTCGGCGTTGGGCTCGATCATGGCGATGGGAATCATCGAACCGATGTGCCGTCCGGAGCGGCGCGTCAACTCCTCGACGTAGTGCGCGTCGTGACGCATGGCCTTCCTCTCGGGTAATCCGCGTTTCATCGTCATTGGTTCAGACCCTCGACAGCAGCTCTTCGGAGAGCGAGTAGTACTCCATCGCGCCGCTCGATTTCGGCGCGAACGTGAAAATCGATTCCTTGTAGGCCGGACTCTCCTCGAGCCGGATCGACTTGGTGATCACGGTGTTGAACAGGCGGTCGCCGAATACCTGGCCGATCTGATCGTGGATGTCCTTGGCCAGCGTGGTGCGTTTGTCGTGCATGGTGATGACCACACCCAGAAGCTGGAGGTTGGGATTGGGACGGGCCTTGATCTTCTCGATGGTCTCGAGCAGATCGTCCGTTCCCTCCAGCGCGAAATACGACGACTGGATGGGCACGAGCACGTGCGTCGAGGCCACCAGCGCGTTGACGGTGATCATGCCGAGCGTCGGTGGAGTGTCGATGAACACGTAGTCGTACTCCTCGACCACGCCTTTCATCTTGTCCTTCAGGCGGAACGGTCCGTCGATCTCGCCGATGAGCTTCGATTCCAGCTTGGCCAGGGAGATGCGCGACGGAGCCAGACGCAGATTCGCGACCGGGGTCTCGACGATCACGTCGGCGAACTGCAGCTCCTCGCTGACGAGCACGTCGAACATCGACCGGGTGATCGATCGCGGATCCACGTAACTCATCGACGAGTTGGCCTGCGGATCGAGGTCGACGAGAAGGGTCTTGAATCCTTTGTTGGCGACGGCGGCGGCGAGGTTGATGGTGGTGGTGGTCTTTCCCACCCCGCCTTTTTGGTTGGCGACCGTAATGATCATTCGGGCGTGTGGTGATTGTACCGTGAATGGTGGCCGGTGGCTGGTGGCCGGTCGCGAGCCAGCCGGGCCCGTGCGATGAAGCCCAGCGACCCGCGACCTGCGACCCGCCACCTCTTACATCTTGTACTTCCCGAGATCCTCGGGGCCCAGTTGCTCGAACCACTTCTTCAGCTTCTCGTCCGATTCGTCGCCTTCGGGCGAGATCGTCTGGGCCTGATCGAGAACGGACTGAGCGACGAAGATCGGCGCCTCGGTCCGGAGAGCCAGGGCGATGGCGTCGCTGGGCCTGGCGTCGATCTCCAGCGTCTTTCCTGCGGTGAGAACGCGAATCTGGGCGAAGAACGTGCTGTCGCGCAGGTCGTTGATGACGACCCGAGTGACGTGGGCATCGAGGCCGGCGATCAGGTTCCTGAGCAGGTCGTGCGTCATGGGACGGGGCGTGCTGACGTTCTCGAGCTGCAGGGCGATGGCGTTGGCCTCGAAGATGCCCACCCAGATCGGCAGGAAGAATTTCTCGGCTTCATCCTTGAGGACGACGATCGGCGAGTTCGAGACCGGATCGAGCATCAGTCCTTTGATCGACATAGGAACGAGTTCCGTCATGGCGCGGCCTCCCCGCGGAGCGTGTGATGCAGAGCTTCGTCGATCCGTACTCCTACCAGCGCCCCGGGCGGCGTGGCCGGATGGCCGGAGAAATTGACGACCCAGTTGTCGTCGGTCCGCCCGGCCAGCATGGCCGGATCGTTGCGGCTCGGTCCATCGACCAGCACCGGCAGCACCTTGCCGCGATACGACTGCAGCCGTTCCTGCTTGTGATGCTCGTGCAGCTCGAAGAGACGGGCCAGGCGCTCGGAGGCCACCGCGTCGTCGACCGGCCCGCCGATCCTGAGCGACGGCGTCCCCGGCCGCGGCGAATACTTGAACGCGAACAGAGAACCGTAGCGTACCTCTTCGATCAGAGACAGCGTTTGCCGGAAATCGTCTTCGCTCTCGCCGGGGAAGCCGACGATGACGTCCGTGGAGAAGTGAATTTCGGGGATGGCGGCCCGGATGCGGCCGATGATCTGCAGATACTTCTCGCGCCAGTACAGCCGCTTCATCCGCCGCAAAACGGCCGACGATCCTGACTGTACCGGCAGATGCAGATACCGCGAGACGTTGGGATGATCGCGCATCGCGGCGATCATGCCGTCGTTCACCTCGGCCGGATGCGAGGTCATGAACCGCAGCCTGGCCACACCGGGAATCTCCGCGACACCGGAGAGCAGCGTGCCGAAGTCCCGTCCGGAACGGGGGCAGCGGTACGCGTTCACGGTCTGGCCGAGGAGCTCGATCTCGACGCGGCCGGTGGCCACGGCGGCGCGCACTTCGTCGAGCACGTCATCGAACGGCCGCGACACCTCGCGTCCGCGCGTCGTAGGCACGATGCAGAATGTGCAGTTCTTGTTGCAGCCTTCGATGATCGTGACCTGGGCCCGGGTGGCAGAGGGCCGGTCCATGGTCAGGTAGTCGTAACGGCGGTCCTCGGGGAAATCGACGGCAATCGTTTTCGAGCCGTCGAGGATTTCCTCGAGGTAGCCGACGTTGCCGGGACCCATGACGAAATCGACCCACGGCGCGCGGTCGAGAATGCGCTCCCCTTCCTGCTGTGCCAGACAGCCGGCGACGCCGATCCGGACTCCCGACTGTTTCTTCAGTTCGCGCAGCGCACCGAGGCGAGAGAAGACTTTCTGTTCGGCCTTCTCGCGGATGCTGCAGGTGTTGAGGAGAATCAGCGTGGCATCCTTCTCATCGTCGACGCGCTTCCAGCCGCGCAGCTTGAGGCTGCCCGACAAGCGCTGGGTGTCCAGATCGTTCATCTGGCAGCCCCAGGTCTCGATGAAGTAGGTTCCGCTCATTTCTGATTCGATGCGCTCAGTTTCAGGACGGTATCGCGCGCATCAGCCAGCTGCTGCCGGGCTTCCTCGAGCTGATGCCTGGTCTGCTTGAAGCGCTTCTGCAACACGTTGTCCCGGTAGTCCGGGTCGTTCTCTTCGTAGTACTGCTGTTCGACGTCGTCAAGGGCCTTCTGCAGATCGGTGACTTTCTTCTGTGCCTGGCTCACCCGCTCGTCCGCCGCCTGACGATCGTGATACGACGCGTCCTGCTGGGCCGCGGTGGGAACGGTGGTGATCTTCGGCAGCGGCGTCTGGGCCTTGGGCGGCAGCTCGATCAGTTTGCCTTTCGACTTCTTGACGTCCTTGTTCGTGATGACTTTCGTCGAGCTCTTCTTCCGCTTGGCCTTTGCTTCCGCGGCGCGCTTGACCAGATCTTCGGTCGACGGCTTGTCGCTCGGCGCTTCCTGGGCCAGGACTCCCAGGCTCAGACAAGAGGCGAAGACGATGGCGGCGATGCCCGCCCAGATTCCTCGCCGTCTGCGCGGCTCGGAATGACATTGTCTGCGCGGCTCGGAATGACATTGGATGACTCTCATGGTTTGCTCGTCCCGGCGCGGCCGTAGCGATCCTCGAGGCGGACGACGTCGTGAATCTCCGGCGTCGAGACCTCCGCAACGTCGGTGTCCACCACCGCCTCCATCCGATGGATCAGGCGTGGTGGAATATGAAAGGCCTCCCCTTCCCGGAGATCGATCTCGCGCCGGTCGCCGTCGTACTCCACGGTCAGCCGTAACTCTCCACGGACAACAAAGAGGGTCTCTTCTTTCATTTCGTGGTACTGGAGGCTCAGAGACTCGCCCTGGTTCACGTGGAGAATCTTGCCGACGTAGCGATCGGTCTTTGCGAAGATCAGTTCGTAGCCCCAGGGCTTGGGGATGCGATGGATGTCGCGATGCTGAAAGATGTCCTGGCTCATACGATCTTGTTGATGAGTCCCTCGGGAAAGCGCATGGCCACGCTCTCGATGACGAACTCCTCGATCTCCTGGGCGGTCTTTTTCTGCAAGGCGATCTCGGCGATGCGCCGGCAGTCGCGGTACTTCAGCGACCGGATCACGTTCTTGATCCTGGGGATGTTGGACGGGTTCATGGAGAAGATTTCGAGCCCGAGCCCGAGGAGCACGGTGGCGTAGATCGGATCGCTGGCCATCTCGCCGCACAACGAGACGGGAATGCCGGCCCGCTTGCCGGCGTCGATGACCCCTTTGATCAGACGCAGCAACGCCGGATGCAGCGGTTCGTACAGGTAGCTGACGTTCTCGTTGGAGCGATCGATGGCCAGCGAATACTGGATGAGATCGTTCGTGCCGATGGCGAAGAAGTCGGCCTCGGTGGCCAGCATGTCGGCGATGACGGCGGCCGACGGCACCTCCACCATGATTCCGATCTGCAGGTCCGGGTTGTGGGCATGACCCTCGGCGTCGAGCTCGAGGCGGATCTCGCGGATCAGCGTCTTGACCTGCCGCAGCTCCTGCACGCCGGAAACGAGCGGGAACATGATCTTCAGCTTGCCGAATGCCGAAGCCCGCAGCAGGGCACGCAACTGCGTGCGGAACATGTCTCGATGCTTCATGCACAGCCGCAGCGCGCGCAGCCCCAGGACGGGGTTGTCCTCTTTGCTGCCCATGACCTCGCGCGCCAGCTTCTTGCCGCCGAGATCGAACGTACGGATGACGCACCACTCCGGAGCCACGGACTCGACGAGCCGCCGGTAAACGGCCAGATGTTCGTCCTCGGTCGGCAGCAAGGGACTCTTGGAGATGTACAGGAACTCCGAGCGATAGAGGCCGATGCCTTCGGCGCCGAACTTATCCGCATCGGCGAGCTCTTCGACGAGCTCGATATTCGCCTGCAGGGTGATCCGGCGTCCGTCTTTGGTCACGGCCGCCAGCTCACGGTTCTCGAGCAGATCCCGTTCGGCTTCGGCATGACGGGTGACGCGGCCGCGGTACTCGGTGAGCATCGCCGCCGTGGGATTGACGACGACCGTGCCCTCGTATCCGTCGATGATCACAACCTCGTCGTTGTCCACGATCTTGGTGAGGCGGGGAACGCCGATGACCGCGGGCATGAACAACGACTTGGCGATGATCGACGTGTGGGATGTCCGCCCGCCGGTCTCGGTGGCGAAGCCGACGATCGGGCGGCGGTTGAAATGGACCGTGTCCGAAGGGGTGAGGTCATCGGCGATGATGATGACGTCGTGCGTGATCTCGGAGAGATCGTGATGGGCCACGCCGATGAGGTGCCTGAGCACGCGCTCGGAGACATCACGGACATCGGCCGTACGCTCGCGCAGATAGTGGTCATCGAAGCTGGCGAAGCGCGCCTGAAACTCTTCCTGGACCTCGGAGAGCGCCCACTCGGCGTTGACCTGCTCGGACTCGATCTTCTGGATGACTTTATCGGCGAAGGAGGGATCGCTGACCATCATGGCGTGGGCCTCGAAGATCGATGCGAACTCCTCCCCCATCGAGCGGCTGACCTTCTGCTTGAGCTCGAGCAGTTCCTCGCGGGTCCGGTCGAGCGATTCCATGAAGCGGGCCGTCTCGCCGGCCACGTCGCCTTCACGAATGGGAACGCGGTAGACCGAGGTGATGCGCTTCTCGATGATGACTGCACGTCCGATGGCGATGCCCGGCGACACACCGATGCCTTTGTAGGTGCGGATGTCGCTTCGTGCCTGTGCAGCGGTTCGTTCGGCCAGCATTCGGTGCTCGGTTTCCGGTGCTCGGTGCTCGCACCACGAGGCCGTCCTCCGGGCACCGGGCACCGAGCACCGGATCGCGTGCGATCATTCTACCTCGTCGAACTTTGCGTCGATGAGCTTCTCGATGGCGTCGAGCGCTTCGCGCTCGTCCTCGCCGTCGGCGCGGATGGTGACGACCGAACCGCGGCCGGCCGCCAGCAGCAGGATGCCCAGGATGCTTTTGCCGTCGACTTCCTCGTCGCCCTTGCGAACCTTGATGTCGGACTTGAACCGCGCCGCCATGTGAACGAGCTTCGCGGCGGCGCGGGCGTGCAGTCCCAGCTTGTTCTTGATCTCGATATCGCGCGAGATCAACGATCCACTCCGGTGTCCACGGCGGTCAGCAGGTCGGAGGCCACCCGGATGGCCTTGGAGCCCTTCTCCGTGATCATGTGGGCGACCGTGGCCAGGTCCTTCGACTCCTCCTTCACCATCGCGAACTTCACCACCATGGGCAGGTTCACTCCGGTGACGACCTCCACGTGTCCTTTCTCCAGGAAAGAGAGGCTGATGTTGCTCGGTGTGCCGCCGAACATGTCGGTAAAGATGATGACGTCGCGGTCGTGGCCGACGCGCTCGAGCGCCGCCGCGATCGTTTCGCGCGCCGCATCCAGCGTGACGTTCCACTCGAGAGAAACGGCTTCGATGCCGGAGATGTCGGCTTCGATCTGCCGGGCCGCGTTGAGCAGCTCGTGGGCGAGATTTCCGTGGGTAACGATGAGAGCACCTATCATTGGGAGCGCCATTGTAAACAACAGGCCTCGGCCCTCGGGCCGCGGGCCTCGGATCTGACCCCAAACCGAGGCCCGAGGCCTGAGGCCTGAGGCCTGATTCTCACCGCCGGTAGTCCCGGTGAACGATCTCCACGTTGTGTCCGGACTTCTCCAGGTCGTCGCCGAGGCGCTGCGCGATGGCGACGCTTCGGTGACGGCCGCCGGTACAACCGATGCCGATCGTCAGGTAGCTTTTCATCTCCTTCCTGTATTGCGGGATGAGATAGCTGACGAAGTCGAGCAGACGCCGGTAGAACTCCTCGTATTCGGGCTGCCGTTGCAGAAACGTCTGGATCTCCGGATCGAGTCCGGTCAGCGGGCGCAGTTCGGGAACGAAGTGCGGATTGGGCAGGAAGCGGACATCGAACAGCAGATCCATGTTGTAGGGGGGGCTGAACTTGAATCCGAAGCTGATGATCGTGATCAGCATGGAGACTTCGGGCCCGCCGTCGAGTTGAAACCGGCGCATCACCTCGGCTTTCAGCTCATGCACCGAGAACTGCGAGGTGTCGAGCACCATGTTGGCCAGCGACTTCACTTCCGTGAGTGCCTGGCGCTCGGCCTGAATGGCCTCGATGATGGGGCGGTCCTTCTCCATCGGATGCGGACGGCGCGTCTCCGAGTAGCGGCGGGCGATGACCTCGTCGCTGGCTTCGAGAAAAATCAGGATGGCCTGTGGGACCAGCTCGAGCAGCCGGTCGCGATAGAACGCCGGGAACGTGGTAGCGAAGTCATGCGTGCGCACATCGACGACGATGCCCACGCGGTTGGCGTGCTCGTGCTGGGCGACCTCTTCGAGAAACGGCTCGATCAGCGCCACGGGCAGGTTGTCGGAGCAGTAGAACCCGAGGTCCTCGAGCGTCGACTGAACGTAGCTCTTTCCGGATCCCGACAGGCCGGTAATGATGACGAGATATTCGGGCGCCTTCATCTACTGAAGATCGTGGATGGTGACGATGCTCTCCGTGAAGTGCGGCACCAGCACGCGATGCCGTTTTGTGTCGTATCCGATGTCCGCGGGTGAGGTCACGCCCGTGATGACTTCGGCGAACGGCCCCGAGGCCGGTCCGCGAAACACGCTGTTCGACTCCCAGCTCGAAACGAGGAATGTGTCGTCGCTGAGGTGGACCAGTCCGTCCAGACTGCCCTTGGGAAGGGTGGCCACGTTTGCCTTGGCGCCTTTGTCGATCGAGTAGAGCTCGTTCGAGGCGAAGCTCACCACCCATAGCTTGCCGCCGGCCATTTCCAGTCCGTTGGGACGGTTGAGGTCCTTGCCGGAGGCGATCTTCGTGGCTTTGGTTCCGGTGATCTTCCACACGCTGTCGGTGCCAGTGCCTTCGAAGTTTCCGTTCGCGCCGGCCTTCATACCGCTGTCGGAGACATACCCGCTGGTGCCGTCGCTGGTGAGATCGTTGAGGAACGTGGAGCCGGGGATGGCCACCGTTCCTTTCGGCGCGCCGCTCTTGCGGTCGAACTTCTTCACGTCTGTGATGTCGGTGACCCACAGTTCGTCGCCCACGATAGCCATACCCTTCGGTGCATCGAGCTGGCTCCCCTTCTTCGAGCCGTCGATCCACTTCGCCTCAATCCCGAGCGTGTCGGGATTCACTTTCGAAATGTATCCGTTGGCGTCTTTGGCCAGCGGCTGGCCGTTGATGTTGCTGATGAAGTAGACATCCTGAGCGGCGTCATAGAGCACGCTCTCCGGCGTCTGCAGACCGTCCCGGATCGTCATCGGTCCCACCCCCTCGGTGGCGGGTGCGGCGGCCGTCGACTGGGGTTGAGGCTCCTGGGTCTGAGAAGCGGGTTGCGTCGATTCCCTGGCGCACGCGGCGAGAACGATCGCCGTCATCAGAACGAGAGATCGCTTGAGCATCATGAACCTCCTCAATGAAAACGTTCAGCGTTGGCGGCGCGTCCGGTCAAGGACGTCCATGTTGAAGCGTGTGCGGCTGTGCATGCTGCGCAGCTCGGAGCTGGCCAGCTCCTCGCGGTTCGTGGCCGGCAGGTTATCGGCGCCATCCGCCCCCTGCTTTGCGATCTGTTCATCGATGCGCTGTGTGAACTCGCGGGCGGAATCGTAACCCTGAAGCTTCATCAGGTGGTTGCGTGCGGCGATCTCGACCAGCAGCGCCAGGTTGCGGCCGGATGCGACCGGCAGCCTCACATACGGCTTGGACACGCCGAGGAGCGCGAATGTCTCGCCGGCGATCCCCAGCCGGTCGTACTCGGTCCCTTCCACCCACTTTTCCAGCCGTACCACCAGGTCGATGGGCTTGACGTCGCGGGTCGAAGCGACGCCGAAGAGATCCTTGATGTCGATGATGCCGATGCCCCGCAGCTCCATGTGATGGCGCAGAAGATCGTTCGAATACCCGAGAAGGACGTCGTTCGGATGGCGGCGGATGACCACCATGTCGTCGGCGATGAGCCGGTGACCGCGATAGACGAGGTCGAGGGCGCACTCGCTTTTGCCGATCCCGCTGTCGCCGAGCAGCAGCAGGCCGATGCCGTAGACGTCCAGGAGGCCGGAGTGCATGGTGATGCGGGGGGCCATGGTCTCTTCGAGAAAATAGGTCGTGCGTGTGATGGCGGTGGAGGACATGGCCGGTGTCGAAAAGAGCGGCACGCCGCGCTTCTCGCACTCATGGCGGAACTCCTCGAGCGGGGCGATGCCCTTGGTGACGATGAAACAGGAAATATCGAGCGCCGCCACATCGCGCACGCGCTTCTCGCGAAGACGCGGAGGGAGGCTCTGCAGGTACTTGGTCTCGGACTCGCCAATGATCTGCACGCGCCACGGTTTGATGTATTCGTAGTAGCCGGCGAACGCCAGTCCCGGCTTCTGCACGCGCGGGCGCTCGATGATGCGGTCGAGGCCATCGTCGCCGGTCACCAGCTTGAGCGCCAGGTCGTCCATCTCCCCCGCCACGAGAGTGCGGACGGTCGTCTCGACGAAATCTTCCAAGCGTTCGGTCACGGAGAGATGGTAACCGGTATCCGGTGCAGGTGCCCGGCCTCAGGATGGCTCGTGCCGGACCATGGACCTTTACCGGGCCCGGCCGGGATCTACACTTCCGGCGCGATCAGGCCGAGGTTCTGGTCGCGACGCTTGTAGATGACGGAAACACGGTCCGTGTCCAGGTCGCGAAAGACGATGAACTCGTTCTGAGAGTCGTCGAGACGAAGCGCGGCATCCTCGATCGACATCGGCAGGATGGGCAATGTATTGGTCTTGATGATCCGCGGCTGATTGGGATCCTCGGTCTGGCGGAGCCGGCCGGGATCGAGGACCTGCACGGTCCAGTCACTGACCGTGGCGCTGCCGGCCGGTGCCTTGCGGTGGTGGTCGCGGATCTTGTTGCGGTTCTTCTGGGCCTGACGCTTGACGTGGTCGACCGCCGCGTTGATGGCCTCCTCCATCGACTCCCCCGACTCCTGGACAGCCTTGACGTCGTGCTCTTTCCCGACGATGAGGATCTCGCAGATGTTGCGGTATTTCTCCACTTGCAGGACGCAGCGAACGTCGATCACGTCAGTGAAGAGACGGGTTTCCACCTTGGCGAGCTTCGTCTCGAGCATCTTCCTGATTCTGGGTGTGACTTCGTAGTTACGACCGCTGATTTCGGTAGCCATGTGTGATGCCTCCCTCTGGAGGATTCGGGATCGTTATCGTACGCGCTCACCCTGCATCCGGCAACGCCTCACCGCAGGGTGCCCGGGTCGACGAGAGAGGCACTGCGAACTTGATACCCGGTCAGCGCCGCACCCGCCCTTCAGAAGATCTGTTTCCGATCCGTCGAGCTCGGGATGTTCAGCTCGTCGCGGTACTTGGCGACGGTGCGACGGGCGATGTTGATCCCCTCGTCGTTCAGTATCTTCATGATCTTCGAGTCCGACAGCGGCCTGCGAGGATCCTCGCCTTCGATGAAGCCCTGGATCTTCTTTTTCACGGTCAGCGAGGAGATGTCCTCGCCGGTGTCGGAGTCGATGCCGCTGTGGAAGAAGTACTTCATGAGGAACAGGCCGCGCGGGGTGTGCATGTACTTGTTCGACACCACGCGCGAGACCGTGGATTCGTGCATCTGGATGTCGTCGGCCACGTCGCGCAGCACCAGTGGGCGGAGGAAGTCGATTCCCTTCTCCAGGAACTCGCGCTGGTGCTTTACGATCGACTCGGCCACCTTGTAGATCGTGCGCTGGCGCTGGTCCAGGCTCTTGATGAGCCAGACCGCCGAGCGGATCTTGTCCTTGATGTAGTTGACGGTCTCGCCGTCGGATTTGGAGTCCATGGAGTTCAGCATGGCCCGGTAGCTGCCGTTGATGCGCAGCTTGGGCATGCCGTCCTCGTTGAGGATGATCACGTACTCCTCGCCCACCTTCTGAATGTAGACGTCGGGCTCGACGTAGATAGCGCGCTCGTTCGAGTATTTGCGCCCCGGTTTCGGATCGAGATGTTTGATCAGCTCGACGAGGCCTTCCAGCGCCTTCATGTCGATCGACAGCGCCTTCGCCAGTTGCACGAAGTGGCGCTGCATGAACATCTCCCAGTGGTCGCGGATGATCGTCTCGACCAGGGGCTCGTCGATTTCGAGGAAGTCGAGCTGCAGCAGGAGGCATTCGCGGAGGTCGCGCGCGCCGACACCGATGGGATCGAGCGACTGAATGGCTTTGACGGCCTCCTCGGCCTCTTCAGGCGTGTAGGGACCGGCCGCCTGGATCTCCTCGTTGTTGGCCCGGAGGTATCCGTCCTCGTCGATGTTGCCGATGATGAAGTTGCCGACGTCTTTGATGCGGGGCGAGGCGTCGGACATGCCCAGCTGCCAGGTCAGATGATCGGTGAGATTGGGAGGACGGGTGAGGGTGTTCTCGATCGGGAACTCCTCGCGCTCCTCCGACATGCGCGGGTTGTAGCCGTACTCGATGTAGTCCTGAAAGTAGGCGTCGTAGTCGATCTCGTCGAAGGAGTCTTTCTCCTTGTCCTTGTCGGCCTCGGCCGCCTTCTTGGCGTCCTCTTCCGCGTCCGCCTTCTGATCGGTGGTGTCGGTTTCCGGCTCTTCTGCCTTCGCTTCCTCGGCGGTTTCCTCGAGGAGCGGGTTCTCGAGGAGCTCCTGGTTGAGGACCTCCTGAAGCTCGAGCTTGGAGAGCTGCAGCAGCTTGATCGCCTGCTGCAGCGAGGGCGTCATGATGAGCTTCTGCGAGAGCTTGAGGTGAAGCTTCTGTTCTAGTGGCATAGTCCGGAAATCGACAATTCGGGCGGCGCGCGTGGTCAGTTCAGATTGAAGGTTTCGCCGAGGTAAATTCGGCGAACTTCCGCGTCCGCCGACAGGCTCTCAGGGACGCCCTGCCGGAAAATCTCTCCTTCTTTGATGATATATGCCCGGTCAGTGATCTTCAATGTTTCCCGTACGTTATGATCGGTGATGAGAATCCCGATGCCGCGCCCGCGCAATTGGGAGACGATGCGTTGGATCTCGAAGACGGCGATGGGATCGATTCCTGCAAAGGGCTCATCGAGCAAAATGAATGCCGGGTTGATGGCCAGACTGCGTGCGATCTCCACACGCCGCCGCTCACCCCCCGACAGCGAATAGGCCCGGTTGCGCGCGATGTGCGTGATGCCGAACTCCTCCAGCAGCGCGCGGGTGCGCCGATGCCGCTCCGCCACCGGCAGGTTCATGGTCTCGAACACCGACAGCAGGTTCTCCTCCACGGTCAGCTTGCGAAAGACCGACGCTTCCTGCGGCAGATAGCTGATGCCGCGTTGCGCGCGCAGGTACATCGGCAGGTCGGTGATGTCGTCTTCCCCGAGCGTGACCGAGCCGCCGTTGGGACGAACGAGACCGACGATCATGTAGAACGTGGTGGTCTTTCCCGCTCCGTTCGGACCGAGGAGCCCGACGATCTCGCCCTGACGGATCTCGACAGAAACGTCCCGGACGACCTTTCTCCCCTTGTAGACCTTTTCGAGATGCGTCGCGGCCAGACGGAGCGGAGTGGCGCTCTCCGTCTGCGCCGAGAATTCGAGAACTGAGTGGTCTTCGGCCATGCAGAGGCGTGAATGCTAACAGGTCGTGGGTCGCCGGTCGTGGGTCAGGGCCGCTGAGCCCCCGTGACCGGCGCCTGGCCACCCACCACCTCTACGGTTGCTTGTAATTGAGTTCGGTCGGCTTGGTCGGCGAGACGATCTCGAGGTGATTCCTGGCCAGATCGAGCTTGATCTGCTGGCCGCTGATGTTGCCTTTCGGATCGGTAGCGGTCGCCGGCGAGCCGTCGACGTAGACCATCTTCCTGGCCAGATAGTATGTGGCCTTGTCGCCGGTGATCTTTCGATTGGCGGGCTTGTCGACCACGACGACGTTCGTCTGTGCCTCGACACGTTCGATCTTCCTGTTGGCGTCGAAAAAGAAGGTGGCCTGCTCGCTCGTCAGGGTTCGCGTGTCGTCATCGATCTCGACATGGCCGGTGAGCTCGATCCGCCGCTCGTTGCGGCGGGCCACCAGTTGATCGCTCTTCGAGAGCACGGGTACTTTCCGATTCTCCGTGCCGGCGTTGTAGAGCACCGTCCGCACGTTCGTGCGAGCCGTGATCACATCGCCGTTGCCCTGCACCTGGAGCTCGCCTGCCAGCAGCGTGTTGTTCACTTGCCAGGCCTTGACGTTCCCGGTGAAGACGGCCTGATGGCTGGCCTGGCGGATGAACAGCGTGTCGGAGTTCACGTAGACGGGCAATCCGCCGCCTCCCGGAAAGATGCTCGTGGCGTCGGATGACGTTCCCCCTTTCGAGACCAGTTGGGCGATGACGTCTCCGGTGGCCTTGGCCGTCTGTGCTTTTGGCGAGAACTCGATCTGCCTGGCCTTGACCGTGTTGCCGTCCGTGACGACCGTGGGGTCGAATCCCGGGATGTCCGTGAGCAGCACGCGATCGTTGATGATGTCGTAGTTCGCGCGCACGGCCGACGCGTCGGTCCTGGCGTCGTGATACCGGAAGCCGCCCTCGATGAGAGCGCTGATGGCCTTGTGCTGCACGGGATCGAAGGCCACCACCAGGTGATCGGCGTGGGTCTCCCGCGGAGTCTCCCCGAATTCCTTCATCACCACGTTCCACTCCGCCTTGAGCTCCTGCACGGCCCGCCCGTGCAAGGCGATGCGGAATGCCCGCGCCACCAGATCGCGCTTCGGCGGTCCGTCGAGAACGGCGTGCGCCAGCCCGGGCTCCCCGATGGCGTTGATGGCCGCAATCCGGCCATCCGGGCCGACCTCGCTGAAGAAGCGCTGGCAGTCGATCGTCTTGCGCCCTCCCAGTCCTTCGCCGGGATTGGCGGATGCCGCCATGACCATGTGGATCCTGCCGGTGCCTTCCATCCCGACGAGCGTCTTGCGGTCGGGGGTGAACCTGGCGCTCATGCGATCGCCGGAGAGGAGATCGGCGCCGCGGGTCATGAGCACGTCCGTCGAGAAACTCACGTCGTTCTCGCGGCGGCGGAACACGCCGTCGGCGGCATGAATCGTCATCGGCGCTTCGGCAGGGAGCGCGGGAGTCATCGTGGCGTCGACCTGCCGCGCCAGGTGCAGGGTCTCGGCCTGGACATCCATGTCCAGAGCGCCCCCGGTGCCGCGCCAGCGATCGATGGTGAACTGCACGGGAATGTCGTTGGTCAGCCGGTTCCCGTCGTAATGCAACTCCGAGGTGGAGATGTCCACTCCGTCGCTCGACGTCACGCGCACGCCGCCCTTCGCGTTGGCCTCCTTCGTCTCGCTGTTGAACTCGGCCTGCGGGCAGGAAAGGTCGTAGGACAGGCCGTTCTGGCGGTAAAGCGTCAGGTGGACATCTTCGAGCGTGCTCCATTGCGACGTGTAGGCGATGACGCGCTCGGCCACGATGTGCGACACCGTCCGTCCGCCGACGGTCTGGGTGTCCTCGAACTTCTTGGAGACGGCCATGGCCCGCTCACCGGTGCGCGTTACGGGGATGGGCTCGACGGGCGTCTTCTCTCTTCCGATCTTCGCGCGATTCCAGCTCAGAGCAATGAGGAGGACGAAGCCGGCAAAAACGATCGGCAGCGCGATACGGAGGGTGCGGATGAGACGTTGCATTGACAGAGATGAGAGATTCGAGAGGTGAGATTGGCGGGTTCAGGCGCTCCCCAATCTTCGAGTCTCCAATCTCCGTTTTCAGGGTGCTATTCCGATGCCCGCGCATCGACGACGCTCATCCGCCCGCCGATGCCGCTCCAATCGTCCGCCTCGATCCGGATGAGAAAGTCGAGGGGCACTCCGTTGATCGACGATTCCAGCTGCCTGACCGACGGCCAAAGCACCGCCGCTCCCTTCCCGGTGGCGTCCTCGAGGGTCAGTTCGCAGCAGTCTTCGGCGAACGTCCGGCGGGCGGTGACCCGGGCGCGCCGGAGCATGAATGTCGGCTGGGGATTTCCGGCTCCGAACGGCTGCAGCATTTCGTGCGCGAGGACGAATTCGCGGTCCACCGAGCTCAAAGTCACACAGCCGTCGACCTGGGCGCGATGCCGGAAGGCCTCCTCATCGAGCTCTTCGAAGTTCGATTGAAGACGTTCGCGCAGCGGCGCCACATTGGCGGACGGAAGCGAGAACCCGCAGGCGAATTCATGTCCCCCGAAATGCGTGAAGAGATCACCGACCCGGGCCAGTTGCTCGTGGAGATTGATCGAAGGGATGCTGCGCGCCGAACCGACGGCCTGATCGCCCTCGACCGAAATGGCCAGCACCGGCCGGTGAGTCTGCTGCGCGATCCGCCCGGCGGTGAGTCCGAGCACGCCTTTGTGCCATTGCCTGCCGGCGAGCACGAGGATGCGCTCGCCGCCGCGGATCTGCTGCAACGCCGCCTCGCGCACCTGGGCCTCGATCTGCTGGCGCTCGGCGTTCATTCGATCGAGCTCAGCACAGATGGACCACGCTTCCGCGTCATCGGCCGCGGCGAAAAGCCGGATGGCCGTGTCCGCGGAGGCCAGACGTCCCGCCGCGTTGATCCGCGGGCCGATCTTGAACCCGACGTCACTGGCCCGGAGCGGACGCCCCTCGAGCCCCAGACGGCGCAACAGGGCCCGCAGACCGCGATTGCGCGTGTCCGCCAGTCCGTCCAGTCCCAGCCGGGCGATGACGCGGTTCTCGCCGATGAGCGGAGCAACGTCGGCGACCGTCCCGATCGCGGCGATCTTGAGGAGAGATTCGATGGAGATCCTGCTGCCGCTGCGGCGGATCAGCTCGCAGCAGAGCTTGAATGCCACGCCGACACCGGCCAGCTCCTTGAACGGATACGCGCACCCCTCCTGCTTCGGATTCAGCACCGCCGCGGCCGCCGGTAACTCTCCGGGCGGAAGATGATGGTCGGTGATGATGACGTCGATGCCGCGCTCGATGGCCAGCCGGACCGGCTCGATGCTGGTGATGCCACAGTCGACCGTGATCACCAGGCGGACGTTGCGATCGACGAGCACGCGCTCGAGCACCTCCATCTTCAGTCCGTATCCGTCGACGAGCCGTTGCGGGACGACGAAAGCAGGGTCCGCACCGATCGAGCGCAGCACGGCCTGCAGAAGAACGATCGACGTCACGCCATCGACGTCGTAGTCGCCGTAGATGACGATGGTCTCGTGGTCGCGAATGGCCCGGAAGATCCGCTGGCACGCCGAGTCGATGCCGTGAATGCCGGCCGGGTCGTGCAGGTCGTCGATGCCGGGCGTCACGAACTTCGTGAATTTCTCCGGCGTATCGATGCCGCGGCGCGCGAACACGCCGCGCAGCATGTCGTTTGCGACCGGGATGGGTGCGTCGGCTTCTTCCGCCAGCACCCACGAGTCATAGATCACCCGTCGAGGGTAGCAGTTGGAATGGGGTGAGGTCTTGAGTTTTCAGTGCGCCTGTCGGCTAGCCCTTTTCGAAGACGCCCATCTTGCGAAACTTCTTGTATCTCTCTTCAAGGAGTAGAGCGGGCTTCAGCTTTTGCAGCTCCTTGATGGCGCGCTCGAGATACGGCTTGAGCAGCTCGCCCGCCTGCGCCGGATCGGCATGGGCTCCGCCGACGGGCTCGGGAACGATCTCGTCGCAGATCCCGATCTCCCGGAGGTCCTGCGCCGTGATCTTCATCGCCGCCGCTGCCTCCGGCGCCGCCGCCGAGTTCTTCCAGAGGATCGCTGCGCATCCTTCAGGTGAGATGACCGAGTAGACCGAGTGCTCGAGCATGAGCACGCGGTCGCCGACGCCGAGCGCCAGCGCCCCGCCAGAGCCACCTTCGCCGATGACGGTGACGATCACCGGAACGGGCAGCGCGGCCATTTCCCGCAGATTCACCGCGATGGCCTCGGCCTGACCCCGCTCTTCCGCTCCCATGCCCGGATAGGCGCCCTGGGTGTCGATGAACGTGAAGATCGGCAGCCGGAACTTGGCGGCCAGTCTCATCACGCGCAACGCTTTGCGGAATCCTTCGGGCCGGGGCTGGCCGAAATTGCGGATGACTTTCTCTTTGGTGTTTCTCCCCTTCTGGTGACCGATCACGCAGCAGGGCTGGCCCCGAAACCGGGCGAAGCCGGCCACGATGGCGGCGTCGTCGGCGAAGCTGCGGTCGCCATGAATCTCCGTGAAGTCCTCGAAGAGAAAGGAGATGAAGTCGAGCGTGTATGGCCGCTGCCCGTGCCGGGCCACGAGCGTTTTCTGCCAGGGAGTGAGGTTCGCGTAGATTTCACCCGCGACTTTGGTAAGCTGGCCCTGGAGTTCAGCGATCTCAGCCTGTCTGGCGGGCTCACCCTCCAGAGCGGAGAGCTCCTCGATCTGGCGCCTGAGCTTCAGAATGGGTTCTTCAAACTGGGCGAGGTCGCCGTTCATGAGGCGCTGACGCTAACAAATGAACAGCATACTGGCAACTGACGCGGCTCCGGCCGCCACGGATGAAAAACCGAACGCGCTGCCTCCTCTGGAGACCCAGGGCGGCAACGAGCACATGCGCCACATTCCAGGCGCGGAGTGGATGGCGCGGAAGGTCGAGAGCGACATCCGCAAACGGGTCGACGACCTCCTCCGGGTCTTCGCGGACATCTCCGCGGCCGATCCGCGGCACTCATCGTACGAGACGGAGTTGCGGGCCCTCTGCAAAGCGCTCGAGCGCCTCTCCGACATCGCCAAACCTGCCGGACGTCACAACGGTCATGGGGATCTCTCCTCGCGTATCGACGCTCTGCTCTCGCAGTGCGCGGCGGCGCTTCACTCGCTCGAGCCCACTCCGTTCGGGCGCCGCAACCCGTACAACGGATTCGATCGCTCCAAAGCCGAACCGGTCTACGGCGCGCTCTTATCGGTGCTCTGTCACGTGGATCGCCTGATCACGCTTGCGCGTGGAATCGATCCCGGCATCGACGAGCGGCTGCTCTCAGGCCTCGTGGTGCTGGCGAATCCGGTCGACGAGCGAATGCTCCAGCCCATCGCCTGAACGGAGGTTAGGCCTCGGATCAACCGCTCCGAAACTGGCGAAGACGTCCACTGATCCTGAACGAGGACTCCCCTCTCCCCTACAGGATGTTGATCGGATCGACGTCGATGACGACCTCGGTACCACGCCACTTGCGCGGAACAACGACGGTCTCGACCGCACGGCGCAGCGTCGTCCGCTGCGATGAGCGCAACAGGATCTGATAGCGCCACACGCCCTTGATCCGCGACAGGGGCGCCGGCGCCGGTCCCTGGATGCGCGTGCCGGCCACCTGACGGAGGGACTCCTCGAGCATTCGCCCGCAGTCGCTCGCGGCGCGTTCGACGAGATCGGCGCGTTCACCGCGAAAGAGAATGGCGATCATCGACGTGACCGGTGGGTAGTGAAACGTGCGCCGGAACTGAATCTCCGACTCGTAGAACGCCTCGTAGTCGTGCCGCGTGGCGTGCTGGATCGCGTAGTGCGTCGGAAAGGCGGTCTGGATCAGCACCTTGCCGCGCAGCTCCCCCCGCCCGCTGCGGCCGGCTACCTGGGTCAGCAGATAGAACGTCTTCTCGGCGGAACGGAAGTCGGGGTAGCCGAGGATCGAATCGGCGTTGAGAACCGCGGTGAGCGTGACACTCGGGAAGTGATGGCCTTTCGACAGCATCTGCGTGCCGATGAGCGCCTGCGTCTGCTGCGTGCGGAAGCGGTCGAGAATCCGCACGAGCTCTCCCTTTTTCCGCGTGGAGTCGCGATCGAGCACCTCGACGGGGACGCCGGGAAACTCGCGCAGAAACCGTTCCGCGACCTTCTCCGTGCCGAAGCCGATCGGCTGCAACACGTCGCCGCCGCATATCGGGCATTTCGACGGAATAGGCTTGCGCAGTCCGCAGTAGTGGCAGATGAGCAGCCCGATGCGCCGGTGCACGGTGAGCGTGACGCTGCAGTCGCGGCAGCGGAACTCGTGGCCGCACTCGCGGCAAAGGAGATACGGCGCGTAGCCGCGGCGATTGATGAGGATGATGGCCTGCTCGCCGGCGGCGAACGTGTCCCGGAGCGCCTCCTTCATCCGTGAGCTGAAGATGATGAGACCGCGGTCCTCTTTCTCGCCGCGTTCCCCGCGCAGGTCGATGATTCCCACTTCCGGAAGCGGGCGGGCCTCGACGCGCTCGTTCATCATCACGAGCGTGTATTTGCCGCGCGCGGCGTTCTCCCGGCTCTCCAGCGACGGAGTGGCCGATCCGAGAATGATGGGGATGTTGCGCATCTGAGCGCGGACGACGGCCAGGTCGCGCGCGTTGTAGCGCGGCGTCTCTTCCTGCTTGTACGCGCCGTCGCCCTCTTCGTCGACGACGATCATGCCGAGGCGCTGGAACGGCGTGAAGAGCGCGGAGCGCGGACCGATGGCCACGTCCACTTCGCCGCGCCGCGCGCGCCACCACTGGTCGTAGCGCTCGCTCGCGGAGAGATTGCTGTGCAGGATGGCGATGCGGTCGCCGAAACGCTGGCGCAGCCGCGCTGCGAACACCGGCGTCAGCGAGATCTCCGGAACGAGCAACAGCGCCTGCTCTCCCCGCTTCACCACCTCCCGCATCACCTCGATGTACACCTCGGTCTTTCCACTGCCGGTGACGCCTTCGAGCAGGAACGGCGCGAACGTTCCCAGCGACGCCTTGATCGTGGCGATGGCTTCCTGTTGCTGATGCGAGTAGCGCAGCTCGGCCACGGAGGCCGGGTCGAGGCCGGCAAGAAAGGCATCGAGTGTGTGGCGGCGGGCGCGCCGCTCGATTCTCACAATGCCTTTCTTCACGAGCGCGGAGAGCACCGCGGTGCTGACGCCTTCGTGCTCCAGCGCGCGAACGGAGAGCTCCCCGCCGCGCTTGCGCAGCCGCTCCACCGCCCCGGCCTGCTTTTCGGTCAGCGGTCCCGGCTCCGCATCGAGCACGGCGAACCGGTCGTAGCGGACGCCTTTGGCATCCTGCAGGCGGTCGCGGACAGCGATCACTCCGGCATCGCGCATCCGCTCGATCGTGCCGCGGGAAAGATTCATCTCAGTGAGCAGCAGCGGTCGCTTGCGCAGCTCATCGAGGATGGCCAGATCGCCTGCCAGAAGCTGCTCCCGCTCGAGCGCCGCGGCGATCGTCTCTGCGGTTCCCACGAGCGTCGCTTCGCGCCGTCCACGCGCGCTCATGTTCGCGGGCAGGGCCACGCGCAGCATCTCGCCGAGCGGAGCGATGTAGTACTCGGCGGCCCAGCGGCAGAGCTGAATGATCTCCGGCAGCAGCGGAGGCTCGTCGTCGTCGAGAACGCTGCGCACCGGTTTGAGCTTCTCCGCGCCGGTCACATCGTTGAGCCCGACGACGAAGCCGGTGGTGAGCTTCGATCCGAGCTCCACCTCGACGCGGGATCCCAGGCGCACCGAGTCGCGAAGCGGATCGGGAATCGTGTAAGTGAACGTGCCGTGCACCGCGACCGGCAAGGCCACTTCGGCGTAGTTGGCGAGTCCGGTCATCGACGTAATGCCATCACGGAGAAGTAAAGCGGAAACCGCTGGATCTCCGCTGAGTAGAGCTGACCTCTACCCGATCCCCAGCTCCGCCATCACCTTCTTCATGTCATCCCAGACGTCTCTCTTCGCGGATGGGGTGCGCAGAAGATAGGCGGGGTGATACGTCGGCATGACCCGGATGCCCTCGTACTCGGTCCACTGGCCGCGTGCCGCCGAGACGGCATGTGCTTTTCCGGTGAGACTCTGCATCGCGAACTTGCCGAGCGTCACGATCACTTTGGGCTTGATCAGTCCGATCTGCGTGCGGATGTAGGGGCGGCACATCTCCAGCTCGTCGGGTTCGGGGTTGCGGTTCTCGGGCGGGCGGCACTTGATCACGTTGGCGATGTAGACGTCTTCCCGCGAGAGCTTCATGGCCTTGATGATGTCGGTGAGCAGCTGTCCGGCGCGACCGACGAACGGTTCCCCTTTGAGGTCTTCATCGCGGCCGGGCGCCTCTCCGATGAACATGAGATCGGCGTTCGCGTTGCCGGTACCCCAGACCACCTGCGTGCGCGTTCCGGCCAGACGGCACTTCGTGCAGAGGCGAGCCTCGGAGGCGATGGCGTCGAGCGTGGACGGCGCTGAAGCCGTGCTCAGCGGGTCGGGGCCGGCTGTAGAACCGGCTCCGCCTTCCCGAATCTCCAGATGCGTGTACCCGAACTCGCGCAACAGGGCCAGCTCGAGGCGCAATTCATCCATGGAGCCGTTCTATCACGAGGTCGAGGATGCGGTTGGCGATGACGAACTTCGGCGCCTTCTCCAGGCGGGTGGTCGAGCCGTCGCGGGCGATCACCAGCACTTCGTTCTGATCGGAGTCGAAGCCGATCGAGAGATCGGACACGTCGTTCGCGACGATGAGGTCGGCATTCTTGCGCTCGAGCTTCTCCCGGGCGTTCGTCTCGACCGAGCTCGTTTCCGCCGCAAAGGCGACGACGAAGGGACGCGGTGTCATGGTGGTCAGGGAGCCGAGAATGTCGGGCGCTCTGCGGAGCGTGAGCAACAGTTCGTTGCGGTCGTTTCTCTTGATCTTCTCGGAAACGGGCTCCGGCGCGAAGTCCGCCACCGCCGCCGCCTTGATCACGATCTGATTCTGCGGCGCCCTGCTCATGACCGCTTCGTACATCTCCGCGGCCGTGTTGATCCTGGTGATGTCGACTCCCGAGGGAGCCGTGAGCGATGTCGGTCCCGACACCAGCGTGACGGTCGCCCCCCGGCGCCGCGCCGCGTCGGCCAGCGCATAGCCCATCTTTCCGGAGGAGCGATTGGAGATGTAGCGCACGGGATCGATCGGTTCGCGCGTGGGACCGGCGGTCACGAGGATGCGGCGGCCGTCGAGGTCGCGCGATGCGAAGTGCTGCCGGACGCGCTCGACGATCGACGGAATCTCCGCAAGGCGGCCCGGTCCTTGGCCACCTTCCGCGAGCGGACCGCTTTCGGGATCGATCAGCTCCACGCCGCGCTTCCCCAGAGTGGCCAGATTCTCCTGCACGGTGGCGTGTCCGAGCATCGAGGAGTTCATGGCCGGAGCGACCATGATGTGGCCGCGATGCGCGACGGCGTAGGTGGACAGCGCGTCGTCGGCCAGTCCCACCGCGAGCTTGGCGATGATGTTCGCGGTGGCCGGCGCGATCAGCAGCAGGTCCGCCCAGCGCGCCAGCTCGATGTGATCGACGCCGCCCTTCTCCGGATCGCCCCACTGATCGACGATCACCCCGTGACTCGACACGGTGGCCAGGGCCAGCGGCGCCACGAAACGCGTGGCGTTCGGCGTGAGCACCACCCGGACCTCGGCACCCGCGTCCCGGAGGCGGCGCACGAGCTCAGGCGTCTTGTACGCCGCGATTCCGCCGGATACGCCGAGGACGATCTTCATCTCATCGGGTGCCCGGAGTCCGATGCTCGGAGTCGCTTCCGCTCCCCGAGCACCGAGCGCCGAGCACCGGCCTCTCTTACTCTTTGAGCGCGGTCTCTTCTTCCACGGGCGGGGTGAGCGCCCACTTGACCTGGTTCTTCTCGATCTCTTCCATGGCCACACGCGTCGGTTTGGCGTGTTTCGTCTTCAGCCGGGGCTGCGCGCCCTGAATGAGCTGCTCCGCTCGCTTGGACACGAGCAGAACGTAGCGGAACTTGCTGTCAATGCCTTCGGGCAAACCTTCCATCCCGTTCCTCCTTAAAGCGCTCGGCCATCCTCTCGATGGCGTCGAGTGCCGTTTTCGTCTGCAACTTTTTGGAGATGATCGCCGCTTTGAGACATTCGGTGGCGACCTTCACGTTGTCGTTGATGATGATGAAGTCGTAGAAGTCTTTGCGCTTGCCTGCGTCGATCTCTTCCATGGCCTTCCGAAGCCGCGTCTCGATCTCATGATCGGTGTTGAGACCGCGATCCCGTAATCGCTGCTCCAGAACGTCGAGCGAAGGCGGGAAGATGAAGACATTCAGTTTCCGCTCTTTCAGATCGCTGTCTTCGGCGATCTGCTTCGCCCCCTGGTAGTCGATATCGAGGATGACGTCTTCGCCGCGTTGGAGCCTGCTGACGACCTCACTCCTGGATGTCCCGTACCGTTGCTCGTGAACGTGGGCATATTCGAGAAATTCCCCGTGCTCGACCATGGAGTTAAATTTCTCGTGCGTAACGAAATAGTAGTTCTTGCCCTCCACCTCGCCGTGGCGGGGCTGCCGGGTGGTGTGGGACACCGAAAAGTAGAGTGTGATACCGATCGGCTCGAGCTGTTTCCGGACCTCGTTGATGAGTGTGGTCTTCCCCGCACCGGACGGACCCGACACGATGAATAAAGTCCCGTCCGAGTGGAAGTTACTCGACATTCTGAACCTGTTCGCGGATGCGCTCTACCTCGGTTTTCAATTCTACGACAAGCATGCGGATCGACGACGCGCGCGACTTCGACCCCATCGTGTTGATCTCGCGGAGCATCTCCTGCGACATGAAATCGAGTTTCTTGCCCGCCGGCTCCCTGGCGCCGATGGCCTTCTCTGCCTGCTCGACGTGGTGCGTGAGCCGCGTCAGCTCCTCGGCGATATCGCCCTTTTCGACCATGATCACCACTTCCTGGGCCACGCGATCGGGCGCCACGTCCGTCCCCGCCGCGGCGGCGATCTCCTGGACACGCTGCTGATACGAAGCCAACACCTCTGCGCGGATCTCGTCGCGGTGCGAGGCGAGCTGTTCCTGGAGCCTGCGGATGGTCTCGAGCCGGGCCACGATGTCGGTGCGCAGGGAATCCCCCTCCTTCTGGCGCATGGCCGTCATCTGGGCAAACGCGTCCCGCGTCAGCGACGCCAGACCGTCACGTTCTTCGTCCTGGACCTCGCTGTCAACAGGTTCTACCTGCAGGAGATCGGGAACGCGCAAGAGGTCGCTGGCCGTGAAGGTGTGGCCCAGGCCGAGGTCCTCGGCGATGGCCCTGAGCTGCGGGATGACGCTGCCGGCGATCTGCTGGTTGATCCGCACGCTGTACTCCGGCTGCTGAATGCGCTGCACCCGGATGGAGACGTCGACCTTGCCGCGCGTGAACGTGTCAGACGCCAGTTGCCGGAGCATCGGTTCCAATTCCCAGAGGTACTCCGGCAATCGGATCGATGCTTCGAGAAAGCGGTGATTAACGCTTTTGGCTGTGACGGCCACGAAGTAGCGCGCGGAGATCGCGCCGGCGGCGCGGCCGAAGCCGGTCATGGAGGTGATCATGGTGAGAGGTGAAACGCGGACTTCATTCGTCGAAGTACCTTTCTGCCCTGCCGGCCAACTCGTTTATCGCCCCCTCCACCCGCCCGCGCCACTCCTCGACGTCGCCGTCACGCGGCACGACGATCGGCGATCCATAGAGGAAGACCGCGCGCGAGAACGGCAGCGGAACGACCATGCGGTCCCACGACCGCAGGAACTTTTTTTTTTAGCCGCGAACGCGAGCGGAACGATGGGAAGGCCTGTGGCCTGCGCGGCCACGACCACCCCTTCCTTCGCCACCCGTGGTGGTCCCTTCGGTCCGTCGGGGGTGAAGGCGATGTTCTTTCCCTGGCGGGCCGATCGGATCAGATCGCGCATGGCGGCGAGGCCGCCCCGCGTCGACGATCCGCGCGAGCTCTCCACTCCGTAGTAATCGAAGACGCGGGCCATGATCTCGCCGTCGCGCGACTGCGAGATCAGCGCGGAGATCGGCTTCCGGTATCTCGAATGCAACATCATCAGAAGATGGGCATGCCAGAACGCCAGGATGTACTGCGGCTGGCTCTCGAGGTTCTCGGCATCGACGTGGCGGACCCGCAGCGTGGCGTGGAGCCCGCGAATGAACAGCGACCCGAGGAACGGCAGCATGCCTCTCACGCCAGCACCTGCTCCTCGGTCGCGAACTGCATGTCGTAGAGCTTGCGGTAGATGCCTCGTACCGCGAGCAGCTCGTCGTGGCGTCCCATCTCCGCGATCTTCCCTTTGTCGAGGACGACGATCTTGTTCGCGCTGCGGATCGTGGAGAGGCGGTGGGCAATGACGAGCGTGGTCCGGCCGCGCATCAGATTGTTGAGCGCCTGCTGCACGAGCCGCTCCGACTCGGTGTCGAGCGCGGAGGTGGCCTCGTCGAGGACCAGAATGGGCGGGTCCTTGAACAGGGCCCGGGCGATGGCCAGCCGCTGGCGCTGGCCGCCGGAGATGAGCACGCCAGCCTCGCCGATCTGCGTGTCGTAACCGTTCGGAAGGCTGGAGATGAAATCGTGGGCGTTGGCGGCCCTGGCCGCCTCGACGACGCGGTCATGGTCGGCATCGCCCCTTCCGTAGGCGATGTTGTTGCGCACCGTGTCGTTGAAGAGGATCACTTCCTGCGTGACGAATCCCATGAGGCCGCGCAGCGAACGGAGTCTCACGTCGCGCACATCGTGGCCGTCGACGGTGATCCGCCCTTTGTTCACGTCGTAGAAGCGCGGCAGAAGGTTGACGAACGTCGATTTGCCGGCGCCGCTGCTGCCGACGAGCGCAACGATCTCGCCCGGAGCGACGACCAGATCGATGTTGCGCAGCACCGGATCCGCGCCGTACGAGAAGCTGACGTTCTCGTAACGGACGCCGCGCCCGACACCGGCGAGCTCGATCGCGTCCGGCTTCTCCTTGACCTCGTTATCGACGTCCAGCATGCGGAACACGCGCTCGGCCGCCGACAGCGCCGTGTTCACGGAGAGGTTCACCTTGTTGAGCTTCTTGATCGGCGCGTACATCGCCGCGAGGGCGGCCAGGAAGCTCACGAACTGCCCGACGGTCAGCGTGCCCGCGGTGATGCGCCGGTGCGCGTACAGAAACAGGAGCAGCATCATGAGACCGGCCAGCATCTCCATCACCGGCGACGTCAGTGCCTGGATGCGCTGGGCCTTCAGGTTCCAGCGCAGATGTTTCTGGGTGGCGTCTCGGAAGCGGAAGATCTCGAACTTCTCCATCGTGAAGGCCTTCACGATGCGCACGCCCCGGATCGTCTCCTCCAGCAGCGTGGCGATGTCGGCCATGCGCTCCTGCGAGCGGTGCGTCGTCCCGCGCAGGCGCCGTCCGAAGTGAATGACCGGCGCCACGATTACCGGCGCCACGACCAGACTGATGAGCGCCAGTTCGGTGTTCGAGATGAAGATGTAGATGATCAGGCCGATGAGCGTGATGGATTCCTGGAACAGGTCGCCCATGCGCGTGGACACGGCCGCCTGGATGGCGTCGGCATCGGAGACGACGCGGCTCACCATCTCCCCCGTCGAGCGCTCCGAGAAGAAGCGGTGGCTCTGATGGATGATGCTTTCGTACAGCTCGTTCCGGAGGTCGCGGACCGTTGACAGACCGACCTTCTGGAACGCGTACTCGGAGAAGAACGACGTGAACGCGCGGATGACGAACACGATGAGCAGCAGAATGAGCACTTTCCGCCACTTGTCCTGCGGCCGGGCGTTCCACCAGTAGTCCAGGGCCTGTGCGGCGCGGTCGACGTGGTTGATCAGCCACCCGCGGCGTCCTTCCGGCTCGTCCCGGTGCAACACGGAGTCGATGACACGCTGGCGGGCGGAGTGGTCGTGCCGGGCCACGACCGCCACCTTCGCGGCCGGCGGCATCAGCACCTCGTCGAAGAGCGGCTGGATGAGGGCCATGAGCATCGTCTGCGTCGCCGCAAAGAGGATCATCGACCCGAACGCGATGAGCGCCCAGGTCTTGTACCGCCTCAGGTATCGATACAGCCGGGAGAGAACGTTCATCCGCGTACAACGCTCATTATCGCCTCTGCGGCGCGGCGGCTCGCGCCTGTTTCGCCGAGCGTGGCCCGGACGGCGCGCAACTCCCCTCGAACGCGATCGCTGTTCCCGAGCAGCGTCCGCACCGCCGCGGCGATCTTCACGCCGGTGACCTCATCCTGCAGCAGCTCCGGAACCACCTCCTTGCCGGCGACGATGTTCACGAGGCTGAAGTACGGAAGACGGACCAACCACTTTGCCAGCCGGTACGTCATCGGCGAGAGCCGGTAGACGACGACCACCGGCGTCCCCAGCACCGCGCACTCGAGGGTCGCCGTTCCGCTCGATGACAGCGCCACGTCCGCACCGGCCACCGCTTCGCCGCGGTCGTGCGGAACGATGGGGAGGCCGGGCGCGATCGATTCCAGCAGCGTGCGGTCGATGGTCGGCGCCTGCACGATGAACGCCTCTGCGCCGAGGATGCGCACCGCGTCGATCATGGCGGGGAGCAGCGCGTTCACTTCCATGCGCCGCGATCCCGGAAGCAGCGCCACACGCAGGCCCTGCCTTCCGGCCTGCGGCCCGCGGCCCGAGGCCCGAGGCCCAGGTTCGACCAGCTCATCGATCAGCGGATGCCCCACATACGTCACCGGTACGTTGTGCTGCCGGTAGAAGTCCTCTTCGAACGGAAAGATCACGATCATGTGGTCGACGTACTTCGCGATGTGTCTGACACGCCCGCGGCGCCACGCCCAGATCTGCGGCGAGATGTAATAGATGACGGTGAGGCCCATCTGTTTGCACCGTCTGGCCAGGCGCAGATTGAAGTCGGGATAGTCCACCAGCAGCACCGCATCGGGCTTTTCACGCGCGATCCGGTCGAGCAGCTCCCGGAAAATCCGGCGGAACATGCCCAGGTGCCGGATGACGTTGAAGAGGCCGACGATGCCCATCTCGCGCGCGTGATGGAGAATCGTCATCCCCTGCTTTTGCAGGAGATCTCCGCCGATTCCGAACGTTTCCAGCCCCGGGTCGAGCGTTTTCAGCTCGGCGATCACTTCCGCCGCGTGCAGGTCGCCCGACGCTTCGCCCGCGACCACGGCGAGCTTCATCGCAGCGGGAACGGAAACATGGCCCATCCCAGGGCGATACCGCCGAAGAAGAGCGAGAGAAACACGAAGAGAAAGAAGCGGATGCGCTCCGACCGGCCGCTCTTCCACAGCAGGGAGAAGAACAACGCGGTGGCGACGGCGTAGATGAACATCAACACCATGTGGTTGCGCAACAGGCTCATGCCTTCCTCCCGCTGGCCAGGTCGAAGCAGTCCAGGACGAGCAGAAGGTTCATGAGACCGGCCGTGAGCGTGAACGTGGTCCCGTATTCGAACGTGAACGAGCGTACATCGCCGTGCGGTCCCATGGCCGCGGCAATGAAGTACATCAGTCCCGATCCGACCGATCCGAGGCTGGCCAGCAGTTTCAGCAGCGCGCCGCTGTGGAGCGAGTCCATGAGCGTGTACAGGCTGCCGTCGATGGTCAGGCCGATCGAGAACATCAGCACGATGATGAGGAAGAAGACGATGGCCCGCGAGCGATGGCCGAGGTAGAAGTGTCCGGCGCCGGGTACGAGATACGCCAGCACCATCGCGATCATCGCGCGTTTACTCATGGGTGGAGATCATTTCCTTGGAGATGTTCTGGAAGAGCGGCTGGAGGCGGGCAAACGTCACATCAAGGTCCTCGGGCACCAGACGCGTCCCGGCGGTGACGGTCATGAAATTCGCGTCGCCACCCCATCGCGGTACCACGTGCATGTGGTAATGGTCGGCCACGCCCGCGCCGGCCACCTTTCCGAAATTCATGCCCACGTTGAAGCCGTCGGGATGGTAGAGATCGGAGAGGATGCGCTGGGACTCCGCTGTCAGACGGATGAGTGAGCGCAACGACTCGTCGGTGCTCTGATAGAGGCGTGCCTCGTGCTCGATGGGCGCCACCATGAGATGGCCGTTCGTGTAGGGATAACGGTTGAGCATGACCAGCGCGGCGGCGTCGCGGTACAACGTGAGCGTCTCTCGCGGACTCTTCGATCGGGCCGCCGCGCAGAAGATACATTCGACGGGGCTCTCGCTTTTCGGCGAGGTCAAGTAGGAGAACCTCCAGGGAGTGAATAGGACTTCCATGAGAAAAGCAGAGTGCAGGATGCGCAATGCAGGACTAGGACGCTGACGGGTCTCTCAGGTTTTGCATTCCGCATTCCGCCTCTGGGTTCAATGGCTACTCGCCGCCAACACGCTCGTCCTCGCCAGCCGGTGTCGCACCGCTTGTCGTGATTCCCGTCTCTCCGACGGCCTTGTTGATCAGCTCCTTGAGCTCCTTGCCGGGCTTGAAATACGGGATCTTCTTCGACGGCACTTCCACCTTTTCGCCCGTCTTGGGGTTGCGGCCCGTTCTCGATTTTCGGCTGCGCAGCCGAAAGCTGCCGAATCCGCGCAGCTCGATCTTCTGACCGGCACGCAGGGACTCGACGATGGAGTCAAACACGATGTTGACGATGGTTTCGGCCTGTTTCTTGGTGAGCTGCACGACGCGCGCGACCTCGTCGACGAGCTCGGCCTTGGTCATGACACCGGCTTTGGCGTTGCCATCGTGAGTATCGGAATCGCCCTGTTGCTCCACGCTTGCCTCCTCCACTTCCTTACCACCGGTACAGAAATCGCGGAATCTGACGAGCGACTACCCGCTCGATCAGCGACTGGGAGTCTCCGGAATCGGTCAACAGATCGAGGATTGAATGTCCCCGGCGCCGTGGGTAAATCGTGGCGGGCTCCCCGCGCACTCCCGCTTTTTTCCCGGCCAGAGCGACGGCGTCGCTGAGATTGCCAAGACTGTCGATGAGGTGCAACTGCAGCGCTTCCTGGCCGGTGAACACCCGGCCGTCGGCGAGGCTGGCCACCTGTTTCTCCGTGATCCGACCGGCCCGTCCCACGGCCACAGCCTTGACGAACTGCTCGTGCAGTTGCAGGACGATGCGCTGCAGATACTGGCGCTGGGCATCCGTCAGCTCGTGGTACGGCGAGCCGGCGGCTTTCATGGCCCCGCTGGTGATGGTCTCGCGTTTCATGTGAGCCCAGTGCGCGAGATCCTCGACGTTCATCCAGTCGAGGATGACGCCGATCGAGCCGGTAATCGATCCGGGATTGGCCACGATCTCGTCGCAGGCCGAGGCGATGTAGTAACCGCCCGATGCGCCCACGCTGTCGACCGAGGCGATGACGGGCTTCCCGCTCTTCGCGCGCTCCTTGCGGATCTCCGAATAGATCTCCTGCGAGGGGGCGATCGCTCCACCGGGCGTATTGAGGCGGATCACGATGGCCTTGACCGTACTGTTGTTGTTGTACTTGTGCAGAAGATCGATGGTGTCGCGGGCGTCGAGGATCTCGCCCTCGATGGGAATGATGGCGACCTTCTGGCTGGAGAAACTGAGTTCTCCCGACTGCGATCGGGCCGCGCCGATGACGGCGACGAACAGGAAGAAGAGCACGAACAGGACGGCGCAGCCGCTGAACGCGCCGAGGAAGAAAAGGCCGGCCCGCGATTTGCGACGTGGTGGAGGTGGATTCGGAATGGCGGCAGGCGCGTTCACCGCTTCCGGCGCAGGCGTAGTCGTCGCAGCCGGCTGGAACTCACTCATGCGTCGAGTTCTCCGTCGCGTTTTCCGCCGGAACGGCCGGTGCGCCGCCATGAGCAGTGCGCTCTTCCTCGGTGAGCGCGGGGACGTCGCGCGTGGTCAGTCCGATCTTCCGTTCGTTCGGATCGATCTTGATTACGCGGATACGAATCGGCTCGCCGACGTGAAAGTTCTTGTCCAGCTTCACCTTCTGGTCCCGCTGGACTTCCGAAACGTGAGCCAGCCCTTCGATGCCGTCGGCAAGACGGACGAACAGTCCGAAGTCGGTGATCTTCGCGATCGTGCCGATGAGCTCATCGCCGACGTTGTGCTGCTTGGCGAAGTTCTCCCACTCGTTGGGGAGGAATTCGCGGATCGAGAGCGACAGCCGCTGGTTCTCGCCGTCGACGTTGATCACGCGCGCCTGCACCGTATCGCCCTTCTTCAGCACCTCGTTCGGGTGCTTGAGACGGCGGTTCCAGGACATGTCGGAGATGTGGATCAGTCCGTCGATGCCGTCCTCGACCTCGACGAACGCGCCGAAGTCGGTGAGGTTCCGCACCTTGCCGGTGATCACCGATCCGACCGGGAAACGTTCTCCGATGGTGTCCCACGGATTCTGTTCGAGCGCTTTGAGCGACAGAGAGATCCTGCGGTTCTGCACGTTGACGTCGGACACCACCGCCTCGATCTCGCTGCCCACCGAGAGCAGCTTCGAGGGATTGCGCACCTTTTTCGTCCACGACATCTCGCTGACGTGGATGAGTCCTTCCACGCCTTCCTCGAGCTCGACGAACGCACCGTAGTCGGCCAGCGAGACGACCTTGCCGTGCACCTTGCTGCCGAGCGGATAGCGCTGGACGACGTCGGTCCAGGGATCGGGACTCTTCTGTTTGTAGCCGAGAGACACGCGCTCGGCGGCCGAGTCGAACTTCAGAACGACGACTTCGATCTCGTCGCCAACGTTGAAGTATTCCGAGGGATGATTGACGCGGCCCCAACTGATGTCGGTGATGTGCAGCAGGCCGTCCACGCCGCCCAGGTCGACGAATACGCCGTAGTCGGTGATGTTCTTGACCACGCCGTGGGTGAGCTTTCCTTCTTCCAGTCGCCCGAACGTCTCGTGCTTCTGCGCGGCCTGCTCGACTTCCACGATGGCCCGGCGCGAGAGCACCACGTTGCTGCGCTTCTTGTCGAAGGAGACGATCTTGAACTTGTACTCGTGGCCCCGCAGGGCATCGAGGTTCTTGACGGGCTTGGTATCGATCAGCGATCCGGGAAGGAAGGCCTTGATTCCGCCCACGTCCACCGCCACACCGCCCTTGACGCGGTCGACGACGCGCCCGCTGATCGGCTGATCGCTCTTGTAGGCGGCTTCGATGCGGTCCCACACGAGCATCCGCTCCGCTTTCTCCCGCGACAGAGCGATGTAACCCGAAGAATCTTCGAGCCGTTCGACGAATACGTCGATCTCGTCACCCGGCTTGACCGAGACCTGCCCGTCAAAGCCGGTCACCTGCTGGAGCGGGAGGAGACCCTCGGACTTGTACCCGATGTCCACGACGACCTCCGCCGCCGTCAGCTTGACCACTCTGCCTCGGACAATCTCTCCCTCGGCGAAGTGGGCCATCTTCTTGTCGTACAGGTCGAGCAACTCGCCCATACCGAGATTTTCCAGACTGGTGTCCTGGTTCTTCTTGTTCGGATCGTCGTTGGACGCCATGGAACTTGGAAAACCTCCCTAAATGATCGACCGGCGCCCCGAACGAAAATCGGGTGCCTTCCGGCGACGATGGCGGTAGCTTCAAATCAACGTAAATTGTTGATACACGCCGAAATCGGGAGTTTAGCGGTCGGGAGTTCCAGCCGTCAAGGAAGGCCTCGGACATGCGACACGATTGCCGTGACAACCTCCGGAATGGTGAGCGCGCTCGTGTCAATCAGGGTATACGTCTGGTCGTAGGTCAGCGGCGAGTGGGAACGGGTCGAGTCCTGGTCGTCGCGAGCGGACATTCCGGAGAGGACGCTCTCCATCGACGCCGGGATTCCCCTGGCCACGAGCTCGAGATAGCGGCGCTCTGCACGCACCTCAGGACTGGCCGTAAGGAAGAACTTGTGCGGCGTCTCCGGGAAGACCTTCGTTCCGATGTCGCGCCCTTCCAGGACGCCGCCGCACCTTCGTCCGAGCTCCTGCTGGTGCCGCACCAGGACGCGCCGCACTCCGGGAATCGACGACACATCACTCGCGGCCATGCTGATCTCGGGGGTGCGAATCAGGCCGGTGATGTCTTCGCCGTCGAGCAGGACATGCGGGTTGTCTCCGGGAACGAAGTCGATTTGCGACTCCTCAGCAAGCGTCTCGAGGGCGGCGGCATCGTGCGTGTCGATCCCGCGGCGTTTCGCCGCCAATCCGATGGCGCGGTACATCGATCCCGTGTCGATGTGCGGAATGCCGAGCCGGGCGGCGACGAGTTTGCTGGTGGTGGTCTTCCCGACCCCGGACGGGCCGTCGATGGCCACGATGAGCGGAGTGGTCACCGCGTGCGGGCCGCGCTGCTTCGCGGCCGGGCTTTGCTGGCGGTCTTCTTCGGTGCGGTTTTCTTGCGCGACTGTGGTGGCTTGGCGGCGCGCCGCGCCTTGGGCGGCTTCGGCTCTTTCATCGACGCGAGCAGCTTCACTTCCTGCTTGGTCAACTCGCGCCAGACGCCGGGTGTGAGCTTCGGATCGGAGATCGGACCGATGGCCACGCGCCGGAGTTTCGACACCGGATGACCGACGGCCTGGAACATCTTGCGGATCTGCTGGGTGCGTCCTTCGCGAAGTTTCACTTCGAACCAGCAGTTGCCCTCGTCCTCGCCGCGCCCGGTCGTGCGCAGGCGGCTGATCTCGCAGGGAAGCGTGCGCTTCCCTTCCAGCGTGATGCCGCGCTGCAGCTTGTCGATGATCCGGTCTTCGGGCACACCGCGCACCTTCACGTTGTACGTCTTGATGGAGCCGTGTTTGGGATGCGACACCTGGAACGCCAGATCGCCGTCGTTGGTCAGGAGGACCAGACCCTCGGAGTGATAGTCGAGACGGCCCACCGGGTAGATGCGCTCACGCACGCCGCGCACGAGGTCGATGACGGTGCGCCGGCCCTGCGGATCCTCGACCGTGGTCATCACTTCCTTCGGTTTGTAGATGATGATGTAGCGATGGGGCTCGGGACGCGTGATCAGCTTGCCGTCGACTTTGATGTGATCGCGAGTGCCGTCCGCCTTCGTTCCAAGCTCGGTGACGACGCGACCGTTCAGCGTGACCCTTCCCTCGCGGATCATCGTCTCGGCTTCGCGTCGTGACGCGAAGCCGGCGTGGGCGATGATCTTCTGCAGTCGCTCCAATTCCATCATTCGTGCTGATCGTTGCCCGATGATTCTAACTCGACTTCCTCGGCCACGGCGGTGTAGTCGGGCTCGGGCGCGGAGTTGATGGCGGCGACGACGTCCTCGTTGATCGACTCGCCGATCAGATCGCCGAACTCTTCGAGCCGCGGCAGATCACGGATGTCGTTGAGTCCGAAGTGAACGAGGAACTCGCGCGTAGTGCGGTAGAGAAACGGACTGCCCACGACTTCCTTGCGGCCGGACACGCGGATCATGCGCCGCTCCAGCAGCGTGCGGATGACGGCCGTGGAGTTCACGCCGCGCAGGTCCGACACTTCCGGCGCGGTGATCGGTTGCCGGTACGCGATCATAGCCAGTGTCTCCAGCGCGGCGATCGAAAGGCGGTTCTCCCCTTTCCTGGCGAAGAACTTTCTGAGAAGCGGGTCGTGCTCGGCGCGGGTGGCGAAGCGCCAGCCGCCGGCGGCCTGTTCCAGCACGAAGCCGCCGCGGTTCGCGTCGAGAGACATCCTCATCTCGTCGAGCTGCGACGTGATGGCCTGGGCGGTTTCGCCGAAGGCCTCGACAAGGTCCTCCACTCTCACGGGCTCGTGGCTGACGAAGAGGACGGCTTCAATGGCTGCGCGGAGTTCGTTTGGTTCCATCACGAGTTGTCGAACAAGGCGAACGTGGCCTCGTCGATTTCATTCTCAGTCCTGGCGACGATGATCTCGCCGAAAAGATCGCTCTGTTGCAGGGAGATGCCACCGAGACGGACGAGCTCGAGCGTGGCCAGAAAGATGGCGATGAGCTCGTTGCGGTCGCGGCCCTCCAGAAACCACTGCAGGCGGATCTGCGATTTCTCCCGCGTCTGCGCGTAGAGCTCGGCCATCTTATCCGACACTTTGTGAACGGTTCGCCTGAGCTCGATGGCCTGCGGATGATTGAGCTTGTATCGGTTGAGCGCCGTGCGGAACGCGTCGATGAGGTCGAAGAGCGACACTTCGCTCATGTCGATCTCCGCGGCGTCGGTGCCCGGCAGCGGCACCGGTTTGCGGGACCACATGCCCATGCGCAGGACGTCCAGCTCGGCGAAGCTCTCGGCCACCGACTTGAAGCGCTGGTACTCGAGCAGCCTGTCGACCAGCTCCTTGCGCGGATCCTCGATCTCCGCGCCGGCCGTCTCGTCGCGCGGCAGGAGCATCTTCGACTTGACGTGGATGAGCAGCGCGGCCATGTAGATGTAGTCGGCCGCCACCTCCAGATCGAGCTCCTCCATCGTGTCCAGATAGGCGCTGAACTGATCCGTGATCAGCAGGATGGGGATGTCGTAGATGTCGACCTCATTCTTCTTGATGAGGTGCAGCAGAAGATCGAGAGGCCCGTGAAACGAGGGCAGCGACACGTTGTACGCGTCGGGATTCTCGTCCTCTTCCTCCGGGCCAGGGGCCTCAGGCCTCGGGCCGCGGATGTCTTCGTCGGTCATCACTTCAGTTCCGGGTAATCGATCTTCATGGCCTTGCGCACGAGGTCGAGCGTCTCCGCGGCCCGTTCGCGCGCCCGCCGGTTGCCGTCCCGCAGCACGTTCCAGACGATCCCGGGATGGCGATCGATCTCTTCGCGGCGGGTCCGCACGTCCCGCAGTTTCTCGATCATGATCTCGGCGAGCAGCTTCTTGTCGTCCACACAACCGATCTGGGCGGCGCGGCATTCGCGGTCGACGCGCGCCACCGTGGCCTCATCCGAAAACAGCTTGTGGAACTGAAAGAGATTGCAGATGTCCGGATTGCCCGGATCCTTGCGCCGGATGCGGTTGGGATCGGTGAACATGGTCATGACCAGCGCGCGGATCTCATCGGCGCTGGCGGTCAGGCCGATGGTGTTGCCGTACGACTTCGACATCTTGCGCCCATCGAGACCGGGAACCCTCGGCGTCTCCGTGAACAGCGGCTGCGGCTCCGGAAACACATCGCCGTAGAAATTGTTGAAGCGCCGGACGATCTCGCGGGAAAGCTCGAGATGCGAGGCCTGGTCCTCGCCCACCGGAACGAAGTTCGCGCGATAGACGATGATGTCGGCGGTCTGCAGCAGCGGGTAGCCGAGGAATCCGTAGGTGTTGAGGTCCTTGTCCTGGATCTGGGCCTGCTGGTCCTTGAACGTGGGTACGCGCTCGAGCCACGGCAGCGGCGTGACCATCGACAGCAGGAGATGGAGCTCGGCGTGCTCCTTCACTTCCGACTGCATGAAGATCGTCGACTTCTGCGGATCGAGTCCGGCCGCGAGCCAGTCGGCGACGGCGTCGTATGTCGCCTGCCGGATGTTCCCCGGATCGGCATAGTCCGAAGTGAGAGCGTGCCAGTCAGCGACGAAATAGTAGGCGCGATACGAATCCTGCAGCCGGACCCAGTTCCGGACCGCGCCGAAATAGTTGCCGAGATGGACGCGGCCTGTTGGGCGTAGACCGCTGAGAACGTACTCATTCATTGGATCACCGATTGCTGGTCACCGAGCGGTAATGAACGCGGCAGTGTAGCAAACGCCTGCAGCCGGACTGATCCACTGGAAAAACGGCTCGATGTTTGACTGCGGCGCAATATCGCGCTGTGCTAACGTTACTCTCCGCTTCAGCAGAGGAGGAATCGAATTGCCGGTCGTACGTATGCAGTCGTTGCCAGAGCCTCGTTTCAATCAATCGACGCCGCGCGGCCAGCGTGTGGCCGCAATACCACTCGCGGCGCTCGTCGCGCTCCTGTTCGTCTTGATGGCTCCTGTCGCGGTGTTCGCCGCGCCGCTGGTCATCTATGACAGTGTTCCCACTCCGTTTCCGTCCAGTCTGGCCAGTCTCGGGTATCAGGCCACGAGCACGTCCGAGTTCGGCGATCTGATTCAGTTCGCGGGTACCCAGCGAATGATCTCGAACGTGTCTGTGGTGATGGTCGACTGGGCGCTCGCTTCGGACTGGCCGACGTATCCCGCTGGCGGCTGGATGCATCCGATCACGCTCAACGTCTACGCCGTCGACAACAGCGGTGCCAATCCGGCGCCCGGCGCACTGGTCGCCACCCGGACGCAGACGTTCACGGTTCCGTGGCGGCCCGTGGCCGATCCGACCTGCGGCGATCCCACGCAATTCCGCGGGAGCGACGGGGTCTGCCACTACGGGTTGGCGTTCCCGATCACGTTCGATTTCAACGGGACTACCGTGCCCGACCAGATCATCTTCAGCATCGTCTTCAACACCCAGACTTCTGGCCCTGCCCCTATTGGCAGCGCCGGGCCATACAACTTGCTCAACGTCGGATTGACGACCACCGGGCCGACCACGGGAACGTTGCCATTCCCTGATACGGCGTACTGGAACACGACTGTGCCGGGCAACTACACCGATGGTGGTGTCGGCGGTGTGGGAACATTCCGCCGCGATACGGGCTGGACGCCCTACAGCGTGGCGATCACGTTCGACGCGGCGCAGGCGGATCTCGCCGTGACGAAGACAGGTCCGGCCACGGTAACCGCCGGAACGGACGTCGCGTACACGATCGTCGTGACGAACAACGGAGCGGACAGCGCGCAAACCGTAGCTCTCGCCGACGTACTTCCCGCCAGCGAGACGTTCGTGTCGGAGAGCCAGACGACGGGTCCCGCGTTCGTCTGCACGAACCCGGCTGTCGGAACCAACGGGACCGTGAACTGCACGATCGCCACGCTCAACTCCGGCGCATCGGCCTCATTCACGCTGGTCGCTCACCTGGACTCGGCGGTGGCCCCCGGCACGACGATCAGTAACACCGCGACGGTGTCGACCTCGGTCACCGATCCTACGCCGGGGAACAACGGCTCGACGTCATCGGCTCCCGCGCACTCGATCGCGGCGGTTCCGACGCTCTCAACCGCAGGGTTGTTCCTTTTGGCATTGGCGCTTGCCGGTGCCGCGGCGTTCCTCACGCGCCACTGACATCTCTCGATAGCGGACTCCTTGTACGAACCGGAAGTGGTCGTACAAGGAGTCCCTCCGGAGCGTTCGATGAACGCTTCGGCTAATCGCGCGTCACGTCGACGGCCACACCCACCATTCTCCTGGCCGTCTCTTCCGCCGCCGCCAGCCCCTCGGTATCGATGATCTCGATGGCGGCGTCGCGAGCACGCTCCATGAGGTCATGGTCGCGCACGATGTTGCCGAAACGGAAGCGGGGCACGCCCGACTGGCGGGTGCCGAGGAATTCTCCAGGACCGCGCAGGGCCAGGTCGCGCTCGGCCACATCGAATCCGTCCTTTGAAGACTCGAACAGCTTCAGGCGATCGACGGCGTCGGCGGTGGGGTGGGCGTTGCGGACGAGCACGCAATACGACTTCCGCTCCCCTCGCCCGACCCGTCCGCGCAACTGGTGGAGCTGGGACAAGCCGAACCGGTCTGCTTCGGTGATGAGCATCATCGATGCATTTGGAACGTCGATGCCCACTTCGATGACCGTGGTGGCCACGAGGATGTCGATCTCCCCGCGTTTGAACTTTGCCATGGTCTCTTCCTTGTCGCCGGCGGACATGCGGCCGTGCAACATCGCCACGCGCCGGTTCGGGAAGCGCTTCCGGACCAGCTCGAATCCCACGGACAGCGGTTTCAGGTTCAGCTTCTCCGATTCCTCGATCAACGGATACACGATGTAGATCTGCGCACCGTTCCCGATCTCTTCATCGATGAACTTGTAGACACGCTCGATCTCCGAAGCGCTGCGCAGGACGGTCTTGGTGCGCTTGCGCCCCGGCGGCAGCTCATCGATCACCGAGAGATCGAGGTCACCGAAGATGGCCAGAGCCAGCGACCGCGGAATGGGTGTGGCGGTCATGATCAGGATGTCGACGAGATCGCCCTTGCCGAAGAGGCGCTGGCGCTGCTCGACGCCGAAGCGATGCTGCTCGTCGACGATGGCCAGCCCCAGGGACTTGAACGCGATCTTGTCCTCGAGCAGGGCGTGCGTGCCGATGACGAGCTGGATGTAGCCGTCGCGGAGGCCGGCTAGAAGCGTGCGGCGCTCGCCCGCGGTCATGGAACCGGTGGCCTTGGTCACCACCAGGGAATGGTCAACTAGTTGACGGATTCGCTGGAAGTGCTGTTCGACGAGGATCTCCGTCGGTGCCAGCATCGCCACCTGGTGCCCGTTGCGGATCATGATGATGGCCGCGATCAGCGCCACGATCGTCTTTCCGCTTCCGACGTCGCCCTGCAGCAGACGGTACATGGGGCGGTCGGCGCGGAGGTCCGCGGCGATCTCCCGTAGCACACGTTTCTGTGCACCCGTCAGCTTGAACGGCAGGATGCGTCTGACCTCGGCCCGGATCTCGTCGTCGATGCGGATGGCCCGGGTCTTCTTCTTCACCTCGTCCGCGGCCCGGCGCACCCGCAGGACGAGTTGAAATGTAAAGAACTCCTCGAGGATCACGCGGAGATGCGCAGGCGAGCGATAGGCCAGAAACTCGGGCGTCAGCTCGGAGGGCTGATGGATGTCCCGGATCGATTCAGCCAGGCCGATGACGCCGAGTCGTTCGCGGATTTCCGATGGCATCGGGTCCTGGAGCAGGTCCGCGCTTTCCAACGCCGTGGCCATGATCTTTCGGAGCGCCTTCGGGGCGATGTTGCCGGTCCGCGAGTAGATCGGAACGATCTTTCCCTCGAGGTCGTCGCCTTCGTCGATCTTCTCCCAGTCCGGACTCTCCACCTGCAGCCGGCCCTGGCTGGAGAGCCGCGGCTGTCCGTACACGGCGAGGTGGTCGCCGCGCTTGATCTGATCGCTGAGGTAGGGTTGATTGAAAAAGACCAGCAGTACCGTGCCGGTGCCGTCGTCGAACATGGCCTCGAAGATCTTCATCCGTTTGACGGGCGAAGTCTTCGAGGCCGCCGAGACGACGCGGCCTCGCAACAGCACGGAGCGATCGAGGTGGCGTCCCAGGTCGGCGATGCGTGAAGGATGCCGGCGATCTTCGTAGCGGAAAGGAAAGAAGTAGAGGAGATCGCGGACCGTCTCGATGCCCGCGGCCTGCAGCACCGTGGCGCGGCCGGCGCCGACGCCCTTGATGAACTGGACGGGAGTGTCGGGTGCGAGAGAGGGCACCGTTGTATTTTGAGCCAGGAGGGTGGGTCTACGCTCGGTAGACAACCGGAATCTTCAATCGGTGGTCGATCCCTCAGTCAAAGACTGCCTTCATCGACACCAGTCCGATCTTCACGAGATCGCCGTCATGCAACGAGACGGGTACGCCTGTGGGGATACGCTGATCGTTTACGTACGTCCCGTTCACGGTGCCCACTTCTTCGAGCACGACGTAGTCGTCCTGGCTCCGGATGATCTTGGCGTGGCGGCGGGAGACGGAGCGGTTGGTGTCCACGGCGGTGAGATCGATGTCGGGAAGGATGCCGGTCACGGGATCGGCGCGGCCGATCGTGGTCTCATCGCCATTGCTGAAGAAGTAAGCGGTGCCGGTGGCGACGTCGACCAGACGGTGGCGGGTGGCTTTCTCGGACGGCTTGAGCATCGTGGCGTCGAGCGCCACATGGTCGGCGTCGACCTCGCGTCCGACCAGCCGCTCCAGCAGCGTGTTAGCCTCGCGCAGACGCTTCGAATATTTCCGGATGATGCGCACGGCGATCTCCGGATTCTTCTTGAGCATGTCGTCGAACCGCGATCCGTTGATCACCAGGGCCTTCACCTCGGTCTTGGCAATGGCGTCGGCGGTGCGGGGGGCGGCTTCGAGCAGGGCCATCTCGCCGAAGAAGTCTCCGCGCTCGAGGTGCGAGAGGATGTGCGACTCGCCGCTGATGTGCTTGATGATCTCGACCTCGCCGTCCTGGATGATGAACATATCGGTGCCGAGGTCGCCCTGGGAAAAGATCATGTCGCCGGCCGCGTAGGTCGCGGTGGAATCCTTGACGGGATCTTTTCCTGCGGTTGTCTTAAAGACGGCCATGTCGTTATGTTCGCCCCACGGCGGACTCGGTGATCGTGAAGCTGTTATCGGCGGTCCTGAGGCGGACAACCGCGCCGATGGGCATCAGCAGGTTGTCTCCAAGATGACCGAATGGGATATTGCGAACCACGGGGATGTGATCCGAGCTGAAGCTCTCGCGCAGCAACGTCAGAAGATCCTCCTCACTCCCGCAACCTTTGAGCTTTCCGACGAGCACGCCCCGGATTGCCGGGATTCTGCCAGACAGCCTCAGGTGGGTCAACATGCGATCGATTCGATACAGCGGTTCGTCCACGTCTTCCCAGAACCAGATGCCGCCGTCCACCCAGTAGTCATACGGAGTTCCGGTGAGCGCCGTCGTCAGTGAGAGGCATCCGCCGAACAGCGTCCCTTCGGCCTCGCCATCCAGCACGATGTCGCTCCGGTCGAAGCGATACGTCATCGGAGCCTCGCCGCCGAGCATCGAGAAAAACCACCGCTCCCGCTCCGGCGAGAGTCCGTCGTGGAAATCGAGATTGACCATCGGTCCATGGAACGAGGCTACGCCGGAGTGAATGGCGATGGCCTGGTGCAGCGCGGTGACGTCGCTGAATCCGATGATCGATCGCGGATTGCGGCGGATGGCGTCGTAGTCGATTCGCTCGAGGATGCGCATGGAGCCGTACCCACCTCGCGCGAAAAGGAAGGCGTCGAATTCCGGAGAGCTCATGAAACGGTTGAACTCTTCCACCCGTTCGTCGTCGCTTCCCGCAAGATAACCTCGGTGACGATGACCAAGATTGTCAGCGAGAGTGACACGAAGTCCCATGGCCTCGAGGTGGGATCTGGCCTCCTCGATGCGCGGCAACTCACTCGGCGAAGAGGCGGCGAGCACGGCGACGTGCGCCTGGCGCGTGATGGCGCGGGGACGGATGAGCGGAGTCACGCCTGCAATATCGCACGGGGCGTGCCGGGACGGGAGAACTGCCACTGGGAGCCGGAGGGCCAATCTCGAGATCTCGAGAAAATGTGTGGAGCGGATCTGTAAGCCGAATTCTGTACTCCTCACGGAGTGAGGATCATTCGTCTGCCAGCCGCGTTGCCGCGGTGGTCAAGCAACCTACCCGGAAGCTTTCTACGGAAACGGGCGATTCCACTGCTTCCCTATTTGGTCTTGCTCCGCAGGGGGTTTGCCATGCCGTCGCCGCTCACGCGGGACGCGGTGCGCTCTTACCGCACCGTTTCACCCTTACCTCTCGAACCTTGCGATGCGAGATCGGCGGTTTGTTTTCTGTTGCACTTTCCGTCGCGTCGCCACGCCTGGACGTTATCCAGCCTGCTGCCCGTCGGAGTTCGGACTTTCCTCCACCTTGCGATGGCGATCCTCCGATCCGCTCCACACGGACTGCGCAACAGGCCGCCACCCGCCGATATGCCATGAGTCCCGGTGGTCCCGATATTCTGTCAGCTAAATTGTTGCTGTTTAAAGCGCTTACAAACAATGTCGGCGGGCCGACATCAAAATGATTCGCGCTTTCTGTAGCGTCTGGAAAGACCGATCAGGAAGATACCGGTCATGATCACGATCACAGCGACGATCCACGGCAGGAACACCGCCAGAATGGCATTGACGAACGCGAACAGATCCTCCAGAAGTGAGATCACCGGATTGGCGATCCCCCCGGTTGTGGCCGTGCTCGCCGCCCGCAACGTCGCCTTGGCCGTGTGCGTGGTGAGCGCCGCGCCACCGGCGAGAATGCTGGCGATGATGACCACACCCTTCGGCACATCCTGCGACGTCGCCGCCCAACCCACCAGCGCTCCCGCGGCGGGCCGGATGAATGTATGGATGACGTCCCAGGCGTGATCGATGGCCGGCACCTTGTCGGCCATAAACTCGACGAGATAGAGCACGCCCACCACGATCAGCACCGGCGTCGACGAGAAGAATCCCGCCATCTCGCTCGGGAACATGTGCGGCTTCCACCGCGACAGCAGACCAAAGACGAGCAGCGTCGCGTAAGTGTTCACACCGGCGCCGAGTCCGAGGCCAACTGCAGTGAAGAGGTTGCTCACGGGCGCGGCACGGAGACGACAGCAGGTTTGGCCTCGCGGAGCGTCGCGGGAATGTCAACCATGCCCCGGCCGGCGGCCTCGCGCGTCTCGTAGTGACCCCAGAACACGCGATAGCACGAACGTCCCTGGAGCGAGATGGGAACGAACCAGACGTTCGTCCCGCCGACGCGCAGGGCCTTCCCGATGTTCGATGGATCGCACACGATCTCGAATTGCACGGTGAACTTGCCGGTCGGCGCGGCCGCGAACTCGCGCGCCATCGTCGCATAGCGATCGCTCGAAACCGGCACCGTGATGGCCACGACCGGCTCGGGCTTCGGCGGTCGCAACGGCGCCGGTGGCACTCCTCGTGGTGCGCTCGCGGAGGTTGTGGCAATCGTCGCAACGGTCGTTGTGGGCGCAGTCGCCGTCGCAGCCGGTGTCGAAGCCGTCACTGGCGGCGGCGTCGCGGTCGGCGCATGTGCCGGGGCAACCGGCTTTCGAACGGGCCGCTTTGCCAGGGCAATCGGAGACGAGGTCTGGGCGTTGCGGCTGTTCCACCAGACGAAACCGTAATAGGCGATGCCGGCGACGATGAAGACCGACATGAGCGTGACGAGCAGGGCGAAGTGGCCGCGCTTTTTCGGGGCTGGTTTCTGCGTGGCCACTCGGCGCGTCGTCGACGTGCCCGAGAAGTCGCGGGCACGCGATGCCGGTGCGGTCGGACTGGACGCCCTGGGCGGTGGAATCGGCGGCGCAACCGGCGACTCCGGGATCGTGGCGTTGCGCGCCGCCTCGATCTGCGCTTCGTCGAATCCCCACTGCGGCTCCTCTTTTGCGGGAGGAGGTTCCGGGGCAAGCGGCGGCGTGGGCGTTCGCAGTGGAGTGGTCTCCTGCCCCGGCTCGTCGCCGAGATCGAACTTCGGCATCTCCCCGCTCCACGCGTCAGCGGCATCGGCGACTCCGGCGTTTTCGAACGACAACGCCTCGGCCGCCGGCACCGCGGCACGGATGTGCGTCAGCAAACCGAGCAGCGACAGCGCGTACAGAAGTTTGTAAGCGTTAAACGTCTCCTGCCCCGATGCGGCAGCGACTTCCGTGGCCGTGCGCGCACCATCGACTTCCGACACGATCTTGTCCGCATCATCGTTCAGTCCGAGTCTGGCGAAGGCTTCAGGGAATCCTGGCCCTTTGCTGAAAACGGCCGAGCCGCTCTCGAGAAGCTGCTCGAACTTTGGGCGGTCCTGATCCGTGACCACCATCTCCACGATGAGCTGTGGCAGGGAGAAGATCGTGCCTTCGTCGCGCTTCGGCAGATAGTCGGCAACGATGGTGTAGGTGCCGGCCGCCCACTCCTTGATCGAGCGGATCACACCGACGACCTGAACGCGCCTGGCCCAGGTCAGCTCTTTCTTGGTGATGAAGCCGAGGTTCAGTAGCGTGTCGCCGAGGGTCTCGTTTTCCTTGCGCTTGGCGAGCGCCTGTTTGACGTGCTCGCGGCTGACCTTGCCGGCGCGCATCAGGATCTCATCGACCGAGTCGGCGCGATCGTTCGTACTGGCCGACAGCACGTCGCCGTCCTTGAAGTAGACGATCTTGATGATCCCGTCGTTTTCGAAGCGGATGGCGCCGGTGAACTGCTCGCGCCACAACTCGACAAGCCGCGCCACGAGGTCGATGTCGCGGATTTCGCCTTCTAACATTACGCCCCCACCCATCCGGTCAAATTATCGCATGCTACGAGTGCAGTTCGTCGTAAAGCGTTTGACCGACTTTTTTTCCGAGCACATTCATGAGGTCCTGCGCCGACGCCTGCTTCACTCCCGAGACGCTTCCGAAGCGCTCGATGAGAAGGCGCCGGCGTTTGTCACCGATACCCGGCAGGTCATCGAGCTCGCTGTGCAGCACGCGCTTCGAGCGCCTGCGCCGGTGCGACGATACGGCGAAACGGTGCGTCTCGTCGCGCACCATCTGCAGGAGCTGCAAAGCCGGGTCGCGCCGCTCCAGGCGAATCGGCTCGGCGCGGCCGGGACCGTAGATCTCCTCTTCCCGTTTGGCCAGTCCGGCGATGGTGATGTCTTCGATACCCAGCCGGTTCAGCGCCGTCAGTGCCGCGTTGAGCTGCCCGCGCCCGCCGTCGATGAGGATGAGGTCGGGCAGCGCCTTCTCCTCCTCCAGCAGTCTTCGATAACGCCGGTCCACCGCCTCGGCCATGGAGCGAAAGTCGTCGGCGCCCACCACCGTCTTAATGTTGAAGACACGGTACTGGTTCTTGTCGAACTTCCCTCGGTCGAGCACGACCATGCCGGCGACGGAATCGCTGCCCTGGATGTTGGAGATGTCGAACGACTCGATCCTCCCGATCGCGCCGCTGCGGCCGAGAACCTCTCCCAGTCGCGACGCGGCGATCTGCATGCGGTCCTGCTGCGACTTGCGGAACCGCGACTCGTGCGACAAGCGGGCGTTGCGATTGGCCAGCTCGATGCGATCGACGCCCTTCCCGCGCTGCGGAACGCGCAGACCCGTCTTGCGCCCGGCCTGTCGCGCCAGCCATTCCGACAGCAGTTCTTCGTCCTCGACGGCGAACGGGATGAGGATCTCGCGCGGGATGAACAGATTGTCCTGGTAGTAGCGCTGCAGAACCTCGCTGAGGAAATGGCCGGGCTCGTATTGGTCGACTTTCTCCCAGAACAGCTCGCGCCTGTCGACCAGATTTCCGCTGCGGATCACGAACAGTTGCACGGCCACGTCGCCGCCGTCCTCATACAGGCCCCACACATCCGCGTCCTCGTCGTCGGCCGAGGCCACCTGCTGCTCGGCCTGTACGCGCTCGACCGTGCGGATGAGATCGCGGTAATACGTGGCGATCTCATAGTTCTCCTGCTCGGCCGCCGAGTACATGCGCCGGCTCAGCCGATCCTGCAGCTCTTTCGACTTCCCGCCGAGAAACAGGACGACATCGCCGGCCATCTCCATGTACGCGTCGCGCGTCGTCAGCCCGACCACGCAGGGTCCCAGGCATTGATGCATGTCGTAGTAAAGACACGGACGCGTGAGCGCGCTCCTGCCGTCGGTGATCTCCAGATCGCAACTGCGGAGTTTGAACTGGTCGGCCACGAGCTTCAGCAGCCGGCGCGCGGTGCCGGCGAAGAACGGGCCGTAGAACAGATCGCCCTTCTTCCGGTCCAGACGCCTCGTGAACACCACCCGCGGGAAGGCTTCCGACATCGTGACCTTGAGATAGGGATACGTCTTGTCGTCGCGGAGAAGGATGTTGTAGCGGGGCTGATGCGCCTTGATCAGGTTGTTCTCGAGGAGGAACGCCTCCAGGTCGTTGTTCGTGGTCACGAAGTCGATCGACTCGATCTCCGCAACGAGCGAGAACGTCTTCGGATCGCGCAGTCCCTTGCCGGCGATGTACGAGTTGACGCGACTGCGCAGGTTCCGCGCCTTCCCGACGTAGATCACGTCTCCCCCGGCGTTCTTGTGGAGGTAGACGCCGGGGCGATCGGGCAGTTCCTTGATGCGCGCCTTGAGGCGCTCGATACGGTCGGGCATGAGGATCACGGACTCTGGATCAGAAAACCGGAATTCCCTGGATCCTAATCGGTGATCGTTCCAAGAAACTTCCCCACGGCGGTGCGAAACTCGTCGGTCCACTCATGACCGGCGTCGAGGACGACGCTCGTCACGCTGGTGGCGCGGCGCAGAAACCTCAAGTCTTCCTCGAACTTTTCGTCCGTGTACCACTCGTCCTTTGCTCCGCGTGCGACGAGCGCGGGAGGAAGGTGCACATGTTCTTGTGCAACATCGGGAGGGACATCGCCGCCGAGAGTTATGACTCCGTGGCAGCGTCCGGCAAAGTCGGCCGCGGCCCGCCAGGCCATCGCCGCGCCCTGCGAGAATCCGAGAAAGACGAGTCGAGCCGGCCGCGGGAGGGACAGGATCGCCTTGCGGACGTAGTCGAGGTTGTCGGCGATATGGAGCTCTCGGTCCTGCACGGTCATCCAGCTCGCCGCGATGCCCTGGTTGCGGCTGTAGAACGGATGCAGCGCCTGCACCGCGGCCAGCGACCATTCCTGTGCGTCCGCGATCTTCTGCAGTTCGCCCATGTGGATCAGCGAGTTCTCAGCGTAGCCGTGAAACCCGACCAGAAGGCGAGCGGGATCGCGTCGCTCGTAAAGAAAGCGGCCGTGGACTGTGGTGGAGATGTGGTGTGTGCGCATCGGTCTGGTCGAGGGGTCGTGGGCCACGGTCACTCTCCCGGTCATCGCGCTGACTCGTCAACATGTTGACTAGTCAGCGGCATGGTCATTTTAGGCGACAATGCGCTCCGCGTGCACGTGACCCTGGTTGTTCCCTGTTACAACGAAGAGAAGCGGCTGCCGGTGGAGACGTTTCGGAAATTCGCCATCGACGGGGCAGACCTCACCTTCCTTTTCGTCGACGACGGCAGCACGGACGGGACGGCCGCGGTCCTCGCGAACCTGCGGCGCGAAGATCCGTCACGCTTCGCGGTGCTCACGCTCGAGCAAAACTCGGGAAAAGCGGAAGCGGTTCGCCTGGGAATGATGGCAGCGATGGAGCGCGGACCGGAGATCGTCGGATTCTGGGACGCCGATCTGGCCACGCCGCTCTCTGAAATCCAGCAATTTCTCGACGTGTTCGCGCAGAAAGCCGGGGTGGTCATGGTGTTCGGTGCGCGCGTCCGGCTGCTGGGACGCAACATCAGCCGGCGTGAGTCGCGGCATTATTTCGGCCGCATCGGGGCAACGCTGATCTCGCGGACGCTCGGGCTGGCCGTCTACGACACGCAGTGCGGCGCGAAGCTCTTTCGCGTGGATGACACGCTCCGGCAGATCCTGTCGACGCCGTTCCGCTCCCGTTGGATCTTCGACGTCGAGATCATCGCCCGTCTGGTGCGGTTGCGCGGACGCGACGCGGCGGCACAGGCGATCTACGAACTGCCCATCCGCGAGTGGCGCGACGTGCACGGCTCGAAGGTGAAGTCTCGCGATTTCATCCGCGCGCTTCGCGACCTCTGGAAGATCCGCGGCGCGTATAAACGGTAAGATGGCGCTGTTGCAGACCACCGGTGCGCTCTCCGCTCTCGCCCAGGGATTGAGGGGCTCTGAGATTCTCAAGATCGCCGGCGAGATCCGGAGTCTCGCTGCTTCGGGAAAATCGATCTGTAATCTGACTGTCGGCGACTTCTCTCCCGCCGAGTTCCGGATTCCGAAGGCGCTCGAACGCGACATCGTCGAGGCGTTGCAAGCCGGCCAGACGAACTACCCACCCGCCGACGGCACCATGGAGCTGCGCAAGGCCGTCGTGAAGTGGTACGAGGACGAGCTCGGGTTGGCGTACGGGATCGAGTCGGTGCTCATCGCCGGCGGCTCGCGGCCGGTCATCTACGCTGCCTACGCCGCGATCGTCGATCGCGGAGACAACGTCATTTATCCGATCCCGTCGTGGAACAACAATCACTACACCTATCTGTCTGGCGGCAATCCGATCGAAGTCAACGTCGGACCGGAGACGAATTTCCTTCCCACCGCGGCAATGCTCGAGCCGCACGTTCGAACTGCGCGTCTGATCTGCATCTGCACGCCGCTCAATCCCACCGGAACGGTGATGGCGCGCGAAGAAGTGGCGTCGATTGCGCGGCTGGTCGTCGCCGAAAACGAGCGCCGCGCCGCTGCCGGCGAGCGGCCGCTGTACCTGCTGTGGGACCAGGTGTACTGGACGCTGACGTTTGGCTCCAACCGTCATTACGCTCCGCCACAGCTCGTGCCGGAGTCGGCGGCTTACACGATTTTCATCGACGGCATCTCCAAGGCCTTCGCGGCAACGGGACTGCGCGTCGGCTGGACGGTTGCGCCGCCCGTCGTGACGGCGGCGATGCGCGACATCATCGGCCACGTCGGTGCATGGGCTCCAAGACCCGAGCAACTGGCCACGGCGAAGTTTCTCGGCCGAACGAGTGAAGTCGCTTCCTTTCAGCGTGAGATGATCGCCGCCCTGCAACTGCGCCTGGGCATCCTCCACGAGGAATTCGAGGCCATGCGCGGTGAAGGCCTCCCCGTCCGTTCCATTTCACCGCAGGGGGCGATCTATCTGTCGGCGCGGTTCGATCTCTTCGGACGCGGTCTGAAGAGCAACGAGGAGATCCGGCGGTTCCTTCTCGACCGGGCCGGCTTCGCTGTCGTTCCGTTCCAGGCCTTCGGGCTCAAGCGCGATGACGGCTGGTTCCGGCTCAGCGTCGGGGCGGTGTCGCCGGACGACATCCGCGCCGGCCTCGCTCGCGTGCGCGACGCGTTGCGCCAATTGTGAGCGGCGCGTTGATACACTCCGCCGCCGAATGATCCTCCTGTTGTATGCGGCGACGGCGGCCTCGTTTGCTGGCGCTGGCTCACCGCCCTTGGTCACGCTCTTCGCGATCGTCACGTTCGCGATCGTCTCCAAGCTCCGGCGGCTCAGAAGCGGGGCGTTGCCAGTGACCCGTGCACTCGCTTAGACGAAGATCCGCAGCTCTTTCAGTTCGCGCAGCCTGTCGCGGATCTCGGCGGCCTTCTCGAAGTCGAGATTCTTCGCCGCGTCTTTCATCTCTTTCGTGAGACGGCTGATGGCCTTGTCGATGTCCTCGTCGGCGACCAGGTCGAGCCTCGCTCTGGCCGACGGGCCGCCGGGAATCTCGAAGTAGTCGAGGTTGGACATCTTCACGAGATCGGAGTCGAACGAGCGGATGACCGTAGCCGGCTCGATGCCGTGCTCCTCGTTGTACTTCTGCTGGATCTCGCGGCGGCGGTTGGTCTCGCCGATCGCAAATTTCAGGGAGTCGGTGATGCGGTCCGCGTAGAGGACGGCCAGGCCGTTGACGTTGCGCGCGGCCCGCCCGATGGTCTGGATCAGCGAGGTGCCCGAACGGAGGAAGCCCTCCTTGTCCGCGTCGAGCACGGCCACAGCCGAGACCTCAGGGATGTCCAGGCCCTCGCGCAGCAGGTTGATGCCCACCAGCACGTCGTACAGGCCGGTGCGGAAGTCACGCAGGATGGCGATGCGCTCGAGCGTCTCCACGTCCGAGTGCAGGTAATTCACCTTGATCCCCAGTTCCATCAGATAGCGCGTGAGATCCTCGGCCATGCGCTTGGTGAGCGTCGTGACCATCACCCGCTCGTTCTTGCTGATGCGCTCCCTGATCAGGCCGATGAGATCGTCGACCTGCCCCTTGACCGGCCGGATGCTGATCACCGGATCGAGCAGTCCGGTCGGACGAATGACCTGCTCCGCGAACAGTCCGCCCGCCTTCTCCAGTTCGTACGGAGCAGGTGTGGCGGAGACGTAGATGACCTGATTGAGCTTGCCCTGGAATTCGTCGAAGCTCAGCGGGCGGTTGTCGATCGCGCTGGGCAGACGGAAGCCGTATTCGACGAGCGTCTCCTTGCGTGAGCGGTCGCCGCCCCACATCCCCCGCACCTGCGGAATGGTCTGATGTGATTCATCGACGATCAGCAGAAAGTCTTTCGGGAAATAGTCGATGAGCGTGGGAGGAGGCTGGCCGGGCAGCCGTCCGCTCAGATGGCGAGAGTAGTTCTCGATCCCATTGCAGAAGCCGAGCTCGGCGATCATCTCCAGATCGAACAGGGTGCGCTGCGACAGGCGCTGCGCTTCGAGCAGGCGATCGTTGGCCCGGAGAAAGGACACGCGTTCGTCGAGCTCCGTGCGGATGTTCTCCATGGCCACGAGCAGCCGCTCGCGCGGGGTCACGTAATGCGTGCGCGGATAGACGGCCAGGCGGTCGTATTCGCGTCCCGACGTCCGACCGGTGACCGGATCGATGCGCGTCATCTTGTCGATCTCGTCCCCGAAGAACTCGATGCGCACGGCATCGTCCTCGTATGCCGGCCAGAGCTCGAGCACGTCTCCCCTCACCCGGAAGTTGCCGCGGGCCAGATCGTACGGGGTGCGCTCGTACTGCATCTCCGTCAGCTTCCGGAGATACTCGGTCATCGGCCGTTCGATGCCGCGCTCGAAGAACAGCAGCATGCCGTAGTACAGCTCCGGCTCGCCGATGCCGTAGATACAGGACACCGAGGCCACGATGATGACGTCTTTGCGCTCGAACAGCGACTTCGTCGCCGCCAGTCGCAGCTTGTCGATCTCGTCGTTCTTCGTCATCTCCTTTTCGATGTACAGATCGTTCTGCGGGATGTACGCCTCGGGCTGGTAGTAGTCGTAGTACGAGACGAAATACTCGACGCGGTTCTCCGGAAAGAAGTTCTTGAACTCCTGATACAGCTGCGCGGCCAGCGTCTTGTTGTGGGACAGCACCAGCGTCGGCTTGTTCACGTTCTCGATCACTTTCGCGACACTGAACGTCTTCCCCGAGCCGGTGACCCCGAGCAGCACCTGGCTCGGGTCGCCGCGGCGGAGCCCTTCGGTGAGCTGCTGGATCGCCTGGGGCTGGTCGCCCTGAGGCTGAAAAGAGGAGACGAGTTTGAACGTGTCCATGCGGCCGGGGAAGTCTAGAGGAAGTCTATACGTCCTCGGTCCTCGGTCCTCGGTTGAACCCTGAGCTCGCGGAAGACCGAGGACCGAGGACGGCGTTTAGTCGGCCAGCGGGTGGTGCTCGCGCGGAGGAGCCGGTTCCTCTACAGGGGGTGGAACCGCTTTGCCCCTGGCCACTGCCTCATGAGCACTCTTCGTCAGCGTTTCCAGCTCGCCGGCCGTGACCTTCTTGTCCGAGATGGCCGATTCCATGGCCTTGAGGAAGGGCTGGAGGTTCTTGATGGAGACCTTGTCTTTGCGCAGCCCCTCGCGGAGACGGTTTACTTCCGTATCGAATTGCGCCTTCTGTGTGGCGTTGATGTCGGCGGCGTACATTCCCTTCAGCTCGCCAAGCGATGTTCCGAGAACGTAGTCCATGAACTGAGCGAGGCGCGGACCGTTGATGACGGCCCCGGCCGCGAACAACAGCACCAGGATGACGGCGGATGCGATGCCGCATCCCATGGGCACCCAGTACGGAAAGAGCGGGCGCACTTCGGAAAGGGGCGAAGTATAGTAGTCGGCGGGCAAACGGAACGAACGCGGCGGTATGCCGTCAGGCACTGCGGCAGTGACCGATTCGTCTAAATTTCCACTGGGCATCGGGCGCGTTAAATGTATCATTGCGTTCGTTCCAGTCCCTGTTGAGGTAGCAACGGAAGGAAGGAAACCACCAGGCAATGCCACCGCTGTCAAAAGTGACGGTTCTGATTCTCGATGACAACCCGCTGGTGCTGAAGCTCGGGCGAGCGCTTCTGGAGCGCGAAGGTTGCACCGTGCTGACGGCATCGAGCTGGATCGAGTTCAATCACGTACTCGCGGGGAATACCCCCGACATCATTTTTCTCGACGTGAACCTGCCCAGCATCAAGGGCAACCGTCTCAGTGAAGTGTTGAAATCTCAGTCGAACAAGAAAGACATCCCCATCGTGTTGATCTCGGACCTTCCGGAAAAGTCGCTCGAGGAGATGTTCCCGAGCTCCGGCGCCAACGCGTGGATGCGCAAGCCGCTGACGCGCGACAAGATGGTCGACATGATCAGCAAGCACGTGCCCGCGACGTAGGAGCTCACCCGCTCGTACTGGTCTGCGTCGGGATCGTCGGCGGAGGTGGAGCCGGCGGAGGAGTGGTGGGCTTGTCTCCGGGAGACTCGTCCACCCCAGGTGCGGGCGATTCACTTCCCTCGCCCGACTGCGCCGTGGCGTCGTTGGCGAGGTCGGCCGGTTCGGCCTCCTTCGGCTGATAGAACGGACGCTGCAGGTAGTAAGGCAGCTTGCTGACCTCCACGGTGGCACCGCTGCAATCCTTGTCCGGCTCCTGGCCGGCCACAAATGCCTCCATGACCACACGAGCGCAGGGACCGACACCACGCCGCCCTGTCTTCAGGTCCATGGGCACCATGACGATGCCGGGGGGCTGCTCGAAGTCGGGCTTCGGGGTGCGCAGCTTCGCCGCCTCGATCTGTTTGAACACGTCGATCCAGATCGGAAGCGCCATGCCCGCCCCGGTTCCGCCGGCTCCGAGCGAGCGGCTGGGATCGTCGTAACCGACCCATACGCCGACCGTGTACTCGGGTGAGAAGCCGATGAACCAGGCGTCGGTATAGCTGTTGGTCGTTCCCGTTTTTCCAGCCAGCGGGTCCGCGAGAACATGCGCCTCATACGCCGTGCCGCGGTCGATGGTGCCCTTGAGCATGTAGGCGAGCTCGTAGGCGACCTGAGGCTGCGTGGCCTCCGACAGGACGGGCGGCGGCTCCTCGAGCACTCGATCGGTCGGGTCGGTGATGCGCACGATGCGGCGAGGTTTGACGTATACACCGTGGTTGACGAAGACGTTGTAGGCCGCGGTCATCTCGATCGGCGAAACCCCGGCCGCGCCCAGCGCCAGCGACGGATACCTGGGAAGACTGCCGGTGATTCCGCAGCGCCGCGCGAAGTCGATGACCTTGTCGGCACCGACCATCATGAACGTCTTCACGGCGGGGATGTTGATGGACAGCTCCACGGCCCGCTGGATCGTCACGATGCCTGCGTACTTGCCGTAATAGTTCTTCGGTGCATACACGTTGCCGGGGCCGACCTGGATCTCGATGGGGGCGTCGAACAGTGTATCCGCCGGGGTCAGTCCCTTTTCGAACGCCGCCCCGTACACGAATGGTTTGAATGACGATCCGGTCTGGCGCCGCGACTGCGTGGCGCGGTTGAACTTCGAGATCTGGAAGTCATACCCGCCCACCAGAGCGCGGACGTCGCCGCTTTTGGCGTCGAGAATCACCACTGCCCCCTGCACCTGCGGCATCTGGTCGAGCAGCCACTTCCGGTCCTTCGTTTTCGAATCCTCGGTCAGGCGGACGTACACGAGATCGCCGCGCTTGAGAAAACCGGACATCGTGTCGTGCTGGGTCCACGCATAATTCGGAGGGCCAAGGTCGATCTCGTCCTTGCCCGCGCGCACGGTCACGCGCTCTTTCTCCACGCTCATCACCACCGCCGGGTAGAGCTTGTCCACGACGTAGTCCTCGTGACTCCAGGACGGATCGTGATAACTGGCCGGATCGACGCCCTCGGCGATGACGTTGCGCGCCGGCTTGCGGAAGCCCCGATTCTTGTCGACGCGCCGAAGACCCCGCTGCAGCGCCGACTCGGCGATCTGCTGCAGCTTCAGATCGAGCGTGGTGTAGACCTTCAATCCGCTGCGATAGAGACTCTCCACCCCGAACTTGTCGCTCTTCTCGATGTATTGGCGGACCTCCTCGGAAAAATAAGCGCCGATCTGCGGCGCCTCTTCTTTGAAAGTGCCCAGGACGACGGGCGTGTTGACGGCGGCCTGGAACTGCGCGCGGTTGATGTACTTCACGTCGAGCATGCGACGCAGAACGTGATCGCGGCGGCGCCTGGCCGCGGCCGGGTTCAGCATCGGGCTGTACGCCCCGGGCCTGTTGCTGATCCCTGCGATCATGGCCGCCTCGGCCAGGGTGAGGTCTTTGGCGTGCTTGCCGAAATACAGGCGCGAGGCCGATTCCACGCCGTACGCACCGTGACCGAAATACACCTGGTTCGCATACAGCTCGAGGATCTGATCCTTGGTGAAGTCCTTCTCGATCTGAATGGAGAGCAGCGCTTCATTCAGTTTGCGGCCCCAGCTCTTCTCCGGCGTGAGGAAGATGAGCTTGGAGAGCTGCTGGGTGAGCGTGGATGCCCCCTCCACCTTCTTCCCGGCCAGAAGGTCCTTGATCCCCGCCCGGGCGATGGCCTTGAGACTGATCCCGCCGTGTTTGTAGAAATCGGCGTCCTCGGTGGCGATGATGGCGTTGATGAGGTCGGGGGCCATGTCCTTCTTCGGAACGATGATTCGCTTCTGGATGGAGTAGTCCGCGAACGGCACCCCGTTCCTGTCATACACGTGCGTGATGATGGCCGGCCGGTAATCCTCGAGCGACTTGACGGCGGGCACCCGCACGGCGTGCGCAAAGACGAAGCCGGCCGGAACCCCCAGGACCAGAACCACGAAGAGGATGAGCAGGCGGGATTTCCGGCGCCACCGTGCCGGAGGGGGAGTTTTCTGGTCGGTCACCCGCATAGTTTAAAATCAAAACCATGTCATCGGTCCCAATGAGTCCCCCAGCACCCGAATGGGCCCGCCTGGTCGGAGACTCGCTCAAGCAGAACGGCGTCTGGCACACGTACGCCAAGCTCATCGAGGCACGCACCACCTATCCGAACGATCTTCCGCTGCGCGGCTATGTGGAGATCGTCCGCAACGTGATCGTGCGCGAGTTTCTGGAACATCCCAAGGGGATGCAGTCGGTCCCGAAGCTGAGCGCCGAGTTCCTCACGAACTTCGACCGGTTTAACCTCAGCGCCCAGGAAGGATTCCTCATCTCTCTCATCGATGGCCGGATGGACATCTCCAAGCTCATGATCCTGAGCCCGTTCGACCCCTTCACCACGCTGTTCAACCTGGCCAAGCTGCAGAATGAACAGGCCATCATGATCCCGAAATGACCGCCATGAATGTACCCGAAAACCGATACACGATCGCCGAGCATCTCAAGTCGCCCATCGCCATCGTCAACGACCATGGTGCCATCGAGTGGAGCAACCAGGCGTTCCAGACGTCCTTCGGCAGCGGACCGCTGCCGTGGATCCAGGAGGCGGCGCGAGCGGTGGCCGGCGAGCGCGGCTGGCTGCAGGCCTTCTTTCTTCCGGGTGACGACCAGCGGTCGATCGACGTGGATATCTCCGGGCGCACCTACCGCATCGATCTCATCCGCAACGTCGAGGATTACGGCACGCAGGCCGTGGCGCTCTGGTTCGAAGACGTCACCGAGCAGCGGCAGGCCGAGCAGGCCAAGTCCGACTTTACCGCCCAGATCGTCCACGATCTGCGCGGTCCCCTTTCCGGAATTCAGGGAACGCTCGAATTCGTGCTGTCGCAGGAAGGCAACAAGATCGACTCGATGTACACCGACCTGCTCACCGAGGCCTCCCACGAATCCGAACGGATGATGAATCTCATCAACGAGATTCTCGACTTCTCGAAGATTCAGTCCGGGAAGTTCACCGTGGAGAAGGAACCGGTGCGCATGGCCGGTCTTCTCAAACGGGCCATCCGCAGCCTGCAGTCGGTGGCTTCCCGCGATGAGATCTTCCTGGTCAGCGCCCACGGACGGGAGTTCCCGCAGATCAGCGGAAGCCTGGAGAAACTGACACAGGCGATCATCAATCTGATCTCGAACTCGCTGAAGTTCACTCCCAAAAAGGGATTGATCTCCGTTGGCGCTCAGGTGATGCGGAGCGGCGAGACGCCCGAGGCGATCGTCGTCACCGTCACCGACAGCGGCATGGGCATCAAAGCCGGTGAAGTCAACAACCTGTTCGCGAAGTACAAGCAGACCGGTAACAAGTCCTTCCGTGGAGGCGGCGGTACCGGCCTCGGTCTGTTTATCGTGAAGCAGATCGTCGAAGCGCACGGCGGCGAAGTGAGCGTGGCCTCGATCGAGGGTGTGGGCACGTCGATGGTCGTGAAGCTGCCCGTCAAGCGCGCCGCTTAGACGAAGGCCTCGGGCCTCGGGTCTCGGGCCTCAGAGCAGCCTCGATCCCGTAGACGATCTCCTTCTCCTTCACGTCGTCGGCGACGATGCACTCGCCGATTCTCCGCGGGAACACCATCACCCGCGACCGGCCGGTGTTCTTCTTGTCGTGTTCCGTCGCCGCGAGAATCTGACGGGGGTCGAGCTTGGGGAGTGGTGACGGCTCGTAGATGCGGATGGCGCGCTCGATGCGGTCCGCCTCGTCGCGTGGCAGCAGTCCTCGCTTCACAGCGATCGCGTTCGCGCCGATCATCCCCCAGGCCACGGCCTCGCCGTGTGTGATTCCCTCGTAGTGCATGGCCGCCTCGATCCCGTGCGCGATCGTGTGGCCGTAGTTCAGAAGGCGCCGCAGATCGGCCTCTCGTTCATCCGCAGACACGATGGCCGCCTTGACCTGGATGGCCTTCCTGACCATGCGATCGATCGTCGCCGACTCGCGCGCCACGACCAGGCCGCGTGACGACTCGAAGAGCTCGAAGAGCGACGGATCGCCGATGATCCCGCCCTTCATGGCCTCGTAGATCCCGCTGAGCAACTCGCGGTCGGACAGCGTTGTCAACGCAGCGGTGTCGCTGATGACCGCGCGGGGCGGGAAAAAGCTTCCGATGAGGTTCTTGCCCCGGGCGTGATTGACCGCGAGCTTGCCGCCGAGCGAACTGTCGACCTGCGCGAGCAACGTCGTGGGGACGTGCACGAGATCGATTCCCCGCAGGAAGATCGACGCCGCGAACCCCGCGGTGTCGCCGATCATCCCGCCGCCCACGACCACCGCCATCGAATCGCGTTTCGCTCCCCTGGCCAGCAGCTCCGTGACGATCTGCTCGGCGGTGGCCATCGTCTTGTGCGACTCCCCCTCCCGCATCGTGACGATGTCCGCCGGGGGCTGGAACGACTCGGCGATGCGCTTGCCGAAGCGCGACTGCAGCGCGTCCGAGGTGATCACGAACACGCGGCCTCGCGCATCCAGGATCGATCCCGTGCGTCCGAGGATATTGCGTCCCACGTAGACCGGGTACGACGCGCTGGCCTGGTTGATGGTGATGAACGGGTCCATGAGTCAGGCCTCGGGCCTCCGGCCTCGGGCCTCGGACTCGGGGCGGCGGTACCGAGGCCCGAGGCCTGCGGCCCGAGGCCTATTGTTTGATCGCAATCCCGAGCTCATCGAGTTGTTTCTGATCGACGGAAGACGGTGCGTCGCTCATCAGGTCCTGGGCTCGGGCCGTCTTGGGGAAGGCGATGACGTCACGCAACGACTCTGCCCGTGCCATCAGCATGACCATGCGGTCGACACCGAGGGCGATGCCGCCGTGCGGCGGCGCGCCATAACGGAAGGCATCGAGCAAAAATCCAAAGCGATCCTGCGCCTCGCTCTTGCTGATGCCGAGCGCCTGGAACATGCGCTGCTGGATCTCGGCGCGGTTGATGCGGATGCTGCCGCCCCCAAGCTCCAGGCCGTTGAGCACGACGTCGTAGGCGCGGGCCAGCGTGTTGCCTGGATCGCTCTCCATCTTGTCGATGTCGTCGACGGCCGGCGCGGTGAACGGGTGATGGCGCGCGAAGTATCGCTGCGACTCCTCGTCCCATTCGAAGAGCGGAAAGTTCGTAACCCACAGAAACTTCCACGACTCGGCGGGGATCAGGCCCTGCTCCCTGGCGACGCGCAGCCGCAGTGCACCGAGCACGTCCCAGACCGTCTGCTGCTTGCCCGGGACGATGAGGGCGAGGTCGTTTTCGTTCGCCCGCAGGGCGACGCGCAGCGCGTCGAAGGCGGCATCGTCGAGAAACTTCTTCATCGACGAGCCCCGCTGGGCGTCGAACTTGATCCAGATCAACCCGCCCGCGCCCAGCTTCTTCGCCTCTTCCGTCAGCGTGTCGATCTGCTTGCGCGACATCGACGCCCCGCCGGGCACGACGACGGCGCGCACGGTGGCGGCATTGCGGAACGGATCGAAGGCGATGGCCTGGGCCTCTTTGGTGATGTCGATGAGCTCCATGCCGAAGCGCAGATCGGGACGGTCGATGCCGAAGCGGTCCATTGCCTCCCGCCAGGTCATGCGCGGGAACGGCGTGGTCACCTGGATCCCCGCCAGCGGAAAGACGTCTTTGAACAGTCCTTCGATCAGGCCGAAGATGAACTCCTCGTCAATGAACGACGCTTCCACGTCGACCTGCGTGAACTCCGGCTGCCGGTCGCGGCGGAGGTCCTCGTCGCGGAAGCACTTCACGATCTGGAAGTAGCGGTCCATTCCCGCCACCATCAGCAGTTGCTTGAAGATCTGCGGCGACTGCGGCAGCGCGTAAAACATACCTTTGTGCACGCGGCTCGGTACGAGATAGTCGCGCGCTCCTTCCGGCGTCGACTTCGTGAGGATAGGCGTCTCGATCTCCAGAAAGCCGTTGCGGTTCATGTAGTCGCGCACCGCGAACGTGACCCGGTGGCGGAGCACCAGATTGCGCGCCAGCGGCTGGCGGCGCAGATCGAGGACGCGATACTTGAGCCGCAGCTCCTCGGCCGCGTCGGTGTCGTCCTCGATGGCGAAGGGCGGCGTCTCGGAACGATTGAGGATCTCGATGTTCGAGGCCACCACTTCCACGTCGCCGGTCCCGAGGTTCGGATTCTTCTGCGCTTCGGCGCGCTCCTTCACTTCTCCGTCGATGCGCACGACGAACTCGGAGCGCAACTCCTTGGCCATGGCCACGACGTCCGCCGGTACGAACTTCTGGTCGGCCACGACCTGCACGACGCCGCTGCGGTCGCGTAGATCGACGAAGACCAGCTCACCGAAGTCGCGTTGCTTCGCCACCCATCCCGCAAGCGTGATCTTCTGTCCGGCGTTTTCTTTGCGGAGTGTGCCGGCGTACGTGCGATTCATTGTGTGCGCAGATACTCGTTCTTGTATTCGACGTAGACGTGCCAGCCGCGGTTCATCCGCTCCAGCTCCTCGGGCTTGAGCTCACGCTTGATGCGCGCGGGGACGCCGGCGACCAATGTTCGGGGCGGTACGTCCATCCCTTCCTGAACGACCGAGCCGGCGGCGACCAGCGAATACTCGCCGATGGTGGCGTGGCTGAGGACTTTGGCGCCGATGCCGATGAGTGCGCCGCGCTGGATCGTGCAGCCGTGGATGACCGCCATATGTCCGATGGTGACCTCTTCGCCGACGATGGTCGGTCCGGTGCCCTGCTCGACGTGGACGACGGCGTTGTCCTGGATGTTCGTGCGTGGGCCGATGCGGATGTAGTTGATATCACCGCGCAACACCGCGCCGAACCAGATCGAGACATCGTCGCCGAGCTCGATGTCCCCGATGAGCGCGCAGTTTCCGGCCAGAAACACGCCCTTGCCCAGTCGCGGCTCTTTTCCCTGATAGGCACGGCGGACGATCATAAGCCGGCGACTTTAGCACAGCACTATCGCCTAGAATCGAGGGCACATGGCTGACCGGATTCCGTTTCGCAACCGGGCCCGCGAGGTGTCGCGTCTGGAAGCATTCAGCGACGTCATCTTCGGCTTCGCCGTCTCACTGCTGGTCGTATCGCTGGAGGCGCCGAAGAGCTACGCGGAGCTCATGGGGCTGATGCGCGGATTCACGCCCTTCGCCATCGCCTTCTTCCTCCTGATCGACGTGTGGTTCGAGCATCACCACTTCTTCCGGCGCTACGCGATCATCGATCAGACCGTCATCACGCTGAACACGCTGCTGCTGTTCGTGATCCTGTTCTACGTCTACCCGCTCAAGTTCGTGTTCGTCATCGCAGTCGATGCGTTCTTCGGGCATCACCAGGCCATCACACCGCAGCAGGCTCCGGGACTCTTCGTCATCTACGGTCTCGGCTTTGCCGCGGTGTTCGTTCTCCTGGGACTGATGTACCGGCACGCCTGGCGTCTGCGCGACGAGCTCGGTCTCAACGAAGTCGAGCGGATCGACACGCTGGAAAGCGTCTACGACAACTTCATCACGGCGGGCTTCGGCATCACCTCGGCCATCCTCGGCTTCCTGCTGCCGCCGCGGCTCGTCGGGCTGGCCGGCCTTCTCTACTTCCTCATCTTCATTCCGAAGTCTCTGATTCCGGCACGGATGGGGGCGCGCCGGAGGGCCGCGGAATCGCGGATCCTCGACTCAGCGCCAGAGACGCCAGGTTGACGCGCCCCACACGATGGCGAACAGCAATGCCGCCGAGGCCGTGATCATGGTCGCGGCCACCGGACCGATCCGGTCGGCAGCTACGCCGGCGAACACGCTGGAGATGCTCATGGTCAGCGTCACGAACCCATAGTCTGCCGCAAAGACGCGCCCTCGAATGTAATCGGGAGTCTCGCGCTGCAGGCCGTAGGTGGACACCTGCCACGATGCGCCGCCGCCGAGGTGCGCGAGAAAGATGGCCATGAGGCCGAGACCGAGCGTGGGCGACAAAGCGAGTGCGGTGTAGCCGCCGCCGAAAAGCAGCACGCACCAGACGATGGAACGGTATTGAGCGTCGTCGCTGGGGGCAATCGCGCGGATCAGGAACGGACCGAACAGCGCGCCCAGCCCGCGCGCCGCGAAGAGAAGCCCGATACCGAGCGCGCCGGCCTTGAAGACCTGCCGGCCGAAGACGCTGAGCATGGCCACGACGCCCGCGGCAATCCCATATCCCCCCTTCGTCGTCAGCAGCGCCAGCACGCGCGGATGTGAGCGCGCGTAGCGGAACGTCTGGCGAATCGACTCGACGAGCGGCGGTCGCTCGTGATGAGCACCCCGCTCTTCGGAAAACGAGATGCGCATGCGCCAGAGCACGGCCGCGGAAAGGAGAAAACTGGCGGAATCGACCAGAAACGAGATGTCGCGTCCGAACCTCGCGGTGACCAGGCCGCCGATGGCCGCTCCGGCCGCGAGCATCGTTCCCCACGTCGATCCCATGAGGACAGTGGCGGGTCCGAGCTCATCGGGTGCCACGATGTTCGGCAGGGCCGCCTGCGACGCCGGCTCGAAGTAGGCGGAGCCGATCGAGATCACCACCACGCCGGCGAAGGCGAACGGCAGCGTCGCAGGCGTGCGTGCCAGCAGCGGCACCAGACATGCGCCCGTTCGCACCAGGTCCACGACGATCATCAGCCTGCGCCGGTCGACGCGATCGATCACGTGTCCGGCCAGTGGCGTAAAGAGGAAGATGGGCAGTGACTGGCAGAGCAGCATCATCGCCGCCAGCGTGGCCGAGCCGGTCAGTTGCAGGACCAGATCGAGCAGCGCCACGGTGAGAAACCAGTCGCCGCCCAGAGAGATCAGTGCGCCCGTATAGAGCAGCCGGAATTCACGGTTGTGGCGGAGCAGGCGCCAGTACATTCAGTCGCTGCTGCGCGCGTACGTCAGGAACGAATATGGATGGGGATTCCGCTCGTCCGCTTCGTGGTGCTCCGAGTCGACCAGGCGCCACTCGTTGACGTCGTCGAATTCGGGAAAGAACGTATCGCCCTCCGGCTCTGTATGGACCCGGGTCAGATACATGCGGTCGGCGCGGTGGATGGCCTGGTTGAAAATCTCCGCGCCCCCACCGATGAAGATCTCGCCGTCACCTGATGCCTCCGCCTTGCCGATCGCCTCATCGAGCGAGCGGGCGATGGCAACGCCCTCCGGAGCAAGCTCCGCGCTGCGTGTGATGACCACGGTAATGCGGCCCGGCAGAGCCTTGCCGATCGATTCGAATGTGCGCCGCCCCATCAGCAGGTGATGCCCGCTGGTCAGCGCTTTGAACCACTTCAGATCCGCCGGCATGTGCCAGGGAAGCTGGTTATCACGGCCGATCACGTTGTTGTCGGCCACGGCGGCGATGATCGAGAGTGTCATACAGCGATGGGCGCCTTGATGCCCGGATGCGGATCGTAGTTTTCGAGCGTGAAGTCGCTGAATCGAAAATCGAAGATCGATTTCACGTCCGGATTCAGCTTCATCGAGGGCAGCGGCCGGGGCTGCCGCTCGAGCTGCAGCCTGGCCTGCTCCAGGTGGTTGGTGTAGAGGTGAGCGTCGCCGAGCACGTGCACGAAGTCGCCTGGCCTGAGACCGCAGACCTGCGCCACCATCATCGTCAGCAGTGCGTACGAGGCGATATTGAACGGTACGCCGAGGAACACGTCGGCGCTGCGCTGGTACATGAGACAGGAGAGCCTGCCGCCGGCGATGTAGAACTGAAACAGAGCGTGGCACGGTGCCAGGGCCATCTTGTCGATGTCACCCACGTTCCACGCGCTCACGATCAGACGGCGGGAGTCGGGATTGCGCCTGATTTGATCGATGACCTGGCTGATCTGGTCGATGTGCCGTCCGTCCGCCGCGGGCCACGATCGCCATTGATATCCGTAGACCGGCCCGAGATCGCCGCCGTCATCGGCCCACTCGTCCCAGATCGTGACCTTGTTCTCGCGCAGAAAGCTCACATTCGTGTCGCCGCGCAAAAACCACAGCAGCTCGTAGATGATCGACCGCAGGTGCACCTTCTTCGTCGTCACCAGCGGGAACCCGGCGTCGAGATCGAACCGCAACTCGTAGCCGAAGACGCTCAGCGTCCCGGTCCCCGTGCGATCGGACTTCTCCGCTCCGTGGTCGAGGATATGGCGGACGAGCGAAAGGTATTGCTGCATGATGCGATTCTACGACGTCATTCCGAGCGCAGAGCGCGAGGAATCTGGGTGGGGGAATCGCTCCACCACCCAGATTCCTCGCCGTCTTCGCGGCTCGGAATGACAGTGTAAGATTCCGGCCCTTGATGGAGTTTCGAGATGGCGTCCTCCACATCGGCGGTATTCCGGTCGGCGACCTGGTCAGCCGTTTCGGCACGCCGCTCTACGTTTACGACGCCTCGGCGATCCTCGGACAGATCGCCAGAGTAAAGCGGGCTTTCTCCTCGCTGCCGTTCCGGCCGTTCTATGCCATGAAGGCGAACAGCAACGTGGCCATCCTTCGGCTGATCCGGGAGCACGGCTTCGGCTGCGACGCGGTCTCACCCGGTGAGATCTTTCTCGCGGAAAAGGCCGGGTATACGGCCGAGGAGATCTGGTTTACGTGCTCGAATGTGTCCGACGAGGACCTGCGGGCCATCCCCGATCCGCGAATCGTCATCAACGTCAACTCGATGTCGGAGATTCACCGTTGCATCGCGCTGGAACTGCCGAATCCGATCGCCCTGCGTGTGAATCCGGATGTGGGAGCGGGACATCACCACGACGTGGTGACCGCGGGCGGCGGAGTGAAGTTCGGCATCGACGCCGCCGAGGTGGATGACGCCCGGATCATCGTCGAGGACTCCGGGCGCCACGTCGTCGGTCTGCACGCGCACATCGGATCGGGCATCGACTCGATCGATCCCCTGATCGAGGCGGCGCGGCGGCTGGTCGAGCTGGCGCCCGGCTTCGAGCATTTGAAGTGGATCAATTTCGGCGGCGGAATCGGCGTCCCCTACCGGCCCGGCGAACGGGAGTTCCCGATCGACGAATACGGCCGCGAACTGGATGCGGTGGCCGGCGGCATGATGCGCTCGCGCGGACTCACGGCCATCCTCGAGCCCGGGCGTTACGTCGTGGCCTCGTCGGGCTTGCTCATCGCCCGCGTCACCGCGAAGAAGATCAGCACCGGTACCGACTGGATCGGAGTCGATACGGGATTCAACCACCTGGTGCGCCCGTCGAAGTACGGCGCGTATCACCACATCGTCAACGCCACCCGTGGCTCAGCGGCATCGTTGCGGGAGACGTTCGACGACTCGAAGATGACGGAGGAGGTCGTGGTGGCCGGAAATCTGTGCGAGTCGGGCGACGTCTTTACGCGAGACGGTGACGGCAACCCGATCACGCGCCATATCGACCGTACGTCCGTCGGTGACCTGATCGTCCTGTGCGAGGCAGGCGCGTACGGCTTCTCCATGGGCTCGCATTACAACGCCCGGCTCCTGCCGCCGGAGGTACTGGTGCAGGACGGGCGCGTGCGGTTGATCCGGGAGCGGCAGTCGCTTCACGATCTGATTCGAGGAATGGAATGAGAAAAGGGATTCTGGCCATGGCAGTGCTGTTCGCATCCTGCGCAACCACACCGAAACAGGCCATGCTCGACCTCAAGATCACGAACGGCCGCATCATCGACGGCACCGGCGCTCCCTGGTTTCGCGGCGACATCGGCGTGCGGGGCGACAGCATCGTCGCCATCGGCGATCTGCACGGTCAGCCGGCCACCAGCACGATCGACGCGCACGACCTGGTGGTCGCGCCGGGTTTCATCGACCTCCTCGGACAATCGCAGAGCGCCGTGTTCGCCGACCCGCACCTCGAAGCGAAGGTGCGACAAGGCGTGACGACCGAGGTGACCGGCGAGGGGTTCTCACCCGGGCCGGCGAAGCCGGACAAAGCCAATGGGGAGGGATCGTGGCCAACGCTCGGCGCGTACCTCGACGCCATCGACCATCAGGGAGCGGCGCTCAATTTCGCGTTGCTCGTGGGCGCGTCGAATCCGCGCGAGCTCGTGATCGGCGACGTGAACCGCCCGCCCACGGCTGACGAGTTGAAAGAGATGGAAAGCATCATCGACCAGGCCATGCGCGACGGAGCCATCGGCATTTCCACGTCGCTGATCTACCTGCCGGCCATGTATTCGACGACCGAGGAGATCATCGCGCTGGCGCGCGTGGCGGCGCGCTACGGCGGCATGTACTTCACGCACATGCGCGACGAGGGCGATCGCATCGACATGGGCCTGGACGAGGCCTTCCGCATCGGACGGGAGGCGAACATCCCGGTCAACATCTGGCACCTCAAGGTCGGCGGCCGCGCCAACTGGGGGCGCATGCCGCACGTGATCGAACGGATCGAACAGGCGCGCGCCGAAGGCATCGATGTCGCCGCGAACGTCTATCCATACGTGGCCTCGTCGACGGGGCTGAGCACTCTGGCGCCGGACTGGGCGCTCGAAGGCGGATATGCCTCGTTCAAAGAGCGTCTGGCGGATCCCGATCAGCGCGCCAGGATCGTCGATGTGCTGCGCGCCCAGGTGGCGAAACGCGGCGAGCGAGGCATTTACGTGACGCGCATCGCCAATCCCGCGGACGGGCAATACGAAAAGCACTTCATCCAGGAGATTGCATCGATGATGGGCACCAGCCCCGAAGAGGCGCTGGTGCGGTTGTACTCCGACACGCCGGTCTCCCCTCGCGTGATCTTTTTCTCCATGGATGAAGGCGACGTGCAGTACGCGCTCAGGCAACCCTGGGTGTCCGTCGGTGCCGATTCCGGCTCGCCGACCCCGGCGGATCGTGCCGCGAACGACGCCGTGCACCCGCGCGCGTACGGCACATTCAGTCGCGTGGCCGGTCACTACGTCCGCGACGTCAGGCTCTTCTCGCTCGAGGAGGCTGTGCGCAAGATGACGTCGCAGGCCGCGGATCGCGCTCATCTCGAAGATCGCGGCGTGCTCCGCCCGGGGATGAAGGCCGACATCATCGTCTTCGACCCGAACGCGATCCGCGACGTGAGCACATTCGACGACCCGCACCACTTTTCCGAGGGCGTGCGCGACGTCGTCGTGAATGGAGTCCCGGTACTGCGTGAAGGCGTCATGACCTCAGCGCTTCCGGGGAAAAGCATTCGCGGACGAGGGTATGTGAGACGATGAATGCTTACCGTTTTGAAGCGTGGGAGAGAGATTGCCTGAGCCGGGCAGCACAGCAAAGTTAGTCAGAGCCGTCGGCTTCTGGGGTCTGGTGGCCATGTGCATCAACGCCGTGGTCGGCAGCGGCGTGTTCCTCCTCCCCTCGGAGTCCTACAAGCTGCTCGGCCCGTTCTCGCTCTGGGCGCCGCTGATCTTCGCGGTACCGGTGTTTATTCTGGTGCTTTGCTTCGCCGAAGCGGCCAGTCACTTCTCCGAGCCGGGCGGGGCGTATCTCTACTCGCGTACGGCCTTCGGTGACTTCATCGGGTTCGAGACCGGATGGATGAACTGGATCGCGCGCGTGACTTCACTGGCCTCGCTGTCCAACGGATTCGTGATCACGCTGGCCCGCCTGTACCCACCCCTCGGCTCCGGCGCACTGCGCGCCGGCATCATCATCGTCACGATCGCCATCCTGGCCGCGATCCATCTCGTCGGCGTGAAGTACGGCGCGGCGTCGATCTACGTGTTCACGATCGGCAAGCTCGTGCCGCTCATCGGCTTCATCGTGCTGGCGCTGGTGATGTGGAAGCACAATCCCATTCCGGCTTCACTGCATCTCCCGGGGCCGGGAACGGACTGGAGCGGTGCGGCGCTGCTGCTGCTCTTCGCGTACGCCGGCTTCGAGAACCTGGGCGTGCCCGCGGGCGAGTTCAAGAATCCACGCCGCGATCTGCCGATGGCGCTGCTGGCGGGTATCGTGGCCATCGGGGCGATGTACGTCCTCGCCCAGCTCGGAGCGATGTCGGCGCTCCCCGATCTCTCCAGAACGGACACGCCGATTGCCGACGCCGCCGCGGCACTCATCGGCAACCCCGGCACCGTCATCATCTCCCTCGGCGCGCTGCTGTCGATGGCGGGGACGAACTCCGGCACGATGCTGGAAGGCTCGCGCATGCTTTACGCACTGTCGCTGGACCGGCCGCGCGCGAAAACGCTGAGTTACGTGAACCCGCGCTTCCACACGCCGACCGTGGCCATCGTCATCCACACGCTCGTGGCGCTCGTCCTGGCACTGGGCGGCTCGTTCGTGCAACTGGCGATGCTTTCCGCAGTGGCTCGCCTGACGACGTATCTCTTCACCTGCGCCGCCGTGCCGCGGCTGCGCAAGCTGAACGAAGGGTTCCGGACGCCCACGCTGATCCTGCCCGTTCTCGGCACGATCATCTCGCTGGCGCTCTTCTTCACCCTGAACCGATTCAACTTCGTGGCGGCGGCGATCGCACTCGCCGCGGGCTGTCTCATGTATCTGGCGGTAGGGAAATCACCGGCCGGACAGATCGCGACGTAGGGCGCACGACGTTCCGAGCCGCGACGACGGCGGAGCCCTCTCCTAGAACATCCACGTGCAGACCGCGACCGCCACGAGCGCGGCCACGACATCGCCGACGATGGCCGAGGGAATGGCGTGGCGCGTGCGCTTCACGCCGATCGCGCCAAAGTAGACCGCCAGGACATAGAACAAAGTCTCGGAGCTGCCATACATCGTCGCGGCGATGCGCGCGATCAGCGAGTCGGGGCCATAACGCTTGATGATGTCGGTCGCGAGCGCGAGCGAGCCGCTCCCGGACAGCGGCCGCAGGACCGCCAGCGGGAAGATCTCCGGCGGAAAGTGGATCGCGGCCATGGCCGGACGAAGCGCGTTCGTCAGCAGATCCATGGCTCCCGAGGCGCGGAACATCCCGATAGCCACCAGGATGCCGACGAGGAACGGAATGATGCGCACGGCCACGTTGAATCCGTCCTTGGCACCCTCGATGAACACGTCGTACACCTTCACCTTGCGGATCATCCCCACGAGCGGAATGAGCACGAGCAGCACGGGAATGGCCCACAGCGAGACCTGTTCGAAAGCGGAGCGGATCACTCGCTGACCTCCGCTTCACGCTTCGGAAAGAAGCGCTGCAGAAGCTTGGCCGTGGTGACGGCCGCGAATGCGCCGGATAACGTGGACACGATCGTCGTCACGATGATGGCGGTCGGATTCTTCGCTCCCGCCGCGGCGAGCACACCGATGATCGTGGCCGGGATGAGCTGGATGCCGGCCGTGTTGAGGGCCATGAATGTGACCATCGAATTCGTGGCCGTTTCCTTGTCCCCCTCGTTCAGCGTCTGCAGCTCCTCCATCGCTTTGATGCCCAGCGGAGTGGCGGCGTTCGACAATCCGAGCATGTTCGCGGCGATGTTCATGATCATCGCTCCGATGGCCGGATGCTCGGGCGGAATCTCCGGGAACAGCAGGCGGCTGAACGGGCGCAGCACGCGGCCGAGCATGGCGATGAGTCCGGCCTTCTCGGCCACGCGCATGATTCCCAGCCAGAGCGTCATGATGCCGATCAGACCGATGGAGATATCCACAGCCGTCGTCGCCGAGTCGATGGCGCCCTTCGTCACCGCCGGGGCGGTGCCCATGACCATGGCCACGATGAGAGCGATGGCCATCAGCGCAAACCAGATGTAGTTCAGCATGCGGCGAATTGTATAGAGTGCCGCCCGATGCGCCGCGCAACTTTGCTCGCCTGTGTCCTCGCTGTCTCCCTGGCCTGTCATCGCGAGCCCGTGCAGCAGAACCGCGCGCCCGCCAGGCGTCCCTCGATTCTCCTCGTTACCCTCGACACGACGCGCGCCGACGCCATCGGGCCCGAACAGCACGACGTCGCCACCCCGTCATTCGACGCGCTGGCGAAACGCGGATTGCGATTCCGCTATGCATATTGCGCCGTTCCGCAGACTCTGCCGTCGCACACATCGATGCTCACCGGTCTTCTCCCGGCAGGCCACGGCGTTCACGAAAATGCGCGCTATCTGTCCGATTCGCAGCGGCTCGCCGCCGAACGTCTCCACGCCGCGGGCTATCGCACCGCGGCTTTCGTCTCCGCGTTCGCGCTGGCGCGCCGCTTCGGACTGGGCCGCGGTTTCGACGTGTACGACGAGGACTTCGGCGCGAACAACGCGGAGCGGACGGCGAAGCAGACCACGGACCGGGTCCTGTCATGGCTGGCCCAGGCCTCCTCCGACAAGCCGCTATTGCTCTGGGTCCATTACTACGATCCGCATTTTCCATACACGCCCCCCGAGCCCTACCGCGGCCGCTACGCGAAACAGCCCTACTTCGGCGAAGTGGCGTCGATGGACGAGCAACTCGGACGGTTGGTGGCCGCCTTCGAGCAGCACCAGCAGGGTCCGAAGGCTCTGATCCTCGTCGGCGACCACGGCGAAGGTCTGGGCGATCACGGCGAAGCGCAGCACGGCGACCTTCTCTATCAGTCGACGATGCACGTCCCCCTGCTGATCATCGGCCCCGGCGTCAAGCCGGGCACAACGGACGAGCCGGTGAGCACGCGAAGAATCTTCCACACCATCCTCGATTTCGCCGGAATCGACGGGAGAAACAGCCTGAAACCGAGGCCCGAGGCCCGAGGCCCGAGGCCTGAAGTCGTGGTGGCCGAGGCCATGAAGCCGTTCCTCGATTACGGGTGGCAGCCACAGGTCATGGCCGTCGACGGAAGTCAGAAGACGATCCTGGCAGGAAGGACCGAGGTGTACGACGTGGTCGCCGATCCGCAGGAACGGCATGACCTGTCTGCGAACGCGGCCATCCCGCGTCCTGTGCGCGCCGCGTTGCGTGACTATCCGATCCCCTCCGCGGCACCACCGCCATCAGCGGCTTCCCTCGACGACGAAGCGCGCCGCAAGCTGGCCAGCCTCGGCTACGTGGCCTCGAGCGTGACGCCGGTCATCCGCAAGGACGCTCCTCGGCCGGTCGAGATGGCGCCGTTGTTTCCGCTGCTCGACGAAGCGGCGGCGCTGTTCGTCCGGGAGCAGTACGCGCGGTGCATTCCTCTTCTCGAGCAGATTCTCGAGAAGGATCCGCACAATCTGGAGGGGGCGCTGCGTCTGGCCACGGCCTATTCATCTCTCGGGCGCGACCGGCAGGCCGTCGCCGCGTTCGAGCGAGCCCGATCCATCGCCCCCGACTCGCAGGACGTCAGCACATACCTCGCACTCCACTACGCGCGCGGCAGGGAGTGGCGCAAGGCCGAGCCGCTGCTGGAGCGCGTGATCGCGCTGTCGCCGGATCGTCTGCCCGCGCTGGAGGCGCTGGCGCTCGTCCGCGAGCGGGAGGGGCGGATCGCCGACGCGGTGGCGCTCCGCGAGAAGGTCTACACGATGCGAACGCCGAATGCGGCGGAGCTCGAGCACCTCGGACAGATGCAGATGGCGCTGGGCGCGACCGCTCCGGCGCTCGCGACGTTCGAGCAGCTTCGCTTGCTGCAGGGCGCGGCATTCCGGAACGATCTCGAGCTCGGCGTGCTGTACCTGTCCGCAGGCCGTCTGCCGGAAGCGAGGGATGCGCTCGATCGCGTGCCGCTGTCGAATCCGAACTACGCGATGGCACTGTTCAAGCGCGCGCAGGTTTCGGTGCTGCTCCATGAAACAGACGGGCCATCCCGGATCGAGATGGCGCGTCGACATGCCACGCCGCTCACGCGCGAGCTGATCGCGCGTGAGCGGTTGTTTCAGTGATCAGAACTGCAGGCGCAAAGCGACCTGATAGCGCCGCGGAGCGTAGAACGAATTCGGATACGGAGCGGCGATGCCGTAGTCGGCACGATTGAACGCGGCCGTCGTCGGAATGGCCAGTTGCTTTCTCAGGGTCTCGTCCGTAATGGACGTCGGGATGGACACTGTCGCACCGGTGTACGGCGAGGCTGTGTTCGCGATGTGCTTGATGCCCAGCACTCCGACGCGGGTCTCGTAGTTGTAGCCTTCCTGGTTGTTCGTCACGTTGAAGACGTCCACGGCCAGCTGCAGATTCATTCCGCGGATGAGCCGGAAGTTCTGCGTGTAGTTCAGATCGGCGTCGTAATAGGACGGCGATCTTCTGCTGCCGGCCCCTTCGGCGTATCGATTCGTGTCGCTCGAGGAACCAGTCAAAGGCCGGTACGGAAGAACGCTCTCGAGCTGATACGGCTGGCCCGACTGGTAGACACCAAACGCTCCGGCCGTCGCGTTCCACGGCAGGATGTACGTGCCGCGGAGTTTGACGACGTGGCGCCGGTCTCCGCGCAGATCGCCGTACTTGTAGTCCCACAGCTGCCGTCCCGGGCCGTCGCCGATGTTCGACGATCCGATGAAGATGGCGGCGTCATTGGCGCTGCTGAACGATGAGTTGTCCTGGTCGAAGTTGCCGTAGTAGTGGCTCCAGGTGTAACTCCCGTTGAGGACCACTTTATCCCCGCGCCACTCCTGCTCGACGGTCGCTTCGTAGTACTTCGTGAATGCGCCGTCGAGGTTGGCGATGACGTAGGAGGAGCCGCTGCCGATGGCGCCAAGGATCTCGTCGAGGTTCGGAATGTAGTCCTTCTGCGGAATCCCCGGCGGCGGGTTGAAGTCGACGCGTGCCGTGTTGTTCGTGTCTTCCATGTAGTGATCGCCGTGGCGATAACGGCCGTAGAGGCGGCCCGACCACCGGCTGGTCATCTGCCGGGCCGTGCCGATCATGTATTCCTTGATCTGGGGCGGCTTGATGCCGTCCTGCCACCACTTGCCGGAGGACGATGCGTTCGGCGCCACGCCGATCAGCTTGCCGTTGGCGTCGAAGTACGCACTGATGGTGCGCACGAGGTTGCGGTCCCACGACGCGGCGCGGGCGTCGGAGTTCGCCGCCGGGTTGTAGCCGGCATAACTCACCCACGCCGTGTTGGTGCCGTCGTACGCCCATGTGGCGCCCAGGCGCGGCTGGATCATGTCGCTGAACTTGAACTCGTGCATCTTGTACTTCGTGCCGGGCGACTTGACATAACCGGCGACGTTGTCGGCCTTGGCCAGACCCTGCCCGTAGAGCGTGTCATTGCTGGCCATCACGCCGACATTGAACGTCCAGGTGTTCCAGTGGATCGAGTCGTTGAGCTCGACGTTCTGGGAGTGGAACTCGGAATGGATGCTCGGGACGGCGCCCGTGGTCTGCTGCGGGAACGTGGCCACGAAGAATGCCGGTGTGGACGTTCCGCACGCGCTGGCCGGACACGTTCCTGCCGAGCCAACACCCGCCGGGACGCTGAGCAGGCCCCATCCGTTCGAGGTCTGGAAACGGTCCTCGCTGTCGTTGTATCTCTGATAGCCGACGTGAAGGTCGTGCGTGATGTTCGAGCCTAGAGAGTAGTTGTACCCGAACTGTCCGGCCCTGCGGTAGAAGCTGTCGTCGTCCTCGGCGAACTGTCCGAAGCCGACCGTGCCGCCGCCCGTGCGCTGCCCGGCCACACACGTCAGGCCGACCGACGATGGGTTCTGCGGGCAGACGTAGCCGTACTTGTCGACGAACGGCTGTACGAATGCGTTCTGAGCGGTATTGCCCGTGATGGGCGTAGGCACCACGAACCGCCCGAGGTTCCCGAGATTGTTGAAATCGAGTTGAGTACCCAGGGCGGTGTTGACCTGCACGCCGTTGGCGAGAAAGTCGGAAGCGCCGCCGCCGGGATTCTTGAAGTCGGTGAACTTGGCCGTGACGTAGCTCTTCGGGCTGACGATCCAGGAGGCTTCGAGCGTTCCGAGTTGCAGCTTGCCGTTGCTTCCCGATCCGGTGGTGCCGGCCTGGAATGCACCGAACTGGTTCGAGGTCTCGACCGTGTGCGAATTGCGGTAACTGCCGTTGAGGAGCAGCGACTGCAGCGGCGTGAACGTCAGCTTCAGGAACTCTTCATTCGTCTTGAGCGAGTACTGCGGCAGGCCGCCGTAGACGTTGGCCTGATTCGACCGCTTGAACTCGGGCCGGTAGTAGGAGCCGTAGAAGAACAGCCGGTCCGGAAGGATCGGGCCGCCGATGTTGATCGTCGACCAATTGCGATCCTGCGCGTACGTCAGATTCTGCGTCCCCTTCTGATCGGCGACGAAGTTGTGGCTGAGGATCTGGTAGCCGACCTCGCCCGAGAACTTGTTCGTCCCCGACTTGCTGACGGAGTCGATGAGGAATCCGCCGGCGCGATCGAAGTCGAGTGCTTTGGCGCCGCCTTTGATGATGTTGACCTGCGCGATGTCGTGCGTATTCGGCTGGGTGTTGAGCACGCCGAACAGCGGCATGGTGATGTTCACGCCGTCGAACATGTAGACGTTGTCCTGGCCGCTGGCGCCCGCGCTCGGGCCGCGAACGGAGTCCTGGGAGTACATGACGCCCGGGATGAGCTTCTGCAGGTCGCCGTAGTTCTGCGAGACCGGAAGCGCCTGGATCTCCTTCTGCGAGATCCCGCTCTCGATCTGCGTGGAGGTCTTGTCGACGAGCGAGGCCTGCGCCGTAACAGTGATGCTCTCGGCGACACCCTGGACGCCCATGCTCACATCGGCGTGTGTCGTCTGCGAGAGCAGGACGTCCGCCCGGCGCGTCACGGTCTGCATTCCGCTCAGCGTGAACGTGAGCGTGTAGGAGCCCGGCACGAGAGCGGGTAATTGATACGTGCCGTTGCTGTCGGTGTTGGTGACGCGCGGCTGAGGAAGCACGTTGGATCGCGCTTCCACCGTGACACCCGGAAGCGGCTGCTTGTCCGCGGTCACTTTTCCGCTGATCTGACCGGTCTGCTGTGCGAACAATGCCGTACACGACAGAAGAACGAGCAGAAACAACAGAAGACGGCTGGTAAATCGCATTCTCTCCCCCTTGATGGAATCAATGACAAAGATCTGACGAGTTGGGCCGGATTCTACACCGCAAGCGCGATCAGGAAAGGGGCCAGTCCAATTCACCGAGAAATCGCTCGTCCTCGCGCCATTGCTCGTGAACGGCGACATGAAGGTCCAGGAACACCCTCGTTCCCAGCGTGGCCTCGAGATCGATGCGCGCCTCCGTTCCGATCCGCTTGATCATCTCGCCGCCTTTGCCGATGACGATCGGCTTCTGCGAGTCGCGCTCCACGACGATCGTGGCGAAGATGCGGATGATGTTCCTGGCCTCATCCTCTTCGAACTTGTCGACCGCCACCGCGGTCGTATACGGAAGCTCGTCGGACGTGTGCTGCAGGACTTTTTCCCGGATCACTTCCGCCGCGAAAAATCGCTCCGGCTGCGTCGTGTAATCCTCGGTCGGGTACGTGGGAGGGCCGGGCTCGAGACTGCCAAAGAGAATCTCCTTCAGCTCCTCGACGCCGTCGCCGCTGGCCGCGGAGATCGGAATGATCTCGTCGAACAGATCCATCGACCCATACCGCTCCATGAGCGGCAGCAGCTTGTGCTTCTTGAGCAGATCGATCTTGTTCAGGAGAAGGAACCGCTTCGTACCGGGATTCATCTCTTTCTCGTTGCGCAGGAGCTGCACGACGAACTCGTCACCGTGTCCGAACTCTTCCGCGGCGTCCACGAGCAGCGCGATGAGGTCGGCTTCGCCGAACGCTCCCCGCACGTGCTCCATCATGCGCACGTTCAGCTTGTGCAGTGGCTTGTGGATGCCCGGCGTGTCGAGGAATGCGATCTGGCCGCGCGGTTCGTTGAGGATGCCCACGATGCGATTGCGCGTCGTCTGCGGCTTGTTCGAAACGATCGACACCTTGTGGCCGAGCACGCGGTTGAGCAGCGTCGACTTTCCGGCGTTGGGACGGCCGACGAGGGCCACCACTCCGGATTTTGTTTTTGTGTCGCTCATCGACCGTAAAGCACGAATGTTCCTGCTTTACTCATACTCCTCCTCCGCCCCCTCCGCCAGCCACTCCGGATCCTTCGATACTTTCACGCGATAGATGCGACGGCGATCGGCGCGGTCGACTTCGAACCGGTATCCGTTCCTGGTCACTACTTCGCCCACCTTGGGAACGCGGCCCAGCGTCGTGAAAATCAGCCCGGCCACGGTCTCGTAGTCCTCTGCGATGAGGTTGGAACGGAGCACGTCGTCGAGTTGCTCGACGCGGACCAGGCCGCTCACCAGATAGGTGCCGTCGCCGAGATCCACCAGCGTGGTCTCGTCCTCCTCGTGCTCGTCGGCAATGTCGCCCACGATGTCTTCGATGACGTCTTCGATGGTGATGAGCCCGGCCGTGCCGCCGAATTCGTCGACCACGACGGCCACCTGGATGTGTTCGCTCTGAAACTCGCGCAGCAGGTTGGAGACCTTCTTGGTCTCTGACACGAAGTACGGCGGCCGGGCCAGCTCGCTGACCTGTTTGTCCTCTCCTTTGAGGATGGCGTCGTACATCTCCTTGATGTGCACGATGCCCGTGATCGTGTCGATGCTGTTGGTGTAGATGGGGATACGCGAGTATTTCGTGTCGCTGAACAGCCGCGCCAGCTCGTGCAGCGGCCGGTCGGCGTCGAATCCCATCACGTCGATGCGCGGCGTCATCAGTTCGCGGGCCAGCCGGTCGCCGAAATCGACAATCTGCTGCAGCATCTTCCCTTCCGACGCCTCCAGAATCCCCTCTTCCTCGCCCACATCGATATAGGCCTGCACCTCCGCCTCGGTCGGCTCTTCTTCGGCGGCGGCCAGGTCGGCCTCACGGTCGATTCGAGCGACCAGACGCCGCAGCGGATAGAGCAGCGGCCAGAACAGGTAGAAAAAGAAGTGGGAGATCGGGATCAGCGCGCGGAGGGCTACCACGCCGGCGCCCTCGGGAATCGTGGCCAGGATGAACTTCCAGGCGATGATGACGACGAACCAGAACAAGGCGGCCGGGCCGAGGGCTCCGGGGCGGGGCGATCCGCTGAACGCCAGGATGGTGAAGGTGAAGGCGGCCACCAGCGCGATCTGCAGCAAAGCGCCACTGACGAGCTGGAAGTTGTCCGGATCGTAACTCGCCCAGTGCCTGCGACCCGTCTCACTGTCGCTGAGGTCCGCGCTCAGACGGCGCAGCGTCACCGGGCTCAGGGCATGGATGAAATGGCGCGTGGCATCGAAGACGAGATAGAGGACCCCGCACAGGGTGGAGGCCACCACCCAGGCGATTTGCGGGCTGGAGCTGGTACTTCCCATCTCGTAGGGGGCGGATTCTATCGGAGAATAGCGGTGTTACGGAGGACACATGCACTTCGCCGCGCTGCTTCTGGTTGCGAGCACGCTCGTTCTGAGGACGGGCCAGCGCATCGCCATCGAGGGACCGCCCACCGAACAGGACGGCGTCGTGGTGTTTCGCTCCGCCGGCGCACTCTATTCGCTGCCGGCGTTCGAGATCGATGAAGTGGCCACCACGGCCGCCAATGTCGCCGCTGCCGAACCGCCTGCGGCGCGGGCCCTGAAGGTCTCCCCTGCCGAGCGGGAACGACTGCTCAGGGAACTGGAGAAAAATCATTCGGGACAGCCGCCCGCCGAGCCGCGGTGGCAGGCCGCATCCGCCTCGCCTGTCCGGAACGAGCTCGCCAACGAGGATGAGTGGAACTGGCGCCAGCGCTCCCGCGCTTACGAAGAGGGCGTGCGGCAGGCCAAAGAGAATCTCAATCTGCTGCTCGACCGGGCCGACCAGCTCCGCGCCGAGATCCGCGGTCTCCTCTCCCTCGGGTGGAAGCCGGCCAGTTTCACATACCAGACGACGCAACTCGCCTACACCGAGGAGTCGATTCCTGCCGCACAGCTGGCGGTCGACCGCGCGCAACGCGCTTACGACCAGTTCCGGGAGGATGCCCGGCGGCAGGGTGTGATGCCCGGCTGGCTGCGATAGAGGTCGCGGGTCGCAGGTCGCGGGTCACGTGGGCCTCGAAGCGATGCGGCTCCCGTGACCCACGACCTGCGACCTACGACCGATTCTCCACGCCGAACGCTTCGTCATAATCCCCGATGGCCGCTCGGATCACTTCACAGGCGTGCCCGGCGTCGTAGCGCGAGAGACTGACCTGCGATTCCTCGCCGGGGATGAGCTTGTACGTCGAGAAGTAATGCATGAGGCGCTCGACGAAGATGCCGGGCAGATCCTCAAGGCGGTCGGCCTTTCCCCAGACGTAATCGCCGGCCAGGACGGCCACGATCTTGTCGTCCGCCTCACCGTGATCGATCATCTGCAGCCCGCCCACCACGCGCGCGCGCAGGAGGATCTCGGATTTCGTGATGGGACGCTCGCTGATGACGCAGATGTCCAGCGGGTCGCCGTCTCCGCGCTTCGATTGCGGTGCGAGCGCGGCCACGCGCGCGGCGCAATACGTCCGGGGGATGAATCCGTACAGGGCCGGCGGCTGCGACGAAGTGCGCTGGGGACGATCGACGCGCAGATATCCGGTGACCTTGTCGACCTCGTACTTCACGAGATCGAACGGCGTGATCTCGATGTAGGCGTTTACGATGCGCGGCGCTTCCTTCCCCGTCTCCAGCCCGTGCCATGGATGCGGGCGCCAGGCCACGAACGAGCGGTCGGAGCTCATGGAAGCCGTCCGAACGATTCCTCGATCAGCGTCGACTCGTCCGCGCCGATCTTTTTCAGGCATCGTCGCGTTCGCTCGAGAAACTCGTCGAAACCCGCCGCCATCACGATGGAACTGCGAACGGGGCCGCGGTTCCGGTCGATGAGCGTCTCGATGCGCCCGCTCATGTGCACGATCGCGCCGCTGCGCGCCAGAGGATCGAAATCGGCCGCGTAGAGGATGTAGCGCTGGTCGGGCTCGTAGAGCACAACCACCTTCCGCTTGTCGTTCGCCGCCAGCATGTGCAGGACGATGCTCCGCACCGGCGCGATGCCCGTGTCACCGGCCAGAAACACGACGCCGCGCCCGTCGTCCTCCGGCAGTTGAAACTCTCCGTAGGGTCCATCGATCGAGACCGGTGCGCCCGGCTGCAGACCCTGCAGCGCCGCTCCGCCGCGGCCGATGCCGACGCGGACGCAGAGCTCGACCGCCCCGGGACGTTCCGGTGGCGAAGCGATCGTGTAGGCGCGCGACACCCCTTCGGGGAAACGGAAGTTGACCCACTGGCCCGGAGCGAATCGGAACCCGCCTCCCGGTACGGCCACGGTCAACTGCATCACGCGCGGTGCCAGTGACCGGATCTCAGAGACCGTGGCATCGTGACGCGAAGTGGCCATTGGCGTGAATCCTTACCACATCCCCGATTTCACCAGCTTCTGAACCTTCTTGAGAATGCGCTCTTTCTTCAGACCGCGGAGGTGATCGACGAACAGGCCGCCGTTGAGGTGATCGATCTCGTGACAGATGGCCCGGGCCAGTAGTTCCTGCCCCCACAACTCGCGCTGCTGCCCGTTGCGGTCCTGATAGCGCATTTTTACGCGCAGCGGCCGGGCCACGATCTCAGTAAAGTCGGGAACGGAGAGGCAGCCCTCGCTCTCGCCCTGCTGGCCTTCCACCTCCACGATCTCCGGATTGATGCAGACCAGGAGATCGTCGGGCCGCTTCCCCACGGAGAGGTCGATGACGGCCAGGCGCTTCGAAATCCCCACCTGGTTCGCCGCCAGTCCGATCCCGGGGGCGGCGTGCATGGTTGTCACCATATCCTCGATCAGCCTCTGCAGATCGGAGTCGATCTCGCCGATGCGCTGTGTTGGAACGCGGAGGACGTCGTCTCCGAATTTTCGAATAGGGAGTACGGCCACGCTCTATCCGCCGCGTTTCTTGAGATTCTCGATCATGGCCTCGACCGTGCTGTTCGCGCGCTTCTTGTAGAAGGCATCGAGGACCTTGCGGATGCCGGGATGTTTGGCCAGGGCGTTATCGAGCTTCTCCTTGTCGAGACGGAGAAGCTCGGTGGGGCGCGACGCGGTGATGGTGGCCGTGCGGGGCTTGCCGGTGAGGACGCTCACTTCACCGAAGAAGTCGCCCTCTCCGAGCTTGGCCAGATAGACAGCGCCCGTCTTTCCCGTACCACGCGTGTAGACCTTCACTTCGCCGGAGCTGATGACGTACATCGAGTCGCCGGGATCGCCCTCGCTGATGATGACGCTGCCCTCTTCGTGGCTCTCGAGCTCCATCTCCTTGACCAGGGCGGCCCGCTCGTTGTCGCCGAGGACTTCGAACAGAGGGCTGCTGATGGGAGGAGGAGCCACGAAGATCGGCTCGCTTTTTCCAGCTGCCGGCGTCGCTTCCGCCCCTCCTCCGCTTTGGCCGCGGACTTTCTCCGCTTTCTTGCGGACGGCAATCGCCTGTACGGTCAAGCCGTTGTCGTCGTAGTACTTGGCCGTGGCCTCGTACTGTTCGGCAGCCTGATCGAACGATCCTGTTCCTGTAAGAGCATCGGCGTACTGCAGGCGGATGCGGGGATTGGTCGGATACTTGTCGAGGTCGCGCTTGAGCAGCGGCAGGGCGCGCCCGTAATCCTTCTTCGCCAGGAGACTCGCGGCGTTTTCGGTTTCTTCAGACATTCGGGCTCAGTATTTTATCCGGTTGAGCTCCGACTTCGCGGATGCCGCCGGCGCCGAGTAAGGATAACGCGAGATCACTTCCTGCAGGGTCGTCCGGGCCAGGGCCAGATCGCTGGTCTTCTCGTACGCCAGGGCCAGCTTGTACAGCGACTCGGGAGCTTTGTTCTGATCGCCGAATTCGTCGCTGACCCGCTTGTAGTATCGGATGGCATTGTTGAAGTCTGCGGCGGCGTAATACGTCTCGCCGATCCAGAACAAGGCGTTGTCGGCGAGCTGGCCGGACGGGTCGGCGTCGAACACCTGCTGGAAGGCGGTGCGCGCCTCGGGATAGCGGCCCTTGCCGAAGAGAACGATGGCGTTTCGATAAGCTTCAGCGATCTCCGCCGATCGAATCGCACCGGGCTGGGCAGCCCCGCCCTCGGTGCTGTGCGCGGACGAGGCCGGACCCGGAGCACGGACTGGCGGCGGGACGCGGGCGGCAGCCGCTCGCTCCTCACCGGCCTGCTCCAATCGAGTGATCCGGTCGTTCAGCACATCGAGACGCTCCAGGAGCTCGGTCATCGACTTCTCCAGACCGGCGATCTGCGGATCGGAAGGAGTCGCCGCACTCATCGCCGGCTTCGTTCCCGAGCTCGAGCCGCAAGCGACGGCGAGAACAAGCGTGGCCGCGGCGACTGATCTCATGAGGTCTTCACGGTGGTCAGTTTCTGTTTGGCCCGATCGGCGTAGGAGCTCTTCGGGAACTCCGAGAGCACACGCTCGAAGTACAGGCGCGCCTCGCCGTTGCGTCCCAGCGCCGCCAATGACGTGCCGAGATCGTAGAAGACCGCGGCGCGGTCCGAGTAGTTCGGATAGTTGTCGACGAGATAGTTCAGCCGCTGCACCGCCGACAGGTAGCTCCTCCGTTTCATGTAGAAGCGGGCCACGATGTGCTCGTGCCTGGCCAGCCGGTCCATGGCCTCGCTGAGATGGGCCTCGGCGTCGGGGCGCATCGGACTGCGCGGATAGGTGTGGATCATGTCGTTGAACTTCTCCACGGCCTCGCGCGTCTTCTGCTGGTCGCGGTCCGGTCTCTCCATCTGCTTGAACGACACCATGGCGATCTGCAGCATCGCGTAGTCGGCACTCTCGCTTCCCGGGTATCGGTTGATGAAGTCGCGGTACTTGTACTGGGCCTCGACCAGGTTTACCGGACCGCCCTGGTGGTAATACGTATCGGCGACGCGGAGAAGACTGCGCCGGCCCAGGGGATCGTTCGGAAAGTTCTCGTAGATGTGCGAGTAGTAGAGGCGAGCCTTCTGCCACTTCTTCCTGGCAAAGAGCTCACCCCCCTTCTGGAAGATCTGCTCTTTCGAAAGGTTGAGGAACTCCGGCTCGACCACCGGACGCGCCAGGCGCGAACGATGGTGACACGCCGCGAGGACGAAGATCATCGCGACGAGCATTACGGTTCGTTTCAGGTTCAAAAATCCTCCAGGGGACTGACTCACACGTTCACTCCCGAAACAGCGGTCCGGATCGCCTGCATTGCAGCGGCCCGGTCCTCTTTGCCGAAAATTGCGGATCCAGCCACGAGAATCGAGGCACCGGCATCAACGACCTGGCGCGCCGTCGTGGGATCGACGCCGCCGTCGACCTCGATGGGCACATTGAGTCCCCTCTCCCGGATCATCCGCGATATATGACGAATCTTCGGTACCACAGGTTCGATGAACTTCTGGCCGCCAAAGCCGGGGTTCACCGTCATGACCAGTACGTAGTCGCAAAACTCGATGGCTGTCGACAGCGCCTCGGCCGGGGTGGCGGGGTTGAGGGCGATGCCGGCCCGGCCACCTCCGTCACGGATCAGTTGCAGAGCCCGCTGGAGATGCGGCTCCGCCTCGATGTGCACCGAGACCATGTTCGCTCCCGCCTCGAGGAACCTCTCGATGTAGAGCTGTGGCTTCTCGATCATCAGATGACAGTCGAACGGCAGCTTCGAGACCGCACGGCACGCCTTCACGATCAGCGGCCCGAGAGTGATGTTCGGGACGAAATGTCCGTCCATCACGTCGATGTGCAGAAGGTCGGCGCCACGTTCGACCGTGGCGATCTCGCTGGCGAGGTTCGCGAAGTCGGCCGAGAGCAGTGATGGAGCGATCTGGATATTCATGCGTGCCTGATTTTGCTGGCGGCAGGTAACGGCGGGCCGTTTGATCGGTAGCCGGTAACTGGTAGCCGGTAACCGAGCTGTGTTTTACCGGTTACCCGCTACCGGTTACCGGTTACCCATTCCGCCCTGATTCTATTGCGTCGCGGCCGGTGCGACAGGTGCTTGCTCCACGATACTCCCCTCTTCCTGCCTCGAAACGACGACGGTGATGGGATCACGGCTGCTTACCGGCGCGCCGCGAAGAGGGTACTGCCGGATGATAATGCCATCGCGGATGCCCGGATAGGCCTCGTACTTGACGGTGGAAACCACGAGGCCGTGTGCCTCGAGCGCGGGCCGCATCAGATCGAGTGCCTGGTCGATGAGGTCGGGCATGACGTAGGACGGCGCAGGCGGCTGGACGCCGACGAGAAACGAGACCGGCGTCTGCGCCTGCACGACCGTTCCGGCCGGTGGATCCGCCGCCAGGACGCCTCGGGCGTTGGCGGCAGAATCGACGTAGGTCATGCTGCCGACCTTCAGATTCATCTGTCCGACGCGCAACATCGTCGTCCCGGCGCTCTGACCGGCCAGATCGGGCACGCGCAGAATGAGCGGTCCGGCGCTCAGCTCGACCCGGATGGCCGTTCCGCGCTTGATGAAGCTGGTGGCGCCGGGTGCGCGGTTCTGCCAGACGATCGTGTCGACGGGGACCTTGTCGGAGTTTCGGCGCTCGTCACGGACATCGAGCTTGACGCCAAGGTCCGAGCAGATCGCTCGCGCTTCGGCGACGGTCCTGCCGATGAGATTCGGCGTCGGCAGCGATCGTCCTTTCACGAAGTACGTGAACCAGAAGTACGTACTGCCGAGAAATCCGACGACCAGAAGAGCGGCGAAGAGGAGGTTCGAAAGACAGCCCTGCCTCATCTCGGAGTCTCAGGCCTCTCGCTCTTCTGTCTGTCGGCCTTGTACTCGGCCTCGTCGTACTTGCGGTCGTGACTCTTCACGAGGTACAGCGGGATGAGCGCCTCCTTCCAGACATCCTCCACGCGCTCGGCGAACAAAAACTCCAGTCCCGCCTTCACCTCATCCGGAACCTCGGTCAGATCCTTGCGATTGCCTTCCGGCAGGACGACCGTTTTGATGTTCGCACGTTGTGCGGCCATCACCTTCTCTTTGATGCCGCCCACCGAGAGTACCTTGCCGCGCAGCGTGATCTCGCCGGTCATGGCTACATCGTGCCGCACCGGCCGCTCACCCATCACCGATGCGATGCAGGTGGCGATGGCCACACCCGCCGACGGCCCGTCTTTCGGAATGGCACCGGCCGGAAAATGGATGTGGATGTCGTAGTCGCTGAAGAGGCGGTCTTCGATGTCGAGCTCGTGCGCCTTCGACCGGACGTACGAATGCGCCGCCTGCACGGACTCGCGCATGACGTCGCCGAGCTGGCCCGTGACCGTGGTCCGTCCCGATCCGGGCATGCGCGTGGCTTCGATGAACATGATCTCGCCGCCGAACGACGTCCAGGCCAGCCCGGTGGCCACGCCGATTTCGGGATGGCGCTCCGCGAACTCGTGTTCGTACGAGGCCAGGCCGAGGTAGCCCTCGATGTCTTTGGACTCGACGGTGTAGTGCGCTTCGCCGTCGCCCGCCGCCACCTTGCGCGCGATCTTGCGCATGACCGTGGCCAGCTTGCGCTCGAGATTGCGCACGCCCGCCTCCGCTGTGTAATCGCGAATCGTGGCCAGAAGCGCTTCGTCAGTGAGCGTGACCTGTTCCGCGGTGAGGCCGTGGTTCTCCAGGAGCTCCGGGACGAGATGCTTCCTGGCGATGTTGAGCTTCTCGTTCTCCGTGTAGCCCGAGAGCCGGATCACTTCCATGCGGTCGCGCAGCGGGCCGGGAATCGTGTCGAGCACGTTCGCCGTGGCGATGAACAACGTATGCGACAGATCGTAGGGAATCTCGAGGTAGCGGTCGACGAAGGCGTGGTTCTGCTTCGGGTCGAGGACCTCGAGCAGCGCCGAGGCCGGATCGCCGCGGAAGTCTTTCCCGATCTTGTCGATCTCGTCGATCATGATCAGCGGGTTGTTCACTCCGACCTGGATGTAGCTCTGGATCATCTTCCCGGGCATGGCCCCGATGTAGGTCTTGCGATGCCCGCGAATCTCCGACTCATCGGTGACGCCGCCGACGGCCATGCGCACGAACTTGCGCCCGAGGGCCTCCGCGATCGCGGCGCCGAGCGATGTCTTGCCCACTCCGGGCGGACCGACGAAGCAGAGGATCGGTCCTTTGAGATCTCCCTTGAGCTTGAGCACGGCCAGGAACTCGAGCACGCGCTCTTTCACTTTCTCCAGGCCGAAATGACGTTCGTCGAGAATCTCCTCGGCCCGTTTCAGATCGAGCTGATCCTCGGTCTTCTCGTTCCAGGGAACCTGAAAGACGGTGTCCAGGTGGCCCTTGATGACCGCGAAATCCGATGACGAGGCCGAGAGCTGAGCGAGGCGGTTGACCTCACGTCGCAGCTGCGTCTTCTGCTCTTCCGCCAGCGGCAGTGCTTCGATGCGCTCGCGGTAGGTATCGGCTTCGCGGTCGGCCGCGTTCGTGTCGCCGAGCTCGTCCTGGATGACACGCAGTTGTTCGCGGAGGTAGTTCTCGCGCTCGCGGCGGTCGATGGAGGTCTGGGTCTGCCGCTGCAGCTCGCGGTCCACCGTGGCCTTGCCCAGATCGCGCTGGATGTACTCGATGAGGAGATCGATCCGCTCGATCGGATTGACGGTCTCCAGCAGGAGCTGCTTCTCCTCCAGCGGTAAGTTCACGAACGATGCGAGCAGGTCCGCGAACGTGTCCGGACCCTCCGGCACGTTCATGCGCAGGATGTTCAGCAGCTCGTTGGAGTATTTCGAATCGCTCTCCACGAGTTTCTCGAAGAGCGAGAGCGCTTTATTGACCAGGGCGTCGGTCTTGACGCTCTTCGGAATGGGACGCGGCGCCACTTCGCGCAGCTTCCCTTCGAAGTACGGTTCGGACTGCAGCATCTGCACGAGCTCGACGCGCTGCCGTCCCTGCAGGAAGAGCTGGTAGCGGTCCTTCGAAAGGGGCAGGCGCTGCACGATGGCCGCAAGCACGCCGATCTGCGAGAGGTCCTCGGCGCGCGGATTTTCCTTGTCCCCATTCTTCTGGCAGAACGCCGCGACGAGGTTCTGATCGTCCGGGAGGCTCTTCAACATGCGCACGTTGCGGTCGATGCCCACCTGGAGCGACAGGACGCCGCCGGGAAAGAGCACCGAGGAGACCAGGGGGATGATGGGCAGTTTGCTGGGGACGTCCATCTCCACCCAGTCGGTGGGGTTGCTTGGATTCGCCGGTTTGAATCGATTTGGTTGGGCCATGTTGATGAGACTTATACTGACTGTGCGGGCACGCGAATTGTAGAAAATGCCCCCAGATTGAACAATCGTTCCGTGAGCGAAAAACCAACGCCCGAGCCAGTGAATTCGGCAGTGCAGGACGACCCGTCTCTCAAGCGGGCTGATCTGCACTGTCACAGCCGATTCTCGATTTTCAAGTATTTCAAGCGTGCCAACACGCGTGATTGCTACAACGCTCCCGAGGATGTGTATCGCGTGGCCAAGGAACGCGGCATGTCCTACGTCACGCTCACCGATCACGACTCCATCGACGGTGCACTCTACTTCCTGAACAAATATCCGGACATCACCGATTTCTTCATCGGCGAAGAGGTCGAAGCGAAGTTTCCCGATACGGGCCAGCGCATCCACATCGGAGTATGGGGCCTCTCCGAGGAACAGCACCGCGAAATTCAGCGGTTGCGCGCGAATATCCGCGAGCTCGTTCCTTACATGAAATCGGAGGGAATGCTCTTCGGCATCAATCATCTCTTCCAGAGCTATCGGATGAAGAACGTGGCGGCCCGCTACATCGCCGAGCTCATCGACATGTTCGACATCTTCGAAGTGCTCAACGGGGCCATGGCCTCGTTTCACAACAAGATGATCCAGCAGCTCGTGTACACGCTGAAGCACGAGCACGGGCGGCACATCTCCATGGTGGGCGGCTCGGACGCGCACACGCTCAAACACGTCGCCAAGGTGCACACGGTGGCCAAGGGAGAGAGCGTGCAGGAGTTTCTCGACAACGTGCGCAGCGGCGAGTGCTTCGCCTGGGGCTCGGAGATGCGCTTCCGCGAGCTGGTCGCCGACATCTACCTCTTGACCATCGCCTACAACAGCGAGGCCCGGGCGGACTTTCTCAACGAGCAGTACACGGCCATGGACAAGACGATCCAGCTCGCCGCACGCCTGGCTTCGATTCCATCCGCCATCGTCGGCATCCCCGCGGCCATCACCTCGCTCAACTACCTGAAGCAGATCGTGGTGACCAAGGGAATCTCGTACCGGTTCACGAAACTGGTTGCAGAAATCCGCGAGCGGTAGAGGGGGTCAGAGCTTCGCTTCGCTACTTCTCTACGCGCGGTAGAGCGCTGTCGAGAGACTGCTCCTCACCGGGTAGAAAAGTGACGAAGCGAAGCTCTGACCCTAGAAATTCACCGCCAGGCCGCCGATGTACTTCTTCGAGGTCTCCTCCGGCAGCAGCGTGTCGAGGAGGAACGGCGAGTTCTGTGCGTGCACCAGCTCGATCCCCACCAGCAGCTTCATGTCGATCGGCAGATACAGCGACTGGGCCATGCGCACATTCACACGCGAGCTGTGGTAGTCGCCGCCCTTGACCTGGGGCTGCGTGAGGTCGCGGTACGACACCGCCAGCGTCGTGCGCGTCGGCGTAAAGATCGTCTGCAGATCGCCGGTCACGTACACCTTCCTCATGTCGCCCGAGTACTGGTGCGGCGTGGCCGTGCCCGCGGTGGTGGCGATGTCGATGGCGAAACGCGGACCGAAATCGTGGCGCCAGGCCAGACGGATATCGCGGCGCAGATCGCCGCTGTCGACGAGCAGGCTGTCCCAGAACTGCTGCGTGCCGTCGTTGATGATCACGCGCATCGGCTCATCTGCCGCGCTGATGGTCATCACCGCCGAGACCTGATTGCTCTCGTCGCGCGTCGACGCCACGCCGAACGAATAGGTGTAACGCGGCAGCACATTCGTCTCGTCCGACCAGGCCACGAGCGTGGGAACGAGTCTGGCGCTGGCGCTGGTATCGAATACTTTGTACGCGGCCGAACCGATCAGTGCCGTATTCCGAGTCAGCTTCCACTCGACACCCGTGCTGGGAGCCCATTCCGTACGATCCAGTCCCAGGCGGCTGGCCATTCCGTAGTGCACGACAAAGGACGGCACCAGCATGACCGTGCCGTTGGCGTCGAGGTCGGCCGTGCGCATCGTGTCGGTCATGGTCGTGCGCACGTTCTGCTGCCGCACTCGCAGAGAAACGCCGATGTCGTTCCGCCGTGTCTGCACGAGCGTCGTATCACCGGCCACCTCCAGGACGTCGGAGCCGACCGCGGACTGGAAGACGTTGTCGTGCGCGAAGTAACGCACCTTTACCCGGGCGTCGCCGTGCTGCCACTCCAGGTTGTCGGAGCGCACCCCGGCCTGCTGCGGCGTGTCATCGATCCCGTCGGCGTAGCGCCACATGCTCCGCGTTCCGGCGTAGCGAACCGACTCGGTGGCCGAGGAACGAAGCTCCATCGACATCACGCTCGACTGCGCCACGGGCTGGCCGAACGTCTGGTTGTCCGTCGGATCGTCGAAACGCTGCATGTCGCCGCGGATGCCCAGCTGCCAGTTCTCACCGATGCGGCTCTGCACGCCCAGTCCCGTCTGCGCGAAGGCCGGTCCATCGGCCTGTTTCGCGGCGGCCATCCCGGTCATGGAGACCATCTGGCCCTTGAATCGCGGGATGTCGTACGAGACCTGTTTCGACGGCGGATCGAGCATCTGATCGATCTCGCGGAGGACGTCGCCGGGAAGCGATCCTCGCACTTCCCAGATCTCGTCGCTGCGCGTCTTCGACTTGTTCTCCGTCTGCAGCCGCAGAGTGAGGTGGCCGCTGCTCCCGGTCGGCACGATCGTAGCGACAGCCGGCGCGAAGCCGGTCTTGACGGCGATGATCTTGTAGACGCCGGTCTGCAGACGGGAGAGGGAGAACGTGCCGTCGGGCAGCGTGAACGTCTGGGTCGTGTCGAAGGAATTGAGGTTGAGCGCGACGACGAGTGCGTTGGCGACCGGGCGGGCCGCATTCGTCACGTTACCGAGAATCTCCAGGGCCGGCGGCAGGGCAACCTCCGGGCGGGCCGGCGCGGCGATGGCAGCGGCGATGGCGACGGCGATGGCAGCAACTCGAACCTGGCGCATCACGACTCCTGCAGATTGACGGAGCTTATACCGGCTTCTCCCGAAACGCCCCTCCCGCGGGGGAACCTTCCCCGCTCGCATAGAGTATGCAAGAACGCGGTGACGGTCACCCGCCTTCACCATTACGTTACATCTCAGAGGCCCTGGCGCCGGACCCGGTGAACCCGCAGCAGGTTCGTTTTTGCCCGCTGATAGAGCGGCGAGCCCATCAGGATCACCAGCCGGTCACCGGCCGTCACCACGTCGCGTGACAAGAGGTAATCGTCGACGCGGTCCACGATCTGCTCGTGAAACTCGCCGGCGTCTTTGAGCACGAGCGGCTGCACTCCCCACAGGATGTTCATCCGCCGGGCCACCCAGCTGGAAGGCGTGAGCGCAATGATGGGGACACGAGGACGGAACTTCGACATCAGCCGCGCCGCGAATCCGGTCTGCGTGAAGACGACGATGAACTTCGCGTCGATCTGCTCGGCGGCGTAGTTGGCCGCGCCGGCCAGGGCGTCGGTGAATTCGTCGGTCTCCGAGATCTGGCGGAACGGCTCGCGCTTGAACGGCTGCACATCCCGGTTGGCCTCGGCCGCCGTGACGATGCGCGCCATCATCTGCACGGCCTCCACCGGATACATCCCCGAAGCCGTCTCCGCGGACAACATGACCGCGTCCGATCCGTCGAAGATGGCGTTGGCCACGTCCGACGCTTCGGCGCGCGTGGGCCGTGACGCCGTGGTCATCGACTCGAGCATCTGTGTGGCCGTGATGGCGAACCTCCCCCACCGGCTGGCTTCGGACAGGATGCGCTTCTGGACAATGGGAACGTCTTCGGGCGGCAGCTCGACGCCGAGATCGCCGCGGGCGACCATGACGCCGTCGCTGACTTCCAGGATCTCCTGGAGATTGGCAATGGCCTGCGGTTTCTCGAGCTTCGCGATCACGTTGAGCTCACTGCCGCCCGATTCGCGCAACAGCTCCCGCAGGTCTTCGATGTCGCGGCGGCGGCGGATGAACGAGGCGGCGATGTAGTCGAGCTTCTGCTCGATGGCGAACTTCACGTCCTGGCGGTCCTTGTCGGTGATCGCCGGAATGGTCAGCTCCGAGTCGGGAAGGTTCATCCCTTTCTTCGAGGAGATCGGTCCGCCGTGCACGACCCTGGTGGTCACGCTCCGGGCATCGAGCGCCGTGACCACGAGCTCGACCAGGCCGTCGTTGATGAGGATGCGATGTCCGGTCTGCACTTCGCGCGGCAGCGGTGTGAACGGGGTCGACACCTGGTGCGCGTTGCCACGGGTGTTGTCGGTCGTAATGACGAACGTCTCTCCGGGCTGCAGGTGGACGACGCCGTCGACGTCGCCGATGCGGATCTTCGGTCCCTGGATGTCGCCAATGATCGGGACGTACCTTCCGATGGCCATGGCCGTATCGCGGACGGTCCTGATGATGCGGATGCGATCGTCGGAGGACCCGTGCGAGAAGTTCAGCCGGAACACATCGACGCCCGATGTGAGTAAACGGTAAACGATCTCGTCGCTGCTGCACGACGGTCCGAGAGTGGCGATGATTTTGGTGCGCCGCATCGTAGCCGCGCAGTTTATCCTGCACCGATGCAGCCGATCCTCGTAGCCGGACTCTTCGCCCCGCTCAACGACGAGCTCATGCGGCTCCTGCGCGGTCTGACCCCCGAGGAGTGGAATGCACGGGCCGTCGGGACATGGACGGTCAAAGACGTGGCGTCCCACCTGCTCGACACCACGCTCAGACGCCTCTCGGCGCATCGCGACCTCTACTCAGCGCCGCTGGCGATCACGCACGAACTGGCCGCCATCATCAACGAGATGAATTCGCAATGGGTATCTGCAGCGCGGCGCCTCAGCCCGCGCATCCTCATGGAGATGCTCGATCGCTACGGCAGCGAGATGGCCGAGTACATGACCACGCTCGATCCCCTCGCCAAGGCGGAGTGGGCGGTGAGCTGGGCGGGAGAAGAGATTTCCCAAAACTGGTTCGACACGGCGCGCGAGCTGACGGAGAAGTGGCATCACCAGCAGCAGATTCGGGACGCCGCCGGCCGGCCGCCGCTCTATGACCTCCGCTACTTCAAGCCGGTGATGGATACGTTTCTGCGCGCCTTGCCCCACACCTATCGCAACACCGCCGCGGCCGACGGAACGCGCGTTGTTTTCGACGTGCGTGACGTGACTTCGGCATCGCTGGTGCGCCAGTCGGGCCGCTGGCAGCTCGACGGATCGCCTGCGAATCCGACCGCCACGGTGCACACGGACGGCGACACCGCCTGGCGGCTGTTCACGAAAGGTCTGGGTCGCGATGAAGCGCGGCGCCGTAGCGAGGTGTCGGGAGAGAGCTCGCTGGTCGAACCGTTGTTCTCGATGGTGGCGATCGTGGCGTGATGCCGCCCGACTACGACGCGGCCAGTGACGGCTGCAGGCTGCGTCCGAGGACTCCGGCGATGGCGTCGACTTCGCGCACGAGCTGGTCGAACGTGTCCGGCAGAATCGCCTGCGGTCCGTCCGACAGCGCCTCTTCCGGCTTGTGGTGCACCTCGACGAGCACGCCGTCCGCCCCGACCGCGATCGCCGCGCGCGACATCGGCAGCACTTTGTTGCGCTTCCCCGTCCCGTGGCTCGGGTCGACGAGGATGGGCAGATGGCTGATGCGCTTGATGGCCGGCACGATCGACAGGTCCACCGTATTGCGCGTGTGATCCGAGAACGTGCGCACGCCGCGCTCGCACAGGATGACCTTGTAGTTGCCCTCGCTCATGATGTACTCGGCCGACAGCAGCAGCTCCTCGAGCGTCGCCGACATGCCGCGCTTGAGCAGCACCGGCTTGCGCGCCCGCCCCGCGCTCTTCAGCAGCGAGAAGTTCTGCATGTTGCGTGCGCCGATCTGGATGCAGTCCGCGTACTGGTCCACCAGCTTCAGCGACTGCTCGTCGATGGCCTCGGTCACGATGGGAAGGTCGAACTCCTCGCGCACACGCGCGAGAATCTCCAGACCCTGCTCGCCCAGTCCCTGAAACGAGTACGGCGAGGTCCGCGGCTTGTACGCGCCACCGCGAAACAGTTGTCCCCCTCCCTGCTTGATACGCTCGGCGATCGTTCGCGTCTGGTCGTAGGTCTCGACCGCGCAGGGACCGCCCACCACGATCACGCCCCGCCCGCCCACATCGACTCCGCCGACGCTCACGACCGTATCGTCGGGCTTGGCCTCGCGGCTGACGAGCTTGTAGGCCTGGGTGACGGAGATGACTTCCTTGACGCCCGGGAAGTTCTCGACCGTGGCGGGATCCTTCGATCCCGAGCCTTGCTTGCCTGTTACGCCGATGGCGGTGCGGTGCGCACCGGGAATGGGATGAGCGCGCAGGCCGAGGTGCTCGATGTGGCGGACGACCGCTTCGATCTGTTCCGGGCTCGCTCCAGCTTCCATCACAACCAGCATGGGGAGGTCTCCTTTGATCTCTCGCTGGAATCGGCCGGTGCCGAGGCCGCGTTGCGCCGAGTATAATCGCTCATCCCGCGCACACCATTCCTGGAGCTTCTATGAAGAAATCGCTGACCATTCTCGCCTTTTCCCTGCTCGTCACCACCCAGGTATTTGCCGCGTATGTGATCGTGCTGAAGGACGGCACGCGTTACAACGCCCGGACGAAGTGGACCGTCGCGAACGGCAAGGCCCTGGTCACGCTGCAGTCGGGACAGACGATGACCATCAACCCCGCCGAGATCGACGTCAAGACGACCGACGAGGTCAACGCTCTCGGCATGGGCAACGTCAACGTGATCAGCGAAGGGCAACCGGTCCAGTCGACGGCCCAGACGCAGGCGCCGTCTCTCGGACAAATCGTCAGGATGCATCAGCAGGCCGCCCCTGTTCCGGTGGCGCCGCCCGTGTCATCGCATTCACCCTCGTCGACCGTACCGGCCGCTCCCGCTCCGGTTCCGGATCAGCTCGACCCGCGGCTCAAAGACACCTTCGAGCGGGCTTACGAGAACGTCGGGATCTTCGAGCACAGGCTCACCGGAACGAATCGCTCGGTGCGCGTCGAGGTGACCGCGGACAACGAAGACAAGGTGTTCAACGCCATCTCGGCCACAGCCTTCCTCATCGAGCGCAATGCCGGTCTCGACAACATGCAGATCGACGTGGTCGAGCTCTTCATGAAAACGACCACGGGCGGCTCGGCCGGGCGTTTTCAGATCAACCGTGCGGACGCGGATGCCATCAACGGCAAGGCCATCGCTCTGCAGGACTACTTCGTCCGCAAAGTGATCTACTGAACGACTTCCGCACGGGCCCGCTCGCCGAATACGATGATGTAGCGGAACGAGCGGACCTCCGGCTCGGTGAGGACGCGTTCTCCATCTCCGAACGGCGCCGATAACACGGCGGACTCGACCACTCCGAATTCTTCCTTCACGTTCGCCAGGCGATACAACACCACCGGCGGCACGGGTTGATTGCCGATGAGCGACAGGCGCACCCGCCCCCGCGTGAAGCCGAAGTCGAACGCCGTGGCGCGGATGGATTCTCTCGTGGCCACGGCCACGCCGTCGACGATCTTCACGTCCGGAATTCTCGCCACGTATTCGATGCTCCGCGCTGGCTGGAGAAGCTTCATGGCCGGCGGATCGAACTCCGCCTGACGCGGCGCCAGATAGTGCCACCGGCCCAGAGGCGGCTCGCCGAGGACCATGGGCTGCTCGGAGTGAGGGGCATCGCGGAGCGGCAGGGCGTCGTCCCAGCGGCGGAAGATCCGCCAGCTGCTGTCGGTGACGATGGCGTTGGCGTTCTCGTCCGCGAAGGCGACGCTGGCCAGGAGGCCGCCCACCCCATTCCTGCTGCGGACGGCCACCACGATGCGGTTCCTCCCCGCTCTGGCCAGCTTCGTGACGTCGTAGACGTCCAGAACATGCTCCCCGCGGTTGCGCCGGCTGGCGAGCTTGCGTCCGTTGAACCACAAGGTGTACTCCGGCTCGGCGAACAGTTTCACGTGCGCGTACTGCGCACCGGCCGGTAACGTGAAGTCGCGTGCCGCGAAAAAGACCACCGGGATGTTTCGGCTGATGCGCACAGGTGCCCAGATCCATTGGGCCGCGCCGGTGAAGTCTTCGAACCTCCGCGTGTAGAACCGGAAGAGCCAGGAGAACGCCGCCGTCAGTCCGATCAGAAACAGGACGATGACGGTGAGCCGGCGCATCAATTCGCGGTCGCTGCGGGACACAGGAGGCCGGGAAGCGAGGACCGGGGAAGTAGAATCCGATTCCATGAAGGCGGTGATTGTAATTCCGGCACGCTGGGCCTCCTCCCGGTTTCCGGGCAAGCCGCTGGCGCCCATCGCCGGTGTTTCGCTGATTCAGCGGGTGTACGAGCGTGCCTCGCAGTCGGAGCGTGCGGTGGCAGTGTACGTGGCCACGGACGACGAACGCATCGCCCGCCACGTCCAGTCGTTTGGAGGACGCGTGGTACGGCCGGAAGGTCTGTTCGCGACGGGAACGGATCGCATCGCCGCCTCGCTTTCGATGCTGGACGAGCCGTACGACCAGGTCGTCAACGTGCAGGGCGACGAACCGCTGATCGACGTGCGCAGCATCGATGCGGTGATCGCCGCTCTCGATCTACCGGATGTAGACATGGCCACGCTGGCCTGTCCCATCGAATCGGACGCCGAGTTCGCGAGCCGTGACGTCGTCAAAGTCGTCACCGATCTGGCCGGCGACGCGCTCTACTTTTCGCGAGCGCCCATTCCGTACGCCGCCCGTTCGATCGCCCGGAGGCACATCGGGCTCTACGGTTACCAGGTCCCGGTGTTGCGCGCGCTCTCCGGGATGAATCCCTCACCGCTCGAGGCCGCCGAGTCTCTCGAACAGTTGCGGGCTTTGCAGAACGGTTTTAAAATCAGGGTACTGCACACGGATGAGACCCACCTGGGAGTCGACCGGCCCGAGGACGTGATGCGTGTTGAGGCTGAAATTGCGAAATTGCGCTGACCGGAGTGTTCGTTCGTGAGCTTGATGCTCACACGACACAGATCTCAGCACCGCCAGCACCACTCTCTCCCCCCAAAAAGCAAATACAAAATGCAAAATGCAAAATGCAGAATGAACTGCGTTTTTGCATTTTGCATTTTGCATTTGGCATTTGAATCTATGGAGGCGCGATGAGCACAAAGTACATCTTCATCACCGGCGGAGTCGTTTCCGGTCTCGGCAAGGGCATCGCCGCCGCTTCCATCGGCGCACTGCTCGAGGCACGCGGCTTCAAGGTCACGCTGCAGAAGTTCGACCCCTACATCAACGTCGATCCGGGAACGATGTCGCCGTTCCAGCATGGCGAGGTCTACGTCACCGACGACGGCGCCGAGACCGATCTCGACCTCGGTCACTACGAGCGGTTCACCACCATGCGGGCCAGCCGGCGCAACAACTGGACGACCGGCCGCATCTACCTCAAGGTCATCGAGAAGGAGAGGCGAGGCGACTACCTCGGCAAGACCGTGCAGGTCATTCCGCACATCACCGACGAGATCAAGAAGTGCATCCGCGAGGTCTCCGACGGGGTCGACGTGGTCATCGTCGAAATCGGCGGCACGGTCGGCGACATCGAGTCGCTGCCGTTCCTCGAAGCCATCCGCCAGTTCCGCCAGGAAGCGGGCCGCGGCAACGCCATCAACGTTCACCTCACACTCGTCCCGTACATCAAAGCGAGCGAAGAGCTGAAAACGAAACCGACTCAGCACTCCGTCAAGGAGCTGCGTGAGATCGGCATTCAGCCGGACATCCTCCTGTGCCGCTCCGAGCGCGCCATCCCCGAGGAGATGAAGAAGAAGATCGCCTTGTTCTGCAACGTGGAGGAGAAGGCCGTGGTCTCCGCCCTCGACGTCGAGTTCATCTATCAGGTGCCGCTGGCGTTCTCGCGCGAAGGGCTCGACGAGATCCTGCTGGACAAGCTGCATCTCCCGCACGAGGAGATCGGGTCGCTGACCAAGTGGGAGGAAATCGTCCGCAAGCTGCGGCATCCGGAAGGCGAAGTACGGATCGGCTTCGTCGGCAAGTACGTCGAGTTCGGCGACTCCTACAAGTCGCTCAACGAAGCGCTCGGCCACGGAGGGATCGCCAACAACCTCAAGGTGAAAATCGTCTACATCGATTCGGAGTCTCTCGAGGAGGATGGGTACCACGGCGAGTTGGCCAAGGTCGACGGCATCCTGGTCGGCCCCGGGTTCGGGGCGCGCGGTGTGGAGGGAAAGCTGCGGGCCATTCGCTATGCGCGCGAGAAGAAGATCCCTTACTTCGGCATCTGCCTGGGCATGCAGTGCGCGACCATCGAGTTCGCGCGCGATGTGGTGGGGATGGTCGGGGCCAACTCGACGGAGTTCGACGACGAGTCGCCGTACAAGGTGATCTACAAGCTGCGTGACCTCATCGGGGTCGACGCGCTGGGCGGCACGATGCGCCTCGGCAAATATCCCTGTCAGCTGCGCGAGGGATCGATCGCCCGCGAGGCCTACGGCACGGACCTCGTCGAGGAGCGTCACCGCCATCGCTATGAAGCGAACCCCGAATACATCCCGGCTCTCGAGGAAAAAGGATTCCGCGTCACCGGGATCTCGCCGGATGGAAAGTTCGTGGAGATCATCGAGCTCGAGGACCATCCCTGGTTCGTGGGCTGCCAGTTTCATCCCGAGTACAGGTCGCGCCCGATGACGCCCCATCCGCTGTTCCGCTCGTTCATCGCCGCGGCCTACCGATACAAGACCGCCCAGAAGAACGCGCCAGTCGCTGTCTCGCACGAGGCGCCGGAGCTGGTCTAGCGCCAATGCCGGCCACTCGTTCCATCCGGATCACCGATGACGTCGCCTTCGGCGGCGACAATCCTCCGCTGTTCATCGCCGGTCCCTGCGTGATCGAGTCGCGCCAGCACGCCCTGAAGATGGCGCATACGCTGAAGGCGTTGCGCGATGAGCTGCAGATCAACCTCGTCTTCAAGTCGTCGTTCGACAAGGCCAATCGCTCGTCCATCGAGTCATTCCGCGGTCCGGGCCTGGAAGAAGGGCTGGACATCCTTCGTGCGGTGAAGGAAGAGACCGGGATGCCGCTCATCTCGGACATTCACGAGCCGCGGCAGGCCGCCATCGCCGCGGAAGTGCTCGACATCCTGCAGATTCCGGCATTTCTCTGCCGGCAAACCGACCTCGTCGCCGCCGCGGCGCGGACCGGAAAGGCGGTGTCGGTGAAGAAGGGGCAGTTCCTCTCGCCCGAAGAGACGAAGAACATCCTCGACAAGGGTCACGAAGCCGGCAACGACCGCGTGTTCATCACCGAGCGCGGCTCTTCGTTCGGCTACCAGAACCTCGTTGTCGACATGAGGGCGTTTCCGATCATCCGCGCGTTCGGCGCGCCGGTCGTCTACGACATCACCCACTCGATGCAGAAGCCCGGCGGTGAAGGAAAGCAGACCGGCGGCACGCCGCAGTTCGCGCGCCCACTCGCGCGGGCCGCCGCGGCGGCCGGCGCGGACGGCTTCTTCATGGAGGTGCACGACAACCCGCCGGCCGCGCTGTCCGATCGCACCACGCAGATCCGCCCGGAAGCGGCACGCGCCATCATCAAAGATGTGCTGGCCATCCGGAAGGCACTCGGTCACGACGAATGACCCGCGGCGCACTCGGGCCATGACCATTCCGGAACGCCGTCTCCTTCTGCTGGCCCTGCTGGTCCGGCTGGTTCCGGCAGCCTTCATCTTCGGAACCGAGGATGTTTCGGCGTGGCATAAGTGCGCGGCGCTGATGGCGTCCGGGAGGAATCCCTACGACGTGCCGCTGCTCATCTCGTGGCCGCCGTTGTGGCCGGTGCTGGCGTTGATCTCCTACGTCACGTCGGAAGTGACGAGGCTGCCGTTCTCGTTCGTGATCAAGCTGTTCCCGATCGCGGCCGACCTGGCCATCACGGCAGTGCTCTTTTCGGCCGCGAAAAATCCCGGGCTCCCTCGCTATTTCACGGCTGCCGCCTACGCGTTCAATCCGGTGGCCATCTATACGAGCGCCATCCACGGCAATTTCGATTCGATTCCGGCACTCTGCCTTCTTCTGGCCATTCTCTCGGCGCAAGGCCAGGCGGATGAAAGCGGGTCGCGGGCGGGCGCCTGGCTCGGCATTGGAGCCGCGTTCAAGACGTGGCCGCTTCTGGTCCTGCCCGCGCTCGTGGCCGGCTCGCGTCCGCTGCGCCGTCAGATGACGATCGCATGCGTTTCCGTGGGAGTGTTTCTCGCGGCGCTGCTCCTCCCCTGGCCCTTCATCGGAGGGTCGGCCATCGCCAGCATCCTGCGATATCGCGGTTTCCTCGGCTGGTGGGGCATCACAGCGATCGAGTTTCTCTCCGGACACGAACTGCCGGCCGTGGTCGTCAGCGGCATCTTCTACTGTGCGATGGCCGGGGTCGCGCTGATCCTGCTTCTGAAGCGCACCGCCGCGCCGCGCGGTGCGTTGCTGCTTCTTCTGACGTTCTATCTGGCGACGCCCGGCTTCGGACTGCAGTATCTGTTATGGATCGTTCCCATCGCCCTCATCGCCGATCAGCGCCGCGCGCTCATCTACTCCGGTCTGGCCGGCGCACTGATCCTCTTCGAGCTGGCAGTGCGCCCATACGCCGGATATCTTTTCGACAGCATCCGGTTCCTGCCGCATGCCGGGTTCGCCCGCTCGTATGGTGGGCCACTCGATCACCGGTACACGGCGGCCGGGCGTCTGATTCTCTGGCTGTTTTTCGCGTACTGGTGGGTAACGACGCTCAGCGCGGCGGTCCGGTCGGAAACGACGGCGAGCTAGACCGTGACGGCTTCCCTCGCTCCCATCCCGGCGGCGGCACGCATCTCTTCGGCTTTGTCCGTCGCTTCCCACGTGAACTCCGGCTCGCTGCGGCCGAAGTGACCGTACGCGGCGGTTTTCTTGAAGATGGGACGGCGCAGTTTCAGAGAGTCGATGATGCCGCGCGGCGTCATCTGGAAATGTTCGCGCACGAGTTGCACGAGCTTCTCCTGATCGAGCTTCGAGGTGCCGAACGTGTCGACGTAGATCGAGACCGGCTCGGCCACGCCGATGGCGTACGCGAGTTGCACTTCCACTTCATCGGCGATGCCGGCGGCGACGAGATTCTTCGCCACGTAGCGCGCCATGTAGCTGGCCGAGCGGTCGACCTTGGTGGGATCCTTGCCCGAGAACGCGCCGCCGCCGTGACGGCCGCGGCCGCCGTAGGTATCGACGATGATCTTGCGGCCGGTCAGTCCGGTATCGCCCTGCGGTCCACCGACGACGAAACGCCCGGTCGGATTGATGTGGAAGACCGTGTCCTTGTCGAGGAGCTCGGCAGGCACGACCGGCTTGATGACCTTCTCCATGATGGCGTCGCGAAGATCGCGGTTGCTGACGCTCGGCGAGTGCTGTGTGGAAATGACGATGGCGCTGGCGCGCAGCGGACGCTTGCCCTCGTACTCGATCGTCACCTGAGACTTGCCGTCCGGACGAAGAAAATCGAGCTCGCTCGATTTCCGCACTTCAGTCAGACGGCGCACCAGCTTGTGCGCGACCATGATCGGCAGCGGCATCAGCTCCTGCGTCTCCCGGCAGGCGAACCCGAACATCAGCCCCTGATCGCCCGCGCCGCCCGTGTCCACCCCCTGGGCGATGTCCGGCGACTGCGGATCGATCGACGAGACGACCGCGCAGGTCTCGCTGTCGAAACCATACTTGGCGCGTGTGTATCCGATCTCGCGGATCGTGTTCCGGACGATGGACGGAAAGTCGACGTACGTCTTGGTGGTGATCTCGCCCGAGATCATGGCCAGGCCGGTCGTCACCAGCGTCTCGCAGGCCACGCGGCCCAGCGGATCTTCGGCCATGACCGCATCGAGAATCGAGTCGGAAATCTGGTCGGCAATCTTGTCCGGGTGACCCTCGGTGACGGATTCCGACGTGAAGAGATGTCTGTGATTACCCATTGATTTTTGCGCTCCTGAACCTTCGAGAGGAAAGCGAGGCATCGTAGCAAGCGCTTCCCGCAGGGTCAACGAAAGACGGAAAACCCCGGCAGTCCTCTTGCACGTGGGCCCGGTGAATGTTGAAACCGCGTCACATCAGTGCCTACCGCGATCTGGTCCTCCTGTTCACCCGCTATGGCCGCAAAGACTTCCGCCTGACCGCGACATCCGGCGATCTGCTCGTTCCCACGGAAGAGGAAGGGAAGATCGAGCCAGACGTCAAACAGCGCGCGGAGGCATTCGCTTCCGCACTCAAGCAGATGGGGCCTACCTACGTGAAGTTCGGCCAGCTGCTTTCGACACGGCCGGACATCGTCCCGCCCGAGTACATCAGGGCGCTGGAGTCGCTCCAGGACCATCTCGACCCCTTCTCGTTCGGCGAGGTGGAGCGCATCGTCGAGGAGGAGCTGGGGGCGAAGATCTCGAAGATCTTCGAGACCTTCGAATCGATTCCGATCGCCGCCGCGTCGCTCGGTCAGGTGCATCGGGCCGTTCTGCGCGACGGCCGTGAAGTGGTGGTGAAGGTGCAGCGCCCGAACGTGCGCGAGCAGGTCAGGAGCGATCTGGATGTACTGGTGGAAATCGCCGAGACGCTGGAGCAGCACACCGACATCGGCCGGAAGATGAACCTCACCGGCGCCATCGAGCAGGCACGCCTGTCCATGCTCAACGAGCTGAATTACCTGCAGGAAGCGCGGAACACCGACACGTTGCGGGTGAACCTGGCCGGTTTTCCCCAGATCTACATCCCCATCGTGATCCACGATCTCAGCTCGTCCCGCGTTCTGACGACGGAGCTGGTGAAGGGTCGCAAGGTCTCGAAGCTGACGCCGCTCTCGCTCATCGAGAACAATTACTCCGACCTGGCAGCCGTGCTGACCCGGGCCTACCTCAAGCAGATCTGCGTCGACGGGGTCTGGCACAGCGATCCGCACCCCGGCAATGTGTTCGTCCGGGAAAGCGAAGCCGAGACGCAGGTGGTGCTGCTCGACTTCGGGATGGTCAGCCGCCTGAGCTACGAGCGCCAGGACGAGATCATCAAGCTGCTGCTGGCCATCTCCTCGAACCGCGGGGCCGAGGTCGCCGACTCGTGCGTGCGCATGTCGGAGATCGAGGAGAACTTCGACGCCGTGAAGTTCGTGCGGGAAATCTCCACGATCGTGGCCGCGGTGCACGACGCCACCGCCGCGGACATCAACACCGGCCAATTGATCTTCAACGTCATCGCCATCGGCAACAACAACGGCCTCCGGGCGCCCTCGGAGCTGGCCATGCTGGCCAAGACGCTGCTGCACCTCGATGGGATCACGCGCCGTCTCGATCCGGACTACGATCCTCAGAGCGTGATCCGCGATTACGCCGAACAGCTCATGACGCAGAAGCTGCGTCAGAAGTTCAACCCCCGCAACTTCTACGCTGCCCTGCTCGACCTGAACCAGCTCTTCCTCGATCTTCCTCATCGTGCCCGCGAGATCATCGACCTTCTGGCCGCCGGCAAGCTGACCCTGGCCATCAACATCGTCCAGGCCGGAGAGCTCCTGGCCGGAATTCACAAGATCGCCAACCGCATCACCGTCGGCGTCATCGTCGCGGCCATCGTCGTGGCTTCGGCACTGATGGTGCGCACCGCGCCCGTACTCGCCGTCGTCGGCTACATCGTCACCGCACTCATCGGGCTGTATCTGGTCGTGTCCGTTCTGGTGCAGGATCGCCGCGATCAGGACCGCGCGAAGATGAAGGCGAGGTGAGGGTGTAGCCGCCGGCTTACAGCCGGCGGAACCCGTCCTCAGAAATCCAGATCCGAATGACGCTCGCCGGTTTTCGCGTTGTTCGCGGCCGTCTCCACTTCGTGACTCTCGAAAATATAGACCGGCGTGCCGATTCTGACCTTGTCGTACATCGTCTCGAGCATCCTGGCGGGAACGCGGATGCATCCGTGTGAGACACGCCTTCCGAACGAGCGCCGGTCGTCGCTGCCATGGATCATGATTCCGCCGCCCAGATCGAGTGCGTACTTGCCGAGGTGTCCTTTGACGCGCCGCTTGGGAGAGTTGAGAGGTGGGATGCGCTGGCCGTCCTCGAGGAATGCCCAGTCGGGTTTGGTCCAGACCGGATCTTCGATCTTGCGCAGCACCTTCAGAGTTCCGCGCGGTGTGTGGAAGAGGAACGTTCGTCCGCCTCGCTTCAATACTTTCTCGGTGGCCGTTCCAGCCGGCGCTTCCGCGACGAGCTTTTCGTCCTGGAAGAGATAGATCCTGTTCGTGGCCACGTCGACCGTGATCACAGTCCCGCCATGCGGGGCGTCGTCAGGCAGACCTTCGATCCGGTTGGGGTTCTCACACTGGCTGAAGTCCCACCAGTGACACGGCTTCGCAGTGGCCAGCGTTTCGTCGGCGGATACCGGTGGTGCGAAGAGAAACAGAGCTCCCAGGACGAGGAGAGGAGAAAGCGATCGGATCGAACGAGGCACGGCGCAATCATCCATTGCGAAGCGGAGGCCAACTTGCTACGCTGCGGCGCGTGCAATCCCGCGTATTTCGTGAGGGTTAGCCGGGCCAGAGCGGCCCCGTAGCTCAGGTGGATAGAGCAGGAGTTTCCTAAACTCAAGGTCGCGTGTTCGAGTCACGCCGGGGCCACCACAAAACGCTCAGCGCCTTTCGGCAACGCCATCGATCACCGCCAGCAGCTCGTGCACGTCGTACGGCTTCATGATCGACGGAACATCGAGCTGGCGCACCTCTTCCAGCGCACGCAGATCGGTGTGGCCGGTCGAGAAGATCACCCCGACATCCGTAGAAGTTCTGCGGATCTGCTCGTAAACCTCCAGCGCGCTGAGGTCGGGCAGGTTGAGGTCGAGAACGACGAGATGCGGGAGGAAGGTGGAGGCCATCGTCACCGCTTCCGCACCACTGGTGGCAACCCGGACGTCAAATCCCTCGTCGTCGAGCAGAATCCGCAGCCCTTCGCCCACGGCCTCATCGTCGTCGACGATCAGCAGCCGCCTGCTCGGTCTCTCTTCCGCCGCCGCGACAGGCGCGGCGTTCGCTTCAGGAAACGACAGAGTGAACGTGCTGCCCGCGCCGACGGCGCTCTCCACCGAAATGGCGCCTTCCTGTTGCTTCATGGCCTGGCGGGCGATCGTCAGCCCGAGCCCGCTGCCGTTGTGCTTGGTCGTGAAGAGAGGCTCGAAGGCGTACTGCATCACGGAGGCGCTCATGCCTCCTCCGCTGTCCTCGACCTCGATGTCGATCGTGTGATGCTGGCGCGAACGGCGTGCGGAGATGGTGACCTTCCCGCCATTCGGCATGGCCTCGCGCGCGTTGGTGAGCAGGTTCGTGACCACCTGATCGAGCAGTGTGCGGTCGGCGCGGATGGCCAGACTGCGGTCAGAGGCGATGCGGCGCTCCACCCGGCAGGAAGGGCCCACAACAGCTTCCGCGTCGAATTCCTCCAGCCAGGCCGCAACGTTGACAAGCCCCACCTCGGGCTTGGCAGGACGCGCAAAGCGGAGGAACTTCTGCGAGATCTCGCGCCCCCGGCGGACGGCGTCGAGGATGTGTGTGGTGGCCGAGGCCGCGCGCTCATCGCCGGAGTATCTTCGTTGCAGAAGCTCGGCAAAGGGCATGATGCTCATGAGCACGTTGTTGAATTCGTGAGCGACGGACGTGGCCAGCTGGCCGACGCTTGCCAGCCGCGATGCACGCGCCGTCTCCGCATCCGTCTGCTTGCGCTGCGTGATGTCGCGCGCGATGCCCACGCTGCTGATGAGCTGCCCGTCGCTTTCCACCCGGTCCGCGCTGGCCTCGATCGCGAGCAGGTGTCCCGACTTTGTCCGCAGTCGAAACTCGGTTGACCTGGTCCGGTCGCCGGCAAGCACCGCCCCGAACCGCTCCATGGCCATAGCGCCCGAAGCCGGCTCGAACATCTCGACGAATTTCCTTCCGATCCATTCTTCGCGCCCGTAACCGGTCAGAGTCTCGAATGCCGCGTTCAGTGACTGGATTCTTCCCTCCGGGTCGATGGCAAAAACGATGTCGTTCGCCTGCTCGACGAGAGTGCGGTAACGAAGCTCGGAGCTCCGGAGAGCCTCTTCAGCGGAGCGCCGCGCGGTGACGTCGGTCGAGATCCCGACGATGTAGGACTCGCGGTTCTCTTCGACGATCATGGAGATACGCTGCTGGAGCCAGACCCACTTCCCGTCTTTGCGAAGAAACCGGTACTCCGACTCCAGCGAGCCTTGGCCGCGCAGGGACACCTCGTTCCACTTGTCGAACAGCGCACCGATGTCCGCGGGATGAACGTGCCGCGCCCACAGCTCCGCCCCGCCGGCCACGAACTCCGCCGGCGTGAATCCGGTGATGGTCTCGATCTGTTCGTTCGCGAAAAGGATCTCGCCGTTCATCCGGGCCATCCAGACAGCCGCGGGCATGCGTGCCACGACGTCGCGATAACGACTCTCGCGCTCGCCGATCGCGGGCTCTGCAGCATTGTCGAGCTCAGGACGGAACATGGACTGAATGGAGTGGAAGAATCCTGCCGGCGTTCGATCCCAGGCAAGTCATGGATGTTGAATGAGTTGAGGAGAGGAAGGCTGGGAGGGGTCCGTCCGGGAACGAAAGAACGTTCAGAAAGTGGACGCAGACGTCATTTCGACGATCCGTCCGCTCCCGCCTGCTTCAACTTCGAATACAGCGTCGACGGGCTGATCTTCAGTTGTCGTGCCGCTTTCCGGATATTGCCTCCCGTGGCCTTGACCGCCGCGGCCACGTATGAGGCCGTGACTCGGTCCAGCGGCTGAATATCCCATTCTTCCAAGGGGAGGGTTCCGCCCTTCGGTGCGACAGCCGGGCCGCCCTCCTGATCGATGATGAGGTCCTCGTTGCGGATCTCCTCCCCGCGCAACGTGAGCATGGCCCTCTCCAGCACGTTGCGCAGTTCGCGGATGTTTCCCGGCCACGGGTACATCTCGAGCTTCCGGATCGCTCGCGTGCTGACCGTCGGAAGCGAACGTCCCAGCTCCTTCGCCAGCGGCCGAAGAATCTCCTGTACGAGAATCGGCAGGTCCTCCATGCGCTCCCGCAGCGCCGGCATGTGCAGGCTCACCACGTTCAGACGGTAGTAGAGATCGCCGCGAAACCGTGAGGCCGCCACTTCCGCAGTGAGATCCCGATTCGTCGCGCCGATGAGGCGGAACTCCGCGCGCAGGTCGCGGATGCCTCCCACGCGCCGGAATTTCTTCTCCTCCAGCGCCTTGAGCAGGCGGGCCTGGATGGTCAGTTCCATCTCGCCGATCTCGTCGAGAAACAACGTTCCGTCGCCGGCGATCTCGAACAATCCCGGCTTCGTATTCGTGGCATTCGTGAATGCGCCGCGCTCGTGGCCGAACAACTCGGACTCCAGCAACTCCTTCGACAGCCCCGCGCAGTTGAGGTCGACGAACGGCGCGCGCGCACGCGGCGACCGGTTGTGGATGAGGCGCGCCATCACTCCCTTGCCCGTTCCCGATTCGCCCTGGATCAGAACCGGTGAGGGCGCGCGCGCGATCTGCAACAGGATGTCGTTCAGATGGGTGATGGCCGGCGAGATGCCTGGCAGACGATCGACGTCTTTCGCGTCCGCACGGCGCAGGGCGGTGATCTCCCGCTGCGTCGCCGCCATCCGCGAGGCCTGATCGAGGGTGAGCGTCAGCGAGTCGTAGTCGAACGGCTTCTGCAGAAACGTTTCGGCGCCGAGCTTCATCGACTCGATGACGCGATCGAGGTTGCCGACACCGGACATCATGATCACTGCCGCCGTCTCCGAGTACATCTTGAATTGATGGAGAAGATCGATGCCCGAGAAGTCCGGAAGTTGCACGTCGAGCAGAACCACATCAGGCGAAAACGCGGCGAACGTGGTCAGGGCTTCTTTCCCGGTCGAGGCCGTGCGCACTTCCCATCCGTCGCTGAGGAGCGCTTCCAGGCCCGACAGGATCTGGGGATCGTCATCGACGACCAGGATGCGGTTCCGCAGCTCGGCCATGGATGGCAATCATACGCGTGTCCAGATTCCGCACTGGTAGCTACAGAATCAGAACATCGGTAACTGACTTGCTATCAGTCAATTCGATCATTTGGACGCCGGGTATCTTTTTTGGACTACGGGGACCGACGGAGGACGAACATGACTCAAGATATCCGGCGGATTACTCTGGTCAGCCGCCATACCCAGCTCCAGGAGCGTCAGTGGGACCTGTCCGACGGGTCTTCGAGCAAGCTCGTTCTGCTCGATACGTTTGCGATCCTCCGCTACACGGTGGCGAGCTCGGTGTTCATCGTCGACGCAGACGTGGAACGGATCGTTCTCGATCGTTCCAGCTCCGCGTCGGACTTTCTGTCGCTGCTCGCGGAGCTCCCGCAGCAGTTCAGCGGCGATGTGATGATGATCCGCGACGACGATTCCGGTTTTCTCAGCTCCGCCGGCCGGGGCGGAGACCGCATCCTGTACGCGCTCACCGCGGACGACGTGCGCTTCTACCTGGAGACACAGAAGATCGTCGTTCCCGGAGGCGCCGCGGTCGCCGTCCCGCAACGCCCTCTTCGGGTTCTACAGTTTCGCCCGCGCTCGGCCGTAGCGTAAACGCGTAGCGCCGGCCGCGCGCATTTGTTACTTTACATGGCGTGCAGCTCTGGACGGCCTTCGCGCATACGGGGATCGTGGGGAAAGCCGTTCTGGCGGTCCTGCTCATCTTCTCCATTCTCTCCTGGGCCACGACGATCATCGTGTGGCGGCGGTTTCGCCGTTCGCGGCAGTCATCGAGACGCTTTGTCTCGATCTTCCGGCGGGCCAAGCGGCTCGTCGAAGTGCAGTCTGCCCTGGCACCACTGGCCCACTCCGCGCTGGTCGGTCTGTTCCGGGCCGGTTACGCGGAGATCGAGGCGCAGATCGCCCACACCAGCGGCGCGCAGACGATCCGTTCGCTCGACAGCGTGGAGCGTTCGCTCGTCCGTGCGGCGCGCATCGAGTCCTCGCGTCTCAGCCGCTTCGTCCCTTTCCTGGCAACAACCGCCGCGGCCACGCCGTTCATCGGGTTGTTCGGAACGGTCTGGGGCATCATGGGTTCGTTCGCGAACATCGGAGCGACGGGCTCGACGTCGATCACATCGGTTGCACCGGGCATCAGCGAGGCCCTGATCAACACCGCGGCCGGATTGTTCGCGGCCATCCCCGCCCTCATCGCCTACAACTACTGCGTGCAGCAGCTCCGCCGCTCACGCGGGGAGATGGAAGACTTCACGCTCGAGTTTCTCAACCTCACCGAAAGGAACTTCATGTGAAGGGTGACGTCTAACTGATGGCGATGCGCATCTCCGACACCGACGAGCTCGGCGACATGGCCGAGATCAACGTCACGCCGCTCGTCGACGTCATGCTGGTGCTCCTGGTCATCTTCATGGTGACGGCACCGCTGCTCACGCAGGGGCTGGAGGTGCAGTTGCCGCATGCCGAAGGGCGAAGCTTCGAGCTTGCTTCGGAGAACCCGGCCAAGATCACCATCGCCGCCAACGGCGCGGTGTACATCGACGGCGTCACTGTCGGGTCCCGCGATTTCGAATTCACCCTCGGCGCCATGTTGCGCGCGAAACGCGTGAAACGGGCGCTGCTCGAAGCGGATCGCGGCGTCACGTACGGGCGGGTCATCACTGTCCTCGACGTCATGAATCGCGCCGGCGTCGAACAACTGGGAATGGTCACCCGTCCGCGGGAAAGCAATGCAGGACCGGGTCGCTGAGGTACTCGCCCAGCGCGCCGCGCTGGACAACGGCTTCATGGCCGGCGTACTCCTCTCCATCGTTCTTCACGCCGCCATCACCGCCGCCGCGGTCTACGCGGCCATGCACGCCGAGGCGCCGAAGATCGCCTCGGTGCTGAACATCAAGCTCGCACCGATGCGGGTGCCCGCGGCGGTGGTGAAACCGGCCGCACCGCCGAAGCCGGCCGCACCGCGCATCGAGTCGCCAAAGCCCCAACCCCTCAAGCCCGTGGTCACGACGCAGGCCCCGGAGAAGAACACCGTGCCGCTGTCGCCGTTCGGACGATCGGCGAAGAAGGGATCGGAGAATCCGGTCGTGCCAGCAATTCCGGCCACCCAGCCACCGAGGGACCCAGCGACCCCGGGTGTGAGTGCGGCTCTCGAGGGAGGCGATTTTCCGTACACGATCTACATCGACCGCATGACCACGATGATCGGCTCGCACTTTTTCCGCCCGCAGGCGGCTGCGGTACCGGTCGTCGTTTACTTCGTCATCGATCGCGATGGCACCATCCGTGATACCAGGGTGGAGACCTCCAGCGGCAACGGCGTGTTCGATCGCGCGGCCCTGCGCGCTGTGCTCGAATCGTCACCGCTTGGACCGCTGCCTTTCGGCTATTCAGGAACGTATCTGGGAGTCCACCTCAAATTCAGATGAGACGAATCCTCGCTCTTCTCCTTCTCACCGCCGCTGCGTCCGCGCGGGCGCAGACCAACATCCAGGTCACGGTGGATCCGAACAAGGCCGCCCGCGTCGTGCGGATCGCCGTTCCCTTCCCCGACACCAACGTGCCGGCGTCGACGGCCAATGCCACGCCTGCCGATGCGGAGGCCATCCGCGAGCCGTTTTTTGCCCCGCTGACGCGCGACCTCGCCTACTCCGGTGTTTTCGCGCTGGCGCCGCTGCCGCCGAACGTCGCGGTCACAGCGGACGTGCTCAAGGCGGTGGACGCACAGTTGCTGCTGCGCCTCAACGTATTCATGCAGGGCACCGACACGATCGTCGACGCCTCCCTGCTCGACTCCGCCGGCGGCGTGCAGCCGCTGCATCGGTACCGTGTGCCTGGCCTGGCATCGCTGCCTGTGACCGCGCACATGCTGGCCAACGATCTCTTGCGCGTCATCAACGGCAAGCCCGGCGTCTTCCGGACCATGATCGCGTTCGCCTCCGACCGCACCGGCCACTGGGAGATCTGGCTGATGGATTGGGACGGCGCGAGCCAGCGCCGCATCACCTCGCACAACGCGCTCACCATTCTTCCGAGCTGGGCACCCGACAACGAGCGGATGGTCTATACGTCGTTCAACGGCGGGACGAGCGAGATGTACATCGTCAACCGGCGCGGCGGAGGGCGCATCCGGCTCAGCACCGGACTGAATCTCAACACCTCGGCCACGTTCGATCCGGCCGGCAACGACATCGCCTTCGTCGGTTCCATCGGCGGCAATCCCGATATCTATCTGATCCGGGACGACGGAACGAACCTGCGCCGGCTGACCAGCAGCGCCTCGATCGAGTCGACGCCGGAATGGAGCCCGAACGGACGGCAGATCTCCTTCACCTCGGGGCGCAGCGGAACGCCACAGATCTACATCATGGACGCGGAGGGGACCAACGTGCACCGGATCTCGTTCGACGGAGACTGGAACGACGATGCCACCTGGTCGCCGGACGGCGATCGCATCGCCTACACCTCGCTGGTCAACGGGCGATTCCAGATTCGCATCGCCGTGCCCGCCACCGGCGAGAGTCATATCATCGCCGGTGTGGGTTCGAACGAGCAGCCGACCTGGTCGCCCGACGGGCAATGGATCGCCTTTCAATCGAACCGCACGGGCAAATGGCAGGTCTATCGGATGCGTGCCGATGGAACGGATCTGCTGCAACTCACCTTCGACGGCGAGAACAAGGAGCCGGACTGGTCGAAGAAGGCGGAATGATTGTTATGATCGAGAACGGGGGCAACCAGAAATGACGAAGATGTTTAAAGGCTTTGCAGTGGGTTTGATTCTCATCGCCGTGGCGATGATGCCGGCGTGCCGCACCACCAAGAAGAAGGCCGCCGTCACCGCGACCGATACGCAGGTCACCAGTACGGTGCCGGACGTCCCCACGACCGTCACCGAGACGAAAGTCGACACCCAGCCGCCCGACTTCGTGCAGGAGACGAAGGGCCCGACGGTGGAGGCGCTGCCGACCGACATCGAGCAGCTCAACCGCGTGGTCCAGGACCGCGGCTTCATCCGCGACGCCTTCTTTTCGTACGACGAGTCGACCCTGAGCGGCGACGCGCAGTCCGCGCTGACTTCCTCGGCCACCTGGCTCAAGACCAACCCCACGTACAACCTGCTCGTGGAAGGTCACTGCGACGAGCGCGGCACCGAGCAGTACAACCTGGCCCTCGGCGACCGTCGCGCTTCGATCGTCCGCGACTATCTGGTCACCCTCGGTGTCGATGGGGGACGCATCCGCACCGTCAGCTACGGCGAGGAGCGGCCCTTCGATCCGGGCCACAACGAGTCGGCCTGGTCGAAAAACCGGCGCGCGCATCTCGTGCTCGTCGGAACGGGAATGTCTCGATGAAATCCTTCTCCGTTCTCCTGACCGCGCTGCTCCTCGCAGGGTGCGCGACGTCGGGTGATGTGCAGAGCGTCCAGGCCCAGATCCGGGAGCTGCAGGACGAGCTCGCGAACATCAAGCGGACGGCGTCGAGCAAAGAGGAAGTGCAGAGCGTCAACCAGCGCATCGCCCAGCAGACCGATCAGCTTCTGAAGTCGAACGCCACGCTCGTGGCCAAGGTCGAGCAGATGGACGAGCGCGTGCAGAACGGCACCGGCTCGGTCGAGCAGACCAACTACCGCATCGACAGGCTGGTGCAGGAGCTGACGCAGGCGCAGCGCGATCTGGAGGACCTGAAGGTTCGTGTCGCGGCCATGACGGCGGCGGCTCCGCCGGGGATCTCCCCGGCCGGAGCGCCGGCCGCCGCGCCGGCGATGAGCGAGATCAACGTGCCGGCGCCGCCGGTGCAGCCGTCGGCGAACCCGACGGATCTGTACCAGACGGCGTATCGGGACTACCAGCGCGGCAATTTCGATCTGGCCATCGCCGGTTTCGTCGACTTCCTCCGCCAGAATCCGAGCTCGGATCTGGCGGACAACGCCGCCTACTGGATCGGCGAGAGCCTCTTCTCGCAGAAAAAATACCAGGCGGCCATCGCCCAGTTCGACACCGTGGTCACGAAGTACCCGCGGTCGGCGAAAGTGCCGGGGGCTTTGCTCAAGAAGGGCTACGCGTACATCGCACTCGGCGAGAAAGCTCAGGGAATTGTGCAGCTCCAGTATGTGGTTCACGAACACCCGGGCTCGCAGGAAGCGTCGCTGGCGCGGCAGAAACTGCGGTCGCTCGGCGTGGAAACGCGGTAGAATGCGCCGCTTTTACAAACCCTGATTCAGGAGTCAATCGAAATGGCGAATATTCGCTCGGCCGAAAAACAGAGACGTCAGGCCGAAAAGAGAAAAGTGCGCAATCGCGCCGGAAAATCGGGCCTGAAGTCGGCCCTGAAGAAGGCGCGCGCGGCCGTGGCCGCAGGCGGTGAGATGAAGGACGTGGTCCGCACGGGCTTCTCGGACATCGACCGCGCTGCCAAGCGCGGCATCATCAAGAGCAACACCGCCGACCGCTACAAATCGCGGCTGGCCGCCGCGGCGAAGCGAGCGACCGCAAAGTAGTGCAGCGGCGGGGCAGTCCGCTCGCCGCTCCTCAGTGGCGCTTGAAGTACGCAACGTCGCGTTCGTGCTTCTGCGCCGCCTCCCTCGTCCTGAACGTTCCGAGGTTCCGGCGCTTGCCGGTCTTCGGATTCTTCTTCGCCGAGTAAAGCCGGTACTGGCCCGATTTGAGTTTGCGGATCAACGGCGCCCACCCTTACTCATCCGCGACTCGTAGTCCCTGAGGCATGGGTGCTCCTTTCTATCGCTGCCTGGCGCGAGCGAAGGCACCGTCGAGATACACCTGCTCGAGTCCGCTCGCCCGCTCCACGTGCCGTCGGGCCGCTGTTCTCCTTCGATCTTGACGAGAAACTCGCGCCCCGTTCCCAGCGAGTGGCGAGTGTCGCGGGCGCTGACGCTCTGCCAGGTCATGCGGCGAAGTACATTTCATGCAGCGTGCCGGTTGGGAGGGGGGCAGAGCGGGAGCAGCGGGTCGTGTGGCGCGAGGCGTCGTCAAGTGATGACTCGCTTCACGACAACGAATTCATCGGCACGGTTTCGGTCGACATCCATCGCGACTGCGGATTGGATTTGCTCGGTTCAATACTCTCTGCCGTCCAGAACTGTCAGCCGTCCAGATCGAGTTTTGCCCACCACAGCCGGCTTCGACAGCGAGAACACGTACAATAAGAACGATGAACGAGATTGTCTTCCTCGTTGAGAACGCGCCTGAGGGCGGCTTCGTCGCGCGCGCACTCGGTGAATCAATTTTCACAGAACGACGATCTCGAGACGCTCGAAGAGGACGTCCGCGACGCGATCCGCTGCCATTTCGAGAACGAAGAGGGCCGACCGCGCTTCGTGCGACTGCATTTCACACGCGAGCAGGTTATCGCCGTTTGAGATTGCCTCGCGATGTGTGATCGATACTTCGTCGACGCTGATTTGGTAGAGACGAGAGTGGGAAAACAGCAGACTTGAGAGTGGTTTCTCGGGACAGATGAACGTGGGATGATCGTTTCGGCAGTCAGGAGCTCAGACGATGGAAGGCATTCGTTTCGTGACCGATGAGAAGGGCGAGAAGGTGGCCGTGCTGCTCGACCTCGAGCGCTACGGAGAGCTGTGGGAAGACATCTACGATCAGATTCTCATCGAACGGCGCAAGGGTGAGAAGCGCGAGTCGTTCGACGCCGTCGAGAAGCGGCTGATCAAGACCGGCAAGCTGCGTGGCTGAGTATCAGCTGGCGATATCGCGCTCCGCGAGCAAGGAGCTGGAGAACTTGCCTGGCAGCGTCATCGAACGCGTTCGCACGAAGATCCGAGCTCTGGCGACTGAGCCGCGGCCGCACGGATCGAAGAAGCTTCGCAGTGCGCGCACCAGTTGGCGGATTCGCATCGGCGACTGGCGCGTGCTGTACGAGATCGACGACAAGAAGAAGATCGTCGATATATCTCCGGCATTCGTCATCGCAGCGATGCCTACGATTGAAGCTCCGTTCGTTCCTCCTGTTCCCGGGCCAGAGACCTGAGGATTTTCAGTCCTCTGCTCCGCGCGGCGCGGTGATAGCAATGTTTCCCTTCTTTCGCTGCAGCTCGCTCGATTCACGGGCTGGGTGGATCCCTTTTCGAGAAGCTGAGCGGAGCGCAGACGATCGCCATCGAAACTGCCGCCCGTCACATTCGAATAGACCACGGAGGTGGAGGTGGCACTCCCCTTCGCGACCACGGCGGACTGCAACTTGCCACCGACGTCGAATTGCCAACCGGCGACGCGGTCGCCGGAGGCGACGACGCTGCTCCGTCCGGCGCCGTCCCATCTGAAATCGGTGGAGAGCGGTGTGGCTCCGGTCTCGCTCGTCACGTTCTCGAGACGGCCGGTGGGCTGG
>JBBRTB010000010.1:0-155398 GCA_038244815.1 Thermoanaerobaculia bacterium
GGGGGGGGGGGGGGGGGGGGGGGGGGGGGTGGGGTGTTTGTTGGGGGGGGGGGGGGGGGGGGGGGGGGGGGGGGGGGGGGCCCCGCCCCCCCCCCCCCCCCCCCCCCCACGACCCACGACCGCGCACCCCCAATTCGACGATCTGCTGCACACGGTCGTGCAGCGCCAAATGGTCGCGGACGTTCCCGTCGGCGTGTTCCTCTCCGGCGGCATCGACTCATCCACGATCGCCATCATCGCGTCGGAACTGACCGAGCGGCGCGTGCCGATGTTCTCCGTGGCGTTCGACGAGCCGTCGTTCGACGAGCGCCGGTACTTCGAGCTGGTGGCGCGGTCGCTCAGCACCGACCATCGCATCGAGGTGTTCACGGCGCAGTCGGCGCTCGATCTGATGCCGGAGATTGCCTCGATGGCCCGGGAGCCACTCGGCGACGCGTCCCTGCTGCCGACGTTTGCGATCTCCCGGTTCGCGCGCTCGGAGGTGAAGGTGATCCTCTCCGGGGACGGCGCCGACGAGTTGTTCGGCGGTTATCCGACGCATCGGGTGTGGCGCGCGGGCCGGCTCTACGCGCGACTGCCTGGCGCACTGCGCCGCGCCATCGCTCGAAGCGCCCACGCCGTCCTCCCGGTGAGCACCGCCAACCTCTCCCTCGACTATCGCATCCGGAAGTTCCTCGACGGCGCCGAGCGCGATCTGGTCATGCAGAACCAACGGTGGCTGGGCACGTTCACGCCGGATGAGCTGCAGCGGTTGCTGCGCCGTTACGACAGCGACGCGGACGCAACGGTCGATGCCATCCTGCACGACGCCGATTCGCCGGATCTCTCGCCTTCCGACCGCATCCTGCGCATGGACGAGCGTTTCTACATGCAGGAGCAGGTGCTCGTGAAAGTCGATCGCGCCAGCATGGCCAACTCGCTGGAAGTGCGCGTGCCGTTTCTCGACAACGAGATCATGGACTTCGCGCACGCACTGCCACCCTCGATGAAGCACAACAAGCGCATCCTGCGCGAATGGCTGCGCGGCCGATTACCGGCGGAAATCTGGGCCCGGCCGAAGAAAGGATTCGGCATCCCGGTGGGCCGCTGGTTCCGCCGCGAGCTGCGCGACCTCCTCGTGGCCAGCATCGCCGAACTGCGCGGCGTGATCGACGAAACCTACGCGGCCAGGCTCATCGACGAACACCAGCGCGGACAGCGCGACCGCCGCAAGGAGCTCTACAACCTGCTGGCGCTGGCGCTCTGGTACCGCCGCGCACGCGGGATCACCGCACTAGCGCAGGCCCGCAACGGCCTTGCGTAGCGCGGCATGACCGGCGGCCACATCGACGCTGCGCTGCAGGAGCGGCACGTACTGCTTCGCGAACTCCGGATCGGCCGAGGGGCCGAACAGCGCGTCGAGGCGATTGGCGATGGCGGTGACCTCGGCGATCTCGAAGTCGCGTCGCGACATCTCGTCGATGTCGACGATCAGCGAGGTGATGGGCTTGAGCCAGGCGAAGAACGGATCGTCATTGAGGAGCTGCAGGAGCTGCGCCGGCTGGGCCTTGGTTCCGTACGCGAAGGCGTAGTCCTCTTTGGCCGCCTCGATGAGCGCGCGATGCAGCGGCATGAGCAGCCGGGAGGTCTCGCGCAGTGCGGCACGGCGGGCCGCGCGCGGTTCATCATCGGGAGTGTGCATGGTCCGGGCGAAGAACTTCGCCTTCTGGTCGTTGTAGTTCATCGACAAAATCACGCCCCCACGGTTGGCTGGGGAAGGGTGGGTAGGCAGTAGCCAACCGTAGGGGCTGTGAAACGTGAATCAGCTTCCAGGAACAACAAGTCTACACCCATCTGCGATAATCGTGAATCGTGCCAGACGCGAAGTTTTCGCTGCGGCAAATGCTCGGCGAACGCGCTTTCTGGTGCCTCGTCGCGCTCGTTCTTCTCTTCTTCTACCGCCCCCTTTTCAGCGAGACGTTCTTCTTCCGCGACGTCTATCTTCTCTTCTACGGAAAGAAAGTTTTATTTGCTGAAGCGCTGAAGAGCGGGCAGATCCCCCTGTGGGATCCGCTGATGAACGGCGGGCAGCCGTTCCTGGCCTCGCCGGGCACCTCGGCGCTCTATCCGTTCAACGTGCTCTTCCTCCTGCTCTCTCCGCTGGCGGCGTTCAACCTCCATCTCGTGCTGCAGTTCGTCGTCTGCGCCGCCTCGGCGTACTTTCTTGCGCGCGTCCTCGACTTATCAGCGACGGCCGCGTTCGTCTGCGGCGCGGTTTACACGTTCTGCGGCTATGTACTCTCTTCGTCGACGCTGCTCGTGCTGATGCAGGCCGTGCCGTGGGCGCCGGCGCTCCTCGGCGCGATGCATCTGCTCGTGCGCGAACAGCGCAAGCGCTGGCTCGTGCTCGCCGCGGTCTTCGGGGCGCTGCCGATTCTCGGCGGGGGCGCGGACATGAGCGCGATGAGCTTCGCGCTGGCGGGCGCCTGGGCTCTCGTCGTTCCGGGCGAGGTACCGCTCGCGCGCCGCGTGAAGCTGGCCGCGCTGGCGATGGCATTCAGCATCGGGCTGTCGCTCATGCTGACGCTGCCCGCGTACGAGGTCATCCGCAACTCGTCGCGCGGGGAGAAGCGCGAGTACTCGACGTTCGTGCAGTGGTCGGTGAGTCCGCGGCGCTTGCCGGAGCTCATCGTGCCGCGATTCTTCGGCCCGACCGACACGCTGGCACGCCGCGACTACTGGGGCGGTCCGTTCGAATACGGATTCCCATACGTCGTCAGTATCTACTTCGGCGCGGGCGCGTTTCTGCTCGCGTTTGCCGGACTCATCGCGCCGCCGCTCCCGCCGCGCGCGCGCATCCTCCTGGGCACCTTCGCGGGCGCGGGGTTCCTGCTCTGCATCGGCGGCTATCTGCCGTTCTTTCATCTGCTCTACGACCACGTCCCGCTCATCGGCGTCTTTCGCTTTCCTGTGAAGGCGCTGCAGATGACGCTCGTGCCGGTGGCGGTCCTGTCGGCAGCGGGCCTCGATGCGCTGGCCACGGCGCGACGAAAGATCGTGGTGCCGGCGATCGTCGTCGCGGCGATGCTCGCCGTCGCAACGTTCTTTTCGTCAGGTATCGCGGGCGCGATTCTGGGATTCGATTTGCGGCCCGAATCGGCGGCCGTTCTCACGCACAGCTTCGTGCACGCGTCGATCGCGGCCGTGCTCTTCGCGCTGGCGTTGCTCTGGAATCGCCGGCTCGCGGTTGCGGCGGTCGTCGTGCTCGATTTGGCCGTCGCGGGATGGCGCGTGAATCCGTACGCGTCGCGCGAGCTCTTCGTCGCTCCGCCGCTGGCGGCGAAAGTGAAGTCGATCATCGGCGAGGGACGTCTCTATCGCACGCCTGACCCATTCGTGCAGCGGCTCAACGTGCCCACGAACGAGGGCGTGTGGCTGGCGTGGTGGGATCTGCAGCTTCTCAGCCGCTACACCGCGGCGACGTTCGGCATCCCGCTCATCTTCCACGAGGACTACGACGGCCTCGCCCCGACCCGCATGGCGCGGATGACGGATCGCATCCACACGATGTCGTGGCCGGAGCGCCTGCCGATCCTGTCCCAGGCGGGCGCGAGCGTGATCATCACGCCGGACGTCGTGAGCGGTGAGGGCATCGAGCGCGTGGAGGCGCTGCGCGGCGCGAACGGTCTGCCGCTCTACGTCTATCGCAACCACGCCGCCACGCCGCTGCGGATGACGTGCGGTCCGGCCACGTTCCACACGCTCCGGCGGCGGTTCAACGAATGGTCCGTCGATGTGACCTCCTCGTGCAGCGGCAGTCTGGTGTTTGCGGACTCCTGGTATCCCGGCTGGCGGATGACCGTCGACGAGCGCGACAGCCCGCAGCTGCTGGCCGGCTTCGGACTCTCCGCCGTGGCGGTTCCGGCCGGGCATCACGTCGTCACGAAGCGCTATCAGCCGCGCCTGCCGCTCATCGGCCTGGCGGGCTCGCTGCTCACCGCGCTCGGGCTGGCCTTTTGGCGCATCAGTCAGTAGAATCCGCCGCCTCGACGCCGCGGAATGTACGGCAACGTCAGGTCGTTACCCCGCTTTGCTCGCACCCATAGCTTAATTGGATAGAGCATCTGACTACGGATCAGAAGGTTGCAAGTTCGAGTCTTGCTGGGTGCACCAAGTCTCAAATCATGATCGCAAGGCCGGCCGGGAGCCGGCCTACGTGTATCTTTGACAGATGAGTCAAGCGCAGTGGATGGAAGAGGCATTTGCGCTTGCTGAAGCAGCGGGAGCGGAGGGCGAGATTCCGGTCGGCGCGGTGGTCGTCGATCGAGATGGCAACATCATCGGCCGCGGCCGCAACCGGCGCGAGTCGGGCGATCCTCTCGGACACGCCGAATTGATCGCCATCGCCGAAGCGGCGAAAGCGATCGGCGGGTGGAGACTGGACGGAGCGACGATGGTCGTGACCCTCGAGCCGTGCGCAATGTGCGCGGGCGCGCTCGTAAACTCGCGCATCGATCGATTGATCTTCGCCGCGTACGATCCCAAGGCAGGCTTCTGCGGATCGCTCGGCAATCTCGTTCAGGATCCCCGGCTGAATCACCGTCTGGAGGTGACCGGCGGATTCGAGGAACAGCGTTCCCGTGACCTTCTTCAGCAATTCTTCCGATCGCTGCGCACCCGTACGGAGAGGTGGCAGAGTGGTTGAACGCGGCGGTCTCGAAAACCGTTATACCTTCACGGGTATCGGGGGTTCGAATCCCCCCCTCTCCGCCATTCAATCAGGTTAGAGGCCTCGGGTCCGAGGCCCTGTGGAGAGATGGCCGAGTGGCTTAAGGCGCACGCTTGGAAAGCGTGTGTACGTTAAAAGCGTACCGTGGGTTCGAATCCCACTCTCTCCGCCAATCGTTCAGCAGATCCGATCCGTTATCCCGCCGTCCACGGATCGAGAAACGGTGCGTTTGCTCGTTCGTACTCGCTGGTGTCGCGTGACACGATCGTCAACCCGTGATGGAGAGCCGTTGCGGCGATGATGAGGTCTGGCTGTGCGAACGTGTGGCCGCTCTTCCGCCCCTCTTCAACCAGCAACCGCCATCGCAACATGATGTCTTCGGTGATTTCGAGGACTCGTTCGTCGAACATCGGCCGGAGCTTGTGATCCAGCCACTCGCTCAATTCCAACCTGCGGCTGGCATCCTCGACCAACTCGATGCCAAAGCGAATCTCCGCAAACGTGACGGCGCTGAGATACAACAGATCGAGTGATTGACCGGCCACGAACTCCACCACACGTCGATCCGGTCTGGCGCGCCGCAGTTCCGACAAAACGTTCGTGTCGAGAAGCCAGCCTCTCACGTCACAGCTCGACGGCGCGGACGCGTCCACGCGTACGCACTCGCTCGATTGCAATATCGCGGAGTGGAGAGTCGTGCAGTACCTTCACCAGCACCTCGCCCGTTGGCTCTCCCTTTCCGCGTCGGTACTCCTCGACCGAAACAACCACGACCTCTTCACGGCCGTGGACCGTGATCCGCTGTGGTCCCTCGGTCTTTGCCCTCCGGACAACTTCGCTGAATCGGGCTTTTGCGTCCTGAAGTGCCCATTGTCCGGTCCGGGAGTCGCGTGCGCGCGTGCGTTTAATTCTAGTCATTCTGACTAGTATACCGCTCCGCACCTGCAGGCGGCGTGGGCATAGAGTAGTGCGCCTGATTTCGAGGAGCCTTCCATGACTACGACCGATACGACTGCGACGATGACGGCGGAAGAGATCGTCGCGCTCACCAGACGCCACACGATCTTCTCCTGGTCCGCGCAGGGCAGCGTGAACCCCATCCCCATGGTCCGCGGCGAGGGCATCTACTTCTGGGATGCCGACGGCAAACGCTACGTCGACATGAACTCGCAGTTGATGTGCGTGAACATCGGCCACGGCGACCGCCGCGTGATCGACGCGATCAAACGCCAGGCCGACGAGCTCGTCTATGCCGGTCCGGGAATGGCCACGCCGGTGCGGGCGCGCGTCGGGAAGATGCTCGCCGGCCTCACTCCCGGCGATCTCAATCGCTTCTTCTTCACCCTCGGCGGCGCCGAGGCCAATGAGAATGCCATCCGCATCGCGCGGATGGTGACGGGACGCCAGAAGATCATGGCCCGCTACCGCTCCTATCACGGCGCCACCGCCGGCTCGATCTCGCTGACCGGCGATCCGCGGCGCTGGGCCAACGAGCCCGGCATCCCCGGCGTGGTCCGCTTCTTCGATCCGTACAAGTACCGCAGCCATCTCTATCGCCAGGGCGACAGCGACGCGGCGTTCACGCAGCGCTGCCTCGAAGAAGTCGAGGAGATCATCCAGTTCGAAGGCCCGAAGACGATCGCGGCGATGTTCATCGAGACCGTCACGGGCACGAATGGACTGATCGTGCCGCCGGACGGCTACATCCGGGGCCTGCGCGACATCTGCACGCGTCACGGCATCCTGCTCGTCTGCGATGAAGTGATGTGCGGGCTGGGACGGACCGGGCGGTGGTTCGCGGTCGATCACTGGAACGTGGTGCCGGACATGATCACGATGGCCAAGGGTCTGACCTCGGCCTACCTGCCCTTGGGCGCCGTCGCGCTCAGCGATTCGCTGGCCAGCTACTTCGACAAGAACGTCTTCTACGGCGGACTCACGTATAACGCCCATCCCATGAGCCTGGCCGCTGCGGAGGCGTGTCTGCAGGCCATGATCGACGACAGGACGATGGAGCACACGCAGCGGATGGGCGGCGTGCTCGCCGATCTCCATCAGCAAATGAAAGCGAAGCACCCGTCGGTCGGCGACGTCCGCTCGATCGGACTGTTCGGCGTGCTCGAGCTCGTGCGCAACCGCGAGACGAAGGAGCCGATGGCGCCGTTCAACGGAACGAGTCCGGAGATGCAGAAGCTCGGCGCGTATTTCCGCGAGCACGGCATGTACGCGTTCATCAACTGGAACAATCTGTTCACGAATCCTCCGCTCTGCATCACCGAGGAGCAGCTTCGCGATGCGTTCGGGGTGATCGACTCGGCGCTCGAGATCACCGACGCCGCGGCGAGCTAGCGACTCCCCCCGCCCGGATTCCTCGCGCTCTGCGGCGCTCGGAATGACGGATATGATCTGAGCGCGGAGTTCGGATCATGCATGCCATTCGCGTAGAAAACACCGGCGGCCCCGAGGTCCTGCGGTTCGTCGAGGTCGAGAGCGGAAAGCCGGGTCCCGGTCAGGCGCTCGTCCGTCTCGAGGCGATCGGCGTCAACTTCATCGACGTCTATCACCGCACCGGTCTCTATCCGCTGCCGCTGCCGTTCACGCCGGGATCGGAAGCGGCCGGCATCGTGGAGGAGATCGGAAGCGGCGTCTCCGATCTGAAGAAAGGCGATCGCGTCGCCTACGCCATGGTGCGTGGCGCTTACGCCGAATTCGCGGTCGTTCCCGCCGAAAAGCTCGTGCCCGTCCCGAAGTCGATCGACGTGAAAACCGCGGCCGCGGTGATGCTGCAGGGCATGACCGCGCACTACCTCATCAACAGCACCTATAGGCTCGAGAAAGGCAACACCGCGCTCGTTCACGCGGCGGCGGGCGGCGTGGGAGGACTGCTCGTGCAGATGGCGAAGCAGCGTGGCGCGCGCGTGTTCGGGACGGCCTCGACGAAGAAACTCGACATCGTGCGCGGCGACGGCGCCGATGCGGCCATCGACTACACGACCCAGGACTTCGAGGCCGAGGTCATGAAGCTGACGGGGAACGCCGGGGTCAACGTCGTCTACGACTCGGTCGGGAAGACCACGTTCGACAAGAGTCTCGAGTGCGTCACCCTGCGCGGGACGCTGGCGCTGTTCGGCCAGTCGAGCGGGCCGGTGCCGCCGTTCGATCCCTCGCGGCTGGCGGTGAAAGGCGTTTATCTGACGCGCCCCAGTCTCGCCCACTACACGACGACGCGCGACGAGCTGCTCTGGCGAGCCCGGGACGTCTTTTCGATGATCGAGGCGGGGACCCTGAACGTCCGCATCGACAGCGAGTTTCCGCTGCGCGACGCCGCCCAGGCGCACCAGTTGCTGGAGAGCCGGAAAACGATCGGGAAGGTTCTGCTGATCCCGTCGCGTTAGAGCAGAAGTCATACGGACAGCCCGCTGGAGGGAGTCCGGGTCCTGTGCAGCAGGCGCACCGAACCTCGTCAGGTCCGGAAGGAAGCAGCGATCAGGTGCTCAACCTGTGTGCCGCAGTCAACCTGGACTCTTTCGAGCGGGCTTCCGTTAGACTTCCCCCCTCATGGCTTACCAGGCTCTGGCCCGAAAATACCGTCCCCAGACGTTCAGCGACATCATCGGGCAGGAGACCGTCGTCCGGACACTGCAGAACGCCATCGAGCAGAAGCGGATCCATCACGCTTACCTCTTTTCGGGCGTGCGCGGGATCGGCAAGACCACGCTGGCGCGCATCCTGGCCAAGGCCCTGAACTGCGCGAAAGGTCCCGCCGCCGAGCCGGACAACACCTGCTCGATGTGCGTCGAGATCACCGACGGCATCGACATGGACGTCCGGGAGATCGATGCCGCGACGTACACCGGCGTCGACAACATCCGCGAACTACGCGAGGTCACGCAGTTCCAGCCAGCGCGCGACCGCTACCGCATCTTCATCATCGACGAAGCGCACATGCTCTCCACTCCGGCCTGGAACGCGCTGCTCAAGATCCTGGAGGAGCCGCCGCCGCACGTGGTGTTCATGTTCGCCACGACGGAAGTGCAGAAGGTGCTGCCGACGATCCTGTCGCGCGTGCAGAAGTTCGCACTGCGCAAGATCACGCTCGACGAGATGATCGACCGTCTGGCCCAGATCTGCACGGCGGAAGGGATCGAGGCGGAACGCGAGGCGCTGGAGATCATCGCCCGGCGCGGCGAAGGCAGCGTGCGCGACGCGCTGTCGCTGCTCGATCAGATCATCGCCTTCTCCGGCCGCTCTATCACCTCCGCCTCCGTGGCCACGGTCCTCGGCCTCTCCGATACGGGTTTCTTCGCGCGCATCGTGGCCTTGATCGGCGAGGGAGATCACGCCGCCATTCTCGACGCGCTGCACGAGGCGGCCGAGAGCGGACGCGATTTCAAGATGCTGTACCGCGACCTGCTCAATTTTGCCCGCAACCTGCTGCTGATCGCCGGCGGTGCGAACGAGGCCATGCTCCCGGCATCGCCGGAAGACCTGGCGGCGATGCGTGCCGTCGCGGAGAAGTTCTCCTACTCCGAGCTGCTGCGCATCACCAACCTGCTGCTGCGGGACGACGAGACCGTAAACCGCGCCGAGCATCAGCGGCTGGCAGTGGAGATCGCGCTGCTCAAGGCGGCCACGTTTCCCCGGCTGCGGTCGGTCGAAGAGGCGCTCGGCGCAAGCGGAGGACAGGCGCCGGCGCCGAAGAGAGTTGCCGCTCGGGCGGCAGGTTCTGTCGCGCCGGACAAAGCGCTCCTGGAGCGGCTGCAGAAAGCGCGTCCGCTCCTGGCCGGATATCTGGCCGGAGCGAAGAGCACGCGCGTGGAAGAGAATCGCGTGATCTGGTCGTTCGACGACGCGCACTTCGCTCAGCAGCTCGCGGATGAAAAGCAGACGCTCGAGGAGATCGCCACCGAGGTCTACGGTCGGCCGATGACAGTCGAGATCGAAACGAACGAGAAGAACCCGCGGAAGCAGGAAGACAAATCGTCTCCGCTTCGCGACGATCCCGTCGTCAAAGCATTCGCCAAACACCTCGGCGGGGAAGTGGTGAGAGGAAAGTCATGAACATCAAACAACTGATGAAGCAGGCGCAGCAGATGCAGGATCAGATGCAACAGCGTCTGGCCACTGTGAAAGTGGAGGGCTCGGCCGGTGGCGGCATGGTCAAAGCCGAGATGTCCGGCAGCAAGGAACTGCTCTCCATCACCATCGACAAGGAAGCCGTCGATCCGAACGACATCGAGATGCTGCAGGATCTCGTCAAAGCGGCCGTCAACGAGGCCTCCCGGAAAGTCGACGAGGAAACGCAGTCGCAGCTCGGCGGCATGCTGCCGCCGGGAATGAAGATGCCGTTCTGATTCGGTGTAGGTGCCGGCTTCGGCCTGTGGGCGCCGGCTTCAGCCGGCGCTGTGCCGGCTGAAGCCGGCACCTACACTTCCCGGCACCTACACACCGAGCACCATGACCGCGCCACCACTTGCGAATCTCATCAACGAGCTCACGAAGCTCCCGGGCGTCGGCGGCAAATCCGCGGCGCGGCTGGCGTATTACATCCTCAAGCGGCCCGCGGCGGAGGCCGAGGCGCTGGCCACGGCCATCATCGACGTCAAGACGAAGATCTTCCGCTGTTCGACGTGCAACAACATGACGGACGTCGATCCCTGCGCGATCTGCTCGGATCCGCGCCGCGATCCGGCGGTCATCTGCGTGGTCGAGGAGGCGTTCAACATCCCCACGGTCGAGCAGACGCGCGACTTCAAGGGCATGTACCACGTGCTGCTGGGCGCGCTGTCTCCGCTCAAGGGCGTGGGGCCGCAGGACATCGATGTGGCCGGACTGCTGCGGCGCGTGCAGGGCGGAGAGGTTCGCGAAGTGATCGTGGCCACAAACCCGAACGTCGAAGGAGAGGCTACGGCCTCGTATCTCGCGCAGCAGCTTCACGGGACGGGAGTGCGCACGACGCGGCTGGCTTTCGGACTGCCCGTGGGTGGCGACCTCGAGTATGCGGATCAGGTGACGATGGCCAAGGCCCTGGAAGGGCGGCGGGAGATCTGAACAGGATGACCGCGTAAATGTGTTAAATTCTTTCGTCCCGTCCCCCGGGTTAGTTACTGGTGAAAATAAATGGCATCTCCTGATCTCGTGATGTTCGAGGAGGAGTACCAGCAGATCAAGGACACGCTCCAGCGTCTGCAGGTCGACTCCAATTCGAAAATCGTCTTCCTCGTCGATAAGAATGGCCAGCAGATCGCCACGCACGGCGACATGCGGGGCGTGGACGCCACGTCGCTGGCCTCGCTGACCGCCGGCAACGTCGCGGCCACCGACGGTCTGGCCAAACTGATCGGCGAGAAGGAGTTCTCGATCCTCTTCCACGAGGGCGAACGGGACAACATCCACATTTCACTCGTGGCACAGCGCGTCATCCTCGTCGTGATCTTCGACGAGAAGTCATCGCTCGGCCTGGTCAGGCTGCGGGTGAAGAAAGCGTCGCAGGAGCTCGAGCGCACCTTCGAGCAGCTTCTGAAAAAAGCGGAAGCCGAGCGCGGCAACCTGGCGAACAGGTTTGATTCCCCGTTCGCCGAGATCACCGACGAAGACATCGACAGTCTGTTCAGCGAATGACGTTCATCAACTACGCCGCTCGCGAGATCAACTGCAAGATCGTCTACTACGGGCCCGGTCTCTGCGGGAAGACCACGAACCTGCAGTGGATCTACGACAAGACCAATCCCCAGGCCAAGGGGAAACTGATCTCGCTGGCCACCGAGACCGACCGCACCCTCTTCTTCGACTTCCTTCCTCTGGACCTGGGCACCGTGCGCGGATTCAAGACCCGCTTTCACCTCTACACCGTTCCCGGCCAGGTGTTCTACGACGCGTCGCGCAAACTGATTCTGAAGGGTGTCGATGGCGTGATCTTCGTCGCGGACTCGCAGGAACCGCGCATGGAAGCGAACGCCGAGTCGCTGCAGAACCTCGATCGGAACCTCAAAGAGCAGGGCTACGACCTGAAGGCCGTTCCGTACGCGCTGCAGTTCAACAAGCGCGACCTGCCCACCGCCGTGGCCGCCGACGAGATGTACCGCCAGCTCAACTTCAAGGGTGAGCCGACCTTCGAAGCCGTGGCCATGAACGGCACAGGCGTGTTCGACACCCTCAAGGCCGTGGCCAAGCTCGTGTTGAACGAACTGAAGAAGAAGTGACGGGAGACGCGTCCCAGCGTCCATGGATCCCCACTTCCGCCGCCTCTACAACGAGCAATTCACGGAAGAGCGGTATCAACGCTACGAGCGGGAGCTCTCCCGCCGCCTGCAAACGCCGTTTCCTTTCCGCCTCGCGGAGACTCCTCTCTTCCTCCCGGATGACTTCAAGGCGCGCCTGGCCGAATCGGCCAGCGGCATCGTTGCGCAATTGAGCGAACCGGAGCGCCTCCAGAAGATGAAGCGCGCCATCCCCGAGCGCTGGAACGCGCCGGCCATGGACGCGCTGCCGAACCTGACGCAGGTCGACTTCGCGGTGGTCGAGGAGCAGGGCACGCTCGTGCCGAAGCTGATCGAGCTGCAGGGATTTCCGTCGCTCACGGCACTGCAGGTCGTGCAGTGCGACGTCTGGAACGAGACGCTCCAGGAAATGCCCGGCCTCGATCGTCACTGGTCATGCTGGTACTCAGGATTGAGCCGCGACGCGTTCCTCGATCTGGCGCGCCGCACCATCGCCGGCGATCACGATCCGCGCGAAGTCATCCTCATGGACATCGATCCGCCGTCGCAGAAGACGTACCCCGATTTCGCGGCCACGAAGTTGCTCTTCGATGTCGACGCGGTCGATCCGACCACGCTCGTGAAGCGCGGGAAGCGCTTGTTCCGCGCCGACGGCACTCCGGTCAAGCGCATCTACAACCGCGTCGTCTTCGACGAGCTGATTCAGAAGCAGATCCGGCTGCCGTTCGACTTCCGCGAGGAGCTCGACGTGCAGTGGGTGCCGCATCCGAACTGGTACTGGACGTGGTCGAAGTACTCGCTGCCGTTCCTCGATCACACGGCGGTTCCGAAGGCCACGTTCGTCTCCGAGCTCGATCGGATTCCGGACGATCTGTCGCGCTACGTGCTCAAGCCGCTGTTCTCGTTCGCCGGCGGTGGCGTGAACATCGATCCGACCCGCCAGGACATCGAGGCCATCCCCTCGAGCGAGCGCCAGGCCTGGTGCCTCCAGGAGAAGATCGAGTACGCACCGGCGCTCGAGGCTGCCGGCGGCGGAGGGGTGAAGGTCGAGATCCGCATGATGTTCCTGCGGCCGGACGGCGCGGCCAGGCCTGTCCTCGCGCAGAATCTCGTCCGGCTCTCCCGCGGCAGGATGCTCGGCGTCGATTTCAACAAGACGTTTACGTGGGTCGGATCGTCGGTGGCTCTGTCCCCCGCGTAGTGAGCTCGCTTCCGCCGCGATAGAGGAGCCACAACGCCACGAGCTGGATGGCGTGATAGAGGTCGTTGTGGAAAGCGATCGGCGCCTGCTGCACGATCGCCGCGACAACCGACACGGCTGCGCTGCCGAGGATCCAGCGCGATGAGGGTGACCATCGGACGGTGACGACGATGGCGAGCAGCAGCAACGTGATGCCGTAGTCGGCGATCACGAACCCGAAGCCGTCGTGGACCGTCATCCAGACCGCGTAGACCGCGAAGATGGCGATGGCGGCGGCGCGCAGAAACGGCAGCAGCAGAAACAGGCTGGCCGCACCGATCGCATAGACCGTCAGCTTCCACCACACTGCACCGCCGAATCCATGGAACGTGCCGCCCGCAAACGTGCCGCACGCGGTAAAGAAAAACGAAATCGCCCAGAGGCGATTGCCGCGCCGCCAGAGCAACGCGCCGAAGACGATCGACGCCATGGCCAGCAGGTAGTCGGTGGCCAGCGTCAGCGGCTCGTGGATGGTCATGCCTGCGAACCTCTCATCGTCAGCAGTCAAAGATCATCGAGCGAGTGTTTCGGGCTCGGCCGACTCGAACTCCTGCCAGTCGCGATTGGCCCGATCGGCGAGCGCGCCCAGGTGGCCGGCGTTGTAGCACTGGCGTCGCAGGCGAAGGATGTCGAACGTCCACGGAATGTTCGGCTCCAGATCGCGAAGGGCGGCGATCGTGCGCGCGCCGCATCCCTCGCCGGTATAGGCCGCCTGGACGCGATACGTTCTGCGGGCGTCGTCCCACTGGCCGGTGCTGAACGGCTGGGAGAGGAGGTCGGCCATGGGGCCGGCCAGCCTTCGATCCGCGCGGGCCAGACCGACCGCCGTGTTGAGCGCTCTCCCCATCACGTTCTGGTCGGGCCACGGATCGGCGCGATATCGCGTCAACGCCCTCGCCAATGCAGCCGCCGATTCCGCGTAGCGCTGCTGGCGGAATCGCAACCGTGCGATGAGTGCGTCGGCTTCCACCGGCTGGACGACGCGGAGGCGTTCCGCGACCGCCAGGGCCTCTTCTTGTCCCGTCTCCGCCATGACCTCACCGATGCGAAGCAGCTCGATGCTGTTCACCGGCTGAAAGCGCGTGCGCGCCCACAAGGCGAAGGCTCCGGCCAGATTCTCCTCCTCGTACAGACGGGTGAACTCGACGCGTGCCAGAACCTCGGGGTCGGTCTCGAACGGCGGGACCTCGAACGCCGGATCGTGCCAGCGATTGAGATCGACGAGATGCCAGTCGACCGTTCCTCGCACGTGCGCCGGACGCTGTGCGCCGATGCCGCGCGCGAAGGAGAGAATGTCATTGAGCTCCAGACGATTGTGCGCGCCCACCGTTCGCGCGAAGCCGAACTCGATGAGTGTCCGGTCGTCGGTGTTCAGATCTCTGGTCCGGCCGAGAGCGACCGGCAGTTGATCGTTTCCGACGAAGTTCGAGAAGAATCCCTCGGCCGATTCCATGCGCCAGGCCAGAAGCATGGCCGTGCCCCAGGCACCGCCGGCGAGGCGCCGGCGGATCCGGTCCACGTCGTACACAACGGGCTCGATCGTGCCCGCCAGCACGACATCCGCCTCCGTCGTGCGCCAGGTGTCGATATGCGGGAAGACGGTGCGCATCGTCGCGTAAATCGTCCGGATGGTCTTGGCGTCGATGTCGTAGGCCTGCACCCACTGCAGGAAGATGCCACCGCGATTCAGCCGTGCCGCAGCCGCCTCGTAGAACTCGCGCGTGTAAAGGCTGGCGATGCCGGCGCGATACGGATTCGACGGCTCGGAGAAGATGAGATCGTAGTGCCGCGGCGTCGTCAGCAGGACTTCGCGTGCGTCGGCGATGCGGACGTGCAGCTTCGGATTCCGGAGCGCATCGTGATTCACCGCGGCATTGTCGCGGGCCACGCGCAGAACCGACGGCTCGAGCTCGACGACGTCGACCTGCTCGATCGTCGGCACGGCCGCCAGCCATCCGGCCGTGCTTCCCGTTCCCAGTCCGATGACCAGAGCGCGGCGCGGATTCGGGTGCACGAGCGCGCCGATGATTCCAGACATGACCTGCGTGCCGGCGTCGCCGCGGGCACTGCCATCGGCCTTGCCGTTGGCGATGAACACGCGGTCGTCCAGGTCCATGACCGCGATCGAGCTCTCGCGCCCGTCGGCGTCCCAAAGCAGATGGCGGCGCGCCGCGTTCACCCATTCCCTCATGGCGTTGATGGTCTCGGGTTGCGCGGCCCGCCCTGCGCCGATGCCGGTATGACGCCACGCCGCCGTCGGACCGAGCGATGAGACACCGGCCAGCGCGAGAATCGCCGTCACCGCGGCGAAAGCCACGGCCACGAACTGCCGCTCGCGCGCGGCCACCATCGTTACGAAGACCGCCAGCACGATCAGAAGCAGCGTCACCAGCCGCCACGAGCCGGGAGCGGTCAGCAGCGGCATCAAAACAAAACCGCCGGCGAGTGATCCGGCGATCGCGCCGGCGGTGTTCCACGCGTACGCGGCACCGACATCGCGGCCGACATCCTCGCGCCCCTCACCGAGCAGGGCGATGAGAATCGGGAACTGGATGCCGGAGATGAAGGCCGGCGGAAAGACCACTGCCAATGTCACCAGCGACCAGCCGGCGATATCGCCGGCGAATCCGATCCGGCCGAGACTTCGCAGCAGATTCGTCAGAACAGCCAGACGGTCTCCGAACGCAAACGGAGCGATGATGGCCAGCGCCTCCAGCGTGCACGTCACGGCAAACGCGCCCGCGCTCGGACGCCCTCCGCCGCTCCAGAACGAATATGCGGCACCGCCCATCCCGATGCCGAGCAGCGCCACCGCCAGGATCAGCCCGAACGTAAACGTCGTTCCGCCCAGCAGCGGCGTCAGCATGCGATACCAGACCAGCTCCATCAGGAGGAAAGCAAAGCCGACGGTCGCTGATGCGATGAGGACCAGCTTGCGGTGCGCCATGCCCGGTGCTGTGGGTGGTGGAACCGAGGCCCGAGGCCCGAGGCCCGAGGCCTGAGGACCAGGGACCGAGGACCTCCTCCCGAGAATGAGCGCGGCCAGTCCGACGCAGATATTCAAGGCCACCGCCGAAAACAGCGTCAGGCGATTCCCCAGGTGCTCGAGCAGATAGAACGTCGACACGAGCGCACCGGTCACGGCGCCAAACGTGTTCGTGGCGTAGAGAAGCGCGAGATTGCGGCGGCCTCGATCGTCGTCCGTCTCCACGGCACGCGCCGCGGCGGGAAGAGTGCCGCCCATGAAGAATGTCGGCACTCCCAGAACGAGCACGGACAGCAGCAGCCGGACGATCGTGGCTCCGGTGATGCCGAGCGTCACCGAACCGCCCATCCACACGTACAGAGTGCGGATGGCCATCAGCAGGAACGGCGAGACCAGGGCCGATAGAGCGATGAGGATCTCGAGCGTGCCATAGAACCCGAGCGGATTGGCCCGGGCGTCTGCACGCCTGCCGAGAATGGCGCTGCCGGTTCCCAGTCCGGCCATGAAGATGGCCAGAACCGCGGCGGTGGCGAACGTCGAGGCACCAAAGATCAGCCGGAACTCGCGCAGCCAGACCGTCTGATAGACGAGCGCGGAGAGTCCTGAGCCAAAAAGGAGGCCGGCGACGACCGAGCTCTGACGTGTCATGAAGGCCTGCGAAGAATAGCAGTGGCGCTACAACTTGTAGAAAATCCCGAGCCCCTCAGGCAGGAGCGGCACTCTTTCTTGACCTCCGAAAATCACGCCCGTACACTCGCCTCAGACCACACGAATGCTCTTCGTCCGAACCGTCATTCGCCTCTCCTCACGGCGAAACCAACTCCTGAGGACCCCGTTCTCTCCACACGTCATCGAGATAGGAGCAGGCAACCCATGAACAGCGTACCCAGCGACAAACTGAAAGCGGCGGAGAGCGCGCTTTCTCAGATCGAGCGCCAGTTCGGCAAAGGCTCGATCATGCGGCTCGGCTCCAAGGAGTTCGCGCCGATCAGTTCGATTTCCTCCGGGTCCATCGGTGTCGATTCCGCGCTCGGCATCGGCGGCGTTCCCCGCGGCCGCATCGTCGAGATCTTCGGCCCGGAGTCATCCGGCAAAACGACGCTATCGCTGCACATCATCGCTGAGGCCCAGCAGGTGGGAGGGCTGGCGGCGTTCATCGACGCCGAGCACGCCCTCGATGCCGAGTATGCGAAGAAGCTCGGCGTCGACGTCGACAACCTTCTGGTGTCGCAGCCGGACAGCGGCGAGCAGGCGCTCGAGATCGCGGAAGTGCTCGTGCGGTCGGGCGCAATCGACGTCATCGTCATCGACTCGGTGGCCGCGCTCGTGCCCCGCGCCGAACTGGAAGGGGAGATGGGCGACAGCCATGTCGGACTGCAGGCCCGCCTCATGTCCCAGGCTCTGCGCAAACTCACCGGCATCGTCTCCAAGTCAAGAACGTGCCTCGTTTTCATCAATCAAATTCGTGAAAAAATTGGTGTGATGTTCGGCAGCCCTGAGACCACCTCGGGCGGCCGCGCGCTCAAGTTCTACTCCTCGGTGCGCATCGACATCCGCCGCACGAATCAGATCAAGGAAGGCGACGAGGTCGTCGGCTCGCGCGTGAAGGTCAAGATCGTCAAGAATAAGGTGGCTGCGCCGTTCCGCCATGCGGAGTTCGATGTCGGTTACGGCCAGGGCATCTCCAAGACCGGCGAGCTGGTCGACATCGGCATCGAGAACAAGATCATCGAGAAATCGGGCTCGTGGTTCTCGTACGGCTCCGTGCGCATCGGCCAGGGCCGTGAGAACGCCAAGCAGTTCCTGGCCGACAACCCCGACCTCATGGCCGAGATCGAAGCCAAGGTCCGCAAGGCTCTGGGCATGGGCGTCCCGGAGCTGACCGTGATCGAAGGCGGCATGGAGCCGCAGCCGAAAAAAGCCTCGAAGTGACACGAACAGACGTGTCATCCTGAGCGAAGCGAAGGACCGTGCGGTGGCACTCCCCCCGCACGGATCCCTTCGCCGTCTTCGCCGCTCGGAATGACTCATGCGCCTCGATCAGGCCATCGCCACACGTTTTCCCGGCACCTCCCGCCGCAAGGCGCGTGAGCTGCTCTCCGCCGGCCTCGTTCTCGTCAATCAGCGCCGCGTGTCGATCGCGTCGCGCGAGGTCGCCGATGCGGATCACATCGCCATCGTCGATGCTTTTGCGGATGTCCCGGTCCTGGTACTGCGCGACGACTGGCTGGCCGTCGACAAACCGGCGGGTATGCCGACGCAGCCTCCACGCGACCGTGCCCAACTCTCGCTCGAAGAGCTTCTCCGGGTGCAGTACAGGAAGATCTGGCTTGTCCATCGCCTCGACACGCCCACGAGCGGAGTGGTCGTCTTCGCGCGATCGGCCCAGGCCGCGGCGCGGCTGTCGCGGCTGTTCACGTCGCGCGAGATGCGCAAGACGTACATCGCGCGCATTGAACCCATGCTCACCGGGGAGACGACGATCGACACTCCGATCGACGGCAAGGAGGCCATGACGATCGTCCGGCCGCGGGAACGCGACCTCGTCGAGATCGAGATGCGCACCGGACGTACGCATCAGATCCGCCGTCATCTCGCATCGATCGGACATCCGGTCATCGGCGATCGCCGGTACGGATCGGCGGTTAAGGCGTCACGCCTCATGTTGCACGCCCTGCGTCTCGAGCATGGCGGGCTCGGCCTGATCGAAGCGCCAGTGCCGCCGGATTTCCTCTGATATACGATGCGGCACGATGGAACAGCCGGTGATTCACGCCACGACGGTGATCTGCGTGAGGCGCGACGGACAGGTGGCCATGGCGGGCGACGGGCAGGTGACGGTGGGGAACACGGTCATGAAGCACGGCGCGGCGAAGGTGCGCCGCCTCTATAACGACAAGATCCTGGCCGGCTTCGCCGGCTCCGCGGCGGATGCGTTCGCGCTGTTCGCCCGGTTCGAGCAGAAGCTCGAGGAGTATCGCGGCAACATGGAGCGCTCGGTCGTCGAGCTGGCCAAGGACTGGCGGCTGGACAAGTATCTGCGCCAGTTGCAGGCCTTTCTCATCGTGGCCAACGCCGAGAAGGCCTATCTCCTGTCCGGTACCGGCGACCTGATTCAACCGGACGACGGCATCCTGGCCATCGGTTCCGGCGGTCCGTTCGCGCTGGCCGCGGCGCGCGCGCTCATCAACCACACCGGCATGACGGCGAAGGAGATCGCCGAGCAGTCCATGCGCATCGCGTCGGAAATCTGCATCTACACGAACGACCACATCACGGTCGAGACACTCTGAAACCATGGTCATCCAACTGGCAGGTCAGATCGAAGAGCTCACCGCCGACCGTCTCACTCCCCGGGAGATCGTGCGGGAGCTGGACAAGTACATCGTCGGACAGAACGCGGCCAAGCGCGCCGTAGCCATCGCGCTGCGCAACCGCTGGCGCCGGCAGCAGCTCGCCGCCGACCTGCGCGAAGAGATCGCGCCGAAGAACATCATCATGATCGGGCCGACCGGCGTGGGAAAGACCGAGATCGCGCGCCGTCTGGCGCGTCTCACGCGTTCGCCATTCCTCAAGGTCGAGGCTTCGAAGTTCACGGAAGTCGGATACGTCGGGCGCGATGTCGAGTCCATCGTGCGCGACCTGACCGAGCTCGGCGTGAAACTCGTCAAAGAGGAGAAGAACCGCGGCGTGCGCGAGATGGCCGAGCGCAACGCCCGCGAGCGCATCCTCGACATCCTCCTTCCCGACTCGCACCGCGCCGCATCACGTCCCGCCTTCGTCACTCCGGTCCCCGACGAGGGAACGGAGAGCCGCGCGAAGATGGCGGCGTGGCTCGACGAAGGACGTCTGGAGGAGCGCGAGATCGAGCTGGAAGTGAAGGAGCAGGGCTTCCCGTCCTTCGAGATCTTCACGCCGCAGGGCGTCGAGGAGATGGGCGTCAACATGAAGGACATGCTGCCGGGTCTCTTCGGCGGGCGCTCCACGCGCAAGAAGATGCGCGTCGACGACGCGCGGGAGATCCTCATCGCCGAGGAAGCGGAAAAGCTCGTCGACCAGCAGAACGTCGCTCGGGAAGCCATCGACCGCGTCGAACAGAGCGGTATCGTTTTTCTCGATGAGATCGACAAGATCGCCGGCCGGCAGCAGACGTCCAATGGCCCCGACGTCTCGCGCGAGGGCGTGCAGCGCGACCTTCTGCCAATCGTGGAAGGGACGACCGTCAACACAAAGTACGGCATGGTGCGCACCGACCACATCCTCTTCATCGCCGCGGGCGCGTTCCATGTTTCCAAGCCGTCGGACCTCATTCCCGAGCTGCAGGGCCGCTTCCCGATTCGCGTGGAGCTGGAAGCGCTGACCGAGGACGATCTCGTGCGCATCCTCAGCGAGCCGAAGAACGCCCTGACCATGCAGTACGTGAAGCTGCTCGAGACCGAAGGTGTGACGCTGCACTTCGGCAGCGACGCCCTGGCCGAGATCGCGCGCTACGCCACGCTCGTCAACGAGAAGACTGAGAACATCGGTGCGCGGCGGCTGCACACGATCCTGGAGCGGCTTCTCGACGAGGTCTCGTTCGAAGCGAGCGAGATGCACGGCGTGGCGGTGACCATCGACGCTCCGTACGTGCGGCGCGTACTCGCGGACATCGTGAAGAACGAAGACCTCTCGCGCTACGTGCTGTAACCCTGGCCCGCAAGGGCCGGCCTCAAGTGAAAACGCCGCCGGTTTCCCGGCGGCGCTCCTTTGAGACCTCTTCGAGTGTGCTTTAGAACGTCACTTTCGCCGCAAGCTGGATGATGCGCTGTCCGGCCGTCGCGGTGGGAGTCCCGAACGTCGGGTTGGGCGTCAGCGTGGTCGTGGCGGCGCTGTACGAGTACTTCGTCGTGTTCACCGCGCTCACGTTGTGGCGGTTCAGCACGTTGAAGGCCTCGGCGATCAACTGCACGCGCGCGCCGTGGATGACGTTGATGTCGCGCGTGATGCGCGGGCTGAGATCGAGCTGCGACGGCAGCCGGAACTGATTGCGCGTCGTGCCGGGAGCCAGATCGTTCGCCGAGTTCTGATCGCCGTTGAGGTCGGAGTTCACCTTTGCCGAATACGGCTGGCCGGTCTGGTAGCTCAGGATTCCGCTGAGCGTCCATCCCGAGGCCAGCGCATGCGCGGCGCCCGTCAGACCCTGCGCGTAGTTATCGAGTGACCACACGCCGCTGAGTACGAGACGGTCGCGGACGTCAGTGTCGCCGTAGGCCCAGTCGCGGTTGATGTTCAGCGGATCGCTCACGTACTTCGCGTCGTCACCCGAGGAGAAGGGAACGACCGCGGTGGCGTCGGGCTTGTTGTCCTTGACCATGGAGTGCGTCCAGGCAACGCGGCCCTGCCAGTTGTTCGCGAAACGCCGCTGCAGATCGAGCGTCAGGCCGTTGTATTTGGATGAAGCCGAGCTCTCGAACGCGATCACGCGCGCGAAGCTCGAGAACGGCCGCGTCGTGTATTTCGTGAACGAGGCCGTTCCGCTGCCGGCGATGGTGGCGTTGATGGTCGTCGGCGTGGCTTCGTTGATGTCGCGCGAGCGCTGCAGATCGTCACCCTTGACGTACTGATAGGTGACGCCGACCGAAAAGTCGCTGCCCACCTGCTGCTCGACGCCCACGCTGGACTGTTGCACCTTCGGGTTCTGGAAGTTCGGATCGAACACGAAGATGGTGATCGGATTCGCCTTCGTACCGGCAGGAACGCCGTCGTATATGTTCGGATAGACCGGAATCTGCGTGCCGGTGAACGTGATCGTCTGCACGTTGATGCCGTTGTTCGAGTGCGCGGTGCCGATCATGATCGACGGCGTACGGCCGTAGAAGATCCCGTATCCGGCGCGGACGACGGTACGGTTGCTGTTGCCCGGCGTCCAGGCGATACCCAGACGGGGGCCGATGTTGTTCGAGTCGACGGGAATGTGGTTCGTGAAGTAGCCGGCGGCCTGGAGCTGCGGATCGGGATTGAGGACCGAAGGCTGGGCCATGCGCTGCTCGTCCCAGCGCAGCCCGAGGTTGGCGGTGAGCGAGGGCATGACGCGCCATTCGTCCTGGACGAACAGACCGTACTCATTCAGGTTTGGATGCGTGGTCGGTCCGGTCGTGCCGGGGCCGGGGAAGGCCTGGCTGAAGGAAACGGCCTTGCCGTTCGCGAAATCGGCGACGCTGTTGAAGCGGTAGACGCCGAAGAAGTTCCCTGGGAAGTAATTGAAGATGTTGTCGTGGCTGTAGTCGAAACCGCCCTTGAACGTGTGATTCGTGAACACGTAGGTGGCGGTATCGGCGAGCTGCGAGCGCTTGATGGTGGTCTCGCGTGGGGAGAACGAGTTCCGGCCGATGGTGAGAACGTTCACACCGCCCTGCAGGATCTGCGCTTCCGGTGAGCTGCTGTTGGCTTCGCCCGGCTCGCGGTCCTTGAGGTACTGGGCGCGCACCTCGTTGAAGAACGAAGAGCCCGTCGTCGACGTGAACACGCCGGACAGTGAGTCGGTGAACACGTTGGAGTTGCCTGTGTGCTGCGAGGAGTTGAAGATCCCGCCGTTCTCGTAGTTGATGCCGTTGAACGTCTGCTTGTTGTAGCGGAGCGAGAGATGCGTACTGGCCGGAAGCTCCGAGTCCGTCTTCAACAGATAGACGTCCTGGTTTTGCTGCCGGCTGTAGCTTCCGGCCAGCGGCTGGAGCAGCGACAGACCGCGCTGGGTGTCGGCGTCGGTCGGGAACGTCACGCGGCCCTGGCCGAGCACCACCAGGTTGGGCGTGGAGTTGCGCTGGCGATCCCAGTTCGCGAAGAAGAAGTGCTTGTCGTGGACGAGCGGGCCGCCGACGCTGGCGCCGTACTGATCGTAGTGATACGGGCTCTTGGCCCGGTTGTTGATCTGGTTGATGTAGTCGTTGGCGTTGAGATTCTTGTCACGATAGAAGTCGAAGAGCGAGCCGTGAAAATCGTTCGTGCCCGACTTCGTTACGACGTTGATCACCGCCGCGCCCGCTCGCCCGTACTCGGCCGAGTAGGCATTCGAGTTCACCTGGAACTCTTTGACCGCGTCCTGCGAGAACTGATACGGCGCGCGGCCGGAGCCGGTGCGGCCCACCGTCTGGCCGAAGAACGTGTTGTCGTTGTTCGCGCCGTCGACGACCATCGAGTTGAGCGTGCCGCGCTGGCCGGCGAAGCTGATGTCGCCCAGCCGGGTGTCGCGAACGACGCCGGGGGTGGTCAGGACGAAGTCGATGAAGTTGCGGCCGTTGGTCGGGAGATTCTCGATCGCTTTCTCGTTGACGACCGAGCTGACCTCCGACTTCGTGGTCTCCACGACGGGCGCCGCTGCCGTGACGGTCACGGTCTCGGCGACACCGGTCTTGAGTTTCACGTCGAGCGTAGCCACGGTGCCGACGTTCACGACCACCCGGTCGCGCTGCATCGGCTGAAAGCCGGAAAGCTCCACCTTGACCTTGTACGCTCCAGGCGGCAGAAGACCGATCTCGTAGTGACCGGTCGAGTTGCTGACTGCATTGCGCTCGGCACCCGTCGAGACATTCGTCGCTGAGACGGTCACGCCGGGCAACGTTGCACCGGTCTGATCGGTGATCGTGCCGGCGATCGAGCCGTTGCTGCTCTGCGCGAAGAGGGTTCCCGGCGCCAGGACAAGGACCAGCAGAGACACGACGACCGCAAGCCGATTAGTGATGGCTTCGAACATAAGGCTCCTTCGATGTTAAGTCTGGTTGAAACAAGGCAAGGTGTGGATGAGTGAGCGGAGGATATCATGCGGTGCTGTCATGGGTATCGCATCGATCAATCCCGCAACGGGCGAAACGATCAGATCGTTTGCGGCGCTGAGTGAGTGTGAAATCGAGCGCAGGATTGGGTGCGCCGTGGACGCATTCCGGGTAAACCGGGGACGCTCGTTCGCCGAACGGGCCAGGCGCCTGCAGCGTGCGGCCGAGATTCTCGAGCGTGACGCCGCGAAGCACGGACGGACGATGACGCTGGAGATGGGCAAGCCGATTATGGCCGCCGTCGCCGAGGCGAAGAAATGCGCGCTGGCCTGCCGCTACTACGTCGAGAACGGCGCCCGCCAACTCGCCGACGAGCATATCGAGACCGACGCCGACGAGAGTTTCGTCCGCTTCGAGCCCCTCGGTCCGGTCCTGGCCGTGATGCCGTGGAACTTCCCGTTCTGGCAGGTCTTCCGTTTCGCGGCGCCGGCGCTGATGGCCGGCAACGTCGGCCTGCTCAAGCACGCCTCGAACGTTCCGCAGTCCGCGCTGGCCATCGAGGCCATCCTTCGCGAAGCGGGATTCGATCACGACGAGTTTCAGACTTTGCTCATCACCTCGGACCAGGTCGCGCGTGTGCTCGACGACGAGCGCGTAAAGGCCGCCACGCTTACCGGCAGCGAGGCAGCCGGAGCCAGCGTGGCCGCGAACGCCGGAAAGCACATCAAGAAAACGGTCCTGGAGCTCGGCGGCAGCGATCCCTTCATCGTCATGCCCTCGGCCGACATCAAAGTGGCAGCGTCGACGGCGGTGAAGGCCCGCGTCGTCAACAACGGCCAATCATGCATTGCCGCCAAGCGGTTTATCGTGCATGAGAATATTGCCGATCAATTTGAGTCTATATTTGTCGCTGAAATGAAGGCGCTGAAGGTCGGCGATCCGCTCGACGAGTCCACCGACATCGGCCCCCTGGCCACGCCGCAGATCGTCGACGACATCGAGAAGCAGGTCAATGCCAGCGTGAAGGCGGGAGCGACGCTGCTCACGGGCGGGAAGCGATCCGGAAAGAAGGGCAACTTCTACGAGCCGACCGTGCTGCGGGACATCCCTGCGCATGCACCCGTGAACATGGAGGAGACCTTCGGCCCGGTGGCGTCGATCTTCCGCGTGCGCGACTTCGATGAGGCGGTGAGAGTCGCCAACAGTACGACGTTCGGTCTCGGCGCCAGCGTCTGGACGAACGATCGCGATGAGGAGAAGCGCTTCATCGATGCCATCGAAGCGGGGCAGGTGTTCGTCAACGCCATGGTGGCGTCGGATCCACGTCTTCCCTTCGGCGGTGTCAAGCATTCCGGCTTCGGCCGCGAGCTCTCCGCGTTCGGCATCCGTGAGTTCGTGAACATCAAGACGGTCTATGTGAAGCGAAGGTAGCGGGCACCTACACGCCGGGTTCCAGCTGGAACTGCCATGTCTCCGGATCGATCGGTTGATCCTCGAGCACGCGGAACACGCATCGACCGTCGCCGTTCTGGAACTTCTCGTCGCGCACGACGCGGTAGCCCAGGAGCAGGGTCATGGCGTTGACGGAAACGCTGCAGAGGACCGGGCGGCGCATGGCGGTGTTGAGATACGGGCAGTTCCGTTCCTTCAATCGGTATGAGCCGTTGGTGGTCTCGATCTCCATGAAGGCGTCGTCATCGAGATACCAGTTCTTGAGAGCCGCCACCTTCTGCGCGAGCGTGAGTCCGCGCATGCTCTTGCCCATGGCCGCGACGCGATCATCGGTCAGACGCGACAGCACGCGATTGAGGGCATCGCCGCCGATCTCCTCGGCCACGGCATCGATCATCGAGACGGTGAAGGTGTCGTACCGCTTCGGGAAAAGATGGTCACCGGCCTCGCTCAGCCGGTAGATTGTTGCCGGACGTCCCGTGCGCGACCGCTCGTCGCTCCGCTCGATGCGCGCTTCGACCCATCCGTCGCGATGAAGTTGCAGGAGTTGCTGACGGACGGCTTCGCCCGTCAGCCCCAGTTCGTCCGCGAGTTGCGCGATCGTCGCGGCGCCTCGCTGTTTGAGCGTCGTGAGAATGGACCGACGACTATCGGGTAATTGGTCGACCGTGAGAATGGGGCACCCTCTTTAGCGATTCCAAGCCAGCCCTCGCTGGAAAAATTTCGCAAGCCCTATTTTGCACGATTGAGGATCATCGCGCTGGCACGGCGGTTTTGGGCGCCCGGCCGTAACGCTGCGTGGCCCACCCGACGATCGCGCCCGGCAGCATGATCTCGAAGTAATAGCCGTGCTGCATGAAGGCGACGAGCCACGCCAGAAACAGTCCCGGTGCGCAAAAGCGAGCGGCTGCCCGCGTGGTAGCCGCAAATGGTTCAGCGCAAATGGCTCCGGCAGTAGGACTCGAACCTACGACCCGCGGATTAACAGTCCGCTGCTCTACCAACTGAGCTATGCCGGAACACGACTACGCCGCAAAAGGCAGCGCAACGTAGCAGCAGGGCTATCGCGCCGTCAAGGCAGGCAAGCGCTTCAAACCGAGCGTGCGGGCCCTTTATTCGCGATCATTTCGAGCAGCGTTTCGATGGCTGCCGGTACCGTGGCGTCGGTGTATTCGATCACGTCGATCCCGCGGTCGCCGGCGATCATTCCGCTGCAGCGCCATGTGAACGCCGGGCGGTAGAGACAGATCACCGGCGTGCCGAATCGGTACCGCGCCGCGGCGATCTCGTAGCCCACACCGATCGATGGCCGCGACACCTCCGCCACCAGCAGCCCGCCCTCCCGCGCCACTTCCTCGATCCAGCCCAGATCGCGGTCGAAGATCTCATGCGCGCTGAGCGACTCCCCTTCCGCGCCGACGTGCTGCGCCGTCACCATGCCCGCAAGCACGCGATGGCCGGCGCGCTCGAGCGCCGCGACGAACGTCCGGTACGTCTCGACGTCCTCACGTCCGCCGCTGATGGAGCCGGAGAAATAGATCGTGGTGGGCATACGGGCGCAGTCTACAATCCGGCGGCATGTCGCGGGAGATTGTGATCAATGCGACCCGGCACGAGTCGCGGATCGCAGTTCTCGACGAGGGCCAGGTCGTCGAGCTCTGGATCGAGCGCACGCGGCATCGCACCGTGGTCGGCAACATCTACAAAGGGCGCGTCACCAAGGTCCTCCCAGGCATGCAGTCCGCCTTCGTCGAGCTCGGTCTGGAGCGTGACGCGTTCCTCTACGTCTCCGACGTCCTTGAAGATCTCGAGGAGCTGGAGACCGACGCCACCGACGCGCTCCCCGCGCTCGACGAGGTGAATCAGCGCCCCGAGGCCTCGATCTCGGATCTCCTGCGTGAAGGGCAGGAGATCGTGGTCCAGGTGTCGAAGGACACGATCGCCGGCAAGGGCGCGCGCATCACCAGCCACGTCACGCTGCCGGGGCGCTTTCTCGTGTACATGCCGACGGTCAACCACATCGGCGTGTCACGAAGGATCGAGGACGAAGCCGAACGGGTGCGGCTCAAGGACATTCTCGAGCGCATCCGGCCGCAGGGCACCGGCGGATTCATCGTCCGCACGGCTGGCGAACAGCGTGGCGAAGATGAGTTCCGCGCGGATCTCAAGTACCTCACCGACCTCTGGGAACAGATCCGCAGACGCGCCGAGAAGGCTTCGGCGCCGACGGCGATTCACCACGACCTCGATCTGATCCTGCGCACCATCCGGGACGTTCTCTCGGCGGAGTTCAAGAGCGTCTGGATCGACTCGGTCGAGGAGTACCAGCGCATCGTCGAGTTTCTCGATCAGATTCAGCCGCAACTGGTGTCGCGCGTCCGCCTCTATCGCCGCGACGAGCCGATCTTCGACGAGTTCGGGATCGAACCGGAGATCGGCAAGGCTCTCAAGTCGAAGGTCTGGCTCAAATCGGGCGGCTACATCGTTATCAATCAGACCGAGGCGCTGGTGGCCATCGACGTGAACACCGGGAAGTACGTCGGGAAGAAGAATCTGGAAGAGACGGTGTTCCGGACGAACGTCGAGGCGGCCAGGGAGATCGTCCGCCAGATCCGCCTGCGCGACCTGGGCGGCATCATCGTGCTCGACTTCATCGACATGGAAGAGCCATCGAATCGGGCCCAGCTCTTCGCCACGCTCGAGGAGGAAATCCGGAAGGATCGCTCGAAGACGAAGATCCTGCAGATCTCGGAATTCGGCCTGATCGAAATGACCCGCAAGCGGGTGCGCCAGAGCCTGGAGCGATCGCTGACCCAGGCCTGCCCCTACTGCGGCGGCAGCGGGCGCATCAAGTCGAACATGACCATCGCCCTGGAGATCTGGCGCGAGCTGATGAAGTCGCGCGATCTGCACGAAGGACAGGACGTGATCGTGCGTGTGAATCCAGTGGTCTACGGAACCCTGCACACCGGCGACCCCATCTTCGAGGAGGTGGAACGGAACCTCGGAATCCACCTCGTGTTCAAGCCCGATGACTCCCTGCATCACGAGCAGTTTGACGTGATGAGAATCTGAGGGGACGGTCGAAACGGCATACCGTGTGCACTTCGCAGCGGTCGGAGCAGTGAATGCCCGGGGAAGAGACCTTTACCAGCCTAGCTTCGTTCTTGAACAGTCTTGACGCGGAGGGAGAGCAGAAATTCGAGCTCTCGCACTCTCTCGTCATCATCTGTCCGGACTGCGGCAAGAACATCGCCTTCCGCGGCCGCTGCCCGAAATGCGGCGGCAACAGCTGGATTCCGGCCGGCCACGCCGGCGGCATCTTCGAGCAGATGAAGGCACAGCGCTGGCGCGAGATGATCCATACCGAGGACGACACCCTGACGGGTCGTCAGCCCGCTGCCGCGGCGGCGGCGGCGGAAGAGCCGACGTCGTAGGACGCTACGACTCGCTGTCGCGCACGTACTCTTCGTTCATCAGCGACCGGAAGAGCTGCTCCCACTCGGCCGAGCCCCGCGGCGGCGCTTTGCGCATGGCGGCGATCCGTTTGCGGACCGTGTCCTCGCGCTCTTCGTCGCGCCGCAGCTCGTCGGCGAGCGCATGGGCGACGGCCTGACGCACGGCGTCGCGATCCTTGAGGAACATGACCGCGCGCGAGCGCGACATGGCGTCGACAAGATCGCGCGCGAGGCTCTCGACGCGTTCCCGCGATAGCTTCACCATGCTGCCCCCTCCGCTGCCGTCAGTGGACCGTATCGTCCTGTGGCGTTTCCGGCTCCGGCGATTCGCCGCCGTCGTCGGTGGTCAATTCTTCTTCGGACTGTTCCTTGTCGACGAGCTTCATGGTGGCGACGACACGATCTCCCTCGTCGATGTTGATCAGGCGCACGCCCTGCGTGTTCCTGCCCATCGAGCGCACTCCGCCAACCGGGAAACGGATGATCATGCCCTGCTCGCTGATGATGAGCACCTGATCATCGTCGCTCACGTGAGCGATCCCGGCAACCTTGCCGTTCTTGTCCGTGGTCTTGATGTTGATGACACCCATGGCCCCGCGGCCGGTCAGACGGTACGACGAAACGGGTGAGCGCTTGCCGAATCCCTTCTCCGTGACCGTGAGGATGTAGCCGCGGTCGTCTGTGGCCAGGATCTCGGCATCCGACTCGGATTCCGAATCGCTCTCCACTTCCTCCCGGCCCGGGTCCTGGCCCTCCTCGGAGCTCGAACTGACCGGCGTGTTTCCGAGCGGCAGGACGTCCATCTCCACGACCCGGTCGCCCGGTCGAAGGGTGATGCCTTTGACGCCGGCGGCGCCGCGGCCCATGGGACGGACCTGCTCTTCGCTGAAGCGGATAGCGCGACCGTCGTGCGTACCGATGAAGATCTCCGAGCTCCCGTCGGACAGCGCCACGCCGTAGAGGTCGTCGCCTTCGAGAATGTCGATGGCGATGATGCCGGTGTTGCGCACGTTCGAGAACGCGCTGAACTCGGTCTTCTTGATCTTGCCGCCGCGTGTGGCCATGACCACGTATTTGCCTTCGCTGAAGTCGCGGGTGGTCAGCAGCGCACGGACGTTTTCTCCCTGCTCGAGGTTGAGCAGGTTGACGATGGCCTTGCCGCGGGCGTTCGATCCCACTTCCGGGATGGCGTGCACCTTGAGCCAGTACAGGCGTCCCTTGTCCGTGAAGACGAGCGTGTAGGCATGGGTCGAGGCCACGAAGAGGTGCTCGACGATGTCCTCTTCCTTCGTCTGCATGCCGATGCGGCCCTTGCCGCCGCGGCGCTGTGCGCGATACATCGACAGGGCCGAGCGCTTGATGTAACCGCCGCGCGACACGGTGATGACCATGGGCTCGTCGGCGATCATGTCCTCGATGGAGATCTCGTTCGAGTGGGCGATGATCTCGGTGCGGCGGGCGTCGCCGTATTTCTCCCTGATCTCGCGCAGTTCAGTTCCGATGATCTCGAGCACCAGCCGCTCGCTGCCGAGGATCTCGCGCAGGCGGCGGATGGTCTCGACGAGCTCGTTGTACTCGTTGACGATCTTCTCGCGTTCCAGGCCGGTGAGCTGTTGCAGGCGCATGCCCAGGATGGCCTGGGCCTGGAGCTCGCTGAACTCCCAGCGCTCGATGAGACCGCTCTTTGCCTCGGCCGGTCCGCGGCTGGCGCGGATGAACGTGATCAGCTCGTCGAGGATGTCCAGCGCTTTGACGAGACCTTCCAGGATGTGGGCGCGGTCTTCCGCCTTGCGCAGCTCGAAGCGCGTGCGGCGGACCACGATCTCTTTGCGGTGCTCGATGAAGTGACCGATGATCGTGGGGAGGTTCATCACCTCCGGCTTGTTGTTGACGATGGCCAGGAAGATGATGCCGAACGTCGTCTGCATCTGCGTCGCGCTGTAGAGATTGTTCAGCACGATCTCAGGGATCTCGCCCTTCTTCAGCTCGATGACGATGCGGATGCCCTCGCGGTTCGATTCGTCGCGAAGATCGGAAATACCGTCGAGGCGCTTCTCGCGAACGAGGTCGGCGATCTTCTCGATCAGGCGCGCCTTGTTCGTCATGTACGGGATCTCGGTGACGACGATCTGCTGCTTGTCGCCCTTCTTCGTCGTCTCGATCACCGCACGCGCACGCACCTGCACGATGCCGCGACCGGTCTCGTACGCCGCGCGGATTCCCTCCAGGCCGTGGATGAAGCCACCGGTCGGAAAGTCGGGCCCGGGAAGGACCGTCATCAGCTCTTTCCACGTCGCCTTCGGGTTCTCGATGGTCATCAGACAGGCATCGATGACTTCGCCGAGGTTGTGCGGGGGGATGTTGGTGGCCATGCCGACAGCGATGCCGGACGAGCCGTTGACGAGCAGGTTCGGGTACTTCGCGGGGAGGACCGTAGGCTCGGGGATCGAGCCGTCGTAATTCGGGACCCAGTCCACCGTCTCCTTATCGATATCGTCGCGCAGCAGCTCCTCGGCCAGGCGCGTCAGGCGCACTTCGGTGTAGCGCATAGCGGCCGCGTTGTCTCCGTCGAGCGAGCCGAAGTTGCCCTGGCCGTCGACGAGCTCGTAACGCATCGAGAAGTCCTGGGCCATGCGCACGACCGTGTCGTAGATGGCTGTGTCGCCGTGGGGGTGGAACTTGCCCATGACGTCGCCGACGATACGGGCGGATTTCTTGTAGGCCTTGCCGGCCGTGTTCCCCTGCTCGTACATCCCGTAGAGGATGCGGCGGTGCACGGGCTTGAGTCCGTCGCGGACATCGGGAAGCGCGCGGCCGATGATGACCGACATCGCATAGTCGAGATACGACTTGCGCATCTCGTCTTCGATGTTGACGGGTACCTGCTGGTCGTTGCCGGTTGTGTAATCGAAATCAGCCATGGTGGGAAACGGTCGGGATGACCCTTCCGTCAGATATCCAGATTCTTGACGTTGAGGGCGTTGTCCTGAATGAATTCACGCCGCGGTTCGACCTGATCGCCCATCAGGATCGTGAAGATCGAATCGGCGGCCACGCCGTCCTCGATCGTGACCCGGAGCAGGCGCCGCGTCTGTGGATCCATCGTGGTCTCCCAGAGTTGGTCGGGGTTCATTTCGCCGAGACCTTTGTAGCGCTGGATGGACAGACCCTTCTCGGCGAGCTTGAAGATCTCATCGAGAAGATCGTCGGTATTGCGATAGGTCGTGACTTCCTCGCCGTGCCGGACCGTGTACGGCGCCAGACCGAACGCGGACAGCGCCTCGTACGCTTTCGCGGTCTGCCGGAACTCGTAGCTGGAGAGGAACTCGTTGTTGATGGTGGCCCGTTTGCCGGTGCCGTTCCCGCCGACGTTGAACTGGACCATCGGCGTTTCCGTGACCTCGTCGGTCATCTGCCGCACGTGCTCGAAGCCGGCAGCAACGAGTGACGTCTCGAGCGAGCGCATGCGATCGGAGTCGGCCAGCGCAGTGCGATCGGAGAAGCCGTTCGCAAGCAGGGCGTCGACCGCCGCGCGCGGCATGCCCGCCGACTGCAGCTTGCGTGTATGGCTCCGGTACTCGTCCATCCGCTGCAGCATGCTCATGAGAGGCTCGCCGCGAATGGCCAGCCCGCCATCCGGAGTGATCTCGACCGACTCGGCGATGCGATTGAGCAGGAAGCGCGATTTCTCCGCTTCGTCCTTGAGATACGTGTCTTTCTTTCCCTGCGTCACCTTGAAGAGCGGCGGCTGGGCGATGAAGAGATGCCCACGCTGAATCACATCCTGCATGTGCCGGTAGAAGAACGTCAGGATCAGCGTGCGGATGTGCGATCCATCGACGTCGGCGTCCGTCATGATGATGATCTTGTGATAGCGGAGCCTGGTGGCATCGAAGTCCCCGGCGCCGATACCGGTGCCCAGGGCCGTGATCATCAGCCGGATCTCATCGGACGACAGCATCTTGTCGAGGCGTGCCTTCTCGACGTTGAGAATCTTCCCTTTCAGGGGAAGCACCGCCTGGAAGCGGCGATCGCGGCCCTGCTTGGCGGAGCCGCCGGCCGAATCGCCTTCGACGAAGAAGATCTCGGCCCACTTCGGATCGCGCTCCTGGCAGTCGGCCAGCTTTCCCGGCAGTGAGCCGGAATCGAGCGCGCCCTTGCGCCGGGTCAGCTCACGCGCCTTGCGCGCCGCTTCACGGGCCCGGGCGGCGTCGATGATCTTGTCGACGATGCGCCGTCCTTCTTTCGGGTTCTCTTCGAAATACTCGCCGAGACGCTCGTTGACGAGCTGCTCCACCCACGTCTTCACGTGGGAGGAGACGAGCTTCTCCTTCGTCTGCGACGAGAACTTGGGGTCTCGGATCTTGACAGAGATGACGGCGGTGAGCCCTTCGCGGATATCGTCGCCTTCCAGAGACAACTTGGCCTTCTCGAGGATGCCCTGCGCGGTCGCGTACTTCGTGATCGTGCGCGTCATGGCGGCCTTGAACCCGACCAGGTGCGTGCCGCCGTCCGTGTTCTTGATCGTGTTCGTGAACGTGTAGATGTTCTCGGCGTAGCCGTCGTTCCACTGCATGGCGATCTCGATCGCTTCGCCGTCTTTCTCGTCGCGGATGAAGATCGGCTCATCGTGGAGCTGCGTCTTGTTCTTGTTGAGGTCCTTGACGAACGAGACGATGCCGCCCTCGTAGCGGAACTCGTGGCGCTTCTCGGGCTCCGAGCGCGTGTCCCGGATCTCGATGTGCACGCCGGAGTTAAGGAAGGACAGCTCGCGCAGGCGCTGCGAGAGCGTCTCGTAGTTCATCTCGGTGACGGAGAAGATCTCCGAGTCGGCCCGGAACGTGACCTGCGTCCCGCGTTTCGTCGTCTTCTCACCCTTCTCCACGGGCGCGACGGGAACGCCGCGCTCGTAGCGCTGGCGCCACACGAATCCGTCGCGATGGATCTCCAGCTCGAGCCAGGCGGAGAGGAAGTTGACGACCGAGACGCCCACACCGTGCAGACCGCCCGACACTTTGTACGAGTTGTTGTCGAACTTTCCGCCGGCGTGCAACTCGGTCATGATGACTTCCGCCGCCGAGCGTCCTTCTTCCTTGTGCATGTCGACGGGGATGCCGCGGCCGTTGTCTTCCACGGTCACGGAATTGTCGGGATGCATGGTCACGCTTACACGGTCAGCGTAGCCGGCCAGCGCCTCGTCGATGGCGTTGTCGACGACCTCGTAAACCATGTGGTGGAGACCGGTGATGTCATCGGTGTCGCCGATGTACATGCCCGGGCGCTTGCGCACCGCGTCGAGTCCTTTGAGGACTTTGATGTCTTCTGCTGTGTAGTGCTCTGCTGCCAATGAGGCTCGCTTTCAGGGACTATTTTTTTGGCGATTTCTGCGGGTGAGCGGGCGCCGTCGCGGCGGCCGAAAATCGAGGAGTTTTCACTGTCCGATCTAACGACAAATTGTACCGCATTATTGCGTTTTCATGCGAAATCTCTGGAGCTGGTAACTCTTCCGTTTTCAATGAATAAGCGCCGGTGAGGTCCCGCCTCCAGGGACTGCAGAAACGCCTCCTTCGCCGAGGTCGCAAAAACCTGGGTCGCGGCGGGCAATTTCACCAGCAAACGCTCCAGAATCTCGAGGTCGAGCTCGGCATCGATGTCGTCGAGAAGAAACAGCGGCGGCTCGTCGAATCGGCGCCGGAAGATCTCCAGCTTCGCGAACTTGAGGAACAGCACGATCGTCTTCAGCTCACCACCGGAGAGCACATCCGCAGCCGGCCTTCCGTCCACGAGAAACTCAATGACATCGCGCTGGGGGCCGGACAGCGACATGCGGGACCGCAGCTCGTGTCTGCGGCCGCGGGGGTCGGGAACGCTCGGCTTGTACGACAACTCCACTTCGCCGACGTGGTAGCCGTGCGCGGCGATCACACCGCCCAGCGAGGCTGCGACTTCGCGCGCGTAGGCTTCGCGGGCTTTCTGGACGATCGCCCCCGCGGTCACGAACTCCTCGTCCCAGGCATCGAGCGAGGCGGTCGATCCCGCGTGCAGGAGCGCGTTGCGCTGCCGCAGCACACGCGCGTAGCGCGAGAGGTCCTCGACATAGCCCGGGTCGATGCTGGCGATCCCACGATCGAGAAACCGCCGCTTCTCTTCCGGCGCACCTCGCACGATGTCCAGGCGTGCGGAGGAATAGGCGAACACCGTGAGCGCCCGCAGATACACCGGCAGCGTCACCCGCTCACCCTGGATCATCAGCACCCGCCGCCGCGACTCCCCGGCCTCGAAGCCGGCGGAGATCGTTCGTCTCACGCCGTCGCGATGAACGTTGCCGGCAACGAACATGTTGGGTGCTCCGAACCGGAACAGGCTGGAAACGCGTGTGGTGCGAAAGGACTTCGTCGTGGCCACGAAGTAGATGGCCTCGATCAGGTTCGTTTTCCCCTGGCCGTTGCGCCCGACGATGATGTTTACGCTCTCGTGAAAGTCGACCGGAGACGTTGCCAGGTTGCGGAAATTCTCGGCGGTTACCTGCTCGAGCAGCATCGATTCATCCCGCGGCGATGCGGCGGCTCCCCATGATCCTCAACTTCGCTCGGGAGGAGTCTCAGGCCAGCCGCATGGGCATGACGACGTAGAGATAGTCGTAGGGCAGGTCGTCGGCCGTGTTCGCCGGACGGCCGATGCACTGGCTGTTCTCGTCCTTCAGATCGAGCGACACGCTGGCGGTGTCGACCGCGCTCAGGAAATCGGTCACGTACGCGGCGTTCAGTCCGACGTGGAACGGATTGCCCGCGTAGTCGATGGGAACGGTCTCGCGGGCGTCGCCGAGCTCGGGGTTCGTGGACGAGACGGTAAGCTTGCCTGGTGCAAAATCGAAACGCACCGCGCGCGTGCGCTCGTTGGCCACGAGCGAGATGCGGCGGATGGTGGAGAGCAGGCGCTCGCGGTCGACCATGACGTGGCGGTCGTTGTCACGTGAAATGACTTCCATGTAATTCGGAAAGTTCACGTCGATCATCCGTGCCATCAGGCGGCGGTCGCCGGCGTCGAAGAACAGCTGGTTCTCAGAGACTCCGAATTTCACCGTGCCCTCTTCTCCCGCTTCCAGCCGCAGGATCTCGTCGAGTGCCTTGCGCGGAATCAGAATCGTCAGATCGCCGGCCTTGCGGCCTTTGCCGTTGCCACCCTTCGGAAAATTGATGAGGGCCATGCGGTGACCGTCGGTGGCCACCATCTCCATCTTGGCCGGCTGAATCTTCAGAAGCGCTCCGTTGAGCTGGAAGCGCGTCTCCTCGTGCGTGATCGCGAACTTCACCTTCCCGACCATGGTCTTGAGCTCGTCGAGCGGGATCGCATAAGCGTCGTCCACGTTCACCGTCGGCAGCGTCGGATAATCCTCGGCTGGCAGCCCGAGGAGGCGGAACTTCGCCGTACCCGACTCCAGGAGCGTGGAGTTGTTTTCCTGCAGGTTCATATGCACGTCGTCCTCCGGCAGGGAGCGCACGACATCGAAGAGCCTCTTGGCCTCGATGGTCACACCGCCGGGAGTGGTCACCCGGGCGGCCGTCGAGCTGAGAATGGTGACGTCGAGGTCCGTGGCGGCAATTTGCAGTCTTCCGTCCGCGGCCTTGAGCAGAACGTTGGACAGAATTGGAATCGTCGATCGCTTTTCGACGACCCCCTGGCACAGCTGCAGCTCTTTTTGAAGATCCGCTTTTGCGACCGTCAGCTCCATGGCTCTTCCTTCATACAGGATCTTTCTTACTTAGTGGTAATGGCAGTAGGTCCGTGCGGAAAATCTCTGGACGCGCTGCAACTGTTTCGAAAGTATAGCAACTCTACACCACCCGAACCTGCGAGTTTTCGTGCGGAAAAGCGACGGAGAACATCTGAGTTTTCCGCAATCAGGCAGCAGTCAAACTCGGCGGGCTCTTTCTTCCGCAGCTTTTCCGGCGCGGATTCACAGCCGGAGATTCGAGATTGGAGATTCGTTCTTCACCCGTTCTGTGGAATCACGAATCGCAGAGGCCGGACGATCAACGAAACTGCTTCGCCAGCATCTCCAGCGTTCGTTCGAGATCGGAATCATCGGCTTTGAGCTGTTCGATCTTGTCGACCGAGTACATGACCGTGGAGTGATGTTTGTCGTTGAAGAGACGGCCGATCTCCGGATAGGAGAGGTCCGTGAGCTCCTTGCAGAGATACATCGCCACCTGGCGCGGGAAGGCGATGGTCCGGGCGTTGGACTTCGATTTGACGTCGGCCACCTTCAGCCCGTAGTGCGCGGCCACGACCTTCATGATGTCCTGCGGGGTGATGGGTTTGTTGTCCTTGGCCAGCAGGTCTTTGAGGGCCTCGCGTGCCAGATCGATGGTGATCTGGTTGCCGGTGAGTGATGCGAAGGCGGCCACGCGATTCAGGTGTCCTTCCAGCTCGCGGATGTTCGACCGGACGCGTTCGGCGATGAACAGTGCCACCTCGTGCGGCACATCGTAGTGTTTCTCTTCGGCCTTCTTGCGGAGGATGGCCACCTTTGTTTCCAGGTCGGGTGCCTGAATATCGGCGATCAGCCCCCACTCGAATCGGGATCGCAGTCGTTCTTCGAGCGTGGGAATGTCCTTCGGCGGAGCGTCGGAGGTGAACACGATCTGCTTCTGCGCTTCGTAGAGCGCGTTGAACGTGTGGAAGAACTCTTCCTGGGTTCGCTCCTTGCCGGCCAGGAACTGAATGTCGTCCAGCAGCAGCGCGTCCACCGAGCGATAGCGGTCGCGGAACGACTGCATCCGATCGTAACGGATCGATGCGATCAGTTCGATGACGAAGGAGTCGGCCGACATGTAGACCACGCGCATCGACGGCTTCGCTTCGCGGATCTGATGGCCGATGGCCTGAATGAGATGGGTTTTGCCGAGCCCGGCTCCCCCGTAAATGAAGAGGGGGTTGAAGGATCCGCTGGGGTTGTCGGCAATCGAGCGCGAAGCAGACCAGGCCAGCTCGTTTGATTTGCCGACGACGAATGTCTCGAACCGGTATCGGGGGTTGAACACCGCGGCCGGCAGGTCATCACGAGGCGTCGGAGCCGTGGCCAGGGGGATATCGTCAATGGCCGCGTCCGGATCGATGACGAAATGCACCTGAATGCGTTCCGGTGAGATTTCGCCGAGGATGTTGCGGATCTGCTGACCGTAACGCTCCCGGATCTCGTCGATGAACCGCTGCGAGGGAACGCTGACATCCACCGTCTCGCCTTTTTGAGCTACGAAGCGAGTTGGGGCAAACCACTGAACATAGTCCGTGCGTTCAATGCTTTGCTCCAGGCGGGCGAGGACTTGCTTCCACATGTTCATGCCGGAGGACGAGTTATCTTATTGAAAATCCACAGCTTTTCCACAGTTGTGGAAAAGCGCTAAGTGGAAAAAGGGAGCGATACTAGCACCACTTTGCGTCCGGTGCTAGGGTGCCCTTGTGGCGGGATTCGGTCCCGTCGCTGATGCCAGGGAAGACTGTGCGCGCAGTGGAATAACACCCATTTGCCTGCCGTTTGGCGGATCGTTATACTCACCGCTTTCTTTTCAAAAGGTTAGACAATGAAGCGTACTTTTCAGCCAAACAATCATCGCCGGAAGCGCACTCACGGTTTCCTCGTCCGCATGCGGACGAAGGACGGACAGGCGGTGCTGTCGCGCCGTCGCCGCAAGGGCCGGAAGCGCCTCGCGGTTTAGCCGCGCCGTAACGACGCCGGTGGACCACCCGCACCCCGGTGCCGAGTCCGAAACGCTTCCCAGGAGCACGAGGCTGGCGAAGCGTGGCGAGTTCCTTCACGTGTACGAAACCGGTCGCAAGCTCTTCTCGCGCTACTCCGTTCTCTTCTTCGTTGCCAATGCGCTGACGCATTCGCGCATCGGCATCACCGCCACCAGAAAGGTCGGCAAGGCGAACGTGCGCAACAAACTGAAGCGCTGGACCCGCGAGGTCTATCGCCGCCAGCGCCATCCCCTCGACATCGATGCTCGGGCGCTCGACCTGGTGGTCAACGTGAAGCCCGGTGCCGCCACGGCCACGTTCGCCGAGTACAGTGCCGACCTGCGCCGTGCCCTCGAGCGCGTCGCCGGGCAGAGCCGGGGATGACGTGCGGACGCTGGTTCTGTGGCTGTTGCGCTTCTACAAACGATTCATCTCGCCGATTCTGCCGCCGATGTGCCGTTTCGAGCCGACCTGCTCGATGTATATGATGCAGGCGATCGAGAAGTACGGTCTTCTGCGCGGCGGCTGGATGGGAGTGCGCCGCCTGTCGCGTTGCCACGTCTTCAATCCGGGAGGTTGGGACCCGGTTCCCTGAAATGGAAAAACGAATTTTCGTAGCGATTGTGATTTCAGTCGCGTTTCTCTGGATCTGGGCCGCACTGGCACCGCGGCTCTTTCCCGAGCTCGCCAAACCAAAACCGACAGCCACGACCACCGCGACAGCGGCCACGACCACAGCAACCGCGACCAGCGGAACCCCGGGAAGGTCACCGGACGTTCGATCCGCGCAGGGCAGCCGCGTTGCCGCTTCGAAGCCGGCGGCCGTGCGCGATCAGCCGCGGCCGGCCGCGGCCGCGACGCCGGTTACGCCGGTCTCCGCGGAGTCGGTGGAGACCACGACGGTCGAGACGCCCGACTTGATCGCCGTCTTCTCCAACCGCGGTGCGCAACTGATCTCGTACCAGCTCAAGCGGTACAAGCAGCAGGACCTTGGGAGTCTGGATCTGGTCGAGCTGGTGAAGGAGCGCCCGGCGGCGAGCACGAACTTTCCGTTCGCGGTCGAGGCGCAGAACGGGGAGATCGCCGACCGGCTGAACAATTCGCTCTATGCCGTGAAAGTGGTCAGGGACGGTTCTGCCATTCGTTCGATCGAGTACCGGTTCGCGGGGGATGGCGTCACCGCCACGAAGACCTTCCGTTTCGATTCTCCGTATCTCTTCGACTTCAACATCGCCGTCACGCCGGCGATCCCGTATCGCACCGTCTTCGGCCCCGGTCTGCGCGTACTGGCGCCGGATGAGCGCGACAGCCGGATCGTCATCACCGGAAACGGTGTCGTCCAGCGGGACGGCAAGCTCGACGTGCTGCCGCGGGAGAAGGGCGATCGCCTGCGCATCTACAACGCGGTGGACTTCGTCGGTATCGAGGACAACTACTTCCTGTCGGTCGTCAAACCGAAACACGCGGATGGCTCCGTGATCCGTCGCGTCGACGTTCAGTCCGGGAAGGAAGTGCGCAAGGAGCTTTTCGCCGGTGTGAACGCAGCCGCGGACGGTGTCGTGAGCGGCAGCGCGTTCTTCGGACCGAAGGAGACGAAGCTTCTCGACCGCTACGGTCTGGCCTCCACGCTGCAGTTCGGAACGTTCGGCATCATCGCCCGCTTCCTGCTCGACGTCCTGGTCTGGATCAACCAGGCCACGAAGAATTACGGCTGGGCGATCATCGTCCTGACCATCCTCATCAAGGTCGTTCTCTATCCGCTGCAGCACAAGAGCATCGTTTCCATGAAGAAGATGCAGAAGGTGCAGCCGAAGACGGAAGCCATCAAGAATCGCTACAAGAAGGCCAAGAGCGATCCTGAACAACGCAACAAGATGAATGCGGAGATGATGAAGCTCTACCAGCAGGAGGGCATCAACCCGATGAGTGGTTGCGTACCCATCCTGCTGCAGTTGCCCATCCTGTGGGGCTTCTACGGGCTTCTCTACAAGGCCATCGAGCTCCGCGGCGCGCCCTTCATGTGGTGGATCCACGATCTGTCGGCGAAGGATCCCTACTACGTGACGCCGATTCTCATGACGATCTCCATGTTCGTGCAGACCTGGATCACACCGACCACGGGAGATGCGTCGCAGCGGAAGATGTTCCTGGTCATGCCGTTGGTTTTCGGATTCATCTTCAAGGACATGCCCAGCGGCCTCGTGCTCTACTGGCTCGTGCAGAACATCTTGACGATCGCGCAGCAGTGGATCATGAATAGATGGTGGAAAGATCATCCGACGGAGTTGCAGTCGGCGTGATGTGAGGCGTCATGGCCCAGCGATTTGAAGGCCGTAACATCGAAGAGGCATTGACGAGCGCCGCCGAGGCGCTCGGCGTAGAGCGATATCGTTTGCTCTACCACGTGGTGTTGGAGAAGCGCGGATTCCTCGGCGGGATGAAGCGCGTCGTCGTGGAAGCCGAAGTCAACGACGGAGCTTCCGAGACACCTCCGGCCGCGGCGGTGAGTCAACCGTCCGGTTCTGCTCCGCCCAGGCGGGAGCGAAGTGGCGGCGGTGGTGGCGACGGCCATACCCGTCGCGACGCCGGTGGCGGTCGCCGCCGTGAGCGCGGCGGGAGGGGCCGGGAGCGCGATGAGCGCCCTCGCTCGCGTCAGCGTGACGACGAGGAGCCGCAGTTCACGATCGAAGAGGCTCCGCCGCAGGGACCGGAATCAGAAGCGGCGGTCATGGCCCGGGGGTGGTGCGAAGAGGTGCTCCGGCTCGGCGGCTTCGAGATCGATCTGCGCACCACGGAGAACGACGCGCAGATACACGTCAAGCTCTATGGCGGCGATACGCGGCGCGTGCTGGAGCGGCACGGGGAGTTGCTGGACGCGTTGCAGGTTCTGGCGAACAAGGCGCTGGTGGGGCGGAAGGTCGAGAAGGAGATCGAGCTCGACTGCGCATCGTTCAAAGAACGCCGCCTGGAAGAACTTGGTGAACGGGCACGCGCCACCGCCGAGCGTGTGCGCCGCGACGGCCGTGAGGAGCTGCTGCCGGCGATGAGTCCCGTGGAGCGGCGCATCGTCCATCTTGCCCTGCAGGACGACGCGCAGGTCACGACCGAGTCCCGCGGGGATGGCTTTTACAAGCGCGTAGCCATCAAGCTGCGCGCGTCCGAACCATCGCCGTCCGAGCCGTGAGCGCCGTCGAGACGATCGTGGCGCCGGCAACGCCCCTCGGGCGAAGCGCGCTGGCGATCGTCCGCATGGACGGGCCTCGAAGCGAAGCCATCCTCAGGACCCTGGCCGGCTCGCTGCCGCAAGAGCGTACTGCCACACATACGTCACTCCATTATAATGGCGCGGTCGTGGACGACTGTGTGATCGTCCGTTACGCCGGGCCGCGGTCCTTCACCGGCAACGATCTCGTCGAGCTCACATTGCATGGCAATCCACTCATCGTGCAGCAGGTCATGGCCGCCTGTATCGAGCTGGGAGCGCGCATGGCCGAGCCGGGCGAGTTCACCGAGCGGGCGGTGCTCAACGGGAAGCTCGATCTGGTGCAGGCCGAGTCGATCGCCGATCTCGTGAACGCTCGCACGACACTGCAGGCGAGACTCTCGCTGCACAACGTCGACGGCCTGCTGAGCAGGACGGCCGCGGAGATCCGCGATGCCATGTTGCATGTGATCTCGCGACTCGAGGCCGCGCTGGACTTTTCGGAAGAGGGCTACGAGTTCATCACGACCGCCGAGGCGCGCCGGCTTGTTTCGGGCGCGCTCGACGACCTGGAGTCGATCGCCGCGACGTTCCGCCGCGGCCGTGCCACCCGCGCCGGCATCAGCGCCGTGATTCTCGGTCGTCCCAATGCCGGCAAGTCGACGCTCCTCAACCGGCTCGTCGGATCCGACCGTGCCATCGTCACTGCCGTTCCCGGAACGACGCGCGACATCGTGCGCGAGACCATCGAGATCGGCGGATTGCCGGTGACGCTCGCCGATACCGCCGGCCTGCGCGAGAGCGTCGACGCCGTGGAGAGCATCGGTGTGCATCGGGCACGCGACGCCGCGCGCCATGCCGACCTGGTGCTCTATCTCATCGATGGGGCGGCCGGCGCGGACGAGACCGATCGCGCGGAGCTGGCGGCGATGAGAGACCAGTTGGTGATGGTGGTCTACACGAAGCGCGATCTCGGCGCGCCGCCGCCGGGCGAGATGGCAATCAGCGCCACCACCGGAGAGGGCATGGCCGACCTGCTGCGGCGGCTTGACCTCGCGGTCCGCGAACAGTTCGCGGCACCGGAGCAATCGCCGACGATCGTGAACGAGAGGCAGCTCGCGGCGGTCAATGAGAGCGCGGTCGCACTGCAGCGCGCACTCGACAGCATCAACAGCGGCGCGAACGAAGAGCTCGTCGTCGTCGACCTCCATGCAGCGGCAATGGCGCTGCGCGGTCTGACCGGCGGCATTTCCCGCGACGACGTCCTCGCCGAGATTTTCTCGAAATTCTGCATCGGAAAGTGAGCGCGCCAAAGCGCGTCATTCTTCGCACGGGTGTGGCGCAGAATGGCGAACGGCGGCGTGGTGTTCCACGTGAAACGATGCAGGATTCCTTCGATGTGATCGTGATCGGCGGCGGCCATGCCGGTGCGGAAGCGGCGCGCGTCTGCGCGCGCGGCGGCGCCCGCGTGGCCATGGTCACGATGCTCCGCGAGGCCATCGGCCGCATGTCGTGCAATCCGGCCATCGGCGGACTGGCGAAGGGAAATCTCGTCAAGGAAATCGATGCGCTCGGCGGCCTGATGGGCGAGGCCACCGATCGGGCCGGCATCCAGTTCAAGGTGCTCAACCGTTCGAAAGGTCCCGCGGTGCAGGGGCCTCGCGCTCAATGCGACCGCGATCTCTATGCTCAGGCGGTGCAGCGCATCCTCGCCGCTGAGCCGAATCTGACGATCATCGAAGGCGCCGTCAAATCGGTCGATCGCGCGCAATCCCGTCTGTCCGTGGTTCTCCACGACGGCGGCGAGCTTTCGGCGCGAGCCGTGGTCATCACGACCGGAACGTTCCTTCGCGCACTCATGCACTCGGGCGAATCGAAGACCGTCGGTGGCCGCTTTGGCGAGCCTTCCGCCGAGTCCCTCTCCGACTCGCTCCGTGCGTTTGGCCTCCGTCTCGGAAGACTGAAGACCGGCACGCCGCCGCGCGTGGCGAAGGATTCTGTCGACTTCACGCGCCTCGAGGAGGCGCCGGGCGACTCCAACCCCCGGCCGTTCTCCATCCTCACCGACCGCCTGCCGCTTCCGCAGGTTCTCTGTCATCTGACGTACACCGGCGCCGAAGCCCATGACCTGATTCGCGCAAATCTCCACCGCGCGCCGATGTACTCCGGTCAGATCAGCGCGACCGGACCTCGCTATTGCCCGTCGATCGAGGACAAAGTCGTCCGCTTCGCCGACAAGGAGCGCCATCAGATCTTCGTCGAACCGGAAGGTCTCGATCATCCGTGGCTCTACATGAACGGGATCTCGACCTCGCTTCCCCCGGACGTTCAGGACGGCCTGGTGCACTCGCTTCGCGGATTCGAGCATGCCTCGATCGCGCGTTACGGCTACGCCGTCGAATACGACTTCGTGAACCCTGAGCAGCTTCGCCCCACGCTGGAGACGCGCGAGGTCGAAGGTCTCTTTCTGGCTGGACAGATCAACGGGACGTCCGGCTACGAGGAAGCCGCCGCGCAGGGACTCCTGGCCGGGATCAACGCGCTGCAGCTCGTTCGCGGTGAGGAGCCCCTCGTCCTGCGCCGGGACGAAGCGTACGCGGGAGTCATGATCGACGACCTCGTAACGCTCGGAACCGAGGAGCCTTATCGCATGTTCACGTCACGGGCGGAGCACCGGCTGCTTCTCGGCTGTGACTCCGTCTACGAGCGCCTGACGCCCATCGCCAACCGGCTGCGCATCGTGGACGACGAGCGCACCCGACGCGCCGGCGCGCGGGTCGAACGCATGCGTGTCGCCAGCGCGCTGGCGGAACAGACCGTGCTCAACCCGGACCGCGAGACGCAGTCGTGGTGCAGCATCACGATGCAGACGACGGTCGCGCGTCTCATGCAGCGCGCCGATTTCGACGTCGTGTCGTTTCTTGCCGCGGCGCCGCATCCGGAGCTTGTATCGGCGTTCCTCGAGCTTGGAGAGCACGAACGTGACGATGTCATCGGCGCTCTTCGCTACTCCGGCTACATCGAGAGACAGCGCAAAGAGGCGGAAAAGGCGGCCCACGACGAAGAGGTCACGATTCCGGTGCCGATGAGTTTCGCGCTGCCCGGGCTGTCTCGCGAGGTTGTGGAGAAGCTGTCCCGGCTGCGGCCGCGTTCCCTCGGGCAGGCCAGCCGGATCCCGGGAGTCACGCCGGCGGCGATCTCGCTTCTCCGCATGCACTTGCGTCATTCCCATCAGGCCTCGGGCGTCAGGCCTCGGGCCTCGGATGAACTCAACACGGGCTCCGAGACCGGAGGCCCGAGGCCCGGGGCCTGAGGGTGAGAGATCCGCGGCTGGATCTGTACAAGAGCCTGCTGCTGGCCTGGAACGAGAAGATCAATCTGATCGGGCCTGAGGCTCGGGCGAACCTGGACCAGCACATCGATGAGGCGCTGGTGGCGGCGCGGCTGCTGGAACCGAGAGGCGACGTGCTCGATTTCGGCTCTGGCGGCGGATTGCCGGCGATTCCGATGGCGATTGTTGCTCCGGAGGCCCGGTTTCATCTGGTGGAGGCCGACCAGAAGAAATGGGCGTTTCTCAAGCACGTCGTCCGTGAATGTTCATTGAATGCCACGGTTTACGGTGATAGATTGTCGCGCGCTCTCGAGCGGTTCCCTCCAGGCGTCCGGTTTTCCCTCGTCGTCTCGCGTGCCGTAGGAAAAGCGGAAGAATGGGTGCCTTCGCTCGCGAGCCATCTCATCGATGGCGCTCGCATCGCGCTTTTCCAGTCGGTTTCGGAACCACCCGAGATACCGGGATTTGTACCAGACTCAGCCGTTCGGTTGCCCCGCGGCGACTCCAACTGGCTGGTCACGCTGCTGTTCCACGTGAAACACCTATGACTCGAATCGTCTCACTCGCCAATCAGAAAGGCGGCGTCGGCAAGACCACGACGGCGATCAACCTGGCCGCCTCGCTGGCCGCGTGCGAGCGCAGGATTTTGCTCGTCGATCTCGATCCACAGGCGAACGCCACTTCAGGGGTGGGGCTCTCGAAGAATGATCGCGCGTCGATGTACCCGGTCCTTGTCGATGGGATGAACATCAGGAGCATCATCCGCGAGACAGAGCTCCCGAACTTCCATGTGGCGCCTTCGTCGGTCGACCTGGTGGCGGCGGAAGTCGAGTTGAGTGATGCCATCGGGAGGGAGTTTCATCTGCGCCGGGCACTCCAGCCCGTCGCGGGCGACTACGACTACATCCTCATCGACTCACCTCCGTCCCTCGGGTTGCTCACCATCAACGGCCTGACGGCCGCTCAGTCCGTGCTCGTCCCGATGCAATGCGAATACTTCGCAATCGAGGGAGCCGCCCAGCTTCTCAACACGATCGAGCGCGTGCGGGATTTTCTGAATCCCCAGCTCGAGATCGAAGGGATCGCGCTCACCATGTACGACGAGCGCGTGAACCTCGCGCGGCAGGTGGCCCAGGAAGTGCGCAGCCACTTCGGCGATAAGGTGTACGCCACCGTGATTCCGCGCAATGTGAGACTCAGCGAGGCACCATCATTCGGGAAACCGATTATTCTCTACGACATCCGCTCGCGGGGGAGCGAGGCGTACATCAACCTCGCGAAGGAATTCATCGGGCGGGCGGAGCACATCCCCGTATGACGACGCAGAAAAAGGTTCTCGGCCGCGGTCTCGGCGCGCTGATCCCGGGCAAACAGATGGACGCCTTGCCTCCATCCGCCGACGGTCTGATCCAGGTGCCGCTGGACCGCATCGTGCCGAATCCCTATCAACCGCGCAAGACCTTCAACGAGTCGTCGATCGACGAGCTCGCGCGCAGCGTTCGCGAGCACGGCATCGTTCAGCCGCTCGTCGTCACGCGTGAGGGGGAGCGCTTCCGGTTGATCGCCGGCGAGCGGCGATACCGCGCCGCGCAGAAAGCCGGGTTGCTCACGGTTCCTGTCGTCGTCAAGGAGCTGGTGCAGAAGGGCGACGCTCTGCAGATTGCGCTCATCGAAAACATCCAGCGGGAGGACCTCAACCCGATCGAAGCAGCGGCTGCCTATCATCAGCTCCACCAGGAGTTCGGTCTCACGCAGGAAGAGATCTCGCGCCGCGTCGGCAAGGAGCGGTCGACGGTCGCGAATTTCCTGCGGCTGCTCAAACTGCCCGAGAGCGTGAAGAAACTGCTGGCCTCGGGCCAGCTCTCGATGGGACATGCGCGGGCGCTGCTGGCGCTGGACTCGGCGAAGAAGCAGGAGCAACTGGCGGAGCGGGTGGTGAAGCGCGGGTTGAACGTGCGGCAGACGGAGATGATGGCTTCGGAGCGCTCGCCGAAGGGTGCCCAGCAGAAAGAAAAAGAGAAAGACGTCTTCACGCGCGACGCGGAGGAACGCCTGACAAGAACTTTACGAACCAAAGTGGCGATCGACCGCAAACGGCGTGGCGGCGTGATTCACATCCGATTCGCGAGCGAAGAAGACCTCATTCGCATTTATGATGACCTGACCGGGAGACGACGATGAAAGGCAAGGGTAGTGGTGATCTGAACGGATTCCTCGACCGAGGCGCCTCATTCAAGGGCGAGATGGAGTTCGAGGACACGATGCGCATCGACGGCAAGTTCAACGGCAAAATCATGTCGAAGAACGAACTGATCGTCGGCGAGAGCGCGCACATCGAGGGCGATATCTACGTCGGACGGATCGCCATCAGCGGAACAGTCGTCGGCAAGATCGTGGCAACGCAGCGCGTCGAGATCCACCGCAACGGTAAAGTGTTCAGCGACATCGACACGCCGGCACTAGTAATCGAAGAGGGCGCCATCTTCCAGGGCAACTGCTCGATGGGTGACCGCAAGGGAAACGTCACGAATATCGCCGCGAAGGCCTGAGAGGTCGTGGGTCGTCGGTCGTAGGTCGTGGGGGCCTCATCGCGACGCTGGCTCCCAGCACCACGACCGAATACTAACGGCCGTCACAACCATCCTCGCAGCCTCGCCGCCAGTACGATGGCCTCGGGAATCGTGAATTCATCCTCAGGTCCGAGCACATCCTCCCAGCCGAGATCCCAGGCGGCGCTCATCTTCTCGTCTGCCGGCGCGGTGGTGAAGTTCAGCTCGCAGACGTCACCGATGTAGCGCTGGCCTTCCCGCAGCGGCAGACCAAATGTCCGGCAGACCAGCGGGCGGGACTCATAGATCATGCACTCGCCCGCATCGGAGAGATTCGGACAGGGGATGGAGGCGGTCCGATCGAAAAAGGCCTTCTTCTCGGCCGGCAGGCATTCCCGCAGGTCGGGGTGTGCGCTCTCGGCAATGATGGCCTGCGCGCGGCGGATGATCTTTGCGCGACGCATTGGGTGGAGCGTGGCCAGCCCCTCGGCGATCAGCGGGACGTCGCCCGACCCGATCTCGAAGAGACCGTGGCAACAGAGGGAACAACCGCGCCCGCATTGCAGGTTCTGCGGCTGCGACTGGATCACCGAACGGAAGAAGTCGTCGGCCCGATCGAGAATCCGTCGATAGCTATGGTTTGCCACTCTGGACGAGAGACAACCGGCAGCGTGACAACCTTCTTTCCCTGTGGTACAAAACCGCGTCCACGGGGCGGGCGCGGCAGTCGCGGTCCCTCGCGCCGCAGCGATTTCCGGTAACCGCTTTTCCACGACGAAAACGTATGCAGATCAAGCTGGCTCCTGATCTATCTCTGCTCGCCATCATGGCGATCTTTGTGATCAATTATCTGGTGGTGCGGAAGTTTTTCTTCCATCCGCTCAATCAAATCATCGAAGATCGCGAGACGGAGAGCCGCGATGCCGAGAAGCTGTACGAAACGGCCATGATGCGCTTCAACGAAGCGACCGCGCGCATGGAGTCGCAGCTTCACGTGGCGCGCCGCGAAGCGACGTCGGTGCGCGACCGTTATCGCGCCGACGCAGCCGTACGCCGCAATCAGGTGCTGGAGCGCACGCATGATGAGGCGAAGAAGGTCGTCGACGAGGCGGAAGCGAAGCTGACCGGCGACGTCGATGTTGCCCGCGACAAGATTTCCCGGGGATCGGAAACGCTGGCCCGCCTCGCCGCCGAGCGCATTCTGGGGAGACCGCTCTGATGCGCCGCGTCGTTCTCGTTGTCGCTCTCATGCTTGCGGCCTCGTACGCGTTCGCTCAGGCGAACACCACTCCCAACTCGGCCGCGCACGGAACCGAGAAAGCGGCGCACGAAGTGGCCCACCCCGACGAGGCCCATGGCCAGCATGGAGACGCTCCGAAGACCTACTTCGGCATCCCTGGTTGGTTCCTCAAGCTCCTCAACATGATCGTCTTCCTGGCGATCCTCGGCTATTTTCTGAGGGGGCCGGTAACCACCGCCCTCGCCAATCGCCACGAGCAGATCCAGCGCGATGGTGCCGAGGCGAAGGAACGGCGTGCGAAAGCGGACCGGATGGCGGCGGACATTCAGGCCAGGCTGACGCAGATCGAGCAGGAGGTCCGCTCCATCGCCGAGCGCGCCGAGGCAGAAGGCCAGAAACAGAAGGAGGAGCTCCTCGTCGCGGCGGAAGCCGAAGGGGCGAAGATCCTTCAGTCGGCGCGCAACGAAGTGGACAACCGCCTCAAGACGGCGCGTCATGAACTGACCGAGTATGCCGGCCAGCTTGCCGCTGAGCGGGCCGAGGCGATCCTGAAAGAGAAGATCACGGATGCGGATCAGAAGAAGCTCTTCGAAGAGAGCCTACGGGAAGTCGGCGAGGTGAAAGCGTGATCCGCCGTTTCGCCAGACCATACGCGCGCGCGATCCTGGATGTGGCTACGTCCGCGCAACGTGCGAACACCATCCGCGCGGAGCTCGAGAAGTTCGATCAGGCCCGCCGCGAGTCGGTGGAGCTGCAGGATGTGTACGCCAACCCGGGGATCGAGAACGAGGCCAAGTTCGGGATCACCCATTCGATCGCCAGCAAGCAGGGGCTGTCGGACCTGACCGGGAAGGTGCTGGAGATCCTCATCCGCAACCATCGGATCAACGATCTCGGGTCCGTCATCGACGCGCTGACTTCCATGATCAACGATGAGCTCAACGTCGCCGTCGCCGAAGTGCGCAGCGCCCACAAACTCAGCGAGCAGGAGCTGGCGCAACTCCGCAAGACCCTCGAGCAGAAATTCGGCAAGCGCGTCGAAGTGCACCTGGATACGGACCCGTCGCTGCTCGGTGGCTTCGTGGCCAAAGTCGGCAGCGAGATCTTCGACGCCTCGGTCGTCGGGAAGATTACTAAATTCCGCGAACAATTATAGTAGCCATAAACGGAGACCAGTATGGCTGTTGATATTAAAGCAGAAGAAATCACAGAGATTATTCGCCAGCAATTATCCGGCATCGGCCGCGGCGTCGATGTGTCCGAGGTGGGGACGGTAACGAGTGTCGGTGACGGCATCGCCCGTGTCTATGGCCTCGATCGGGTCATGGCCGGCGAGCTCGTGCAGTTCCCGCACGACGTGGCCGGACTGGCCCTCAATCTCGAAGAAGACAACGTCGGCGTCGTGCTCCTGGGCGAAGCGTCGTCGATCAAGGAAGGCGACGTCGTCAAACGCACCGGCATCATCATGTCGGTTCCGGTCGGCCCCGAGCTCGTCGGCCGCGTCGTCAATCCGCTGGGCGTTCCCGTCGACGGCAAAGGCCCCATCAACACGACCAGCCGCAACCCCATCGAGCGCATCGCCCCGGGTGTCGTCGACCGCAGCCCGGTCAAGCAGCCGCTGCAGACCGGCCTCAAAGCCATCGACTCGATGATCCCGATCGGCCGCGGACAGCGCGAGCTGATCATCGGCGACCGCCAGACCGGGAAGACGGCCATCGCCATCGACACGATGATCAATCAGAAGGGGAAGGACGTCACCTGCATCTACGTCGCCATCGGCCAGAAGAAGTCGACGGTGGCTCAGGTTGTCCGCACGCTCGAAGAATATGGCGCCATGGACTACACGATCATCGTGTCGGCCTCTGCCTCCGAAGCGGCACCGCTGCAATACCTGGCGCCGTATGCCGGGGCTGCCATGGGCGAGTACTTCCTCTACAGCGGCAAGCACGCGCTGGTGATCTACGACGATCTCTCGAAGCATGCCCAGGCCTATCGCGAGATCTCGCTGCTGTTGCGCCGGCCGCCCGGCCGCGAAGCGTATCCCGGCGACGTTTTCTACCTGCATTCCCGTCTCCTGGAGCGTGCTGCCAAGGTGTCCGAGGAGAAGGGTGGCGGATCGCTGACGGCGCTGCCGATCATCGAGACGCAGGCCGGCGACGTTTCCGCGTACATCCCCACCAACGTCATCTCCATCACCGACGGCCAGATCTTTCTGGAGACCGATCTGTTCCACTCCGGCGTCCGTCCGGCGGTCAACGTGGGCATCTCGGTCTCGCGCGTCGGCGGCGCGGCGCAGATCCGGGCCATGCGCTCGGTGTCGGGCACGCTTCGTCTCGACCTCGCGCAGTATCGCGAGCTGGCGGCGTTCGCGCAGTTCGGCTCGGACCTCGACAAGGTCACGCAGGCGCAGCTCAATCGCGGCCGGCGTCTGGTCGAGATCCTCAAGCAGGGCCAGTACTCACCGATGCGTGTGGGACTCCAGGTCGTTTCGGTCTTCGCCGGAACGCAGGGAATCCTCGACAATCTGGCCGTCGAAGCGGTGCGTCCGTTCGAAGCGGCGCTTCATCACTCCATGATCGATCTGAATTCCGATCTCATCGACCGCCTGGAGAAAGCATCGAAGTTCGATGACGCTCTCTCGGGCGAGCTCAAAAAAGTGATCGGCGATTTCAAGGCTGGTTACGTCAAGGACAACAGCAACGCCCTGGCCGCATAACGACTCATGCCGAGCACGATCGATATCCGCCGTCGCATCCGCAGCGTGAAGAACACGCAGCAGATCACCAAGGCCATGAAGATGGTGGCCGCGGCGAAGCTGCGCCGCGCGCAGGAGCGCATCTATGCCGCCCGCCCGTATGCGGCCGGCCTGCGCGAAGTTCTGCAGTCGGTCGTCAGCCGCGTCGATCCCGACAAGCACCCGCTTCTCGCACCACGCGAACAGGAGCGCAACGTGCTCGTCGTCGTCGTGTCCAGCGACAAGGGTCTCGCCGGCGCATTCAACGCCAACGTCCTGAAGGCCACGATGAACCTGATTCGTGAACGGAGCTGGGAGAATGTCGAGCTGCTGCCGATCGGCCGCAAGGCCAGCGACTTCTTCAAGCGCCGCACCATCAAGATGCGGCGCCAGGCTCCGCACGTCATGCAGGCTCTCTCGCTCGACACCGCCAGGGAGCTGGCTGACTCGATCGTCACCGGCTACCTCAACGGCGAGCTCGACGCCGTCTATGTGGTGTTCAACGAGTTTCGCTCGATCATCTCGCAGGTCGTTCACGTGGAGAAGCTTCTCCCGATCGAACGGCTGCTCAACGAAAAGCAGGAGGCCAATCCGGTCGAATATCTCTTCGAGCCGGATCCGGAGCAAATCCTCTCCGAGCTTTTACCGAAGCACATCGAGTTTCAGCTTTACCGCATCCTTCTCGAGTCCGCGGCTGCCGAACAGGGCGCACGCATGACGGCGATGGAAGCGGCGACAAAGAACGCCTCGGACATGATCGATGCCCTGACGCTCAACTACAACCGTATCCGACAGGCCGCCATCACGAAGGAGATCATCGAGATCGTGAGCGGAGCGGCGGCACAGAAATGAAATCGGGTTGCCGCGGCAACCCGGCAACCCGGAGACAGACATGGCAGAGCAGAAGACCGCAGCGCAACACAAGATCGGCAAAGTGATTCAGGTGATCGGCCCCGCTCTCGACATCCAGTTCGACGAGGGCTACCTGCCGCCGATCTACAACGCCATTCGCATCGTCGACAACGGCGAGCTCGGCAAGGTTCCGATCGACGTCATCGCCGAAGTCGCGAATCACATCGGCGAGAGCCAGGTGCGCTGCATCGCCATGAAGCCGACCGACGGCATGGTGCGCGGCATGAAGGCCATCGACACAGGCGCGCCGATCACCGTCCCCGTCGGCCGCCAGACCCTTGGCCGCATCCTCAACGTCCTCGGCGAGCCGGTCGACAACCTCGGGCCGGTCGACGCCAAAGAACACTGGTCGATTCACCGCGAGCCGCCGCGGTTCGACGAGCAGTCGACCAATATCGAGATGTTCGAGACCGGCATCAAAGTCATCGATCTGCTCGAGCCGTACACGAAGGGCGGCAAGACCGGCCTGTTCGGCGGTGCCGGCGTCGGCAAGACCGTTCTCATCCAGGAGCTGATCAACAACGTCGCCAAGGAGCACGGCGGATACTCCGTGTTCGCCGGCGTCGGCGAACGCACGCGCGAGGGCAACGACCTCTGGCTGGAGTTCGCGGAGTCGGGTGTCATCGTTCCCGGCGATCCATCGAAGTCGAAAGCAGCGCTCATCTATGGACAGATGACCGAACCGCCCGGCGCTCGTCTGCGCGTGGGGCTGACCGGTCTCACCGTCGCCGAATACTTCCGCGACGTGGAGAAGCAGGACGTGCTTCTCTTCATCGACAACATCTTTCGATTCACGCAGGCAGGGTCGGAAGTCTCCGCACTTCTCGGCCGCATGCCCTCCGCCGTCGGCTACCAGCCGAATCTGGCCACCGAAATGGGCGAGTTGCAGGAGCGCATCACGTCGACGAAGAACGGATCGATCACGTCGGTGCAGGCGATCTACGTTCCGGCCGACGACCTCACCGATCCCGCGCCGGCCGCCGCGTTCGCTCACCTCGATGCCACCACCGTTCTCTCGCGCCAGATCTCGGAGCTCGGAATCTATCCGGCCGTCGATCCGCTGGCGTCGACCTCGCGCATCCTCGATCCGCGCATCCTGGGCGACGAGCACTACAACACCGCGCGCGGCGTGCAGGCCGTTCTGCAGAAGTACAAGGATCTCCAGGACATCATCGCCATTCTGGGCATCGACGAACTGTCCGAGGAAGACCGGATCATCGTCACGCGCGCGCGAAAGATTCAGCGCTTTCTCTCGCAGCCGTTCCACGTGGCCGAACAGTTCACCGGCATCAAGGGGAAGTACGTCAAGGTCGCCGATACGATCCGCGGCTTCAAGGAGGTCGTCGAGGGCAAGCACGACGACATTCCGGAGCAGGCCTTTCTGCTGCAGGGGACGATCGAAGACGTGCTCGAGCGCGCCGAGCAGATGAAGCAGTCAGCAGCTTAAGAACGATATGGCCGACATTCCGCCGATTCCGAGCAAGATCAATCTCGTCGTCGTGACGCGCGAGCGCAAGATTCTCGACGAACAGGTCGACGAAGTGGAGCTGCCGGCGAGCGACGGAGAGATCGGCGTTCTCCCCGGCCACACTCCGCTCCTGGCGCTGCTGAAGATCGGACAGATGCGCTACCGCAAGGGCTCGAGCGTCGACCGGCTGGTCATCTCCTGGGGTTTCGCGGAGGTCCTCCCGGACCGCGTGATCGTTCTGGCCGAGCGAGGGTTTCTGCCGGAGGAGATCGATCCGGCGCACGCCGAAGAGCAGCGGCGGGCGGCGGAGCGGGATATGGCGGACCTGTCGTCGCACGATCCGGAATTCGTGGTCGTCGAAGGACGTCTCGAGGAATCGATCGCCATGATCAATATCCACCGCTAGGAGATGGAGATTGGAGATTTGAGATTGGCAGGAGCGCCACTTCTAATCTCTAATCTCCAATCTCCATGGAAAAGTGGCTCCAGAACTTCGCCCGCACGAGTTTCCTGCGTAGTGCGGACACCGCGCACGATCTGAAAACGCCGCTCAACGTGGCCGTGCTCAATCTGGAGCTGCTGCGGATGCGCATCCGCAAGCTGACCGACGCCGGCGACGACCCGAAGGTCATCGAGTACACCGCCGCCATCGAGCTCGAGCTCAGGCGCCTGGCTCTGATCTTCGACACGTTCTTCCTGTTGTCCACTCCGCCGAAGGGCGATGGGCCGCCTGCGATGATCGACATCGCGCCGATCTGCCTCGAAACCGCGGCAGCCGCGAGTCTCCCCATCAACGTTCCGGCACCGGCTCCCATCGTGCGGCTGGCGCACGAAGCGAGAATCAGTCAGGCTTTCCGGCTGTTCTTCGAGACGGCCGCGCAGTTGTTTCCAGCGCTTGAGGCCGCTGTGACGTCCGAAAATGACACCCTGACCGTCACGATTGTGGCGGCGAAGCCATCTGAGGACTTCGAGCCGTCCAGGATTTTCAAGTTCTACTACACCGACGCGTCCGGGAGCCCGGACCTGTCGATGGCCACCGCCCGTCTGGTGTTCGAGACGTACGGAGGCGAGCTGAATGTGATGGAAGAAAGTGATAAGGTCATGATTCGGTTGCGGTTCCCGCCAGGTGAAGAATGAAAAGAGTCCTCATCGTAGATGACGATCGCGCTACGAGCGCCGGCATGGCTGACGTGGTCGAGGAGTGGGGCTATGAACCGGAGCTCGCCGACACCGTCAAAGCCGGCTGGAATGCCATCTCCAAACTCGTTCCCGACGTCGCGATCGTCGATCTGAAGCTGCCCGACGGTTCCGGCCTCGATCTTCTGCATCGCATCAAGGAAACGTATCCCGACGTATCGGTGGTGATCCTGACCGGCCACGCCACTGTGGACTCCGCGGTCAAGGCGCTGAAGGTCGGCGCGGAAGACTACGTGACCAAGCCCGTGGACCTGCCTCGTCTCCAGGTGATCCTGAAGACGGTCGAAGACAAGCAGATGATGAAGCAGGAGATCCTCGAGCTTCGGCGCCAGCTTCAGAAGATGGGTGCGCTCGGCCATCTGGTCGGCAAGTCGCCGCGGATGCAGAAGCTGTTCGAAGAGATCGAGATGGTCGCGAATACCGACGCCAATGTCTTCATCGTCGGCGAGTCCGGGTCGGGCAAGGAAGTGGTCGCCAACACGATCCATTCGCTGTCGCGGCGCAAGATGAAGCCATTCATCGCCTTCAACTGCGGCGCGATCTCCCCCACGCTCATCGAGTCGGAGATCTTCGGACACGAGAAGGGTGCGTTCACGAACGCCATCAAGCGTCGCGAGGGCTACTTCGAGCTGGCCAAGGGCGGCACGGTGTTCCTCGACGAGATCACCGAGATGCCCATCGAGCTGCAGGTCAAGCTCCTGCGCGTGCTGGAGGAGTCGAAGTTCCGCCGCGTGGGCGGTAACGAGGAGATCACCATCGACGCGCGCATCATCGCGGCCTCCAACCGCGATCCGCAAAAGGCCATCGCCGACGGGAAGCTCCGCGAAGATCTCTACTACCGTCTCAATGTCTTTCCCATCGAAGTTCCGCCGTTGCGCGAACGCCTCGAGGACATCCCGCTGTTCGCGCATTTCTTCCTGCAGAAGCTCAACGAGACCGAAGAGAAGACGGTGGAAAACATCGACGCCGACTTCATCGAGGCGCTGCAGCAGTACGAATGGAACGGCAACGTCCGCGAGCTGCGCAACGTCATCAACAGGGCCTTCATCATGGCCCGCACGGATACGCTGACTGTCGAGTGTCTGCCCGATAAGCTGGTCGGCGGGCGGAAGCGCAGGTCGAAGAACTCCCTGACCATTCCACTCGGGCAGCCGATGGAAGAAGTCGAGCGCATCGTCATCGAGGAGACCCTGGAGATGACCGATGGTGATCGCCGCAAGACCGCCGAGATCCTCGGCATCTCGTACAAGACGCTCTACAACAAGACCAAGAAGTACAAGAGCGCCGTCGGGGACAATGAAGAGGAAGAAGAGTAGGCGCCAGGCGCTCGCTGCCCGGCCGGCTGGCGCAAAGGCAAGTACTTGAAAGAAGACGGTTTAAGTTTGAGCACGCGGCACCGGGCGCCGGATACCTCCGGAATAAGCGCGCTAAGCTAAGCCGTTCGTCCGCACCTGCATGGCTAAACATCTCGTCATCGTGGAATCGCCCGCCAAGGCGAAGACCATCAACAAATTCATCGGGAAGGACTACGTCGTCAAGGCGTCGGTCGGGCACGTCCGCGACCTCCCCAAGAGTGAGCTTGGTGTCGACGAAGTGACCTTCGAGCCCACCTACGAGGTGCTCGAAGGGAAAGAGAAGGTCGTCGCCGAGCTGAAGGCCGCCGCGAAAAAGGCTGACCTGATCTTCATCGCTTCCGACCCTGACCGCGAAGGGGAAGCGATCGGCTGGCACGTCATGAATCTCATCGGCGGAGACGCCAAGAAGATCCGCCGCATCCTCTTCCACGAGATCACGAAGAACGCCGTACGCAAGGCCATCGAACAGCCGCGCGACATCGACATGAACAAGGTCAACGCCCAGCAGGCGCGCCGCGTGCTCGATCGTCTCGTCGGTTACAAACTCTCCCCCCTGCTCTGGGACAAAGTCCGTCGCGGCCTCTCCGCGGGACGCGTGCAGTCGGTGGCCATGAAGATGATCGTCGACCGCGAAGAGGCGATCAAAGCGTTCAACCCGGAAGAGTACTGGACGTTCGCGGCCAGGCTCGAAGCGGGTACGCCCCCGCCGTTCATCGCCAGGCTCTCCCGTGTCGAAGGCAAGAAGGCCGACGTTCCGAACGAAGAGCTGGCGCGGAAGATCGAGACGACGCTCAAGAGCGGCCAGTACGTCGTGACGAGCGTGGCGCGCAAAGAGAAATCGCGTCATGCCATGCCGCCGTTCATCACCTCGACGCTGCAGCGCGCCGCGTACAACCGCTACAAGTACCCGGTCAAGCGCACGATGCAGATCGCCCAGAAGCTCTATGAAGGTAAGGAGCTGGGCGCAGCCGGCCTGGTCGGCCTGATCACATACATGCGCACCGACTCGGTCCGTGTGTCCGAGGATGCCATCGCGGAAGTGCGCGAGTACATCTCGAAGAAGTACGGAGCTGACTCCGTTCCTGAAAAGCCGAACTTCTACAAGGTCAAGAAGGCGGCCCAGGCGCAGGATGCCCACGAGGCCATCCGTCCCACGGCGACCGAGTTCGATCCCGATGAGATCAAGGACTCGCTCACGAAAGAGGAGTACAACATCTACAAGCTCATCTACGACCGCTTCGTGGCGTCGCAGATGATGCCGGCCGTCTTCGACGTCACCGACGTCGACATCGAGCGCGGCAACCTCATGCTGCGCGCCTCCGGCGAAGTGATGAAGTTCGCCGGGTTCCTGGCCGCGTTCCAGGGCCAGACCGTCGCGGAAGACGACGATGAGGAAAAGGCCGACGACAAGACGCTCCCGCCGATGAACGAGGGCGACAAACTGAAGCTCCTCGATCTCGACACGAAGCAGAACTTCACGCAGCCGCCTCCCCGCTTCACCGAGGCCACGCTGGTGAAGGCCCTCGAAGAGAACGGCATCGGCCGGCCGTCGACCTACGGCCAGATTCTCACCACCATCCAGACGCGCGACTACACCTACAAGCACGAGGGCAAGTTCCATCCCACGCACCTCGGCGTGGTCGTGACGATGCTGCTCAAGCAGTCCTTCGCCGACATCATCGACGAGAAGTACACGGCCAAGCTCGAGGAAGACCTCGACGACATCGAAGAGGGAAAGCTCGAGTGGCACGACGCCATGCGCGAGTTCAACGTGAAGTTCTCGCACGATCTGGAAACGGCCAAGACCGAGATGATGCAGGTCAAGGGCGAAGGCATCGCCACCGACGAGATCTGCGAGAACTGCGGCTCTCCGATGGTCATCAAGTTCGGCCGCTTCGGCGAGTTCCTGGCTTGCTCGAAGTACCCCGAGTGCAAGACCACGAAGGAAATCGCCAAGGGCGATGCCGCCGATGCCGGCGACGAGACGATCGTCTGCGAGAAGTGCGGCAAGAACATGACACTCAAGCGCTCGCGCTTCGGGCAGTTCTTCGCCTGCACCGGTTACCCGGAGTGCAAGAACACGAAGGATCCGCGCCTGCTCAAGGCGAACATCCCGCAGGAACCACAGCCGCCGTGCGAGAACTGCGGCAAGGAGATGGTGCTCAAGAGCGGCCGGTATGGCCCGTTCTACTCCTGCTCCGGCTACCCTGAGTGCCGCAACATCCGCAAGATCGGCGGAGGCAAGTCCACGCCGCCCAAGCCGACCGGCGTCAAGTGTCCGACGTGCGGTGAAGGTGAACTGCTGGAGCGCCGTTCCCGCCGGGGCATCTTCTACTCCTGCTCGCGCTATCCGAAGTGCGACTTCGCGCTGAACGGCAAACCGGTCCCGCGGCCGTGCCCGAAGTGCGCCGCGCCGTATCTGCTGGAGAAGGAAACCAAGCGCGAGGGCCACATCGAGTACTGCAACAATCCCGACTGCGACTACCGCGAGAAGATCACCGAGTCCCCGTCCACCACGGCCGCGCGCTAAACTGCGCGTCGTGCGCGCACGACTTTTTTCTGTCTTCCTGGCCTTATTCGCAGCGGCTGCTCTCGCCGCGGACGCCCCGGCGCCCCTTCGCCAATACCTTTACGCCATGCCGAAAGGGGGGGACCTGCACAACCATCTCTCGGGCGACATCTATGCGGAGTCCTTCCTGGATATGGCCGTGCGCGACGGGCTCTGCGTCGACAAGGTGAAGCTGATGATCGTGCAATGCCCCGCGGCGGGCGCTGAGTTCGTGCCGGCGGAGAATGTGCTCAAGGACTCCGCTCTCTACTCGGCGATGCTCGACGCCATGTCCATGCGCCAGTTTCGCCCGGCCGTCGAGTCGGCCCACGATCACTTCTTCAACACCTTCCGGAAGTTCAGCGCCGTTTCGCGACGGAACCTGCCGGCCATGCTTGCGGAAGCCGTCGGAAGATTCGCCGAAGAGAACGTCGACTACGTGGAGACCATCGTCGCACCCGACTTCGGCGCCGCCGGAACGGTCATCGGACCACTGGTCAAGGGAACGACGATCGAGGAGATGTACGACTCGGTCATGAGCAACGCCGACAACCGGCGCAAGCTCGACGAGGTCGTCGCGGCCGCCCGGCGAACGCTCGATGAAGGCGAGAGAGGGATGCGGGCGTCGCTGCGATGCGGCCAGCGGTACGCGCGTCCCGGTTGCGATTCGACGGTGCGCTACGTCTACGAGCTCTATCGGGGCGCGCCGCTCAACGCGTTTTTCGGCGGCTTGCTCGTCGGATACCGGCTCGCCAAAGCCGATCCGCGCGTTGTGGCGGTCAATCCGGTCATGCCCGAGGATGGTTACCTGTCCATGTCGCAGTTCGACGAAGAGATGCGCATGTTCGCGTTCTTCGGTTCCCGCTATCCGAGCGTTCATCTCACCACCCACGCCGGAGAGCTCACCCTCGGCCTGGTGCCCATCGAGGGGCTTCGTCACCACATCCGCGACTCGGTCATGATCGCCGGCGCCGAGCGGATCGGCCACGGTGTGGACATCGCCTACGAGCGGGACGCTTCGGAATTGATGAAGGTCATGGCCCGTCGCGGCGTCGCCGTCGAGGTCTGCCTGACCAGCAACGACGTCATCCTCGGCGTCCGGGGGCGCGAACACCCCCTCCACCTCTACATGCAGAATCACGTTCCGGTCGTGCTGGCCACCGACGATCCCGGCGTGTCCCGGGACGACATGACGAATCAGTACATGCGCGCGGTCCAGGAGCAGCAGTTGACGTACGAGCAACTCAAACAGATCGCGCGCAACAGCATCGAGTATTCGTTCGTCGAAGGAGTCAGTCTCTGGCAGAACCACGACTACGACGACGTGGTGCCGGAATGCGGCCAGGATGACTCACAGTCCTGCACGTCCTTTCTCGCCGCGAACACGAAGGCGCGTCTCGAGCATCACCTGGAAGAGGAGTTTCGCCAGTTCGAAGCCAGGTACGGCGACGCTTTGCCGTAGCGCTACGTTCCCAGGAACTGACGCACCGGATCGTTGATCAGATGGTAGTCGATCAGAAACGTGTCGTGGCCGTTCGGCGAGGAAATGCGCTCGTGTTTCACGTCCAGTCCCAGCGAGCGCATGGCGTTTTCCACCTCCGCGACGCAGGGCGGAGGAAAGAGCCAGTCGGTATCGAATGACACGAGCAGGCTGCGCCCGTGCCAGTTCTGGAACGCCGCGCGCAGCGAGCCGTACTGCTCCTCGAGATCCATCTCGTCCATGGCCGCCTGCACCCTCACGTACGAGTTTGCGTCATAGGACGACGCAAATTTCTTTCCCTGGTATTCGAAGTACGAATCGATCTCGAACTGGCGGGTATTGCCGCGCCGGCGCCGTCCGAACTTGCGCTGCAGGCTCTCCGGCGAGAGGTACGTCATGTGCCCGACCATCCGCGCGACCTGCAGCCCGCGCAACGGAATGGGATCGTCGTAGTAGTCGCCCCCCTTGAAACGAGCATCGGACTCGATGATCTTGCGGCCGATGATGTGCCAGGCGATGCCGGTAACGGGAACGGCGGCGCCGGCGGCCATGGTGACGATCGAATCCATGGACTCTGGATAGAGCGCGCACCACATCAGAACCTGCATGCCGCCGAGTGAGCCGCCGGCGATGGCGCGCAGCCTGGAGATGCCGAGCGCGTCCAGAACGCGCTTCTGCGAGTGCACCATGTCTTCGATCGTCGGCCACGGATAGCGCGAACCGTACGGGCGGCCCGTCGGATCGACCGACTGCGGTGCCGTGGTGCCGAACGGCGAGCCGGGAAGATTCACGCAAACGACGAAGTACTTCTCGAGATCGATGGGCTTGCCGTAGCCGACCAGGCCGTCCCACCACCCCGGACGCTCGTCTTCGTCGTCGGTGTACTTTCCGGCGACATGGGCCCCGGCCGAGAGCGCATGACAGACCAGAATGGCGTTGGACTTGTCCGCATTGAGCTGGCCGAACGTCTCGTAGGCGAGGGTGAAGGGAGCGATGGTCTGGCCGTGGTCGAATCGAAAACCGTCCGGCAGCAGGAGCTCGCGGGGCGGCGCGGCGACAAACGTGTTCTGGACGAGACGCGTCATGGAGCGGGCGAGATTATCTCAGACCCGATTCTCGCGCTTCAGTTGACCTTCGTAAATCCTGCGCACCTCGTCGATCGTCGAGATCTGTCCGACGCTCTTGTCGTCGCGGATTCGGGCGATCCGCGGGAAGCGCAGCGCGTATCCAGACTTGTGGCGCTGCGACTCCTGGATGCGGTCGAACGCGATTTCCAGAACGATCTCCGGGATCACCTTGTGGGTCGAGCCGAAGCGCTCGATCGTGGTTCGCTGGAAATGTTCGGTCAGGCTGGCGATCTCCACGTCCGTGAGTCCCGAATACGCCTTTCCGATGCTGACCAGCTCTCCGTCCCGGCTCACCGCGAACGTGAGATCCGACAACACCGCCTTCCGCTTTCCGTGTCCGTACTGAGCATACGTCACGACGCAATCGAGTGTGGCCAGAGCCTTCTTGTATTTCAGCCACGATTTGCCGCGCCGTCCCGGCGTGTAGAACGATTGAGGATCCTTGACGACGAGTCCCTCGTTGGCCCGGGCCCTTGCCGCGTCGAAGAGCTCGTCGACGTGCCCGGCGTCGCGCACGACGGCCTGAAAGCCGGGCCGGATGGGCTCGACGTCGCGGAGCGGTAAGACTCCAGCGATGGCTGCGAGCCTGACCGACTACGTGTGGACCGCGAGTGATCTTCTCTCGCTTGATATGTGGTTCAACAAAGGTGTAGCCGCCGCATGAAACCGTTTACATTCCCGCCGCGTCTACCTAAAGTAGAGATTACTTTTTGGCCTAACCGTGGCACAATCACGGTCGCGGAGGTACATGGGTCTCATGGCGGCTCGAAAGCAATTCCAGACTCATCTAATTGTCAACGCCGAGCTCGCGGAACTCCTACGGAAAGCCAAAACCGCGTCCGTCTCCGAGGAAGAACTCCGGGAACAGCGCGTGAGCTTTGCCTATGGCAACGCCCCGCAGTCGGATCTCATCACGAAGGATTCCGTCCGCCGAGCGTCTAAAAACATTCGGCTGAAATAGAGAAACCATGTCCGTCAGGGAGGCCGACGACCCGGTTCTCTTTGCTCGGATTCAGGAGCAAAACCTTCTTCGGCAGTATGACCTGCTGACGAACTGCGTCGAAATCTCACTTACGAAGGGTATTGAGGCCTTCGACAAGTACATGCTCTGGTCTCTCAACGCGGCGGCTGTGGCGAACATAGCGCAGCAGGGCGGTCGCTTTCGCAAACAGCCGATCTACGTCGGGAGCCACATTCCGCCGCATTTCCGAGACGTACCGGAACTGGTCGATGAATTTTTTTCGGTCATCCACGAGATATGGACGACCGAAATACATCCGACCGTGCTGCCAGCCTATGCCCTCTGGCGCCTTAACTGGATTCATCCGTTCACCGAGGGAAACGGCCGCACTGCGCGAGCAGCTTGCTACCTGCTCATTTGCGTTCGGCAGGGGGCGCTTCTTCCCGGCAAGAAAATCGTCCCGGAACGGATTCGCGAGAACCGACAGCCGTATTACGCCGCACTTCAGGCGGCCGACCGACACTGGGAGAACGGTCATTTCAATGTTGACGATCTCGCAGCGTAACTCGCCGGACTACTGCAAGCCCAGTTGGCCGAGCCTTAGCGCACGCTGAGAGCGGCGGGGTGGCGGAACACCGTCCTGTTAAAACTCTCGCCTCAAACTAGACCACTGCGAGAATCCGCTCCTTTACGCCTTTCTTCGGCGTTTGCGCAATGGCGTTCGCCACAGCCGTAAACTCGGAAAGCATGCGATAGAATTCGCGCACAAACTACACACCAGACGAGGGATTTAACGTTATGAAAACGAAAGTGACTGTCGTCGGCGGAGGCAACGTTGGAGCTACTGTAGCGCAGGGAGTGGCGCTGAAGGAGCTCGCCGACGTCGTGCTCGTGGACATCATCGAAGGCGTTCCCCAGGGCAAGACGCTGGACATGATGGAGACGGCGCCGGTCGAGAAGTACGACTCCATCCTTCGCGGCACGAACAACTACGACGGAACCGAGAACTCCGATGTGGTGGTGATCACGGCCGGCCTGCCGCGCAAGCCGGGAATGAGCCGCGATGACCTCCTCTGGAAAAACGAAGAGATCGTCGCGCAGGTCACGCGCGAGGTCGCCAGCCGCTCGCCGCAAAGCGTCCTGGTGATCGTGTCGAATCCGCTCGATGCCATGTGCGAGGTGGCGCGGCGCGTGTCCAAGTTCCCGCGCCAGCGCATTATCGGCATGGCCGGCGTTCTCGACTCCGCGCGCATGCGCGCCTTTATCGCCATGGAGCTCAACGTCTCGGTCGAGAACACCCACGCGTTCGTTCTCGGCGGCCACGGCGACACGATGGTGCCGCTCCCCCGCTACTCTACGGTCGCTGGAATTCCCATCACCGAACTGCTCTCGAAAGAGCGCATCGATGCCATCGTCGATCGCACCCGAAACGGCGGTGCCGAGATCGTGAACCTGCTCAAGACATCCGCCTGGTACGCTCCGGGCGCCGCCGCCGTGGAAATGGTCGAGGCCATCCTCAAGGACAAGCGCAAGATCCTTCCCTGTGCCGCCTATCTCGACGGAGAGTACGGTTACAAGGGATTGTTCGTCGGTGTACCGGTGAAGCTCGGCAGGAACGGCATGGAGAAAATCATCGAGATCAAGCTCACCAGCGAGGAGAAGGCAGCGCTCGACAAGTCGGCGGCGGCAGTGAAGGAGCTCGTCGAGAAGCTGAAGATCGCCTGACGGTCATTCCGAGCGCCAGCCAGGAATCTGGGCGGTGGCGCTGCCGCTGCGAATGACGGCGGGAGCGCCAGCGATTACAATCGACCCAACCCCCATGAAGAAGCTCGTCATCGACATCGAAACCGTGGGCACGCCGTGGGAAGAACACGACGCCTACGTCCGCGAATACCTGATCAAAGGGATGAACGAGGCCGAGGCGGAGGAGGAGAAGCGCCGCGGAGCGCTCTCCCCGTTCACAGGCCGGATCGTCGCCATCGGCGTCGTCAACGCCGAGACCGGCCGCTCGTGCGCCATGTATGAAGTGCCCGGTCAGACCGAAGTCAGCGTTCGCAAGGACGGAACCCGCACTCTCATCTCCGGCACCGAGAAGCAGATCCTCGAGAAGTTCTGGGACTACCTCGGCAAGGGCGACCGCTTCATTTCGTTCAACGGCCGCCAGTTCGACGGGCCGTTCCTCATGATCCGATCCGCGATCAACAGCGTGACACCGAAGCGCGATCTCGTCGGCAATCGCTATCGCTTTCATCCGAACTGCGATCTCCGTGAGGTGCTCAACTTCAACGGAACGATCAATCGGCGGCAGATGCGCTTCAACCTCGATCTGGCGTGCAAGGCGTTCGGCATCGTCAGCTCCAAGACCGACGGCATGGACGGCCGCTCGGTCGAGACGCTCTACCGCGCGGGGCGCTACGAAGACATCGCCCTGTACTGCCTCGAAGACGTTCGAGCGACGTCTGAGCTCTATCTGAAGCTCGAATCGACGCTCCTGCTCTTCGAGCAGGCCTTCCAGGAGGCCGAGGAACGGGCCAGGAGACGATCGGCGCCGGGGATTGAGCGATCGCCGGGTCTCAGTTTTGTCGAAGGCATCGCTCAGAGCTCGGTCGAGCTCAGCGCGTCACTGGAAAAGATCGAGGTTACGACGAACGACGATGAGAAGGCGCTGGGCGCCAGTCAGCAGGCCATGGTGCTCGAAAAACTGGTCACTCCGGCAAGCGACGATGAGGAGCTGCCGGGCGGCCTGTAAAATGCGCGCGTGAAAATCTACCGCGCGCGGCTGTTCACGCCGGTGTCCGACCCATTTACCACGGGCGGACGTGAGAGCTTCGTCACGTACGACGACGCTTTTCTGGCCGTCGAGAACGGACGCATCGCCGGCGTGGGGCCTTGGCCGCAACATCCCGCCGGCGAAATCATCGATCTGGGGCGTCGGGCGTTGCTCTCCCCAGGCTTCGTCGACACGCATCTGCACGCTCCACAACTCGAGATGATCGGCTCGTACGGCGGCCATCTCCTGGAATGGCTGAACCGCTACACGTTTCCGACCGAGGCGAAGTTTGCGAATCCGGAGCACGCTCGTACGGTGGCCGAGGCGTTCTTCGCGGAGCTTGTGCGCAACGGCACGCTGACGGCGCTGGTGTTCTCGACGGTTCACGCCGAGGCGACCGATATCTTTTTCACCGAGGCGGAGCGGAGCGGATTTCGCGGAATCATCGGCAAAACCATGATGGACCGGAACGCACCGGATGCCCTCCTGGAGACAGCGAGAGACTCATACGATCAAAGCCGTGCTCTCCTGACCAAGTGGCATCATCGCGGGCTTCTGCGCTATGCCGTCACGCCGCGGTTCGCACCGACGTCCACGCCCGCTCTGCTCGAAGCAGCCGGTGCGCTGAAGAGGGAGTTTCCCGACGTCTACGTGCATACCCACATCTCCGAGAACAAGAACGAGGTGGAATGGGTGCACGAGCTGTTTCCAGAAGCCGAATACGCGGACGTATACGATCGCTACGGCTTGCTCGGCGACCGCAGCATCCTCGCTCACGGCGTGCATCTGACCGAGGAAGAGCTGGACCTGCTGGGCCGGCGCGGTGCACGCATCGCCCATTGCCCGAACTCGAACCTCTTCCTCGGCAGCGGGCTCTTTCGGCTCCACCATGTCCTCGAAGCGGGCGTTCCGGTGGGACTGGGCACCGACATCGGCGCAGGAACGACGCCATCGATGTTCACTGCCATGGCCGATGCCTACAAGATCCAGCAGGTGCAGAACGTCTCACTCAGCCCCTTTCATCTCTGGTATCTGGCCACGCTCGGCGGAGCGAGAGTGCTGTCGATGGAGAGCGAAACGGGCAGTCTGGAGCAGGGGAAGTCGGCGGATTTCGTCGTTCTCGATCTTCAGGCTACCCCTCTCATCGCCATGCGCAGCGAGCGCGCTTCGTCGATCGGGGACCTGCTGGCGGGCCTGATTTTCATGGGCGACGACCGCCTCGTGGCCAGGGCGTTTATCGCCGGCAGGGAGGTCGGTCCAGCCGCCCCTGTAACGGTGGCCTAGTCCTTGCGCGTCTAAGTGGGGTGGATCAGGAGGTTCAAATGACGCGACGCATGCGCAATGCAGGGCTTCTTTTTGCCGCGCTTCTGGTGGGAACCAATGCATGGGCCCAGAACCGGCCGGTCTGGCGAACATCTTCGGACGTCGTGGAGGGGGTGGCGGGGAGCATTGTCGGCACCGTGGCCGATCTGGGTGAGTCCGGCGATCAGATCACCATCCAGACCGGCGACGATCAAAACGGACGGATCACCGTCGCCACTGATTCGGTGTCGACCCAGTACAACGGTTTTGGCGGCGTGATCGCCGGCAAGCCCGAGATCTTCACGGGCTCGCGCGGCTTTTCCAACGTGAGGCAGGGCGACCGGCTGGAGATCCGCGGCGTCGGACGCGGCAACGGCATCGTTCGCGCCGACCAGATCGCGCTTCTCGGTCGTCCGGTTCCGGCGCCGCAGACGGGTGTGGGAACCACGCGCTCACCGTCGAGCGGTATTTCCACGCCGACCGTAGGCAGCACGGCAAACGTCTACGCCCGGGTCGAAGGAGTGGTCCGCCAGGTCAACGCCGTCGACAATCGGATCGTTGTCGAAACCGACCGCCGCGAGATTTTCAACGTGCGCGCCTCCGGCAGCACCCCTGTCACCTATCGCGGTGACCGCTACCAGGTGAGCAATCTCGAAGTGGGCGACCGCGTGCGCATCGAGTCCGACGGCGCTTCCGGCGCCGACCGCGAGGTCCAGGCGCGCTCGATCGAGGTGATCCGCAGCGTGCAGGAAGGTACCGGCGCTCGCGTGTCGTCGATCAGCGGGCGCGTGACGCGCACCGATCGTGCCGCGGATATTGCTTCGGTCGACACGGGACGTGGCGAGGTTCGCGTCGACATGGCCCACGCGTACGATTCCACGGGGCGCCGCGTACGTGCGGCCGACCTGCAGGTCGGTGACCGTCTTGATATCAGCGGCGACTATGGACCGAGGTCCAATGTCTTCTCGGCGACGACGGTTCGTTTCGGCGATGAAGATGTGCTGGCCACGCCCACCGCGCCTCCCGGCCCTGACTACGCTCCCGAGCTCGTCACCATCACGATGTCGGGCACCGTGACGGAGACGCTGCAGAACGCGGCGATGCTCAGCATCCGCGATCGTGTCTCCGGCCGCGTGGTCGTTCTGTACGTGACCGAGGATTTCGCGGTGCGGACGAAGAGCGGAAGCTACATTACCGCGGACAGACTCAACGTCAACGATAACGTGATCGTGAAGGCCTATCGTGACGGGGACGGCAACCTGATTGCCCAGACCATCCGGGTGAGATAGGAGGCACAGCCGCCTCATCAGTTATTTGGAATTTCCCTCCTCGTCCGCGTGTCGCACTGGGTACATGGCGCGGGAAGAGCTACTGCCGGGAATCGCTGCGGGCGCCTGTCCGCCGGCCGTCGTTTTCGAGTCGCGGCGCGCCATCGGGCGAGCGCGCCGCCGCGCCGCCTTCCGCGACTTCTCGCAGCTTCTGATGCTTTCCGGCGTCGATTGGCTCTTCGTCCAATGGCCGCACACCCATGTTCCGTCGCTGGACCGCCCGCACTCGGTGCTCGTCGTTGCGCTGCTCAACGCCGTGTTGCTGACTCACATCATCGTGGTTCGGACGTTCCCACGCTGGTCAGCGCGGAGAATCGCCGCCACCTGGTGTCTTTCCGAGCGAGTCCGTTTCTTTCATCGCGACGCCGAGCAGACGCGCTAAGAGCGCGAGCAGCACGAGCGCCGCGCCGGCAACAACGATCCAGAAATACTTCGATGGCGTTTGCGCCGCTTCATCCGCGGTCGTCAGCGGCTTGGCGATGGCGATGGTGCGCGCGGGCTCAGTCAGCAATCGTGAAGCAAGCAGCGCGATGTCGTAACGCGGCGCCGCGATGTCGCTGTTGCCGTAGAGGATCGTCAGTTCGCCGCCCGGATGCTGAAACCGCAGCGCATAGGAAGGCAGCAGCAGCGCCGGCGCGGAAAGCGGAAGGGGCTCGTTGTCCCCCTCGTTGACCACGAGATCGACGGCCCGCGTTCCATACAGAGGCACGTCGAACGTCAGAGGAGAGGCGGCCAGCTCCGGAGTGGCGCTGCGCCAGCCGGCTGCGCCGAGCGGCACCTCGTCACGGCCGCGCCGTTCATCCGCACGGCGAACGAGGCGCACCGAGCGATCGAAGACGCGTGCGGGTGTGGTCAGCACGAGCCTCGTTCCGGGCGGCAGCGTCCCGTACGGCAGCTGCAGGCGATAGCGCGACTCGTGCGCAGCGGTCTCTTCGCGCCTGGGCAGAGACAGACGGACCGAAAGCGGCTCACCGCGCTGCTCGACGACATACGGCACCTGGCGGTTCTTCGCATCGACGATGCGCACGTCGGCGAGGTTGCGGCTCACCGAAAGCACATCGGCGTCGAGCGGCAGAACGACGAGTCCGCGCGGCGAATCCTGCAGCGCACGGGCGACGCGAAACGCGCCGCGATCCACCGCCGGGCCCAACCCGGGCAGCGGCGACGGCTCGCCCTCGCTGACGGGCGCCTTTGCCGCGTCGCCACGCCAATGCGCGAGCGTCACATGAGCGCTCCCCGCGAACGGTCGCGCCGCTTCGAGGTCGTAATGAGGTTCTTTCAGGCGGGGATCGCCGTAACGTGCCGTGAGAGACGATCCGTCGCCGGACTCGAAGTAGATCCACGGCTGCGGCGCAAACCGGGCGGTGGCCGTCAATTTCGCCAAAGGGGGGTTGGAACCGTCATCGATCACGAGATCCAGCTCACGCGCTGACGGCGGCGCAATCGGAATCGCGGTGTCCGAGGCCGTAAAGCCGTCGCGCACCGCCTGCCGGAGCCGTGCCCTGCCGAGCGTGATCGGAGCGATCGCACCGTTGGTGAACTGCGGCTCGGTGATCGTGGCATTGCGGAACATGTCTCCGCCGCCGCTCACCTCGATGGCCACGATCGGCAGATGGGGAGCCGGCAGCTCGAGCCGGTAGCGGCTCGTTCCAGGCTCGCTCGACAACTTGCGAAGCGCCAACGCCGCCCGTAGCGACTCGGCCGGTGCGGACGAGTCGAACAACCGGGCCTCGACGGACGCCGGCCGATTGACGCGCGCGCTGGTCCGGTCATCCCAGGTGACGCGCAGGTATCGGTACGATCCCGCGGCGAACGCAATCTCCTGGCGATGGAGGTTCTGGTCGGGGAGATCGAACACGGTGGTGTCGGCAAGAATCGTCCAGTGGCTGCGATCGCCGCTTCCTTCGAGCGTGACGTGCTTCAGATAGGGTGCGGCGATACCCTGCATGCGCAGGCGATCGACTTCGCGCAACGCTTCGAGATCGGCCTCGAAGCCGCTCGTGGCCTTTGTCGTGGCCACCGCGAGGACTCGGCCTTGCGTCCACTTCGGCTCGCGCGCGGGAGGTTGAATCTTCAGATACGCCACCTCCCGTCCCTGGTCGAACAGCCGCAGACCGGGAAAGCCGGGGGGCGACCCTGCGAGCAAAGCGACGTCGGCGTCGAGACGGTTTGCGCCGGCTCCGCCGGGAACGACCATGCGTTCCTGCTGAGACGCCTGCGCCTGGGCGGTGAGCGCCACAAGCATTACCAGCGCCGTCAACGGACGCGTGTTCATACCGTCTCTTCCCGGGCGCGAGTGGCCTTGCTCATGACGAATTTCTGCAGCAGTACGCCGACCAGAACGAGCGACGCGGCCAGTCCGAGAAGCGATCCAACGCGATACAAACCGCCGAGCCGGGCCAGATCGTGGAGGAAGCACTTCAAGACTGTCACCACCAGCAGAAGGATGGCCGCGACCCGCGCGGCCTTCGTGTTCAGCACGATCCCGGCGATGAGCATTGCGATCGCAAAAAGCGCCCACCCGATCGTGTAAGTCAGATCCTGGGCCAGGGACGAGGAGAAAAAGTCGAACGTGATCGCTCTTCCGGTGGAGAAGTAATCGGCGATCTCGATGTTCAGCAGAGAGAAAAGGAGGATCGTGCCCGCGACATTACCCGCTATCACGCCGCCCCGAATGTGCCGTGGCCATCGAGACGCGGCGAAGAAATACGACGCGGCGGCGACGAGATACGTGTAGAGATACCAGTTGAAGATCGGCGTGTGACTGGAAGGGTGATACGAGAACACGGCCGGGTTGAACACCAGGCGGACGAAGACGATCGCCAGCAGTCCGCCGCTCCATGCCAGAAGACCGCGGTGCGGAATGCGCGTGAACAGCCACACCAGCGCTGCCCCTTCGAGCGCCCAGCCGATCGTGATCCATTGCCGGTCCAGTTGCAGCGGAATGGCCACCGTGATGAACGCCAGCGCCGCACCGGCCACCGTGGCCAGCCGTGTGATCTGGCGCTCTCCCGGCGCATCGAGACGCAGCAGCCGCAACAACAGCGCGATCATCAGCAGCGCCTGGCCAAGCGGTAGCACGCCGATCATCCAGTCGAGGTGAGCGTCGACCATCGCGTCGCGCGCGAAGAAGAAGAACGGAACACCCGCCAGAACGGCGCCCAGATACGGGGCAAACGCGCGCCTGGTCCGTGTGCCGAGGAGGAGCGGGTAGGCGATGAACAACCCGTAAAGCACCGCCGCGAACGTGAATTCCTGCGACGGCGTGTTCGTCCGCGCCAGCCCGGTGGCGATCGCCGTCATCAGTACCGCCGCGATCACGATGGCGTGGCTCTCCGTCACCCAGGCCAGGGCCATGATCGCGAGGAGCAGCACGACGTGAGTGGAAAGAAGACTGACGAACAAGGGCTGCTCCGACAGCCCTCCGGCGATGATTCCGACGATCTCGGCGAGAAACGGCGCGATCACGGCCGCCCACAGGAAAGGCGTCACTGCTTTGATCGTGAGCTTGTTCGCAAGCGCAAACCAGGTGATCGCATAGGCCACCACGATCACTGCGGCGACCATGGCCACGTCAGGCCACGGCATCTGCCGAGCGACCGCCGCCCACGTCATCAGCACGATCTGCGATCCGATCACACCGCCGATGAGCAGGGAGCCAAGCCGGAGATACAGAGCCGCCGTTCCGATGGCGACGGCCAGCAGCGCCAGAACCGCGAACATCGGCCAGGGCGGAATGGAGAGGTCGGGCTGCGCGGCGACGACGACGAGAAACAGGTGAGCCGCCAGCGCCAGATGCGCGGTGTAACCGAACTGGCCGCTCTCCGCGTTCCGGGCGGACCAGATGCTGCCGGCCAGCGCCGTGATGGCGAAGATCGCCACGACGCTTAGCGCCGGAACGAGTAACAGCGTCACCGGCACCGCCGCCCACCACGACGCCAGCACGATCCAACCCAGAATGACGACGGCGCCGGCCAGCCACGGCCGGCATGTCGCCGCGGCCTCGACGAATGTGCCGGCCAGCGTGATCGCTAAAAGCAGCGCCAGCCCCAGAAGCGCCTCAGGCGCAATGCCCTGTCCGGTCAGGAAGAAGAGCACGCAGAGACTGAGGATGACTGTGACAGCGGTGCCGCCGTCCGGCGCCAGCGTTCTCTTCATGCGTCGCGCAATCGCCGGCACGCCGAGGAACAGAATCGCGAATGCGCCGTAGACGAGCAGTGCTGCGCCCAATCGCGGCGCCGTCAGGTACTTCGCCGACCACACCCCTTCGGCGACGATGGCGAAGAACGCCCCGGTGAAGTAGACGAGACCCTCTCTGCGCGCGATGGCGAATGCCGCGATGAGTGCGAGCAGCGCGAATAGAACCGTGAACAGCAACGCCGGCGATGCCGCCGACTGTTCGCGGATCACCAGCACGGGGAACAGAAACAGGAGCACACCCGCGGTGACGGTCGCGTACGAAGAGATGCGCAAACCCGCGACGAGATACAAAACGACGAACGCGGCTGCCCAGCCGAGGATCGCCGGCCACGCCTGATGCGTGTAAGAGACCGAGGACCAGATCACGAACGTGAGCACGGCCGCGACGCCCCCGAGCGCGTGCAGCCATTGCGGTCCGCGCGTCGCCGCAATCGCAGCCAGTCCCGCCGTCATCAGCAGGAGAAACCCGAAGAGCACGTTGTAACGGGCGCCGTAAGCCGGAACGGCGGAGCCGAACACCGCGAACGCGAGCGGAAGGATGGCGCTGGCCAGAGCGACGCGTTTGAAATCGGGTCGCGATCGCGCGCCGAAGCCGCCGCGCATCCACAACGCGCTCGATCCGATCATCGCAAACACGGCGAAGATCGCCGCGGCCAGCGGCAACTGGGAAGCGGTCAGAAACTCTCCGATCCACGCCCACTGATAGAGAACCGTGAAGAGCAGGCTGCCCGCCGTGAGGATCGGCCATCCCTTCCGGAACGCCACCCAGGCCAGACCGGCGTTGAGCAGCAGCAGATACGAAAAGAGTCCAACCGGACGGTTGTCGCCCGTCGACAAAAGCGCCGGCGTGGCAAAGCCCCCCATCAGTCCGAGCAGTGCGATGAACACGGAGTCGCGGCGGATCGACAACATCACCGCCACCGCCGTGACGACGAGCATCAGTGCGAAGACGAGCGTTCCGGGCAACAGGTGCCACAGCGCATACGTCGCAAACAGCGTGGAGTACAGGATGGCAATGCCGGCGCCATGCATCGAGTTCGCGGTCGCGGCGTACCCGCGCGCCACACGCAACTCGCACACGACGAGAAGAGTCATGCCCGTGATGATGCCGATCGCGGCGCGTACCGCTGGGCTCAGCCAACCATGCTCCACCGAGTACTTGAGGAAGAACACTGCCGCAAGCACGAGCGCGACGCCGGCGATCCACGAGAACAGCTTTACGCCGACGAGACTCTCCCAGTCGAATGCCGGCTTCCGCGGACGCGGAGCGGCGATCGGCGGGATTGGTCGCGGGGTCTGCGGTACCACGGGCGGCGGTGGTGATGGCGCGACGGGTTGCGGCGCGATGGGAGGCGGTGTGGGCGGCTCGGCGGGCGTGATGACCGGGGGCGGAACGTGTGCCGCGGGCTCGGCTGGAGGAGGTACGACAGTGGGAGCGGGTGCCGGGGCGGTGCCCCGAACCTCGCGTTTGAACGCGCCGAGCTCGAGGCGCATCGTCTCGAGCTCTTTTCTGAGCTGCTCGGTGACGCGATGAAGCATCACCAGGCGGACGAGCACAACCGTCCCGACGACGAGCAGAACGACGCCGAAGCAGAATCCAGCCATGGACCTTCAGGCAAGGATACTCGCCCGAAGGTCCGCTGACGCCTGGGGCCGGTTACAGATCGACCTGGCGGTGGGCCAGAAGCTTCTCCCGTCCTGTTAAGTAGAGCAGCATGATGAGGATAGCGAACGGAATGAGCGCGAGTATGTCGGACGAGGCGCCGCTGTAGAACGGGTTGTGCTTCGACACCGCATCGATCCAGTCGTTCACCGGCTTCATCTGCGAAACGCCGGCGAGGAAGGCGATGATGATGCCGGCGATCGCGCCACCGGCGATGTAACCCGAGGCCATCAGCACGCCCGGGCTCTTGTCGCCTTCGGCGATGAGCTGATCTTCACTCAGGTTCTTGCCGGCGAACTTCTTTCCGATCCAGCGATCGACGAACCATCGCACCATGCCGCCGATGAGAATCGGCGACGACGACGACAGGGGGAGATAGACGCCGACGGCGAACGCCAGTGAGGGGATGCCGGACATCTCCAGCACGATGGCGATCATGGCGCCGAGGATCACCAGGCCCCACGGCAGCTTGCCGCCGAGGATGCCCTTGATGATGTACGACATCAGCGTCGCTTTCGGGGCGTCGAATTTCGACGTGATCTTCTCGCCGCTCGGCAGCGCCTTGTACTCGCCGTTGATGCCCGGATCGACGAAGTAGGCCAGCCGGCCGTTCTCATCGACGAGATACTTCTGGGCGTTGCCGCCCGACGCATCCTGGCGGTGGTACACGTAAAAACTCCTGGTGTCACCGTTCGCCTGTGTTTTCGGAAGAGACTCGCGCGCATCGAGCTTCGAGATGTCGACGTGCTCGTCGGGTGAAGCGGATCCGGCGCTGAAACCGGCGGGCAGCGCCTTGCCGACCGGCAGATAGACCGACCCGGCGCGATTCAGTTCGAGAAGAATCGGTCCCAGGATGAGCGCGGAAGCCAGCGCGCCGATGAGGATGGCGATCTGCTGGGCCTTCGGTGTCGCGCCAACCAGGAATCCGGTCTTGAGGTCCTGCGACGTGGTCCCGCCGTTCGACGACGCGATGCAGACGATGCCGCCGATCGACAACGCGGTCACGAAGTAATTCGATCCCGTCCAGCGCAGGATCACGAAGATGAGACACGTGAGCAGCAGCGTCGCCACGGTCATGCCCGAGATCGGGTTCGACGAAGACCCGATCTCGCCCGTAAGCCGCGAGGACACGGTCACGAACAGGAACCCAAAGACCACGATGAGAATGGCGGCGGCAATGCGGGCCGCGAAACCGACGCCACCGACGTAGAGCGGATTGGAGATGGCGATGGCGAGCACGAGTCCGACGATGCCGACCAGCACGAGCTTCATCGACAGATCGCGATCGGTCCGCGACACTTCGATGCGCTCGCCGGCTTCGTTGCGCGAGCCGCGCAGGTCGGACAGCCCGCCTTTCAGTCCGTGCCAGATGACGGGAATCGAACGGCCCACGCTGATGATGCCGCCGGCGGCGACAGCACCCGCGCCGATGTACAGCACGTAGGCGTTGCGGATCGCGCCCGGACTCATGTCCCTGATGAGCGCGGTGGTCTCGGGGGCCAGCGGCGTGGCCAGACCCGCGCCGAAGTACTTGATCATCGGGATGAGCACGAGGTACGCGAGAACACCGCCGGCGCACATGATGGCGCTGATGCGCGGTCCGATGATGTAGCCGACTCCGAGCAGCTCCGGAGAGATCTCCGCCGAGATCGAGGCGGCCTCGAAGGGCTTACCGAAGACTCTCTCCGGCGTGTCTTTCCACACATGGAACGCGTTCATGGCCGTCTTGTAGACCAGTCCCACGCCGAAGCCTGTGAAGATCGTCTTGGCGCTGGTCATGGCGCCGCCGAGCGCTTCCTGCTCGCGCTTGGCTTCGTCCGACGCCGCATCCCTCGACTCCTGCGACGCCCCCGCCTTCAGCACCTCGGCGCATGCCGTGCCTTCCGGGTACTTGAGCAGTCCGTGCTGCGCGACGATGAGCGCGCGCCGCAGCGGGATCATCATCAGGATGCCCAGCAGCCCGCCCAGCACCGCCACGAGCATCACGCGGGTGTTTTCGAGATCGAACCCGAGAATCAGGATCGCCGGCATCGTGACACCGACGCCGAACGCGATCGACTCGCCGGCCGAGCCCGCCGTTTGCACGATGTTGTTCTCGAGAATCGTGGCGTCGCGCGCACCGAGTTTCGAGAGGATGCGGAACAACGTGATGGAGATGACCGCTACTGGAATCGAGGCGCTGACCGTCAGTCCGACTTTCAGCACCAGATACAGCGACGACGCGCCGAAGACCATGCCCAGGATCGTGCCCATGATGACCGGCACGGGTGTGAGCTCGCGCATCGACGTCTGCGACGGAATGTAGGGGGTGAAGGACGGCGACGGGGGGGGCCGGTTGCCGACGATGTCCGGGTACTCGTTCGGTTGTGACTGAACGGTGCTCATGGCGCTGCATTATGCATTGCCCAACGCCGCTTTGCCGAACGTAGAAGTGGGACCTGCCTTGCCTAGACCGTGTTCTCGGGGACGGGGCCGAGAATGCCGCGCTCGATGTAGATGGGGCGGATCAGCGCGGCCAGCGTCGGGCGGCGGAAGCTGAAGTAGACCGCGCCGGCGAGACAGACGATCGCGCCGATGAGGATCGTCTGCTCCGCCCCGATGCGATCGGCCAGCACCCCGGCGATGAGGCTGCCGATCGGCATGGCACCGAGGACGGCCATGCTGTAGAAGGCCATCACACGACCGCGCATGCGCTCTTCGACGACGGTCTGCAGGATCGTGTTCGCCGAAGCCGCCTGCAGCATCATCCCCGCGCCGACGATCGGAATCACAGCGACCGCAATCCAGAGTGTGTGAGCGAACGAGAAGGCGATGAGACCGGCGCCCAGAGCCGCGGTGGCGGTGATGATGACCTTGCCGAGACCGACGACCGTGTGCCGCGAGGCCAGATAGACCGTTCCGAGAAGTGCTCCCACGCCGGAAGCCGTCATGAGAACGCCGAGGGTGTGTGCGTCGCCGTGCAGGACGGAGGAGGCGATGGCCGGCATCAGCACGATGTACGGCGTGCCGAAGATGCTGACGATCGTGACGATGAGCAGCAGCGCCCGCACGGGAGCGAATCGCCAGACGTAGCTGAATCCCTCGCGCAGCTCCTGGCTCACATGCTGCCCGGATTTCGCCCGCGGCACGCGCGTGAACCGCATGGCCAGCAGCGACATGATGACGGCGATGTAAGAGATGGCGTCGGCGAGGAAGCACCATCCCTCGCCCAGCGCCGCGATCATGATGCCGCCGATCGACGGGCCGATGATGCGCGAGGCGTTGAACATCGCCGAGTTCAGGGCGATGGCGTTCGGCAGGTCTTCGCGGTCATCGACCATCTCCACGACGAAGGCCTGTCTGGCCGGCGTATCGAGCGCGTTGATCACTCCCTGCACGACCTGGAGCACGATGATCTCGACGATGGTGATGTGCGTGAACGCCAGAACGGCCAGGGCCAGGGACTGTATCGCCGAAGCGACCTGCGTCCAGACCAGGATGCGATGGCGATCGAAGCGGTCGCTGACGACACCTCCGATCGGCCCGAGCAGCAATAGAGGGATCTGACCGGCGAAGCCGACGACGCCGAGCAGGAGCTCCGACTTCGTCAGCCGGTAGACGAGCCAGGCCGTGGCGATGCGCGTGATCCAGGTGCCGACCAGCGAAACCGTCTGCCCGCCGAAAAACAGGCGGTAGTTGCGGTGGCGGAGGGCCCGGGCGATCCGGCTCACGCCCGCCGCGACGCAAGCACCGTACCGCCCGCCAGGTAGCGGCCGGTGATGCTCCGCTCGTTCTCCGCGACGTCAGCCGGTGTCCCTGTCGCGACCAGCTCGCCGCCACCGTCTCCCCCATCCGGGCCGAGGTCGATCACCCAGTCAGCCGACTCGATCAACTGGACGTTGTGCTCGATCACGACCACCGAGTGCCCGCGGTCGATGAGATCGCGAAACGTCCTGATCAACTGATGCACGTCCGTGTGATGGAGTCCGGTCGTCGGCTCGTCGAACAGGAAGAGCCGTTTGGCCTCGCTCTTGGCATTCTCCGAGAGGAACGAAGCGAGCTTGAGGCGCTGGGCCTCGCCGCCTGAGAGGGAATCGGTCGACTGTCCCAGCCGCAGATAGCCGAGGCCCACGGAGCGCAGCGCGTCGAGCTTGCGCAGGAGGACGCGCTTGTCGATGAAGAACTTCATGGCCTCGTCGACGGTCATCTTGAGGATGGCATCGACGTTTTTCCCCTTGTACACGACCTTGAGGACCTGATCGTTGAAGCGTCTGCCGCCGCACTTCTCGCAGACGACCTCGACGTCTGCCAGGAACTGCATGTCGATCATCACCGTGCCCGCGCCTTCGCACGTGTCGCAGCGGCCGCCGGTCGTGTTGAATGAGAACATGCCGGCGGTGACCCCGTTGAGCTTCGCGCCGGTCGTTTCGGAGAGGATCTTTCGGATCTCTTCCCACGCTTTCACATACGTCGCCGGATTCGATCGCGTCGAACGGCCGATGGGCGCCTGATCGACGAACAGCATGTCGTAGACGGCCTCCGTCCCTTCGATGGCGTCGACTTTGCCGACCTCGAGACCGCTGGCACCGCGAAACTCGCGCTGGTAGCGGTTGTAGAGACAGTTGCGGATGAGCGTCGACTTGCCTGAACCGGAGACGCCGGTGACGGTCACGAGTTGTCCGAGCGGAATGGTGACGTCGATGTTGCGGAGGTTGTGCTCGCGCGCGCCACGGATGGTGATCGCGCCGGCGCGGGGGCGGCCTTCTGCCGGCTCGGAACGGCTCGGCGCCGGTCTCACGTCCCGCGGCTTTCCCTCGTAGGTGATCTGGCCGCCCATCTCCCCCGCGCCCGGACCGAGCTCGATGGTGTGGTCGGCGCCGGCGATGATCGTCGGATCGTGCTCGACGACGATCACCGTGTTGCCGGCGTTCTTCAGGCGTCGCAGAACGGCCAGCAATCGCTCGCTGTCGCGGGCGTGCAGCCCGACGGTGGGCTCGTCGATGACGTACATCGTCTCGGTCAGTGAGCTGCCCAGTGCCGCGGCCAGATTGATGCGCTGCGCTTCGCCGCCCGACAACGTGCGCGTCTGCCGGTCGAGCGTCAGATACGACAAACCGACCTCGTCGAGATAGACGAGGCGGTTCACGATCTCCCTGCGCAGATGGCCCGCCGTCGCTTCCTCCTGCTTCGACATCGGCAGATACTCCCAGAACCGGCGGGCATCGCGGACGTTCATGGCGAAGAGATCGGCCACGGTGAGATCGCGAAACTTCACATTGGAGGCGGCGGTCTTCAGACGCGATCCGTGGCACAGCGGGCACGGCTCGTAGCTCCGGTATTTCGCGAGCTTGACCCGGACGTGGATCTTGTACTTCTTCGTCTCCAGCCAGTCGAAGAAGCCCTTGATGCCGTACCACCTGGAGCGGCCGTTGTAGAGGAGGTCCCACTCCGCCGGCGTGAGCTGATCGATGGGCACGTCCAGGCGCAGTCCGTACTTCGCCGCTGCCTTTTCGAGATCCTCGTACGAGTCTTCGTAGCCGGCCGAGTTCCACGGGGCGATGGGCCGCTCGTCGAGACGCAGCCCTCGATTCGGAATCACCTTCTCCATATCGATGCCGATGATGCGCCCGTAACCCTGGCAGCTCGTGCAGGCGCCGAGCGGCGAGTTGAACGAGAAAAGGTGTGGCGTCGGCTCGACGAACTCGGTGCCGCAGCGATTGCACGCGAAGCGCGATGAGAAGCGATGGCTGATCCAGCCGTCCTTCGCCTCCTCGAGCACATTCACGGTTCCCTTCGACAGCTCGAAGGCCTGTTCGACCGCTTCGCTGACCTGGCTGGGCTTCTCCCGGTCGACGCGCATGCGGGTGATGACGAGCTCCAGCGACGTGGAGCCGGTGGTGTCGACGACCTTCAGATCGGCGACCGCATTGTCGATCCAGGCGCGATAGAAGCCGCCCTTCATGAGCTGCTTGAGCACTTCCTCGCGGTTCATGGCGTCGAAGAAGATCGGCGCCAGGACCACCACACGCTTGCCGGCCAGCGAGTCAGTGATCGTCGCGGCGATCGACTCAGGGGTGTCTTTGCGGACCAGGGTCCCGCAGTCAGGGCAGCGGGTCTCGCCGCAATAAGTCATGAACAGGCGGATGTGGTCGGCCAGCTCCGTCGCGGTGGCCACGGTGGAACGGGCGTTCTTGACCGAGTTCTTCTGTTCGATGGCAATGGCCGGGAGGATGCCTTCGATCTCATCGACATCGGGGCGGTCGATGCGCTCGAGGAACTGGCGCACGTACGTCGACATCGACTCGACGAAGCGGCGCTGCCCCTCGGCGTAGAGCGTGTTGAAGGCCAGAGACGACTTCCCCGACCCGGATGGGCCGGTCAGGACGGTGAGCTGACGCTGCGGAATCTCGACGGAAACGTTCCTGAGATTGTGCGTGCGTGCGCCGCGAATGGCGATCGTGCGCGTGGGCATAACAAGATCGAAACGCCGCGGGCCCGTCTCAAATTCTGATGTTGTGGCGATGATAGAAATTGTAGTCACCGAGGCGCGAGCGCAGCTTGGCGACGACGTCGTCAGGCAGCTTCCCGTCCGTCGCGGCGACATTGTTTTCGACCTGGCGGGGGCTGCGGGCCCCGGGAATCGCGCACGTCACGGCGTCATTCGCCAGCACGAAACGCAGCGAGCCCTCGGCGATGTTGCGGGCAGCGCCGCCGATGATCGATTTCACTTCATCCACCCGCTGGGTCACCTCGGTCAGGCGCCGCGGCGTCAGGAAGTTCTGGCGGATGTCGTCCGCCGCGAAGAGAGCGCCCTCGCGGTACTTGCCCGTGAGCAGTCCCGAGGCCAGAGGCACGCGGGCGATGACGCCGAATCCGCGCTCCTTTGCCAGGGGCAGCAACTCGTCGGCGGGCGCCTGATTGAGCACGTTGTAGAGCACCTGAAGGGAGTGGCCCCACCCGTTGCGGATGATCTCGACGCCCTCGTCCGGAGTGGAGATCGACACGCCCCAGAAGCGAATCTTGCCGGAGTCCTGCAGCAACTCCATGACCTCCTGGATGTGCCCGCGGCGAAGGTCGCTCATGGCCGGATTGTGGAGCTGGTAGAGGTCAATGTAGTCGGAGCGCAGCCGTTTCAGCGATCCGTCGACGGCGTGGAAGATGTGCTGCTTCGAGAAGTCTTTTCGCAGCTCTCCGGTCGACGTGCGGACCACACCGGCCTTCGTGGCCAGAACGACATCCTGGCGCTGCCGCGACAGGACGATGCCGAGAAGAGACTCGCTGCGGCCGAAGCCGTAGCTGTCGGCGGTGTCGAAGAAGTTGACGCCCAGTTCGCGGGCGCGGCGGATGGCCGCAAGCGATTCGTCGTCGCTGCTGTGCCCCCAGCCCAACGGCATGCCGGATGCTTCGGCGGTCCCGCCGATGGCCCATGCGCCAAAGCCGATCTCACTGACTCTGATGCCGGTGCGGCCGAGTGTGCGGTACTGCATCTGATGTGCGCTGCAGCATTGTAACTACAACCGTACCTGTCGTACCTCCACCATCTCGCGATAGGAGCGCAGAAAGTTGAGGGTCTCTTCGTCCAGCGGCGAGTCGACCGTGATGATGGCCATGGCTTTGCCGCCGCTGCCGGAGCGGGCCAGGTTGTACTCAGCGATGTTGATTTCGCGGTCGCCGAGCAGCGTGCCCACTTTTCCGACCACGCCGGGCACGTCGTTGTTGACGATGTAGATCAGGTAGCCTTCCGGCTTGAATTCAACACGAAAATTGTTCACTGAAACGATGCGCTGATTCCTCTCACTAAAAAGAGTACCAGAAACGCATACCTCGTTCGATCCTGATCCGGCCCGGAACGTGATCAGGTTCGAGTAGTCGTGCGGGACCGGATGGGTGGTGGAGCTGATGGCGATCCCGCGAGTCTCGGCGATGGACTCGGCGTTCACGAAATTGACGGACTCGGAGAGATGCGGCGTCAGCACGCCCTTGAGCGCGGCCACGGAGAGGATCTTCGTCCAGCGTTCCTCGATGCCCCACAGCTCGATGGCGGCGCGGTTCATCGGCGCGCTCATGATCTGCGCTGCGAAGAGGCCGAGCTTCTCGGCCAGGCTGATCATGGGCGCCGCATCGGCGTCCGACAATCCCTCGAACGGCAGATTGACCGCGGAAACGAAGATCGATCCGCGCAATGCTTCGATGACCATCTCCGAGGTCTGCACGGCCACGCGGTCCTGGGCTTCGATCGTGTTCGCGCCGATGTGCGGGGAGACGATCGAGTTTTTCGCCGCGACCAGCGGGTTCTCCTTTCCCGGCGGCTCGGACTCGTACACGTCGATGGCGGCGCCGGCCACTTTGCCGCGATTCAGCGCGTCAGCGAGGGCCTGCTCCTGGTAGATCCCGCCGCGGGCAATGTTCAGGACGATGACGCCGTCCTTCATCTTTACGATCTCGTCCGCGCCGATCATGCCCTTGGTCTCTTCAGTGAGCGGTGTGTGCACCGAGATCACGTCCGACTGTTTCAGCAGCTCGTCGAGCGTGACGCGTTCAGCGTTCACGCGCTCGAACACCGTCTCGGCGATGTAGGGATCGAATGCGATCACGCGCATGCCGAACGCTCTGGCCCGCTGCGTCACCCTCGTACCGATGCGTCCCAGCCCGATGATGCCGAGAGTCTTGCCGTTGAGCTCGATGCCCAGGAACCTGGAGCGAACCCACTCTCCGCGCTTCACCGAGGCGTGTGCATCGGGGATGTTGCGGCAGAGCGCCAGCAGCATGGCCATGGTGTGCTCGGTGGCGGACATGATGTTCGCCGTCGGGGCGTTGATGACCAGGATCCCGCGAGCGGTGCAGGCATCGACGTCGACGTTGTCGAGACCGACACCGGCCCGACCGATCACCCGCAGGCGCGTCCCCGCGCTCACCAGCTCCTCGGTCACAGCGGTGCCGCTCCGGGTGATGAGGGCGTCGGATTCCGCGACCGCCCGCAGGAGGTCGGCACCTTTCAATCCGGGCCGGTAATCGAGGTCGACATCCGTGGCGGCGCGCAGGATCTCGAGACCGGAGTCGGCGAGCGTGTCCGTAACGAGCGTTCGGTAACTCATTCGCCGGCCGATTCCTCGAGCTCATCGAGCATCGCGCTGAGGGACTGGAGCGGAATGTCGCCCATATGTCCGATGCGGAACGTCTTTTCCTTCCACTGGCCGTAGCCGCTGCCGAGGGTAAAGCCGCGCTCCTTCATGCGGTAGCGGATGATCTCGGCGTCGACATGCGACGGCTCGAGCGCCGTGACGGTCAGCGACGCGAACGCCGGGTCCGACGCCAGCCGCGCGTACTTCGAGGTGCGCTCGATGGTCATGTCGCGCATGCGCCGGTGCCGCTCGAAGCGCGCCGGCAGCGTCTCTTCGCGCAGGATGTGATGGAGCTGCTTCTGCAAAGCATAGAAGTGAGGAATCGACGGCGTGGCCGGCACGCCATCCGCCTCCGCCTGCTTCTTGTAATCGAGAAAATCGAAGTATGTGCCTCGATACGGATGCTTCTCCGTGCGGGCGATGGCGGCGTCGGAGACCGCCGCGACGGTGATGCCCGGCGGCAGCGCGATCGCTTTCTGCACGCTGGCCACGCAGACGTCGATGTTCCATTCGTCGAACTGCATGGGGATTCCGCCGAGCGACGATACGGCGTCGACGAGAACGAGCGTGTCGGCGGACTCCTCGTGCACGACCGAGGCAAGGATGGCGATGTCGTTGGTCACCCCGGTGGACGTCTCGTTGTGCGTGAGCGTGACCGCGTCGTAGTGGGCACGGCGCGATCGCAGATGATCGGCAAGGCGTTCCGGATCGACGGCGTTGCCCCACCCGAAATCGAGACGGTCGGCCTCGAGTCCGAGCGACTCCGCGATGTGGAACCATCGCTCTGAGAACGCTCCGCACGTCGTCACCAGCACGCGACGGGCCACGCAGTTCACGAGAGCCGCCTGCATCACGCCGGTTCCGGACGAGGTCACGACGAACGTCGTCCCCTTCGTCGCGAACAAGGTCTTGAGATCGGCGTTGATAGCCTTGAACATCTCCTTGAACTCGGCGCTGCGGTGGCCGATCATCGGCCGCGCCAGCTCCTGAAGGATGGCCGGACGTACCCACGTGGGGCCCGGGACGAAAAACCTGCACGGATCGCTCATGGCAGCAGATGCCTCATTACGGACGCAAAATCCGTGACGAAGACATCGGCATTCTCCTTCACTCGCGGCCGCACGTGCACTCCGCCGAATCCGATGAAGAGATCGACGGCCGGTTTCGTCTCGAGATCCGTGACCCCATCGCCCACGAACGCCGCCGGCCCTTTCGATCGCGCACGGATATCCCGTACCGCGATCTCCTTGCCGCCCGTACGCGTAAGCGGCGAATGGCGATCGAAATCGGCGTACTCGCCCGTGGCGTCGAAGTGCACGGCCACGGCATGCAGGGCGCGCTCTGCGATGCCCAGGTGCGCGGCCAGGGGGGCGATGGCCTGGGCGATGCCGCCGGTCACGAGATGGAGGTTCATCCCCGCCGCTCGCAGGCGGTTGAACCCATCCTCCACCCCGGCCACGATCGAGCCGAGATATCGCCGGCCGAGAGCTTCGATGGCGGCACGGTTCGGCCGGATGAGCTCCAGCCGCTTCCCATAGACCGCGTCGACGGCAAGATCTCCGTTCATGGCCTTTTCCGTGAGCCGCTCGATCTCCGCGTTTCCGCCCGCCAGAACATCGATGCCTTCGATGGTCACCAGCGTGGAATCGACGTCGAAGAACACGGATCGATATTTCGTCTCACTCAATCGTTTCTCCATCGCCGACGAGATGGACGAGATCCGAAAAACGTTCCAGGACGTGGTCGGGCCGAGCCTCCATGAGCTGCTGGATGGACGACGAGCCGGTCGTGACCACGGCGACATCGATTCCTCCGGCTCGCGCGGCCGCGACGTCGATGGGCATGTCCCCGACGAACAAGGCCGCGGCCTTCGAACATCCCGCCTCCTCCAGAGTGCGCAGCACGTGGCGTCCGTCGGGCTTTCGCGCGCCGGCGAGATCGGGCCCGACGATGGCCCGGAAATGCGGAGCGAGCCTCAGGAAGTCCAGGATCTTTTTCGAGAACACGGTCGGCTTGTTCGTGCAAACGGCCATGGTCACGCCGAGGGCGGCCAGAGCGTCGAGAGTCGCTTCGACGTCGTCGAGGACCTTCGACTCCACGCAGCAGATCTCGTCGTAGCGCGACTCGAACGCTTCGCGCACGCCGGTCGGTATGGTCTGACTGTCGAACGATCGCTGCAGCAGCCGGTCCAGACCGTCGCCCACGAACTCACGAATCCGCACCTCGGGCAACTCGGACAGGCCGGCGACGCGCCTGGCAAAATTCACCGACTCCGCAAGCGCGGCATACGAGTCGACGAGTGTCCCGTCGAGATCGAACAGCACCGCGCGATACCGAAGGGCCCTCATGGGCGCCAGATTCTATCGAGAATGCCGAGTAGTTCCTCCGTCGTGCGCCGCTGCCGGCTGTCGAACTCGACTCGCGGCCATCCCTCCAACGATTTGAATCCCTCGATGAGCACGATGTCCGTGTCGAAGTGAAGGAGAAGCTCCCGCGGATCGCCGAACACGATTCGCCGCCGCTCCTCCCCGCTGAAGAGGACCGCTTCGCCGGTGCGGGCAAGGATCACCGGATCGGCTCCGGCGCGGCGAAAGGCCGCGGTGTCCCCGCGATCCTCGTCGTTCAGCGGATGGTGAGTGTGCTTGATCGCGCCGACGGTCTGTCCGGTGGCGGCGAAATGCCGGATGAGCGCGGTGATGGCGGTGGTCTTTCCGCTCCCGGAGTGGCCGGCGAATGCGGCGACCTTCACGCGGCCGCTCGCGCGCGACCGGTGAACTGGAGCACCAGCGCCGTCCAGTCGTCTTCCAGCGGCTCACGGACTTCCTTGCGGATGCGCGCCAGAAGTTCCTCCAGCCACTCGTCCGCGCGCTCGTCGGTGCCGATGCGCAGCGCCTCGACGAGATTCTCGTACCCGAGCGGTTGATCCCCCTCCACCGGAGCCTCGGGGATGCCGTCGGAGACGAAGACGAGGCGGTCGCGCTCCTCGAGCTTCGTGGTCATCATCTGATAGCGCGCGCCAGCACGGACACCGAGCGGAAGGCGGATACCCGTGACGGCCAGAGGCTGCACGACGGTCCCGCGAATCAGATACGGGTCGGGAAAGCCGGCGTTGGCGAGCTGCAGCGTGCCGTCGGCGGGAAAGAATCGAGCGTACGCGAGCGCCACGAACTCGCGGCGGTCGAGCTCCTGCACGAGCTTGTCGTTGAGCGCGGTCATCGCTTCTTCAACACTGCCGCGCGCCACGAACGGCAGGACTGCCTTCACGGACGCCATGATCAGGCTCGCTCCGATCCCCTTGCCCGCCACATCGGCCACGATCACGGCCACCGATCCGTCATCGAGGTTCACGACGTCGTAGAAGTCTCCGGCCACGAGATGTGCGGGAAAGTTCCGCGCGGCGATGGAGAAGCCGTTGCCTTCGATCTTCTGCGGAGGCAGGAGGCGGGTCTGGATCGCGCGCGCCAGCTCCAGCTCCTTCTCCGCCCACTCATGCTGCTTGAGCCGCTCCATCGACTCGGCGAGATTGCGTCGCATGATCTCGATCGTGCGAAACACCAGACCGACCACAACGACAAAGCCGCCCGTGATGAGCATGAACGGCAGGGCTTTGCCGCTCACCATGCCCCGCAGATCGACGACCGAGCCGAAGACCAGGTGTCCGGCGAGGACACCGCTGAACCAGCCCATGAAGCCGGCCAGCAGGAAGATCGCACCGTACGCCACGGCGCGATATCGATCTCCGATCAGCCGCAATACCGGCTGGAAGACCGCCTGCAGCGCGGCGATCCAGATCCAGATGGCCAGCCCGATCAGGGAGCCGACGGCGGCGGTGTAGAGAAGGTCGCGACCGTGCGATCTTCCGATCGAAAAGATCAGCGAGAAGAGTGCACCCACCACGAGCGAGAGGACGATCGACCCCGCCTGCTGCCGGCAGAAGCCGAGGAAACGTTCTCTCAACATGTCGGGATGGTATACGGCCCCGGCGGTCCGGCGTTTCCCGACGCGTGGTAGAACGGTCGGGATTCCATGCGAAGACTCCTCCTGGTGGCTCTCGCGCTCTTCCCGATCGCGCTTTTCGGCCAGACGCCTGATGTGCCGGCGCAGCCCGACCCGAACAACCGCGCAAACCTCACGATCGCGCTGGAGCCGCTGGGCGACAACGCCCAGGGTGTCGTCGCGCGCGTCACGTTCCGCTTCGCCATCCCCACGGACGTCCCCCCCGGTCTGCCTTATGTGGTCCAGGGCTCGGTCATGAAGTCCGGGCAAGTCGTGCGCAACTTCCGCTTCCCGGTTCCACCCGATCGGATCGATCAATTGCGAACGACGCAGACATTCGCCGAGGGGCCCGTGGACATCGAGGCCCGGCTGCTCATCCCGCTCGAGGAGCAGGCGCCGGTAATCCTCGGCAAGATCACGAAATCGTTCACGATCGCCAGGACCAACAAGGCCTATGTGGCCACGCCGGGCGAGGGTGCGGAGGGTGTGCTGGCGGAAGGCGTGGTGCCGGAGTCGGTGGGCGCGGTGAAGATGCGGCCGCCGCGGCGCGACGTCGCGCCCAACCTCTTCATCGTCGATGTCGACGTGAAGGAGCCGGTGAAGCGTGTCGAGTTCTGGGTGGAGGGGAAAAAGATTCTGATTCGCAACTCCGCCCCATACCGGGCCGAGCTCGATCTCGGCAAGCTGCCGAAACGCGTCGAGGTGAAGGCGGTCGGGTACGACGCGGCCGGGCGGTACGTCGATGCCGACGCCTTCGTCGTCAACGAGCGCGAGACTCCGCTGGAGGTGAAGATCACGCGCACGCTGACGGCGGACGGAATCTCCCACTTCAAACTGAGCATCCAGAACCCGAAGAACACGGTGATCAAGGGCGTGGTCCTCTTTGCCGGACAGAAGAAGTTTCACGAGTGGAACGCGCCGCCCTACGCGATCGACGTTCCAACGGCGCGGCTGGCCGGTGTCGAATACGTGCGCGCTTCCGTCACCGACGACACGAACTACGAGGCGTCGGATCTCCTGTTCCTCAACGGCGATCGGTACACCGAGGAGATCGAGGTCAACCTCGTGGAGCTCCCGGTGAGCGTGACGGATGCCGCGGGCATGCCGTTGACGAATCTGACGCAGGCCGACTTCGCGGTTTTCGAGAGTGGAAAACAGGAAAAGATCTCGGCATTCAATTTCGCATCGAATCTACCGATCTCGGTGGGCATGCTGCTCGATCACTCCGGCAGCATGTTGCCGCGCATCGCCGCGGCGCGCACCGCGGCCATCGGCTTCTTCCGCGACATCCTGCGGCCCACCGACCGCGCCTTCTTCAGCCCTTTCGCGTTCGACGCGAACAACCTGGCGCCGTTCGTGTCCGACATCGGCAGCCTCGAGCAGCAGGTCACCTCCAGCCCCGAGGCCGCCGGTGGAACGTCGCTGTACGACGCCATCGTCACCGGGCTCTATCGATTCCGCTCCCTGCACGGGCGCAAGGCGCTGCTGGTGATCACTGACGGAGAGGACACGACGTCGCGTCTCTCGTACGAGGACATGCTCACCTACGTGCGGGCCGCGCGTGTTCCGCTCTACTTCGTCGGCATCGGCCTGGGATTCAGCGACATCAGCGGCGTCAACAAGATGAAGGCGCTGGCGGCCGAGAGCGGCGGGGTGGCCTACTTCATCAAGGACGTGAAGCAGCTCAAGGAGACGTACGCGCAGCTCGAAAGAGACCTGCGCTCGCAGTATCTCCTGAGCTACTACACGGAGAGCACCAAGAAGGATGAGAGTTACCGGCCCGTCGAAGTGAAGGTGGACAAGCCGGGCGCGCGCGTCCGCACGATCCGCGGGTTTATCCCGTAGGGCTCCGGCAGTTCAGCGCGCGATACGCGAGTACGACGAACGCAGCATCGTTACGCGCTTCACGTAGTTTCTCGTCTCCGGGAACGGGATCGACTCGATGAATTCGTCCATCGGACGCCCCGGTGCGGCGCGCTTCCACTTCATCACGTTGCCCTGGCCGGCGTTGTACGAGGCCACCGCCAGCAGGGCGTTGCCGCCGAAGAGGTTCTCGAGCATCTTCAGATGCGCGGTTCCGAGCTCCACGTTGACCTCCGGATTCTCGAGCCGGGCCTGCCCGAACGGCACGTGAAGACGCCGCGCCAGCTCCTTCGCGGTCGGCGGCATCAGCTGCATGAGACCGGTCGCTCCGACCGCTGATTTCGCGTTGGCGGTGAACGAGCTCTCCTGGAGGATCAGTCCCATGACCAGATAGGGGTCCAGCCCGTTCCGATCGGAGTAGGTCTTGATGGCCGCCTCGTACTTTACCGGGTAGTACATCTTGAGGAAGTAGACGGGCGCCGAATCCTGCTCGACGGTGGCGATCTGCGGGAATGCCCGCTTGACCGCGCGCTGCATCAGCACGGTATTTCCGGAGCTGTAGTAGAGCTCGGCCAGCAGGGCCTGACCGTAACGGTCGTTGCCGGGGTTCTGGTTCCTCTGGATCTCCAGACGGGCGTCGCGGAAGTCGGTGAGCGCGGTGAGCTCGTAAGCCAGACGCAGCTCCGACGGGATCTCCTTCTCCGCGATCTCGCGCCAGTCCGGCCCCGCCTTGAGGAGCGGGTTGGTGGTGTTCTCGGCATGGGTGGCGCCGCGCTGAACGGAGTTCATCGCATAGACGTCGAGATAGGGAGCGGAGGCGAGCCTCTGGTAGATCGCACTGGCCTCTACCTTCTCACCCTGCCGCTCGATCGTGCGCGCATACCAGTAGTCGGCCTGTCGCTTCACGTTGGGATTCGTATAGGTGTCTGCGAGAAAGCGGAGCAGGGTCTTCGCGTTTGCGAAATCACTCCCCGCGTATGCAGCCCAGGCCTTGTCCCAGAAATGCTGCAGGCCGGGATCGGACGACGGGTCGGCCCTGATGATGTCGCGGACCAGCTGCTGCTCGTACTCGTCCTGGTTCGTTTCCTCCGCGGCCGCGATCAGGGCATGCAGCACCTCGAGTCGCACCGGCAGAGCGAGGGGGAGCTGCAGCAGATCCTTGAGACGCTCATTGGCGAGGCGGTCGTACTCGTCTTTCCTGGCCTTCTTCCCGAGGTCTACGAGTTTGATCGTTCGCTTCACGGTGACGTAGCGGGGCCTGGTGACCGTTTTTGCTTTCTTCCCTTTTCCGACTCGAACCCTCACGGTGCCCCGCTGCGTCTTCTCCATCACCACCTTGTTGACGGTGGGATCGATCGCGTTGGACAGGCCGCGGTAGATCCTGGCGAGGTGATAGAGCGCTGGAATGGCAAAGCGGTAGGAACCGGATGTCAAAGGCTCGAGCGTGCGAATGGCGTCGTCGAACTTCCGCATCTGGAACAACGCCAGGCCGCGATTGAGGGCGATGGGATCCTTGAGCGTGGCCGGAGCGTACGGCTCGAACGCGGTCAGTTCGTCGTAGGCGTTACGCGGATCGCCATCGCGGAGAAACGACACCGCCCGCTCGACCCGTTCCGAAGCGGTCAGATGAAGCGGCACATCCGGCGGAAGCGACCACACGGATCGAAGCACTGCGATGGCATCGCCGACTCGCGGCGAACGGGGTGAGGCCACGACGATACGGCGGATGGCACGGACCGCACCGGCCAGATCGCCGGCAATCATGCGTTGCTGCATCTCCTCCCAGCGCGCGTTTGCGGCGAGGACCGAGTTGCCCGTTCTCCAGGCCACGCGGTCGAGTACCTCCGCCGCGTCGACAGCATCGCCTGCCGCCACGTGCATTCCCGCCAGCTCCAGTCCGGCATCGTCCGCGAACACCATCCGGGGATTGCGCGACCAGAGGTGCGCCAGCGTTCTCCTCGCTCCTGCTCGGTCCCCGGCCATTCGCTGGCCGCCTGCCAGGTAGTAGAGCCGGTATTCCTCGACCGCGCGCGGCCCGAAAGTGAAGGCGGAGAACTGATGAACCGCGGTAGGGCCATCCTTGCGCAGGATGGCGTCCAGCCCGGCCGTGTATCGCTCGCGCAGTTTCTCGAGGTCAGGCGGAGCTTCCGGTTTCGCCGGCGGTTGGAATCCTTCGCGGTTTCGGGCGGCGCTGCGGATGAGAACGACGGCAGCGATGGCCATGGCGGCGATCACCGGAACGGCAATCGCGATCGCGACGACCCACTTTCGCCTCAGCGCTGCCAGTGCCACGTCTTACGGCGGTGCAGAGGCGCTGCCACCGCCTTCCTCAGAGGCCGAGAGAGTCGGCGTTGCCGTCCGCGAGGATGCGCACCAGCTCGTCGTAGAAGTAGTTCGACGACTTGCGCACCTCCTCGGGAATCCGCTCGTCGTACATCTGCCGGCTGCGATCGATGTCGTCCTTGAGGCGCTCGTACAGATCGCGGCTCTTACGTCCGGCGTCGACCTTTGGCTCGTTGTAGAGCTTGATCTCGGAGACGAGCAGGCGAGCGAATCGCCGTGCTTCGTCATGCTTCTTCGAGTCCTCCGTACTGCCGCCGGCCGGTGCGGCGCCGCGCTGGACGCCGGATGAGGGAACGAACTGCGTGCTCGGACGATCGTCGCCGCGCGCCGGCGGACGTGCGGGAGCAGCGGCAGGCCGTGAGGCCGGCGCCGGAGCCGATGCGGGCCGCGGTGATGGCGGAGTGACCTGGGTAGAGCCCGGCCGGATCGCCGTCGGCGACGTCATATCGCGCATCTGCGCGGCGCTGAATGCTGCTGTCGGTTCGGCGGCTGTGGGAGCCGGGGCGGGGCGCGGACCGGGCGCGGGTGAGGCGGGCCGCGCGGCTGCCGGAGCGGGACGTGCGCTCGACGGCGGAGCGGCGGGCTGCTGCGACTCGGGGCTGAGGCTGGGGGAAGGGATCTTTTTGCGGATGGCGAGCGTGTCGACGAGCAGACCGGTGGCGTACACCAGGATCTCGATCGAGGCCCGATCGAGCCTGGACAGGTCTTCGGCCGTGGCGTCGACGTAGACGGCCGCCGAGACCTTGTCCTTGATCACCATCGGGATCAGCACAGCGCGGGCCGGAGCAGCGACTCCGAAGCGGCTGGCCAGGTTGGCGCCGTCCCATTCGACGCCGCGCTCCTGGCGCAGTACGTCATCGAGTTGCGGGAGCAGGCCGGGCGCAGCGTTGAATCGTTTGATGGTCTCGTCGTTACCGCCGTGTGTCGAGAATCCGAGGCCCTTCCATCCGCTGAACGTCTCGCCGCGCAGGATGAGCAGTGCGGCGCGCGAGCCGAAATCGAGGCACTGCTCGAGCAAGCCGTTGAGGATATCGACCTGCGATTTGCCCCGCTCGATCGACTGCAACGACTTCTTGAGACGGCGCGAGTCGCCGCCACCTCCCGCCGGCGCAGCCGCGACGGGCTTGTTGTCGTCGAGTTGTGCGATGGCCTTTTTGATGTGCGGCAGAAAAGAGAGTGCGTTCACATCGGCCTGCATGCTTTGGAGAGCGGCGTTGAGTTGTGAGTCCACAGCCGCGCGGACGTCGTCGACCGACGAGCGGATCTCGCCCACCATTCTCTCGATCGATTCCTGTACGTGAGCTTCGATCGAGCTCGCGACTTCGTCGCCCCTCACAGCCATAAATCCTCCGGGTGCTGTAGCTTGCCGGGCGCGAACACACCACGCTCGAGGCTCCGCGATTATAGAACACTGTGCTACCTTTCTAACCGTGCGCCGGCACATTCTCCTTTCCGTCCTCGCCATTGCTCTCGTTCACTGCGGTGCCGCGCCGGCTCATCGCGACCGCCAGGCGGACTGGCGCGACGTCCTCCGGCACAAGAAGGCTGCCGTCGCAGCCGCTGCCACGCCCCAGGCCAGACAAACCTATGCGGACGCCCTTTCCGCGTTCGTCAAGCGCTATCCCCGCCACAGCCGGGCTCGCGAGGTGTACGAGCGCATCCAGTTGGAGTTCGCGAACGAGCTCTGTTCGCTGGAGCGCTATCAGGACGCGATTCGCGTCTATCGCGCGGTCCTCAACGACGATCCGCGCAGCGACGAAGCGCGGCGCGGTCTCGACTCCGCGCTGGCCCGGCTGGCCGTCACTCATGACCAGCTTCTGACCGTCGAGGTGGGCATGTCCCAGAAGGACGTGGCCAGGATTCTCGGCAAACCTGTTCCCGGCTGGACGGCCACCAGCGACCGCTCCTCCGCTACGATCGAGGCGTGGTACTACCGCACCACCAGCGGCGGCATCGCCGCGGTCTACTTCCGCGAAGGCGAGGTATTCGCCGCGGAAGAGAAATCGCACGCCCGGATCAACCTTTGAAATCGCACCGCCCGGTGTGATGTTGCATGCGGCGAAAGGAAGCCCCGAGCGATGCCTCTCTACGAGTACGCGTGTCAGAAGTGCGGCCAGCGCATCGAGGTCATCCAGAGGATGTCGGAAGCTCCGTACAAACTCTGCCAAAAATGCGGCGGAGAGTTGCGCAAGCTGATCTCTTCTCCGGCAATCCAGTTCAAGGGATCCGGCTTCTATAAGACCGACTATCCGAGCAGTACGTCCTCCGCTCCGCAATCCGAATCCAGGAGCGATGCGAAGGGCGAGGCGAAATCGGAATCGAAATCAGAGACGAAATCGGAGTCGAAATCGGAATCGAAATCGGAGTCGAAGGCGGAGTCGAAATCGGAGTCGAAATCGGAGTCGAAAACGCAGGGCGGGAGCGGGCCGAAGTCAGGCGACTGATCCTCACATGGAATTCACGGCCGAACGCCATCCGCTTCACAAATGCGTCCGTACCATGAGCGTGACGACCATGGACAAGGTCCGCAATCTGAAGCGCCGCGCCGATACGATCCTCGAAGCGTTGTTCCGTTCTCTCTTCGAAGAGATCGACACCGACAGGATCCAGTCGGAGGTGGAGAGCCTGAAGGCCTCCGCACCCGGAATCCGGCCCATGAGTCACGCGCGCCGGCTGGCCCGGCGAACTGCTTTGCGCTGCGCGGCCGCCGGCGCCGTCACCGGCCTTCCCGGTGGCTCGCTCGCCGTCGGTGCGCTCGGCGCCGACCTCGCCTATCTGCTCTACCAGCAGTTTCGTCTGATCCTCGGCATCGCCGCGATCTATGGCCACGAGCCCTCCAACCGAGAGCGTTTCAGCGAGGCCCTGGCGTGCCTGGCCTTTTCATCGGGCGTGGGCATCGGTAAGCAGGGCATCGCCACGATGCTGGGGTCGGCGACGATGGAGGGTGGTGCGGTGGCGGAGCGGATCGGCGCACGGATGGCGCGCGAGCGTCTGGCGCGCATCGTTCCGATCGTCGGTGCGTTCTCGGGAGGCGCGCTCAACTATATTTCGGTCCGCGCGGTGGCGCACAACGCCATCCATTACTACGAATCGTGCCTGGACGCGACGCTCGCGGACGAGATCTGGGCCGAGGGCGATCGGGAACACGCGTAACAAGTCGGGTACCGGCGGAATGCATGCCCCGAGGCCGGCGTTTCCCGCCCTGACTGACGATGCCGAAATTTCAGACTGAACAGGCAGCCGAAACCAGATCCGCGTTCTATGAACGCCGGCGTCTGCGCCGGATTCGGATGATCGTCGAGTTGACGCTGAACCTGATCTCCAGTGACAGGACGGTATCGCATCGCGAGGCGCGCTGTCTTGTCGATTGCGCCCGCAAGGCCATCGCGGATATCGATCCCGCATTCGGCTGCCGCTACGACGGGGTGATACGCCCGCATTTCGAGCGCATCCTGCAACAGCGCTGGCCGGAAGAGGAACTGCGTTTCTCGCACGCGGGCGAGACGGTCAACTAAGGCCGTTACACTCCACTAAGGCCTGCTCAGCGCGTAGAGGCACCCGGGCTCATGGCCGCGGGCGGCTTCGGCGGTTCCGGCGGGATCGGAAGATGCTGGACTTCGACATCCCCATTCACGGTCGTGATCTGCAGCTCGAATTGACCGCCATTGACCTCGCCCGATACGCGGCGGCTGCCCGGATGCGAGTGAATCGTCAGCGGGAACGAGGCCTCGAAATCGCCGTTGACCTGCGAGAGATCGCACGTGAACGAAGCGCTCGGCGGCATGAGGGCGTGGATTCCGCCGTTCACGGTCTTCAAGCGCGCGCCGCGGAAATCATGAAGGAACTTCGCGCGCACACTGCCGTTGACCGTTCGTGCGCTCAGCTCGCTGGTTCCGGCGCTCTCGATCTCGATGGGCCCGTTGACGGTCGTCGCTTCGGTCGCCCCGTCCACTCCGCGCGAGGCGATGCGTCCGTTGACCATCCTGAGATCGAGGGACACCGTCGGCGGCACGCGCAACTCGTAGTCGATGGACGTGCGGTTTGACCAGAGGAAGGTAAACCCGCGGCGGTGCTCTTTCCGCTGGGAGATGCGCAGTGTGTCGCCGCTGAGGTCCGTCTCGAAGTATCCCTGATTGTCTTCCCGCGGCCGCGGCTGCCTGCCGATGCTGCGGACGTGGGCGACCAGCATCACTTCAGCGGCCGAACCGGCCACCACCGACAGGCTCCCGTCGACTCCATCCACTTCGATCGTCTGGATTTCCGAGGCCGGCCAGTGACGTTGGATCGTGACCTGACGGCGCTCTCCGGCGACGCAACCCGCGAGCAACAGGGCCGCTAGTAAATAAAGTCGGTTCATCCGGATGTTCATGGACACCTACGACTGCGTTTACGGACGCGCCAGGCGATGGTTTCAAACGAAGGTTCCCAGACCACTCTGCTCAGAATTGCGGCGTTTCTCGTCGACGCGCTGACGATGGCCGTTCTGCTCGTGGTCCCGACCTCGATCATCAGTTATGCCATGGCTTTGATCGGCGGCTCGGTCAAGGGAATCCAGATCGTCTGGTGGGCCGCCCTGGCCATCCTGCTGCTCTCGATCCTGATCCGCGACGGTATCGGCGGCCGTTCCGTCGGTAAGCAGCTCCTCGGTCTGCGGCTCACCACGCGGAGCGGAAATCGCTGCGGCTACATCCGGTCGGCCGTGCGCAACGTTCCGCTGCTCGTGCCCGTCTGGAACCTCGTCGAGGTCGGACTCGTGCTGGCCGGCCGGCCCCGGACCGGAGACCGGATCGCCGGAACTCAGGTCAGCGAGGAGTAGGACGCGAGAAGGTCAGCCGTCCCTCGGTCAGTGCGCGCTCGAAGGAATCGGCACGCGAGCGGCGAACATCGATCGCAAAGATGTTCCCGCCAACGAACGGCTCGCTCCGAAGAACGACATCGGGCGGCTCGATGAGCCGGTAGATCACGCCGGCCGCCTGGAAGGGAACCTCGACCTCGTACCTCTCGTAGAGCAACCTCTCGACGATGGCGGCGGCGCGTAGTGTCTCCGCGGCCGTCTGGCGATACACCCGCGAGAGGCCGCCGGTGCCGAGCTTGACGCCGCCGTACCAGCGCACCACGACCACGCCGCAGTCGAAAAGATCCGCCCCTTCGATCGCTGAGAGGATCGGCCTGCCAGCGCTTCCCGATGGCTCGCCGGCGTCAGAGCTTCGCTGCCGTGGTGTCCCGCCGCCGAAAAGCCTGAACGCCCAGCAGTGGTGCGTGGCATCGAAGTACTGCTTCTCGATCGCGCGCAGCGCGGCAAAGAACTCCTCGTCGCTCGCACAGGGAAACGCCCTCGCCAGAAATGCCGAGCGCTGGATCCGGGCTCGCCCCTCCGCCGGTTCCGCCAGCGTGCGGTAGTGATCAGACACGGCGATACGCGGAGACGTAGAGGTTGTCTCTGAGGAGGAAGCGGAGCGGCCAGTGCGCCGCGCCGGTCGCTCCCTCGATGCCGATGCGCGGAGTGACGGCGATCTCGTGGTCGCCGACCTCGATATCGCGATCCGTGATGTACAACCGCGTGCCGCGCAGACTCTCGCCGTCGAGACTGCGGTCGATTTCCAGCGCCGCGCACAGTTTTCCGGGGCCGTTCATGAGATCGAAATCACGCTTCGCCTTCGGCCGGCGCTCGCGCATCTTGTCGATTCCGCGCAGCGGTTGCGCGGCGCGCAGGAGAACCGCTTCGGCGATGTCTGCTTCCTGCGTCACGACGTTCAGACACCAGTGCATGCCATAGGTGAAATAGACATAGGCATGCCCACCCTCGAGATACATCGACTGATTGCGTGCCGAGCGGAGGCCGCGCCGGGCGTGACTGGCCGCGTCGTTTGCACCGAGGTAGGCCTCGGTCTCGACGATGCGGGCGGCCAGGAGGCTGCGGCCGGCTCGCCTCCAGAGTACGCATCCGAGCAGAGAGCGGGCCACCGTAACGGTGTCGTGAAAGTAGAACCGGCGCGGGAGCTTCTGGCCCTTCATGTCGCCGGCCGGAATGCGCCGCGCCGGTCGAGTTGGTCCTCCGACACGTGGCGGCCGATGACTTCCAGCAGATCGCCATGAACGCCCGGCGGAGCGCCGGCGATGTTGCCGCGCTCGAACCATCGGTCGCCGCCGGAGAAATCGGTGACCACTCCGCCCGCTTCCCGCACGAGCAGTGATCCGGCCGCCACGTCCCACGGCGCGAGGTGCAGCTCGAAGAAGCCGTCGAAGATGCCGGCGGCGGTGTAGGCCAGGTCGAGCGCGGCCGAGCCGGCCCGGCGTACACCTTTTGCGATACGAATCACGTCTTCAAAAATATCGCAATATACAGATACATATTGTTGTGCCCTAAAAGGAAATCCCGTGGCCAGGAAGGCCCCTTCCAGCGTTTGCTGATCGGATACGCGCATGCGGGAGTCGCCGCGGAATGCCCCGGCGCCGCGCTCGGCCGTGAAAAAGAGATCGCGCAACGGCTCGTACACGAGAGCGGCCGTGATCTCGCTGCCGGTGCGCAGTCCGATCGAGACCGACCACACTGGAAAGTGCTGCAGATAGTTCGACGTGCCGTCGAGCGGATCGATGATCCAGGTCCGCTCGCTCTTCTTCGTCGATGCGCCGGTCTCTTCGGCCAGAAACGAGTCCCCCGGCGACAACTCCCGGATACACGACAGGATGGCGCGCTCACTCTCCCGGTCCGCCTCGGAGACCCAGTCGTTGCGCGACTTGATGTCCGCGTCGGCCTTGCCGAGCGTTTCCCAGTGGTGGAGCAGGACAGCGGCGCCGCGGCGGGCCGCTTCGGTGGCGATCTCGATGTCGTTCAAGCGGCGCCCATTCTAGAGGAGTGTAACGGCAGAATCGGGACCAGAAGGCGCAGAGGATCGGCGGCGCGAGCAAGGCGGGCCGACGCAAGAATAGCGGGGGCTATTCTGAGGAGGCGCAACGAAGCTCGCGGCGTTGAGACCAGCCATGTGGTCCCGATTCTGCCGTTACGCTCCCCTTGGCCACTCCGAGCGCGCCGGAGGAACCACGAATCCGGGAGCCGGCATTTTGCGATAGCATTCCGGCACGGTGTCCATGAGAGGGGCGTCCCGGCGCGGCAGCGACGCGTCCGATGTGTCGCTGCAGGATTTTGCGTGGCCTCGTGCCACCCTGGCCACGCTGCGTCACTCGACCCTTCCCTGGACCGACGCTGGCGCAGTGACGCCTCTGGGCGATCTGCGCAACCTCGGCACTCGTGACCGCTTGTCACTCACCGGGCAGTTCGCGGCGCACGTTGCCGTCCTGCAGGCCGCGGGCGTCGCCGCCGGCGAATTCGATGCATCCGATTGGGTGGTCGCGCGCAAGAGGGGCGCGGACTGCCGTCTCGTTCGCGTGACCGTGCGGGCGCCGGACTCCACGCCCTCATCGTTCGAAGGCATTCTGCAGTTCGCCGCCACCATCGATGCACCGGCTCTCGATGTTCTGGCTCTGTCGTGGACGCGAGCGGAATCGGTCTACGCCGAAGTGCGCCGCCGGCTGCGCAACGATGCCGCTGCCGATCTCAAGTGGCTCCGGCAATCGGCGTTCGGGGAGATCCTCTGGCCGGGTCCCGAGGCGCTCGGCTCGATGTGGGAGAGCGGAGGCCCGCATGTCGTGGATGACGTGACGGCCTTCCGCGCCTACGCTCAACTCGACTCTTCCGTGCAACTCGTCGAGATCGGCACCGAGTTCCCGATCCAGCGCTATGCGGCGCTGGCCTCAGCCGATGCATCGCTTCCCGGCTCGGCGCTTTCTCCGGCTGCGGTCGCCGACCGCCTGGTGGAGCGGCTGGCTTCGCCGCGGCATGTCGTCATCGTCCACGGCAGGCTCGATGACGATTCCCGCCGCGTCGTGGACATCCTGCGCAGTGCCCGTGATCCCGGCGTGACTCCGCGGCGATGCCGCCGGATCGTTCTCTCCACGCGGATCGCCGCACAGCGTGCACTCGACGATCGATTGAACGCGGTCTCCGCGCCGCAGCAGTGGGTTGCGGACTTCGTGAGCAGTCCCGCCTACGACGCATTCCTCGAACATGGAACGATGCCGGCCGATGACGGACCCTTGGCGGCAACGCCGGAGCCTCGGCGGTCGTACGTCGGAGTGCTCGCGCTCCTGGGCACGCGCGTTCCCCGGAATCTGGCGCGCGATTTTCTGGCGCAGTTCCTGTTCGAGCAGCCGCTCGAGGACCTCGTCATCGAAGGAGTGACCTCGCTGGATCCGGAGGCCTTTCTGTTCGCGTCAGAGGCCGCCCGCGATCTCTGTGCGCGGCACATTCCCGAAGACTCGCGTGGAGCGTTGTGCCGCGCCGCCGCCACGGTCGCCGATCCCATCCGGGCCGGACTGTTGCTCGTGGAATGCGGCGACGTGAAGGGCGGAGTGGAACGGCTGGAGGCCGTACGCTGGCGGAGTGCAGCGGAAAGCGTGCGGACGCTCGAGACCATCCCGCGCGCCAGTCTCTCCCCTCGACTTGCCCGGACGCTGGCCTCGGCGTTGATCGATTCCGGCCGTTATGGGGATGCGCGCGACCTCGCTTCGGGCCTCGAGGGTGACGATGGCGAGCTTCTTCTGGCGAGATGCGATCGACGCACCGGCCAGTACGCCGCCGCGATGTCGAGGCTGGACCGTATCGCCTCTCCGTCGTTTGACGCGCAGATCCTGCGCATGGAGCTGCTGCGGCTGTCCGGCCGCGAAGACGAAGCGCGCACGGTTGGCGCGGTCCCGGGTGAGGGCGAGGAAGCGATCCGGCTGGCATACGAGCAAGCGCTGCTCGATCTGGAGACTTCTGCTCCGCTCGATGGCGGCCACTACTTCGGACAGAGGCTGGAAACGTATCGCGCCCTGCTCGGGGACGACTTCGAACGGGCCGGGGAACTCGCCGGGCACTCCGTCGCCGCGGCGCGCTGCGCGAGGGAACGGATCGACGCTGAGCTCGATCGTGTCTTCGCGTCTTTCTCGTCGGGGAGGTGGGACGAGACGCGTGCCATCGCGCTCGAGGCTCTCAGCACCGTCGACGAGGCCCAGGGCGATCGTGCCGCGGCCGGAATTCTCTTCACGCTCACGTTCGTCGAGATCGATGACGCCCGATGGTCATCTGCCGCGCAACACATCCGGCGGCTGCGCGACTACTACACACGAATGGGAGATGAGCTGCGCTTCGCGGAGATCGATCTCCTTTCCGGCTACTACGAGTTCTCCTGCGCCAGATTCGCGGAGGCACGGCGCATCGCGGAGACGCTTCTGGGCCGTCGCGATCTGTTGACGCAGGTGCGCGAGGCCGCGGCGCTCATCGTCGATGAGATCGACTGGATCGAACACCGTCACTCTCCGCTGCGGTCGACAGGGCGCTCGAAAAATCGTGAGCTCGATGAACGACACCGTTTCTTGAAGTCGCGCGGCGAGCTGCCTTTCGATGCGCACACCGCTTCCACTCGTTCGCAGAAGCTGAAGCTCATGCGCGCCGCGCTGGCCGGCGACGACGCCGATCTCGCGCAGCGGCTGGCCGGAGAGCTGTCGGTGGTCCTTCCCACGGCCAACGCCTCGCGCACCACCGCGGACGTGGACATGCTGCGGATGGCCGCGTCCGCCGAGTACCCGTTCCGGGACGGAATCTTTCCGCTCCCCTGGTGCCACGCCACGCGCAACCGCCTGGGACACTGGTCCCAGGACGGCTCGTGTACGTTCGACGACGCGACGCTCGATCGTCTCGTGGCCTCACCGGAATCGAACTGGCTGTCCATCCCCGACCGTGAACTGCTGTTCATCGACGGCTGTGAGAGCTGGCCGGAGCCGTCGCGTGCAGCGATCGCGGCGATCTTCCACACACGTGCAGAGAATCACCGGCTGCGGCGAGTGGTCGAGCTGGAGCAGTCGCCGCCGGCGGCACGGGCGGAACGCGCGGACGGAATCGTCGGCGAATCCGCGGCCATGCGCGCGGTGTTCACGCTCATCGAGAAACTAGCCCCTCGGGACGTTCCCGTCTGCGTCCTCGGCGAATCGGGCACCGGCAAAGAGCTCGTCGGCCGGGCCATTCACCGGACATCGCAACGGCGGAGCAAGCCGTTTACGGCCATCAACTGCGCGGCGTTGCCAGAAAACCTCGTCGAGAGCGAGTTGTTCGGCCACACCCGGGGCGCATTCACGGGCGCGGATCGCGATCGCGCCGGGGTCATCGAGACGACCGACGGCGGGACGCTCTTTCTCGACGAGATCGGCGAGATGCCTCTGGCGGCGCAGGCCAAGCTGCTGCGCTTCCTGCAGGATGGCGAGTTTCGGCGCGTCGGCGACAGCACGAATCGCACGGCGGACGTGCGCGTCGTCAGCGCCACCAACCGCCAGCTCGAAGCCGCCGTCGAGGAAGGACGCTTTCGCGAGGACCTCTACTACCGCATCCGCGGTGTCGACGTGGTTCTGCCGCCGTTGCGCGACCGGGCCACGGACATCATGCTGCTCGCGGAGCACTTCCTGGAGCGCGAGCGTGTCAGGCATCGGGCCGGGCCGCAATCATTCACGAGCGAAGTGGAGGCCCTGCTCCGTGCTTACGCGTGGCCGGGCAATGTGCGCGAGCTGCAGAACACGGTCCGCGCCGCGCACGCCATGGCCGGCGAAGCCCGCGCCATCGACATCGAGCATCTGCCCGAGCGTATGCGCAACGTTCGGCCGGCGCGGGCGGAGGCCGGCTCGTATCAGGACGCCGTGGCGCGATTCCGGCGCGACCTGATCGAGAAATCGCTGGCCGAGGTGGCCGGCAACCAGAATCGCGCCGCGGCGCTGCTCAAGATCTCGCGCCAGGCGCTCGCCTACCAGATTCGCGAGCTCGGAATCATGGTCGGCAAACCGCGGCCCGGTCCGCGGGTGTGACGAAACCGTAGCGCCCATAGGACGGCTGCAACCGCGACCGTAGAATCACAAAACCGCCATGATCGCCTCGAACACACGAAGAGTCGTGGTCGCGCTCGCACTTTTGACGGCGGCGCGATGCTCACTGTATTCCGATGTGTCCATCGAGCCGCTCACGATCATTCCCACGAAGATCGATCGCGGCGCCGATCTCAAGGACATGGTGCGCCGCGCCGACTATCTCCGGGCCGTGGCGCTGGCGCCGTCGATCGACGCCCGCGCGCGCCAGTCCCCGGAAGACCTCCTGGCTCTCGGTCAGGCCGAGCTGGCGGCGAACAGGCTCCCCGCGGCGCGCCAGCACTTTCGCGCGGCCATCGAGAAGACGCCGTTTCACACCACGTACGCCGACGCGGCGTGGGGGCTCTCGCAGGCCGAGTACATGGACAACAACTTCGAGACCAGCCTGGAGTGGGCGAAGACCGCCATCGAGCACGGGCTCACCGTGCTGCAGTGGCATCTCGACTACCTGAAGACTCTCTCCAACGTGGAGGTCTACCGCCACGCCGGCGGTCCGCACTCCGATGAGATCCGGTTGAAAATCGGCAGGCCGGACGTGCCCCGGATCGAGGTGCGCGTCAACCACGCGCCGGCGACGACGATGGCGGTCATCGACTCCGGCGCGGTGCTCTCGATCATCTCCGAGCGTCTGGCGGCGGAGATTCCGGTCAGACACCTGCCCGTCTCCCGCGCCACGTTCTACGGTCTGCTCGGCGAGCCCATCAGCGTGCGGTTCGCGCTGCTGGACACGCTCGACATCGGCGACATGGTCCTGGCCAACGTCCCGGTGGCCATCATGCCCGACGACAAGATGCGATTCCTGGTCACCGGCAAGAAGGAGTTCAAGATCGACTTTCTCCTCGGCGCCAATCTTCTCAAGGAGTTCCGCCTGGATTTCGACTTCGACCGCAGCCGGGTGCGATTCACCAGGCTTACATCGGTCGACAAAGCGCCGGTCGAGGATCAGAACATCTTCTTCGATAACTTCCGCCCGCACGTGCGCGGGACGATCAACAAGCGCGGCTGGTACCTGTTCGTGCTCGACACAGGCAGCGAAGTCACGTTTCTCAACGAGGCCCAGCTGGCCTCGACGCCGATCAACGTCTTTGCCCCCCGCGTCCACAACGCCACGCTGCAGGGGCTCGGAGGCGCGAAGAAGCACGGGTCGAAAATCGACGACGTGGAGATCGGCGTCGACCGATGGGCCGGCCGGTTCCGAACGCTGCCTATGTACCTCGGCTCCGATCAGGAGCGGTCAGTCGGAATCGTCGGTGAGAACTTCCTCAAGAACTTCAAAGTGGTCGTCGACTTCGGCCGGATGCGCGTGGACCTGGCGCGCCGCTGACTACTTCTTCTTCCGCTCTTCCCTCTTCTTTGCCGCCCACCCCTCGATCGTCTTCTGCGGCACGCGCGTGAGTGCGAGCGCATCGGGAGGGACGTCCTTCGTGATCGTCGAGCCTGCGCCAACATAGGCGCCATGTCCGATGCGCACCGGCGCCACGAGCTGCGTATCCGAGCCGATGAACACGCCGTCCTCGAGAACGGTCTTGTGCTTGTTGACCCCGTCGTAGTTGCAGGTGATCGTCCCCGCGCCGATGTTCACATTTCTGCCGACTTCGGCGTCGCCGATGTACGAGAGGTGAGAGGCCTTGGACCCCTCGCCGAAGACCGTTTTCTTCGTCTCGACGAAGTTGCCGACCTTCACGTGCCTGCCCAGCCTCGTTCCCGGTCGTAGATGCGCGTAAGGCCCGACCGCGGCGTCGTCGGCGATCTCGGAGTCTTCGGCCACGGTTCCGGTCTTGACGTGTACGTTGTTGCCGATGGTCGAGTTGATGAGATGCGCGCCCGGCTCGATGACGCAGCCGCTGCCGATTCTCGTGGTTCCCTCGATCGTCACGAACGGGTAGAGCACCGTGTCATTGCCGATGGTGACGGTCGAATCGATCACCACCGTGGCCGGATTCCGGAACGTCACGCCTTCGTTCATCAGACGGGCCACGACGCGGCGCTGGATTTCCGCTTCGACCACGGCCAGGTCGGATCGCGAGTTCACGCCCAGAGCTTCGACCGGATCGGCGGCGATGACCGCGCCGACGCGCTGGCCGGACTCCCGCAGAACGGCCAGGAGATCGGTGAGGTAATACTCGCCCTGTGCGTTGCTGTTGGACAGGTTGCGCAGGTTGTCGAACAGATGCCGGCCGTCGAAGACATAGATCCCTGCATTGACCTCGTCGATCCGCTTTTCCTCGGCGGTGGCGTCCTTCGCTTCGACGATCTTCTGCACGGCGCCGCTACCATCGCGCACGATGCGGCCGTACATGGCCGGGTCGTCGAGCTTCATCGTGAGCAGCGTCAGCGCGTTTCCGGCTCGCTCGTGCTCGTCGATGAGACGCTCCAGCGTTTCCAGCCTGGTCAGCGGTACATCGCCCGACAGGACGAGCACCCGCTTCGACTCCATGCCGGACGCTTCCAGTGCCCGGGCGGCCTGCAGAACGGCATGTCCGGTTCCGAGCTGCTGCTCCTGAACGGCGAACCGAGCGCGCTCGCCCACTCGTTCCTGTACTGCCTGGCGCTGGTAGCCGACGACCATCACCGGCGGCGTGCTGGTGAGATGGCGGGCCAGATCGAGCACGTAGTCGACGACCGGACGGCCCGCGGCGCGATGAAGGATCTTGATCGTCGACGATTTCATGCGCGTGCCCAACCCGGCCGCGAGGATGATCACTTCGAGATTCTGCCTGCCCATCTTCAACCCTCCCCGCGCCGCATCCGCTCCAGCGTGCGGCCGTAGCGGTCGTACAACCGAAAAATCGTCTCGGCGAGCGCCCCGGCGTCGTGGCGCACGAAGTTTCCCTCTGCAATCACGTCGCCGAAAAACGGCGTCACCCCGAGATCGCGGACCGCATTCACATCGAACTGCACGGGAAACTGGTTCTCCGCCGCATACGTGAAGAGGATCGTCTCCGACGGCCGGCGGCCGTTGATGATCATCACGTCGACCACCAGTCCGGCGTGCTCGATGATCGCGCTCAGGTGGTCCTCGGCCGAATAGCCGTCCGTCTCATTGGGCTGCGTCATCACATTGCAGATGTAGACGCGCAGCGCCCTGGCTTTGCGCAGGGCCTCGGCGATCGGCTTGATGGCCAGGTTCGGCAGCACCGACGTGTACAAGGAGCCCGGGCCGATGATGATCATGTCGGCGGCGGCCAGCGCATCGAGCGCCCGCTGCGGCGGTTCAGCATCCTGCGGGTCGATCGCGAGGTGGACGATGCGAGCGTGACGTGACTTGTTCGTCGGCTTCTGGCCGATCTCCGATCCGCTGATGGCGACCTCGCCGATGAGCTCGGCGCCGTCGGCCAGGGTGGCGCGCAGTCGAACGTCGGACAGCGTCGACGGGTAGATCTCACCGCGGATCGCCAGCACTTCCGAGGCCGCCAGCACGGCGTTGTCGAAGCCGCCGGTGATCTCGGTCATCGCCATCAGCAGCAGATTGCCGAGGGAGTGGCCTTTGAGCGCGGAATCCGTGTCGAAACGGTAGTTGAAGAGTTGCGAGAGGAGTTGTTCTTCCTCGGCCAGGGCCACGATGCAGTTGCGGATGTCGCCCGGCGGCAGCATGCCGAACTCCTTGCGCAGAACGCCGGAGCTGCCGCCTTCGTCGGTGACGGTGACGATCGCGCCGAGGTTCGCGATCGACCACGCCCCATCGCCGCCGACGTACTGCTTCAGGCCGCGAAGCAGCGTCGACAGACCGGTCCCGCCTCCGATGGCTACGATGTTCAGTCCCTGCGGACGCATTGGAAGGCGATTCTAGTGGAACGTCCTAAGTCCGTCCGGCGATCAGGCGTTTCAGGTGATGCCGCAGCGGGCCGAGCAGGCAGTACTCGGAGGTGAGGCGGCTCTGGCGCTCGTTCTCGTCCTGAAAAAGGTCGTGCATCGTATGGGAGCGTTCTTCGAACCACTTTTCGTCGACTTCGCCATGCTTCCACTTCAGATCGAGGATCTGGAGGATGTGCGCGCGGTCGATGATCTCGGGATGATGATTCGTGCCCAGGACGCGCGGCATGGCGTCGTGGCGCGCCAGTTCCAGCATGGTGATGGCGTCGCTCGACTCCGATTCGAACGCGACGGGAAACGCCCTGCCCACGCTCTGGAGCTGCAGATCGAACAGGCGATTGTCGACAACGCGGAAGTGACGATGATCGGGGAGCCGCTCCGCAAACTGCGAGAACCAGGGATGGCTCGCTGCTTCGTCGGTCAGAACATTGAGCGGCATGCCGCTGCTCTTTTCGGAGCGCAAACGCGGCACCGCCGCGCCCGACCAGCGGCAGAGCAGACCGAAGGAGTGACATACGGCCAGCAGCGCGGCGTGCTCGTTCGCCACGATCGACTCGAAGAGACGAAAGAGCGGTGCTTCCCACGAGATGCTCTCTTCGATCCCTTGGGACTGGTGTGACCGCCCATCGTTGAGACGAGGATCGAGCTGCCCCGGTCCGCCCGTCCCCACGTAAAGCTGAAAGCGTCCGTTCGGTGGATCGGGCATCTGCAGCCTGCGCCGCACGTCGAACGAGATCGCGCGGACCTTCAGGCCGGCCGTGACGAGGTCGTCCTGCATGGCCGCGGCGGCTTCGAGCACCGCGTGCACGAGAGAGTCGTGACCGACGTTCGGCCACGAATGATTCATGTCGAGAATGGCCACGTCGAGCTTCCGGCGATCGGCCGGAGGAACGGAGCCGTCGTCCAGCCGCAGGTATTCGAAAAAATCGTGATTGACGTGAATGTCCCGCCGCGGCGTCTGGCGGCCCTCGCTCAGGCTCAGGTTCCCACCTCGGTCTCGTGGATGATGTAGTCGACGACGTCGCGCAGGTCTTTCCTCTGCTCGTATGCAGCGAGCTGCCGGTCCGCCCCGGGACGCCCACGGACGATCTCGCGCGCGTAGTAGACCTCGTTGCGCGAACCCAGCTCGTCGACGACGTCATCGACGAACTCCAGCAGCTCGTCGAGCAGCCTTCCGAACGGAACTTCCGCCCCGATGCCGAAGTCGATCAGCTTCCCGTCGATGCCCCATCGGGCGGCGCGAGACTTGTTCTCGTTGAGCAACGAACGGCTGTAGAGCCGCCAGGACATGTTTGCTCTATGGATCTTCCACAGCTTCACCGTCACGGCCTGGAAGAGCGCGGCCAGACAGATGGTCTCGTCAATGCGCAGCGGCACGTCGCAGATCCGGTATTCGAGCGTCGGGAAGAAGGGATGCGGGCGAACGTCCCACCAGATTTTCTTGGCGTTGTCGATGCAGTTCGTGCGGATGAGCGTCTGCACGAACTCGTCGAACTCGCTGGCCGATCGAAACGAATCGGGTATTCCTGTTCGTGGAAACCGCTCGAACACTTTGGCGCGGTAACTCTTCCAGCCGGTGTTGTGCCCGCACCAGAACGGTGAATTGACGGAGAGGGCGAAGATGTGCGGCAGGAAATAGCGCGCCGCGTTCATCACCTGAATGCGCGTCTCCAGATCCTCGATGGCCACGTGCACGTGCAGGCCGAAGATCAGATTGGCGCGCGCCACCATCTGCAGGTCGTACACGATCTGGTCGTAGCGGGCGTTCGCGGTGATCGGCACATTGGCCCAGTGGGAGATGGGATGCGTCCCCGCCGCGGCGATGCGCAGGCCGTTCTCACGCGTGAGCCGGATGATCTCGCCGCGCAGGCGCGTGACCTCGCGCCGGGCGTGGGAGATGTCGGTGCAGATCGGAGTGCCGACCTCGATCACCGCGTCGTGCATCTCGCGCTTGATCTCGTCCTTGAGCCGCTTCTCGCCCTCGGCGAACATCTCGGCGATGTGCGACTTCAACTCGCGCGTATGCGGGTCGACGACCTGAAACTCCTCCTCGATACCGAGGGTGAAGGAGGGGCGCGGAGGCATGTCGGAAGTCTAACCCGTCCGCGGTGCCGGCTGAAGCCGGCACCTACACTGAAGCCGGCACCCACACGTGTAGGTGCCGGCTTCAGCCGGCACGCGTTCACTGGATCGGCTGGTCGGCGGCTTTGCCCGTCTTCATCGTCTGCGGCCAGTTGCCGGTCAGCTCCAGCGGCCGGCCGCTGGTCACGATCTCGACGAGCACCTCGGCCATGTTCTTCACCATCCAGTCGAAGTTCTCTTTGCCGACCGAATAGACGTCCGCGTCGGGAGCGGCGTTCATGAAATCGATGGCATAGGGGACGCCGCCGCGCAGCGCGAACTCGACCGTGTTCATGTCGTAGCCGAGTCCGTCGCACAGGGCCAGAGCATCGCGCCGCATGCGCTCCAGGAGCTCCGGCGGCGTCTTGAAGTTCGCGGCGTAACGGAGGTGGTACGGCTGCTTCGGGTCGTACTGCATGATGCGCACGCGCTTGCGGCCCAGGACGTAGCAGCGGAAGTAGGCGTCGAACTCGATCGCCTCCTGGGCCATCATGGTCAGGTCGCGAGTCTGATCGTACGCGGCGAAGAATTCCGTCGGGTTGTGGACCTTGTAGACGTCCTTCCATCCGCCGCCATACGCCGGCTTCATGAAGACGGGCCAGCCGAGATAGTCGAAGACCTCGTCCCAGTTCACCCACTTCATGTTGCGAAAAGACCTGGCCTCCGTGTTCGGCGGGTACTGTTTATGCGGAAGCAGAACGGTGCGCGGAACGGCCACCTCGACAGATTTCGCGACGAGGTTGTCGAAGAATTTGTCGTCGGCCGACCACCAGATCGGATTGTTTACGATCTTTACGCCCGACGCGGCCGCACACTTGAGGTACGTGCGGTAGAACGGAACCTCGTGGCTGATGCGGTCGAGGATCAGGTCGTACGGAAAGACGCCGTCGTCCTTGACATACGACATCTCGACGGCGGCCGCCTCGACCTGATCTCCGCCACGTGAATTGATCTCGTTGATCAATGCCCACGGGAACGTGTCTTCCATCCCGAACAACAGCCCGATCTTTTTCTTGCGCATGCGCGGCCTCTCCGGAGGGGAGGCATCGTATAGAATCGCGCGCGCCCTCGGCAACGAACATGTACCGCGAATACGTTCAATGGTGGAGCCCATCACTCGGCAGGGCCATGGAGTTTCTATGGTTCGGCAAATTCGGGCGCCCGGTGATGCTCTTTCCGACGTCCGCGGGGCGCTTCAACGAGAACGAAGACTTCGGACTGACGGATTCGCTGGCTGACAAGGTCGATTCCGGCGAGATTCAGCTCGTGCTCGTCGACACGGTCAACAACGAGAGCTGGTACAACCAGTCGGTCCACCCGGCAGTCCGCGCGGCGCGTCACGTGCAGTACGACGCCTATCTGCGCCACGAGATGGTGCCGTACATCTTCAATCGCGCGCAGCGTGGAGACCTGGCGGTCTACGGAGCGAGCTTCGGCGCCTATCACGCCTCCAACTTCGCGGCCCGTTATCCCGACGTGGTCAGCAAAGCCATCTGCTTTTCGGGTGTGTACGACATCCACTCGTTTCTCGACGGTTACTGGGACGAGAACTGCTACTTCAATTGCCCGACCGCCTATATCCCGAATATGAACAGCGAATGGGCGACGAAGCTGTCGCGCCTGTCATGGATCATCGCCACGGGCGAATACGACTCGATCGTGCAGGAGAACCGCGACTTCTCGGCGCTGTTGTGGTCGAAGGGCATCGGCAACCACAGCGAGTTCTGGGGCGGCGTCTTCGGCCATGACTGGCCGTGGTGGCGGGAAAACCTGCGGCGGTTTGTGTGATGACACTTCTGAGCGCGAAGGATCCGGGCGGTGGCATCGCGCCCCCCGCCCGGATTCCTCGCCGTCTTCGCGTCTCGGAATGACCAGGCTACTTCGCGGCGTGATGCTGCGCCATGACCCTGCGCAGTGAATCGGCCGGAATCGTTCCGCTGATGCGGACCGCGCCGTTGCTTCGCTCGACATTGAAGCGCCGCAGCACGGAGACGAGGTCCGGGTGCTGGTCCTTGACGGCCAGGCGCATTGCCGAGAGCGCGCCGCGCACGGTGTCTTCGACGAGTTGCAGCGTGTCCTCGTCATTCGCCAGGCCGAACGCGCCGAGTCTCACGGCGTCGCCGGTATCGGTGGCCCAGAAGCCGACGGTGGAGATGCTCTGCACCGCCGCCGCGAGAGCCTGACGGGAAGCGTCACCTCCCGACGGGATGTGGGGAGCACCGGAGAGCCGGGAAGCGCGCGTGACATCGACGAGCGCCCAGGCCGTGGCATTGAGATCGATCCTGGAGAGACTGCCTCCGAGGAGGGCGGTGGTGGCAAAGGAGCTGCCGCCACTGGCACGCGTGCCGAGCGCTTCGACGACCGCGCCCTCGCTGCCGACGATCACGAGATGTGCGTCGGGGAAGGCCACGGCGCCCTTTCGCTGGGAGTCGGGCAGCATGAAGTACGGGCCGTTCGCACTGGAACGCGGGGTGGCACCGCGCGCCACGAGGGCCTTTGTCAGACGATCGACGTTGAAGCGGCCGTCCGCGAGGACCACCACGTCGGCGTCATGGCCGAGGTTCGTGCGCGGCGACGTGGCCACGACCACCACGTCGATGTCTTTGGCCGGATCGAGCCCGGCTTCTGTCAGGAACCGGTCGGCGTCACCGTTGCTGCTGACGTGGTCCGTGTTTTCGAACAGTGCGTTGGCGATCGCGCTGGTGCGGATCTGATTGATGCGCACGACGCCGACGGTCACGGCGTCGCTCGGAATGAGCGACATGGCGTCGGTCTTTGCCATCGCCGCGGTTGTGGCGAGCATGAGCGCTGCTGCGATGAGAACCTTTTTCATCTAGAACTCCTTTCGGGTAAAGAACCAGGAAGCGAGGGCGAGACAGGCCACGGCAAACGCGGCCGTGGAGAGATAAGGGGCGAGACCGACGTCGACGGTCATCCGCTGTGAGAGCTCGCCGCCGGAGACGTAACCGAAGACGGCCTGCCCGAGCTCCGTCGTCTTCGGAACGATCCAGTAGAGGGTATTCGTCAGCCAGACCTGCCAGTCCTTCGAGAACGCCGCGGAGACGCGCTTGAGCGCGAAGAGCAGCGGAGCGAAGAAGAACAACGCGTACGTCGACATGATGGACACGCCGGTCGACGACGTCACCACCCCGACCACGAACGCGAACGCCAGCATGGTGGCCACGACCAAGAGGTTGATGGCTCCGGCCAGGATGAATCGTGGATGGACGATATGCGTCTTCCACATCACGATCAGCCAGATCGATCCGAACAGGTAGAGGATGTTGCTCGTCGCCAGAACCAGTCCCGCCACATAGCGCGACATCAGCAGGCGCACCCGGCCGACGGGCCGCGCCAGATAGAGATCGATGGTTCCTTTTTCCTGAAGGCGGGGAACGAGATGTGCCGTGGCGAAGATCGCCAGGAACGTGCAGAGGAAGTAGAGGACGGTAGAGAACGTCGACTCGAATCCCAGGACGAGCTTCTCGATGTCGATGTCGCCGGCGTGCCGGATCTGGGCCTTGTGGCCGAACAACTGCGCGCCGGCGAGCGTGCCGTTGACGATGTCCAGGTTCACGGCCGATGCAAAAATGAGGATGAATAATGACGACAATAAAAAGTAAGCAATTAACGTCCAGCGCGCGGCCGCCTCGCGCATGACGTCTTCGATGTTGGCGAGCAGGATCTTCATGATTGCTCCATGCCGCCCACCTGAACGTCCGCCGCCCGGATGAGGTCGACGAACACGTCTTCAAGCGTCGAGCGGACCGGAGACAACTCCGACAGCACGGCGCCGCGGGCACGCGCCGTGTCGACGAGCGCGTTGAGGTGCTGCAGATCGTTCACTGCCAGCACCATGTGGCCGTTCACGCGCTCAACGACCGCGCCGCTCTCGCGGAACGCGCTGACGAGCGCATCGTCGATCGGTGCGGCCACCATCTTGTACTTCGCCGACTTGCGCGTCAGTTCGTCGATCGTTCCTTCCGCGGCCACTTTGCCGTTGCGCAGGACGGCGACGCGGTCGCACGTCAGCTCGATCTCCGAGAGAAGATGAGAATTCAGCAGCACCGCTGTCCCGCTCTTCGCCTCTTCGCGCAGGAGATCGCGGATCTCGCGGCGGCCCACCGGGTCGACGCCGTCCGTTGGCTCGTCGAGCAGAAGGATGTTCGGTGAGTGAACCAGAGCGGCGGCCAGACCGAGGCGCTGGGTCATACCCTTGGAGAACTTCTTGATGCGCACGTCCGCCCAGGGAGCCAGGCCCATGCGCTCGAGCAACTCCATCGAGCGCGTGCGGATGGCGCTGCCGTCCATCTCGGACATTCGCCCGAAGATCGACAGCGCCTGCCGCGCCGTCAGGTATCCCGGAATCTTGTGTCCCTCCGGAAGGTAGCCGACGCGTCGCCGCGATTCCGGATCGGAGACGGGCAGGCCGCTGACCAGCGCCTTGCCTTCCGTGGCCCGCGTCAGACCCAGGAGGATCTTGACTGTGGTGGTCTTCCCGGCGCCGTTCGGGCCGAGCAGCCCGAAGAGCTCGCCTTCCCGGACGGCGAAGTCGATCCCGTCGAGCGCGACGATCCGCTGTCCTCCCAGCGAGGAGCGATATTCCTTCCGGAGAGCCGAGACTTCGATGGGTGATTTCATGGTCGTGGTCGACATGAGAGGGCCGGCGACGATGCCTGTGCCCGATGTAGCTTACGGCCCTGTCACGGTGAAGTTGCGTTGCAGAATGGAATCGGCAAATCCTGCGTTTCAACAGGCGCTCCGATGTCCGAATTCGCGGTGTTTTTCGACCCCTCCCGCAAACGCTGGTGGTGGATCAAACGGATCAGTACGGTCCTGGGACTGCTGTCTGTCATCGTCGTCAGCGTTTTTCTGCTGAGCATCTTCACCGCGCCGTTCCTCCCGGATATGCCCGGCATCACCAGCGCCATCAAGCGCACCCTCCGTACGTCGGTGCACGTGCCGCACAAACAGACCCGGCTCACGCAGTTCCTGGCGAAGAAGTCGCACGAGAAGCTCGTCGCCGAGATCAAACGCGACAAGAAGCTGCTGGTCATCCAGAAGGCGAAGACGGCGTTTAAGGGGCCGAACATCGTGGCCGCGTTTTACGCTCCGTGGCAGGAGACGGGGCTGCATTCGCTCCGCGCGAACGCCTCGAAGATGACGCATCTCCTGCCGGCCTGGGTCCACCTCAGTCCGGACGGCGGCGGACTCGATCTTCACGACTTCGATCCCGCGCTCACACCCCACAACAAGGAAGTGCTGGAGATCGCGCGCACGAACAACCTGAGCATCGTGCCGGTCTTCAGCAACGCCGAGCTCAGCGACTTCGACGCCCAGCGCGCGCATCGGATGCTCAGCTCACCCGAACTGCAGGACAAGATCATCCTGGGGCTGCTGCAGTGGGTGCTGCAGAACAGGTTTCAGGGGATCAACGTCGATCTGGAGAACCTCGCTCCGGGCGACGACGCGCTCATCGTTCCGTTCCTTGCGAAATTGCGGGCGAAGTTCAAACCGCACGCGCTTTCCGTCTCCATGGACCTCGAAGCCCATCCCGGCGCCCGGCTGGACTGGCGCCGTGTCTCCGCGATCTGCGATTTCGTCGTGGTCATGGCCTACGACGAACACTCATCGATGAGTGAGCCGGGTCCGATCTCGTCGATGGACTGGTATCGCAACATCGTGGCCCGGGCCGCCGCGCAGATTCCGCGCGACAAGCTGGTCATCGGCATGGCGAACTACGCCTACGACTGGACCGAAGGGGAGCGGGAAGCCGAACCGCTGTCGTACCAGGAGGCGCTCGTCCGCGCCCGCGACAACCGCCCCGATGAGAAGACGGAAAAACTCATCGACTTCGACCCCGTGGCGCTGAATCCGACGTTCTGGTACGTCGATGAGGCGAACAGGAACCACGAGGTCTGGTTCCTCGACGCCATCACGCTCGCGAACCAGTGGACGATCGCATCGGACTTCAATCCGCGCGGCGTGGCCATCTGGGTCCTGGGCATGACCGATCCCTCGGTGTGGAACTTCATCGACCGTACAGGCATCAGGCCGAGCGTGGCCGGGTTGCAGGTCATCACCTACCCGTTCGACGTCGAGTTCATCGGCGACGGCGAGATCCTGCGCGTCCGCTCCCAGCCGACCAAGGGATCGCGATCCCTCGAAACCGACCCGCAGACCGGTCTCATCTCCGACGAGGTCTATCACCAATTCCCCACTTCGTACGTCATCGAGCGCAGCGGCTACCGGCCGAAGACCATCGCGCTGACGATCGACGACGGCCCGGCCGAGGGGTACACGAGCCAGATGCTCGACGAGCTCAAGACCGCAAAGGTGAAAGCCACGTTCTTCCTCATCGGCGAGAACGCGGAGCGCTATCCGGGCCTGGTGCGGCGCATCTGGCGTGAAGGTCACGAAATCGGCAACCACTCGTACACGCATCCGAACATCGGCGCGATGCCGGAGCAGCGTGCACGCGCGGAATTGAACGCGACGCAGCGTGTGATCCAGAGCATCATCGGGCGCTCCACGTATCTGTTCCGCCCGCCGTACAACGCGGACGCGGAGCCGACGAGCGCGGAAGAAGTGAAACCGGTGGCGTTCGCCACATCGCTGCGCTACGTCATCGTCGGCGAGTATCTCGATCCGCAGGACTGGAACACGGACGAGACCCTGCCCGACGGGACGCGGCATCACCGCACCGCGGACGAGATGCTGCAGTCCGTTCTCGCGCAGCTCGATGTCGAGAAGGGCAACTGCATCCTTCTGCACGATGGAGGCGGCAACCGCAGGGAGACGGTGAAGCTCATTCCCATGCTCATCAGCGAATTGACGAAGCGCGGCTACAGGTTCGTGATGGTCTCCGATCTCGTCGGAAAGACGCGCGACGACGTGAATCCGCCCGTGAGCAACACCGCCGCGCTGATGGTGGCGATGCTGGCCAGCGACCGCATCGTCTTCGAGATCCTCTATCTCGTCGAGCTCGTCCTGGGCATCACCTTCATGTCGGCGATCGCGCTCGGTGCCGCGCGCGTGCTGTTCGTCACCGTGCTCGCTCTGGTGGCGCGCCGTCGTGAGAAGCACGAGACGTTCGATCCCTCGTTCCGCCCGTCGGTGAGCGTCATCATCGCCGCGTTCAACGAGGCCAAAGTGATCGGGCGGACGATCGAGGCCGTGCTGGCCAGTCACTATCCAGATCTCGAGATCGTCGTCGTCGATGACGGCTCGAGCGACGACACATCGGGCGTGGTGACCACCCTCTTCGGCGACCGGCCGGAAGTTCGCATGCTCCGTCAGCCCAACGGCGGGAAAGCCTCCGCGCTCAACCGCGGGATCGAAGCGGCGCGCGGGGAGATCATCGTCGCGCTCGACGCCGATACGCTGTTTCTTCCGGACACGATCTCGAAGCTGGTCCGCCGCTTCGAAGATCCGGGAGTGGGTGCCGTGGCCGGTAACGTCAAGGTCGGCAATCGCATCAACCCGCTGACGTACTGGCAGGCCATCGAATACATCACCAGCCAGAATCTCGATCGTCGCGCCTACGCGGCCATCAACTCCGTTTCCGTGGTCCCGGGTGCGGTCGGAGCGTGGCGGCGCAGCGCCATCGTGCGGGCCGGCGGCTATTCGACCGACACCATGGCCGAGGACATGGATCTGACCTGGAGGATCCGGCGCGGGGGATGGCAGATCAAGACGGACTCCGATGCCATCGGCTACACAGAGGCGCCGGACACGTTCCGCATGCTGTTCCGGCAGCGCTTTCGATGGGCGTTCGGGACGCTGCAGTCGTTGTGGAAGCATCGCGGCGCGCTCGGGCGCTACGGATGGTTCGGCCGCGTCATGCTGCCGACGCTGTGGCTGTTCCAGATCGTCTATCAGGCGCTTTCGCCCCTGATCGATCTGCAGATCCTGTGGACCCTCGGCACGGTGGCTCAGGCGGTGCTGCGTGGGCGTCTCACCCAGGACTGGCAGCCACTGCCGGCCGCGCTGACGTCGCTCTACCTGATCGGGTTCATGTACGCGTTCTTCTTTGTCGTCGAGCTCATCGGCGCCGCCATCGCGTTCAAGCTCGATCGCGAGGACGGCCGCATGCTGATGTGGCTGTTCTGGCAGCGCTTCCTCTATCGCCAGCTCATGTACGCGGTGCTGCTGAAGTCACTCAAAACCGCGGCCTCCGGCATGCGCACCGGCTGGGGAAAGCTGGAGCGAAAAGGAACCGTCGAGCTCCTGCCGACGCTGGACACATAGGTCCGTCAGGGCCGCGAGCCGGCCCTGACGTTCAGATCCGCATGAAAGCAGACCTACCGCACGTTTGCGGTCACGTGCACCGCTTCGAGCCGCTTCTCGACGACCGACCAGTCCATGTTGGCCATGAAGGCGTCGATGTACTTCGGACGGTCGGACGGTTTGTAATCGAGCAGATACGCGTGTTCCCACACGTCCATGACGATGAGCGGGATGAAGCCGGCCACGTTGCCGGTCTGATGCATTTCGATCCAGTGGTTGGACACCAGTCCGTTCGCCGGATCGAGATAACAGATCGTCCAGCCCACACCACGCATCTTGGCGACGCTGACGAAATCAGCCTTCCAGATCTCGTAGTTCGGGTAGCTGCGCTCGACCGCGGAGCGGAAGTCGCCGCGCGGTGCTTCCCCGCCACCGCCGCGTTTGAGATTGCCGAAGTAGTACTCGTGGAGGACCATGCCGTTGTTCTCGAAGCCCATGCGTCGCGTGAGCTCGGAATACGCAGGCATTTCCTCCTGGTCGACGTTGCCGTCGGCAATGATTGCGGCGATGCGCTCCGTCAGCGTGTTCGTGTTCTTGACGTAGCCCTCGTACAGCTTGAAATGCATCTCCAGCGTTTTGTCGGAGATGCCGGTGAGACCGGAGAGATTGAAGGTTTTGGGTTTGTAGATCTTGGTTTCCATGCCCGCAAGAGCGTGCATAGAACGGTCCATCATGAGGCGCAGCGGAAGGTCGCGTAGAGGTAGGGATAATTTGGCCGGAACCAGTTGCGGAAGGAGCGCCGGATCAGCGGAAGGCCCGTTGCCGGTGAGGCACCCTTGATGACGTGGTGCTGCCCGTCGAAAAAGTCAGACGAGTAAACAGGATACGTGCGCATGGGCTCGAAGCCGGGGAATCCGTCGAAGGGCGTCGAGGTCCATTCCCAGCCGTTCCCGATGAGGTCGTGCACACCCCACGCGCTCGCGCCCGCCGGGTAGGAACCGACAGGCACGGGATCCCAGTTTGCGAAGGCAAAATTGCCGCGCGAGCGGTCGGCAGGCTCATCGCCCCATGGGAACGCTCGTTCTTCCCCGGACGGCGTCCCGAACGCGGCGCGGTGATACTCCGGCTCGCCTGGCAGGCGCTGCCCTTTCCACTTCGCGAATCCCTCGGCCTCTTCGTAGCTGGCGTACACGGGGCTGTCGAGCGGAAGAGGGACGAGGTCGAACATGCCGCGATAGAGCCACCGGCCGTCCTGCCGATGCCAGAAGTGGGGTGGTTCCGCGTCCGTGGCGTTCATGTACTCGAGATACTCGCCGTTGGTGACGTTGTCGCGATCGATCGTGAAGGCGGGCACGTCCAGCGCATGTGCGGGAAACTCGTTGTCCCATCCGAAAGCGCCTGCTGCGCCGCCGAGGGTGGCTCTGCCCGCCGGAATCCGGATCCGCCGGGGCTCACGGCCGCGCTCCGGGTGCGCCGGCGGCGCCGCTTTCCAGGGTGCGGCTTCGATCTTATTCTCGTACGGCATGTTATGCATCATATACAGCAATGTTTCCTGATGCATAAACTCGTGTTCAATTAGAGTGAATATATAATCGTCGTCGATCTCCGCGGTGAGGAGCGCGTCCTCGATGAGCCGGTCGGCCGCATCTCCGTACGCCTGCACCTTCTGGCGTGAAGGCCAGAAGTCGGTCGGACTCTTCACACCGCCCTCATCCTGGGGATCGATGCCGCGCTCGAACAGCAACTCGTAGTCGGCATCGACGCCGTCGCGGCCAAGCCCGCGCTTGATGATCGTGTTGACGTTGAAGGCGGGCAGATGGCCTTCATAGAACACGATCGGATTGCGCAGCTTGATCGGGCGATCGTAGTAATGCTCCGGCCGCGGAATGTCGAAAATCCGGCGCGACCGCCGACGGCCGTCCCGATACCGGCTCACGATTTCTGATCGGTTCATCCGACCGGCGATTCTACCCCCACGGGAATCTCGATCAACCTGAACGGCGGCCGATCCGGATACGCCCGCTTGAGCAGCGGCATGGCCACGTTGTACACCGGCGCGTTCCCGTGCGTGCGCCCTTCGAGGCTGCCGTGATGCGCGTGTCCGTGAAACACGGCCGACACGCGGTAGCGGTCCAGCGGCTCCTCGAGGCGGCTCGATCCGCAGAACGGGACGATCTCCGGCGGCTCCCCTTCGACGGTGGCCTGAATCGGCGCGTAATGAAGCACGGCGATCTTATGGGTGGTGCGCAGGCGCGCCAGCGCCGCTTCGAGCTTGAGCGCTTCCTCGATGGTCTCGTGAACGAGAGCCTTGATGATCTTCTCGCCCCAGCTGCCGAGTTGACGGCGGCCGAAACCGCCCACGAATCCCTTCGCGCCCGCAAAGCCGACGCCGTAGAGCTCGTGCTCGTCGCCGTCGAGCATGACCACTCCCGCGGAAGCGATGATCCGGCTGACCTCGTCCTGCTGTTCCGATTCGAAATCATGGTTGCCCAGGACGGCCAGAGCCGGAATTCGCAGCGAGGATTTTACGGCGCCGGCGAACATTTCCGCTTCCTCGATCGTGCCGTAATCCGTGAGATCGCCGCAGAGCAGGGCCACATCGGCGGCCTCCGACATGGCCTGAAACAGCGATTGCACGACGTTGTCCGATGACTTCCGCACGTGGATATCGCCCACCGCGGCGATGCGCAGCGTCTGGCGATCGCCGGCCATCATTTCGCTCCGTCGACCGCGATGCCTTGCGTCCAGCGCGCGATCTCTTCAGCGGTCATGTTTCCAAGCGGCGCCAGCCGTCCGTCCTGATAGCCCCAGTCCGAGATGTCCTTGAGGTATTGCTGGCGCGAGATGATCGTGCCGTTGCACACCTTCTCCTGCTGCGCTGTCTCCCTGTCTTCCCGAGCAAGCCGCGACGCCAGCTCGTCCACGACCCACTCCGGGATGCTGTCGCGGTCCGACGGATAGATGAATCCGAACAGAATCAGATGCGCGTAAAGCACGCGCCAGTGTTCGGCATAACGGGCCATCAGCCGCCGCCAGTCGAGCTTCCGGCCGAGAGCGCGAAGAACGTGCGCGACATCCGCGCCGTCGAAGCGCTCCCGCTCCATGATCAAGCCTTTCGACCACACCATCTCCTCGGCCGGAATCAGCTTCACCTCTTTCCCGAACACTTTCTCGGGGACGGCATGCGCGAACCAGAGGTCATCCACCTCGGCGACCTTGTTTCCCGCGCTGAAGATGAGATCGATGAAGTCGTCGCCGTTGAAGGCCTTGCCGATCCAGTGCGGATACGTGAGCGTGGTCTTGTAGCCGGCCGACGAAAACACCTGCGATGCACGATCGAAGTCCGACCGCTTGATGAAGATGTCGAAGTCCTTGGTGTGGCGCTCGATGCCCGTGTAACGGGCGAACGCATACGCGCCGCCGACGAGATACGGCACATCGTGACTGTCGAGCTCGTCGAGGGCCCGGACATAGAAATCGCGTGCGTCGGAATCGAGATCGGTAGCGAAAGCCGCTGCTGTCATAGACACAGCAATAGTGCAAGCGAGGTGCTAGGTCCGGCCCTCCGCCCAGCACATCGAAAACCAGAGTGCGGCGTCCGGCCGGCGGGCCCAGCCGCGGTAACTCTCCACCGCCGCATCGAACGCTTCGGCGGTCATGAGATCGCCGCCAACGATGCGATCTCTGGCGGTGAGGGCCACGCCCAGCATGTTCGCGGCGAGCACGTCGAAGATCTCCATTCCCGCGCAGCCTCCGAAAAAGATCCATGTGTTGCGAACCGGATGGGCGCCGGCGGCGTGCAGCAGGGCCACCAGGCGCCGTCCGACATAAGGGTCGTTTCCGTTCCGGTCGTAGGTGCGCTGGTAGGCGCGCCACATCGCATCCACGCCCGGCGGCTCGGGCCACAGTCTCAGCACATCGTGGTCGTCGTCGGCGAGAACGATCCGGCCGCCGGGACGGACGGCGCGGACCATGTTGCGCACCACGCGCAGCGGATCGGACACGTGCTCGAGCACGAAGCGAGCGTGCGCGAGATCGAAGGTTCCCCACTCGCCGTCGGGCAGCACGAGATCGATGACATCGCCGGCGCGAAACTCGACGAGACCTTCCTCTTCGTCGCTCGCGGCCAGACGCTTCGACGCGCTGAGCTGCTGCTCGTCGCGCTCGATGCCCACCACCGAGCCGCGTGGAACCGCGCGTGCCATGGCCCGCGTCATCTGTCCCAGCCCCGATCCGAAGTCGAGGATGCGTTCGTCGCCGCGGAGGCTCATCTCCCGCAACTCCGCCTGATTCAGCAGCACATCGTTCATGAGCGACAGCCGCCGCTGCTCTTCCGGTGAAGTGCCGTGAATGTAGGTGGACATGGTCCGTGGCCACAGGCCGCAGGCCTCGGTTGACGTGGGAAGGAAGGGTCCGAGGCCCGAGGCCTGACTATCGTACCTGTTCGATGAGGATCGGTGCCGAGTTCGAGGTCAGTCGGATCTGGGGGCTCGTGCTGCCGATGCGGAGTCGTTTTCGAGCGATGGCCGATGACTGCACGCGATCGGTCGTCCAGGCGTCCGAGCAGGCCTTGAGCTTGCACACGATCTCGTCCTCGGTGCGCGCTTCCAGGGCCGGGATCGGCTCGTCGCGAAGCTTGATCGAGATCGGACCGTTCTCGGTGGTGGCGTCGATCCGTCCTGAGATCTTGTCGAGCGAGATACCGCCGTTCTCCGTCTGCACGTGATTGTCTCCGGTGCACGAAGCCAGCGAGATGCCGCCGTTGGTGGCCCGGGCGGTGACGCTTCCATTCATGTTGCGGACGGCGATGCCGCCGTTCGCCGCGGCGACGTCGAGGTTCGCACTCTTCGGGACGCGCAGGATCATGTGCACCCACCACGTCTGCGTCTTGCTCATCTCCGGTCCTTCGACGCTGATCTCGCCGGGGCGCACGGCTACAGCCACGCCTTCGAGCGTTCGGGCAGCCTGAGAATCGTCGAGTGCCGCCGCGTATTTGCACACGGTCAGCCGTGCGAACGGATGATCCCATCCTCGCACGGACACACCGCCGGCATTCCTGGTGCGTACGTGCAGCAGATCCACTCCGCTGAGGCTGATCCGCCGCTGCTCCTCGCTGCTGGCCGAGCCGGAGAAGGAAGTGGTGTTCTGGGTGTAGAACGTCGAGCAGTCATCGCTGTCGACCAGCGAGTGGTCCTGCTGCGTGACGATGAGGGGCCGAGTCGTCGCCGAGGCGCCCGGCGGCACAAACATCATCATCATCGCGACGAACAAAGCCGACCGTCTCATGATGGCCTCATGCCTCTGTTAGACGTTACGAAGCAGCGAAAGATAGGTTTCGTCTCGGTCACGTAATGATCGCCGGAAGACCGGATGCCGAACGTCAGGAGCGTGGAAGGATTGTGTCAGGCAGCCGTGGCAGATCTGCTAACCGCTGAGGGGTTTCCGAGTCTAACCTGTCCGGAATGGAGATGACCGATCTCGCTGCGGTGAGCCGGGCCAGAGGCGGGGACGCGGATGCGTTTCGCGGCCTCGTCGAGCGCCACAGCCGGTTGGTCTTCGGGGTGGCCTATCGAATGACCGGAAACGAACACGATGCCGACGACGTGGTGCAGGAGACGTTTCTTCGAGCCTACCGGCAGATCGGGAAGTTCGAAGATCGTGCGAACTTCGGGACCTGGCTCCATCGCATCGCCGTCAATTGCTCGCTCGACCTTCTGCGGTCGCGCGGACGCTACGAGCGGCACCACGTCAACGATGGCAATGATGAGGATGGAGAGATGACGCGCCAGTACGAGTCGACGGATCCGCAGCCCGATCGTCTCCTGCTCAGCACCGAGCTCAAGGAGCACGTGATTGCGGCGCTCGACCGTCTCTCCGGAAACGAGCGGACCGCGTTCGTGCTGCGCCACTTCGAAGGAATGCCGGTCGAGGAGATCGGAAGGACGCTCGGAATCCAGGTGAATGCCGCGAAACACACGATTTTCCGGGCCGTGAAAAAGCTGCGCGAATCACTCGAGCCCCTGGTGAGGTCTACCCCATGCAACACCTGACAGAAGTAGAGCTGGTCTCGCACTACTACCACGATGACGATTCCGCCGTCGCGGAGTCGCACCTCCGCCACTGCAGCGAATGCGCTGCGCAATACGAGACGATCGGCCGCGTCCTCGCGCTGGTCACGGATGCGCCAGGGCCCGAGCGCGGCGAAGACTACGGCGACCGCGTCTGGTCGCGGCTGCGTTGGAAGCTTGGAATCGACCGCCGCCGCCGCACCACCTGGGTCACCGGCATCAGCGTCGCGGCGGCGCTGGCCATCGCGTTCTTCGCCGGACAGTTCTGGCGTGCCTCGCGTGAGCGTGCCGTTCAGCCCACGGCTGCAGTCAGCGCGGAAGCCACGGGCAGCGCGCCGGTCCAGGCCGCAGCGAGGGTCCGCGGCGGGATGGAGGACAAGGTCCTGCTGCTGGTAGTCGGCGATCACCTCGACAGCAGTGAGCGCGTGCTCCTGGAGCTCGCGAACGCCGATCCCGCCAAAGGACTGGAGATCGGTCAGGAGAGCCGCCGGGCCGGCGAGCTCGTGGCCGCGAACCGAATCTACCGGCAGACCGCCGCCAAAAACGGCAACGAGCGCATCGCCTCGGTCCTGGCCGATCTCGAGCCGGTACTCATCGAGCTCTCCCACGCCGGCAAGAGCCTGAGCAAAGACGAACTGCTGGAGCTGCAGAAGCGTATCGAAGCGAAAGGGCTCCTGTTCAAGGTGCGCGTCATCGGCGCGCAGACCACTCCTGGCGACAAGCCGCCACGAATCAGCAGCGATACAAACACTCTTTGATCGAGGAACGAGACATGATCACGAAACGAATCCCCATGACACTCCTCTGCGCCATCTTGGTGACGGCGCCGCTTTTCGGCTCCATGAGCTCCTGGAGTGATGCCCAGAAAGACCGGGCCGAGCGGTCGCGTGACCGCGCTGACGCGCGCTCGGATCGCGAGGCCGAACTGTACGACCAGGGCACCGACGCACTCGACGAAAGGGACTGGGCGCGTGCGGCCCGGGCCTTTCGCGAGGTGGCGCGTCTGCAGATGGAGCACGCCGACGCCGCGCTCTACTGGCTGGCTCGGGCGCAGAACGAGCTCGGTCAGCGCGCCGAGGCCCTGAGCACGCTCATCGAGCTCCAGAAGGCATTTCCGAAAAGCCACTGGTCCCAGGACGGCAAGGCCCTCGACGTCGAGATCCGCCAGTCCTCCGGGCAGCACGTCGATCCGCAGAAGATCGATGACGACGATGTGAAGCTGATGGTTCTCAACGGGCTGATGGGGAGCGATCCGTCGAAGGCCGTTCCGGTGCTCGTGGACGTCATCCACGGCAACAGTTCCACGCGCGTGAAGGAGCGGGCCATCTTCGTGCTCAGCCAGTCAAACGCGGCCGAGGCGATGGAGTTTCTCGGAAAAATCGCGCGCGACGGCGCTCATCCCGATCTTCAGAACAAGGCCCTCCGTTACCTCGGCATCATGGGCGGCGAGGGCAGCCGGAAGATCCTCGGCGACGTCTACGGCAGCACGACCGACGTCAAGATCAAGAAGAGCATCCTCAAGTCGTACATGATCGCCGGCGATCGCCAGAGACTCCTCGGGCTGGCCAGGAGCGAGCCGGATGCGGAACTGCGCGCCCAGGCCATCCGCCAGCTCGGCATCATCGGAGCGCGCACCGAGCTGGCCGACCTCTACAGCTCGGAAACGTCCGTCGAGAACAAGAAGGCCATCATTCAGGCGATGTTCATCGGCGGCAGCGCCGATCGTCTCAGCGAGCTCGCCAGGAGCGAGAAGAACCCGGAGCTGCGTGCCACCGCGATCCGCAACCTCGGTCTCATCGGCGGGGCGAAGACGGGCGACACACTCGTATCGATCTACGAATCCGATCCGAACCGCGACGTACGCGATGCCGTGATCAAGTCGCTGTTCATCCAGCAGAACGGCAAGGCGCTGGTGGCGCTGGCGCGCAAGGAGAAGGATCCCGACCTCAAGCGCGAGCTCATTTCGAGGCTGGCTCTGATCCGGTCGGACGAAGTGTCGGCGTATCTGATGGAAGTTCTGAAGGAATAGTGTCGACCGGGTATCCGGCATCGACCCAGGCGTCCAATCCGCCGGCCAGCGGCCGTACGATCTCGAATCCCTGCTCGATCAGTCTTGCGGCCACACGGGCCGCTGATGCCTCGTTGGGTCACGTACAGTAGAGGATGATCTCCCGGTCGCGCGCGATGCCGGCGACGTGATTGGGGATCTCCTCACCCACCATGATCACAGCCAGGGGAATGCGCCGCGGATCGCGGCGGCGCGACAACGCGGTGCGCACGTCGAAGATCAACGGGTCGCGCTTCCCTTCGATCAGCGTGAGCAGCTCGCTCGGCGTGATGCGCGCCAGCCGGAGCTTGCGCATGAAGGTCACACGCTGCCACCACTTCGCGACGATGACGATCAGGAGCACGCCCCCGATGACCACCACCGCCCAGTTGCCGAGGTTCGCCAGGGAATTGAGGAGCCGGTCGACGGCGCGATAAAAGGCGCGGCCCGCGGCGACGAACGTGCCGGCCCAGAGGAACGCTCCGGCGGCGTCATAGACGAGGAACAGGATGGCGCTCTGATTCGTCGCTCCGGCCAGCGGCGGCGCGATCGTGGAGAAGCCGGGGACGAATTTCGCAAACAGCAGCGACGGCATGCCCCAGCGGTCGAATCTCGACTCGGTGTCGCGCACGCAGGAGTCGGGCGAGAGTGAGATCCGGCACAACGTCCGCAGCACTCGATGGCCAAGACGACGGCCGAGGATGAACCAGATGGAGTCGGCGGCAATGGAGGCGATCACGGATCCCAGAATGATCGAGGTCGACGACATCTTCGTGGCCCGCGTCAGGGCCCCGGCCACGACGAGCGTCGGCACGGCCGGTATGGGCAGTCCCAACTGCTCGAGGAACACGTTCAGCCACACCAGCGGTGTTCCGTGGCGAACGAGGAGCGCGATCAAATGCTGCATGCGCGTGGATCGTAACGCGAGAAACGAAGTCGTGGCACGAAACGTCTCCGGCCGTAATACTCTCTCTCCCGGATGAGTCGAGAGATCAACCGCTTCGATCCTGTCGCGTTTCCGCACCCGGAGCGGTCCATTCACGAGCGATTCGAGCATCGAGACCGCCTGCAGGACCTGAACGTCGACGCCGCCTCGCTGGCGGCCGCGCTCGGGCGCGAGATCGAAGGCGAGGTTCGTTTCGACGACGGCGCGCGCGCGCTCTATGCCACAGACGCGTCGAACTACCGGCAGGTGCCCATCGGCGTCGTCGTGCCGAAGCGCGCCGACGATGTCATCGCCGCGGTGGCGCTGGCGCGTAAGTTCGGCGCGCCGATCCTGGCACGCGGCGCCGGCACGAGCCTGGCCGGCCAGTGCTGCAACGTGGCCGTGGTCCTCGACTTCTCCAAATACATGAACCGCGTGCTCGAGCTCGATCCGGTGCGCAAGTTCGCGCGCGTCGAGCCGGGCATCGTGCTCGACGATCTGCGCGTGCGCGCCGAACAGCACCATCTGACGTTCGGGCCCGATCCGGCCACGCACTCACACTGCACGATCGGCGGCATGATCGGCAACAACTCCTGCGGCGTACACGGGCTCATGGCCGGAAAGACCGTCGACAACATCGACGAGCTCGACATCCTGCTCTACGACGGAACGCGGATGCGGGCTGGCCAGCCCGACGACGCTGCAATCGCGCGTGCCGCTGGGCGGGAAGCGGAGATCTACGCGCGGCTGCGCCGGCTCCGCGACGTCTATGCCGATCTCGTTCGGGCCCGCTTCCCGGACATTCCGCGGCGCGTGTCGGGCTACAACCTCGACGAGCTGCTCCCGGAGAACGGATTCCATGTGGCGCGCTCGCTCGTCGGCAGCGAAAGCACCTGCGCCATCGTGCTGGAGGCGAAATGCCGCCTCGTCGATTCGCCTCCCGCGCGCGCGCTCCTCGTCATTGGATATCCCGATATCTACGCGGCCGCCGACGACGTGATGCGCGTCCTCGAACACAAGCCCATCGGACTGGAAGGCTTCGACGATCTGCTCGTGCGCGATATGAAATCGAAAGGCCTGCATCTGGAGGGTGTGGCGCTTCTGCCAAAAGGCGGAGGGTGGCTGCTCGTGGAGTTCGGCGGCGAGACGCAGGCGGAGGTGGACGCGGTGGCGCGACGTGCCATGGATGCACTGGCGCGAGGCAACGGCCGGCTGTCGATGCTGCTGTGCGAGAACAAACGGCAGGAACGAATGATCTGGGGTGTCCGCGAGTCGGGCCTCGGAGCCACCGCGCACGTGCCGGGCAAGCCGCTCATGTGGGAAGGATGGGAGGACGCCGCGGTCGCGCCCGAGAAGCTCGGCGGCTACCTGCGCGATCTCCGCAAGCTCCTCGATCGCTACGGATACACCGGCGATCTGTACGGCCACTTCGGGCAGGGGTGCGTGCACACGCGCACGAACTTCGACCTGACTTCGAAGGACGGCATCGCCAGGTTCCGCACGTTTCTCGACGACGCCGCCGATCTCGTCGCGTCGTACGGCGGCTCGTTCTCGGGCGAGCACGGCGACGGCCAGGCCCGCGGCGCGTTGCTCGAGAAGATGTTCGGCCCGGAGCTGATGGCGGCGTTCCGCGAATTCAAGTCGGTGTGGGATCCCGACTGGAAGATGAATCCCGGAAAGCTCATCACACCCTACCAGCCCGACGAGAACCTCCGCCTCGGCGCTGATTTCCATCCGTGGAATCCGGAGACGCACTTCGCGTTCGCGGAAGACGAAGGGCGGATGAACCACGCCGTCATGCGATGCGTGGGCGTGGGACGTTGCCGAAGGCTCGACGGCGGCACGATGTGTCCGAGCTATCAGGTCACGCGCGAAGAGGAGCATTCCACGCGCGGCCGCGCGCACCTGTTGTTCGAGATGTTCAATGGCGGAGCCATTCCCTCGACGTGGAGGAACGAAGCGGTCAAAGACGCGCTCGACCTCTGCCTGGCCTGCAAAGGTTGCAAGAGCGACTGCCCGACCGGCGTCGATGTGGCGACGTACAAGGCGGAGTTTCTGTCGCACTACTACGAGGGGCGCCTGCGACCGCCCGCCGCCTACGCCATGGGCTGGATCTACTGGTGGGCACGCGCGTCGCGCATTTCGCCGGCTCTCGCCAACGCGTTCATGAGCCTGCGGCTGACGAAGAGACTCGGTGGCATCGCCGGGGAACGGCGTATGCCGCGATTCGCGAAGAGAACGTTCGTACAGCAGTTCAGAAACCGAGGCCCGAGGCCCGAGGCCCGAGGCCTGCGCGGCCGGGTTCTCCTCTGGCCCGATACGTTCAACAACTACTTTCTGCCGGACACCGCGCTCGCGGCGGCGGAGGTGCTGGAAAACGCCGGCTACGAGGTCGTGCTGCCGAAACAGTCCGTCTGCTGCGGCCGCCCTCTTTACGACTGGGGATTTCTGGGTATGGCCAAGCGGCGGCTCCGGAAGACACTGCAGACGCTGCGCAGCGAGCTCGATGAGGGGCTGCCCGTGATTGGCCTGGAGCCGAGCTGTGTCTCAGTCTTTCGCGATGAGCTCAGGAATCTCTTTCCGCGTGACCCGTACGCGAAGAAGCTGGCCGCGTCGGCCATGACGTTGTCCGAATTCATCCGGCGCGACGGACGATTTCCTCTCCCGACGCTTCATCGCAAAGCGCTCGTGCAGGCGCACTGTCATCACAAATCGGTGATGCGATTCGATGCCGAGGAGGCCGTGATGGAGGCGATGGGGATGGACGTGGAGCATCCCGATTCGGGTTGCTGCGGCATGGCCGGCGCGTTCGGGTTCGAACGGGAGCACTACGACGTGTCGATGCGCGCCGGCGAGCGGGTGATTCTGCCGGCGGTGCGGGACGCCGCCACCGAGACGTTGATCGTCGCCGACGGATTCAGTTGCCGCGAGCAGATTTCGCAGGCCACCGGCCGTCAGCCTCTCCATCTCGCCGAGGTGTTGAGGATGGCGATGAAGGGGTGAGGCATCCGCCTCACCCTCGATTGCGGAACCTACGCCTCGTCGCGTGTCGAGAACGGGTGATCGCGGTTCGGCGTGTCGCTGACCCTTCCGCGGTCGGAGGCGTTGTAGGCGGCTCGCGGCTGGCTGACCGAACGGCCGGCTGTCTCGAAATCGCCTCGCTCGCTCGTCACCGCGCGCTCGAAGGGCTGGTCGGCGGCAGGACGAACCGAGCTGTCCGGCATGTTGCCGATGTCGGTCGCGGCGCGTGCCCGCGCTCCGCGGCTGTGACCACCTTCGCGGCCGATGGCAGACATGTGCGCTCGGTCGCGGCTGACGGCTTCCCCGCCTTTGCGGCCGGCCACGCGTGCTTCGTCGGACGTGAATTCGTGAGCGGTTCCTTTGGCGTGTGCGGCTCTACCGCCTTTGCTTGCAATGTCACGCTGCTTCGACGCGTCCATCGACGCAAAACCGCGTTTGCTCGTATTGGCCATGAGTGTCTCCTTGGGACGTCATATTGAGAACAGCAGGAACTGCGTGTGCCTGCGTGAGGCATAGATAAGCGGCTTCATGAAATGTGCCAGTAAACAGGGGGCAGAGAGAGACTTGTCCCGGCCGTGTCAACATGTTTTCTTGCGAAGGAGCGCCGCGGGGGTCTTCTTCCTGGATCAGGAGCTGACTTCGCTCTGGCGCGCCTCGCGCGTGCCGGCGTTCGACAAGCTGCGCGAACCGGTGCACGTCGATGTGGCCATCATCGGCGCCGGAATCACCGGTCATCGAAGAGAATCGTGTCGGCGGCGGAGCCACCGGCAGCACCACCCGCACATCACCGAGGCCGCAGATGTCCGGTATCACACCATCGCCGGTACGTTCGGCAAAGATGGCGCGCGGCTTGTGGCGCGGGCGGCGCGTGCGGCCATCGATCAGATCGATTCCCTCGTGCGCGGGTTATCGATCGATTGCGCGTTCCGCCGCCTGCCCGGTTACCCGTACACGGAGAAACGCAGCTTCGTCGGAGAGGTCAAGCGCGAAGCGCTGGCCGCGGCGGACCGGGTCTGGCGGCCCGTTTTATCGAAGACGTCCCTCTGCCCTTCCCGACGCGCGGCGCGGCGCGGTTCGAGAATCAGGCGGAGTCTCATCCGCTCGATTACGTGCTCGGGCTGGCCGGGCGCGTCCCGGGCGATGGAAGCTTTCTCTTCGACGGCGCGCGCGGTGGAGATCCGGGAAGGCGAGCCATGCACGATCGAGTGCGAACGCGGGAGTCTGAGCGCCGGTTCCGTGTTCATGGCCACGAACGTGCCGATCGCCGGCTTCCCGTCGCCGCCTGCCAGAAGCGTGACAAATCGGACCTACGCGCTCGCCTTGCGACCGATGCCAACCATCCCGACGGCCTGTTCTGGGATACCGCCGATCCTTACCTCTACACGCGATGGCAGAGGACCGCCACGGGAACGTTCATGATCGTCGGCGGCGAAGATGAGAAGTTGGGCCCGAACGCAGACTCCGCATCGGCCTTCGCGCGACTGCAGGCATACACGTCCGCTCTCTGGAGCGTCCTCCCGCTGCGTTATCGGTGGTCCGGAAAGATCATCGATTGGGCCGACGGGCTGCCGTTGATCGGCGGCAGCGGCAGGCTGTATGCCTCCACCGGATATTCCGGACGAGGCATCACCTTCGGGACTCTCGGCGCGATGATCGTCTGCGATCTCATCGGCGGCCGCATCAATCCATACGCCGATCTTTTCGACTGGAGACGGGCCAGCAGCGTGCCAGCGTGCGGGTGAGCATGCGGGGGATGGGGGGCGATGTTCGAACCGCCCTGCCCGCCGAAGACGAGCGTTCGATCGAAATTCTGAGCAGGCTGGGCCAACAAGCGCACCGGCACGTTCCGATGGCGGAGAGAGAGGGATTCGAACCCTCGGTAGAGCTTTAAGGCCCTACGGCGGTTTAGCAAACCGCTGGTTTCAGCCACTCACCCATCTCTCCGTGGCCTTACGCGGACTGCCAGAAGCAGAAGCGGGAGGATTGTATTTCAGTTGTCACCGGAGGCGGCGGAGTTTTGAACCCCCCCTCAGACGCCATGGCGGGATAGAATCAGCGCTTCGCAATCCGAATCAGGAAAGCGGAAGGAGGAAACCATGAGCGTGCCCCGGATCGTGGCATCTCTCTCCCTGCTCGTTCTTTTCCTTGCGCCCGCGGCGATGGCGCAGCCGTATTACCGCTGGTCATCCGCTCCCGCGTTCACGTGCGTGGCGAGTGGCGGCATGGTGAATGTGACTTTTGCCAGCCAGCCGGCCGAGTGGAGCGGTCCCGGCGGTACGCTCGCTTCGATCGATTACATCTCCAACGGCGTGCTGACTCCGAGTGCTCCCTTCCCCATTCCGTCGCCGTCCGGGTCGATGGTCTTCTCAGCCCTTCTGGTGACCGCTCCTACCTACCCGGCCACCGTCACGGTCCGGCTCAACACGATCTTTGCCGGCGTCACGGTCTATCAGAGCTCGATGAGCGCGAGCTGTAGCGCCGATGGAGGAGGAGTCTCGACGATCACGAACACGGTCCCGAGCATTCCCGCTCTCGGTCCGGCGGGGATGGCCGGGCTGGCCGTCGCGCTCGCGCTGGCGGGTGCCATGACGCTGACGTTCGTTCTGCGCCGGGGTGCCTGAGGGCCTTGTTCGCTGTTGCCGGTGGCGGGGCATTGTGGACGATTTTCGAACTGCCTTAGTCGCCGCGCAACGGCCAGACGACAGACTTCTCGACCGCGTGCGGGGCGATTTGACTGCCCGGAGACGGGATCATTGGCCGAGCGACTCACCGCCGAGCCGGCAGAAACGAAGTCCGGAGATGACCGGACCTTAACCACGTCAACGACACGCCCTGTTCTCGCCGAAAACGAGCGTCGATCGAAAATCCTGAAGGAGGCTGGGCCAATCAGCGCAGCCGCACGTTGCGGCTGGCGGAGGAGGTGGGATTCGAACCCACGGTACGGTTACCCGTACGGCGGTTTTCAAGACCGCTGCTTTCAACCACTCAGCCACTCCTCCCGATGGAACGTCCGTAAGCAGAAGGCGCGCGGCAGAAATTTCTACCGGGTCATGACCGGCGCGCCCGGAATGACGAGCGTCATGGCAACAGATTCACGTCGAGCGTGATCTTGAGCCGGAGCCGCTTATGCCCGCGCAACTCGCTCAACGACAGATTGAGCGGAATGCTCACCTCTTTGACCAGACCATCCGATGAACGCCGCTCCGCCGGGGGCGGCTGCGGCGTGGCGATCGAGGCCACCGTGCGCCGGGAGTCGAGCTGCGGCAGCGAGTCGGCGACCCCCGGTGGGATGGGCATCTCGATCGAGGCGAATGGCACTTCGACGTCGGCGCTCATCTCGACACGCGTGCGGTCCGAGGAGAGATAGGGATCGTCGAAGGGGCCGCGCTGGTCGGAGTTGACCAGCTCGGTGGGAACGAGCGGCGCGCGCTCGTTTCCCTTGGCATCGTCGAGATCGAATTCCGATTCGCCGAACGGCGACGTCGATCCCAGGGGCATGGTCTGGTCGTCGCTGTCTTCCCAGACCGATTCGGTGGGCGTATCGGCGGCCACGCTGGCGTTGAGGATCTGAATCTCCTTGTCCAGCGGCTCGGAGCCTTCCAGCCCGTACTTCTTCACGAGATGCTCGATGACGAGCTGGGTGATGCCTTTCAGCGTCTGTTCGACACCGATTCCCGTCGTGGCCACCGACTGGAAGTGCGGTGCGCTCAGCTTGTTGAGCTTCTTCTCGATCTCGGCCACCGGCATGGCGTTCGGCAGATCGCGCTTGTTGTACTGCAGAACGACCGGGATCTCCCGGATGCGGATGCCTTGCCGCTTGAGGTTGTCCTCGAGGTTCTGCAGGCTCTCCTGGTTGGCGTCGAGCGCGAAGTCCTGGCTGTCGGCGACGAAGACGATGCCGTCGGCACCCTTGAGCACGAGCTGGCGCGTGGAGTTGTAGTAGACCTGCCCGGGCACGGTGTAGAGCTGCAACTTCGTGCGCATGCCGCGGATCTTTCCGAGCTCCAGCGGCAGGAAGTCGAAGAAGAGCGTGCGGTCCGTCTTCGTCGCCAGCGAGAGCATCTTGCTCTTGTTGTTCGACGGCAGCGAGTCGTAGACGAACTGCAGATTCGTGGTCTTCCCGCACAGCCCGGGTCCGTAGTAAACGACCTTGGCGGTGATCTCTTTCGTGGCGTAGTTAAAGAGGACCATCGTTCAACCGTTTGAAACGAGAGTAGCATGATCCGAAGCGGGAACGTGTGAGCCGTGACCTGCTAAGATGCGCCCTCGTTCTTTGGACAAACTGATCTGAAGCGGCATGAGCGGATGCCAGGTGCGTTCGCTCGAGGGAAGCCGGTGTAAAGCCGGCGCGGCCCCCGCCACTGTAACCGGAGACGATCCACGCACGGTCGCGATCGACCCCCACTGCGAAAGCGGGAAGGGAGCGTGGAAAGGATGACCCGGAAGCCAGGAGACCGGCCCTTCAGAACGCACTCGTCTGGCCTTCGGAGGGAAGATCGCCATGAAGCCGCTCCTCGCCGTTTTTCTCATCCTCCTGATTTCCGCACCGCTGTTCGCGCAGGTAACGACCGTCAACGGGAACATCATCGTCACCGCGGCGTCGGTGCCGGAGAGCCTCGAATCGACGCCGGCATCGGTCAGCGTCATCACACGCGCCGAGATCGACGAGCAGCAGGCTCGCGACCTGGCCGATGTCCTGCGCCAGGTTCCCGGACTCTCCATCGCGCGAACGGGCACGCCCGGGAAAGCGACCTCGCTGTTCCTCCGCGGTGGCAGCTCGAAGCAGGCGCTCATCCTGTGGAACGGCGTGGAGATGAACAATTCCTATCTGTCCGGCTACGACTTCGGACAGCTCTCCACTTCGGGCGTCGAGAGAGTGGAAGTGATCCGCGGACCCTACTCCGCGCTCTACGGCTCCGAAGCGGTCAGCGGAGTCGTGAACGTGCTGACTTCGCCGTCGAAAAGCGGAGCGAGCGTGGATGTCGAAGGCGGCGGACACGGTCTTCGGAACGGCGCGCTCTCCGGTGCCTACGTGGACGGATCGTGGACGGCGTATGGTTCGGCGGAGCTCCGCGAAGACGCCGGCTTCGCGCCGAACGACGATTTCCGTTCGGACACATACGTCGCCGGCATCCAGAGCTCTCTCCGATCCGGATTCTCCGTCGGCCTCCTCGGACGCCACACCAGGTACGACACCGGGATTCCGCGCAATGCGAACGCGACATCGACCGCCTTCGTGCCCAGCCCTCACCGGCGCCAGAACGGCTCCGAGTCGCAGATCGCGCTGCCGGCCACGCTCGACGCCGGCGGCCTGCACTTCGACCTCCGCCTCGGAGAGAACGAGCGCAACGAACAGTTTGCCGACCCGGACGGGCCGTTCGGTCCGGAGCGCGGCAACACCGATTCGTCCACGCGATCGGGACGGCTTTCTGTGAGATCGGCGCGGACGTTCGCGGGCACGTTCACGGCCGGCGGCCAGCTCCAGCGCGATTTCGTCGATCACACCGACTCGTTCGGTCTCGACGTACGGCATCGCGCGCGCGGCAGCCGGGCCCTCTTCGCGGAAGACAGCTTCGCACGCCAGTTCAGTTCGTCCTCGCTGCAGTTGTCCGCCGGTGCGCGCTACGACCACTTCGATACGTTCGGAAGCCAGGTGTCGCCGCGAGTGGCGGTGGCTTGGATCTTCGGCCATTCGAAGTGGCGCGCGGCCTACGGCACGGGATTCCGCGCGCCGGCCATCGGCGAGCTCTACGCGCCGTTCTTCGGCAACCCCGATCTCGGAGCCGAACGCTCGCGCAACGTGGAAGTCGGATTCGATCGCTACCTCGGCCTCTCGTCGCTAACGATTACGGCGTTCCGCAGCAGCTACGACGATCTGATCAGCTACGACGTCGCCGCCAGCCGCTTCGGCAACATCGATCGCGCGCGCTCCACCGGAATCGAGATCGGCGCCACGCGACATCTCGGTAGTTTCGCCGGATCCCTCAGCTACACGAACATGCGAGCGATCGATCTGGGCGCGCGCGAGCAGCTGGCGCGGCGGCCGAGGAACTCCGGCACGGCCACCCTCGGATATGACGCTCATCCTTTCGCCGCGGACGTGATCCTCGTCTATGCCGGACGACGGCCCGACGTGACCGATCTCGTTCCGTTCGGTCCGGTCGTCAGCGATCCCTACACGACCGTGGACCTCGTGCTGCACTACACCGCGGGAGCGTCGTCACCGTTCGTCAAGATCGAGAACGCGACCGACCGCCGGTACGACGAGGTCTTCGGTTATCCCGCGGCACGGCGCCGGATCATCGCCGGCATCCGCTACGCGATGCGCTGAGAACGAACGTCATTCCGAACCGCGAAGACGGTGAGGAATCCGGGTGGTGGCGCGATTCCCCCGCCCAGATTCCTCGCGCTCTGCGGCGCTTCGGAATGACGGGCGGGTCATTCCGAACCGCGAAGACGGTGAGGAATCTGGGTGGTGGTGCGCTCCCCCCGCCCAGATTCCTCGCGCTCTGCGGCGCTCGGAAGGACGGGCTCATTTCCGCTCGAGCATCTCGCGGTTCATCGCCAGCACGACGATCCGCTCGATCATGTCTCCGTACGACAGCTCCGGTTTCGTCTTCCGGGCCGCCATCGCGAATTCCGCCGACTTGTCGAGCCACGGATTCGGATTCACCTCGATGACGTATGGGACGTTGTCCTTGTTGAGGCGCATGTCGATGCGCGCGTAGTCGCGGATCTGCACCGCTTTCCATGCCCCGATGGCCGCCGCGCGCAGCTTGGTCATGATCTCTTCGTTGGCGAGGATGTCCTCGGGCACGAACTCCTTGGCCGCCTTGAACTCCGGGTTCCTGGCTTCTTCCCACTTCGCCTCGGTCCCGGCGATCCTGGGCATGCCGTCGGGAAGCTTGGAGAGATCCCATTCGATCGGGACCAGCACCGTTGGGGGATTGCCGAGGAGAGCCACGTAGATCTCGCGGCCGTCGATGTACTCCTCGACGAGCGCGGGTGTGCGGAACTCCTGGTGGATGGCGAAGATGCGCTCCATCAGTTCGTGGACGGTCGAGACCACCGACTTCACGTTGATGCCGATCGAGGAATCGGTAGCGATCGGCTTCACGATCAGCGGGAACTTGTCGAGGTTCTGCGTCCCCTCGGTGTGGCCGGGGGCGACGATCGTGAAATCGGGCGACGAGACCTGGTGAAACTCGAAAAGCTTCTTGGCCAGAGACTTGTCGCCGGCAAGCGTGAGCGCGAGCGAGCCCGAGCCGGTGAATCGTTTGTCCAGCAACTCGAGGATGGAGGCGATGCGGCGCTCTTCCGCTCCGTCGCCGCCCAGAGACTCGCAGATGTTGAAGATGAGGTCGGAGTCGTCGTCTTCGAGCTGGCGGACGAGTTTCTTGATGGGAGGGTTCGCGGCCAGCTTCCGAATCGTGTAGCCGCGTTTGCTGAGGATCTCTTCGATCTGCTGGGAGACGAGAACGGGGAACTTCTCCCCTTTGGCGAGCGCGGCATCCCGCTCACGCTCTTCCTGCGCGTCGTACAGGATGGTGATGGTTGGTTTCTGGCCTGGTTTCGGTGGCACTCGGCTCAATGATGAATGGTAACGCCATCATGTCATTCCGAGCCGCGAAGCTGGCGAGGAATCTGGGCGGCGGCCGTCCATCCGGGAACGCATCGCCTCGATCGTGTTGACGGCCAGTTCGACCTGGCGTGCGCGCTTGTCTGCTTTCTTCGCGCGTCCCACCACGTCCTCGATCAGCCCCCAGGTTACGTTCGACGGCTGGTAGCGATCGGGCGACGACTCCGACACGTGACGTCCCAGTGCGCCGAGGGCGGTGTGGTACGGAAGCGGAGCGGCGGCGCCGTCGCGCGCAATCTCATCGATGTAGCGCGCCACCAGCAGGCCCACGGCCGACGATTCGACGTAGCCCTCGACGCCGGTGACCTGACCGGCGAAAAAGACCCGGGGGTCGTGCTTCGCCTGAAACGTCGACGTGAGATGCTTCGGCCCGTTGATGAACGTGTTGCGGTGCATCGATCCGAAGCGCGCGAACGAGCAGTTCTCGAGGCCGGGGATCATCGGCAGGACGCGCTTCTGCTCCGGGATCTTCATCTTGGTCTGGAAGCCGACGATGTTGAAGTACTCGTCGGACAGATCCTCCTTGCGCAGTTGCACGACGGCGTAGGGCCGCTCGCCGGTCCGGGGATCTTCGAGGCCCACCGGCTTCATCGGGCCGAAGCGCAGTGTGTCGATGCCGCGGCTGGCGATCTCCTCGATGGGCAGGCAACCCTCGAAATGTGCGGCGTTCTCGAAATCGTGCAGCGGATAGATCTCGGCGGTCAGCAGCGCGCCGACGAACGCCTCGTACTGCTCGCGGTTCATCGGCGCGTTCAGGTAATCGCTGCCCGAACCTTTGTCGTAGCGCGACTTCCAGTACAACTTCGACAGATCGAGCGAGTCTGCGGCGAGGATCGGCGCGATGGCGTCGTAGAAATAGAGACCGTCACGTCCGAGGAATTCGTTGATGGATTCGAAGAGCGCCGTGGAGGTGAGCGGGCCGGTGGCCACGACGAGAAAGTCGTAATCGCCGCGATCGAGCGAGGTCACTTCCTGGCGATGGACGGTGATGTTGTCCTGCGCCGCGATCTCGCGCGAGACGGCCGCCGAGAAGCGTTCGCGATCGACGGCAAAGGCGTCGCCGGCCGGAACGCGCGCTTCCTCGCCGCAACGAATGACCAGCGAGTTGAGGAGCGACATCTCGTGCTTCAGCAGACCGACCGCGTTCGTGATGGCCGAGGAGCGGAACGAGTTCGAGCACACCAGCTCAGCGAGGTTCGAGGTCTGATGCGCCGCGGTCATGCGAACGGGCCGCATCTCGAAGAGATCGACGGAATGGCCGGCGTGAGCGAGCTGGAATGCGCATTCCGAACCGGCCAGGCCGGCGCCGATGATCTTGACGCGTGTCATGAGGCTGCATCATCGCTCAAAGGCCGCCACGACCGACGACCCACGACCTACGACCTAATTCGATTTCTCGTCGACCGAGTACTGCTGGGCGTTATCGACGCGGATCTCGCCGAACTTCTGCTCGAAGATGGTGATGTTCTGGGCGAGGGCCTCGAGCAGTTGTTTGGCGTGCAGCGGCGTCATGATCACGCGGCTGTAGACCTTCACGTCGGGGCGCCCCGGCACGATGCGGCCGAGGTCGATGACGAACTCGCTGGGCGAGTGGATGATGTTGGCGAAGTTGATGTACTGACCCTGCGCGGTCTGGTCGTCCAGCTCGATGCGGATCGTCTGCGGTTGTTGCGGTTGATCTGTCATGGTGAGGGCTCAGCGATTTGGTCGGGCAGGCGGGATTTGAACCCGCGACCACCTGAACCCCATTCAGGTACGCTACCAGGCTGCGCTACTGCCCGACTCGGGGGGTGATGCTAGCACGGCGGGGTCACGGGGGATCCGCACGGGTCATTCCTGGGGGAGATCTCCCGTTTTACGGCTGCTTTCCCGCCCACAACACCAGGAACTTGGTCACCTCGATGTTCTTCTGCGTCGGTGTGATCGTGATCTCCTCCCAAAGAAAACCGCGTTCGAACGGGCCCTCCGCGCAGTATCGAAAGACGGCTGGCGAGTGGCTGCGAGCGACCGGGAATCGGGACTCATCAGCGCCTCGGTTGACGCGGTGTCCGTGAACGGAAGCAGGTCCGCCGCGTTCAATGTTTTCGTAAAAGAAGAAGGGTCAGGGTCCCCCGTCGAATTCAGCTTCGGCGTCGGGCCGATGCTCACGGTGAGAGCAGATGAAGTGCGGGAGAAATTCTGCAGGTATTCGGAGGAAACTGGCGCGAAGTAATACGCCCGCATGCTGGCAGGGGTAGGATTGGGACTTCGCGCGCACATGGGTCGGCCGTGAGTTTTCGCTCACACTGGCGCGACACCAAGCGAACGGCATTCGGCATTCCATAGGGGCCCGGCGATGTCACGTCCTTGGATAGAGGAGGACCGGGCAAATCGACGCTCATGGAATTCATGCATCGCCAAGACCCTTGCGCGCGGTCAGCTTCGCGCTACTGCGGGGAACTCGTCGAGCGAATCGAGAAGTGTCCGCGGGGCTGAATCCTCATCCTCTCGAAGTCATACCACAGCGGAGCAGCAACCTCGTCTAACAGATCGACGTGAATGTGCGCCGGCTCGTCTGGCCCGGCGAGGAGCGGACACGAGAAGACGCCGGACACTTCGACTGGCTTGGGGAGGTATCGAATCGGGACGAGCAACAAAGGAAATGTTTACATTGCGATGTACATATGGCATACCACTGCAGCGTTCATTCAGGAGGGCCATAGATATGCCGCATTCGTCGCTGATGACCACGCTAATGCTTGTGGTGGTAGCATCCGTAGTCGGGCTATCCGCCTACGGCGACGCGAAATACATACGCGCTACCCAGCACGTGCCGAATAGCTACATTGTTCAGTTCGCTAGTGGTCACCGTGGCGACGCTGAAAAAGCCATGGTGAATGTCGGTGGAGCAATCGGGGAGCGATTCACCATGATCGATGCGGTGGCAGTAACCCTTACCGACGCCCAAGCCCAAGCACTTACCCGCAAGCCCTTCGTTCAGGTCGTGGAAGAGAATGCAGAAATCGACACCGCGTCAACTTCCGAGTCGGGCCTAAATGTACGACTAAGATCGACGCTAAATCCAGCGACGCTCTGGGGACTAGACCGGACAGATCAGCTGACGCTATCCAATCTTCGTGTCGATAACAGCTACACTTGGTGCGCAAATGGTACTGGCGTTCGCGCGTACGTGGTGGACACAGGTGTCCGACCCACATACGGCGACATCTCTGGCAGAGTGGACTCCGCCGTGGCGTTAAAGACCATCCTTGCCAGCTATTCGACGAGCAATCCGATCTACCTAAACCCGCAGGATTGTTGGAATGATCTGCTTAACTACGATAAAGCGGCCGCCTCTCACGGTACGGGCGTGGCTACTATTATCGGAGGAACTCAGTTAGGAATAGCAAAGGGAGTTACTCTCGTCGATGCGCGAGCAAGCAGTTGTACTGGCATTAGTAATAGCGCGCGCCTTATCCGCGTCTTACAATGGATCTGTCAGGAAGACGCGAATCGTGCGGGACATCCGAGCGTTATCAACATTAGTTCATCAACCGTCACGCGTGATCCCAACGCGGGCGCTTTGAATGCATAGATCACCGCTACCGTTGATACGTACAATATTCCTGTCGTCACAGCCGCAGGCAACTTTGCCGACAACGCTTTCTGGTACTACCCGGGTAACGCCGACCGTGTACTCAACGTCGGCGGCTTAAATCAAGCGTCGGATACTCTTTGGTCAAGAACCAACTACGGCTTCAACATTGAGTTTTATGCACCGGCGCAGTATGTCGAATCTGGATCGCTCATTCTGGCATCACCACCTAGCCTGCCGAGAGATCAGTATCGCAGCGAAACAGCCGATTGCAGCCTTTATCCGAACGACACTTGTACATCGGGGACGTCCTTTGCGGCGCCCCACGTTACAGGTGTGATTGCGCGGTATCGACAATTGCACCCCAGCGACCCGCGGGACGTCATTGTAAGCGCTATCAGTCAGCGAGTAGTGAATAATGGCGGACCGTATGCCTATGAGACGCAAACCGGAGCTTCAATACCCATACTTGTCTATGGTGATTGCGGGCAGTAGAGCAAAGTCACCGCCGCTGAGGTTCTGGTTGAGCGCGGGTGCTGGCGTCATGTTTATCAAAGAACGACACATCCTCAATGAGGGCTGCTGGTATGAAAGCTAACGTGTTCGCACGAATCTGGTGTCTTGTCATTTTGGCATATGGATCGTTTGTGGTCTACGCCGATGACGCAACGGTTCTTCTGCCCCTGGGATTGTTTCGGACCCCGGGGGCGTTTGGCTCGCTGTGGCAAACGGAGTTGTCGATAAAAAACACGAACGCAGCGGCAATTCAGATTAGTCATGCCGGATCGCAATGTTCAATCGTGTGCCCCTTTCCGACGTTTGAGCTCTCTTCCGGCAAATCAATCGCGGTAGACAATCCAGTGAATGAGCAGTTGGTAGCATCGACATCCGGCCTGATTCTTCACATAGAGGCCGTTCCAATGGTTTCGGGGAGCGATGTTCACTTCAACTTGCGCATTCGTGACCTGTCCAGAACAACGTCGAGTTGGGGTACTGAATTGCCTGTGGTCCGCGCGAGTCAGTTCAACACGTCGCCTATTGAGCTACTGAATGTGCCCGTGACGCCGGGCTTTCGGCTCACGGTTCGGGTGTATGCGCTCGACGGGCAGACGCCTGTGCCAGCAGTGGCTCGGGTCTATGACTTGGGAACCGGGCTGATTCTCGCTGAGGTGTCTTTTGTTCTCGATCGGTCCTCAGATCAGTCGGCCACGTACTATCCTGCGTACGCACAACTCGATGCGCTGACAAAGAATCTGACGGGTCTCACAGGCGAGAGTGTGGTCATCGAGATTCTCCCGTCACAGATTGGACAACGCCTTTGGGCGTTCGCTTCGATCACGAATAACGACACGCAAGACGTCACAACCATAACTCCGCAATGAAACGCGGAGCAGACTTGCCAGCTTGATTGAAGAGGAGATCTTCAACCGCGGCATCTGCAGAAGAGCACCTACGATTGCAGGCACGGCGGTAAAAATAGAACCCGTCGAACTAATCGAGGGTTGTTGGGACTTCCGCTAGTGTAGTGTCTCGCAAATAGCTATACATGACGAGGGAGTCCTGCTAATTCTGGCGGGCGTTGGCTCGTACTACAGTTCACCCGCTGCTGGTCTCTGCTGAACAGATGGCGGAGCTTCGTCGCCTGGTGAACCGCGAAACGGCAACGCAGCGGGAGGTGCGTCGTGCCCGAATCATTCTCGATCGTGCGTCGGGGTTGAGCCAGGAGGAAACGGCAAGCCGAGTCGGCGTGAACCGGCCGGTGGTGGCTGTTTGGGAGAAGCGTTTCCGGGCGGAGGGGCTCGCCGGGCTCTCAGACGCTCACGGGCGTCGACGTAAGCCGTCGATTGCGGCGCATAAGCGTGAGCAGGTGATCGTTGGCGCGACACGGCCACCGGCTGCAAGGAGACGATGGAGCGTACGCTCGATGGCACGTGAGGCGGGGGTGTCGCCGGCAACGGTTCAGCGCCTGTGGAGCAGCAATGACATCAAGCCGCACCTGACCCGTACGTTCAAGCTGTCGAACGATCCGGATTTCGAGGTGAAGTTTTGGGATGTCATTGGCCTGTATCTCCATCCACCTGCCAAAGCTCTGGTGCTGTGCTGCGACGAGAAGAGTCAATGTCTGGCGCTTGAGCGGACACAGCCCGGATTACCTCTGAAAACGGGACATATCCGCACGCGAACGCATGATTACGTCCGACACGGCACGATCACCCTATTCGCCGCCCTCAACTACTTGGATGGCAAGATCGCCAGCTACATCGCACCGGAGCACACGAACGTGCAATGGCTCACGTTCCTCAAACAGCTCGACCGAGAAATGCCCGCCGAGGTCAGCCTTCACCTGATCGTTGACAACTACGGGACACACAAACATCCCAACGTCCGCTCGTGGATGAAGTGGCGCAACGCTCGGAACCGCACAGCTCACGGCATAGATCGATTCGTCACGCACTTCACTCCCACATCCAGCTCATGGATGAACCTTGTCGAGCGATTTTCCCGCGATCTCACCGAAGACGCTATCCGCGAAGAGAGCTTCGCCAGCGTCAACGCACTCACTGAAGCAATCAATGCCTATCTCTCTGAGCGGAACCTCGTGCCGAAGCGTTATGTGTGGAAGGCGAAAGGCGCCGAGATCCTGGACAAAATCAAAAGAGCTCGTGCCGCGCACCCTCAGTCAAACGCATAGCTATTTGCGAATCACTACACTAGCACGGCGGGGTCACGGGGGATCCGCACGGGTCATTCCTGGGGGAGATCTCCCGTTTTACGGCTGCTTTCCCGCCCACAACACCAGGAACTTGGTCACCTCGATGTTCTTCTGCGTCGGTGTGATCGTGATCTCCTCGATCTCGTGCGCCTTCGTGCTGACCTCGTCGCGCACGGCCTGCTGCTCGCGCTCCCAGGCGCGCTGCACCTGGGCGATGTTCTCGAGATAGTCGACTTCGCGCACCGACGGGGTGGCCTCGGCCACGGCCGCCGGGCGACCGCTGGTGATGTTGTAGAGCGTCTGACCCCAGGCCACATTCACGTCGGCGGCGGCACCGTCGGATGGCGTTTCCTCGCTCTTGACCCGCTCGCGCTGCTCGCGCTCCGACTTCTCGCGCAACTGGTCGATCCGCCGACGGAACGTGCTCTCCAGCGCCTCGGTCTGGTCGCCGATGCGGCGGTTGGCCTCTTCGTCCAGGCGTTCCAGAAAACCCTCGCGCGTCTCGTTGGCCTCGGAGAACATCGCGAAGGCGGCGTTGTGAAAGATCCGCAGCCGCTGGCTCTCCGCGAGAAACGTTCGGAACGACTCCTCCGACTCGATGGCGCTTTCCAGAGCCGTCTCCGGCTTGATGCTCGAGTTCACCTTGCGCTCGTGATCGGGCACCGTGCGCAGGTCCAGCCGGTCGAGATCGACCGGACGCGCCATGTGCCACAGCACGCGGCCGTCGATGTCCTCGATCGGCGCGATGTAAGAGCGCACCACGCTGTGATGCGTTCCGCTCCGGCCCTCGACATGCGTGACCACGGCCTCGGCCAGGATGAACGGCTTGTACTCGCCGCGATCGCCGTGAACGTAAAGCTGCTCGACCTTGTCCGTGCCTCTCGCGGAGGAGCCGCGCGCGCGGCCGAGCGATGCCGGCGCCTGCTGGTCATCCGAGCGCACCGTCATTCCGTGCTGCACCGGCGAAGCGTCGAGGACACGGCCGGGCACCGCGGCCAGTGCGCTCACGATCGCTTCGCGTCGATCGGGCGGAAAGAGAAAGACGACGCATCCGCCGCCGCCGGCCCCGCAGACCTTGCCGCCCCAGGCGCCGGCACCGAGCGCGGCATCGATGGCCTGCTCGATCTCCGGCGTGGAGATGCCGTCGATGAGCGCTTTGCGGTTTTCCCATTCGCGCGCCAGGATTTGGCCGGCCTGTGCGAAGTCTCCCGCCTCGAGCGCTTTCTCCATGTCGATCGACGTCTGGGCGATTCTCGAGAAGCCGCGCTGCACTTTCTTCTTTCCGTCGATCTGGCGCTTGTACATCTCCCAGTTGTTCGTTCCGGAGAAGTGCGAGAGGCCGGTGTAGTGCAGCAGCATGTGGGCGGCCAGATCGGCGACCGGAATGTTGATGGGGTGGCGGCGGGGTGCGCCGGGCTCGAGCCGGAGCGAAGCCAGCCCGCCGAATACGGGCGGGTAATAGTCCTGGATCCCGGCGGGGACGCCGAGGAGCCGGGTCTCCAGGTCGCGGACGAGGAAGATGAGGTCTTCGCCTTCGATAGGAGCACCGGCGATCTGCGACAACGCGCGCACGAGCGTGATGGAGAGTGCCGAGGAGCCACCCAGCCCGGAGCCCCGCGGTGCGTCGGTGCGAGTAATGATGCTCAGTCCGTTGAGATGAAAGTGCTCGACGAGCCGGTAGATGAGCGCCGCTTTCGGATCCGAGGAAAGCTCCTGCATCGACTCGTATCGGTGCTTGTAGCCCTCGTCGGCGAGGTGAAGTTCGATCGCGCCGTCGCCGGTCTCGACGATCTCGGACTCCGCGTAAAACGAGACCGCGACGTTGACCGTGCGCGAACCGGGATGAAAGAGGTACAGCGGCCAGAGATCGAGAGTGCCTCCGGCCAGATCGGCGCGTACCGGCGCCCGGACGATCACTTTGGTCATGGTTGGGTACCCGTTGCAGCTTAGAACAGTGCCCGGCGCCTGTGTTCCATCCGGGCCATCTGCTGCGGAGCGGATGATAGTCGCGGAAGCAGGACCGCGACACTGTTTTTGTACCGGCGGAGAGAGTCGCCGTTCAATGGATCGGGCGTGATCGACTTGAGCTTCAACGGATCGAGCCACTCGCCGCGGTCGCTGACGCGATAGTCGAGATGCGGGCCGGTGACCAGGCCGGTCGCGCCGACATAGCCGATCACGTCGCCCTGCGTCACGCGCGTTCCGCGCTTGATCCCTTTTGCGAAACGCGAAAGGTGCAGGTACATCGTCTCGATCCGTGAGGTGTGACGGATCTTGATGAAGTTGCCCTCGCCCCGATCGTGGCCGGCCTGCATGACCACGCCGTCGGCGGTGGTCATGACCGGTGTTCCGACCGGCGCGCCGTAGTCGACGCCGTGATGCGGCCGGAAGTAGTGCAGCACGGGATGGAAGCGGCTCTTCGAGAAACCCGAGGTGATGCGCGTGAACTTGAGGGGTGCCTTAAGGAACTGCTTGCGCAGTGGTGTGCCGTTGCGCGCGTAATAGCCGGCCCGCCCGTCGGGAAGCTGGTGGCGGAAAGCCTCGTAGGTCGTTCCGTCGTGGATGAATCGGGCGGCCAGGACCGGCCCGTATCCGATGAGATCGCCGCCCGCGAATTTCTTCTCCACGACCAGACTGAATGAGTCGCCCTTCTGCAGCGAGAAGAAGTCGATGTCCCACTGGAACACGTCGACGATCTGCTGCATGAGCTGAGGCTGCTCGCCGGCGGCACGCAGGGAGTCGTAGAGCGAGGAGTCGATGTCCTCCGACACGGTGGTCATGATCGACTGCTGCGCCGAGGGATGGGACGTGACGGTGAATGAGCCGTCGCCCTGGCGCTCTGCATCGACGGAGCCCCATCCGATCAGGCGCAGTTGCACCGCGTCGATGGCGCCGTCCTCGGCGTGATGAAGGCGGACCATGTTGCCGGGACGAAGCCGGCGCAGGTCGACCGTGTGGCTGAACTCGTGGGCGAGCACGGCAGCGTCGCGGCTGGACAATCCACCGGTCAGAAGAACACCGGCCAGCGTGTCGTCTTCTTCGACCGTGAGCAGGACCGAGTGCGCGGGGAGGTCAACCGGCTCCTGCGGAGCGAGATCGGCGTAGCGCAACGGGACCAGCGACATCGCCGTCACCCTGGCGGGCGACGCCTGCGGCGCCGGCTCCATGGCCACGGCGGCCAGAATGAGTGGAATGGCCACAGGGAGCGCCGCGGCGACGGCCATCCTTCGCCTTCGGGCCACCTGACGCCTCAAATCATGCTGTCGTTTCATTCTCCGGACTTGAAAAAAACGGCGTTGCCGTCGTCACGTTCACTGCGGAGTCGATGTCGAGCTCAGGACCTTGGTCTCGGACTTCGAGACCTGGTCTCCGAAATCGGTACGCTGATATCCGGCCGGGATTCGGAATCTGTTATCGTCCGGGGCAACCTCGCTGATCGAGATCACGGTCATCTCGCGCACTTTCGTTCGCGCGGCCGGAAGCACGAGCCGCGTGCCCAGGGCCTGGCCGTTGTCGTTGATCGTGGTGATCTGCACCATCTGGCGCAGGGGAAAGCCCCTGATCTTGGTCGTCTCCGCCGCGATCAGCTCGTCGACCTTGGTGTTGCCGGTCTGAGCGGAGTTCGCGAACGCGTCGGCCACTTCGCCGAACCGCACCGTCGTCCATTTGTCGATGATCGTACGCACCGACTGCTTGAGAGGCATGTTCCGGAAGGTCACGGTGATGTCGTAGGTCATGGTCAGGCGATAGTGATCGGTGGGGATGCCGGCCACGACTTTGCTGTCGTCGAGTCTGGTCACCGAAGACTGAAGATTGTCGATGACGATGTTGCTCGTGCCGATGACGCTGGCGATCCCAAGCGTGTTGACCTCGGTGTACTGCTTCTGCGTCGGATCGACGAACAGCAGTCGCCGGGCTCCGTCGGTGGAGATCATGTAGGTGCCCGGGGGATAGGTGTTGCCGGAGATGAAATCGATCCGGGAGCGCTGGCCGTCGATGAAGGCGCGGGCGTTGAAGTCCGCGGCGTGCTCATCACCCTCGGACCGGGTCGTCTGGAAATACTCGTATTGGACTGCCGCAAAGGCCGCGTGCCCTGTCAGGAGGACCACCACCGCCACACCCAGCACCGTCTTCTTCATTGGCAACCTCGCGTGTTGATTCAGTATACAACGTGGGGATGGGAGCGGGTCCGGCGGGTCGCTGGTCGCTGGTCGCGGGGCGTTGGTCGCGGTGAGGGTCGCTGGTCGTCGGTCGTTGGTCGTTGGTCACGGGGGCAGCCAGGCAGCCCCCACGACCCGCGAGCTGCGACCAGCGACCTCTACGGGAGCTCCACGGAATGACACTTCGACCTCCATCGTTTGTCAGGCCATGTTCAACGCCAAGTTCCTCGTGGCAGCGCTGTGCGCGTCGGTGATGGCGGTTCCGCTGGCGGCGGCATCGAAGCAGCCGCCTGTCACGCTCGAGTCCGTCATCCACAAAGTGCAGGAGCAGCAGAAGAAAACCGAGACGCTTCAGGCCGACTTCAAGCAGGAAAAGGAGCTCGCTCTGCTGTCGCAACCGGAGACGTCGAGCGGCACGTTCGTGTTCTCGAAGCCGAACAACGTGCTGTGGTCGTATGACGCACCGAAGCGCGTGCAGATGCTCATCACCTCCGGGATGCTGACGACCTACTATCCCGATCTCAATAAAGCCGAGCGCATCGATGTGAAGCGCTTCGAGGACCGCATCTTCCGGTACATGGGCACGTCCGGCGCCATCGACGAGCTGGCCCGCTACTTCGACTTCACGTTTACGGACACCTCCACGAGTCCTTACTGGCTTCTCGACCTCAGCCCGAAGAGCAAAGTGGTGGCGAAGCGCGTCCAGCACATCAAGATCTGGATCGACAAAGCCACGTATCTCACGTCGAAGTTCGAGTACGTCGAAGGCGACGGTGACATCACCCGCTACGAGTTCAAAAACATCCGGGTGAACCAGCCGGTGGAACAGGCCCGCTTCACACTCAATCTGCCGGCGGGCGTGCGCGTCGAGCAGATGAAGATTCAGTAATTGCGCTTCACGCTTCAGAAACCCGGCGGATCCGCGCGGCGAGGACAGATCTCGACGGCGCACGGCACGATCGAGACGCCGGTGTTCATGCCGGTGGGAACGCTGGCGTCCGTCAAGAGTCTGACCACCGACCAGCTGGCCCGTCTCGGTCCGGAAATCATACTCAATAATACCTATCATTTAATGCTACGTCCGGGCATCGATCTCATCGAGCAGCTCGGCGGCGTGCACCGGTTCCAGTCGTGGGAGCGGGCCATCCTCAGCGACTCCGGCGGCTTTCAGGTGTTCTCGCTGTCGAAGATCCGGAAGGTGCGCGAGGAGGGCGTGGAGTTCCGCAGTCACATCGACGGCTCCGCGCATTTCCTGTCGCCGGAGCGGTCCATCGAGATCCAGCGGCGGATGGGTGTCGACATCGCCATGGCCTTCGACGAGTGTCCGCCGTACGGGTGGTCGCGCCCCGAGATCGAGCAATCGCTGGATAGGACGCATCGATGGGCCAGGCGCAGCGTGACCGCGCTGGGGGAGAAGGGACGCACGTCGCTCTTCGGCATCGTGCAGGGCGGCGTTCACCACGATCTCCGCAAGCGCAGCGTCGAAGAGATCGGCGCTCTCGACTTCGACGGGGTGGCCATCGGCGGGGTGGCCGTCGGCGAGTCGAAGGAGGAGATGCTCGACATCATGCGCTTCACCGCGCCGCTGCTTCCGGAGGACCGGCCGCGGTACCTCATGGGGGTGGGAACGCCCGAGGACCTGCTGGACGGTGTGGAGGCGGGGATCGACATGTTCGACTGTGTGATGCCGACGCGGAACGCGCGCAACGGGTCGCTGTTCACGAGCGAGGGGAAGGTGTCCATCCGAAACGCGCAGTACGCGGCGGACGCGGGACCGCTCGATCCAGGGTGCTCCTGCCTCACCTGCAGCACGGTCTCCCGGGCCTACCTGCGGCACCTCTTCATGAACGACGAGATTGCCGCCCACGTGTACAACACCATCCATAACGTCAGTTTTTACCTTGACTTGATGAGGGGTATCCGGCAGGCTATCGAGTCCGATTCGTTCGCGGCATTTCGCGCGGCGTTCCTGTCTCGGATCAATCCATGATGATTCTTCTACTTCAAACAAGCGCCGGCACCGGCGCTCTCATCGCTCAAGTGCTGCCGATCCTTGCGATCGGACTGGTCTTTTACTTCATCGTCATCGCCCCCGCGAACAAGCAGCGACGCAAGACGCAGGAAATGCTGACCTCGCTGAAAAAGGGGGATCGGGTCGTCACTTCGGGCGGGATTTACGGGACGATTCAGGGTGTTGAGGCCGACATTGTCTATCTGAAGATCGCCGAGAATATAAAAGTCAAGCTGGCGCGTTCGGCCGTTACTGGTGTCATCACCGGCGACGGCGAATAGGCGCGTTCGACGCAGCCCACGGAGGAAATCTTGCAACAGGGTGTCATCTGGAAAATCGGGCTGATCCTGGCGGTGCTGGTGTTGTTTTCCGTCGCGCTCATCCCGACGAAGAACAATCCCGAGCCCATCCGGCGCGGACTCGACCTCAAGGGCGGGACGCATCTGGTGATGCTCGTCAATCTCGGCGACGCCACGCGCCTGGAAGTCGATCAGGCCATGGAGATGCTCAAGACGCAGTCGGCGAACAACAAGCTGCCGCTGCCGGTCGTCCGCCGTATCGACGACACGACGTTCAGCGCGGCGGCCCCGAACGGCCTTTCCACCGCCGACTACGAGCGCATCGCCCACGACTATCTCGGCAACTTCGATCAGTCACGGGCCGCTGACGGCTCGCTCGTCTTCAAGATGAAGCCGGCGGCGGTCTCGCAGCTCAAGCGCGACACGATCAGTCAGGCCGTCGAGACCATCGACAACCGCGTGAATGCGCTCGGCGTCACCGAGCCGATCATCGCGCCGCAGGGCGACGACCGCATCGTCATCCAGCTTCCCGGCGTCGACGATCCCGCGCGCGTCAAGGACATCATCAAGACCACCGCGCAGCTTCAGTTCCGCATGGTCGAAGGCACTCCCGGACCCGATGAGAAGAGCACGCTGGCCACGGTTCCGGCGAACCTCAAGGATCAGGTGGATGTTCTCCCCGGCACCCGCGAGGACGCCCTCGGCCGCGCCAGCGGCGTCGAGTACTACGCGGTCAACAAGACGGTTCCGGTCAGCGGACGCGATCTCAAGACCGCGCGCGTGGAGAAGGGACGCATGGGCTCGCCCGTGGTCGGCTTCACACTCACGCCCGACGGAGCGCCGAAATTCGGTGCGCTGACCGGTGCGAACGTGAACCATCGCCTGGCCATCGTCCTCGACAACCGCGTCGTCTCCGCTCCGAACATCATCAGCCGTATCGACGATCGGGGAACGATCGAGGGAACGTTCACCAACCAGCAGGCCGGCGATCTCGCACTCATCCTGCGCAGCGGATCGCTGCCGGCCTCGCTGACCACGCTCGAGGAGCGTACGGTCGGCCCCTCGCTTGGCCGGGACTCCATCCGCCAGGGCGTGATGGCCTCGATCATCGGCTTCGTCGTGCTCATCGGTTTCATCATCGTTTACTACAAGGGTGCGGGCATCAACGCCGTGCTGGCGCTGCTGCTCAACCTGGTCATCCTGCTCGGCATGATGGCCTACTTCCACGCCACGCTGACGCTGCCCGGCATCGCCGGCATCATCCTGACGCTGGGCATGGCCGTCGACTCGAATGTGCTCGTGTTCGAGCGGATCCGCGAGGAGCTGCGCGACGGCAAGGCCGTGCGCGCGGCCATCGAGAACGGATTCTCGCGCGCCTTCGGCACGATCATCGATACGCACCTGACCACGATCATCGCCGCGCTCTTCCTGTTCCAGTTCGGAACGGGCCCGATCAAGGGGTTCGCCGTGACGCTGCTCATCGGTCTCGGCGCTTCGGTCTTCACCGCGTTCTTCGTGTCGCGGATGATCTTCGACATCGTCTACAAGTCGACGGAGCGGCATCCGGTGATCAGCATCTAGGCGGGCCAGGAGACAGACATGCAGATTTTCGCCAATCCCAATTACAACTTCGTCCGCTGGCGCCTTTACTGGTTCGCCTTCTCAGTCCTCTTTGTGATCGCGGGCGCGGTGATCTTCTTCACGAAAGGCATCGAGCTGGGCATCGACTTCTCCGGCGGCGCCAGCCTCATCCTCAAGTTCAACGAGCCGGTTCCTCTGCAGCAGCTCCGCTCGCAGCTCCCCGACGCCACCATCCAGCAGTACGGGAAGCCCGACGAGCGGTCGGTGCTCATCCGTCTGCCGCAGCTCCATCGTGAAGGCGACTACGCGGGATCGATCGTCAATCACCTGCACGACGCGCTCAATCCCGAGGCCGCCACGAAGCACGATCTCAACTTCTACGGAACCGATCGTCTGGCCGGACTCCTCGAACTGGGCGATCCCGACGCCAAAGGCACGAACGCCGAGGCCGGCCGCGCCTACGCGCAACTCGCCGAGCGCATCATCGCCAAGCGCTCCGAGCTGGGCATCTTCACGAGTATGTCCCAGGTGACGAGCGTTCCCGGCGTCACCGGGAGAGACACGCAGCTCCTGAGCGAGAAGACGTTCCTGGGGCGCTTCAACGTGCTCAATCAGGAGACCGTCGGCCCGCAGGTCGGCCACGAGCTCCAGCAGAAGGCCATCTGGGCCATCGTGCTTTCCGCGATCGCCATGGGCGTCTACATCAGCCTTCGCTTCGACCTGATGTTCGGTGTCAGCGCCGTGGCCTGCATCGTCCACGACGTTCTGGTCTCGATGGCGTTCCTACTGATGATGCGCCTCGAGTTTTCATTGAACATCGTGGCCGCGTTGCTGACGATCGTCGGGTACTCGATCAACGACACGGTGGTCATGTACGACCGCGTCCGCGAGAATCGCCGCAAGACGAAGAAGCAGTTGCCTCTGGCCGAGGAGTTGAACCTGGCCATGAACCAGACGTTGTCGCGGACGATCCTCACCAGCGGCACGGTGTTCCTCGTTCTCGTGGCGCTGATCGCCTTCGGCGGCAACGTCATCCGCGGTTTCGCCTGGATCCTCCTGATCGGCGTCGTTTCGGGGACGTACTCGACGGTTTCGATCGTTCCGGCCGTGGCGCTCTGGTGGGACAAGCTGACCGGCCGCCGCAAGCCCGCGGTAGCCACCTCGCCGCTGCGCTCGGATGTGGCGCGCGAGTCGTCACAGGCGTCGCGCAAGAGAAAAGTGAGCTAATCCCCGGCACGCCGGGATGTGACAACGGCACCCGCGAGGGTGCCGTTTCATTTGCTATACGATGCGCGACCGTATGGCCAAAGATCTCGGCACCGAGTCCCTGGAGTACCACGCTCACGGGCGCCCCGGCAAAATCGAAGTCGTCCCCACGAAACCGACCGCGACACAGCACGACCTGGCGCTCGCGTACACGCCGGGGGTGGCCCGTCCCTGCCTCGACATCGCCCGCAACCCGGCGGACATCTATAAGTACACGGCGAAAGGCAACCTCGTCGCCGTCATCTCCAACGGCACCGCTGTCCTCGGCCTGGGCGACATCGGAGCGGCCGCGGGCAAGCCGGTCATGGAAGGCAAGGCCGTTCTGTTCAAGCGCTTCGCGGACATCGACGTTTTCGACATCGAGGTCGATACGCACGACACCGAGGAGTTCATCCGCTGCGTGAAGCTGCTGGAGCCGACGTTCGGCGGCATCAACCTCGAGGACATCGCTTCTCCGGCCTGCTTCGAGATCGAGGAGCGCCTCAAGAAGGAGATGAATATCCCCGTCTTCCATGACGACCAGCATGGAACGGCCATCATCTCCGCGGCTGCTCTCGTCAACGCGCTGGAGATCACCGGCAAGAAGATCGGCAAGGTGAAGCTGGTCATCTCCGGCGCGGGAGCGGCGGCCATGGCCTGCCTGCGGCTCTACATCAAGCTCGGGCTGAAGAAGGAAAACGTGCTCCTGGCCGATCGCATGGGCGTGATCTACAAAGGCCGCGTCGATGACATGACTCCGTACAAGGAGGAGTTTGCGGCCGAGACGAAGGCGCGGACGCTCGCGGATGCGGTCAAGGGTGCGGACGTCCTGTTGGGCCTGTCGGTCGGTGGCATCGTGACGCAGGACATGATCCGCTCGATGGCGAAAGACCCGATCGTCTTCGCCATGGCCAATCCCGATCCGGAGATCACGTACGACGACGCCGTGAACGCGCGGCCCGACGTGATCATGGCCACGGGCCGCTCCGACTACCCGAATCAGGTCAACAACGTGCTCGGGTTTCCGTTCATTTTTCGCGGCGCGCTGGACTGCCGGGCCACGACGATCAACGAGGAGATGAAGCTGGCGGCGTCGATGGCGCTCGCCGATCTGGCCAAGCAGGACGTGCCGGACTCCGTGCTGCGGGCTTACTCGAAGGACCGGTTCTCGTTCGGGCGCGAGTACCTCATTCCGAAGCCGTTCGACTATCGCGTTCTGCTGACCGTGCCGGTGGCCGTGGCCAGGGCGGCCGCGGAAAGCGGCGTGGCGCAACAACCGATCGCCGACTACGAAGCGTACCGGCACAAGCTCGAGCAGATGCTCGGCCGTTCACGCGGGCTGATGCACGACATCTACTCGCGCGCGCGCCGGAACCCGAAGCGCATCGTCTTCCCGGAAGGCGACCAGGAGAAGATCATCCGGGCGGCCAAGATCCTGATCGAGGACGGCATCGCCCATCCGATTCTTCTCGTGCATCGCGAAGAGATCTCCGCCCTTCTGGAGAAGTACAACATCGACCCCTCGAAGGTCACCACGATCGACATCAACAACTCGCCGAAGGTCGAACAGTACGCAAAGCAATTTGCGGAGCTCAGGCGGCGGCAGGGGATCACGCTGCCGGACGCGCAGCGGATCCTGAAGAGCCGCAACTACTACGCGATGTTGATGCTGGAGAATGGGGATGCCGATGGCGTCATCGCCGGCCTGAGCGCCTACTATCCGGCCACGATCCGGCCGGCCCTGCAGGTCCTGAAAACACGTCCGGGCGTGAAGCACGTGTCGGGCGCGTATCTGTTGATGTTCAAGAACCGCATGCTCGTGCTCGCCGATACCACGGTGAACATCGATCCGACCGCCGAGCAGCTCGCCGAGATCGCGGCGCTCACCGCCGAGACGGCCAGGCGGTTCAATCTCGAGCCCAGGATCGCCATGGTGTCGTTCTCGAATTTCGGATCGACGAAGGATCCGAACGCGGAGAAAGTCGCCCGGGCCGTGCAGATCCTCAGGGAAGAGCATCCCGACCTCATCGTGGACGGGGAGATGCAGGCCGACACCGCGGTCTACCCGGAGATCGCGCAGAGCGAATATCCGTGGAGCGCCATTCAGGGCGATGCCAACGTGCTGGTATTCGCGAACCTCGACGCTGCCAACGCCGCCTACAAACTTCTGTGGCGCATTGGGGGTGCGGAAGTGATCGGCCCGATCCTGCAGGGCCTGTCCAAGCCGGTGCACGTGCTGCAGCGCGGCGTGGACGTCAACGACATCGTGAACATGGCCGCGATCGCCGTGCTCGATGCGCAGGATGCTTCGGACGCTACTGCGAAACGCAAGCCTTCACGAGGGCGCTGAGCGCGCTGATATCGAACGGCTTCGGCAGAAACGCGCAGATCCCCTTGTCGAGGGCGTTGACCAGTTCAGGCTCCCGATTCGCGCTGACCACGATCACCGGAATCTTCGTCAGCACGGGATCGTGGATGCGCTCCTGCAGCACGTCCCATCCGGAGAGGACCGGCATCATGAGGTCGAGAACGACGCAGGCAGGATGCAACGCCCGCATCCGTTCCAGCGCCTCGCGCCCATTGGCCGCCTCGGCGAACTCATAGCCGTCCCGCTTGAGCGCGGCGATGATCAGGCGGCGGATGGACGGGTCGTCGTCGACCACGAGCACACGCATGACCGCTACGCCGGGTTGCTCCTCACTGTGGACCACGGCCGAGCGGCATGCACAACGAGTGCCCTTCCCGTCATTCCGAGCCGCGAAGACGGCGAGGAATCTGGGCGGGGGGATCCTACGGTCCGGAATGACCGGCGGTCCCGGTTGTTCATAAATCACGGTGAAGATTGCTGTTGCGATGTCCGGCGGGGTCGACTCCTCGACCGCCGCGTACATGCTCAAGTCCGCGGGGCATGAGGTGATCGGCCTGTCGATGCAGATGTACGACAACCTCACGAACGCCGACTCCACCTACGGCGGATGCTGCACGATCGACGACCTCACCGACGCCCGGCGGGTGGCCTGGAAGCTGGGCATCCCCCATTTCACACTCAACCTGGAGTCGAACTTCCACGAGAAAGTGATCGTGCCGTTCGTACAGTCGTACCTGAGCGGCACGACGCCCAGCCCGTGCGTTCTCTGCAACACGCACGTCAAATTCGATCTCTTTCATCAGAAGGCCATCGCCATCGGCGCGGAACGGATCGCCACCGGCCACTACGCGCGGATCACCGAGAGCGGCGGCACTCTGGAGCTGCGCAAGGCCCGCGACCTGGCCAAGGATCAGTCGTACTTTCTCTTCGAGCTGTCGCAGGATCAGCTTCGGCAGACCCTCTTTCCGCTCGGCGATCTCACCAAGCCGCAGGTGCGCGACATCGCCGAGCAGGGAGGGCTCTCCGTGGCGCGCAAGAAGGAGTCGTATGAGATCTGCTTCGTGCCGCAGACGGACGGCTATCCGGCCATCGTCGAGCGCGAGGCCGGCATCGAACCGGGCGACGGCGCGGGCGATCTCGTCGATGCCGCCGGTCAGGTGATTGGCCGTCACGACGGCTACTATCACTTCACGATCGGGCAGCGCCGTGGGCTGCAGATCGGCGGCGGCAGCGAGCGCTCGTATGTGATCGACGTCAATCCATACACCAGGCGCGTGACCGTCGGTCCCGCCTCGGCGCTGGAGAAGAGTGAGCTCGTCGCCGAGCGCGTGCACTGGATCTCAGGCCACGCGCCGGCCGGCCCGGTCGAAGTGTCTGCGCGCATCCGCTCGCGTCAGGCGGACGTGGCCGCGAC
>JBBRTB010000011.1:0-136967 GCA_038244815.1 Thermoanaerobaculia bacterium
CTTCGCCCCCCGCGCGCGCCGCAGCCCGGCCCCATTCAACCCTGCCCGGACTCCGTGGTGAGGGCGTAGTCCCGTTCCGTGATCCTTCCGCGATCGATCGAGCGCGGCCCCATTGAAGCGGCGTCGATCATCACAGTGCCGAGCGCTGGAGAAAGAAGGGCCTTCCGCGCTCGATCGAGCGCGGCCCCATTGAAGCGTCAGGGACCTGAAGGCGAGCGAGCAGGGCATCTTCGATCAGCCTTCCGCGCTCGATCGAGCGCGGCCCCATTGAAGCGATCACCTCGTCGCTCGTGGACTACATCAATTCCATCGCCTTCCGCGCTCGATCGAGCGCGGCCCCATTGAAGCAACACGAACGCGGCTCCGCGATACCTGAAACTCTACAACCTTCCGCGCTCGATCGAGCGCGGCCCCATTGAAGCAAACGTTTACTCTCAGCCATGTCCTACTCCGTCCAGATCCCCTTCCGCGCTCGATCGAGCGCGGCCCGATTGAAGCATGCGAAGCGGATTCGTGGCGACCACTGGATCGAGAGCCCTTCCGCGCTCGATCGAGCGCGGCCCCATTGAAGCGAGGCGGAGGAGTTTCATGCCGGTCGATTCGTCGCACCTTCCGCGCTCGATCGAGCGCGGCCCCATTGAAGCACGGTCTCGATCACCACGCGCACGTGTGTCTGACGAGACAGCCTTCCGCGCTCGATCGAGCGTGGCCCCATTGAAGCGCGGCGACGGTTGGGGCGATGGCAGACACTGGGATCCTTCCGCACTCGATCGAGCGCGGCCCCATTGAAGCGTGAGCGTCCACTGCTGTGCGGCGGCGATGAGCGGGGCGTCCTTCCGCGCTCGATCGAGCGCGGCCCCATTGAAGCCCCTTGTTCAGAGGATGCCCGCCGCCTCCGCCGCCGTCCTTCCGCGCTCGATCGAGCGCGGCCCCATTGAAGCGAAATCTCCGCGCGCCACTTCCCCGCCCCGCCGCTGTCCTTCCGCGCTCGATCGAGCGCGGCCCCATTGAAGCGCCCATCTAAGGTGTTGATAGCTGAAGTAGCACTACCTCCTTCCGCGCTCGATCGAGCGCGGCCCCATTGAAGCGACGTATACTGAGTCAGTACCGGGGCACCAGCTCCGGGATGGCCTTCCGCGCTCGATCGAGCGCGGCCCCATTGAAGCGCGCCGAGATCGATCCCGTGTTACGTGGTGTGAACGCCTTCCGCGCTCGATCATGCTCGTGCCGGCCTGTTCCGGCGGCGCACCAGTTCGGTTACGCAACAGTGAACCGGACCGCAAGACCCAACCTTTCGCGCTAGTCTGCCGTCTCAGCTACGAAAGGAATGACCATGCCGGCTCGGATCGGACGAGTGCTCCTGTTGATCTCCATGCTGCTGGTCGCCGGCTGCGGGGTGATGAAGCGCGCCGCGCTGACCGGGCTCCTGGCACTGGAGAGCGATGCCGTGCTCACGCAAAGCACGTTCGACGGTCAGCCGGTGCCTCTCCACAGGCCCTGCGACGGGATGCGCAGGGCGCGGTTGAACTTCGCGGAGGCGTTCTCCCAGGCGATTACTTCGGTCAGCTCCACGAGCGCATCGTCGTCGAAGAAGGTGCGCACCCTCGCGAACAGCTCGTCGCTCACGTCCTTTCCGGTGATCGTCATACAGTCGGCGTACTCGAGCGCTGCGCGCTCCTTCTCATCGAAGAGCGGTGAGGTTCTGTGTTCGTCGAGGGCCAGGAGCTTTTCGTCGCTCAAACCGAGTGCGCTGCCCACGGCAGCGTTGAGGTCCTGTCAGAACTCGCAGCCGTTGAGAAAGGCCACGCGGCGGTTGATCATCGCCTGCAACGGCGCGGCGATCAGGCCGGAGGCATCGATTCCGCTCCACATGCCTCGCACGGCCCGGAAGATGGACGGCCGGCGCGCGTAAACGAGGTGGTTCAGAAGCGGCCCTCCCCATTTCTTCGCCTGTGCGTCCAGGACGGCTTTGACCGACCGTTCGACGTGATCGACGTCGACGTTTGCTACTCTGGCCATCGGTTCACCTCTCATGCCGGAGCTACCCGAAGTCGAACTCTATTCTCGCTATTTCGCGGAGCACGCGCTGCAACAGAGAATCGCGCGCGTACGCGTGCTCGACGAGCGCATTCTCGGCGACGTGCGCAGGGAAACATTTGCGCGGGCGTTGCGCGGGCACGCGTTCTCCGCGGTGCGCAGGCACGGGAAGCATCTCTTCGCGGATGCCGGCGCCGTGTGGCTGCACCTGCACTTCGGGATGAGCGGCGATCTCGAATACGGTCGCGATGCCATCCCCCGTTTCGCTCGGGTGGTCTTCGACTTCGACAACGGTGCCCATCTGGCTTTCGAGGACATGCGCCTGTTCGGCGTGGCCGATCTCACTCCCGACCCTGCCGCCTACATCGCCGCCCATCGCCTCGGTCCCGATCCCCTCGACCCTGCGTTTACGCTGCGAGAATTCCGCAAGCTGATCGAGGGCCGTCGCGGCGCCATCAAGTCGCTGCTCATGTCGCAGGACACGATCGCCGGCATCGGCAACCTCTACGCGGACGAGGTCCTGTTCCAGACGAGCATTCACCCAAGACGACCCGTCGATCGACTGTCGGCCGCCGACGCGAAACACATCTTCACGGCCATGCGGCGGATCCTCCGCGTTGTGATCGCGCGCAAGCAGCGCGGTGACGGCTATCCGCGCGGGTATGTCATCCATCACCGCGAAGAGGGCGATCGTTGTCCACGCTGTGGTGGTTCGATCCGCCGCGCGCTGGTGTTTGGCCGGACGACGTATTTCTGCCCAAAGCACCAGAGGTAACTTGTGTGTAAGAAATCTCTGACTGAGAACTCCGTGGGCGGGTTGTCCGGCTGTCGTCTGTGGCCCCCGTTTGCGGAGGAAGAATGTCGTTATTGGAAATCAGGAAGAAGATCGACGATCTCAGGCCGGATATGGAGCCAGAGGAGCTCGAAGACGTGAAACGCGAGCTCATCGAAGTGATCGAGCGGCTCCAGAACTCGTGGGTTCTTCCCGACACTGATGCGGCGCATCGCCGCCTCTCCCGCCGGGAGAGAGAAGTGATGACGATGATGCTGGAAGGGCAGCGACTCAAAGAGATTGCCTCGCGCCTCGAGATCAGCGTCAAAACCGTGACCACCCACCGGGCCCGTCTCATGAAAAAGCTCCAGGTCGGCGACAACCTCGGGCTCTATCGCTACGGCATCCGGAATGGCCTGATCACGCTCTGATAGCATCGCCGCGCCATGCGCGTGCTCGTCGGAACGAGTGGCTATAGCTATAAAGAGTGGAAAGGGAGCTTCTACCCCGCCGACCTCCCGGCGGCGAAGATGCTTCCGTACTACGCGACGCAGTTCGACACAGTCGAGATCAACAACACGTTCTACCGGATGCCCGTGGGGAAGACGCTGGGGAAATGGGCGGGTGAGGTGCCGGAGCATTTCATGTTCGTGCTCAAGGCACCGCAGCGGATCACGCATCAGAAGCGGCTGGCCGGGGCCGAAGACGATGTCCGCTATTTCTTCGAGGCCGCCGCGGAGCTAGGCCCGAAACTCGGTCCGGTCCTGTTCCAGCTTCCGCCGTTTGCGAAGAAGGACGTCGCCAGGCTGCGCGCGTTTGCCGCGGCGTTGCCCAGACATCCGGCGGCGTTCGAATTCCGGCACGCCAGCTGGTTCGACGAGGAAGTCTTTGCAGTCCTGCGGGAACACGACATGGCTCTCTGCGTCGCCGACACGGACGAGGTCGAGGATCCGGAGACGCTGCCGATGCCGACCGCGTCGTGGGGATATCTGCGTCTCCGGCGCACGCAGTACGCGGAGGGGGAGATCGAGAAGTGGGCGGGACGCGTCGAGAAACAGAACTGGTCGTCGGCCTGGGTGTTTTTCAAGCACGAGGACGAGGGGAAGGGGCCGCTCTTCGCGCGGACGTTTCTCGGCAGCCTGAAGCATTGACGACCCCGCGCCACCTTGCATAGGCTTCCCTGCCGTGGGGCTCATCCGGACCATCGCTGTTTTCACCATGCTCACGTTTCTGAAGTATGTGAGCAGGATCTTCTACCGCCACGATTTCTCATTCATCGGGCCGACCCCCGAGGATCCGTGGGGCGACCTGCGGCTGGTGGTGTTTCTCAACCACACCAGTCTCTTCGAGCCTTTGTTCCTGGGAGTCGTGCCGAACCGGTTCATCTGGCGTCTGGCCGCGCACGGCGTCGTTCCCGCGGCCGAAAAGACGACCGGACGTCCTTTGGTCGGCCTGATCTTCAAATTCGTCGCTCATCACGTCATCGCCATCACCCGCGAGCGCGACGACACCTGGTTCGCCGTCCTGCAGACGATCGATCCGTGGTCGATGGTCATCATCGCGCCGGAAGGGCGGATGAAGCGCGCCAACGGTCTCGACGTCAACGGCAAACCGATGACGGTGCGCGGTGGGATCGCCGACATCCTCCTGGCCGTGAAGAGCGGCAGGATGCTGCTCGCCTACAGCGGTGGACTGCACCACGTGCAGGTCCCCGGTCACATACCGAACGTGTTCAAGACCGTGCGCATGCGCATCGAGAACCTCGAGATCGCCGACTACATCCGCGAGATGATGGCCAGCGGAGGTCCGGACATGCTCAAGAAGAACGTGATGCAGGATCTCGACCGCCGCCGCGACGAGCACGCACCGGAAGAAGAGAAGCTGCGGGACCAGAAGATCGCCTAGTGTCCGAGCGCGCGGACCCCCTACTCTCCAGCCAGCAGCATCTTCTCGATCTCCTGGCCCGCCATCGGCTTCAAGAACAGAAACCCCTGGATGTAATCGCAGTTCCACTGGAGCAGGAGATCGAGCTGTTCCTCTCTCTCGATCCCTTCGGCGACGACGTGGATGCCGAGGTCGTGCGCCAGCGCGATGAGCGATCGCGTGATGGCGCGGCTGCGCCGGTCGGTCACGATGCCCTTCACGAAGTCGCCCGAGATCTTCAGTCCGTCGACTGGGAAGTGCAGTAGATGGGAGAGCGTGGAGTGGCCGGTGCCGAAGTCGTCGAGCCACAACTCCATTCCCAGCGTCTTGAGCGCGATGAGCACGTCGTTGGTCCGTTCCAGTTCCTCGATGTGGCTCATCTCGGTGATCTCGAGATTGATCCGGTGCGTATCGATGCCGCATCCGGCGACGAGCTTCTCGATGCGCTCGAAGACGTTGCCTTCCTGAAACTCGCGCGGGGAGAGATTGACGTTGACGGGCACGGCCGCACCCTTGGCGTGCCATCGCGCGGCCTCGGCGAACGCCGTACGCACCGCCCAGGAGTCGAGCGCGAACATCTCCGGTCCCGCTTCCGCGGCCTTCGTGATCACTGACGCCTCGCGGATCTCGCCCGACTCCCTGCGCTGCCGCAACAACGCCTCGGCCGCGTAGATCCGGCGCGTGCGCGCCTCGTGGATCGGCTGGTAGACGAGGAGGAGGTTCTTCTCTTGGTTTGCCCGGTCGAGCGCCTTCTGCCCCACCATCGGATCAGCCATCACCCTCAAGCGCACTCAAGAGCGATGCCCGTGTACACTCGAGGCTCGTGGACCGAGAGACGTTTCGTCTGATCTCCGTGCGTGCGAAACGGATGAAGCGCCGGCAGCCGCTCCAGCACGTCCTGGCCGCCGGTCTGTTGATCTACGGAGGCATCGATCAACTGCAGCGCGGCTCCCATTCGTTCGTGCCGGTCGCGGAGATCGTGGCGGCCGCGATCCTCATCGCCCTCGTGCTTTACGAGCGCGTCGGCCACCATCATCTGTCGACCAGGGGAATCGCCTGGGTCGAGCTCGCGGGCGGCCTCATGATGCTCGTCGAGGCATTCGCGAAGCTCGAGGAGCGGCATCATCGCTCGTTCTATGTCCTCTCGTTCGTTCCGCCATTGATCCTGCTGTCGTTCGCCGTGTTCGACACGCAGGTCGACGCGATGCGCCGGCTCACGTCCGACGACGACCGTTTCGTCATGCGGCTGCGCATTTTCTGGAGGAAGTCGGTGGCTTGGCGAAAGGTTGCATCGTGGACCCTGTCCGCGACCTCGATCGAAGTCACGCTTCGCAGTGGACGGTCGACGCAATTTCGCTTCGCCGGCATCGAGAACCGCCAGGAGTCGATGGAGTGGGCCGCCGCGCAATTCGCGCGGCGTGTCTCAGCGGCGGATGAGATGCCAGGTCGCGAAGGCGATGCCGGCGAGCGCGAGCAGAACGAGGTACTTGTAGCGGCTGATCGTCGAGCCGACTGACGGCTGCTGCAGTGCCTGCTGCTGCCGCTGGATGACTTCCATGCGGTTGAACGCGATGCGGTGCTCCGAGTCGCGGACGGCCTGCTCGAACTGGTCCAGCGTTCGCGGCTCCTCCGGCGTCACCGCCATGCCTCGCTGTGTGTCGATCGAGACCGCATCAGTCGCCACCGGCTGCACGATGCGCTTGCCGCTGGCCTTCGCCACATCGTAGGCGCCCTGGTCGAAATAGAGCACGGTCGGTCCGACGCTGCTGTTGCGGATGAAGAGAACGTTGTCGGCGCCGTCGGCGAAATCGGGAACTCCCGACGTCTCCTGGTGCACACCGTCGACCTCTCCACCGGGAGTGACGACCGTGATCTGCTGCTGGCCCGGCAGGCCTTTGTATGCCTTCTCCACCTGAAACGTGGTGTAGGTCAGGATCCAACGGTGCTGCGCGTCCCACCGGGTCTCCTTCTTCACGGCGTGTCCGAGGACGATCGCGGCGGCGTTGGAGACTTTCTCGTCGAACGTGGCGGCCTTCGTCAGCGTGGCTCCCGCGCGGGGGGCGGCCACGAGTGCCAGGAGCACCGCAGCGAGGGGAAGTACACGCTTATTTGTAGTCATCCGTGAGGATGGAAAGCAATCGCTGGACCATCTCATTCCAGCAACTTACGGATGAATCCGCCAACGATCTCCATCGACTCCGGTGAGATCTGATGGCCCATGGCGAACTCGTGGTATTCGGGGTCGAGACCGTACTCTTCGAGCACGCGCCGGGCCCGGCGGGCCATGTTGACGTTGATCATCTCGTCGTGCGTTCCGTGCACGATCAGCACGGGCAGGCTTTTCCTGCCGGACAGATCCGGCAGGTCGCGCTCGTCGAGGGCCCCGCTCATGGCCACGATGCCGGCGAGATCGTGACGGCGCAATCCGGTATCGAGTGCCATGAGCGCGCCCTGCGAGAAACCGGAGAGCACGACCTTTCCGGGCGGAGTGGGGAATCGAAGGAGCGCGGCGTCGAGAAACTCGTTCAGGTGGAGGCGCGCCTTTGACAGCGATTGCGCGTCGGGCGGCAAACCGTCGAACCATGAGTAGCCGAACGTCATCCCCGGTGCCGCCTCCCACGCCTTCGGTGCGTTTGGAAAAAGGAACCGGTAACCGGAGGGACCATCGAGGGCCGGAGCGACGCCGGCCAGGTCGTTGGCGTCCGCACCGCGTCCGTGCATCATCACGACCAGCGGCATCTCGGCCGACTCCGGGCGGCCGCCGGGGATCGTTGCGACGTAGTGGAGAGGCAGATCGTCGTTCATCGGGAACGGTAACCGTCAGCCGGTAACCGTCGTTCCCATAGCCGGTTACCGGTTTCCGGTTACCGCTTGGCGTTGTGTGGCGTAAAATGACCTGATCGATAGAGGTGGCCCTTGCATATCAATGATTTGCTGAAAATTGCCGCCGAGCGGCGAGCCTCGGACCTTCATATCAAGGTCGGCTCTCACCCGGTCATCCGGGTGGACGGTGACCTGGTCCCGCTGGTGGAGCTCAAGCGTCTGATGCAGGAGGACACGATCGCCATGGCGTTCTCGATCATGTCCTCGCGGCAGAAGGAAAAATTCAAGAACAACTACGAGATCGACATCGCCTACTCGGTCCCGGGCCTGGGACGCTTCCGCTGCAACATCTTCCAGCAGCGCGGCACGGTGGGAATGGTCCTGCGCGTGATTCCGGTGAAGATTCTCTCGATCCGCGAGCTGATGCTCCCGACGGTGCTCGAGAAGATCGCCGAGGAGACGCGCGGACTGATTCTCTGCACGGGAACGACGGGTTCGGGAAAATCGACGACGCTGGCGGCGATGATCGACTACATCAACGCCCATCGCACGGAGCACATCATGACGGTCGAGGACCCCATCGAGTTCCTCCACCGCGACAAGAAGTCGATCGTCAACCAGCGCGAAGTGGAAGTGGACACGAAATCGTTTTCGCAGGCCCTGCGCTCGGCATTGCGCCAGGATCCCGACGTCATCCTGGTCGGCGAAATGCGCGACTACGAGACCATCGAGACGGCGCTGACCGCCGCCGAAACCGGGCATCTGGTCTTCTCGACGCTGCACACGATGGACGCGACGGAAACGGTCAACCGCATCATCTCGGTCTTCCCGCCGCACCAGCAGAAGCAGATCCGGCTGCAGCTGGCCGCGGTGCTCAAGGCGGTGGTTTCGCTGCGGCTTCTCCCGCGCGCCGATGGCCTGGGGCGCGTTCCCGCGGCGGAAGTGCTGATCTCCACCGCGTACATCCGCGACTGTATCGAGAACAAGGACAAGACCAAGCTGATCAAGGACGCCATCGCCCAGGGCACATCGCAGTACGGCATGCAGACGTTCGATCAGTCGCTATACATGCTCTACAAGAACGGGCTCATCACGCTCGACGAGGCGCTCCGGCGCGCGTCGAACCCCGACGAGTTCCGTCTCAAGCTGCAGGGCATCCAGTCGACGTCGGACATTTCGCGCGAAGAGATGGAGTCGAAGCTCAGCGTCGCCAGCGGTAAGGACTCGAACGATCCGTTCAACGAGGACTCGCCGTTCGACTTCTCGAACAACGTGTAGGCCCATCTGAACGACGACTGCTATATCGCCGCTCTGCGCATCCTGAACTACAGGTTCAACAGTGAGGGTGAGCTTCGCCGCAAGCTGACGGCCAAGCGATTCGACCGCCAGGCCATCGACGCGACCATTGTCCGGCTGCGCGACGAGAAGTGGCTCGACGACGAACGCTTCGCCGGTGCCTACGCCCGCACGCGCATGCTGAAGAAGATCGGTCCGCGCCGCATCGAGCGCGAGCTCGAGGCCGTCGGCGTCGATCCCGACCTGGCTCGGAACATCGTTCGCGATAACAACAACGAGGACCGCGAGCGCGAGGACCTGCAGGCCCTCTACGACAAACGAAAACGGATGCTCATCGTCCGCCATGGCGAGGAGTACCCCGCCACCCCGGAAGGACGAAACAAAATCGCCGCGTACTTGTTGAAGCAGGGTTACGATGCCGCGCTCGTCCGGAGAGTGGTGAAGGAGACCCTGCTTGCTGACGACTAGCCAGACCCGCGAGACGTTCCTCGCGTACTTCGAGAAGAACCAGCACCGCCGCGTTCCCAGCTCCTCGCTCGTTCCGGCGGGCGATCCCACGCTGCTCTTCACCAACGCCGGCATGAACCAGTTCAAGGACGTCTTCCTGGGACGGGAGCAGCGCGATTACTCGCGCGCCACCTCCTCGCAGAAGTGCGTGCGGGCCGGCGGCAAGCACAACGATCTCGAGAACGTCGGTCGCACGGCCCGCCATCACACGTTCTTCGAGATGCTCGGGAACTTCTCCTTCGGCGATTACTTCAAGCGCGACGCCATCCGGTTCGCATGGGAGCTGCTCGTCGACGGCTATGGCCTCGATGTGAACCGTCTCTGGTTCACGGTGTTCGAGGGGGACGAGAGCGTTCCCGCGGACGACGAGGCCGTGAAGCTCTGGATCGAAGCCGGGGCCTCCCCCGATCGCGTGCTCAAATTCGGCAAGAAGGACAACTTCTGGTCGATGGGCGACACCGGGCCGTGCGGACCCTGCTCGGAGATCCACTACTTCCGCGGCAGCGACCTGTCGAAGAACGTGGCGGGGCTGGTCAACGGTCCCGGCGACGACACGATGGAGATCTGGAACCTCGTGTTCATGCAGTACGACCGCGACAGCAGCGGCAAGTTGACGCCGTTGCCCGCGCCGTCGGTGGACACGGGCATGGGGCTGGAGCGCATCGCCAGCGTGCTGCAGAAGGCCTCGACGAACTACGACATCGATCTGTTCCAGGCGATCATGCGGACGATCGCGGAGGCCAGTGGACATCGCTACGGCGGCCGGATGGACGACGAGCTCGACACGGCCGTGCGCGTGCTCTGCGACCACTCCCGCGCGGCGACCTTCCTCATCAGCGATGGCGTGATCCCGGCGCACGAAGGCCGCGGCTACGTGCTGCGACGCATCATCCGCCGGGCCATCCGATTCGGACGCAAGCTTCCCGCACCGGTTCTCCTGTCGCAGCTCGTCGACAGCGTGACCGCCGCGATGAGTGACGCCTATCCGGAGCTTCGCGATCGCCGCCAGGCTGTGCTGGCCACGCTCGGCGCGGAAGAAGAACGCTTCTCGCGCACGCTCACATCAGGCATGGAGCGGGTCGGTGCCGTTCTCGACGACGTCCGCGCCCGTGGCGAGCGCACCCTGGGCGGCGCGGAAGTGTTTCGCCTCTACGACACGTTCGGCATCCCGGTCGATCTGATCAGCGAGCTGGCCGAGGAGGAAGGCGTCGCGCTCGACCACGAAGGGTTCGAGACGATGATGGGCGGCGCACGCGCGAAGGCGAAGGCGTCGTCGAAGTTTCAGTCATCGACCGATGCGGCGACCTTCGCCAAGATCGCCGAAAAGACCGGCCTGCCGGAGTTCGTCGGATACGACCAGGTCGAGGACGTCCAGTCCGCGGTCAGGGCGATCGTCATCCAGGGCAAAGAGCAGGACGCGCTGCATCATGGATCCGAGGGGGAGGTGGTCCTCTCGCCGACGCCGTTCTACGCGGAGTCGGGCGGTCAGATCGCCGATACGGGAACGCTCCAATGGAAGGGCGGTCGCGCCACCGTTCTCGACACGCAGAAGCCGCTCGGCGATCTCATCGTGTCGCGCGTGCGCGTCGACGAGGGATCTCTGGCGCTGAACGCAAAGGTGCGCGCCTCGGTGCCGGTGCAGACGCGGCTCGATACCACCGCCAACCACACGGCCACGCATCTTCTGCACAAGGCGCTGAAGGACGTTCTCGGGCCCACCGTGCAGCAGGCAGGGTCGCTGGTCGCTCCCGATCGTCTGCGCTTCGATTACACGTACCACCAGCCGCTGGCCGAAGAGCAGTTGCGCGAGATCGAGGATCAGGTCAACGACCGCGTCCGCGCCAATCTCGAAGTGATCAAGACGGTGATGCCGATCGACGAGGCCCGGCGCACCGGCGCGGTGGCCATGTTCGGCGAGAAGTACGGAGACAACGTGCGCATTGTCGCCGCCGGAGATTACTCGCGCGAATTCTGCGGCGGCTGCCACGTGAACCGCACCGGCGACATCGGCCTGTTCAAGATCACCTCCGACAGGTCGCTCGCCGCCGGAGTGCGGCGCATGGAGGCGCTGACCGGCCGTGGCGCCCTGCAATACTTCCAGCGGCTCGACCACTCCGCGCACGAGGTGCAGCAGCAGTTGAACACCCGCCTGGAGGAAGTTCCCGCGTACCTGCGCTCGGTCCTCGACAAGCAGAAAGCGCTCGAGAAGGAGCTCAAACAGCTCAAGATGCGCATGGCCAGCGGAGGCGGGGGCGGCGCGTCACCCGTCACCGCGGATGACTCGGTCGATGTCGGCGGCATCCGCCTGCTGGCGCGCCGTGTCGACGACATCAGCGGCGGAGATCTGCGCAATCTCGCCGACACGTTCCGCTCCAAGCTCAAGAGCGGCGTCGTGGTCCTCGGCAGTGTCACCGAAGGCAAAGTCACGCTGCTGACCGCGGTGACCCGCGATCTCGTCGACCGCATCCCCGCAAACTCATTGATCGCGAAGCTGGCGCCGATCGTCGGGGGAAAGGGCGGCGGCAAGCCCGATCTCGCCCAGGCCGGAGGGAAGGACGCGCACATGCTCGACCAGGCTCTCGGCCAGGCCAGCGTGGCCCTCAGAGAGCTGCTGGCCACAAGTGTGGGGTGACCGTGGGTCGGTATACCGTTCGATAGGTTGCGTTTCGGCGCCCGAGCCCGTAAGCTTTCTGCTGAGTTCCGTATCCAAATAAGCAACATCGGGTGTGCGTGAAGTCTGAGGAGGGAAGATGTTGATCCGTCACCGTGCACTGAAAGGCGCCGCGGTCATCGCTGCGGCCCTGCTGCTCCCGCTTCTGTCCGCGACGACGGCGTCTGCGCAGAACTGCGGGCCGATGGACGTCACCTTCATCATCGATAACAGCGGTTCGATGGCGAACGTGATCGCTCAGGTGCAGCAGCAGGTCACCAAGATCGCCGACGCCGTGCAGACCGCTTCCGGCGGCGATTACCAGTTCGGCCTCATCAACATGCCGGCGAACGACGTCAACGTTCTGCTGGACATGGCACCGAACAACCGCGCCCTGCTCGACACCGCGGTCCAGCGGATGACCACGGTCTCCAGCTCCGGCACCGGCATCGCTTACGACGAGGGGCTCGATACTGTGCTCAACCATCTCGGCCCCCGCGCGGGGTCGAGCGGGCAGCAGACCGGAACGTTCACGGGGCAGTGGAGGGCCAGCGCGGCGAAGATCATCATGGTCATCACCGACACCGGTCCGCAGGGCTTCGATGCCACGATGGGCACGCACGATCAGCACGCTCACGCCATGGCGATTCTGGCGGCGAGCTTGAACATTCGCATCACGGCCATCTTCGTGCCTACCGGCGGCGGCAGCAATCCGGCTATCGACCGTCCGATCATGGAGGACCTGGCCAAGACCAGCGGCGGTCTGTTCAAGGAGACGCAGGCGGATGCCAGCGACCTGGCCACCGTCATCATCGACATCGTCAATGCCTGCGGCGGTGCCGGCGGCTCGGGCGCATCATCGCATCTGCTCATCGACCCGCAGGAGATCGTCCTCACGAACGGCCAGACCGGCGACATCCACATCCTCAACTACGCACCGGGCCCGAATCACACCACGGTCTACGATGCCGCGGTGGCGGACGACGACCCGTTCAACAAGTTCGACATCAGCTTCAGTCCGGCCAGCGCGCTGGAGGGCAGCGCCACCGAGGAACTGATCGCATCGATCACGGTCGGTCCGGAGACGTTCCAGGGCACGCATTTCGTGGCCCTTCACGCCACCAACGGCACGTCCGAGGACTTCGCTATCGTTCATGTGATCGTGGATTGCCAGCCTCCGTACTTCCTGAGCTCCGGTCAGCCGCAGAACCAGACCGTGGCGAATGGGACCGCGGCGACGCTGAGGGTCACGCCAGGCGGTGACGGACCGCTTCACTATCAGTGGTATCACGGCTACACGGGCATCACGTCGTCGCCGATCGCCGGCGCAAACTCGGCGCAGTACACCACCGACACGACGAACGCCTCCGGCGAGTACTGGGTGCGCGTCTGGAACGCCTGCGGCTCGCGCGACAGTGCTCCCGGCGTGGTCACGCAACCATAGAGTCACCGTCATTCCGAGCGCAAGCGAGGAATCTGGGAGGTGGGCGCGTTTCCCCCACCCGGATTCCTCGCCGTCTTCGCGGCTCGGAATGACGGTTACGTCTCTCTTGCCGTCATTCCGAACGCAAGCGAGGAATCTGGGAGGTGGGCTGGTTTCCCCCCCCCGGCATGAACAACCGTGAATGACGCGCTGCCCGCGATAGACTCCCTCCAGGTGGGACCTCACACGCACGCCTGGGGCACGCAGCCCGAGATGTTCGGCCCACGTCATGAGCATCGTCTGGAGATGATCGTCCGCGAAGTCGGCCGTGTGCCGCAGGGCGGCCGGATCCTCGACGGTGCGGTTGGGTTGGGACAACTGGCGCAGCGCCTGAGCGCGCGTGGCTACCGCGTCGTGGGCATCGACTACTCGATCGACGCGGCGCTACACGTCCGTCGCCGGCTCGCTCTGCCGGCGGTGGTCGGCGATCTCACCCGAATGCCGTTCCGCGCCGGTGTATTCGACGCGGTCACCACCGGCGAGACACTCGAGCACCTCGATGACGACCGTTCCGCCGCGGGCGAGATCGCGCGCGTCGTCCGCAGCGGCGGCACCGTCGTTGCCACCGTTCCGGCCATGCAGATGTTATGGACCGCCTCGGACGATTACTACGAGCACCGCCGCCGCTATTCGCGCACAGCACTGACGGAGATGTTCCGTCGGGCCGGCTTCGCCATTCGCAAGGCCTCGTTCTGGGGTTTCCCGGTCGTTCTGATCTACGACACCTTTTTTCTGCTGCCGATGAACCGGCGGCGCGCCCGGCTTGACGTGGAGAGCGATCGCGGCCTGCAATCGGTCGCACGCGCCGGGAGGTCGCGCTGGCTCGTGAACCTGGTCCGGACCGTTTTCGCCATCGATCGCGCATTCTCCTGGGTTCCGTTCGGCCCGGGGCTGCTCCTCGTGGCGCGCAAGCCATGATCGTCGTCGATGCCGCGACGACCGATCCTTCGATGGTGGTGGCCTCACGGCAGTTCATTGTGGTCATGGCGCGAGGCCAGACCAGTGGAGCGGCCGCGGCGTCGCTGCTTCTCAGCGACTTCGCGGTGATGGCGCCGTCGGCAACGATCCGCGTCGACGCGCCGGAGGCGTGGGCCGGCGTGGTCTGGCGCATGGGCCGCGACGCGTTGCGCATGCTGGCCGGCCGGCGGACGGTTCTGAACGCGAGCGATGCGCACGGCCACGGTCTCATCGACGAAGTGGCGGAGGACGCGCAATCGCTATTCGCTTCACGAAGCGAGCTGGCGCTCGATGCCGCGGCGATGCTGATCGGCCGGCGTGGAGGCGACACCCTGGAGCGCGCCGAGTTCGCGCGGCTGTTCGCGATCGGTGAACCGCAGCGCGGCCTGGCTGCCTTTCTCGGCAAACGGCGGCCGCCGTTCTGATTTCACCTCTCGCCGGTCCGAGAATAGGATAAGGGGGAGTGCGGGTTGCAGGAGATCGCATGAGCCGTAATGAAGTCGATGTGAGGGAATCTGCCGCGGCAGTTCCGCCGGCGTCCGACGAGCAACTGCCGTTGTTCTCGAAGGAGGCGCTGGGTGCCGTCCGGAAGGAAGAGGCGAAGTGGCGCCGTGAGGTGCTCGAGCCGATGACCCGGCGGAAGGCGCCGTGGAAGAAAGACTTCACCACCGTCAGCGGCATGGAAGTGAATCCGCTGTCTACGCCGCAGGACGTCGCGGACCTCGACTTTACGAGAGACCTGGCGTTCCCCGGCGAGTTTCCGTACACGCGGGGCATCCATCCGACCGGCTATCGCGGCAAGCTCTACACGATGCGGCAGTTCGCGGGCTTCGGCACCGCGCGCCAGACGAACGAGCGTTTTCATTACCTGCTTTCGCAGGGACAGACCGGTCTTTCGACCGCGTTTCACCTGCCGACGCTGTACGGCTATGACTCCGATCATCCGTACAGCGCGGGCGAGGTAGGCAAGTGCGGCGTGGCCGTGGACACGCTCGCCGACATGGAGACGATCTTCGAAGGGGTGAATCTCGAGGACGTCACCGTCTCGATGACCATCAACTCCACCGCGCCGATCCTGCTGGCCATGTATCTCGCCGTGGCGCAGAAGCACGGCTCCGACTGGAAGAAGATCAGCGGCACGCTGCAGAACGACATCCTCAAGGAGTACATCGCCCAGAAGGAGTACATCTTCCCGCCGCGTCCCTCCATGCGGCTGATTACCGACATCTTCAGCTTCTGCGCGGCGAACGTGCCGAAGTACAACACCATCTCCATCAGCGGCTATCACATCCGCGAAGCCGGTTCGACAGCGCTGCAGGAGCTGGCCTTCACGCTCCGCGACGGCATGGAGTACGTCGAGTATGGCGTCCGGGCCGGACTGGACATCGACGAGTTCGCGCCGCGCCTGTCGTTCTTCTTCAATTCGCACAACGACCTGTTCGAGGAAGTGGCGAAGTTCCGCGCGGCACGCCGGGTGTGGGCGAAGGTCATGCGCGACCGCTACGGAGCGAAGGATCCCCGCTCCTGGATGCTGCGGTTCCATACGCAGACCGCCGGCTGCTCGCTCACTGCCCAGCAGCCTTACAACAACATCGTGCGCGTCACCATCCAGGCGCTGGCCGCGGTCATGGGCGGCACGCAGTCGTTGCACACGAACTCGCTCGACGAGACCCTCGCCCTTCCGACCGAGGCGGCGGCGCTCATCGCCTTGCGCACGCAGCAGATCATCGCGCACGAGTCGGGCGTCATCAACACGGTCGATCCGCTCGGTGGCTCGTTTTTCATCGAAGAGCTCACCAACAGGATGGAGAAGGGCTGTTTCGAGTACATCGCCAAGATCGACCAGTTCGGCGGGATGGTCGAAGCGATCGAGGCCGGTTTCCCGCAGCGGGAAGTCTGGGATGCGTCGTATCAGTACCAGCGCGCCATCGACTCCGGCGAGAAGAAAGTCGTGGGCGTGAACTCGTACGAGCAGGGCAGCGACAAAAAGTACGAGGCGCTCTACATCGACGAGTCGGTCACCGGCGAGCAACTGGCGCTGCTGAACAAGACCAGGGCATCGCGCGACGCCAACGCCGTGCGCGACGCGCTGCAGCGTGTGCGCAATGTCGCCGCCGATCCCGCGGCCAACACCATGCCGGTGCTCATCGAGGCCGTCAAGACGTACGCCACGGTCGGCGAGATCTCCGACGCGCTGCGCGACGTGTTCGGCACCTACCAGGAACCGGCACTCTTCTAGTTTTGCAATTGCATTCTTGTTAAATGTGACGCCCGTCACATCCTGAGCCCGCCCGCCGACTAATCATGTCCCCAGCAATCGCTGGGAGGAAACAACATGCGTCCCCGTCTCGCGTTATTGGTTTGTCTGGTTCTTTTTGCAACTCAAGCCTTTGCAATCGACCGCTGGATCTTGATCTCCGGCACGGTCAGTAACTTTCACACCGACGCCCGCCTCTTCAATCCGGCATTCGACAAGGACATCTCCATCGTGGCGACGTTCTACGCGACGGACGGATCGGCCGCGCAGACCGCGACCGTGGTCGTACCGAAGCGGCAGATGAAGATCCTCGATGATGTGACCACGCAGCTCTTTCAGACGTCGAAGCTCGGCGCCATTCAATTCACCTCGGATGATCCGTTCGAAGCAACGTCGCGTATCTATGCGCTGACGAACGCCGGAACGCTCGGGCAGTTCGGACCAGGAATCGCGCAATCGCTGGCGAAGACGAAAGGGGCGCTGCTGCAACTGAAGTCCAGCAGCTCGTTCCGGACGAACATCGGTGTCGTCAATCCGAACAACTCGACGGCGAACGTCACCTGGACGCTGTACGACAAGAACAGCGCAGCGGTCAGCAGCAAGACCACGCCGTTCTTGCCGCTGGCGGTGCTGGCGCCGACAAACGTGGCCGGCGGATTCTTCTTCGATCCGAAGTCCGCAGATCTCTCGGACGCCTGGGTCAGCTTCTCGAGCGATCAGCCGGTCCTCGTCTACGCCTCGGTCATCGACAGCGGGACGACAGATCAGACCTTCATCTCCGCGGTGGATGACGCCGGAATTCCTCCGGTGACGCCGCCGGCGGCGAAGGAGTTCACGGTCACGCTCCGGAATTTTCAGATCACCATCAACCCCGATCCGTCGTCGCTCAAGGCGGGCGACAAGGCGGTGTTCCACGTTGTCCTGCTGAACGGAACCCATCTTTTCGAGATGGTGGGGCCGACCGGCAACATCCTCATCGCCAACACGGTGGGGGGGTCGTCCAGCTCGCCGGTCGATCGCACCTTTACGGCTGATGGCCAGGGGGCGTATACGTATTTCTGCAACAACTCGCTGTGCGGGACGGGTCACTCGAGCATGATCGGCAGCTTTTCGGTCGGATCGACTGCCGGCCGGGGAGAAACGAGGTAGCCGGCCTCCGCCAACATCCTCTTTCTGCTACACTTCGGACTCTAGGCGGGGTGTTGGGTGGGGATCGAACTGGCTCAATTCGCGAAGTCGAGACGCGGCGGTGAGTTGATCGGGATCATTGTCCTGGCCGCTGGCGTCAGCCTGGGAGCCGCGCTCGTTTCCTACCATCCCACGGACTCTTCGGCGTTCTTCACGTCAACGAGCACCGTGATCGCCAATGCGATCGGTTATTACGGCGCCACCGTGGCCTGGATCTTCGTCGGCTTCTTCGGCTTCGCCGGCCTCCTCTTTCCTGCTGCGCTTCTGGTGATCGGCTGGAATCGCTTCTGGGGCAAAGAGCTGGAGTACGCGCACACGAAGCTTGTCGGGTTCGTCGTGCTTGCGCTCGCGGTTCCCTCGCTGTTCGATCTCACGGCTGGCAAGGTCTGGGTCCGCGGTGCCCTCATTCCGTCCGGCGGCTACCTCGGGCAGGAGATCGATCGCGTGGCCTCGGCGAATCTCAATGCCAGCGGTGCCGGCATCGTCATCGTCACGGCCATCCTGGTCGGACTTCTTCTGGCTACGCGGATCAGCCTGGCCGCCGTCTTCCTGTGGCTGCATCGCGGTCTGGCCTCGCTGGGACGCACCATGTCGATGCACTGGGCGCGCATGTCGGAGCGCCGCCGCAAGGAGAAGATGAAGGAGACCGTGCTGCGCAAGCATCTCGACAAACAGGGCCCGGCGCTGCGTCTGGTCACCGACGATCCGGCATCGGGGGCGGCAGACCGGCCGGACGCCGAGGGAGGGCCCGTGGTCCGCGAGGTGAGGGGCCGGGGACGATTTCAGATTCGCAAAGTCACGAAGGCGGAGCTGCGCAAGTCGGCGGAGGCGCTCGCGAACGCGGAGCATTCCGATCCCTTCGAGTTGTATGCCTCACCCGAGGCGCCGGTGACGTTCGAGGAGCCGTTGTTTCTCGACCGGCCGGCCGTCGAGCGGCGCGCCGCGCCGGTCGTACCGATGCCACGCGACGAAGTCCGCCGTGCGGGCGTGCCGCGTCCCGCGCTCAGGACGAAAGCGGCCAGACGTGAGACGTGGGCAGGCAACGACATGCTGCCGCCCGTCAACCTGCTCACGGCCGGACCGAAGCAGGACCAGGTCAACGACGACGTGCACAAGAAGTTCCTCGAGATCGGCCATCTCATCGAGGAGCGTTGCCGCGAGTTCGCGGTCGAAGGCGAGGTCACTGCCTATCACCCCGGACCGGTGGTCACCACGTTCGAGTTCAAGCCCTCCGCCGGCGTGAAGTACGCGAAGGTGGTCAACCTCGGCGACGATCTCGCGCTCGCCCTCAAAGCGGAGTCGATCCGTATCGAGCGCATCTCCGGCTCCTCCACCGTCGGCATCGAAGTGCCGAACCGCAAACGCGAGCTGATCACGCTGCGTGACATCGTCGATACCGACGTCTTCGCCCAGTCGGCCAGCTTCCTGACCATCGCTTTGGGCAAGGACATTCACGGCGACGCCGTGGTCACCGATCTGGCGCGCATGCCCCATCTGCTCGTGGCCGGTGCCACCGGCGCAGGGAAGTCGGTCGGTCTCAACTCCATGATCGTGTCGCTGCTGTACAAGGCCCTGCCGAAGCAGCTCAAGATGCTGATGATCGACCCGAAGATGGTCGAGCTGAAGATGTACGAGGACATTCCGCATCTTCTCCATCCCATCGTCACCGATCCCAAGCTGGCCTCGAACGCGCTCATCTGGGCCGTGCAGGAGATGGAGAACCGTTACCGCACCCTGGCCGAGTGCGGCGTGCGCAACATCGACCAGTACAACGCCCTGCTCAAAGATCCCGACGCCCATCGCCGGGCGCGCAAGGTCTCGCCCGAAGACGACACGCCCACACCCGAGCCGCTGCAGTACGTCGTGATCATCATCGACGAGTTCGCGGATCTGATGATGGTGGCGCCGAAGGATGTCGAAGACTCCGTCACTCGACTGGCGCAGAAAGCGCGCGCGGTGGGCATTCACCTCATCGTGGCCACGCAGCGCCCCTCGGTCGACGTCATCACCGGCGTCATCAAGGCGAACTTCCCGTCGCGCATCTCCTATCAGGTGGCTTCGCGCATCGATTCACGCACCATCCTCGATACACAGGGCGCGGAGAAGCTCCTCGGCAACGGCGACATGCTGTTCCTCCCGCCGGGCACGGCACGCATGCGCCGCATTCACGGCGCCTACGTGTCGGAGCGGGAGATCGTCGAGATCGTCGATTTCGTCAAGAAGAATCAGGGCGAGCCGAAATTCCTCGAAGAGATCACGAAGGTTGTCGAGGAAAAGAGCGGTGTCGACGGGATCGAGTACCTCGACGACCAGAAGTACGACGACGCCGTCCGCGTGGTGTTGTCAACCGGTCAGGCCTCCGCGTCTTATCTCCAGCGCAGGCTCAAGCTGGGCTACTCGCGCGCCGCGCGGCTCATCGAGATCATGGAAGCAAACGGCATCGTCGGCCCGTCGCAGGGCTCGAAGCCGCGCGACATTCTCGTTCGTGCCGACGACTATCCGCCGGCGAGCGGGCAGAGTATCTAGTCCGAGGACCGAGGACCCAAAGTGAGCGATTTTCTCGAAGCGGTTGTGACGCTGCTTCCCACTGACGCCGGCGGGCGATCGAATGCAGTTTCGCCTCGCGACGGTTCCTATCGTCCGTTCGCGCGGCTGCCCGGCGGCGCTCTGCTCCGACTGCGCTTCATCGAGGGGCCGCCGAGGCTCGCTCCGGGCCACAGCGGCCGTGTGGTCGTCGAGCTCGAGGAGAGCGTGAGCGATGTCGAGTTGCTCACGAGCGGCGCCGAGCTCGAGCTGGTCGAGCTCGCCGGGCCGGTCGGGATCGTGACGGTGTCGCGGCTTTGGCGCGAGGCGCTGGCGGTTTAGCGGCTGCCTTCCGCGGTTCCGGGTCGAGCTCGCCGAGGTATCGCGCCGGTGTGCGAAAGACCTTGGCGGCCATCGAACGGGCCAGCCCCCGCAAGACGAGATCATCGTTGATGAGCAACGCGTCGGGAGACCGATAGACGCGGCCGTCTTCGACCATCACCCACTTCGATCCGATCGTTGATGTGAGATAGCGAAGGGCATTCTGAGGATCGGTGATCTCGATGCCCGAGAGCTGCACCTCCGATTGGACGCCATCGCGGTCGACGACGATGGTCGAGGGTCCGGTCACGCGCACGACGCGAGCCATCGGAGCAGCCTGCAGTGAAACGGCAAAAAACAACACGAGCGAGAGAGAAGCCTTCATTCGATTGTCGATGCGGAATCGCTCGCGCGGCCGGAAGGCTACGGATCAGGTGGGCTTCGCGAGAGTACCACGACTCGGCGCTCCGGCCGCGGTGAAGACAGGCAGAAACGCGGGCGGCGGAGTCTGGTGTAAACACAAGCAAAAGCAGCGAGATATCGTTCTGAAAATCGCGGCATTCTGGCACCTCCCTCGCACTTTAATGACGCGTGTCGAAGGGAGGGCACGATATGGAACTGTACGAGACGAAAGAAGTGCGCGTTCCCGTTGATCACCAGCTGACCGATCATGATCACGACAGCGGCATGAAGGACAAGTGGTTTCACATGAGGTCGCGCGGTATGGAAGCGCTGAGCTCGATGAAGCACAGCATGGATATGGAGCTCGGCTCCATGCGCGACCGGGCCATGAGCCGGGTGGGCGAGTTGCGCTACGAGTTGAAATCGAACCCGATGAGGTGGGCCGGCATTGCAGCGGGCGCGGGCTTTGGCCTCGGCTTGCTCAGCCGGAGCCTGATGCAACACGCCGCTCGTCGCAAGACACCCCATCTGCTGATCGTCGAGAGCGCACGCTAGGAGTCATTCCGAGCCGCGAAGACGGCGAGGAATCCGGGCGGGGGCGCTCCACCGCCCAGATTCCTCGCGCTCTTCGGCGCTCGGAATGACCGCGCGCGTTTTGGGCGCGCGGCGCTTCATCCGGTCACTTCTCTCTGACCGGCTCGTTGCAACTTTGCAACGATCTCGTCGTAACCTCTGTGAATGCAGATGTTGAAGACCGGCGCGGCAGCAGCCTGCGCGCTGCTAATGGCGATGAGCCTGCTCGCGGACAGCGGTGAGGGTCCCATCCGGATCACGCGGGCCGAAGGTCCGATCACGATCGACGGGGACCTCTCCGATCCTGGATGGAAGAACGCCGTACGGCTCGACAAGTGGTACGAGACGAACGTCAGCGACAACGGCGAGCCGAAAGTCAAAAGCGTCGGCTATCTCACCTATGACAGCCACTTCTTCTACGCCGCCTTCGAGCTGTCGGACGATCCCTCGCACATCCGCTCGCCGTACAACGACCGCGATCACATCGGCGGCAACACCGACGACTACGCCGGCATCATCATCGATACACGCGACGACCGGCGCACGGCCATCCTCTTTCTGGCCAATGCGCGGGGCATTCAGTACGACGCGGCCTCCGACGATTCGACCGGTGAGGACAGCGCTCCCGATTTCTTCTGGGACTGCGCCACCAGGATCACGAAGGACGGCTGGGTGCTGGAAATGCGCATTCCCTTCTCCTCGCTCCGCTACGACAAACCCAACCCGGCGGAGTGGGGCATCATGCTCTACCGCAACTGGCCGCGCGACCGCCGCTATCAGATGTTCACGAACCGGCTGCCGCGGGGATCGAACTGTTTCATCTGCAATCGCCGGCCGCTGGTCGGGTTGGAAGGTCTTCCCGCCGGCGGTCATCTCGTCGTCGCTCCCTACGTCAAAGCCCGCGAGATCGGTGAGACCCGGGACGGCCTCGGCTCCTCGCTGCAGAATCGTCCGGCCAGGGGCGACGGCGGCGTCGATCTGAAGTGGACGCCGAACGCCGACACCGCCATCGACGGCACGATCAATCCAGACTTCTCGCAGATCGAGTCCGACGTCGCCGTGATCTCCACGAACGAGCGCTTCGCCATCTTCCTGCCGGAGAAGCGCCCGTTCTTTCTGGAGGGCGTGGAACTGCTGAAGACGCCCATTCAGGCGGTGTACACGCGTACGATCACCTCGCCGCGATGGGGCCTGCGCTCGACGGGAAAGAGCGGCGCCGGCGCGTACACCATCCTCGTGGCGCAGGACCGCGGCGGTGGCGATGTCATCATCCCGTCGCCGCTGGGGTCGGACTTCGCGCAGCAGTCGTATTTATCGACGGCGTTCGTCGGCCGCTACAAACGCGACATCGGCAAGTCGTTCGTGAGCTTCCTGGCCACGACGCGTGAGAACGGCGGCGGCTCCTATAACCGCGTCTTCGGTCCCGACTTCGAGCTCCGCCTGGGCGACCACGATACGGTGACGGGGCAGGTGCTGCTCAGCCGGAGTGTGACGCCGGACCGTCCCGACCTGGCCGGCGAATGGGACGGACGCAAGCTCTCGTCGCACGCCGCAGATCTCTGGTGGCAGCATCAGACGACCCATTTCGACTTCTTCACCGAGGCCAAGAATTTCGGCGACGAGTTTCGCGCCGATAACGGCTTCGTGCCGCAGGTCGGCTATCGCATGAACTATGTCGAGAGCGGCTACACGTTTCGTCCGACCGGCTTTTTCAGTCGCATCCGCACGTTTGCGATGGGCGAGTACGACTCGCAGCAGAACGGATCGCGTCTCTACAGCCTGATCTCGGCCGGCTTCGGCGCCGATGGCAAGTTCCGCTCATTCACGCGCCTGCGCCTGGCCTACGAAAAGTTCCGGGTCGGCCACCAGATCCTTCCGCGCCGTCTTCTCTTCTACACATTTCAGATGGCTGTGAATCGATTCATCCCGGCCGTCTCCATCGACGGCTCCGCCGGGCAGGACATCGACTTCGGCAACGGCCGCACGGCACGCGGCGCGAATTTCACGTACGGCGGGAAGCTGCGGCCAACCGATCATCTCGAGATCAGTCTCGACAACGCTCTCCGCTTTCTGAACGAAAACCGGCCGGAGGTGCGCGGTCGCGTCTTCACCGCACAGGCCGAGCGGCTGACTGCCCGCTACACGTTCAACGCCAAGACGTTCGTCCGGCTGATCCTGCAGAACGAGCGGACGAATCGGAATCAGGAGATCTACTCGTACGATGTCGATCAGCACGGCGGCGACCTCGGCTCCCAACTGCTGTGGGCGTACAAACTGAACTGGCAGACAGTGATGTACGCCGGTTACGGCGACCTCAAGGAGGCCGAGGCGTTGACCGGAGATCTGAAGCGCTCCAACCGGCAGTTCTTCGTGAAGGTCTCGTACGCGTTCCAGCGATGATGGCAGGGCCGGATCTCCGGCCGGCCCGCTTCAGACGATGGCGCGCAGGCGCCGGATGTCGTCCGACAGCGGACGGTCGCGAAAGACCGGCCTGGCGATCTCCCGCACGCGCAGATAGACCGAGCGCGTCCCTTCGCCGAGACTGTTCGCGATCGCCGGCGCTTTACCGTCGACACGCTCTTCAAATTCGTGGGCCTGCTGCTCCGCTTCCTCGACACCGAGGAGCTTCGGCGCGCGCCGGTTGGGGTCGAGATTCATGGCCACACGCCACTCCACCGCCTGCGCGGCGGTCATGAGCTCGATGGCCAGTACCGCCTGGACATTACCGATGACGGTGCGCAGCTTGCGCGCCGCGTGTGTCGACATCGACACGTGATCTTCGGTGTTCGCGGATGTCGGAATCGAATCGACCGACGCCGGATGGGCGAGCACCTTGTTCTCCGACACGATGCTGGCCGCGGTGTACTGCGCGATCATCAGTCCGGAGTTGACTCCCGGCCGTGTGGTCAGGTTCTGCGGCAGGCCCCGGCTGTGATTACCGTCGAGCATGAGTTGGGTGCGGCGCTCCGAGATGTTCGCGAGCTCCGCCACGGCGATCGTCAGAAAATCCGCGGCCAGAGCCAGCGGTTGTCCGTGAAAGTTCCCCGCCGAGTAGGCAACGCGCTCGTCGCCGTGGTACCACTCCGGCCAGTTCTCGCGGAAGCGGAGATCGAACGGCGCACCCTCGTCGATGAAAAACAGCGGATTGTCCGTGGCGGCGTTGAGCTCGCGCTCGGCGATGCCGCGTACGAAAGCGATCGTGTCGCGCGTCGCACCGTGTACTTGCGGCGCGCAGCGGATCGAATAAGCGTCCTGCACCGCGCCGGCTCGCTCCACGAGCTTGCTGCCGGCCAGCAGCTCGCGCATGCGCGCAGCGCTGGCGATCTGCCCCAGTTGTCCGCGCTCCTGGTGCACTTTCTCGTCGAGCGCGCGCGTGCAACCGCACACGGCCTCCATCGTCAGCGCCGCGGAGGCGTCGGCAGTATCCGCCAGACGTTCCCCGTCGTGAACGGCCAGCGCGAGCATCGCCGCCGAGAAGTTCGCGCCGTTGACGAGCGCCAGTCCTTCCTTGAACGTCGGTCGCATCTCCTCGGCAGCGAAGCCGAGGAGCGCGGGCAACTCCGTGGCCGGGCGCAGCGCGGAGCGACCTTCGTAGAACCGTCCTTCGCCGAGGAGCACGGCGAAGAGATGCGAGAGCGGACAGAGATCGCCGCTCGCGCCGACCGAGCCGCGCAAAGGCACCAGCGGGATGACGCCGCGATTGAGCATGGCCTCGACGATGTCGACGAGCTTGCGCCGCACACCGGAATGGCCTCGAAGAAAGGCATTGAGGCGCGTGGCCAGTGCGCCGCGTACGACTTCCGCCGGGAAGTAGTTGGCCATGTCGTCTGGGTCGGCGTTTTCACCCACGCCGACCGAGTGGCTGAGCAGGAGGTTGCGCTGCAGTTGCTCGAGGTCGTCCGGCGCGATGGGCTTGTCCTTGAATTCGCCGAAGCCCGTGGTGACGCCGTACTCGCTCGGCGCGGCGTGGCCGCTCTTCCAGGCCTGGCGATAGTTCTCGACGATGTTCGCGATGAGTCTCTCGGCGCGCACGACGCGATCGTTCGTCTTCGGATCGCATTCGACCCGCTCACCATCGCGGGCGATGCGCACCAGCTCGTCGATCGTCAGCGACTCCCCGTCCAGGACGACCGTCACTGCTCGATCTCCGCGAGGAGTGCGCGTACCGCTGTGACGAGGTCCGCGCGTGACGTTGTTCTCTGTCCCGGCCTTGCCGCCAGCCATTCCTTCCGGTCGCCGACCGCCTTCGCCTTCTCGCGGCCGACGGTCATGTCCTTCATCGTCACGATGTCCTGCTGCTTCTCGTTCGATCCGTAGAGCAGGACGATGGGGATCTCGTACTGATCGGCGTACTTGAGTTGCTTGCCGGGACCTTTCGCGCTGCCGAGGTACAGCTCCGTGGGAATGCCGGCGCGGCGCAGCTCCCAGGTCATCTCGAGGTAGTCGTTCGTCAGCGCCGGATCCATGTTCGTGACGAGCACGCGCGCCGTCGCCTTGTTCTTCCCGATCTTGCCGAGATGCGTCAGAGCGGCCAGAAGCCGATCGACACCGATCGATGCGCCGACCGCCGGGATCGACTCGCCGAGGAATCGCATCACCAGGTTGTCGTAGCGGCCGCCGCCGAACACGGAGCCGAACTGCGGCGCGTCCGGGAGGATGGCTTCGAACACCGGGCCCGTGTAGTAGGCGAGGCCGCGGGCGATGGAGAGATCGAGCGAGACCTGGTCGTCGCCGTAGCCGAGCGTGTAGAGATGATCGGAGATCTGCTGCACATTGAGGAGGCCGGCCGGATCGAAAAGCTCGCGCAACTGGTCGAGCACCTCGCGGCGCGTACCGTGGATGGCCAGGAACTTCTCGATCTTCGCGACCTGATCCTTCGTCAGACCCAGGCCGCGGATGGTGTCCCCCGACTCGTCCTTGTAGCCGCCCATCAGCTCGAGACGGATCTTCTCGATGCCGACCTTGTCGAGTTTGTCGAGGACGCGGAAGACATCGGCGCCCTGATCCGGCGCGATGCCCGCGAAGTCGAGCAGGAGATTGAGCACCGCGCGGCTGGAGAAGCGGACGAGATATCGCCCCACGTTCAGCGCGGAGAGCGTGTCGCACATCCCGGCGATGATCTCCGTATCCGCGACTTCCGATTCGACACCGACCGAGTCGAGGTCGAACTGTGTGAACTCGCGATAGCGGCCCTTGTCCGGCTTGTCCGCGCGCCACACCGGCGAGACCTGGTAACGGCGGAACGGCCGCGGCAGCTCTTTGTACTGGGCGATGACGCGCGCCAAAGGCACGGTGAGATCGAAGCGCAGTCCGAGCGCTTCGTCCTCGGGGTTGGTGACGCGGAAGATCGATTGCTGCGTCTCCTGTCCGGCGCTGCCCGACAACACGTCGAGAAACTCGACGGCCGGAGTGCTGAGCGGGACGAAGCCGTAGAGCTCGTAGACGCGGCGGATCGTGTCGATCATCTGCTGGCGCGCCAGCATCTGGTCGGGCAGCAGGTCGCGCAGTCCGCGGGAGAGGCGAGGTTCGACGGTCAATCGATGTGCGCGCCGGCGGCGCGCCACCTCAGTTCTTCATGCACACTCAAGAGTGCCATCTTACAAGCTCGATCAGGACCATGACGAAGCATGGGTAAGGTCGAGTCTCATCGACCCTGGATTTTGGTCCCTTCAAACATACCGAGGTACCGCCGTGGAACAGGACAAAGTAGAGCCGCCCCCGACGCCGCCAGCCGAGAGCGAACCCCTTGCCGATTCGTAGTCGGATTCCGCCACGAACGAGGGGTGGGACCGCTCGTGAAGTTCATGCAGGAACAGTTCAAGAAGGGGACGGTCAAGCCGGGCGGCACGTTCCGGTTCACCCCGGCGAAGGATTAACCCCGAACTCAGGGTCCGCAACCTCCCTTTGTTCTCTGGTACCGGGGGTGGGGCTCGAACCCACGACCCCCAGATCCACAATCTGGTGCTCTAACCAACTGAGCTACCCCGGCACAGGTCGCGGAAACCAATGGTACATCGGGAGTTATTCCTATTTCCACCGTTCGGTGCCGGATTCGTCCCGACCTGCCGGTTTCCATCTACGAACGGCCGTCCGACAGGCGCGTTGTTTTACAGCGGCTGCGGTTTCCAGGGCAATGAACGCCAATGCTGGCAGTGCGCTTGCGGTGTCGTCCAGTGAAGGAGACTCAAATGAACAAGCAAACACGGCAGTGGACGCGATTCCTCGGTACTGCTGCTTTGGCGATGACGATCGTGGTACCTGGAATGGCTGCTCCACAGAATGGCCGTTCCCGTCCGACGGCGGAGGGCCGCTACGCGACCACGAACGCCGTCAACGGCGTTGTCCAGGAAGTCAACCGCTCGCTCAACTACATCACGGTGCGCGATCAGGCTACCGGGCGCGACCTCAAGATCGACGTGCGCGACATGAACACGCGGCAGTCCATCAACGTGTGGGGACTCCGGCCCGGGGATCTGATCAGCGCCGACGGAAGCTGGGAGAAAAACAACACGTTTCGCGCGGATAAAATCGGCTTCTCCACGAACCAGCTGGCGACGAGTGTGGCGGCGGCCAATCGTCTCTCCGGTACGGTACAAAGCACCAATCGCAAGCTGAACTACGTCACCGTGCACGATCAGGCCACCGGTCGCAACGTGAAGGTCGACGTCCGGAACATGGACACGCGGCAGTCGGTGAACGTATGGCAGCTCCGCTCGGGTGATGCGATCGTCGTGAATGGCGGCTGGACCAACCGCAACACGTTTCAGGCGAACCGTATCAACAGCGAGGTCCGCCAGCAGCCGATGACGAGTGGCTACGGTACGCCCGCGAACTTCGTGACCGGCACGGTGCAGAACGTCAATCGCGACCTCGGTTACATGACCGTCCTCAACGAAACGACCGGCCAGTCGATGAAGATCGACCTCCGCAAGATGGATACGCGTCGCTCGGTCGATGTGTGGCACCTGCGCTCGGGCGACCGCATCAGCGTAAACGGCACGTGGGCGAACCGCGAGACGTTCCAGGCCGATATCGTAAACTTCTGATCCTGCGAAAACGGCCACCGAACGGTGGCCGTTTTCTTTTCGGGCGCGGCTCTCTACTTCGCTCTCAACAGCACGTCCGCGAACCAGGCCTTCGAGTCCGCCCACCGCTTCGCCACTTCGAACCCCGAATCGGCGGCCATTAGCGCGATGGCTTCGTCGTCGTACTTGTAGGAGTTTTCGGTGTGGATCGTCTCGCCCTCGCTGAACGCGACCTCGAGGTTCAGGGCGTCGATAGGAACGCTGTGCTCGCGCAGGCTGACCAGATGCATCTCGATGCGTCCCTGGGCCTGGTCGTAGAACGCGCGATGGCCGAACGAGCGCATGTCGAAGCGGCCGCTGAGCTCGCGGTTGATCCGCTGCAGCAGGTTGAGATTGAACGCCGCCGTGACGCCGAGGGCGTCGTTGTAGGCGGCCTCCAGAATCTCGCTCGGCTTTTTCAGGTCGACACCGAGTAGGAACGCATCGCCGGGGCGGACGAGACGACGCACATCGCGCAACATGGCCGCGGCCTCGCGCGGCAGAAAGTTTCCAATCGTGGAGCCGAGAAACAGGATCAGCGTCGGCTCCTCGCCGTCCAGCTCGGCCAGCGCGCGCGACGGGCGCGTGAAATCGGAGCAGATCGCGCTGACACGCAGCCTCGGATACTCAGCGAGCAGCTCCCGGCCACTTTTCTCCAGCACGTGCGGGTCGATGTCGACCGGCACATACTCGATCTCGCCGCGGCGAGCGATCTCGCCGAGCAGCAGTCTGGTCTTGTCCGCGCTACCGCTTCCCAGCTCGATCACGCGCGTGACGCCGCTGATCGCCGCGGCCATCTCCCCGCCATGACGTCGCAGGATCTCCGCCTCCGTCCGGGTCGGGTAATACTCGGGGAGGTTGCAGATGGCCTCGAACAGCGCTGAGCCCAGGTCGTCGTAGAAGTAACGGGGTGAGAGCGACTTCTGGACGGCGGTGAGGCCGCTGCGCACATCGTCGCCGAACGTGCGGTCGCCGGCCGCAACCCGGCGCATCGTGAATCTCGTCCGTGCGCTCACAGATGCCTCGGTCATCATGTAATAGATAGTAACCGCTTCATTCCAACGACGTCTAACCTCTGAGCGTACAATGCGTCCAAACTCACGCATGCGTATCCCTGTGATTCCGGCGGCATTGTCGCTGTTGTGGCTGTCCTGCTTTTCCGGTTACTCGCAGGAAGCCACCCACGATGCCATGCGCGTGCGCCGCGGCACACTGGAGCGTGCGCTCACCCTGACTGGCGAGCTGGAAGCGGCCAGGGGCGAGACCATCGCCGTTCCCGATCTGCCGCAGTGGCAAAGCTCCATCAAATGGCTGGCCACCGACGGCGCCAGCGTGAAGACCGGCGAGCGCGTCGCGGAGCTCGATAACACGTCGTTCACGACCGATCTCGACTCGAAGCGCCAGACCGAGCTACAGGCCCGCCAGGAACTGGAGCAGAAAGAGTCGGAGTGGAAAGCGGACCTCGAACAGAAGCAGCTCGATTTCGACTCGCGCCAGTCGGAGTACGAAAAGGCGAAGATCGACGCCTCCGTCCCGAAGGAGATTCTCTCGTTGCGCGAGTACGACGACCGCCAGCTCAAACTGCAGCGCGCCTCCGTCGAATTCGCGAAAACGCGCGACCTCCTGGCCGCACAGAAACACGAGGTCGCCGCTGACCGCGACAACCTTTTGCTGCGATTACAGAAGGCGCAGCGTGAGATCCGCATCGCGGAAAAGGCGATCGAGTCGGTGGTACTGCGCGCGCCGCGCGACGGCATCGTCATCATCCGCGACCATCCATGGGAAGGGCGCAAGATCCAGGCGGGCGATACGGTATGGGTCGGCTTCGCGCTGGCGCTGATTCCGGAGATGTCGTCGATGCGCGTGAGCGCGGCGCTGGCCGACGTCGATGACGGCCGCATACAGACAGGCATGCCGGCCACGGTCGTGCTGGACGGATATCCCGGGATGACCTTCCGCGGCAAAGTGGCCACGATCTCCGCGGTGGCTCAGGAGACGGCCAGGCAGTCGTTGCGGCGCGCGTTCAAGGTCACGCTCAGTCTCGACCACATCGACGCGACGCGGATGCGCCCGGGGCTGTCGGCGCGCGCGATCGTCGACACCGGCAGCGTCGCCGGCGCCTTGATCGCACCGCGCGCGGCGCTCGACCTGGCGTCGAAGCAGGCCCGGGCCCGCCTGGCCGGCGGAAAAACCGTCGACGTCACGCTGGGGGCCTGCAACGCGCAGGAGTGCGTCGTCACGAACGGCCTGGAGGAGGGGCAGCGGCTCGAGGACGCGAATGGCTAGGCTCCTTCGCCTGCGCGTCGCGGTCCCGCTGTTCGCCGCGATCATCTTCTTCGGCGCCGGGCTCTCGCTGCGCAACAAGCTGGCCGCCGACCGCCAGGGCGATTGGGTGCATCCGGCCCGCGGCGATCTCGTGACGGGCGTCGACGTCACCGGAACGCTCGCCGCCGTGGAGTCGGACTCGTTCGGACCACCGCAGATCGATGACGTGTGGGACTTCAAGATCTCGATGATGGCACCCGAAGGCGCCGACGTGAAAAAAGGCACGCCGGTCCTCGGCTTCGATACCACGGAGCTCCGCCGCCGTCTCGACGAAAAGCAGGCTGAGAGCGACGAAGCGCTGAAGGAGATCGAGAAGCAGCGCGCCGATCTCTCGTTACGTACCAAGGACGAGCGCCTCAAGCTGGCCGAGGCTGAAGCGAAGATGCGCAAAACGGAGCTGAAGCTCGAGGCGCCGCCGGACATCGTCGGCATCAACGAACGCAAGCAGGTGCAGCTCGACGATGCGCTGGCGAAACGCGAGACGGCGGCCATCGGCGCGCGCATTCACGCGCTTTCGAATGCCGCCACCGCGCAGATCCTCCTGCTGGAGAGCAAGCAGCACCAGGCCGCGGCCATCGTCGCGCAGACGCAGAGCGCCATCCGCCAGATGACCGTCATCGCCCCGCGGGACGGGACGATCGTCTACGGGACGAACTGGCGCGGCGACAAGAAGAAAATCGGCGACACCTGCTGGAAGCGCGAGCGCCCCATCGAGATCCCGAATCTCAAACAGATGATGGCCAAGGGCGAGATCGACGAGGTCGACGCCGGGCGGGTGGCGGCCGGCCAGCACGTGTCGTTCCGCCTCGATGCCCATCCCGACGAGGTCTTTCGCGGCACGATCACCAACGCCGCGCAGACCGTGCAGCAGAAGCAGGGAACGAACGATCCGCTGAAAGTGCTGCGTGTGGAGATCGCCCTCGATCGCACCGATCCCGCAAAGATGCGTCCGGGCATGCGCTTCAAGGGGACGGTCGAGCTGTCGCGTGCGAAGAACGCCTTGCTGATTCCGCGCAGCGCCGTCTACGTCACGGACCGCGGTCCGGTCGCATACCGGCGGGGCCTCTTCTCCGTGACGGCGGTGCCGCTGCAACTCGGCCGCGAGAGCGACGAGTCGGTGCAGGTCGTCAGGGGCCTCTCCTCCTCGGATCGGATCCTCGTGGCAGGTAAGGAGGAATCGAAGTGAGCAGAACGACCGGCCGCCGCCCGGATTCCTCGCCGTCTTCGCGGCTCGGAATGACGGGTGTGACCGGCCGCCGCCCGGATTCCTCGCCGTCTTCGCGGCTCGGAATGACGGGTGTGACCGGCCGCCGCCCGGATTCCTCGCCGTCTTCGCGGCTCGGAATGACGGGTGTGCTCATGGTCTTCCTCGTGGCGTGCGGGCATCACGACAGCGCCATCGCCACGTACAAGGTCGCACCCTCGCAGTTCGTCCGCCGCGTCACGGCCGACGGCACGCTCAAGGCAGTCGAGGCCACCCCGGTGACGGCGCCGCACGACGTGCAGCGTGCGCTCAAAATCGCCTGGATCGCCGAGGATGGCTCGATCGTGAAAAAGGACGAGGTCATCGTCCGCTTCGATCCGACAGAATTCGAGAACGAGCTGCTCGGGGGTACCGAGGATCGCAAGACCGCGGCAAACAAACTGACGAAGACGGATGCGGATTCGAAGACGACGCGCACGAACCTGCAGCGCGACGCGCATCAGGCGGAGAGCGAGCTGCAGGCGGCACGCCGCTTCAACTTTGACGACGCCGAGGTGTTCTCGCGCTATCAGAGGATCGAATCGGAGACCGACCAGGAGCTCGCCGTCCACAAGAAGGAGCACGCCCAGGAGGTTCTGGGCGTCCGCGAGACGTTGTCGAAAGCGGACCGCGACCTGCTGGCCATCGAAGACCGCAAGGCGGGGTTGCGCATCCGCACCGCCGAGCAGGGACTGAAGTCGCTGGAGATCGTCGCGCCGCACGACGGCATCCTCGTCCTGCAGCGCGACTGGCGCGGCGACATCCCGCGCGTCGGCGCGACGATGTGGCAGGGCTCGCCGATCGCGGAGATCCCCGATCTGAGAGCGATGAAGGCCGAGGTGTTCGTGCTCGAGGCCGACGCTGCTGGACTGGCGGTCGGGCAGAAGGCCATCGTCTCGCTGGAGTCGCATCCCGACGTCCGGTACAGCGGAAAGGTCACGCAGGTCGACAAGCTGGCGCGGCCGCGGATGCGCGGCGTGCCCGTGCAGTACTTCGGCGCCATTGTCTCGCTCGATCGCACCGATCCTATCGTGATGAAGCCGGGCGCACGGGTGCGCGCGGTGCTCGAGCTCGAGAATCTGGCCAGCGCGTTCACCATCCCGCGCCAGGCCATGTTCGAGAAGGACGGCCGCAGGATCGTCTATCGCAGAAAGGGAGCGCGCTTCGAGCCCGTCGACATCTCGATCGCTTCATCGTCGGCCGGACGCGTCGTCGTGACCAAAGGGCTGAACAAAGGAGATGAGCTCGCGCTCGTCGACCCGATCTCCCGCTGACCAATGACCGACTTCGAGACCTACACCACGGCGGTCCGCAATCTGGCGCGCCACAAGCTGCGCACGGCGCTGACGATGCTGGGGATGATCTTCGGCGTCGGCGCGGTGATCGCCATGCTGTCGATCGGCGCGGGCGGCGAGCAGAAGGCGCTGGAGACGATCGGGAAGCTCGGGCTGCGCAACGTGATCGTGCGAGCGAAGGAGATCAAGCCGGAAGAGCGTGCCGAGCTGCGCAAGAAGTCGCTCGGAGTCTCGCTGCGCGACGCCGAGGCCATCACCGAGGCGGTGCCGAACGTCGAGCGGGTGCTGCCACGGGTCGAGGTCAAGCCGTACAAGATCCTCTCGCCGTCGGGAAAGACGAAAGGCCGGGTGTACGGCGTGTCGTCGCAGTTCCGCAAAGTGGCTACCGTCCGGCTGGCCGGGGGGCGCTTCTTCGACGCGCGCGACGAAGCGGAGCACGCGCAGGTGTGCGTCATCGGCCCGGAGATCCGGCGCAATCTCTTCGGCTACGGTCCGGCCCTCGGCAAGCAGCTCAAGGTCAACGACGTCTGGCTCGAGGTGATCGGACTGCTGGCCAGCGATCCCGTCGGCGCGGGCCCGAGCCGCAACGGCACGCCGTCCGCGTCGAATGCCGAGGAGATCTGGCTGCCTGTGTCGACGGCCATGCGGAAGTTCGATCGCGATCCGCTCGACGCGCCGGTCGACGAGCTGATGGTCACGGTGAAGGAAGGCGTGTCGCCGGGCAGCGTGGCCGACCTCGTCAAGCCGCTGCTCGATCGTCTGCACGGAGGCGCGGACGACTACGAGGTGGTGGTGCCGGAGGCGCTGCTGGAGCAGCAGAGACAGACGCAGAGGATCTTCAACATCGTCATGGGATCGATCGCCGGCATCTCGCTGCTCGTCGGCGGCATCGGCATCATGAACATCATGCTGGCGTCGGTGCTGGAACGGACGCGCGAGATCGGCGTGCGCCGCGCCATCGGCGCGAAGCGGACGGACATCCGCTCGCAGTTCGTGATCGAGTCGTTCGCCATCAGTCTGATCGGTGGAATGTCGGGGATCATCATCGGCATCGTGCTGGCGCGTCTCGTGGCCGCGTACGCCGGGTGGCCGACGGTGATTACGGTCTGGTCGCTCATCCTGTCGACGGGTGTCTCCATTGCGGTGGGACTGGTGTCGGGGATCTATCCGGCCACGCGCGCCGCCGAGCTCGATCCGATCGAAGCGCTGCGGTACGAGTAGCTACATCAACCCGCGCTTCGTGGTCAGGTACACGGCGAAACTCCCCAGCCAGTGGCCACCCTCGTAATGCTCCCCGGTCACGGCCGCCAGTCCCGCCTGGCGATGTTTGGCCGCCGTGGCCAGCAGGACCGGAATGCGCGGATCGTTCGCGGGCAGGCCTGAGGCGATGCCTTCCAGCATCCAGGCGCGGCTGAGGTTCAGTCCATCGAGATGAGCGAGCTTCGGGTCGCTCGGATCCGTGACCACTTCCGGCTCCAGCCACCCCGTTCGGATCTGCGGCAGGAAATTCGCCAGCCACGACGCGTAGTCGTTCTTCGACAGGATGCGGCGCATGAGGTCCGCCTCGGCGATGCAGGGAGAGAGGAAGTCTTCGCCCGACGGCTCGTATGCCAGCGGGCAGTTGCGATCTTTCGCAAAGAAGGCGCGGCTGCGATCGATCACGAGCTGGCGGAGCTGGGCATCGTCGGTCGAGTCGAGGATGAGGCCGAACGAGAACGCCGACTGGTTGTGCTCTCCGATGCGGATCGGATGCGAGAGTTTGGGCAGCCACGTCTTGAGGTGTTCCGTGGCCACCACTTCGAGCGGGTGCAGGGTGCGGGCGAGCGGACTGTCCCACTCGCGTAGCTCCGCTCCGAGCTGCAGCAGCCAGGCCAGGCCGTAGGGGCGCTCGAAGCTGGCCCTTCCCGCGCCGCGCAGGTACGCCACTTCCCATTGGATGTTGCCGGGCGTGATGTCCTGGGCCAGCGCTTCACGGGCCCGCGTCGCGAACGGTGCGTCGGGAAACGTGCGCGCCAGGCGTGCCAGCAGCCAGTGACCGTGCACGTCGGAGTGCCAGTCGTAGCAGCCGTAGAACGCCGGCGTGAGCTTGCGAGGCGGGGCGACGTCGGCATCCGAGTTGAGGTTGTGCGAGATCTTGTTCGGATACTCCTTGTGCACGCATGCCAGGGCCAGGTCGGCGAAGCGTTGCGCCGCGCCAGCGTCGAAGTCCGCGGCGCGCGCGGGGAGCACGAAGGTGAGGGCGAGGAGCAGGCTCAGTGCGCGTGGCATGAGTGAAGGATATCGCTCGGAACGGCAAACGAAACGCCGGGCCGGTTTCGAAGAGCTGCGATCACTTCATGTGCACGAGGATGTAGGCGATGAGTGCGACGGCCAGGATGCCGATGATGATCCACGCGGTCGCGCTGTTGCGTGTGCTGGTGGTGGTCACGTTTTCCACGACGGTTTTTCGCTGCACTTGGTCGTTTTCAGGTTCAGCCATGCTCAGCCGCTGCAGCAACGGCGGTGCCACCGGCCTGGCGTGCCGCGGCCATGAAGATCGGGATGGCCAGAGAGCTCAGTCCCGCAGCCACGGCGAACGCGGCTCCCAGGCTCCAGCGCTGTCCGATTGCACCGATGCAGAGGGAGCCGAGAGCGATGCCGGTATCGAAGGCCAGGATGATGCTGCCGAACGTCCGGGCCCGTCGCTTCGGATCGGTGTTCATCAGAAGGAAGTTCGCGAAGGCGGGATAGGCGGCACCCATGCCGATGCCGAACAGCGTGGCCGAGACCACCATCTGCCATTGCCGTGTGGCCACCGACAGAATCGCGAACGAGATCGGGATCGCCGCGTACGACGGGTAGAGAATGGCCCGGGGGCCCAGCCGGTCGCCGAGCCGCGACGTGAACACGCGGACGACGACGATGGAGAGCGCGAAGATCGTGAAGTAGAGCGACTCCGGACGGAGGCCGCGCTCGCGCGAGAGAATCGCCACGTAGCTGGTCACCCCGCCGTATCCGAAGCAGATCACCGACAGCGACAGGGCCGGACGGATGGTTGTGGGGTCCCACGACTCCCGCAGCGAATGGGCGGTCGGCATGGTCTCGTGCACCACGGGAAGGCGTGAGGCCCAGACGAACGTCAACAGGGACAGGCCCGCAAGCTCGGAGCAGAGCACGACCCAGCCGAAGTGCTCGTAGATCATCAGACCGGCCGCCGGCGCCAGCGCGATTGCGGCCGTGCTGGCCAGTCCCCAGTAGGCGAGCCCCTCATTGCGCCGCGACTCGGGGATGAACTCGCTCATGATCGCCGACGCCGATGCCATGAGTCCCGACCATAGCGAGCCGTGCACGATGGCGATGGCCAGCAGCAGCGGCACCACGCGGACCACTCCGTAGAGCAGAGAGAAAACGATGAACAGCAGCGACGCGGCCATGAGCATCCGCTTGCGGCCGATGTGATCGGCGAGGTTGCCCATCAGCGGAGCAGAGAGTGCGCTCGCAAACGCGTAGACGGAGAGGAACCACCCGGCCTGTGCTTTGGACCCGCCGATGGCCATAATCCGAAACGGCACGGCCGGCAGAAGCTGGAACGCCGCGAAGAACGTGATGAACGCGAACAGCCAGAGTCCGAAGAAGCGGCGGGTGAAGAGGGGGACGGGCACCTGAACGGGGGATTGTAGAGGGTCGCTGGTCCCCGGTCGCTGGTCGCGAGAATGTTTGCCACCGCCGGGACGTTTTCCCACCCCGATGCAGGTCAAACGCGCAGCCAAGTACGGCTTCTGTTCCGGCGTCCGGATCGCCGATCTCAAGGTCAAGCGCTTCGCCGCCACCGGCGGGCGTGGCGCCATCCTCGGACAGGTCGTCCACAACGAGCGCGTCGTCGAGGAGATGGAGCAGCTCGGCGTGCGAACGGTCGAAGAGATCACCGCGGTGGAGGAGCCGACGATCGTGTTCTCCGCGCACGGCGTGCCGCCCTCGTTTCACGAAAACGCGAAATCGGCCGGGCTGCAGGTCCTCGATACCACCTGCAAGTTCGTCTACGACATCCATCGCGAGTCGAAGGAAGCGCTGGCGAGCGGCCATCACCTGGTCTTCATCGGCGATCCGGAGCATCGCGAGGTCATCGGGTACACGAACGACCTCGATCCATCGGTCTATCACATCGTCTCGACGATCGAAGGGGCCCAGGCCGTGGACTGGACGTCGTATCCCAAGATCAAGATCTTCTATCAGACCACGCTCAACGCCGAGGAGTTCGAGGACGTGGTGAAGGTGATCGAGCGGAAGGTCGGCGTCGTCGAGCGCGCGGACACGATCTGTTACGCGACCAAGGAGAATCAGGACGCGGCGCGTGAGCTCGCGGTCGATCCCGACGTCGATGTGATCATCGTGATCGGCGGCAAGAAGAGCGCGAACACAAAACACCTCTGGGAGATCTGCCGCGAGAGAAAACCCTCCCACCTGATCCAGGGCGCCGACGATCTCGATCCGGCGTGGTTCAGAAGCACGCGAGTGGCGGGCCTGACGGCGGGGTCATCGACACCCGACTATGTCATCGACGAGGTCGAGCAGAAACTCGCGTCGATGTAGTTGACTCCACGCGCGTTAGCTTCCTGGCGCCCGGAGTGAATAACCATTCAGAGTGATGCGTTGTTCAGCGCGAATGTCCCGAACCCGCAACGTCGTGTTGTCGCTCTCGCTTCTGCTGAGCCCAGCAGCCGCGTTCGCGGCAACCAACGTCAACTGTAACGGCGCCGCGAATGTCGAAGAGTTTCGCTACTCCTGGCGCATTCGCGGTGCCATCCGCTTCATCGCCGGCCTGATGTTTCCCACCTCGGGCACCGGCAACCTCAAGACGACCTATCCCAGGGAAGGAGAGCACTCGATCACCAGCGAGCTGTTCGTCAAACCCGAAAGGGGCGAGGCCGGCTTCTACGCGTACGAGTCCCAGATGGACGAGTCCGGTAACCAGACGCTGATGACGTACAGCGGCTATCAGTGGGGCAACAAGACCCGCAAGATCCGCGCGGTGTTCGACTACGTCAAACGACTTGCGCGAATCCATAAGGAGACGCCAAAGGGCGTCGAGAACACCGTCAAGCCGCTGCCGGGGAGTGAGAACCTCCGGGATGTGCTGACCGCGATTTACTACCTGCGGCAGAACGCGGGCACGATCACCGGACCGATCACCACGACCATCTATACGGACGGGCAGGAGTATCCGGTCGTGTTCCGGCCCGGAGAGCGCCGTACGTTCACCATGGACGGCAAGACCATCGCCGCGCGCGCGTTCGAGATCGGCGATGCTCCGGGCGGGAGGAAATGGCCGGGCGGCGTGAAGGTGTATCTGTCGGATGACGCGCGCCGCATTCCGTTCCGCATCGAGATCGCCGAATCGTTCGCCTCGCTCCAGCTCGATCTGAAGTCGATCGAGTCGTGCGGGTTTCGACTGGAAGCGGCGAAGTAGGCGCCTGTAACGCTACGTCGCGTTGAGAGACGCGCTCGGTGTTCCCAGTCCGCAAAAGAGGCCGACGAGGTCGAGCAGTTCGGCGACGTGGAACGGCTTTTCGAGGATCACCGAGGGGGCCAGCTCGAGGTCGTCGGGGTTGAGCTTGTATGCCGAGATCACGATGACCGGCGATTCCTTCCGCATCTCCCGGAACCAGCGCAGCCACTCACGGCCGTCCATCCTGGGCATGGCGATGTCGAGGATGACCAGGAGGATGTCGGGATGCTTCTCGACGAGCGTGATGGCCTCGTTGCCGTCGGGAGCGGTGAGCACCTCGAAGCCGTAAGGCGAGAGAAGATCGCGGTACGAGGCGAGAAGGCGCGTGTCGTCGTCGATGACGAGCAACTTGCGCAGCTTGGACGGAACTCTGCGGGCTCGAATGCTCACGCCGATGGCACTCCTGATTCTCCTAACGCTGCCGACGATTGTCGTCGAAATCAAAGCCTGGTGGTGCAAACGTCGTACCGCGGTGCTCACCGGCACCCTCACGCGCCACGAGGACGAATCGTGATGGCTCGTAGGTTAGCGCAAGCAGTTTACCCTTATGCAGCCGAACGTCCGCGTCGAGAGAGATCCTGAGCGTGAGTACGCCCGTCAGGATGGCCCGGACCATCCAGCGGCCGTTCTCGAAGGTCGCCTCTTCCACCGCCACGATGAGATCGGACGGGCCCCCCGGCGCGGCGAGGGCGAACGCCTCGGGCCGGGCCAGCGCCACCCCCGGCCCCTGAAACGGCGCGGCGGCGAGATCCCACGACCCGATCACCGAGCCGACCGTGCTGTCCCGGATCTCGATCGGAACGACGTTCACCTCTCCGGTCGCCAGTGCTGACGCTTCGCTCGCCGGATGCAGATAGATGTGGGCCGCCGTCCCCTCCTGCACCATCCGTCCCCGCTCCAGCACGATCACGCGATCCGTCGCGCCGAGCTCCGCCCGGGTGGCCGGGGCGGTGATGACGGTGGTTCCGGCCACACGCAGTGTCCGGTAGAACGTGTCGATCAGCTCGTTCGCCGACGACGGATTGAGATGTTCGAGCAACCGGTCGGCGACGAGAACCGCTGGACGGAGAAGCTCGATGCGCGCGAGGTGGGCCCGCGTCCGCTCCGAGCCGGAGAGCGATCCGATCTTCCGGTCGAGGACGCCATCGAGCTTCCACTGATCGACTGCCAGCGCGTACTCGTGCTGCCGGTCGGCTCGATCCAGTGTTCGCCGCCGCACTGCCGCCACGAGCGCATGACGGACCGACCAGCGCTCCGGCGCGTCGATCGATGAAGTCACATAGAGCAGCGGACGCCGTGAAGCGGAGAGATCGTTGACCACTCGCGTTCCGATGCGGATCTCCCCCGCGGCCGGGCGCAACGTGCCGGCCACGAGACGCAGCAGCGTGGAGAGGCCGCTGGCCGGCGGTCCGATCACCGCCGTATGCGTGCCCGCCGGAAACGTCAGCGTGACCTCAGCGAGCGCGAAGTTCGAGACCGAGTGCAGCGAGACGTCAAGCACCGGAGAGATTGTAGGCGCTGGGCCCTGGGCCCGGGCCGTTCGCCTTAACCGAGGCCCGAGGCCCGAGGCCTTAGTTCACTCGTGCTTGCCGCGCATCGAAGGGCGTTGCTGCTCGATCTCGGCGCGCAGGCGGCCCCACTGATCGTTGTTGAGCACCGAACGCATGTCCACGAGCATCATCAGCTCGCGATCGAAGAGTCTGCCCTGAGTGTCGCTGAGGCGCGCGGCCAGTTTGCGCAGGTTTTCGCGATTGAGTTGGGGCTGATCCAGCTCCGCGCGGATGGCGATCGATGTCTTCTCAGCTTCCGCGCGCAGATCGATCAACTCGTTCGCGGCCAGGCGGAAGATCATGTCCAGGCGCGTCTGCTGGTCGTTCGTCAGGGCCAGTTGCTCGACGAACTCCGGGCGCCGCCACCACTTGCCGGGCGGCAGAGGCGCGGCCGTGGCGCTCAGCGCGAGACCCAGCGCGAACAGCGCGCAAAGCACGAACCGTCTGATCAAAGCGATCCGTCTCCGTTCTGCGTATCGACCCACGACTCCCACTGCACGACGCCGTGGAACTGCTTGAGCTCATCCGAAGCCCAGGGGTCGATCGGCCCGTGCATCGAGTCGACCGAGGGCGCCTTCGCCGCTGCCGTGGTCTGCTGGACGGGTGGCGGCGCAGGCGCCGGCGCGGGCTTGAGCTGGTGGTACACGACCGCAGCTCCGAGGACGAATGCCAGCACCGCCGCGGCGGCGACGCGCGCGGCCGCGCCGATGCGGGCCACGCGCGCCGGCTGTGCCGCGATTCGCAGCATGATGGCATGCCGCTGGCGGCCCCAGAACGTCTCCGGTTTCGACGGGCAGGCGGCCACCTCGCGGAGCTTGCGTTCCAGCCGCTGGTATCGTGCGGCGCAGTCGCTGCAGTCGGCGAGATGCATCATCACGGGCATCGATTCGCCAGCCTGCATGTAGTACGTCTCGAGCAGATCGGCTTCACTGAAGTGGGGTTTCATGGTCGTTTCCCTGGTCTTTTCGAGCTTTCCAGACTTCGAGCTCTTTGCGTATTTTACGGATAGCCCGGAAAAGATGTGCGCGCGCCGTTCCGGCGCGGAGGCCGAGATGGCGGGCGATCTCTTCGAGCGAAAGGTTCTCATAGTGGCGAAGGCGGAAGATCACTTTCTGCTGCGGCGACAGCGTTCGTTCGGCCTGCTCGATGGCCGCGCGCAACTGAACGGAGAATAGCGCACGCTCCGGATCGGGCCTCATGTCGACGGGCTCGATGATGAATTCTTCCTCGTCACGGTCGTTCATCGTCACCAGACTGACGAAGCGCCGGCGTCGCAGGGAGTCGCGCGACTTGTTGATGGCGATGCGCGTCAACCAGGTCTCCAGCTCCGAGCGGCCCTGGAACTTGCCGAGGTTCAGGTAGGCTTGTACGAACGTGTCCTGCGTGACGGTGTCCGCCTCCATCTCGTCGCGCACGATCGCAAACGCGACGCGGAAAATCTTCCGCTGAAAGCGCTCGACGAGTATGCCGTAAGCTCCGCCGTCGCCCGCGAGCGTCCGGTCGATCAGCTCACGGTCCGACGGTGAATCGCTGGCATCCCCGAAACGAAGAACGGCCAAATTTGCGCTCACTTTGATCGGACGGCCCGAATCACAAGCTGTTTACAGTGAATGATAAGCGGGCATTCCAACGGCGGGCCTCGGGCCTCGGGCCTCAGGCCCGGGGCCTGAGGCCCGAGGCCTGCCGCGAGGCCATCCAGACACCGGCGAAAAGCAGCAACGCGGCGACGGCGACGACGGGCCGGATGTGCTCGTGGAGAAAGGCCCAGGCCAGAATCGCGGTGAGAACCGGCTGTACGTACGAGTATGCGGCGACGAGCGAGCTCTCGGCGTAGCGCAACGTCCAGGCCGTGATGACATAGGCGGCCACCGTCGGGCCGGCGATCACCGCCAGAAGTCCCAGCCACGCGCTGCCGGGGATCTCGGCCCAGTGCTCCCGCCGCAGTGCCGGCGTCGCGATCGGGAGGATGAGGACGGCGCCGATGGCGAACATTCGGGCGATGACGCGAAGCGGGGAGAGTCGGGAAACCAGCGGTTTCGACAGCACCAGGTAGAGCGCGTACGCGATGCAGTTTCCGATGATGAGCAGAGATCCCGTCAGGCTGTCGATCAGGCCGGCCAGGCCCTGGGTCCCGACGACGAGCAGCGCGCCTGCGAGCGCGAGCACGATCCCGGCGATCCTCAGTGGTGTGGCGCGTTCCATGCGCAACCCCAGCGCAACGAGCAGCGTGAAGATCGGAATGGTGGTGATGAGAATCGCCGCCACGTGCGCGCTCGTGAGCGACAGGCCGGCCAGGAACATCGTCTGATTGAGGACGACGCCGAGAACGGCCAGGCCGGCGATGAACCAGAAGTCCGAGGAGGAGATGCGCCCGGCTCCTTCGTTGCCGGTCCGGGTGCGTGGTCTCCAGGTCATGGCGTTGAGCACGATCGCTGCGCCGGCGCTTCGCAGGAACGCGAACGAGAGCGGCGCGAACGAATGCATGGCCACCTTGGAGATGATGTAGTTGATCGAGAACAGCGCGGCGACCGTGAGCATCGCCGCGTGCACCTTGACGCTGTCAGTCCTCACACCACACGTCGTGGTATCTCACCGGCGGTGTGACGAGCGACGTGCGCAAGCCGCGGATGTTCGGCTTGTGCAGGACGAAAAGGCGCTCGTGGAAGAGTGGCACAAGCGGCGCTTCCTGCACCACCCGCGCGTCCAGCTTGCGGTAGATGTCGGCGCGGTCGCGGGAATCCGAGGAGCGGCGGGCCTCCTCGATCTCTGCGTCGAGATCCGCCCGGTGATAGTTCAGTCCGGGCAAGGCGCTGGAGTGTCTGTGGAAAAAGATGAAGAAGAAATTGTCGGGATCGGGGAAGTCCGCGTACCAGTTGCCGCAGAAGATGTTCCCGTGGCTCTTGTGAAGCAGCGGCGCGCGTGCGTCGGTGGTGTTGTGCCGCGTCACGTTGACGCGGATGCCGGCCGCGGCCAGATCCTCGATGATCAGCGGCACCTGCCTGGAGTGGAAGAACTCGTCCGAGTCCCAGGTGCGGTACTCGACCTCGAATCCATTTTCGTAACCCGCCTTGCGCAGAAGGCTGCGCGCCCGCTCCGGATCGTGAGCGTAGCCGCGCAGATTGGGGTCATAGCCGATCAGTCCGGGCGGCAGCAGGCCCTCCGCGACGACGCCCAGGCCACCGAACACCTCGTCGTTGATGTGCCGTCGATTGATCGCATAGTTCACGGCCTGGCGGACCTCGATGCGATCGAACGGTTTCGTCGACGAGTCGTAGCCGAGGTACGAGGTGTGGAGCTGCACCTGAGTGAGAAGGTAGGGCGCGTATCTCGGATCGCTGCGAAGCTCTCGCACGACAGTGAGCGGAATGCCGTGCGCGATGTCGAGCTCGCCGCGCAGGAACGCCTCCGCGACATCGCGCGCGGAGCGCAGATCGAGGCGGAACGTGAGCTCGTCGAGCCGCGGCTCGCCGGGGACCCAGTAGGTATGGTTACGGACGAGCCGCACGCGCTCGCCTTCCACGACCTCGTCGATGCGGAACGGCCCGGCGCCGGTGGGGCGCAGCCGCATGTGCTCGAGGTCGTTGGTCTCCTCGCGGGGAACGATCGCGCACTCGTGCATCGAGAGCGTGGAGAGGAAAAAGGCGATGGGTTCACGGAGATGGATATCGACGGTGTGCTTGTCGACCACGACGATCCCCGTCAGCTCGCGGCTCGTCCCGTTGATCACGGCCTCGGAGCCGCTCACGCTGCGCATGATCCAGCTCGACGGTGATTGGTTTTCCGGCAGGAGAAGGCGCAGCAGGCTCTCGTACACGTCGCGGGCTTCGACCTCCCGTCCGTTGTGAAAGCGCACGCCGCGGCGAAGGTGGAAGCGGTAGTGTTGTCCCTGCTCGAGGATTTCCCAGCGCTCGGCCAGCTCGGGCCGCAGCTCTGCGCCTTCGCCGTAAGAGACGAGCTTCTGATGGACGGCCCTGGCCATGAAGCCGAGTGCCGCGGCGGTCGTGTGGATGGGATCGAATGTGAGTTTCTGCCAGAGGATGGTGGAGGTCACGGCCCGCCCGCCCTGGGTGGGCACGGCCATGGTGAAGCGGCCCAGCTCTCCGTTGAGCAGCGTCGATTCATGCGAGAGAGCCGCGGCCATCTGATTGAGGTCGGTCACTCCGAAGCTGGCCTCGCGCGAGCCGTTCTGGATCACGTTCATGGCCTTGACGATGGCCGCGCTCTCCGCGCCCAGTACGGAGCTCGCTTCGAGCACGGCCTGCACCAGGCCAGCCACGTTCTGCATGGCCTCGCTGATGGAGCGGCTGCCTGTTTCCTGCTCGGCCATGGCCCGTTTCAGATGACGGGTGTAGTCGCGAACCATTCCGGCCTGCTCGCCGACCTTGCGGGCGGTCTGTGACTGCTGCTGCGTGGCGGCGGCGGTCTGCTGGACCATCTTCGTGACTTCCTCGATGGCCGAGGTGGCCGCGGCGCTGCCGCTGGTCTGCTCGTCGGTGGCGCGGGCGATCTCGGCGATCGAGTTGGTGGAACGGTCCGTCAGCTCGAGGATCTTCTCGAGCACCTGCGAGGCCCGCGCGGTGAGCTGCACGCCATCGCCCACGCGGTCGGAGCTGAGGGTCATCTGTTCCGACGCTCGCTCGACGCTCCGCTGCACGTTCTGGATCAGCGTGCGGATCTCCTCGGTCGAGGTCGAGGTGCGTTCGGCCAGGTCGCGGATCTCGTCGGCGACGACGGCGAATCCTTTGCCGCGCTCGCCGGCCTGGGCGGCGATGATGGCCGCGTTCAGCGCCAGGAGGTTCGTCTGGCCGGCCACATCGTCGATGACGCGGATGATGTCGCCGATCTCCTGGGAGCGTTCGGCGAGCTCGGCCAGCGCGTTCTGAGCCTCCTCGACCGACTGCTGGATCTTGCGCATGCCGTCGACCGTGCCGTCCACGGCGTTGCGGCCTTCGTTCGCGGCGTCGGTGACGTAACGTGCCAGCGCCGCCGACTCTCGCGCCGAACGTCCGATCTCGGAGGTGGTGGCGTTCATCTCCACCATCGAGCTGGCGGTCTGCGTGGCGAACGACGAGAAGCTCTCGGTGTTCGTGGCCACTTCGCCGATCGACGCGCTCATCTCTTCGAACGCCGTGGCCGTCTCGTCGACGAACTGCGCAAGCGTATCGGCGATGCGCATCACTTCCTCGATACTCGCGGACATCTCCAGAATCGACGTCGAGGTGTCGTCCGCGGTCCGCGACAGTTGTTCCATGCTTTCGCGCACGGCGTTGATGGACTGGTCGATCTGCGTCACCGACTCCGCCGTCTTCTCCGTGGAGTCGAGCTGGTCGGTGGCGCTGCGCGCCAGGATGCGGGAGCGGGCCGTGATCTGTTCGCTGACCCGGCTGACGTCGCCGGACAACTGGGTGAAGCGTCCGATGGTGCGATCGAGGTTCGTGACCAGCGCGCGCAACGCCGCCGACATCCTTGTCGAATGCGTGGCCCGCACGATCTCGCGTCCCGACACCGACAGATCTCCCTCCGAGACGCGGTTGAGGAGCGCGATGGCCGACTCGCGTCGGCTGACATCACGGCGGATGAGATAGTCGAAGACGACGACGCAGAGGATTTCCGAGATCGCGCTGGCAAACAACACCTTCCACCAGATGGAGGCGGTCATGCCCGGGACGATCCAGATCGCGACGGAGAAGAGGACGGTGAACGAGACCACCGCCACCCACATCTGCTCCCGCCGCCCGAAGTTTCGCGTGTTCACGGACCTCGCTGACACGGATGCTACCATCCTTGTCGGGTGCTGGGTGCTGGGTGCTGGGTGCTGGGTGCTGGGTTGGTCGATACGACCGAGCACCGAGCACCGAGCACCGAGCACCCAGCACCGAGCACCGAGCACCCGTCATGGATACGTTCGAGAAGCGCCGAACGCTCATCGATGAGCATCTGCGGAAGATCGCGGCGGAGATTCCCGCGCCGAAGCCGCTCCTCGAGCCGCTGCGGCGGGCCATCACATCGCCGGGCAAACGCGTGCGGGGAATCCTAACGCTCGCGGTCGGGGAGGCGCTCGGGCGCAAGGCGGAGACGTTGCTCGACGCCGCCGCGGCGATGGAAATGATCCACACGTCGTCGCTGATCCTCGACGATCTGCCTTCGATGGACGACGCCGCGATGCGCCGCGGGTCGCCTGCGCTGCACCGGCAATTCGGCGAGGACCTGGCCATCCTCACCGCGGTGGCACTCCTCAATCACGCCTACGGTCTCGTGGCCGCGAATCATCGAGCGGTACGGCCGCGAAGATGGGGTGCACACGATGTTGTCCAGCGCGTGGTCGAGGCGGTGGGGTGGGACGGCAGTGTGGCCGGCGAATCGGTCGATCTGCACAGCGAGGGATCGATCCTCGACTTCGATACGCTGGAGTTCATTCACTCGCGCAAGACGGGCGCGCTCTTCGTCGCCGCCGCGGCGGTGGGGGCGATGCTGGCCAATGCGAACGCCGCGACGTTGCACCGCTTCGAGATCTACGCCAAGAATCTGGGACTGGCGTTTCAGATCACCGACGACATCCTCGACGTCACCTCGGACGCCGCCCAGCTCGGCAAAGACGTGGGGAAGGACGAGCAGCGTCTGACGTTCGTCAAACTCGCCGGTGTTGAGGGTGCCCGCAAGCTGACGGCGGAGCTGGTCGACACATCGCTGGCCGCGCTGGCCCCTCTGCGCGCGGCGGCCGATCCGCTGCGTGCGCTGGCTCTTCTGGTGCGCGATCGCGTGCGATGACGGGAATGAAGCATCGGACTGTGATATTTACACGCCTGCTTGCGAGCAAGCCCAGGTAGCTCAGTTGGTAGAGCAGAGGACTGAAAATCCTCGTGTCGGCGGTTCAATTCCGTCCCTGGGCACCACTCAACCTCTTCCAGAATCTCTTCCGAACAGGCCATGAGGTTGACGACCGGATTGAGGTCGAGGCTCGCCAGGACCCGTTCCCGAATCACGGGAACGATTCGTCCATGCAGCGCGAGTAGCGCCGTCCATGCTGCCGCTCGCGCCGGATTGCCTCGAGGGCAGTCTCCCGGTTCATTCCCTGCACCGCCATGTAGAGCTGCAGGTCTCGCTCCCCAAGCTCAAAGGCAAGGGCGACGCGTTGTCCCCGGCGTCATCCGCAGGACCTCTTCGGTCTGCTCCTGGCGTAGCTGCTCGGCGAGCTTCGATGGCATGATTACGAGTTATAGCCGTCCTGTGCGGGACGATGGATGACGCGTGCTCCTCGCGGTGCTCACCACCGCGAATTCGCGTTGACAAGGCACGCGATCCACTTCACACTCCCCCCGCCGCCCACCAGCGGCGACTTGCCGCCTAATCCTCGGCGCCGGGGAACGGGGGAACCAAAAGCGACGGCTTGCCACCGTCCGGGGTGAATCCAGCTGCAAGCTGGTAGGGCTTCCAGCCCAAACCCGACAGCTAACCTCGTAGGCAGCCTGGAAGGCAGGCCAGATCAAACGCCGCGAAGCGATTCGCGGCGTTTGTCATTTTGTCTCCGCCCGACCACAGCCACGTAACAACTGTGGAGATGCGCTGGCACGTCTCGGCCGCGCCGCGGAAGCGGAAGAGTCGCTGAAGAAGGAGATCGACCTCTTTCCGCGCGACCCCAAAGCGTACAAGAACCTCATCCTGCTTTACGCGACGGAGGGACGGAACGACGAAGCGACGAAGCTGGTGTTCCAGCTCGTCGAGAGGTCACCGGTTCCACCCTCGTACGTGGCGATCTCGACGACGCTCAAGGCCATCGGCGACATCGACGGCGCGCGATACTGGGCGGCGCAGGGGCTGAGAAAGTTTCCGTACGACGCCGCCCTCCGCAGGATGGCGCTCTAGAGACCCGGGTACCCGAGCCGGCAATCTGGACCCTCCGTACCGCAACGCCCGTACTTCATCATTAACATTTACGTGACAATTTTGTTGCGATACGCTACATATCCATCGTGGCGCGATCTCGCTTCAACCTGCGCAATTTGAATCGATTCGCGGAATCGAGGTGTCATGCCGTCCCATCGGTAACTGTGAACAGACTGTCACGCGATGCAAAATGACGTAACTTGACCGTGACGTATTCGTCACGTTGCGGTAGCATTCCGAAACATTTCGGTCCCCCCCAAACAGAAAGGAGCGCCCATGAAACAGTTTCCCTCCCTCGGGAAGTCAGCGGCTCTCGCCGCCTTACTCTGCACGCTGATCGTCGTCAGTGCTCAGGCCCAGTTCCAATCGGGGAACATCTACGGGAAAGTCCTGGGGAAAGATGGTGGAGTTCTCCCCGGCGTGACGGTCACGCTGACGGGAATCGGAGCGCCGCAGACCGCGGTGACCGACTCGCAGGGAGGCTTCCGCTTCATCAATCTCTCGCCGGGCAACTACGCACTGAAAGCGGAGCTGTCGGGATACGGCTCTGCGGTGCGCAACGGCATCGGCGTGCGGATCGCGCAGAACTCCGACGTGACGATGACGCTTTCGCCATCGGTCACCGAGTCCATCACCGTATCCGCTGAAGCACCGCTGCTCGACACGCGCAAGACCGGCACGGGCATCAACGTGACCAAGGTGGAGTTGCAGAACGTGCCGAGCGGCCGCGACCCGTGGGTCATCATGCAGCAGACCCCCGGCGTGTTGATCGATCGCATCAACGTCGGAGGCAGCGAATCCGGCCAGCAGTCCGGATACGTGTCGAAAGGCGCGACGAGCGACCAGTCTTCGTGGAACGTCGACGGCGTGTCGATCACGGACGTCGGCGCGCTGGGATCGACGCCCACGTACTACGACTTCGACTCGTTCGAAGAAATGCAGATCACGACGGGTGGTTCCGATCCGCGCATCAAGACACCCGGCGTGCAGATGAACTTCGTCACGAAGCGCGGAACGAACGACTGGAAGGGTTCGGCGCGCTGGTTCCAGACGAACAGCGGATGGCAGGCCAAGCCGACGATTCCGGCGGAAGCGACGAGCTACCTGTCCGCGGTCAATCAGATCAACAGGATCGAAGACCGCGGGTTCGAGCTCGGCGGTCCGATCCTGAAAGACAGGCTGTGGTTCTGGGGCTCCTTGTCCAGGAACAACATCAACCTGCTTACGGCCACAAAGAACATCAGCGGCCAGCGCGCGTTCGATAAAACGCTGCTGGCAAACGAAAACATCAAGATCAACGCGCAGCCATTCTCCTCGAACAGTTTTGTCCTCACCGACATGTACGGCGACAAGGTCAAAATCGGGCGCAACGTCAGTCCGACGCGTCCGCCGGAGACCGCGTACAACCAGGCTGACGTTTACCGGAACAAGGAGACAGGGAGTCTCGCCAACCCTACAGTCTGGAAGGCTGAAGACACGCAGATCTTCGGCTCGAGTCTGTACCTGACGGGCATGTATTCGGAAGTCCAGGGCGGCTTCCATCTCGTGGGCGATGCCGGTGCCGGTTGCACGACCGCGGCATGCACTCTCGCCGGTCCCGTGGCGACCCTGGATCCGGCCGGCGTGTGGCATCGGAACTTTGTCGCCTATGAGAGCGTCCGTCCGTCCAGTCAGGCGCGGATCGACGGCTCGAAGTTCTTCGACATCGGTACGTCCAACAACGAGCTGAAGTTCGGCTTCGGCTATCGCAATGCCGGCGTCAATTCCGAGTCTGCCTGGGCGGGGAATCAGTACACGGTCATGTACGACGACCAGGGCAACGGTGGTGTGCAGTTAATGCGCTCACCCATCACGAATTTCCACTACGGCGTGAAGTATCAGGACGCCTACATCGGAGACACGGTCCAACTGGGGAATCTCACGGTACAGGGATCGGTCCGTTACGATGCGCAGACGGGACGTGCCGACGCAGGTTCGCTCGGCGCCAATCCGATTATTCCGGAGCTCCTTCCCGCCGTTTCCTGGAATGCAATCAGTGGCCTGAAATGGACCAACATCTCGCCGCGCATCGGCCTCACGTACGCGCTCGGTGCCGCGAAGCGCACATTGCTGCGCGCCTCGTACAACCGCTACGCGGGGCAGCTTGGCGGCAGCGATGTGTACAAGGTGTCTCCGGGCTACTACAACTACGAGTACTTCTACTTCACCGACCTGAACGGCGATAGAGTCGCGCAGCGGAACGAAATCGACTTTGCCTCTGGCATCATCAGTTCCGGCGGCATCGATCCAAACAATCCAACGGTTCCCCAGCAGTACTATCGCTGGGCAAAGGACTTCAAAGCTCCGACGACCGACGAGTTCATCGTCGGATTCGAGACCGAGCTGATGACGAACTTCACGGTGGGCGTGAATGGCACCTACCGGACCCTGAAGAACTTCAGTTGGACGATCGGCGAGCATCACCAGGGCCAGGGTGACGTTTACTCTCCGGCGGATTACGAGGCGGCGACACCGAAGACGACCACTCTGCCGAACGGGCAGACGGTGACGATCCCTTATTACGTACTGAAGTCAGGCGTCTCGTCGCCGACGTTCTTCATCATCGAGGACCGGCCCGACTATCACCAGACGTACGATTCGATCGACCTGTTCGCGACGCGCCGGCTCACGGATCGCTGGATGATGCGCGGCAACTTCACGTTCCAGGACTGGAAGCAGCACATCGGTCCCGGCGCCATTGCCGATCCCAGTCAGTCGCGAGGCGCCTACGGCTGCACAACCTGCGACAACTCCGACGTGATCATCGGCTCAGGTACGGGCAGCGGCGCGAAAGGCGGCATCTACATCAACTCGAAGTGGGCCTACAACCTCACGGGCACATATCAGATCCCAGTGATTGAGACCAACTTCGGAGTCAACCTCGCCGGACGCCAGGGCTACCCGGTCCCGTATGTGTACCGGATCACGGGCAGTGGGAACAACGGTCAGTCGTCGTCGAATACGAAGTACCTCCTCGCCACGAGCGACATAACGCAGTTCCGTAATCCGGCGACCACTGAGCTCGACCTGCGTCTGGCGAAGGACATTCGTGTCTATCGCGGCGGTGCACTCACGCTGTCGATCGACATGTTCAATGTCCTGGACAATCGGACGATCCTGCAGCGCAACGTGGCCCGGTTGAACAACAACAATGCCGGCGGTACTTTTGCCTCCAGCAACAACATCACCGAACTGCAGTCGCCGCGTGTGTTCCGTCTCGGTGCGCGGTTCACGTACTAGTCGCTCGTACTTTGTGAGTGTTTCTACCCGCTGGGGCGCTGCCCCAGCGGGTTTTTTGTTCCCGGTGGCTGGGGAACAGGCCGTGATGTCATACCGTTCGGGTAACGAGATTCCAAGTGGAGGCTCCATTGCGCAGATTCGCTGTCGTTGCATTCACGTTGCTGTCATCGCTCGTCGCGATTTCTGCCGGCGCGCAGATCCGTGGTACGGGCCGCCTGCAGGGAAACGTCTTCGATAAGAACACCGGCAAACCGGTCGCTGGAGCAACGGTCTCGATCACGACGCCGGAAAGCGGCACGCGGCCGATCGTCGCGAAGACTGACGCAAGAGGACATTGGGCAGCGCTCGGCATGACGTCAGGTCAGTGGAACATTGATGTCAGTGCGCCTGGATACGGGACGAGCCGCGGGACGGCAATGGTCAGCGAAGTCACCACGCCCCCGCCGATCAAAATCGAGCTCGACCCCGAAGTGAAGGAGGCTGCGCCGGCCGAGGTGGCGCCGGCCAGTCCCAGCGTGCCGAAGGAAGCAGTCGATGCGATCAAAGAGGGCCAGGAGCTGCTGCGAGTCAAAGCGGGCGACGTCGTCACCAACACGCAGGCCACGTCACCTGGAAGCACGACCGCGGTGTCGCACACTGCCACCGCCGATGAAGTCAAGGACAACGCGAAGCGCGCCGTCGCCGATCTCGAGAAGGCTTTTCCGATGATTCCAGATACAACGCCTGAGCTCCGCGACGTCCGAAACCAGGTCCTGGCCGTCCTCGCTCAGGCGTACTACAAAGCCGGTGCTCTCGAGGACGCGATCGCCACTCTGGAGAAGCTCGATGCGCTCGATCCTCCGACGGCGACGCCGGACGCGGCACACGCGACGCGCGACGTTCTTCTCGCGAACCTGTATCTCGAGAACGCACAGCTCGATGAGGGCAAGGCGCTGCTCGAGAAACTTCCTGAGACCGCGATCAGCGATCCGACCGCGTACGTCAACATCGGCATTCTGTTTCTGAACAAGAAGGACCCGAACACCGCCACGAAGTACTTCACGAAAGCGATCCAGATGAACGGCAAGCAAGCCGAGAGCTACTACTATCGCGGTCTGGCCGAGGTGCAGATGAACAAGTACGGGGCGGCGAAAGCGGACTTTCAGCAAGTCCTCGCGCTGTCGCCCGACTCATCGGAAGCGCGTGACGCGAAGCAGATGCTCGCCAGCCTGAAATGAATCCCGATGGTCATTCCGAGCCGCGAAGACGGCCAGGAATCTGGGCGGGGGTGGCGCCCCACCACCCAGATTCCTCGCGCTCTGCGGCGCTCGGAATGACGGTCGTATTGACCGTCATCTTTTCGCTCACGGCCTGCCACAAGCTCAGCGCCCCGTCGCGCACGACCCCCGTCGTGTTGATCTCGATCGACACGTTGCGATCGGATCACCTTCCGGCGTACGGCTACAAAGGCGTGGCCACGCCGAACATCGACCGCCTGCGCGCAGATTCGATTCTCTACCGCCGCGCGTACAGCCACATTCCACTGACGTTGCCATCGCATTCGTCGATCCTGACCGGCATGCTTCCGAACGACAACGGAGTGCGCGACAACGTCGGCTTCCGCCTTTCCGATTCGATTCCGACGCTGCCGGAGCTGCTCGAGAAGAATGGATATGTGACCGGAGGCGCAGTCTCGGCGTTCGTTCTTCGACGCGAGACTGGAATCGCGCGCGGCTTCGACTTCTTCGACGACGAAGTGGAGCCCCTCGGCAACTCAGATGAGACCGCGATCGGGCGGGTCCAGCGCAACGGCCGCGAAACACTGCATGTCCTCGAGAAATGGCTCGATGGAAATTCGCAGAAACCGTTCTTCGCGTTTCTCCACCTGTACGAACCGCACACGCCCTACACACCGCCCGAGCCGTATCTGAGCCGTTATCGCAACCGGTACGACGGCGAGATCGCTTTCGCCGATGCCATCGTCGGCGAGTTTCTCGATTACCTGAAGCAGCACGACCTTTACGACAAAGCGCTGATCGTTCTGCTCTCCGACCATGGCGAAGGCCTGAACGATCACGGCGAACAGGAGCACGGAATCTTCCTCTACCGCGAGGCGCTGCAGGTTCCCCTGATTTTGAAGTTGCCGAAGAACGCAAAGGCCGGCACGACGGTCGATTGGCCGGTGCAGCTGGTCGACGTCTTTCCGACAATCGCGGAGCGGACGGCCACCCCGCTGCCGAGTGATCGACGGCGTACGGGAGAATCACTCCTCGCTGTCGGCAAAGATCGACCGCAGCGCCTGATCTACTCCGAGACGTTTTATCCGAAGTTCCATTTCGGATGGAGCGATCTGCATTCGTTGATCGCCGGGAACGATCACTACATCCGCGCTCCGCAGCCGGAGCTGTACGATCTCGCCGCCGATCCGGCTGAGAAGCACAACGGCATCGAGCAGAACCGCCGTGCGTATGTCCGCCTGCGTCAGGCCATCGAGCCGTTCGTGCGTGAGGCGCCGGCGCCGTCCAGCATCGATTCGGAAGACGCCGCAAAGCTCGCTGCTCTTGGGTATGTCGGTTCAACCGTGTCGGTTCCCGCCGGAACGGTGCTGCCGGACCCGAAAACGACGAGCGGAACATTTCAGAAGATTCGTCTTGCCTTCACCTGGTACCGGAACGGAAAAGAGGACGACGCGCTCCGGCTCACAGATCAGCTTCTCGCCGGCAATTCGCAGATCACTGACCTCTGGGACCTGAAATACAAAATCCTCGTCAAGATGGACCGAAAGCGGGAAGCGGTCGATGCGGCGAAGGAGGGTCTGCGGAAAGTACCCACGGCACTGGCCCTGCTGCACGACGTCGCTACCGGCGCGCTGGAGCTCGGCGATCTCGACACCGCACAGCAGCACGCCGAACTGGCGTTGAAACTCGAGCCCGGCAAAGCGCACGACATTCTGTCGCACATCTGGCTGCAGCGCGGAAACCTCGACCGCGCCGAAGCGGAAGCAAAGTTGTCGCTGGAGACGTCGCACGATCCGACCAGTGCTCTCATGCAGCTCGCCAATGCGGAAAAGGATCGCGGGAATCTGCAGGCGGCACTCGCCTATATCGATCGTGCGGTCGACATTTCCAGGCGCAAACGAGCTCCAGCGCAGGACCTCCACTTCGCTCGCGGCGATATCCTCGCGCGCCTCCAAAGAAACGCGGAGGCGGAGCAGGAGTTTCGTGCGGAAATCGAACACTATCCGTCGTCCGCCACCGCTTATTCTTCGCTGATCCTGCTGCTGGCCTCGACCGGCCGGTCGAACGAGGCGACGCCTCTGGTTTATGCGCTGATCAAGGCATCGCCGGGGCCGCGTGCATACGTCGTCGTGTCGGAGACGCTGAAGGCTGTGGGCGACAACCAGGGCGCGGTGTATTGGGCGTATCAGGGTCTCGAGCGCTATCCGAAGGATCCTGAACTTCGCGGATTACCGAAAAAGCTTTCGCGGCCACTGCGCAGCAGCGGGTGATAGACTTCGGGCTTCTGTGGAGGCGCGGGCTTCAGCCCGCGCACTCACGTCGGGCTGAAGCCCGCCTCTACACAGAAGCATGCCGGAGGCACCGTGCATAGACTTGTCGCGGGCGTAGTCGCAGGACTCATCGCACTCTCGCTGACCGCGCAGGTTCCTCGTGCAAGCGAGAACATTCAGGTCACGCTCGTCGAGGTGCCGGTCAACGTCGTCGATCGGAACGGCGCCCCTGTCCGCAATCTGACTGCCCGGAATTTCGAGCTGATCGACAACGGTCAACGTCGCGACATCACGCACTTCGACGCCATCGACCTTTCCGCCGGCGCGAAAATCGATCGCCGCGTCCTGGCCGCAGTCGCGGCCCGCAATTTTCTTCTTGTGTTCGACTTGAGCAACTCGCAGCCCGGTACGCTGGCTCGCGCCAGAGACGCCGCGCGTACGTTCGTGAAGAGTGCGGCGATGGAAGTCGATCGCATCGGCGTCGCGAACTTCTCGAGCGAGACGGGCTTTCAACTCCTGACGTCGTTCACGACCGACCGGCAGCTCGTCTCGGCGGCAATCACGACGCTCGGTCTTCCGAAGTATTTCCGCCCTGCCGATCCGCTCCTCATGACGGCGACCGAGATGCACGAAGATGCGGACCTCGCTGAAGGCAGCTCACATCCAAACGATCAGATCTTCGCCGAAGTGGCGCGTCTGCAGGCCAGGACTCTGGACCGCGCAGCCAACGATGTGCAACGGCAGTTCATCAGCAGAACGCTCGATGGCTACGCGGAGCTGGCGCATGTTCTCGATCGCGTTGCCGGCCGCAAGCAGGTCATCGTGCTGACTGAAGGTTTCGACGCGAAGTTGATCCACGGCCGCGAGTCGCTCACTGGCGAGCAATTCCGCGACGAGCAGCGCATGATCGAAGCCGGTGAAGTCTGGCGCGTCGATAACGACAACCGGTACGGCGATTCGCACACCGCGGATGAGCTGAAGGGAATGATCGAGGTGTGCCGCCGCGCCGACGTCGTCATGCACGCGATCGACATTCGCGGCATCCGGGTCACGGGCAGCGACGTTCGCGATCTCGGGCCGAAGTCGAATGAGTCGCTGTTCCTTCTGACTCACGACACGGGCGGCATGGTGTTCAAGAACGCGAACAGTCTCGAGGAAGACTTCCGCCGGCTCCTGCGAGCCGAGGAAGTCGTGTACATCCTCGGATTTGAAGCGCCGTCGAAGGACCCGGGAAAGTTTCACGAGTTGAAGGTGAAGCTCGTCGACGTCACCTCAGGGCACGCGTTCCACCGCGCCGGCTACTTCGAGTCCACACCGCCGATGTCGCCGGTCGAGCGCACGCTGACCGCGGCAGAGATCATCTCGAACCAGATTCCGCAGACCGACATCATCGTTCACGCGGTGGCGACGCCGTTCCCACGCGGTGATGGAAACGCCCAGGTTCCGGTGATCGTCGAGATCGACGGGCCATCGATGCTCCGCTCCGCAAAGGCGAATCAGATCCAGAGCGAAGTGTTCATTTACGCGTTCGATGATCACAATCGGGTCCGCGATTTCGTGTATCAACCGCTCAGGCTCGATGTGAACAAGCTTCGCGATCGATTGCAACAGCACGGCGTACGCCTGTATGAAACGCTCATGCTTCCGGTGGGTCATTACTCCGTGCGCACGCTGGTTCGCGCCGGCGACCGGTCGCTGTACGGATACAGCGGCATCAACGTCGACGTGCCTGAGTACGACCAGCTGGCCATGCTCGGAGGAACAGCCGTCGATGAGCAGCCTGGCGACTGGGTGCCGGTGAAGCCGCCCGATCGCAACGGCGTGCCGCGCGAATATCCGTTCACGATCGATGGGGCGATGCTCGTGCCGTCCGCTTCGCCGGTGCTGCGCCCGGGAGTTTCCGCTCGTGTCGCTCTGTACATCGGCCACATGACCGCGGCGCCTGCGAGCGTCGCCGGGACTGTCGACGGCCGCGAAGCGAGGGTGATGATTGCCTCGCGCTCGACGGCAGGAGGAACGGCGAAGCTGCTGCTCGACATCGTGCCGCCTGCGCTGCCTCCCGGTGATTATCAGTTGACGCTGCAGGTCCCGGAGCTTGTGCAAAACGTGGCCGTGCCATTCATCGTGCGCTAAAAATAAAACGGTCGGGGACAGGGAGGGTGCGCGTTTCTGGCCACAGCGCCAGCACAAGTGACAGAATATGCGCGTGCAGAACCGACTGGCGATCCTCGCCCTGATTGTCGTCTTCGCTTTGCCTGCCCGCACGCAGGCTCCTGCCGCCGGAGAACAAATCCAGGTCACACTCGTCGAGGTTCCCGTCAACGTCGTCGACCGCAACGGCGACGCGGTTCGCAATCTCAAACTCGAGAACTTCCAGCTGTTCGACAACGGTCAGCGCCGCAACATCACGCATTTCGACATGCTCGATCTGTCGACGGGCGCCAGCCGCGAGGCCGCCGGCCCGGCCGCCGCCGCAGCGAGCCGCAACTTTCTCCTGCTGTTCGATCTCAACAGCACCGAGCCGAACACGCTCGCTCGCGCCCAAAAGGCCGCGCACAACTTCGTGAATGGCGCCGGCGTCAACGGCGATCGGATCGGCGTCGGCACGTTCAGCGTCCAATCCGGATTTCATCTGCTGGCGGCGTTCACGACCGATGCAAAACTCGTGTCCGCCGCGATCGACACGCTTGGCGCGCCGAAACTGTATCAGCCCGTCGATCCGCTGCTGCTGTCGTCTGTCGAGATGCACAGAGAAGCCGAAGCCATGTTGATGAACGGCGGCAAAAATGCAGGGGCGATCGCCGAGCAACTTCACGAGAACGCACGAGCACTCGATCGCGCGTCAAACGATATCCAGCGACAGTTCATCACCCGCACTCTGGCCGGCTACGGCGATCTGGCGCATCTTCTCGATCGTGTGCCCGGTCGAAAGCAGATCGTCCTGCTCAGCGAAGGCTTCGATGCAAAGTTGCTGCACGGCCGCGAATCGCTCACGAATGAACAGGCACGCGATGAACAGCAACAGATCGAACGCGGCGAAGTCTGGCGCGTCGACAACGACAACCGTTACGGCAACTCACAATCCGCGAGCGATCTACGCGGGATGACGGAAATCTTCCGTCGCTCTGACGTCGTGCTGCATGCGATCGACATCAAAGGAGTCCGCGGCCTGGGCGACATCGCATCAGGCACCGCACCAGGGTCGAACGAGTCGCTGTTCCTGATGACGCACGACACCGGCGGAATGGTTTTCAAGAACGCGAACAATCTCGACGAAGACTTCCACAATCTCCTTCGCGCCCAGGAAATCGTCTACGTGCTCGGCTTCGAGACTTCCTCGATCGCGCCGGGCAAGTTCCACGCGCTCACGGTCAAGCTCGTCGATGTTCCCTCCGCGCGTCCGATGTCTCGCGCCGGCTACTTCGAATCGACTCCGGCGACGACTCCGCTCGAGCGTACGCTGACTGCCGCCGAGATCATGGTCAATCAATTGCCGCAGAGCGGCATCGGTGTGCACTCGCTGGCGATGCCGTTTCCTCGGTCGGACGGACGAGCCCAGGTGCCGGTGATCGTCGAGATCGATGGCAAGTCGCTCATTCGCGTGGCTCGTGACAACAGGATTCAAAGTGAAGTGTTCATCTACGCGTTCGACGAGCACGACACCATTGTCGACTTCGTACACCAGCCAGTCGCGCTCGACGTCAACAAGCTCCGCGATCGCCTGCAACAACACGGCATTCGCATCTACGAGACGCTGATGCTGCCGCCCGCACGGTATTCGGTACGCACCCTCGTTCGCGCCGGAGCGGAGCCGATCTATGGTTACAACGTCACCACGATCGATGTCCCTGCCTACGATCAGGCCGCGGTGCTTGGCGGTTCGGTCATCGACGATCGGCCGGGGGAATGGGTCCCCGTCAAGCCGCCCGATCGGCAGGGCGTCCCACACGAGTACCCGTTTGCGATCGATGGCGCGATGCTTGTGCCGTTCGCCGGTCCGGTGCTGCATCCCGGCGTTGCCTCACGCATAGGACTCTACGTCGCGCGTCCAGCGTCGAACAAATTGAGCGTTGTCGGCGACATCGCCGGCCGCCAGACACCGGTTACAGTTGCCACGCGATCCATGGCACCCGACGGCTCGGCGAAGCTGTTGCTCGACTTCACGCCGCCCTCACTTCCGCCCGGCGATTACGTTCTGACGTTGCACGTCGGTGAGGCAGGGACGAAGAACGTTACGACCGTGCCGTTCGCCGTGCGCTGAGAACGCCCGTTATACTTTTCGCAACACGTGGATCTACCCGAATTCGAGCGGTGCATCGGCTATACCTTCCAGCGGCGCGACCTGCTCACACGCGCGGTCACGCACAAGTCGTATTCGCACGAGGCCCGGCAGGGGGACGTCCGTCACAACGAGACGTTCGAATTCCTCGGCGACTCGGTGCTGGGCTTCGTGATCGGCGACATGCTGTTCCGCCACTTTCCCGAGCTCGATGAGGGCGCGCTTTCGAAGATGAAGGCCTACCTCGTCAGCGCCACGAGCCTGGCCGCGAAGGCCCGCCACTTCGGCATGGGCGACGTGATTCTGCTCGGCGTCGGTGAGGAGAAGACCGGCGGCCGCAGGAAAGACTCGCTGCTCGCCAACCTCTACGAGGCCATGCTCGCGGCGATCTATCTCGACGGCGGCATCGACGCGGCCCGGCGTGTCATCGAGCAGTCTTTCCTCGCCGACATCCAGTCCATCGACGAGGAGGACCTGCTTTTCCAGGATTACAAGACGGCGCTACAGGAGCTCGCGCAGGGGAAGGGGTTCCCGCTGCCGGAATACAACGTCATCGGTGAAGTCGGTCCCGACCACGACAAGACGTTCATCGTGGAGGTGCGCGTGGGCAGCCTGTCGACGCGCGGCGAGGGCTCTTCGAAGAAAGAGGCACAGCAGGAAGCGGCGAAGCGTGCGCTGGCAGAGTTCGCTGCTTAGGCCTCGGATGGACGGGAACCGAGGCCCGAGGCCCGAGGCCCGAGGCCTGGTGATTGTGATGATCGCGGCTGCCGCAACCATGCTCCTTCTGGCCCAGGCGCCTGCTCCCGCCAGCAACGAGGATCTGGATCGCATCCGCGGCGAGATCGCCAGGCTCAGGCAGCGTCTCGACGTCGTCCACCGCCAGGCCACGAACATCCGCGAGGAGCTCGAGGCTGCGGATCTCGAGCTGGACATCCACTCGCGCGAGCTGGAGATCGCCACCCAGACCAGGCAGCGCGTCGACGTCGAGCGCGCCAACGACGAAGCGCAGATCGCCGAACTGACCGTCAGGATTACCTTGCAGAAGCAGCATCTGCGCAAGCGTCTGGTGGCGCTCTATCAGCTCGGGGGGCTGAGCTATCTGCGCATCCTGATGTCGCTCGACCAGCGGCACGACCCGAGAGCGGCGATCTCGATGCTCAGCTTTCTCGTCACCCACGACTCGCGCATGATCACGCGGTTCCAGACCACCAGGCGCCAACTCGACCTGGAGAAGATCGCGCTGGCCAAGCGGCAGCAGGAGCTGGCCGCGCTGGCCCGGGTGATCGAGGAGCGCCGGCGCGCCGTCGCGGCGTCCTACGCGGAGAAAGAGCGCGTCCTGGCCGAGCTCGAGAAGCAGGAGAGCGGATCGGCGCAGCAGCTCGCCGAGCTCGAGGAGAAGGCGCGACGGCTGCAGCGCCTGGTGGGCGTGCTTTCGGCGCAGGCGCCCACGATCGCCCCTTCCTCCGACGTCCGCACGTACCTCGGTGCGCTGGCCTGGCCCGTCGACGGCGAGGTCGTGGAGCGGTTTGGAAGGCAGCGTAACCCGAAGTTTTCAACCTATACGATGAACAACGGCCTCAAAATCGCGGCGGCCGCCCGCACCGAGGTGCGGGCGGTGTTTCAGGGAACAGTTCTCTTCTCGCAGTGGTTCAAAGGGTACGGTAACTTGATCATTCTCGACCACGGCAATCGCGTCTTCTCGCTCTACGGAAACATCGCCGGACCACTGGTTGCAGTCGGAGATCGGATCAGCACTGGTCAGCCGATTGCAGGCGTGGGCGAGGGCGAAGACGCGAACGGCGGCTACCTCTACTTCGAAATCCGGCAGGATAATCACCCCGAGGATCCACAGAAATGGTTGCGTTGATGACGAAAAGAAAGATCGCCTTTGTCGCTGTTTCCAGCGCGCTGCTGGTGTTCCTCATCGGGGGCGCCGTCTTCGGGCAGGCCACGCAGAAGAACAACGTCTATCGATACCTGAGCATCTTTTCCGAGGTGTTCGATCTGGTTCGCAGCAACTACGTCGAGGACGTGTCGTCGGACAGGCTGATGGACGGCGCCTTCTCCGGCGTCACCGATGCGGTCGATGAATTCAGCTACTACGTTCCGCCGACACAGATGGCCACCTACAAGTCGTTCGTCGAGAACGAGGACAACGGCATCGGACTCGTAGTCACGAAGCGCTTCGGTTACGCGTACGTGATCACTGCCATCGCTGATTCCCCCGGGGCGAAGGCGGGCATCGAGCGCGGCGACTTCATCGAGAAGATCGACGGCGCACCGACGCAGAAGATGGCCGTTTGGCAGATGCGTCAGGCGCTGCGTGCGAACAAGGCGATACACCTGCAGGTGTTGCGCGGTGGACAGACCCACCGCGACGAATTCACCATCCAGCCCGCGGCGTATCACCCCGTGCCGCTGGAGACGAATCATTACGGTGCGGTGGCCTACATCCGGATTCCCTACTTCGAAAAAGGAAGCGAGGGGCAATTCCGCTCCGCGCTCGAGAAGATCCGCAAGGACGGTGCGCGCAAGCTGATCGTCGATCTGCGGGGCAACGCCGGCGGTGATGTCGACGAGGCGATCGCTTCCGCCGACGATCTGCTCGCCGGCGGTCTCATCACGTCGATCGAGGGGCGGAAAGTGGAGCCGAAGCGCTGGCAGGCCGATCGAGCCACCGTGTATGACGGTGACGTCGAGGTGCTGACCGATCCATCGACGGCGTCGGGCGCGGAGATCTTCGCCGCCGCCATTCGCGGCAACAACCGCGGCAAAGTCGTCGGCGTGACGACGTACGGCAAGTCGATCGTGCAGCGCTTCATCCCCCTGCCCAGCGGCGGCGGCGTCTACATGACCGTCGCGCATTACACGACACCGGACATGAAGCCGATCAAGGAAGCCGGTGTGCGTCCCGACGTCCTGGTGGACCTGACCTCTCTGGCGCTGCGCGATCCGAAAGACAAGAACTCGGCCGCAAAAGCGAACCAGCCTGATCTGATCCTCGAAAAGGCGCTGGCGTTGTTCGGAGAGCCCGCACCGGCGGCCGTGAAGAAAGCGGCGTAAAATCCAGCCAGCGAATGCCTGGCAGGGAGGGGACTCGGCGCACTTCGTTCCGCACGATCGCGGCCCTGACCGCCGTTCCCATCGTCGGACTCTTTCTGATCGCCTGCTGGCTGCTGTTCCTCCGTTCCTCGAAGCCGGCGGTGAACAAGGTCTCGGGCCTCGGGCCTCGGGCCTCGGTTGTCCCGCGACCTCAACCCAAACCGAGAACCGAGGACCGAGGCCCGGGGACCGAGGCTTCCAAGCCACCGGCCCCCGCCATCGTCATCATCATCGACGACGTCGGCTATGGCGGTCAGCATCTCGATCGGGCCATGGCCATCGATCCCAACTTCAACTTCGCCGTGCTGCCGAATTCGACGCGAGGATCGGAGGCGGCGGAACAACTGAACGAGCGAGGCTTCGAGATCCTCTGTCATCTGCCGATGCAGCCGCGGGACGGCAGAATCTCGCCGGGACCGCACGCGGTGCTGACGTCGATGTCTGACGGTGAGATCGCCAGCACCACGCGCGAGAACATCGCCGCGGTGCCGCACGCGCGCGGAGTCAACAACCACATGGGATCGCTGGCCACCGCCGACCGGCGGGTGATGACCGACGTCATGCGCGCTCTGCCACAGGGAATGTATTTCATCGACTCGAAAACGGGTGGCCGCTCGATCGCGGCGGAGGTGGCGCGGGAACTGAATGTGAGGACGGCCACGCGGCAGGTCTTTCTCGACGATGTTCTGACCGATGCGGGCGTGAGGAAGCAGCTGGCGCTGTTGTCGGCGGCAGCGAAGAGCAAGGGAGTGGCCATCGGCATCGGACATCCGCACGACGTGACGCTGCGCGTTCTGGAGGCGGAAGTGCCCCTTCTTCGCGCGCGCGGATTCCATTTCGTGCGCGCCAGCGAAGTCGTGAACTGACGTGCTGCTCGCTCTCTTCACGATCGAGCTCGCCACTGGCCTTCTTCTCTTTCTTCCGCTCGTCGGCCGGCGCAACGCCGGGGTGAAGTTCTACCGGCTCGTGCTGATCGTCAGCGGCGTGCTCGCGGTGGTGGCGATCGCCGCGCACCTCGGCGCCGGCCGGCAGCGTCTGGCGAGTTTCGATGCGGCCGCGCTCGTGCTGACGGCTGTCGTCTGGTTCGTGCTGCGCTATCCGAAGCGGACCGTATTCCGGCTCTCCGCGCTGTTGCTGGGGATCGCCTATGTGCTGGCGTCGATCGCGGCCTGGGACGCCGCCGTTCATCCATCGACGATGATCTGGTCGGCCCTCGGATCCCTGTCGACGGTGGCCCTGCTTGGAAGCGTGGGTCTGGCCATGACGCTCGGTCACTGGTATCTCGTGGTGCGCGGGATGCCCATCGATCCGCTGAAGCGGCTGACCATCGCCACGCTCGTGGCAGCCGTCGCCAAGTTACTGTTGGTCGTTACGGCGATTCTGGCAGGGGGAGCGTGGCACGAGGTAGCGGTCCGCCAGGGCATCTTCTTCTGGATGCGCGCGGGATGGGGCCTGTGCGGCCCTCTGCTCCTGTTTCCGATGGTGTGGGGGACCGTGAAGATCCGCTCGACCATGGCGGCGACCGGGATCCTCTACGTCGATGTGGTGGCGGTGGTGATCGGCGAAGTGCTGGGAGGGTGGCTGTCGGCGATCGTGCACCTGCCGGTGTGAGCGGACCGGCGTATAGTCATCACTCCACCATCGATGTGGTACGTACCTCAGGAGATTCGATGAAAATCAGGAACCGGGCTCTCGCTGTGCTGTTGCTTTCATTCACCGTCCCCGCGCTGGCCCAGGATCTGACCATCGTCTCGAAGGTCACGAAAGACGGCGCTCCGGCCGGGACCGCCGTCAGCTACATCGCCAGCGATCACGTCCGCATGTCGCAGGGCGACGGCCGCGAGACGATCGTCGACTTGAAGTCGGGACAGATGACCACGCTCGACGGCAAGAAGAAGACCTACTACGTCATCACCCGTGAGGACATGGATGCCATGGCCGCCCGGATGCGTGAGCAGATGAACAGCCCGGAGATGAAGCAGGCGCAGGAAAAGATGAAGAACATGCCGCCGGAACAGCGGGAGCGGATGGACGCGGCCATGAGCATGTTCAAGTTCGATGTGAGCAAGTCGGGCACCACGCGCAAGATCGCCGGTTACACGTGCGAGAACTGGAAGGTGAGCATGGGCCGCGTCTCGACGACCGAGGAGTGCCTGACGGAGGAGTTGAAGTTTCCGGCTCAGGCCTGGACGATGTACCGCGGGTTCGCCGACAGCATGAAGAGCGTCATGAGCGCGATGGGGCCGATGGCGAAGAGTGCGGCCGACATGCAGGAACAGTTCAAGAAGATGAAGGGGTTTCCGCTGGCGAACACCACCACCATCGATCTCATGGGGCACAAATCGGTTACGTCGACCGAGGTGACCGAAGTGCGGCGCGGTCCGATTCCGTCATCGGCATGGGAGGTTCCGGCCGGTTACACAAAGGTCGAGAACCCGATGAACAAAGCGATGGCTCGACCGCGGCGCTGACCGAAGCTCAACTCGAGGGCAACTGTTTCTGATGGTGCTGGATGTGCCGCGCGCACACCAGGAGAGCGTCGCGCATGTTCATCCGTCCGAAGTAGGCGTGAGTGAAGTGCGAGCTCTCACTCACGGCGACCGCCGCGGTGAATGCGGCGGCACGATCGCGAAAGCGGGCGATGGCTGCCGCCTGATCGAGATCCGTGCGCGCCGGCCTGACCTCGCGCGGCGCCGGCGCCCCTTGCGGAAAGATGCCTCGACCGAGCAGCGTACGCATCACCGTCCACCGCAGATAGAGCCGCTGCCACCATTTCGTGCGTATGGCCATGCCCGCGCCGCCGGCAAGCTCCCGGAGGGCCACGTCGTAGGTGAGGCTCAGGTGCTCCAGCACATCCGCCGGCGCCCACTTGCTGCCGGCGCGAACGACCAGCCATTTCTCCGCGGGAACCTTCCCGGCCACCGACGACAGCTCGGCCGCGGCGTCGGCATGGAGTTGCTGGGCCTCGCTCCAGTTCATGGCCGGCGATCATATCTTTGATAGAGTCGCGGGCCGATGGCGTCCGTCACCTTCCTTCACGTAGCCAAGCGTTTTGGCAGCGTTTCGGTCATCGAAGACATGAACCTCGCCGTCGAGGATCACGAGTTCATGGTGCTGGTCGGACCATCGGGATGCGGGAAGTCGACGGCGCTGCGGATGATCGCCGGGCTGGAGGAGATTTCGGAAGGCGAGATCAGGATCGGCGACCGCGTGGTCAACGATCTGCAGCCGAAGGACCGCGATACGGCCATGGTCTTTCAGAACTATGCGCTTTATCCGCACATGAGCGTGCGCGAGAACATCGAGTTCGGCCTGCGCATGCGCAAGACTCCCCGCCCGGAGATGGACCGCCGCGTCAAACAGGCCGCCGAGATCCTGGGCATCGACCCTCTGTTCGATCGCAAGCCGAAACAGCTCTCGGGCGGGCAGCGCCAGCGAGTGGCCGTGGCCCGGGCCATCGTGCGCAACCCGGCGGTATTCCTGTTCGACGAGCCGCTCTCGAACCTCGACGCCAAAATGCGCGGGCAGATGCGCGCGGAGATCACGAAACTGCAGCAGCGGCTGGCCACCACGTCGGTCTACGTCACGCACGACCAGATCGAGGCGATGACGATGGGACACCGGATCGCCGTGATGCGGGAAGGGAAGATCCAGCAGGTGGGGACACCGCTGGAGGTCTACGATAAACCGGCCAACGTCTTCGTCGCCCAGTTCATCGGCACGCCGCCGATGAATTTCTTCGACGCCGTGATGAGCGGAGGCACGCTACGCGCCGCGGGGTTCACGCTGCCGGCCCCGCCCGGCGCGAGCGAAGGCGCTGTGCGCGTGGGCATCCGCCCGGAGAACATCCTGGAGCCGTCCACCCCGGCGCGCGGCAGGACGGCCACGGTGCACGGCATCGTCGACATGGTCGAACCCATCGGACACGAGGCGGTCGTGCACACCCGGGTCGGTGAGGGCACGCTGGTCTCTTCGTTCGATGCGCACAACACGCCGCGACTGGGCGACGCCGTCGATCTGGTCATCGAGCTCGACGGTCTGCATCTCTTCGATGCGACCACCGAGCAGCGGCTCTGATCCGAGGCCCGAGGCCCGAGCCTCAGCGGTGGCCCTCTTCCGCGCCCGGCGGCGCCTGGCCATATACGTGACGATCGTGAATGACGAGATCGAATGGCTTGATGGCCGGATTCTCGCGATACCCGCGGTGCACGGCCTGGCACTCATAGCAGACGATCACGTTCTTCACAAAGCGCCAGACCACGTAGTCGAGCACGGTCACACCGATGAGCGGCCAGATCGTCCAGGGGACGAACGCCGCGCCGGCCACGACGAGCGCGATTCCGGTGGCGCGGTTGAAGTCCTTCTGGAAGTAGAGCTCCTCGTGACCGCACGCCGCACAGCTCGAGATCACCGCTTCGGCGGAAGGAGCGCTGACCGTCGAGGCAGCACCGCAGTAGTGGCACGGGCGTGCCTCCCCGTCGCGTGAGAGACGGCGACCGCAGTGAGGACAGAGGAAGTTGACCGTGGCGATAACAGCAGGCCTCGGGCCTCGGGCCTCGGGCCTCGGGTTAACCCTGGAGGGCGGGTCCGAGGCCTGAGGCCCGAGGCCTGAGGCCTCGTTCACTTCGCCCGCTCCAGATAGCGGTTGTCGGTCGGATCGACGATGATCTCTTCGCCGTCGGTCACGAACGGGGGGACCTGCACGACCACCCCGTTTTCGAGCGTGGCCGGTTTGTACGATGCGGAAGCGGTGGCGCCTTTCACCATCGGCTCGGTGGTCTTGATCTTCGCTTTGAGCGTCTTCGGCAGCTCGATGCCGATCGGCCGCGTATCGTGAAACTGCACCTGCAGCTTGAGTCCGGCCGCCAGCCACGACGCGGCATCACCGAGATCGTCCTCGCTGATCTCCACCTGCTCGTAGTTCTCGGTGTTCATGAAGTGGTGGGCCTGCCCGTCGGAGTAGAGGTATTCCATCTCGTGCTGGGTGATGTAGGCAGGCTCGATTGGGTCCTGTGACCTGAAGCGATGCTCGAACTGGTTGCCTGTCCGAAGATTGCGCAGTTTAGCCTGCACCATCGCCCGGAGATTGCCGGGGGTGTGGTGGCGGAACTCCATCACCCGGCAGAGGTCTCCGTTGAACATGATCACGATGCCTTTGCGAATATCGTTGGCCTGCATGAAGCGGTGGATCCTTTCAGTTAGACTCTCGTGTCCTTGATGGCGCGCGCATTCTAGCTGCGGCGCGGGAGAATCGCATGCGTAAATTGCTTGTAGCCGTCGCCTTGGCGGTTGTTGGCTGCCAGGCCGGCCGCGAATCGCAAACGGCGCGTCAGAGCGCCGAAATTCCAATCGGTGTGTACGCGGCGCTCACCGGGCCGGAGGCAGCGTTCGGGACGGCCACGGTGCAGGGCGAGCAGCTCGCCGCCGATCAGATCAACGCCGCCGGCGGAATCCTCGGCCGCAAGGTCCACCTCTACATCGAGGACGACCAGGGCAAAGCGGAGGAAGCGGCCTCGGTGGTGACGAAGCTCATCACCAGCAACAGCGTCGTGGCTATCCTCGGAGAGAACTCGTCCAATCAGTCCCTGGCCGCGGCGCCGATCTGCCAGTCCAGCAGGATCCCCATGATTTCCCCGTCGTCGACGAATCCGGCCGTCACGCAGAAGGGCGACTTCATCTTCCGCGTCTGCTTCACCGACCCCTATCAGGGCAAGGCGCTGGCCTCGTTCGTTCACGACAATCTGCACGCAAAAACGGCCGGCGTTCTCGTCGACCGGAAGAACGACTACTCCGTCGGCCTGGCCGAGTTCTTCACGAAGGAATTCACAGCCATGGGCGGCAAGGTCGTGGCCGAACAGAGCTACTCAGGAGGCGATACCGAGTTCCGCCCTCAGCTCACCACGATCAAAGCGGCCCGGCCGGATGTCTTGTTCCTTCCCGGTTTCTACACCGACGTCGGCCAGATCGCCATCCAGGCGCGCGACTCCGGCATCACCGTGCCGTTCGTCGGCGGTGACGGATGGGATTCACCGACGGTCATTCAGATCGGCGGCAAATCCGTCGACAACTCGTACTTTTCCGATCACTACTTCGTCGGTGACCCACGGCCGGTGGTTCAGAAGTTCGTCACCGAGATCCGCAAGCGCTCCGGCAGGAACCCCGAGGCCAATGCGGCCCTCGGTTATGACGCCATGCAGATCCTGGCGGCGGCCATCCGCAAGGCCGGATCGCTGGACGGTCAGAAGGTCCGCGATGCCATCGCTTCGACGAGCGACTACCAGGGTGTATCCGGCACGATCACGATGGGTCCGACACGCGATCCCATCAAGCCCGTGGCCATCATCCGGATCGAGAACGGTCAGATGACCTTCGCGGCGTGGGTGAAACCGTAGAAACCGCTATCATTCGCCGAAAAGGAGAAACCATGAGATTGCGTACCCTTGCGCTCTGTACTCTCGTGCTCGCGCTGACCACCCCGCTGCTCGCGGCCGAGGCCAGGAGTCCCATGAAGGCCGGCAAATGGCAGATCACCATCACCATGGACATGCCGAACATCCCGATGAAGTTGCCGCCGGTGACCATCACCAAGTGCGTGACCGAGGAGCAGGCCGAACGCCCCGAGCCGCCAAAGGGAAGCAAGGGCGACGACTGCAAGATCAGCGACTACAACCTCAGCGGCAACACGGTGACGTGGAAAGTGGTTTGCGAGAAAGAGAACACGACCGGCGAGGGGAAGATCACCTTCAGCTCCGAGTCGTACGACGGCGAGGCCCACATGAAAATGGGCGAGATAGAGATGACGCAGAAGTTCGCTGGGAAGTATCTCGGTGCCTGTGACGGCAGCGAAAAGTAGAGTGCTGCTTCCTACGGCATCCAGAAATCTCTTCCGTACAATCGATAGAGCATGGCTCCGTCTACGCTCTTCACGTATTCGTCCCAGGCATCGAGCTGCTTGTCCGGGCCGATCACGAAGTAGATGCCGTCCGGCACGTCCGCAGCTTTGACGTTGTAGCCGGGGATGAACCGGCCGTACACGGCGTCCTTTCGGTCGAACAGCTCGTTGCCGAGGTTCGGATCCTTGCGCAGCTCGAGAATGGATTGGCGGAACGCGCGCACTTCCTCGGGCGGCTGGTTGTCGGCGAGATCGGCGGCCATTCCTTCCGCGCGGTTCTCGTACGTAGCGGCCGAGCGGAACTCGCCGAACACCTGTGCCACGGCGTAGTCGGCGAGCTTCGGATCGCGCGGCGCGGACTTCAGCTCGTTGACCACGAAGCGGACGGTCTGCGGCAGCTCGGGCGTGCGTTCGGCGTAGTAACCCATGCGGCCGGAGGCGACCGAGGCCCGCAGGCCGTTGGAGTAGGCCAGGCCTGCGCCGATCGTCTTGAGGAAGATGCCGTGTGCGCCGTAGCCGGCGTGCAACCGCGAGGCGAGAAAATCGAGTTGCTTCTGGCGATCGTTCACATCGGAGTACTGCACGCCGGGCACGGACGTGAGGATCACGCCGCCCTTCATATTCGGAGCGAGAAGACCGACGTAAACGGGATTGATGGCAGTGGGATCACGCTGCAGCAGCCGCGAGTCGATGAGCGGCCGCGTCGATCCAGCGGGTGATTGCAGACGGGCCTGGCTGCCGGCGGGGAGAAGACCCGCGGCGACACTTTTCACCCGTGGCATGACCGCGTCTTCGAGCGCGGTCGATCCCACCATGTACATCCTTGCGCCGGTGCTGGAGAGAATCGAGCGGCGGACCTCGTCGAGTCTGGCCAGTGCATCCGCGGCCGGAGTGAGCAGATCGTCGCGCATGGCGCCGCACAGATAAGCGAAATCCATGGACAGGCTGCTGTCGGGAATGTTGATCAGCTCGAGATCGAGATCCTTGAGCGCGTCCTGCGCAATCGGCGCCGCGGTCGCGGAGAGATTGTCGGGAGTCTTCGCCAGAAGGGCCTGGAGATCGGTGCGATTCATCGCTTTGCCGCTGTCCGCCAGTTGATTGAAGAACGACACCAGCGCGGCGGCGTCGCCGGGCGCCGGTTCCTTCAGCAGCCATCGCAGGCGCAAAGCGTTGTGCTCGCGCGTGAGGAAGGAGTCCGCGGCCAGAAACGGGGCATTGAACTGCATGCGATAGGCGGTGGCGGGATTGCCGACCCATGATTCCTCGGATCCGGACGTGGTGTTGCGCAGAGAGCTGAGGGACTGATCGACCACGTCGCGGATCCGCGAGAGGTTTTCCGGCCGCCAGTCGGGATGGATGAGCACGAGGTTCATCCATTCGATGGCGCGGTTCATCTCCGCCTCACCGATTCCCGAGCCACGCACCACCAGCTCCACGCGCCCGGTCCGCGCGTTCGTGGAGAAAACCGACTGGAGCGCCAGGATCTCCTTGCGCATACGCTCGGTCATCTCGTCGTACGACACGGGCTTGCCGTCTTCGATGACGCCCACGCGCGTGAGCAGCGCCGGCAGCAGCGAGACGTAGCGAAGGCCTTCGCGAGGAACGCCGTCGAGTCGCAAAGCCAGACCGAGCATGCCGCTGGTCATATTGTCGAACTGCGAGACCACCAGCGGCACGCCGCCATCGAGCGAGCGGGCGTCGTAGTACAGCCGGTCGTCGAGCGTCATCGGCGGCGACTTCGTGAACTCGGGAGGCGTAATCTTCTTCGCTTGCTCTTCGATCTGACTGGTGGCCTTGTCGTACTCGGCGTGATAGCGCTTGATGGCCTCCTGCTCGTTGGCCAGTCCGTACGTCGTCGACAGCCGCGCCGCTTCGGCGTTGGCGCGGGCGATGCGCTCGGACTCCTCGCGCTGCAGCAGGGCAGGACTGGGGCGCGCCGCGACCGCGTACGGCATGCGATCGGTGATGTGCCACTTCGCCAGGTACGAGCCCCAGAAGTTCTTCTTCGTGGCCAGCAGTTTCTCCACGAGCTCGATCTGCGGCTTGAGCGTGACGGAGCGCTTGAACGTGCCGGTCTTCTCGAGATCGAACAGCTGGTCGGCCCAGGCCGAGCCGCTGTTGCGGAAGCCGAAGCCGGGCGGCGTGTTCACGAACTTCGCCAGATCGCGTTTGAGCTCGACGATGCGGCTGGCCACCCGATCGTTGAATTCCTTCAGCTCCGGTGAGCCGTCCGGAAGGGCGGCGATGCGTTTGATCTCGTCGACGATGATGCCGCGCACCGCCGCCAGTTTCTCGTCGGTGAAGTTCGCCGGCGCCACGTCCGCCAGCACGATGTAGATGGGATCGCCGCCGACGTCGCTGACCTTGTTGAAGATCTGCTTCGCGCCGATGTCCATCCTGCGGGTCTTGCTGTCGATGAACAGCTTGTACAGGTTCGTCGTCGGATCGCCGGCGACATTGTCGAAGAACAGCCCGGCCAGCACTTCGTCGTTGGCGTCGAGATCGCGTTCAGCCTGCCACCACACTCCCATCGGACTCGGCTGCTGGTCGTTGCGATTGGGGTACTCACCGTACGCGATCGTTCCCGCTGCCGCCGGCTCCGGCTTCGGCAGTTTGTCGAGCGACTGGCCAGGCCTCGGCGTCCGGTCATCGCGCCGCGGTTCCACGTTGTCGAGAATGGCGCCGGTTCTCGTGAGGATCGTCTCGACCGGCACGCTCTTCGGGAACGCCACAATCGTTCCCATGTTGGCGAGGTAGTAGTTGTCCTTGTGGAAGGCCCGGATGTCCTGCGGCTTCATGGTTCGGATTCCAGATGGCTCGCCGCCGGAGTTGTACGAGAGAGGATGGTGATTGCCGTAGACGAGATGGTTCGCGGCTCGAAAGAGCACACGGTACGGATTGCCGCTGGAGCTGGTCATCTCGTTGTAGACGCTGCCCTTCTCCTCGAGCCGCAACGTGTGATCGGGGTTTTCGGTGACGCCGAAGTTGCGCACCTCGCGCCGGATCTCCTCGTCGGTGTAGTTCGGATGCAGGAGGGCGTCGAGCTGGCGCGCGTACAGATTGAAGAAGACGTCGGGACCGGCGGCGGTGTTGAACGGGTAGTTCGTCCGCCACTGCTGTGTGAACGCCGTCGAGCCCGACAGCCACATCGTGTCCAGGCTGGCGAACGATCGCCCCTTCGTTCCCTTTCCCAGGAGCAGGTGCTCCTGCGTGTGCGGCTCGCCCTGGTCGGAGACGGGAATGCTGTGGACCCACGTGTACCCCTGCGGTACAGACTCGATCTGCAGCAGATCGAGCGTGAAACCGCTGCGGCGATGGACGAAGCGCGCGCCCATGGGCTGATCGGTATCGTTGAGGTAGACGGCAGCGACGCGGAAGCCGTCGACGACTTCGTCTTTCTTCAGCTTGTCGAGTCGGATGATTTCAGCGGCAGAGACGGTCATCGCGCAGATCGACAGGCACAGCATCGCAACGGCAGTGCGCATCAGGATCCTCCACGGAGGAGGATTGTATGTTCAGGCTGGCGATCCGTCATTCGGGATTCGCGCCTGGGCCGGAGTTGCCCACCTTCGAATCCCGAATTCCGAACCAGACCTGCGCCGCCATCAGCAGCATGCCGAGGTCGCGGAAGATGTCCAGTCGCATGTCGCCCAGCCGCTGTTCGATGGTCCGGTTGGCGAGACTGACGTTGAAGCAGCCGCAGTCGATGGCGTTGCCACGCGCGAGATTCACCGAGATGGCGGCGATGAATACGACCAGCAGAATGGTGATGATGCCGAGGGCCGCCTTGCGCCACACGCCGATCACGAGGGCCAGGCCGCACAGAAGCTCAATCCACGGCATCACCAGAGAGCTGATGTTGATGAGTCCCGCCGGCAACAGCCGGTAGTTGTAGATCATGTGCGCGAACGACGGCGGGTCCACGATCTTCGGCACCGACGCGAAGATGAAGATCGCACCGAGGGCGAGCTGCACGCGGATCGTCAGCCAGGGATGGGTGAGGATCTTCAAGGCTTGCTTCCCTTGTGAATCGCGCCGCCGCGCTTCTGCCAGTCCGGGAATCCGTCCTTGTACACGTAGACGTTGTTGAACTGGATGCCCCAGAGCTTCTGCGCGAGCATGTGCGAGTCTTCGCAGTCGCCGCCCGAACAATAGATGAGGATCGGCTTCAACTGCTCGCGGGGGTCACTCCGCTCTTCGTAGAGTTTGTTGACTTTCTCGTCGATGTCGGATTCCCAGACCGGGAACGGACGCGCGCCGGCGATGTGGCCGTCTTCGTAGATCGACGTGCGGCGTGCGTCGAGTGTCAGTGCGCCCTGGGCGTGCAGCGCGGCCGCGTCGTCGCCGTCGACTTCGATGTACGGCTTGTCCGGATGGGGAGCGAATTCTCGCTGCGGTTTTGTTTGCGGCTTCGTCACCTCGGTGTGGGACGGCGGCGGCGCCGTCACGATCTTCGGCGGCTCCGGCTTCTGCGGCTCGGCCAGCGCCGGGACGGCGACCTCGGCGGCGCTCGACGTCGTGACGGTTGTGGTGGTGGTCGCGGTGGTGGCGGCAGCGGGCGGCACGACAGGCGAGGGCGCAGGTCCTTCATTCGAAACGTGCATCGGCACCTGCGTCGCGCCCGGGTAATACCCGGGAAGAACGAGTCTGCGGTCGCGCGAGGCGAAGGCGTTGGCGGCGATCGCCAGCACGAAAGCAGCGGCGACTAGGAGGACGGCCTGGATCAGCGGCTTCTTCATGTCTGTCTTGTGACGTCTCGTGGCGTGAACGCGTTTCGCGGCTAGGGTAGGCGACAATACGGATGTGTGCAATGGACTGCGGGCTTCCGTTGTCGTGGCGGCCCTCTTCGCTACGCCGCTGGCCGCGCAGATCGGCGAGACCATCGAGGTGCGCGTCGCCAATGTCGACGTCGTGGTCACGGACCGGGAGGGTCATCCCGTAAGCGGACTAACCCGCGACGATTTCGAAGTCTACGAGAACAGGAAGCTGCAGCCGATTACGAATTTCTACGAAGTCCGCGGCCAGACCCCCGAGGCGGCCGGCGCACAACCATCGGCCGGGACGGATGAGACGGTCGTACGCCACGACGTGCCACGCAGCATCGTCGTCTTCATCGACAATTCGTCGATCGATCCGATCCGCCGCAATCAGGTCATCGACTCGATCGAGAAATCGCTCGTCTCCCTGATGCGGCCGGGGGACGACGCCATGATCGCCACGTGGAACCGGCACTTCGAGACTGTCCAGCAATTCACAACGGACTACGCCTCGGTCAAGAGGGCGCTCGAGGACGCCCGCCGGTATGGCGCCTCGGCCTCCGCGATTCCTGTGCTGCGTGCGAACGTCATGTCCGAGGCCCAGTCGATGCTGGCCGCGGCGCGCGAGGGGCGGATGAGAATGGCCGATGCCTACTCCGCCGCGGTCAGCGCCGCGCGCTCGTACGCGGAGTGGATGCGCCAGACCGAGATGCTTCTTCTCAAGTCGATGACGCAGTCTGTTTCGATGCTCAGCGGCGTGGAGGGGAGAAAGATCCTGATCTTCGTGGGCGGCGAGCTGCAGGAGCGGCCCGGTCTCGACGTGTTCCAACTCGTCGACGGCCTCTTCAATGGGTTCATGCCGCGCGGCAGCACCATGCCGGCGGTGGTCCGCGAGACCGGTTTCAACACGACAGACGACATCCTCAAGCTGGCGCGTAACGCCAACGCCAACGGCGTGACGCTGTACATGCTCGACGCCCTCGATCGCAGCCGCGACGCCACCGCGGGCTCCATGGAGTCGCTGCCCGATCCTGAGGTCGAGTTCACGCAGCAGACCAACTCGTACTTCTCGATGACGAAGCTCGCCGCGAACACGGGCGGGACGGTGCTGAGCGGCTCCCACAACTTCGCACTGGCACTCAACAACATCTCTCGCGACCTCGGGTCCTACTACTCGCTCGGATACAAACCCTCCGCGGAGGGCGGCGCGGACCATTCGATCACGGTGAAGGTGAAGAAGCCCGGCCTGGTGGCGCGCTCCCGGCACGGCTACGCCCTCAAAACGGCCGACGAGCAGGCCGGCGATCGCGTCGTGGCCAACGCCTTTCACTCCTCGCTCAAGGGCGACTTCCCCGTCGAGATCAAGGCGGAGAAGGTGGAAGCGTTCGAGCACGGACTGTTCAAGGTGAGTCTGATCGTGACGTTTCCATCATCGCTCACGTATCTGCCGGAAGGGGACAACCTCGCCGGCGAGTACACGGTCTACTTTCTCACAGCGGCGGAAGATGGCGCGTTGTCGCAGGTCGGCAAGCAGACCCAGCCCGTGAAGTTCCCGGCCGTCGCGCTCGAACAGGTGAAGCAGAAACCGTTCGCGCACTCGACAGCGCTCATCGTTCGTCCCGGCACGCAGACGATCTCGGTGGCCGTCTACGATCGATACGGTGCCCGGACCGGCTACGGACGCGTGACGATCACCGCGCGCTGACTTTACGGGTCGCTGGGTCGCCATAACAACCCGGCAACCCAGCGACCCAGCGACCCAGCGACCCAGCGTCTCAATTCAGCGAGTCGAGCACGTCGTCCGTCGATCTCACCAGTCCCAGTCGCGGGAAAATGTTCTTCACCGCGAACTCGTGCGCTTCGGCGCTCAGGCCGGCCATGGCATCCTCGGCAAATACGAGCCGGTATCCATGTTCGTGCGCGGCGCGTCCGGTCGATTCCACGCCGAAGTTCGTGGAGATCCCGCCGAGCACGATCGTATCGATGTGGCGACGGCGCAGTTGCAGATCCAACTCGGTCCCGTAGAACGCTCCCCAATGCCGCTTGGTGATGACGATGTCGCCTGCTTTCGGTCCGAGCTCCGGCACGATGTCGCCGTAGTCGGGAGGGAGCGGTCCGGTCACCGGGGGCGGGGCGTCGATTTCCTGTGTCAGGCGGTCCCGACCATCGGCCGAGAACATGACGTGCACGAGCACGACCTGACCGCCTTTACGAAAACGGTCCGCGAGACGTGTGGCGCGCGCGACGACCTCGGCGGCGCTGTGCGGCCCGGTCTGCCGTTGCACGATGCCGCGCTGCAGGTCGATGAGAACCAGAGCGGTGGATTGAAGATCGAGTTTCAGCATGACGTCATTCCGTGATTTACGGCAAGCGCTTCAGCACCATCAAGGAGTATGCCTGCAGGTGGACGTCGTCACCCGCATTCACGGCTTTTGTGTCGCGCAGATCGGGGACCGGCTCGTTCGTGTCCAGCACTCTCGTCCAGCGTTCGCCCCACGCTCCCCGCGGCAGCTTGAAGGCGATGGATTCGTAGTGAGCATTGAACAGGAGGTAGAAGCTGTCGTCGACGATAGGGTCGCCGCGGCTGTCGACGGTGGGGATGGCTTTGCCATTGAGAAAGATGCCGATCGACCGTCCGAAGCCGGACTGCCAGTCCTGGTTGCTCATCTCCTGTCCGTCGGGCTTGAACCATCCGATGTCGGTGACGTCGGCGCCGTGAACCGGACGGCCCATGAACCAGCGCCGGCGGCGGAAGACGGGGTGCTGGGCGCGGAAGCGCAGCACGCGGGCGATGAAGGCGGTGAGGTCGTCGTCGGTGTTCTCCCAGTCGAACCAGGAGATGTCGTTGTCCTGGCAGTAGGCGTTGTTGTTGCCGCCCTGGGTCCGGCCGATCTCGTCACCGCCGAGGAGCATGGGCACGCCCTGGGACAGGAAGAGTGTGGCCAGCAGGTTCCGCTGCTGGCGTGAGCGCCGCGCGTTGATGTCCGGATCGTCGGTGGGACCTTCCACGCCGCAGTTCCAGGAGCGATTATCGTTCGCTCCATCGCGGTTGTCCTCGCCGTTGGCCTCGTTGTGCTTCTCGTTGTAGGAGACCAGGTCGCGCAACGTGAATCCGTCGTGTGCGGTGACGAAGTTGATGCTGGCGTAAGGCCGGCGGCCGTTCATGGCGTAGAGATCGGAGCTGCCGCAGATGCGATTCGCGAAATCCTCGAGGCTGTAATCGGTGCCCCGCCAGTAGTCGCGGATGTTGTCACGATACTTGCCGTTCCACTCCGACCACAACGGCGGGAAATTGCCGACCTGATAGCCGCCTTCACCGACGTCCCACGGCTCGGCGATCAGCTTGACCTGGCTGATGGACGGCTCCTGCTGGATGAGATCGAAGAACGACGACAGCCGGTCGACGTCGTGCAACTCGCGCGCGAGCGTGGAGGCCAGGTCGAAGCGGAATCCGTCCACGTGCATCTCCAGATGCCAGTAGCGCAGCGAGTCCATGATCAGCTGCAGGACGTGCGGTGAGCGCATGTTCAGACTGTTGCCGGTGCCCGTGTAGTCCATGTAGTAGCGCCGGTTGTCTTCCATCGTCCGGTAGTAGGAGACGTTGTCGATTCCTTTCATCGACAGCGTGGGGCCGAGGTGATTGCCTTCGGCGGTGTGGTTGTAGACGACGTCGAGGATCACTTCGATGCCCTCGTCGTGCAGCGTCCTGACCATCTGCTTGAACTCCATCACCTGCTGTCCGCGGTGGCCGAGCGACGCGTACTCGTGGTGCGGTGCCAGATATCCGATGGAGTTGTATCCCCAGTAATTGCGCAGATTTCGATCGACGAGGTTCTTGTCGTGGATGAACTGATGCACCGGCAGGAGCTCGATGGCGGTGACGCCGAGCGACTTCAGGTACTTGATCGACGCCGGATGGGCGATGCCGAGATACGTTCCGCGGATGCTCTCGGGAATACCGGCCCGGCGCATCGTGAAGCCCTTGACGTGAACCTCGTAGATCACGGTGTGGTGCCAGGCGATTCGCGGGTTGCGGTCGTTGCGCCAGTCGAAGAACGGATTGATGACCACCGACTTCGGCATGTACGGAGCGCTGTCGGCATCGTTCTTCGAATTTTCGGGATCGTTGAAGTGGTAGCCGAAGACCGCTTCGTTCCATTCCACCCGGCCGTTGGCGGCTTTGCCGTAGGGATCGAGCAGGAGCTTGGCGGGATTGCAGAGGTTTCCCCGTTCCGGTTCCCAGGGGCCGTGCACCCGATATCCGTAGAGTTGCCCCGGGTGCAGATTCGGGACGTAGCCGTGCCAGATGAACGCCGTGGTCTCCGGAAGGTCGCTACGGGTCTCGTTCTCCGCATCATCGAACAGGCACAGCTCGACGCGAGTGGCCACCTCGGAGAAGAGAGAGAAGTTCGTCCCGACGCCGTCCCATGTGGCGCCCAGGGGATAGGGAGTGCCAGGCCAGATCTTCACGGTGAACTCGAGCTCGCTCCGCAATCGTAGTGCCAGACGGCAGCGCGCGGCCTCGTGCAGCTACGCGGAGGCGAATGCTTCCAGCGCGTCCGACTCGGATTCGTAAACGCTGAACATCGGCAGCAGGTTGGTCAGCCGCAGCGTCTTGGCCACGCGGTCCTGAGGTTTGAGCAGACGCAGCGAGGCGCCGTAACGCTTCGACGTCTTCAGGCTCTGTACCAGCTCGCCCAGGCCGTTGCTGTCGATGTAGTCCATATCGGAGAGGTTGAGGAGGATCTTCTTGACCCCTTCATCGAGCAGTTCACTGATCACGTGAGGGAGGACTTCGTCACCGACGCCGACGGCCAGGCGCCCCTTGAAATCGACGATGACGACGTCGTCTGTCTTGCGGACTTCGATGTTCATGCGGGCGCAATGATACAAGACGGACGTTGAACCTGGTTCTCGTTTTCGAGCAAGACTTCGTTTCTCTCTCCCGGGTCGTGCTGCGCGGGAGGCGGGCGGAGCATGTCCGCGAAGTGCATCGCCTTTCGGCCGGCGACGAACTGGTCGTCGGAATGGCGGACGGAATGATCGGCAGCGCACGCGTGATCGGTGCCGGCCAGACGCTGGAGCTGGAAGTGACGCTCGATCGCCACCCGCCGCCGGCACTCGATGTCACACTCGTCCTGGCGGTGCCGCGTCCCAAGGTCCTCAATCGGGTCGTGGCTGCCGTGACCTCGCTCGGCGTCAAGCGGATCTTCCTGATGAACGCCTGGAGAGTGGAAAAGAGCTACTGGCGCTCACCGCGCATGTCCGCGGAGAATCTGCGCGCGCAATCGATCCTCGGACTGGAGCAGGCACGCGACACGATCCTGCCGGCGATCGAGATCCGCCGCCTCTTCCGCCCCTTTGTCGAGGATGAGCTGCCGTCGATCATCGCCGGCACAACCGCGCTTCTCGCCCATCCCTACGCGGAGCAGCCGTGCCCGCGCGACGTGCACGGCCCGATCACGCTCGCCATCGGGCCGGAAGGGGGATTCGTTCAGCCGGAGATCGACTCGCTCACGAAGATCGGCTTCCGTCCCGTGACGCTCGGCGAGCGGATCCTTCGTGTGGAGACCGCCGTCGCGACGATTCTGGGATACCTGAAGTAGTGCGTCGTGAGCGGCTTCCGTGTAGCGGCCGGCTTCAGCCGGCCGGCCACCATCTCCAGATCCAGGGGTAGTCGCCGGACCGTGCCACCAGCCCTGCACGGACCGGGTTCTGCAGAATGTAGTCCGACTTCGCCGTCACGCTCTCGCTGCTTCGAAGGATGTGATCGAACGACTCATGCTGCCAGAGCGGCCCGGCACGATGGAGGCGCTGGTTCACGTAAAACGCCGACGATCCCTTGATCAACTGCATGACGCGGCCGAGGGTCAGTGATTCATAGGGTGCGATGATCAGATGCACGTGGTCCGGCATCACCACGGCCGCATAGAGTGCGTACGCAATCCCGTGGGCCCGACCCAGGTGTGAGAGCACGACGTCGCGGGCGACGGGAGGCAATTCGTAGCGACGGAATGCGCAAAACGTGACGAAGTACGTTTTGTGCGACTTCTCGAGGTGCGGAAGATTTCTTCGGTGTGAGTACGTGTCGTCTGCAATCACACCTGGATTGTTCCTCGGGTTCAGAGAACCGGACGGTTTTCTTCCGCCTGTGGATATTTGGTTTGGTGTGGAGGCCGGCTTCAGCCGGCCGGCTGCGAGCGGGCTCTCAAAGGTGTAGATCGGGGTCCGCCGGCTGAAGCCGGCGGCTACACGCGGTCTCGGCGTTGAAGTACTCGCGGGTTCGTGGATATTTGGTTTGGTGTGGAGGCCGGCTTCAGCCGGCCGGCTGCGAGCGGGCTCTCAAAGGTGTAGATCGGGGTCCGCCGGCTGAAGCCGGCGGCTACACCCGGCGGTTACACGAGACCTTACCTCCGCCATTCGTCGATCAGGTTTGCGACCAGTCCGGTCCATCCGGTCTGGTGCGAGGCGCCGAGGCCTTCGCCGGTGTCGCCGTTGAAGTATTCGAAGAAGAGCAGAAGGTCCTTCCAGTGCGGGTCGTGTGCGAAGAGCTCGGCCTTGCGTGTGCCGCGCGCGCCGTGGACCGGACGATAGCCGTCGCCGTCCGGAAGAAAGATGTGAATGGAGCGGTCGGCGAGCCGCGCAGCGAGGCCGGTGAGCGTGATCGAATGCGCGGCCGGGGCAGCCGTCGGACCCATGGTCATGCCGCGGGCGCGTGCGCCGCCGCCGGAGCCTTCGGTCATACGCGCGTCGGCCATGTCCGGATCGATGTGTCTGTCGGTGATCTCGTCCTCGGTCACGTTCACACGTACATCGCCTCCGAATGCCTTCTCCAGCTTGCGCAGCGACTCGATCATCAGGAACGTCGTCGGGAACCACACCGGCCCGCGCCAGTTGCTGTTTCCCCCCTTGAGCCACGTACGCGATTCCGCCGGCTCATATCCGACCGAGGCATCGCCGAACGTGAAGGGATGCGTTTCGTGAAACTTGCTCAGGCTGCGCATCCCGAACGGAGAGAGGAACTCGTTCGGATCGACGACGCGGCTGAGCAGATGCTGCAACTGATTCTGATCGACGACCGCGAGCACGTGCGTGAAGTCATGGTCGTATACCACCGTGGTCACGCAGCGCTCGACGATGTCGCGGCGATGCTTGATGAACCAGTTCATGTTCTCGCGGAAGACCGGGAACGGCTCGATCCATTGCTTTTCCAGCCGCTCGATCGCGTAGAGGGGAATGAGTCCGACCAGCGAGCGGACGCGGAAGGGGACAGCCGACCCGTCCGGGTAGCGCAGCAGGTCGTAAAAGAAGCCGTCCTCCTGGTCCCAGAGCGTGCGGTCGCCGCGAAGCATCTTCATGGCCGCGCCGATGTAGACATAGTGCTCGAAGAATTTCGTGGCCAGGCCTTCGTAGACCGAATCTTTCCGGGCCAGTTCGAGAGCGATGCGCATCATCACCAGCGAGAACATGCCCATCCAGCCGGTGGCGTCGCTCTGTTCGAGCACCGCGCCGCCGGGGACCTGGCTGCGATCGAAGAGCGTGATGTTGTCGAGGCCGAGGAAACCGCCTTCGAAGACGTTGTTTCCTTCGCGATCGACCTTGTTCACCCACCACGTGAAGTTGAGGAGCAGCTTGTGAAAGCAGCGCTCCAGGAATTCGAGATCCCCCTTGCCGCTGCGGATGCGGTCCATGTTGTAGACGCGCCAGACCGCCCAGGCCTGAACGGGCGGGTTGAGATCCGAGAACTCCCATTCGTAGGCGGGAATCTGTCCGTTCGGATGCTGGAACTGCTCGAAGAGCATCAGCCAGAGTTGCTCCTTCGCGTAATGCGGGTCGATGAGCGCGAAGACGACCGCATGGAACGCCAGGTCCCAGGCCGCGAACCACGGGTACTCCCACTTGTCGGGCATCGACAGGATGCGCATGGAGTTGAGATGCCGCCACCGATAATTGCGTCCGTGATTGCGCTCCTGGGGCGGGGGATGGGCGGGATCGTCGCCGTCGAGCCAGACGTCGACGTCGAAGAGATAGCTCTGCTTGCTCCACAACATTCCGGCGAAGGCCTGCCGCTGCACGTTTTTCTCTTCGTCCGATGCCTTCGGCGGATGGATGGCGGCGTAGAACTCGTCAGCCTCCCGTCGGCGAAGTGCGATGACCTCGGAAACCGTGTAGGTGCCGGCTTCAGCCGGCACTGCACCGCTGTCAGCCGGCGCCCCCATCGGATGCAGCCGCATTTCCATGACCGCGGCCTGGCCCGGCTCGACGTCGAAGCGCATCCAGCCGCACGCTTTCGTCCCCTGAGCGCGGAGCCCGCTCGCGTCGCCATGGACGATCCGTCGATCAAACGCGTCCTTGAGCCCGGTCTCGTTCTCGGTGAAGAGAAGCTCGGCTCCGGCGGGCAGCTCCAGCACGTGCGGGCCGAGGCGGGTGTCGCGCAGCAGACCTTCCAGCGGCGGAGCGTCGCAGTCGTCGGCGAGAAGCGTTTCGCCTTGCGCGCGAATCAGTGGCTTCGACTTCGCGCCCGCCCACGACCAGGTGTTGCGGAACCAGAGATTTGGGATGAGATGAATGGGCGCGCGCTCCGGTCCGCGGTTGTGCGCGCTCACGCGAAACACGAGCGACTCCGGCGTCTCCTTGGCCACTTCGATCTCGATGTCGAAGTAGCGCCCATCGTCGAAGATCCCCGTGTCGATCAGCTCGTACTCGGGATCGCCGTAGCCGCGGCGCCGGTTCTCCTCGATCAGCTGGAGGTACGGGTACTCCCTCTGCGGATACTTGTAGAGCATCCGCTGGTAGGCGTGAGTAGGCAGCGCGTCGACATAGAAGTAGCACTCTTTGACGTCTTCGCCGTGATTGCCCTCGTTCGGCACGAGGCCGAAGTAGCGCTCCTTGAGAATCGGATCGCGCTCGTTCCAGAACGCCATCGACCAGCAGAGGATCTGGTAGCGGTCGCAGAATCCGGCGATGCCGTCCTCACCCCAGCGGTAGGCCTTCGATCGGGCCTGGTCGTGCGGGAAGTAACGCCATGGATCGCTGTCGGCGCTGTAGTCCTCGCGCACCGTGCCCCAGGCCCGATCGGCGAGGTACGGTCCCCAATGGCGCCACCGCGCGAGCTCATGAGCGTCGCCGGCGAGACGGACGTGCTCCGCGTCGGTGGGAGTCATTGGATGGGAGAAGTGTAACGGAGTGGGTCGCCGGTGGCCGGTCCTGGGGCCGGGAAGCGCTGGCGATGACGCCAGGCGACCCCCCGGGGACCGTCACCTGTGGTAAAAACTTCACCAGGGAGCTGAATCAGGATGCGTCTCGTCACGCGCGGGGACCTGGACGGTCTAACCAGCGCGGTCATCATTACGATGAAGGAGCCGATCGACGAGATCGTTCTCATTCATCCGCAGGACATCACCGATAAGAAGGTGGAGATCCGTCCGGACGATATCCTCTCCAACGTTCCGTATCATCCGAACGCCGGCCTCTGGTTCGATCATCATCTGCTGACATCGAGCAACGAGAAGCCGCCCGAGAATGTCAAGGGGCGCTATCGCCTGTCGCCATCCGCGGCGCGGCTGGTGTACGAGTACTATCTGGAGAAGTATCCCGGCGATCCCGAGCTGGAACGCCTGGCGCCGCTCGTCGACGCCACCGACCGCGTCGACGCGGCGCAGCTCACGCCCGACGACGTCAACGATCCTCAGAACTACATCCTCCTCGGTTTCACCATCGACAACCGCTCGGGCCTGGGATCGTTTCATTCGTACTTCAACGAGCTGGTGGAGGCGTTGAAGACGATGCCCGTCGAAGCGATCATGCAGTTGCCGAGAGTGAGGGAGCGCGTGGAGCGTCTGAAACACGAGCAGAGCGAGTTCACGCACCTGCTCAAGCGGAACAGCTTCCAGCTCAACAACGTCGTCATCACGGATCTCCGTGAGATCGAGCGCCTCCCCGCCGGAAACCGCTTTCTGATCTACACGCTCTTCCCCGACTCGAACGTGTCGCTGCGCGTGCACTGGGGACCTTCGCACAACAGCGTGATCGCGGCGGTCGGCCACAGCATCTTCAACCGCACCTGCAAGACGTCGGTCGGCGAGCTCATGTCGCGCTTCGGCGGCGGAGGCCACCGGGGAGCGGGAACGTGCGTCCTGCCGCTCGAGAACGCCGCGGACGCCATCGACGAGATCCTGTTCGAGCTGCAGGCGAACGGATGAAGCGGCTGGCAGCGTTGTTCGCCTTCGTGCTGGCCGGTTGCACCACCGTGTCGAACGGGCCGATGCAGCGCGTACTCGTGGACAGCGAGCCGCGTGGCGCCGTCGTGCTGGTGCGGAACTGCGGGGCGTTCGCATCGAAGGAAGTGAAGACCCCGGGCGTGGCCTGGGTCAGCCGCCGCTCGACGCAATGCGAGCTCGTCTTCCGCAAGCCGTACTACGAAGAGCAGCGCGTGAAGCTGCGCCGGCGGACCGCCCGGAGCCTGTCGCGCTACGGAACGGCCGCGGACATCCTGTTCGATGCGTCGAACGACTTCGAGGACATGGCCCTCGGCGCGGCGTTCATGCTTCCCAGCTTCGCCATCGACGCCGCCAGCGGCGCCATGTTCGAGCTCCAGCCGAGCGACGTCTTCACCGATCTCGTCCCGGCACGGCAGGACTGGCGCGACGGGAAGACGCCGTAACATAACGCGCCATTCCGACCTTGGGACGTCACCACCGGTTGAACGCGGGGTGTCCCTCTTTGACGGCGACGAAAGTCCCGCGGCAGGTCGCGGTGATCTTGCCGTTCGCTTCGAGCGTGGCCTCGACGGTGGCTCGATCGTCCGTCGACTCGACGACGTGCGCGCGCAGATGCAGCGGCACATCCATCGGCGTCGGCCGGTTCAGTTTCACGTGAAAGTCGGCGGTGACCGTGTATGGCGGACGCGTGGCGCCGCTCTTCTTCATGAGATGCACCGCCGCGGTCCAGTTGCTGTGGCAGTCGAGCAGCGCGCCGCAGATGCCGCCGTTGAGCACGTTCTCGAAGGCCAGGTGGTGGGGCTGGGGGCGCCACTCGCAGACCAGCTCGTCGCCTTCCTCGATGCTGCGGATGCGCAGGCCTTTTTCATTCGACGGTCCGCAGCCGAAGCAGCGGTTTTGCGGCGCATACGTCTCCTGAACGCTCTTCTTCATGCGCGCGATCGTATCGCGTTCACGTGGGCGACGACATCGGGGAAAAACGCCCGGAAGTGCCGCTGAAGCTCGTCACGACGGTCGGTGAGGAGACTCACCGCGCTTTCCAGCCGCGGCGCGCGCGAGAGACGGCGCGATATGTTGCGCAGCGCGGTCTCGATGCCGCTCAAGTCCGTATACGACTGCAGCCAGCGGCCGTCGCGCATCCGTTCGTAGACGAAAGGCAGATGACCGGGCATCTCGCCGACGAATGGATCGAGCGTGCGGTACACGCGGTCGATGAAATCCTCGCGGCTCTCGCTCGTGTAGTCGTCCCAGTGGCGCGAGAGCAGGTGATCGAGGAACACATCGCCGATCACCCGCGAATAGTGACCGTGACCGGCGGCGATGATGCGCCGGATCGCCGCCACTTCGGGATGCGTGTCCGTGAATTCGTCGACGCTGCGGTGCTCGGCGATTCCTTTGCGCACCCCGGGCGTGAATCGATCGCCCAGCCCTCCTTTGACGAAGTCTCCCGCCAGATTTCCCAGCAACGACTCCGGCGAATCCTCGGCCAGAAAGAGATGGGCCAGGAAGTTCATTCGAAGCGCACCGATCCGTCGTCCGCGCGCATGGCCGTCGGCGCGTACTGCCCGATGAGCGTGCGGTCCCACCACACACCGCTGCGGGCCTTCTCCTGGCGCGAGCTGAACCAGTACTGCCACAACACCACGCGAATCGCCTTCGGGCCCTTCGGAAACGGATTCCCGCGGAACAGTTCCAGCACCGGCGGACTGTTCTCGAGCAGACGCACCTCGGTGTTCATCACCCACGGATTCTCGTCGATCGTTCCGAGAGAGGCGAACCAGAGGTTCCAGTCGAAGCGCGGCTGATAGGGTGCGTAGATCCCCGGCCGCTCCCGCACGTCCTGCGGCTTGTAGCGGAACGGATAAGGCGTCCAGTGCTCCAGGTCGGTCGTTCCCTGAAACTCGATCTCGTACCGCGCGCGCGTCATCACCGCGAACAATCCGTAGTTGTTCACGATCCGGAATGGCGCCAGCGGGGTGGCTGCGCGCGGGTAGAAGAACATGACGATCGACATGATGAAGAAGCTGATGAGGATGGTGACGCTGACGTAGGATCGGCTGTCCAGCCGCTCCGGATCCGCCGCAGGGCCGGCGTGATGTTGGTGGAGATCCCGGTCGTCGAGCAGCAGGAATCCCAGGCTCAGCACCAGGTAGTTGAGAAACGCATAGTTCGCGGTGAGGATGATCCCGATCTGCAACGGCGTGGTGATCAGAAAGCAGATCAGCCGCGAGCGCTTTGGCAGAAATACGAGCCAGACGACGAACAGCTCGACGATGAGCGTCGTCGCCGCCGTGAACGCATGAAACGGATGCGGCCAGTGCTGCACGTACCACCCCAGCCACGCCGGCAGCGGCCCGTTTTCGTAATACTTGTCCATGGCCGTCAGATGGCGCCACTGCTCCTCTCCGCTCAGGATCTTCACGAGCCCCGACTCGAAGTAGATCCGGAACCACTCCCATTGCAGGAGAAACAGGGCCATGCGCGCCGGCGGATGTTGGACGTCGAGCCCGGGCCGCAGGCCGCGCGGCGCGAAGAAAAGGGACAGAAACGCGGCCTCCAGCAGCATTCCGTCGGACTGGTACGACGAGAAATCCTGAGCCGCGGAGACGAACGACAGAAAACAGATACCGGCGACGGCGATCGACAGGCGCGGCCAGAGGTTGAACACGATCGCCAGCGACGCCGCGATGCCGATGCAGACGACGACGCTCATGGCTCGGTCGCCCGCGCCGAACCAGAACAGTGACGGGATGTACCAGTACGCCTTCGCGCCGACGGCCTTGTGCGCGTTCACGAGATAGGCGGCCGCGGGGAGAATTCCGTCCGGTCCGATGAGCCCGTGGATCTGGAAGTAGAGCGAGTAGAACGCGGAGAAGAAGATGAGGCCGAGGCAGCGGAGAAAGATCCACCGCGCGCGGAGGAACGTCACTCGATCTTCCATATCGAAACCGCCGCGTCGCTCAGGCGGACAAAGCCGGGGATGCGCTCGCCGCCGTAAAGCCGCGACCAGACCGTCCGGCCTGCCAGTCGTGTGCGCAAATAGAGCTGGGGATCGACCCCGATCGTCGCGGCGGTGGCCGGGACGTAGGCCGGATGCGGCAGTACGAGGTAACGGACGCCGCGATCGCGGCAGTACTGCAGCAGCGTGGCCTGGCGCGTGGAGAGCATCGCCGAGATGGCATCGGTGAACACGTTCTCATCGGGCATGGAGCCGAAGTTGTCGATGATCACGGGCTTGTCGCCGAGAACGTCGATGGCGTGTCCGAGCGACCAGGGTGCCAGGACCCGCCCGCGTGGGAGCGGCTGCAGCTGTTCGGCCACGACGCGATACTCCTCGTTCGACGGCTCGGGCGATCGGAACGTGTAGACGTCGTAGACGACGGGCGGAACGAGGACCAGCAGCGCCGCGAGCCAGGCGGTCTTTCGTTCGGCGACGAACAGCGCTCCTCCCACCGCGAACAGCGCGATGGCCACGACGAGAAACCGCCGGCTCGACAGCGCCAGCGCGAGATACACGATCGCGAACAGCGCGACGGTGCGATGCCTGCGCCACACCAGCGGCGCGAAGAGAGCGCCGCCGGTGAGATTCGCGATGTCCGTGCCCGCGTATCCGGCGTGATGAAACATCGGCTGAAACTCCAGGATCGAGGAAAGCCACGGATCGCCGCCGAAGAATCGCAGTCCCACCAACGCCTGCGGAGTGATGAGAGCGATCGCACCACCGGCGGCGAGCGCGATCGCCCGTGAGGTCCGCGTGGCCAGACCGCACGCCAGCGCGGCGCCGGAGAGCATCGCCACGTGCGGATATCCGAGGAACCATGCCGAGTCCGGGTAGCCGGAAGGGCGGGTCAGGCGGTAGAGAAGAACGACCGCGGCCGCGATCGCGAACGCTTTCGCTCCCTCCCGGTGGTCGTCGGAGAAGAAGATGGACACGAACGCCACGCCGGCAGCGACGAAGAGGGCTGTCTGCACGAGCAGCGCGACCGCGATCGCTGCGCCGAGCGCGATCCCCTGGCGCCGCGACGCGAACAAGACGATCGCGAGCAGGAGCAACGGCTCGACGTAGTGATGATCGATGTGGCCCCGGCTCGAGACGCCGATGAGATACGGCGACAGCGCCAGCGTCAGGCCGCCCGTCGCTGCCGCGAGCGCGCCATATCGAGTCAGAAACCATGTGACGCAACCGGTAAACAACGCGAAGAAGAGCGGCGGAACGAATCCGAGGCCCGACGCTCGAAGCCCGAGTCCTCGAACGACGCCGCCCAGGGCCACGTCGTAGAGCGGAGGCCAGGGACAGAAAAGCCCGCTCACGCCGCGGTCGGGATCGGGATCGAGCACGCGCGGGAGGTGTTTCGCTGAAAACGTGATGCGCTCGAGGTGGTAGAGATCGTCGAACGGCGGAATCGCACCTCCTGCCAGACGCATCAGCAGTGCGATCGCGAAGATCGTGAGCGACAGACCCAGTGCCAGCCTCTTGCGTTCCGTGCTCGTTTCCTTCACTCTAGTTTCGTCGTCAGTCCAGGACGGTCAAAAACAACCAGGAGCCCCATTGGAACGGTTCGTCCGCAGTGCAATCGTTCTGTGCATCGCCATGATGCCGCTTGTCGCGCGCGGCGGTGAGGGGGGAATCATCTCCACCCGTTGCGGAGAAACCGAAATCGCGCTCGACGCGAAGCACTCGGTGGCGCTGCTTGACGGCTGCGGCGAACAATATCCGGAAGACCTCCTGTGGCATCTCGACCGGATCGATCAGATCATGGGAACGCTCGATGGGAAATTCGACCGGCGCAATCGAGGCCGGGGAACCGTCGTCTATGTCATCGATACGGGTGTGCTCGCCGACCACGTGGAGTTCGAATCGGCGGACGGCCGTTCCCGGGTCATCGACGGCGTCGACAGCAGTGACGATGTTCCGCTCGGTGCGTCGGATTGCCGGAGCGCGAACAAGGCCCTGGCCCCCTGTTTCTCGAACTTCGATGAGCTGCCCGCGGCCTCGCACGGGACGAGCGTGGCCTCCATCATCGCCGGCAAAAACGTCGGAGTGGCACCCGACGCGCAGATCGTCAGCGTGCGCGTGATGAACGAGCGCGGCCTGGCCACGACCCGCAGTTATCTGGACGGGCTGAACGCCATCATCCGTCACGCCTGGTCGCCGGCCGCGCCGCCGTTTCGAACGGCCATCGTGAACATCAGCGGCTGGGTGCTCGAGCAGATCATCGGCGCGCGGGAGTCTCATCCCGTACGGTTCGCCACCGTCGAGCAGAAGATCGAGGACATGGTGTCCGGCGTCGACGCGAATGGAGCCCCCGATCCCGACGGCAAGCGCTTTCTGTTCGTCGTTGCGGCGAACAACATCGACGGCGGCTGCGGTCTCTCCGGTTACGTCGACCGTTTCCCGGCCATCCTCGGCAAGCGGATCGACGGAGTGATCACCGTGGGCGGGATGACCGCCGAGAATTCGTGGTGGTATGGCAGCTGTCGCGGTGGCATCGAGGTCCTCGGTCCGGCCAAAGGGATCTTCAGCGCCACGATCACGGGCCGCAATCATTACCGCGGCAAGCGGCCGAATCTGCGGTCGGGGACGTCGTTCGCCGCGCCGGTGATCTCCGGCATCGCCGCGCTGCTCTTGTCCGAGCATCCCGATCTGACACCGGCGCAACTGGAGGCGTCGATCAACCGGACGCAGTCGCGGATCGACAACCTCTCCGCCGCCTTCGCCGATGGCAAAGTGGCGAACGTGGTGCCCGTCGAGCCGGCACGGACGATGATCTCCTCGGCGACCGCCTTAGATTTCGCCGCGGGCAATCAGTAGGCGCTGGGTGCTCGGTACTGGGTCCTCGGTTACCTGCGCGACGGATCGGCTTCGTTCCTCAACCGAGGCCCGAGGCCCGAGGCCCTCCTCAGGTTATCCTGCAAGACGGCTTCCTTCCTCAACCGAGGACCGAGGACCGAGGACCGAGGACCCATCCATTGACCTCCACCTACGACTCATCCGCGATCGAAGTCCTCACCGGGCTCGAGCCGGTGCGCAAGCGCCCCGGCATGTACACCATGACCGAGAGGCCGAATCATCTCGCCCAGGAGGTGATCGACAACTCCGCCGACGAGGCCATCGCCGGTTTCGCCGACGAGATCTCGGTGACGCTGCACGACGACGGATCGCTCACCGTAACCGACAACGGGCGCGGCATGCCGGTCGACAAGCACGCCAAGGAGGGCGTGACCGGCGTCGAAGTAATCCTCACGCGCCTGCACGCCGGAGCGAAGTTCTCTGACAAGAACTACCGCTTCTCCGGCGGGCTGCACGGCGTGGGCGTATCGGTGGTCAATGCGCTCTCGAAGAAGCTGCAGGTGTGGGTGCGCCGCGACGGCAACGAATACTTCATGTGGTTCGCCGACGGGAAAAAGAAGCAGGAGCTGAAGGTCTCGGGTCAGGTCGGCAAGCGCAACACCGGCACCACGGTCCGTTTCTGGCCGGACGAGAAGTTCTTCGACACGGTCCGATTCAACATCCCGCGCCTCAAGCATGTGATGCGAGCGAAGGCGGTGCTCTCGCCCGGACTGCGCATGCGCTTCACGAGCGAAGTCGACAAGGCCGACAACGAAGAGTGGTTCTACGAGGACGGTCTCAAAGACTATCTCCTGTCCGAGCTGGCCGGAGCGACGACCGTTCCGGAGGAGCCGTTCCGCAGTCATTTCAAAGGACACGATCACGAAGTCGACTGGGCCGTCCTGTGGATGCCGGAGGACAGCGACATCATCGGCGAGAGCTACGTCAATCTCCTCCCCACGACGCAGGGCGGCACGCATGTCAACGGATTCCGCACCGGCCTGACCGAAGCCATCCGGGAGTTCTGCGAGTTCCGCAACCTTCTTCCGCGCGGGGTGAAGCTGACGCCCGAGGACGTGTGGGCGCGCTGCAGCTACATCCTCGCGGTGCGGATGAGCGATCCACAGTTCACCGGTCAGACGAAGGATCGCCTGTCGTCGAGAGAAGCCTCCGCGTTCGTCTCCGGCGTCACCCAGGACGCGTTCTCGCTCTGGCTCAATCAGAACACGGCGCACGCGGAGCAGATCGCGAAGGTGGCCATCGACCAGGCCATGATCCGCCTGCGCCAGGGGAAGAAGGTCGAGCGCAAGAAGCTGACGAGTGGTCCGGCCCTGCCGGGCAAGCTCGCCGACTGCACGAGCCAGGACCTCAATCGCACGGAGTTGTTCCTCGTCGAAGGCGATTCCGCGGGCGGCTCGGCCAAGCAGGCCCGCGACCGCGAGTTCCAGGCCATCATGCCGCTGCGCGGCAAGATCCTGAACACCTGGGAGGTAGAGTCGAACGAAGTCCTCTCCTCGCAGGAAGTGCACGACATCGCCGTAGCCCTCGGCGTCGATCCCGGATCGGCGAATGTCGACGGTCTGCGCTATGGAAAGGTGTGCATTCTGGCCGACGCCGATTCCGACGGCGCGCACATCGCCACGTTGCTCTGCGCGTTGTTCGTGCGGCACTTCCACAAGCTCGTCGAGGACGGCCGCGTGCACGTGGCCATGCCTCCGCTCTATCGCATCGACGTCGGCAAGAACGTCTACTACGCGCTCGACGATCAGGAGCGCGACGGCATCCTGGCCCGCATCGACGCCGAGGGGATCCGGGGGAAGGTCAACATCCAGCGGTTCAAGGGGTTGGGTGAGATGAACCCGTTGCAGCTGCGCGAGACGACCATGTCGCCCGACACGCGCCGGCTGGTGCAGCTGACGCTCGACGAGAGCGAGGCCATGGCCACGATCGACATGCTCCTGGCTAAGAACCGCGCCCCGGACCGGAAGCAGTGGCTGACCGAGGAGGGGAACAAGGCAGAGGTTCTGGGGTAGGTTTTCGGTACGTTCTCCCTCGAGGGGCGCGCCGGGAGGAGCGGTCCTGCTACAATCTGCCGATCCGATTTTCAGCGACTGATCGCGCCGTGTTTTGCGGGTCTCTCTCGCCGCGAAAACGGAACATACGCCAGCTCAAACGGAGAGGTCTCCATGGATAACTTTGTGCCCCCGAGCAAACGCAGCCGGTCGCTCCTCTGCACCAGCTTCGCGGTCAGTTTCGTCGCCATCATCGTCGTCGCGGTCGTCATCGGATTCACGGCCCAGGCGGCGAACTACAGCGCCTTCGCCGCAGGGTCGGTGAACTGGACCGCGACGACGGTATCGGGCTTTTCCTGGGGTTGCACGACGACCGGAGGGACCGACTCGTGCGGAGCGTATCCGGGCCAGTTACCGAATCCCGGCGGCGACACGGCGGTCATCACCACCTCCGGCGGTCCGCTCTTGATCACCGTCGACTCCAACATTCCCAATCCTGTCACGATGGATCTGGGCGGCTTCAACGGTTCCACGGTCGATGTCGCATCCGGAGGCACCCTCCGGTTGGCGGGCGCCTCGGTCCTGCAATCGCTGGAGACGCTCTCGATCAGCGGCGGAACGTTGACCAACAACGGCACGCTGGCGGTCACCGGCAGCAGCGGTCCGTCACTGGTTCTCAACAGCGGCACGTTCGATGGTGCCGGCACGACGAACATCGGTGGGCTCGGCGGCACGTTCAACATCGTCGCGTCCGCTGCGTCGGCGATCAATCAGCAGACCATCAACAACGCGAAGTTCACGAACTTCAACACCGGCGGAACGGTGGCGATGGGTTTGGGTGCGACGTTCATGAACCAGCCGGGCGGCATCTTCAACGCCAATGGCGGCGGCACGATCTCACAGGGAGCGGGTCTGGCGCTGTTCAACAACGCATCGACCTTTCAGAAAACGGGGGGCGCCGCCTTCACCGTAGGTGTTCCGTTCGCCAACACCGGCCTCGTGTCGCTGCCGGCAACGGGACTGGCGCTCAATCTTCTGGGCGGCTCGACCTCGAGCGGAGCGACCTGGAACCTCGGCGTGGGTGGCGCGATCAACTTCAGCGGCTCGCACGCATTCAGCGGCGCGCAGTCGTTTCTCGGCACGGGCACTCTGACCATCAACCCGGCGGGGTCGTGGAAAATCGGCACGCCCGCGCCGCTGTCGATTCCGGCCTTGATGAACCTCACGAACAACGGAACTCTCGACCTGGCCAGTTCCCCCTCGTTCGAGACGCTCAATGTCGGCGGTAATTTCGCGCAGGGCGCTGCCGGCATGTCCCTTTTCAAGATCGGGCCGCCTAACGGGAGTTCGGACGTGGTCAACGTCACGGGCAGCTCCACGCTCGCCGGAAACCTCACTGCCTCGCTGGGCAGTTTGTACGCACCGGTCAACGGCGACACGTTCACGGTCCTGACGGCGCTCGGGACTCGTACGGCTGATTTCACCACCTACACCTTGCCCTTGTTCCCCGGCGGAATCTTCACTTCGCAGTACTTCGGTGCCGGGCCTGAAAATCTGCAACTCGTTGCCGCGCCCGCGATCGACATCGGCGTGGGCAAGACCGGTCCGGCCAGCGTCCTTCACAACCAGGACGCCACGTACACGGTGAGCGTGACGAATGCCGCCGGTTCTTCGACCGCAACAAACGTCGTCCTCAGCGATAACTTCTCATCCGGGTTGTATCAAGCCGGCTCGTCAAGCCCGTTCTGCGGACTGCTTGGGCCCGGTGTGCTCAGTTGCACGATTCCGTCGATCGCCCCGGGCGCGACGGTGAATCTGCCGATCGTCATCAACGCCAACACGCTTGGAACGATCGTCAACTCGGCGTCGTTCATCTCTGCCAACGAAATCGATACGAATTCCGCCAACAACAACAGCCCGGCAGTGAGCACAACCGTGGTAGCAGTCGCCGATCTCGCGCTCACGAAGACCGGACCACCGACTGCCGTCGCCGGCGCTCCGCTCGCATACACGATCACGGTCAACAACGCCGGACCGGACACGGCAACCGGACTGACCGTCACCGATACGATGCCCGCCGGCACGACCGCGATTTCCCCGGCCGGACCGGGCTGGGCCTGTTCCGTCGTCACGAGCACGGTGACGTGCACGCTGGCCACTCTGGCGCCCGGGCCCGCCTCTCCGATTACGATCAACGCCAACGCTCCGGCGGCTGGCGGCCCGATCAACAATACTGCCACCGTCACGTCGACCTCCAGCGATCCGAACGGCACCGACAACAGCGCCACCTGGACCACGACCGTGACCGCCTCGGCCGACATCGGCATCACCAAGACCGGTGCGGCCGTCGTGACGGCGGGACAGAACGCGACCTACACGTTCAACGTCGTCAACAACGGTCCGTCGGCCGTTCCGAGCGTGACCGTCAACGACACGCCCGGCGCGGGTCTGACGTTCGTCTCCGCGACCGCTCCGTGCGCGGGCGGATTCCCCTGCACGCTGCCGGGACTCGCTTCCGGCGGCAGTTCCTCGTTCACGGCGACATTTGCAGTCAGCCCGTCCGCGACGGGCACCGTCACCAATGGTGCCAGCGCCGCCGCGGCGGGCGTCAGCGATCCGAATTCAGCGAACGACGCGTCACCTCCAGCGTCCGCCGCCGTGGCGATCAACTCCGATGTGCAGATCGCGAAGACAGGACCGGCGTCCGCGTCCCCCGGCCAGGCCATCACGTACAGCATCACTGTCACGAACCTCGGTCCGTCGACGGCGACCGGTGTGACCGTCAGCGATCCCACGCCGGCCCAGACCACCGCTGGTTCGGTCTCCAGCTCTCCGTCTCTCTGCGCGTCACTTCCGTGCACCATTCCCACGCTGGCACCGGGAAGCAGCGTGATCATCAGCGCCGGTTTCACGGTCAACTCGTCGGCGGCGGGCTCCATCAGCAACAGCGCGAGCGTCACCTCCACGTCGACCGACAGTAACGGCACGAACAACACTGCCGCGGCGGTCACCACGATCACGCCGCAGGCCGATCTGAAGATCACGAAGAGCGGTCCGGCTGGTTTCCCCACGGGCGGCGGGCCCGTTACGTTCACGATCACCGTCAGCAATCTGGGGCCGTCGACGGCGACCGGCGTGGTCGTCAACGACAGTCCGTCCGCCGGTCTGGTCTTCCAGAGCAACTCCGGAGCGTGCACGACGCTGTTCCCGTGCTCGATCGCTTCACTGGCATCCGGAGGCAGCGTGACGATCCAGTCCGTGTTCAACGTCGCGGCGACAGCCAACGTCGTCACGAACACGGCGGACGTGACTTCTTCCGTTGCCGATCCGAATTCGTTCAACAACTCGTCGAGCGTGACCGTCGGGTCCTCCTGTCCGACGGGAACCCTCGTTCAGTTCGTGCCGTTCAGCGGCCAGCAGGACGTTCCCGTCTCCGGCCTGATGCAATGGACGAACGTGGGTGGCACGGGCTACGACGTCTACATGGGACCGGCGGGCAGCGGATGCGCGACGCTGGTGGCCAGTAATGTGAGCGGAACGAGTTACAGCTATTCGGGCCTGATCGCGAATACCGATTACGAAAGCCGCATCGTCGCGGTCCGTCCGGGGTGTCCGTCCATTGCCTCGCAGTGCATCCGTTGGAGAACCGGATCGGGTCCGTGCAATCTGGCCACGCCCCAACTCACGGCTCCGGCCAGCGGAGCGACGATCGGTTCACCGACGACACTGCAATGGAGCGCGGTGGCCGGTGCGACGCAGTACCACGTCGTGGTGACCGTGAACGGCAACAACGTCATCGATCAGACCACCGCGGCCACTTCGCTCGATGTCGTCATCCCGAATGGGGACGCCACCTGGAGCGTGATTGCCATGAGCGGCAATTGCACCAGTCCGTCCTCGAGCGGATCGTTCCATGTCTGCGCCCCGCCGCCGGCTCCACTGGCCGGCGTGGTGGGTGCGCCGTCGTCGGGACAGGCGTACTCGGTCATCGTGACGAATCCGACCGCGGACAACGTGCAGTACGACTTTCAGGAAGCGGACAACGACTCGTTCAACAACGCCACGACGCAGAGCACGACCTCGACATCGGTTTCCTACATGCACAACGCCGCGACCGCGGCACAGGTGTTCTTCTACCGCGTGCGCGCCCTGGGCACATGTACGAATACGTCCGGCGCATACTCGAGGACGATTCGCGTCGTGATCGTTCCTGCCGTCGTGAACAGGCGTAATCCACACGTCAACGTCCCGGCCGGAAGCATCGAGCCGGCCTCGTTCCAGGTCTTCATCCCCGGCGAGTCGGTGCCGGTCAACTTCACCATCAGCGTCGACCGACCCTGGATTCTGATGGTCGATCCGTCCAGTGGCATCCTGCCCGTTGGCGGTCTCCTCGTGACCGTGACCGTCGATCCGGCGCAGCTGCCGAACGGCACGTTCACGGCCTCGCTCATCGTCGTGACCACCCCGCTGGCGAACAGCGGCCGGGTCACAACCAACGGAAGCGGAGGGAAGTCGGTTCCGATCACGATCAATCTCGTCACTCCCGTCGTGCCGAACAGTCCCAGCGGGCCGACGGAGAACTCGCTCATCATTCCCGTGGTCGGACATCAGGCCGGCCTTAACTCGCAGTGGCGTTCCGACATCCGCATCTACAACGCCTCGCCACAGGCGCTGAAGTACCTGCTGAACTTCACGCCGCAGGGATCGTCCGATGTGAAGCAGACGACGCTTACGACGGCGTCGAACGACACGACCGCGCTCGACGACATCATTCACAACTGGTTCGGTGTGGGCGAGGTGGGTGACAGCTCCACCGGCGTGCTGGAGATCCGCCCGATGACGCTGGACGGCAGCACCACTCCGCCGCAGGGCAGTTCGTTCACGACGGTGGCGTCGAGCCGCACGTTCAACGAGACCAGCACGGGGACGCTCGGGCAGTTCATCCCGCCGGTCAAGTTCACGAACTTCATCGGGACGGGATCGCGCATGAGCCTGCAGCAGCTCGCCCAAAGCTCCTCCTACCGAACGAACTTCGGTCTGGTGGAAGCGTCGGGCTCACCGGTCTCGCTGCTGCTGTCGATGTTCAGCAGCTCCGGGTCTAAATTGTTCGATCTGCCGGTCAATCTCGCCGCCGGCGAGCAGAAGCTTCTCAACGGTTTGCTCGCCTCGCAGGGTGTGAACGACCTGAGCGATGGCCGGATGGAAGTGTCGGTCGTCGGCGGCAACGGCAAGGTCACCGGATACGCGTCGGTCATCGACAACGCCAGCCTCGACCCGCAGCTCGTGCCGGGACAGAACCTGACGAACACGAGCTCGCAGCTCTACGTCGTGCCCGGCGTGGCCGACCTGAACAACGGCCTGGCCAAGTGGCGCACGGACATGCGCGTCTACAACAGCGGTCAGACTGCGCAGACCGCGAATCTCACGTTCTTCGCGCAGGATCAGGCCAGTCAGCCGCTGAACGCCGCGGTGACCGTGAATCCGGGCGAGGTGAAAGTGCTCGACGGCGTCCTGCAGTCGTTGTTCTCGACGCACGACGTCGGCGGCATGGTGCAGTTGACCACCGCAACCGGCTCGCAACTCGTCGTCACCGCCAGAACGTTCAACCAGACGTCCAACGGTACGCTCGGTCAGTTCATCAAGGCGGCCACGGCGGCCGACGGCATTACGAACAACGCCCGCACGCTCAACATCCTCCAGGTCGAAGACTCGCCGCGCTTCCGCACCAACGTCGGCCTTGCGGAGATGAGCGGCCAGCCGGTCACGGTGGAGGTGTCGCTGGTCCTGCCCGACTCGAAGCTGACGCCTTCGATTCAGGTCCCGCTGGCGGCGAACGAGTTCCGTCAGTTCGGTGTGGCCGACTTCGGCCTGGGAGACATCTACAACGTGCGCGTGAGCGTGAAGGTGGTCGGTGGCGGTGGCAGCGTGACCGCGTACGGCTCGGTCATCGATCAGGTCACGACCGATCCGACCTACGTGCAGGCACAGTAATCGAATGATGGGGCTACGAAGTGCGTGTAGGTGCCAGGCGTGTAGGTGCCGGCTTCAGCCGGCACGGCGCCGGCTCAAGCCGGCGCCCACACTTGCTAGGCTCGAACTGACACGACCACGATGGTGACGTCATCGTGCTGGGGCTCGCTTCCGCGGAACTGCTCGACGCTGCGCAGCACGGCGTCTCGCGTCTCCGCGGCCGAGCCTTCGGCTGCGGCCAGGACGCGGGTCAGCCGGTCGAGACCGAACGGTTCGCCGGCTTCGTTCGTCGCTTCGTAGATGCCGTCGCTGTGCATCACGAATACGTCTCCCGGTTCGAACGGCACCTCGCGCTGAGGTACCGGCTCCGTCCTCCGCACTCCGAGGGGCTGGCTGAACAGCTCGATGGTGTCGACGTGGCCTGAGGGGTGGCGCACGAGCACCGGCGGATGACCGGCGCTGGCGATCGTCGCGCATCGCCGCTTCGGATCGAACAGGGCCGCGGCGAGCGTGACGAGCGTCCGGCGCCGGCTGTTCTGTGCGACGACCTCGTGCAGGCGCTCCAGCACCGTCGCCGGCGTGGTCAACGAGCGCCGCAGGAGCGTGATGCCGCCCCGCAGTGCCGAGAGGGTGATGCCGCTCGAAAGTCCGTGGCCGGCCACGTCGCCGCAGATCACCGCCAGGCAGTCATCGACTTCGATGTAGTCGAAGTAGTCGCCGCCGACTTCGGTTGCCGGAATGGAGGTGCCGGCGATATCCGCCCAGTCCAGATGCGGCGGCTCCTCAGGAAGCATGCTCAGCTGCAGCTCTCGCGCGTAGCGCAGCTCGTCGCGCATGCGCAGTTGTTCGCGGGCTGAGGCGCGTCGTTCCGTCCAGGACGCGATGGTCTGCCGGCGGACTCGGCGGCTGTTCAGCGAGCCGAACCCGAACGCGACGGCATGGGTGATGCCGATGGCGACGAGGCTGTGGTCGCCCGAGCTGGGCGCGTACAGCAACGCCATGGCCAGGGTGATCGCGAACAGCGCCAGATGCACTGCCAGGCGGCGCGGGAGCGAGGTGCGAAGGCCGATGATGAGCCAGGGGATCAGGGATCCCCAGACCGCGGCGCCCTGCGGGCCGCCGATGTACGAGAAGGCGGCGAACTGGATCAGGAGGTATCCGACGATCCAGTCGGAGAGGTTTCGCGAGACGTGAACCGCGGCCGGATGAACGGTGCGGCCGGGCTTCCATCTCGCCAACTGGATCATGGCCCAGGCCATGGCGGCCGAGATCACGAGCCCGGCCGCGGCCACGAGCCATGACAGCCGCGGCGGCCGCGACGACGCCAGTCCGTAGGTCAGGGACCCGAAATCGACGGCCGCGAAGATCGTGGCGTAGATCGCGGTCATCAGTGCGTTGCGGGAATCGAACGACCTGCGCACCGCCTCCGCGTCTGGCATGTGCGCCGTCATTTCGAGCTCATCCACCGGCTCGGGAGCGCCCATCATCCTCGTTGTTCGGGATTGCACGTGTTTGGTTTACTCTGCGCGACAACGGATATGGCAACGAAAAAGTCCCGCGGCGACCAGAAATCACTGATCCCACCGCCTCCCCACGTTCCGGAAGTCGAGCAGCAGGCGGTCTCGATCTTCACCCGCAAGGCCTACCTCGACTACTCGATGTACGTCATCCTCGACCGCGCGCTGCCGCACGTGGCCGACGGTCTCAAGCCGGTGCAGCGGCGCATCGTCTACGCGATGTCGGAGCTCGGGCTCTCGAACAACGCCAAATTCAAGAAGTCCGCGCGCACCGTCGGCGACGTCATCGGCAAGTTCCACCCGCACGGCGACAGCGCCTGCTACGAGGCCATGGTGCTGATGGCGCAGCCGTTCTCGATGCGCTATCCGCTCGTCGACGGGCAAGGCAACTGGGGTTCGCCCGACGATCCGAAATCGTTCGCGGCCATGCGGTACACCGAGTCGCGGCTGACGAGGTTCGCCACCACGCTGCTTTCCGAGCTCGAGCAGGGCACCACCGACTGGGGTCAGAACTTCGACGGCACGATGCGAGAGCCAAAACTCCTGCCGTCGCGCCTTCCGCATGTGCTGCTCAACGGCGCCTCGGGCATCGCCGTGGGGATGGCCACCGACATCCCGCCGCACAACGTGCGCGAGATCGTGGCCGCGTGCATCGATCTGCTCGACGATCCCGACCTCACCATCGCGCAGGTCACGAAACACGTGAAGGGTCCCGATTTTCCGACCGAAGGGGAGATCATCACGCCGCTCTCAGAGATCCGGGAGATGTACAAGACCGGCAACGGCTCGGTGCGCCAGCGTGCGCGCTGGGAGCAGGAAGGCGGCGACCTCGTCATCACCGCGCTGCCGTTCCAGGTCTCGGGCAGCAAGGTGCTGCAGCAGATCGCGCAGCAGATGCAGGCGAAGAAGCTGCCGATGGTCGAGGACATTCGCGACGAATCGGATCACGAGAATCCGACACGCATCGTTCTGGTCCCGCGCTCCAATCGCGTCGATGCCGAGGAGTTGATAACGCATCTCTTCGCCACCACCGATCTGGAGCGCAGCTATCGCGTGAACATGAACATGATCGGCCTCGACGGCCGGCCTCGTCTGTTCACCCTGAAGGAGCTGCTGCTGGAGTGGCTCGATTTCCGGATCGAGACCGTCCGGCGCCGGCTGCAGCACCGGTACGACCAGGTCAACTCGCGCCTGCACATCCTGGACGGCTACCTCGTCGCGTACCTGAACATCGACGAGGTGATCCGGATCATCCGCCGCGAGGACGAGCCGAAGCCTGTGCTGATGAAGCGTTTCAAGCTCAGCGACCTGCAGTCCGAGGCCATTCTCGAGCTGAAGCTGCGGTACCTGAACAAGCTGGAGGAAGTGGAGATCCGCGGCGAGCAGACGCGGCTGGCCGACGAGCGCGCCGCGCTCGAGAAGACGCTTGGATCGAAGAAACTGCTGCGCAAACAGGTCCGCGACGAGCTGCTGCGCGACGGCGAGGAGTTCGGCGATCGCCGACGCTCGCCCATCGTCGAGCGCGAGGCAGCCAGGGCGATGGACGCCACCGCCCTGATTCCGTCGGAGCCGGTGACGGTCGTGCTGTCGGAGAAGGGGTGGGTGCGCGCGGGCAAAGGTCACGACCTCGATGCGGAGGGACTGCAGTACAAGGGCGGCGACGCGTTCCTGCACGCGGCGAAGGGACGCAGCAACCAGCTCGCGGTCTTCATCGACTCCACGGGCCGCACCTACTCGCTGCCCGCGCACGAGCTGCCGTCGGCGAAAGGTCACGGCGAGCCGCTCAGCTCTTCGCTGCAGCCGCCGCCCGGGTCGAGTTTCGTCGGGGTGGTGATGGGCGAGCCCGACGACCTCTGGCTCATGACCACGAGCGACGGTTACGGCTTCGTGGCCCGCTTCGAAGACCTGATGACCGATCGCAAAGCGGGAAAGGCCGTCGTGAACGTGAACGACGGCGCCACGCTGCTGCGGCCTCAACGCGTCTACGACTACGACTCCGATCTCGTCGCGGCATCGACCAGTGAAGGGAAGCTCCTGCTCTTCCCGGCAGTCGAGCTGCCGCAGCTCGGCCGCGGCAAGGGGGTGCAGACGATCAAGATCCATCGCACCCCTATCGCACCGGAAAGGGTCGTGGCTACAGCGGTGATCCCAGGCGGAGGCACGCTGGTCGTTCACGCCGGGAAGCGCTTCACGAATCTCAAAGCTGCGGATCTCGAATCCTACGTCGGTAAGCGAGCGCAGCGCGGGCTCAAGCTGCCGCGCGGTTTCCAGAATGTCGAAACGATCCAGGCCGCCGCGGAGCGTGAGCCTCGCGACGGCGAGCTCGTGATGTAGGCCGGGGAGGTCGCGCTGAGTTCGCCATCCACTGAAACGCACCCCAGCGAGCCGCGGCGGGCCGCTCGCATGCTGACCTTCGTCCTGATCGCGCTTGCGGTGATCGTGCTCGATCAATGGACGAAGGCCCTCGTCCGCGAGCATGTCGGTGTGCCGCGGACGTATGCGAACGGACTGCTGACGGTGATGCGGACGGAGAACACCGGAGCCTTTCTCAGCATCGGCGCCGATCTGCCGCAGGCAGTCCGGACGCTGTTCTTCGGCGGCTTCGTCGGCGTGCTCCTGCTGTTCTTCACCATGGCCGTGGTGCGAGGCTCGATCACGCGGATCGGCGAAACGGCCGCGGCAGCCATGGTCATCGGCGGGGGATTCGGAAACCTCATCGACCGGCTGCTGCGCTCCGGCCACGTGACGGACTTCCTCTATCTGGAGGCGGGCGTGCTCCACACGGGCGTCTTCAACGTCGCCGATATGGCCATCACGTGCGGAGTGATCTGGCTGATCCTGACGACGAGGACGGTAAAACGCGCCACGGAGTGATGCCTGCCCGCGCTCAGTCTCCGTACTTTCTGCGATCCTCGGCCAGCTGCGCAGCGAAGTACTTCGCCGCGCCGGCAGGATCGGCCCAACCGGGATGTAGTAAGGACGCCGGACGAACCGCATACGTTAGTTCTGGCAACCCAGCGACCCGGCAACCCAGCAACATCACCTCGTCGTGAAATACCTCTTCAGCCACTGTGAAAGCCCATCGAGGCCGGGGAAGAGCACGCGTTCGGTGATATTGGCCTGATCGAGCTTGTCGCGGACTTCCCACTTCAGTCCGGCGGGGATGACGATGCGGGTGTAGGCGGCTTTGCGCCGCTTGAGAAGCTCTTCCAGCGGAAGCTTCGCGCTCGACGGCAGTGAGAACAGCGCGAACTGATTGACGATGCGCTCGTCGAGCGACGGCGGCTCGAAGAACAGCACGAAGTCGTGACGGGACAGCGCGTCGAACTCCCGGAGAGATGCGGCCACATCGTTGATCATCTCCGTCGTGAAGATGTTGACCTCGTGCCCGGCCAGGACCTTGCGCAGCGGCTTCGGCAGCATGGCGTTGGTCTTGCGATAGTCGACGCACCAGACCGCGCCGTCCTCATCGACGTGGCGGAGGTCGTACGTGGCGAAATGCATGGCCACGTAGGGGGAGTAGGTCCAGTCGAGCAGCCGGGTGGGCAGCCCGTGATGCTTGGCCACCGAAAGCCAGTTCCAGACGGAGTCGCCGCTCACGGCGCTGCGCACGGCGTACTTGCGGAAGCTCGTCAGCAGGTGGATCTCCTGATCTTCGAAATGCCCGGTCTGCAGACTCGTTTCCAGGCCGTGGGAAACGCGCGGCGCACCGCGGAACACGTAGTTCGACCGGAACCGCGAGAGGCCCTGCTGCCAGGAGTTATCGAAGACAGCCTCCTGCAGCTCGAGCCAACTCGTTACACGAATGTCACTCACAGTGATGTCCCGGGAAAGAGTAATCCCTGCGCTATGCTCTGCGAAATGCGAATGAACGGAAAGGTGCTCATCGCTCTCATGTTAATCGTTACCGGATCGGCGGTCGCCGCCGAAGAACCCGCGCTTGTGGAGCGCGTCGGCAACACCGGCTTCGTGCAGGTCCGTGCCGACTCCTTCAACGATCTTACGCCGCGCCAGAAGCAATTGGCCTTCTGGCTGACACGCGCCTCGATCGCCATCGATCCCATCATCTACGACCAGCTTTCGCGATTCGGTCTCGATCAGAAGCGGGTGCTGGAGATGATCGTGGCCTCGCCCGCCGGGATCGCCCCCGCGGTGCTCCGGAAGATCACCGACTTCACGAAGCTGTTCTGGGCGAATCACGGGAACCACAACGACACCACGGCCCAGAAGTTTCTGCCCGGCTTCACCTTCGACGAGCTGCGAAATGCGGCGCAGCGGGCGTTGGCCAACACCAGGAACGCCGGCATGAGGGCGGAGCAACTCGACGCGCTGCTGCTCGACCTGAAGCCGTCGCTCTTCGATCCCGCCTTCGAGCCGCAGCTCACCGTCAAGAATCCGCCGGCGGGCCTCGACATCATCCAGGCCAGCTCGAACAACTTCTACGCCCGCAACGTGACGCTGGCGGATCTCGAAAACTTCAAGGAGCTGCACCCTCTCAATTCACGCGTCGAGAAGAATGCCCAGGGACAGCTCGTCGAAGACATCTACCGCGCCGGGACACTCGACGGAAAGATCCCGCCGGGGCGATACGCAAAGTATCTGCTGCGGGCCATCGGCGACCTGCACAAGGCCAGGGAGTACGCCGAGCCGGGCCAGGCCCCGGTCATCGACGCGCTCATCCGTTACTTCGAGACCGGCCGCTTTCAGGACTGGCTCCGTTTCGGCGGTCTGTGGGTGCTCAACAACGCACGCGTCGATTTCACGAACGGATTCATCGAGGTCTATCGCGACGCCCGGGGCGCCAAGGCCACGGCGCAGAGCTTCGTCTCCGTGACCGACGAGAAGGTCACGCACATGATGGAGTTGATCGCCGCCAACGCCCAGTACTTCGAGAACCACGCACCCTGGCTGGATCAGTACAAGAAGCAGGGTGTGAAGCCGCCGCTGGCGAAAGCGATCGAGACCTTCATCGAGAGCGCCGACTTCGGCGTTACCGTCACCGGCGACAACCTCCCCAACGAAGACGAGATCCATCAGAAGTACGGGACGAAGAGTTTCTTCTTCACCGGCTCCAGCCGCACGCTGAACAAGGCGCGTGGTGCCGCCGCCATCGACGAATTCGCGTATGACGACGCGGAGAAGCGCATCTCCCGCCAACACGGACAGGAAGCCGAGGACCTCCTCACGGCCCTGCACGAGGTCATCGGCCATGGCTCGGGCAAGCTCAGTCCGAAACTGACCGGCGACGCCACGACCTATCTCAAAGAGTACTACTCGACGCTGGAAGAGGGGCGTGCCGATCTCATGGCCCTCTGGAACGTCTGGGACCCGAAGATGCGCGAGCTCGGACTGGTCAAAAGCGATGACGTGGCCAGGGCCATGTACTACTCGGCAGCTCGTGCGCCGCTCGTGCAGCTCCGCGCCATTCCGCACGGCGACACAGTCGAGGAGGATCATCTCCGCGACCGCCAGCTCATCGTCGAATACATCATGGACAAGGTGCCAGGTGCGATCGAGCGCGTGCAGCGCGACGGCAAGACGTACATGCACGTGCTCGACTTCCAGAAGATGCGCAAAGGCGTGGGCATGCTCCTCGCCGAGATCATGCGCATCAAGGCGGAAGGCGACTACGCTGCGGCGAAGGCGCTCGTCGACCGCTACGCGGTTCATTTCGATCCCGCTGTGCGCGACGAGGTCGTGGCCCGCTACGCAAAGCTGAATCTTCCCGCCTACTGGGCAGGAATCAATCCCGAGCTCACCATGAAAAGCGGCCAGATCACGATGACGTATCCACGCGACATCGTGAAGCAAAGACTTGGGTATGGGCGCTAGGACGTAAGCGCCCACCGTCATTCCGAGCGCCGAAGAGCGCTCGCAACCCCCACCCAGATTCCTCGCCGTCTTCGCGGCTCGGAATGACGCTAGTGCGTGGCGACCAGCTCCTTCACGGCGGCGTCGAGCTGGGAGTCCCTGCCCTCGTACCACTCGGCGATCGAGCGCTTCACGAAGACGTCCACCGGCCGCGGATGCAGCTCCATGTCCTGGCCTTTGCTGTCGGTGATGCGCACCGACGGGAGACGGAACGTCGTGCCGTCGACGAGCGTCACGCCGGCGGTGTAGATGATCCATCCGGCGGTCGGTTCGCCCACGACTTTCCCCAGCCCGAGCGCCCGATACCCCTCGGTGAAGTCTTCGGCGTCGGAGAGGGAGTGGCGGTTCGTCAGCAGAACCGTCGGCTTCTCCAGTGAACGCTGACCGAGGAGCGAGCGTGCCGGAGCAGACGGGAAATCGCGCGGCGTCATGGTGAGATAGGGCCGGCGCGCCAGGACGTCGATGGCGTAGACGTTGACGAAGCCGCCGTTGTTGTTGCGGACATCGATGAGCACACCGTCTTTGGCGCGATTCTCGGCATCGAGATCGACGTAGAGCTGCTGCAGAGAGGTGTACGACATGTCCGGCATGTGCACGTATCCGAGACGGCCGCCGCTCACTTTGTCCACGTAGGCGCGGTTAGCGCCGACCCAGGCGCGGTAGGTGAGCGTCTTGGCGGCGCGGTTACTGACCGGCTGGAGCGTGACGTCGCGCCGCGTCCCGTCCGCACCGGCGACGCCGAGGACGACGCGTTTGCCGGTCTTGTAGTCGAGGAGGGCGTCGAAGTTCGTCGAACCGTCGATGGACTGGCCGTCGACGGAGACGATCGTTTCACCCGCTCGAACCCTGGCCACGTCGGCGGGTGAGAGCGGAATCACCTCTGAAACGCGCAGGCGCCCGTTGCGCTCGTATTCGTCACGATCGAAGCGAACACCGATGCGGCCGGTGCTGCTGCGGATCTCGCTGAACGGCACGCCCGCTCCGAGATGCGAGGCATTCAGCTCGCCGACCATGAGGTTGAGCAGGCGCCGGAACTCGTCGGGCGTGCGGGCCGAGGCGACGCGGGGGGCCCAGCGCTCGCGGACGGCGTTCCAGTCGACGCCGTGCATCGTGGCGTCGAAGAAGTTGTCGCGCAGATACGACCAGGCCTCGCGGAATGCCTCGTCGCGCTCACGCGCGAAGTCGACATCCATCTCGGCGGCCGCGGCGATCCCGCGTGTCTTGGCCGGATCGATCGTGGCCGCGGCGACTTTGCCGCCGTCGAGGTAGAACAGCTCCTTGTTGTCGGACGACCACTGCAGAAAGCTCTTGCGGCCGCTGGTCGAGCTGATCTGCTTGGGGACATCGTTGTCGGTCGACAGCTCGTCGATCGAAACGATGTAGACGTTCTCGTCGTCACCGACGGTGGCCACGAAGGCGATCCACTTGCCGTCGGGACTGATGTCGAGCTGGTCGGCGTCGAGCGCCACGGGGAGAAGACGGAGCCGGTCGCGAATGCCGTCGAAGTCGACCGCGACGTCGACCGGTTTCTTCGCGCTCTCGTTCGTCGTTTTCCGCAGTTTCGCCGGCGCCGGCGGCGCCGCTTCCTTGGTGTCCGGCTTCTTCTCCGGCTCTTCCCGGAAGAGATCGCGGAACTGATCCTCGCGGAACTTCGGCGTGGCCGGCACGAGATCGATGCGGGCGATGCGATTGTTCTCCGTGCGCTGGCCGCTGACGAGCATGAGGAACTTGCCGTCCGGGCTCCAGTTGATGAAGTCGGTGTTCGCGTTCGCCAGGAACGAGGCCGGGCGTCCGTTCCCTCCGCTGGCAGGAACGACGTAGGCATTGCGGAACAGGCCGTCCGCGTAGTTGAGGTAGGCGATCCACTTTCCGTCCGGCGACCAGTCGAACGGGCGCCGGGATCCGAGAGGGGGCCGGTCGAAGCGCGCAGAGACGATCGAACGAGCCTGGCCCGAAGCGAGGTCGAGCACCATCAGCGCGCGCGCGTTGCGCTGGAAGGCGATCGATTTTCCATCCGGCGAGAACCCCGGCGTGTCGTCGTTCGCGCTCCCGGTGGTGAGCTGCTTCTCTTTCTCCGTGGCGAAATCGTACTGATAGAGATGAGTGGGGCCGTCGCGGTCGGAGATGTAGACGATCGTGCGGCTGTCGGGACTCCATTCGATCTGCGATTCGCGTGCTCCCGTGTCCGTGACGCGGACCGTGTCGCCCGGTTCCTTGACCGCGGTCGCGAAGATGTCTCCGCGCGCCGTGAACGCGATCTTCTTGCCGTCCGGCGAGAGAGCTAGATCGCTGAGGTGATCGTTGAGCTTGCGGTGCTCGATCGCCTCGGATGAGGGAACACCGCGCAACGCGATCGGAATCGGCGACGCCGAACCGGTGGCGGTATCGAGCCGCCAGATGCCGAAATCGCGCTCGAACACGATGGTGCGGCCGTCGTTGGAGATCGACGGCCAGAGCACGCGGCCTTTGTCGAATCGCGTGATCTGCGTGGGTGTGGACGTGGAGGCCGGCGGAGTCACGCTCCAGAGGTTCTCCGCGCCGCTGCGATCGGACATGTAGTAGATCCGCTTCCCGTCGGCCGACCACATCGGCCAGATCTCCTTGGCGCCGTCCGCGGTCACCGGCTCGTACGTGTGCGCGCTCGGGTCGCGCAGGATCCAGATCTGCGAGTCGTCGATGTGGGCGTGGCCGTTGCGCCACCATTGTCCCGAGGCGATGCCGCGGGCGTTGAAGGCGATCGACTTGCCGTCGGGCGACGGCGCGGCGAAGAACTCGTTGACATAGCGCGCGGCGCTGACCTGCATGGGCGTTCCGCCGGTGACGGCGACGCGCCAGAGATCGTTCATGCCGGAGATGTCGCGGCTCGTCGACGAGAAGTAGAGCCACTTGCCGTCGCGCGACCAGCCGTCGAGCTGATCGCGCATGTCGTCCCAGGTCAGACGCCGCAGCGATCCGCCGGCGAGGTCGAGCACGTAGACGTCTCCGTTGCCGGAGCGCGACGACGTGAAGGCGAGCTTGCTTCCGTCGGGCGAATAGAGCGGCCGCGATTCCATCGCCGAATTCGAGACCAGCAGACGCGCCTCGCCGCCCGCCGCGGGAACGGTCCAGATGTCGCCGCCGGAAACAAACGCCACTTCGCGCCCGTCGGGAGAAACACCCGGCTCACTGAGAGCGGGCGATTGGGCATTGGCGAGGGTGGCGAAGAGGAGAGTAAGCGTGAGCGAAGTCAGCCAGCGCATGGGGGTGGATTGTAATCGGTTGGGGAGTGGTCGCTAGGTCGCTGGGTCGCTGGGTCGCTGGGTCGGAATGGTCGTTGGTCGTGGGTCGTCGGTCGTGGGGGCCTTTTGGCTTCGAGGCCCCCGTGACCTACGACCCACGACCCACGACCTACGAAAAGCCCCTGGGCCGGTCGTCAATGGCCGTGGCCAGGTCGATCAGCGCTGCCGTATAGATCGGTTGCTCGACGCGCATCACGATCGGTTTCTTCGGCTGTGCCGCCCGGATGGTCAGCAGATTCGCATCGACGTCGACCTCGACATCGTCGATCTGCATCAACTCGATCTCGATCCCTTTCCTGACGTCGATGAAGACGCGCTTGTTCGTGACCGACAACGAGCCGGTGCCGCGGGCCACGCCCTTCTCATTGAGCAGCGTGCCGCGCGCGGCGTGGATGCAGTATTCGTGAAACTTGAGCGGAACCGAGCATTCGATCCGTGGCAGATTCTTCTGCCCGATGCCCTGAAGTCTGCGGAACTCTTCGACCGCCTCGGTCTCACCCGGCACATCCTCCACGGCGATCCCCAATCCGCGTCGCAGCATGTCCAGTTGCTCCGACTGCGCGCGGCCGAGGCGGTCGTCGGCGAGCAGATGCCAGACGAAGACGCGGTAGAGGTCGTGCCGCGTCTCGACCTGATCGGCTTCCGAGAGACCCGTGGCCTTTCCGGAGCGAGAGATGAGGTCCGCGGCCTCGTTCGCGCGGGAAGGGGTGAGCCGCGCCAGCGAGTCGAAGCCGATCTGCAAGACGGTGCGTCTGGCCAGCGGCGCCCAGATCGTGTACGGGAGATCGAGCGATTCGCGTTCTCTCGTGGCCGCGAAGAGATTCTCGTCCGTGGGACTCTGGTGGAGGCGGCTGAGCGCGGCGGTGTACGAATCGAGCATGGCCTGGTGCCGGGCCTCCCGTTCCTCGCGTTCGGCGCGCTCCCTTTCTTCCTGCTGGCGGATCTGCTGACGCTTGCGTGCGGTCAGAGCGATCGGAACGGCGATCATGATGATTCCGAGAATCACCTCGACCCATCCAGCGGCCCCCTTGCGTGCCACGACCGCGAAACCGAGCAGCACGAAGATCGCGCCCAGAATCATGAGCGCGAGATACGCGAGTCCGCGCGCGTCCTCACCGCGCAACGACGTCCAGAACGGGGTGTGGCTGATGGTCGGAGCGGTGGGGATGACCGGTGCGTCGATCGCGCGCGTGTCGGCGATGAAGAAGCCCTGCGTCCGCCGGCGCAGGAACTCACCGGCCTTTCCGGTGCTCAGATCGGCATCGCCGTCGATTTCGTCGGGCGTCAGTCGTGGGGAGACGCCAAAGCGGATCGGGCCATGGGCGAGAGATTTCTGAACGTAAAACGTCACGACGCGAACTCAGGGGTTTGCAACGGCGATGCCCCACGGCCCATCCCCGGCCGGAATCGTCCCGATCACGAGGGCCAGGGCGGTCAGGAACTTCATCGCAGCGTGAAGAGATACGCGGCGATGTCGCGCGCGTCGTTCTCGGGGATCCCAAGGTTCGGCATGGCGTTGGCGGGATCGAAGGACTGCGGGTTCTGCAGCCACTGGATGACGTTCTGCGGCGTGTTCTGAACTTTGCCGGCGATGAACGTGCGTTGCGCGATGTGGTCGAGCGGGGGTCCGATCACTCCCTTCGGACCCTGGATTCCGGGGATGGAGTGGCAGGCAGGGCAGCCGTATCGGGTGATGAGCTGCTCTCCACGCAGGGCGCTTCCACCTTCGACAGGTGCTTGCGTGGCGGTCTGCTCGTGGGGCGGCTGGCAGGAGAAGAAGAGAAAGAAGGCGATGGCGAGCAGGGGAGACTTCATCCGGCGCGATCATACTGGAAGGGGATGGAGAGGCGTCACGCAAGTCATTCCGAGCGCCGTAGAGCGCGAGGAATCCGGGTGGGGGTGCTCCGCGTCCTCACCCGTTCGGAATCGCATGCGCGCACACTTCTTGCACCGGGGCACCCGTGCACTCGGAAGGGCGTGTATTGGTGGTGGACGACGAGGCGGCCATCCGCGCGCTTGTGGCGAAGATCGTCGAGCGCTCGGGTCTTCCGGTCGATACGGCCTGCGACGGCTCCGAAGCCATTGCCATGATGCAGAAGCATCAGTACGCCGTGATCGTGGTCGATCTGATGATGCCGGTCGTTGACGGATTCGGCGTTATCGAGCACGTCCGCAACATGACGGCACCCCGGCCGGCGGTCATCGTCGCCAGCGCGACCGACTCAGCCACCCTCCGCCAGCTCGATGGAACCGTCGTTCACTCGATCATCCGGAAGCCGTTCGAGATCGATGTCCTCGGCGATCTCGTCGTGGCGGCCGCGCGCAATGAGGGTGAGGCCGGATCGAGCAGTGCCACCATCGTGAATTTTCCTCGATCGACACGTTGACGTCCCTTCCGTGGCGCGCCATTTGCTGTTTTGGTGATCGAAGACATGCAGTCGGATGCGGAGGCAGCGATTGCAATACACGATCGAGGAGCGAAAGCTCACCAGCAAGTCCGAGAAGATGCCGTCTGAACGAGCGCCGCGCCGAACCGTCATGGAGGCTGAGGACGCGGACGAAGCGATCTCGCGTTTCGTCGTCCAGAACTCATCGGAGCTGGTCAGCGTCAGCAGGCCGGCACGCGGAACCGAGTCCATCGCCACGGTGAGGAAGGACGACAGCGTCTATCTCGTCCGGATCTACTCGGCCTGATTGCGGAACAGGGTCCGTTTTTACTCTACGGCGCGGGCCAATGCGCCGTTGGGAACCTATATTGTCAGCCAACGCAAAGGAGTCGGTTGATGTCCCGAGTCGATGTCCCCGGTCGCAAATCGAGCGTTCTCGTGGTCGACGACGATCCCGCGCTTCGAGGTCTGTTTTCCACTCTTCTGGCCCGCGAAGGGTTTGCCATCGACAGTGCGCCGAACGGCCGCCAGGCGTTCGAGTATCTTCGCCGAGGGGCGTACGCCGTCATCCTTCTCGACCTGAGCCTGCCTGAGGTGAATGGCCTGGAGTTGATCGAGCGGCTCGAGCGCGACAGCCCCTCCCTCCTCCGGCGGGTCATCGTGCTGACGAGCGCGACGAGGAGCGTCGTGGAAAGCCTCGAGGCGAAACGGATCTGGGGCGTCGTGGAGAAGCCGTTCGAGGTTCCCGAGCTCATGCGCTCGGTCAGGGAGTGCGCCCGCGGACGCCGCCCGGCCCGGGGGCTGGTGCGGCGGGTCTCGGGCCACGGGCCGTCGGTCCGCTAGGAAAATCCACCTCGCCTTCCTTTACACTTCGCGCCACATGAGCGCGGTGTGGGCGATCTCGGCGTTTCTGATGACACTGGCGGGTGGCGCGTTCGCGCTCCGCTATCAGAAGTATCTGTTGTACATCATGGCTTTCTCGGCCGGCATGCTGATCGGCGTGGCCTTTCTCGATCTGATGCCGGAGATCGTGAGTCTGTCGGCGTCGACCTCGACCGGGATCCGCAGCCTGATGGTTGCGGTCGTCTGCGGGTTCGTGGGGATCTTCCTGCTCGAGAAGCTGACCATCATCCACAGCGAGAAACAGCACAATGCTCCGGGTCACCATCACCATGTCGGGCTCGTCGGCGCGATCGGTCTCTCATTCCACAGCTTTCTCGACGGGCTGGCCATCGGGGTCGGCTTTCAGACGAGCACGAAGGTGGGAGTGGTCATTCTGATGGCTGTGCTCGCCCACGACTTCGCCGACGGATTGAACACGGTGACGTTCATGCTGGCCAGCCGCAACAGCTCCATGCGCTCAGGCCTGCTTCTCGGGATCGACGCCATCGCCCCGGTCCTCGGCGCGCTGACGGCGAATGTGATCGAGATCCGGCCGCGCATCCTGGCGTTCCAGCTCTCGTTTTTCGCCGGCTTTCTCCTCTACCTCGGGGCTTCCGATCTCCTGCCGCACGTGCACGAACGCCCCCGCGCCGTGTTGATTCTCTCGACGCTGGCGGGATTGTTTACGGCCGGTCTGATTGTCTTCACACTGGAGAGGTTGCAGGCCTGATGAACGAACCTGAGCTTCGCTCCGTCGCTACCGCGCAGATGACCGTGACCGGGGATGATCTGGCCAGTGCGCTGCGCTTCGAGCCAGGCGATGAGTTTCCGCCCGTCTTCGCAACCTCGCGCCTGGTCGCTCTCATGGAAGTCGCAGCGGCGCGTCTGCTGCGTCCGTATCTCAGGCCGGGCGAGCATTCCGTGGGGATCACCGTCAACATCGTGCACACCGCCGCGACACCACCGGGCGGAACCGTGGTGGCGACCGCGACCTATCTCGGCCGCGACGGCAAGCTCTTCGAATTCGAAGTGCTGGCCGCGGATGAAGGCGGCGAAGTGGGACGCGGAACACACAAACGCGCCATCGTGGCCTCGGATCGGCTCCTGGCCGGCGCGGACAGACGCATGAAGGGTTGAACGTGTCCCCGGATCTCCAGGAGTTCATCGATCGCTCGAAACGGCTGGTGATCCTGACCGGTGCCGGCTGCAGCACCGACTCGGGGATCCCCGACTACCGCAGCCCTGGTGGCGCCTGGACGCGTCACAAGCCGATCTACTACAGCTCGTTCGTGCGCAGCGCCGAGATCCGGCGCTTCTATTGGGCGCGCAGTTACCGGGGATGGCCGCGCTTTGCGGCGGCGAAGCCGAACCGCGCCCACGCGGCCATCGCCGAGCTCGAGGCGCGGGGAAGAGTGCATCAGCTGATCACGCAGAACGTCGACGACCTGCATCAGGAAGCGGGAAGCCGCGCGGTGGTCCAGCTTCACGGCCGCAATCGTCTGGTGGTTTGCCTGGACTGTGGCGCCGAGTTTTCGCGACAGGCCATGCAGGACCGGCTGGCGTCGGTGAACCGCGAGTGGATCAACCGCGCGGAGTGGGAGCATCTGCATCCCGATGACGCCGACTTCGCGCCGGACGGAGACGCTACGGTGGCGCAGCACACGATCGGCGGCTTCACGATTCCCGATTGCGACGCCTGCGGCGGTGTGCTCAAGCCGGCCGTCGTCTTCTTCGGCGAGTCCGTACCGCCCGAAAAAGTCGGCTACGCGATGCGCCGCGTCGACGAGGCCGACGCCTTGCTCGTGGTCGGCTCCTCGCTCACCGTATGGTCGGGGTTCCGCTTTGCGAAGCACGCCAGCGAACGCCGCATCCCCATCGCCATCGTGAACATCGGCCCCACGCGCGCCGACGCCCTGGCCAGCGTCAAGATCGAGGACAACTGCGGAGAGGTCATGGAGTCGCTGCTCGCTGACCCGCGTGAAGCCTCGTGACCGTGGCAGGAGCGCGCTCTATACTTCGGCCGCATGGCGCATTTCAGCATCCCCCTCGATCTGCCGCACGCCGGGCGGATTGCGGACCGGCTGCTGATCATCGTCCAGCGCCACGCGGAAGAGAAGGAAGTGGAGGCCCCCGAGGCCATCGACGCGGCAGAGCGGCTGTGGAGCCTGCTCTTCCGTTACAGCGGCGAGGACGACAATCCGCCCGAGAGTGAAGCGCTTCCGCTGCGCGACGAGGCCGCGACAATCGCCCGCGAGCTCGTCGACGCCGTCGTCGCCGCGAACCTCACCAGCGACCGACTCGGCCAGCTCGTGCGAAACCTTTTCGAATGCCTCGAGCTGGGCGAGGAAGGCGCAGAGATTTCGCTGACTGCAGGCGAGAATCCGAATTCGCTACAGAGACCGTATTGAGAATGGGGGTGGGGGTAACCGGAAACCGGCAGTTGACTCGGGCAAACTCGGCTACCGGCTAACCGCTAACCGCTAACTGGTAAAATCACCGCGCTCATGAGCGCCGGCGGCTTCGAGGTGACCCGGCACGTCTCGCGTGAATTTGGGCTGAGCTTCGCGAGCGGCACAGCCATGTTGCATCATGCGCTGGTGAAGTGGTTTCTCGACGGGTGGCGGAGTGCTGTGGGCAGCGATCGCGAGCTCTGGGCCGGGATCGAGCGCCGGCTGAACGCGCGCGGCCCGCTGCGCTTCGAGGTTCCGATGCTCTACATCGAGGGGGTGCGCCGATGATTCTTGCAGCTCTGGCCATCGCTGCTGCAGCCGCGTCGGCTCGCTACGAATCCGTGCTGGCGAAAGCCGAGGTGCCGGTGTTTGCGAGCGGTGCGGGGAAGTACGAGTTCTACGCGGAGACCGATCTCGACAAGACGCGCAAGGCCGTCGTGTACGGTTTCGTGCCGGTCAGGCGCGGAAGCGAGGCGGACATTCCGCATGAGGTGTTCGTAACGATCATCCAGTGGAAGGGGAACGTCTTCGAGATCGTTTCGCCGCGCCGCGATGTGACCGAGGCGCTGCTCAATATCGGCGAGCGCGGACGGTTCTCCGAGATCCGCGCCAGGGTCAACAGCTTCAGGCTGCGCGCCGGCCATTACGTCGACGTCAACCTCTGGTCGTCGATCACGGGAGGCACGTCACAGGCAAGCGATCTCGTCTACCGGATTTCCAGCGACGGCGTGCTCGTCACCGCCGCGCGGCTCGACGAGGCCGAGGCGCTGAGCAGGAGAGATGGCAGAGAGATCAGTCAGACCAGCTCGAAGCTGGCCGTGGGCGACGGCGCGCTGGTGTGGACCAGGAAGGAGCGCCTGGCCTCGCGCGACGACGCGAAGAAGCCGTATCGGGTTCACTGCCGGACCACCCGCACGACGTACCGTCCGCTCGGCTTCGGCATTGCGCCAAGTCAGAACGCGGGGAAAGGGAAGATGAAGCCACTCGACCGCGTGCCGGTCAAAGAGATCGTTCCTTGTTGCGACGGCTGCTCGTTCAGACCTTAGAGCGTCGCCGCGCGGCCAGCTCGGCCGCCCGCTCTGCGCGGTCGATCAACTCCGGCCCGTCGATGCTCCTGGCGTAATCGGCGAAGCTCGAGGCCGGTCCGACCCAGCGCAGGCGTTCCGCGGAGTCGAAGAGCGGCTCGTCGTCGCGCAACGTTGCCAGCGTGCGAAAGAGCAGCGCCAGGTCGCGTTGCTCGTTCAGCACTCCCGCCAGACGGCCGCTGTTGACGTTGCCCGCTTTCCATAGCGAGCCCTCAGCCGGAATCGCTTCGATGTGTCCGAACCTCGAAAGCACGGCCGCGGCCGACTTGGCGCCGAAGCCGGGCAGTCCCGGATAGCCGTCCGCGGCATCGCCGACGAGAGCGAGGTAGTCGGGAATCGAGGCGGGCGGCACGCCGAACTTCTCCTCGACGCCGGCGGCGTCACGGATCCTGCCGCTCTTGCGGTCGACCTGCACCACGCGCGTTCCAATCACGCATTGGGCGAGATCTTTGTCCGGTGTCCAGATGCACACGCGCTCCACCGTGGGGTCATCGTTTGCGAGCGCGGCGGCCGAGGCCAGTGCATCGTCTGCCTCGAGGTCGATCATCGGCCAGACCACCACGCCCATCTCGGTCAAGGCCTCTTCGAGCGGATGGAACTGGGCCATGAGCGCCGGCTCAACGCCGAAACCGGTCTTGTATCCGCTCCAGAGATCGTTGCGGAACGACTCGATGACGTGATCGGTGGCCACGCCGAGATGAGTGGCGCCGGTCTCGACCATTTGCAGCATGAGGTGCAGCACCCCGCGCACCGCGCCGAAAGGCGGATCGCCTTTCTTTGCCCGGCGGATGCCGTAGAAGTGACGGAAGAGCTCGTAGGTTCCGTCGACGAGATGGACGATCATCGGTTCTCTGGTTTGTTACAGGCGAATGCGCAATCTTCTCCGTAGTATCACCGACATGTCCACTCCACTCCAACCAGGGGAACCGGCTCAACTCAGTGCGCTCCAACGGTCACCGTGATCGGGATGTGCGACTCCACCGCTTTCTGGTACAGTTCCTTCGGTCACCCGAAAAAGGAGGAAGTCATGTCGCGAAGCCGTGTATTCGTCGGTCTGTCCCTTTTTCTCCTCGCCGCCTGCACGTCCTCGGCGCCGATGATGACTCCGGCGACCAACACGCGCGACGCCGTCGTCGCCTACGTGAACCGCGCCGCGGACGTCGTTGCAAAGCGCGGTCCGTCGTGCGACACGTTCAAACAGGCCGCGTGGATGTCGGGCGATTACTACGTCTTCGTGCTCGGTCCCGACGACCACCTCATCTGTCACGCCAACACACAACTCATCGGCCAGCCCGCCAGCGATGTCATCGACGTCAATGGCATGCACGTCGGTGATGCCATCGTCGCGGCGGCGGCCACTCCGGAAGGGCACGGATGGATCGATTATGTCTGGCCGCGGCCGGGGACGACGATGCCGATTCCCAAGAGCACGTACGTGACGCGCGTGACCGGACCGGACGGCAGGATGTACATCGTGGGAGCCGGCGGCTACAACCTGTAGGCCCGGCCCGCGGCAACGTTCACAGCAGCGAGGATGGATGGCTCGCGTCTTGTAGACGGGGAAGGCATGAGCTGGCTTGCCTTGCTGGGTGTCGCCGTTGTCATCGCCGGAATCGCCGCCGTGACGGGTTTGAAAGCGAAAGGGACGCGACCGGTCGCCCACACGCGAATGATGCATGCCGGCCGGATCGCCCTCTTCATCATCGTCGCCATTTTCGCCTATCTCGCCTTTCGCGCGAGATCGGGCGGCTGACAGTCCTTCCGTTCAGCGCCGGCGGCCAGCGCGTGAACCCGTCGACAGTGGCCTCAGACCGCCGCTTTTTGCGCGCGCTTAGCGGCGGCTTCCCGCTGTGAGTGCTCGAGGATCTTCTTGCGGATGCGGATCGACTGCGGCGTCACTTCCACCAGCTCGTCGTCGTTGATCCACTCCAGGCACTGTTCGAGCGTCATGTCGCGGGCGGGGGTGAGCTGCACGGCGATGTCGGAGCTCGAGGCGCGCATGTTCGTCAGATGTTTCTTGCGGCAGACCTGCACGACCATGTCCACGTCGCGCGAGTTCTCGCCGACGATCTGGCCGCCGTACACCTTGATGCCCGGCTCGACGAACAGCGCCGAGCGCTCCTGCAGCGGCTCGATCGCGTAGGCGGTCGTGTCGCCGCCTTCCTTCGACACGAGTGAGCCGCGCGAACGGCTGGCGATCTCGCCGCGGTACGGTCCGTACTCGAGGAACGTGTGGTACAGCAGTCCGGTGCCGCGCGTCTCGGAGAGAAACTCCGTGCGGATCCCGAACAGACCGCGCGTCGGAATCTTGAACTCGATGCGCACGCGGCCGCTGCCGGGGTTGACCATGTCGGTCATCTCGCCGCGGCGCTGTTGAATCTTCTCCATGATCGTGCCGACGTGGGCCTCGTCGATGTCGACCACGAGCGCCTCGTATGGCTCGAGCGTTTTGCCGTCCACTTCCTTGAGGATGACCTGCGGGCGCGACAGCGCGAACTCGTAACCCTCCCGGCGCATGTTCTCCGCCAGGATGGACAGGTGCAGCTCGCCGCGGCCGCTGACTTCGAAGCGGTCGGGCAGATCGGTGTCGCGGACGCGCAGGGCCACGTCCTTGCGCAGCTCGCGCTCCAGGCGCTCTTTGAGATTGCGCGAGGTCACGTACTTCCCTTCCGTTCCCGCGAACGGAGAGTCGTTGACCATCCAGAACATCGATACCGTCGGCTCGTCGATGGCGATCGGCTCCAGGCGTTCCGGCGCATCCGCGGACGCGAACGTCTCGCCGATCTCGACGTCGGCAAAACCGGCGATGGCCACGATCTCGCCGGCCGAGGCCTCGTTCACTTCCTCGCGCTTCAGTCCTTCGAACACGGTCAGCCTCGACACGCGGCCCTTCTTGTGCGTGCCGTCGCGCAGAATCAAAATGACGTCCGCGGCCTGGCGGATCGTTCCGCGATGCACGCGTCCGATGCCCAGGCGGCCGACGTAGTCGTTGTAGTCGATGGCCGAGACCAGAACCTGCATCGGCGCGTCGGCCACACCGGCCGGCGGCGGAATGCGCTTGAGGATGGCATCGAAGAGAGGGCGGCAGTCGTCGTTCGAATCCTCCACGGCCACGCGAACGTAACCGGCCCGGCCGGAGGCGTAGAGGATCGGGAAGTCGATCTGCTCGTCCGAGGCGCCGAGCTCGATCATCAGGTCGAAGACCTCGTTGAGGACCTCGCCGGGACGGGCGTCGGGGCGGTCGATCTTGTTGATCACGACGATCGGCAGCAGTCCGAGCGTGAGGGCTTTGCGCAGGACAAACCGCGTCTGCGGCATCGGGCCCTCGGCCGCATCGACGAGCAGGATGACGCCGTCGACCATCGAAAGCACGCGTTCGACCTCGCCTCCGAAGTCGGCGTGGCCCGGCGTGTCGACGATGTTGATCTTCACTTCCTTCGGATGGATGAAATCAGCGGGAAGATCGTGGCCGGACGCGGTGTGCGTGGCCTCGTGATGCACCTTGTGGCCGAGGGCGTCGGGCTGGTCGACGAGGTAGCGGATGGAGGTGTTTTTCGCGAGGATGGTGATGCCGCGCTCGCGCTCGAGGTCGTTGGAGTCCATGACGCGCTCATCGACCTGTTGGTTGGCGCGGATCGCGCCGGCCTGCTTGAGGAGGGCGTCCACCAGCGTGGTCTTCCCATGGTCGACGTGGGCGATGATGGCCACGTTGCGGATGTCGTAACGGAACTGCTGCATGCGTTGGGAGTTAACGCACGGGAAGAAATTGAATTCCGTCGCCGGGGGGTGGGGGCGCCGGTCGTTCAAGCTTCGAGGCCCCGCGACCCGCGACCTGCGACCCTCACGGCCTCAACAACCGCAGATCCAGCGAAAACGGAACCGGCTCGTGCACCTCGATCTTCGCGAAGTCCTCATGCGCCGGATTGAGCAGGTAGTTGAACTCGCTGTCGATGATGACGCTCGGCACGCGCAGCACGGCGCTGCTCGTGCTCAGGACCCATGTGTCGCCGATCTGCTGGAGCACCTCGGGAGGCGGGTAGTCCCTCCAGTCATCGGGAAGTTGATCGCGATCGATGTCGCCGGCGAGCGTTTCGCTGAAGGTGCATGCGAAGATCACGAACTGCCGGAGGTCGCGTTCGCGCGGGATGTGCACGAGGAGCTCGAGCGCGGCCAGCGAAGCCGTGCTCGACGTATAGACCATGGCCAGGCCCTCGGAGTTCCAGCGGCCGCCGAACATCCGTGCGCCCTCGCCCTCGAACGCGCTCCCGGCGCGATCGGAATGAACGATGCGCCAGGCCGTGATCACGGCAGCACGCCGGACTCGAGTTGTCCGATCAGCCGCTCGACTTCGTACGCGCCGACCTCGGTCCGCGCCATCTCCAGCGGCGTCACACCGCGGAATGCGCGCTGCGCGTCGGTGAGCCAGACCACGGTAGCGGCGGCATCGCCGCCGAAGAGGTGAAGAACTCTGGCGAAAACGCGTGCGGCACGGACCAGCCGGTCGGATTCAGCGGGCGAGAGCCGCCCCTGCTGCCTGCGCCGCATGAGCGTGCGCGGTGCGATCTGCACGAGGTCGAGTAGCTGCTCCGGCGTCAAACCGGAGTTGCGCAGAAAGCGGTCGAACGCGGCGAAGGGGAGACCCTTGTCGATCTGCGCCAGCACTCCCGGCCAGTCGAACTGGCTGACACCGAGGAGCACGACATAGGCGTGGGACCCGGGCATGCCGCTGCGCAGGAACTTCTGCAGCTTCTGAAGGTCGGCCGTGGAGCTCCTGCGCATCTGGCATCAATATCGATGCCAGATGGCGCGATGTCAATAGGTGACCCGGTGGTAGTACTTGAACGGCTGCCGCGCGCCGCTCTTCACGATCGGATAGAACTTCGCGGACCGCAACGCCGCGGCGTTCTGCTCGGCAAGCGCCTCGGAGCCGGTGGTGTTCCCGATCACCTTGACCGACGTCACGTCGCCGTCGGTGTTGACGTCCGCCTCGAAGTACAGCTCGCCTTTTGCCGACGGACTGGAGATGGGAGCCGGGAAGGCCCGGAACCTCGGCGTCGGATTGTCCTGCTGCTCCTTGGCCTCGGCGCCCGTGCCGAGGTTGCCGTCGTGGGCCCAGCCGGTGCCGTCGCCGACGCGTACTTCGACCCATTCGCCCTTCCGCGACATGATCGGGACGCTCTCTCCGTTCTCGTAGGTGACGAGGAGCGGCGAGGCGTCGTCCGGCTGCGCGTGCACGCGCAGCTCCGGCCCGGTCACGAACTTCATGTCGACCGGCTGTCGCGTGGCGGTGGGCGTCGTGACGTTCGGCTCCCGCGAGCAGCCGAGAGCCAATGCCAGGAATGCGATGGCCAGAGCTTTCACGCGCTACACGTAACAGCCGGAGAGGGGACGAAGTCAATAGCGATCAGCCGAACACATCTCTGCGCATGAAGATCGTGTACGCGGCGACGAGCGCGGCCACCGACCAGACCGCCAGCAGGACGATGCAGAACGTCATGGACATGCCGTCGTACGGCGGAGCCTGGCCGCTGTAGTAGTCGGCCAGCGGCAGCGCCCCGACGAACAGGTATTTCCCGGCGGTCCAGTCCGGACTCATGCGCGTCAGAATCGTTCCGCCGATGAGCGCGGCCAGCATCGTTCCGATCGAGGCGGCACTGGAGCGGAAGATCACCGAGAGCAGCAGCGAGATCGCCGCCACCGCCAGCAGCGCGTACCACTCCAGCCCGTAGGCGATGAGCATGTCCTTCCACAACGGCAGCTCGCGGATGTGATCGACGTTGACGTTCTCCCGTGTGATCTGGAAGCCGCTGAACGTCGGCGCGCCCCAGCCGCGGGGCGGGATGAACGGCGCGGTCACGACGTACGCGATCACGGCGCCGACGATGAGCGTCAGTGTCGCGAACATCAGCAGCGCGATCAGTTTCGAAGTGAGGATCTTCCATCGCCGCACCGGCCGCGTCAGCAGCAGCTTGTTCGTTCCCTCCGCCGCCTCGGCCGATACGATGTCGCTGCCGATCACGGCCACGAGCAGCGGCAGCAGCCACCCCGCCGCGTTGGCGAACACGCGTACGACCAGCGGCGCCGTGGGCTGCTCGGGATTGATGTCGTGATCGAGATAGAACTGCAGCCGCGCGATCTCCGTCCGTGAGGTGCGCACCCAGGCCTCGTTGCCGCGGGCGCGGCGCACGTAGTTCTCGAACCGGGCGATGCGCTCCTGCAGATTGGCGCGCCAGTTCTCGTTTTTCGATCGCCGCAGCTTCTCGACCTGCGAGTAGGACACGAGCGACAGGATGACGAACAGGATGGCCACGACGACGGTGAAGCGCCGCCGCCGCAGGATCTTGAGCGTTTCGTTCTGGATGAGAGGAATGATCATGATGGTCGTCGGTCGTGGGTCGTCGGTCATTGGGCCTCGAGGCGTTGGTGCGAGGCGTTAGGCCCCCACGACCCACGACCTCTCTTCTATCCCACCGTCTCCCCTCCCGTCGCCTCGATGAACAGATCCTCGAGCGACTGTGTTCGCTGGCGCGCGTGAAAGACTTCCACGCCGTTGCGGGTCAGTGCGGCGATGAGCGGCGGGGCCTCCGCTTCGTCGATCGGCACGAAGATGCGGTCGGCGTCGGTCGTGACCGTGAATCCGTTTTCACGGGCGATGGCGCCGGCGCGGACGGCGTCGCCGACGCGGAGCTCCATCGTGCGCTGGGTCGAGATCAGTTCGCGCACCGTGCCGGTCCGCAGCAGGCGTCCATTGTGAATGATGGCCACGCGGTCACACATCATCTCGATCTCGGCGAGCAGATGGCTGGACACGAACACGGCCAGTCCTTCGCCGGCCAGCTGGCGCAGCAATTCGCGGATCTCGCGGATTCCGGCAGGGTCGAGTCCGTTGGCCGGCTCGTCGAGGATGAGCAGGCGCGGTTTGCCGAGCATGGCCTGGGCGATTCCCAGGCGCTGGCGCATGCCCAGGGAGTACGTGCCCACTTTCTGGTCGAGACGATGGGACATGTTCACGAGCGTGGAGACGCGCTCGATGTCGTCGCTCTTCACGCGCAGCATACGTGCGAAATGTTCGAGGTTCTCGCGCCCGGTCATGAAGCGATAGAGATCGGGCGTCTCCACGATGCAGCCAACGCAGCGCATGGCGTCCTCGAAGTGCCGGCGGATGTCCAGGTCGCAGATCTCGACGCTGCCGCGCGTCGGCGCGATCAGTCCGACCAGCATGCGGATGGTGGTGGTCTTCCCGGCGCCGTTCGGTCCCAGGAATCCGTAGACTTCACCGGCGTTAACGTCGAAGGAAACGTCGTCGACGATGGTGCGCTCGCCGATGACTTTGGTGAGGTTTCTGGCCGTGAGAGCTGTCATGCGTCGATTGTTCTACTGGATACTCCCGCTCGCCGTCGCGGTGGCAGCCTCCGTGCTGTTCGCCAGCGGATTCTACTCGTTCGTTCGCGGCGACCTCGGCACGCCCGTCAGTCTCACGCCGCTCGGCAATCCGCCATCGGCGGTCGTGCCCGGCCATACCATCGCCCCGATCATCCTCGGCGACTCACTGGCTCGGGGAACCGGAGACAGCGAAGGGCTGGGGATCGGGGGACGCCTCGATCAGGAGCTGCGCCGACGCAAGATCCCTGCGAATCGAACCATCAATCTCGCCGTCAACGGAGCACGCACTCCCGATCTGCTCCGTCAGATCGCCAGCAGGAACGTGCAGATGCTTCTCGGGCAGTCGAACGTGATCATTATCTCGATCGGCGGCAACGATCTGTGGGGTGGAAACGACTGGCGGAACAAGGCGCCGAAGGATCCCGCCGCGGTGATGAATGCCGTGCTCGACCGCCTGGTGAAGGTCGTGAACGATGTGCGGGCCGCCAATCCGCGTGCGCGCATTTTTATCATCGGTCTCTACAACCCGTTCGCGACGACCGCGTTCGGCGCGACGCTGACGCCGCTCGTCAATCAATGGAATGCCAGACTGATCGAGGGCTTCAGCGCTGACGTGAACGTGACGGTCGTGCAGACCAGCGATCTGTTCGTCGCTCACGACCGGCTGTCCTTCGACCGCTTCCATCCCGGGGACGAGGGATACGCACTCATCGCGCGCAGAATCGCCGACGACATCTGAGGCATGAGCGGTGTAGCCGCCGGCTTCAGCCGGCTCTCGGCCGGGCCTATGACAGCTTCAGATCGACGTGCACTTCCCGCGCGCCGGGCACGGCCCTCAGGGCATTGCGTGCGGCGTCCTTCTGGAGCTCGTGCTGCACGGTTCCGCTGACGCTCAGCACGCCGTTCCGGCAGTGCACGGTGAGCACGCAGCCGGCCAGTGAGTTCGTTTGCGCCAGCTGGCGTTCGGCTTGGCGCTGGATGGCTCCGTCATCGACCGCAACCGGCGTGATCAAATTGGCGATACGCGTCGGACCGAGCGACTTGACCAGCGTGACGGCCTCTTCGGCCGTGATGGCGTCGGCATCGCCGCGCAGAATGACGATGCCGCCGATGCTGCGCACCGAGAGATCGCCGACCGCGAGCTTGCTTTCCTGGATCGCTTTGATGATGGCGTCGTTGTCGATGGTCTCCATCGCGTTCGCCTGGACCGGCGATCGGCTGATGGGCTGCGAAGAATGACTCATCCACATCGAGAATCCGGCCACCCCGGCCGCCAGGGCGACCGCGAGTGCTGCCGCGAGTTTGGGGTTCCTGACCATACCCTCTCACACTCAATCGGTATGCCACTATCGAGACCGGACAGACCGCCGCTTCGCGGCCGGCGTCAGCTCGGCGCGCCAGGCCCCCCGGCCGTGGGTAAAGGCATAGATCGCCGGGCCGCGCTCGCCCTGGGCGATGGTGACCCACTCCGTGACCACAGCAGCAAACCCCGTGTTCTCAACGCTCCAGTGCGCGCCGCCGTCCGTGCTCGTGAAAACGCCCAGGTCGGTCCCGGCGTAGAGATGATCGGAGCGGGCGGGATCGACCGCGAGCGAATGCACGGGGATGTCCGGCATCGCCCCGTCCCCCTGGCCGTCGATCGACGACCAGGAAGTGCCGCCGTCGGCACTCTTCCAGATGTGCTTGCCGCCGAAGCCGGCGTACGTCGCGTACAGCGCCTGCGAATCGCGAGGGTCGTAATCGAGCGAGGAGACCCATCCCGGCCGCGGTTGCACGCGCGACCAGACGGTGCCGGCGGTGGCCGTGGTCGCGGAAGCCGTCCGATAGATCGAACCGTCGGTCGTGCCGGCGACGACGATGTCGCTCTGTCCCGGTGCGATGGCGATCGCGCTCACCTGCGACGGGAACGTCGTGCCGGCCTGCAGCCAGTTCTGGCCGCGGTCGTTGGTGCGCCACATGGCCTGACCGCCGGTCCATAGCCGCGCCGGCTGCGCGGGGTCGAGCAGCAGCGGCGTCACGAACAGGAAGTTGTCGACGAGACCGCGGTGGACGGGGAGGTTGAACTCGATTCCGCCGTCGTCGGAGCGGAAGATGTTGGCGAACTGAAACTCGGCGTAGACGTGACTGGGATCGGTGGGATCGATGGCCACGTAGCCGCCGTCACCGCCGACGACCATGCGCCAGTCGCTGCTGCCGGTTTGGCCGACGAGCGTGGCGTTGTCCTGGGCGCCGCCGAGGAAGTGACGGCCGTCTGGGAAGACGGCGCCGTGGTAGAACTGCGTTACCCCGTATTCGTGCGCGAGCGAGGTGAACGCAATCTGCGAGTTCGCCGGCTCGCATGTGGCGTGCGCGCCGGTGGCCAGCGCGGCGAGGGCGTTGTCGGTTCGAGCCACGCCGCCGTCGTTCGCCAGATAGATCGTCTGGTTCGACGTGGCGTTGTAGCCCGGATGGAAGACGATGTTGTGCTGGTCGGCATGCAGATACGAGGGGCCGCTGCCCCACCAGTACGAAGCCAGGCCCCAGTTCCTGCCGCCGTCGTCGGAGCGGAACAGATCGACGCCGGCCGCGAACACCCGATCGGGATCGGTCGGATCGACGGCGATGGTGTTGCAGTACCACCCCATCGGAAGCGGATTGTCGAAGCTGCCCCCGCATACGAACTGGGTGGCCGTGATCGGATTCGTGAGCAGGAGCGTGTTGAGCTTGTTCGCGTCGTCGCGGCGCACGCGCACGGTCCAGGTGCCCGGATCGCCATCGCTGTCCGATCGGTAGACGGCCAGGAGAGCCTGATCGCTGTTGCTGGCAGCAAGTGCGTAGATCGTGGACGGGCTCGACGGCGCGATGGCCAGCGCGGTGCGCCCCATGTCCGGTTCGGACAGCACGGCCATCCATGCGTTGCCCTCCTCGGCGTGGGTGGAGCGATAGACCGTCGCCTGCTCGAACGTGCCGCACGATGCGAAGAGCTCGTCGCCGTCGCTGTCGTCGCGCATGACCAGGTCGAGACAACCGCCTTTGACGACGGTCTCGAGCGAGCGACTCCAGCCGGTGCCCCCATCGTCCGACCGCCACACCCCCGTGCGGGTCGCGGCGTAGAGGCGTTGGGAGTCGTGGGTGCTGATGGCCAGATCGTTCACGAACTGGAAGTCGGGAGTCGTGGTCGACGGGAGTTGCTGCCAGCTCACGCCGCCGTCGCGCGTCACGAAGATGCCGTTGCCTCGCAAAGGCAGTCCGGTTCCGCGCACCTCTTCGCGAAAGTACCCTTCGCCGGTTCCGGCGTAGAGAACGGCGTGATCGTGCGGGTCCATGACCAGAGAGTTCACGGCCAGGTTCGCCATCTCGTCGCCGATCGGCTCCCATCGTCCGCCGGCATCCGTCGTCTTCCAGACGCCGCCTGAGACACCACCCGCGTACATCACGTCGGGATCCGCGCGGTCGATGACGAGCGTCCTCGTCCGTCCGCCGATGTTCCCGGGTCCCAGCGGCTTCCACTGAAGGGAGTTGTCGGCTTCGTTCGCGTTCGTTTCCGGCGCGAGCCGCTGCATGCGACGCATCTGCGCGCGCGCCAGCGCGTATGCCCGCTGTGGATCGTCGGTCCCCGTTCGTTTGGCCGCGTAGTAACGCTCGGCCTCGCCGGCGGCGTCTTCGGGTATCGGCCGAGGGTCGAGGACCGGGGACCGAGGACATGCAAGGAGAAGGAGAGCAGCGACGGCGGGGAGGGAAGTGCGCATCAGGTTATGCTTCATGGTCACCGAGAGGAGGGACTCGATGCAACTCGCCAAGGACTCATGCGCGTGCGGCCACCTGCTCGATCAGCACGACGGAGGGCGCGGAGGCCCGTGCAACACGTGCGCATGCCCGGGCGGCCAGCCGCCTTCGGCATTCGAGGTGGGACTGATCCATTCGTTGCACGAACTGACCGTGACGCTGGTCAAACTGGGGAAGGAACTGCAGGCGAAGAAGTAGTCATTCCGAGCGTGAGCGAGGAATCCGGGGGGTGGGAGCGATTCCCCCCACCCAGATTCCTCGCCGTCTCCGCGAACTGGTCATTCCGAGCGTGAGCGAGGAATCTGGGGGGTGGGAGCGATTCCCCCGCCCAGATTCCTCGCCGTCTCCGCGGCTCGGAATGACTGGCAGCGCGACGTCATTCCGAGCGCGAGCGAGGAATCTGGGGGTTGGTGTCCCCCCCCGCCCAGTTTCCTTGACTAACCGGCCGGCTTCTCCCAGATCTTCGGATCGAGAACCGGGTTGATTTCCATCGCCGTCAGCTTGCCGCTGGCGACCTGCTTTCCACCGGCGCTCGTTGTGAACGCGGTGGGCACCGTGATTCCGCCAAACGTTCCCCAGGCACTGAAGTCGGTGACCTGATCGCCCTGGGCCATCGGCCCGCGGGCGCGCGAGACCTTGCGCAGTACCTTTCCGCTGGCGGGGTCGACGAAAAACTTCACCGTATCGCCGTCGGAGGAGACTTCCAGGATCTTGGTGTCGACCGATCCGATCTTCTCGGTCCCGGTCACCGCGAAGGTGTACTTCTCCGGATGCTTGAGAATGGTGAGGAGGTCCTGCTTCGACTCCGTGCGTGCAGCGTCGCGCTGCGACGACGGGAGCTCGCGCGTTCCCATCCCCGGCAGAAGCATGAAGCCTGCGTCCGGGGTCATGACCACGGTCACTTCGCCCATGGGCATCTTCATGACCGCACGATGCCGGTCGGGGAACTCGACGGTCGATTCGACTTCCATGTCCATCACGCCCTGAGGCGTGTCGCGCGACACGCTGGTGACTTCGCGCACGGCCCTGACGGCATCGATCTTCGCCTTCCCGCCGGTGAACTCGGTGACCTTCTGCAGGAGGGCCGTCCCTTCGCTGTTGCTCGCGGCGGGGGCGGCCTGGGTGGAAGGTGCGGCGTTCAACTCGGGAATGGTGATGTCGACAGGCGTGACCGTTCCGAGGGTCGAGAGCGGCTTCTCGAAGTCCTTTTCGTTGCCGACTACCAGCACGGCGAGATCCCCGGGGGCCACGTATTTCCTGGCCACGCGGACCAGGTCGGCGGCGGCCACCTTCTCGATGTTGGAGGTGTAGTTGCGGAAATAGTCGGGCGGAAATCCGTAGAACTCCAGGATGGCCGCCTGATTCAGCATTTTCTGGCGCGAGTCCATCGTGAAGATGAACCGGTTGAGGATCGATTCCTTGGCCTGCTTCAACTCGGCCGCGGTGAACGGCTGGGTGCGCAGCATGCCCACCTGCTTGCGTACCGCGTCGATCGACTCGAGCGTCGTGCCGCTCTTCGTGGCCATGGTGATCTCAAAGAGTCCAGGATGGTCCCAACCCGCTCCAATGCCGCCGTCGACGCCGTACGTGAGTCCTCGCTTCGTCCGCAGGTCGTTCATGAGCCGGCCGGAGAACGATCCGCCGCTGAAGATCTCGTTCATCACGCGTACGGCGAAATAGTCGTGGTTGTTGCGCTGGATGCCCGGCTCGACGAAGCCGATGTTCGCCTGCGTCACATCGCTCTTGGCGATGAAGTAGACGCCCGGTTTGGCGGGGGTCATCGCCGTGGGGGCGGCCGGCGCCTGTGGTCCGCGCGGCCACGAGGCGAAGGCGTCGCGCAGCTTGCGCTCCATCATCGCCGAGTCGAAATCGCCGCCGATGGCGAAGACGATGTTGTTCGGATGGACGAAGCGTTTGTGGAAGGCCAGCAGGTCGTCACGAGTGATCGACGCCACCGTCGCGTATTCCGGCTGCGCCGCGTAGGGCGAGGACGGGCCGTATCCGAGCTTGTTCAGCTCGCGGTCGAGGATCTCGCCGGGATCGTCGTTGCGGCGTGCGATCGTGGCATTCATCTGGGTCTTGGCCAGATCGATCTTGTCCTGACGGAAGGCCGGGTTGCGCAGCAGGTCGAGAAAAATCGGGAAGACGGTATCGAAGTCGTTCTTCAGGACATCGATGCGGACGGCAGTGGAGTCGTCGTCGCCGCCGGTCTCCACTCGGGCCGCGCGCGCTTCCAGGAAGTCGTCGAGCTCGTCGCCCGTCTTCGACTCCGTTCCGCCCGTTCTCCAGGCACTGCCCAGGATCTCGATGAGGCCGGCCTTGGCGGCGGCTGCGTCGCGGGCGCCACCGTGGATACTGGCCGCGCCGCGGATGAGCGGCAGCTCGTGGTCCTCCATCATCAGGATGACCATGCCGTTGTCGAGCTGTACGCGCTTCGGCTCGGGCATGTTGATCCTGCGCAGCGGAGGGGCCTTGATCTCGTCGACGCTCGTGGGAATGTGAGAAGCGGCTTTCGCCGGCGCAGCGCCGGCTGAAGCCGGCGACCACATCGTGAGCACGATGGCAATTGCGGTGAGCGTTTTCATTTCGCACCTCCGGCCGGCTTCTTCTCCGACTCGATGAATCCGATGGTGCGGTTGTCTTCCTGGAACGTCTCGTTGGCCACTCGACGAATATCAGCGGGTGTCACCGCGTCGATCTTGTCGACTTCGCGGAAGAGCTCGCGCCAGTCGCCGTACAACGTCTGGGTCTCCGCGAGCTGCCGGGCCAGTCCGGCGTTGCTGTCGAGCTGGCGCAGCAGTCCCGCTTTCACCCGTGTCTTCACCGACTGCAACTCCTCCGGCGTCACGTCCTGCGTCTTCAGACGTTCGATCTCGGCGTGAATGGGCGCGATCAGATCCGTGGCCGCGTGGCCGGGAGTGGTGAAGCCGTAGACGACGAACAGGTTCGGATACTTATCGCCCGGAAAGCCGTTGAAGCCGCCGGCAGCGGCCGCCAGTTTCTGATCGCGAACGAGCGAGCGGTACAGGCGCGACGTGCGGCCGGCTGACATCAGCATTTCGATGGTGTCGTAGATCGGATTGTCGGGATCGGTTGCCGCCGGCCGGTGATAGCCCTCGATGTACACCGGCTGCGAGGTCTCATGAAGGATGACCTCGCGCTCGGCGTTCTGCGGCGGCTCGACGGTGCGCAGGGTATCGGGCAGCGGTTCCTTTGGCAGCCGTCCGAAATACTTCTCGATGATGGGCATGGCCTCGCTGGGATTCACGTCGCCCACGATGGCGATGACCGTGTTGGCCGGCACGTAGTATTTCCTGAAGAAATGCATGGCGTCGGTCGCGGAAAAGCTCTGCAGGTCGGAGGACCAGCCGATGGTGGGCTGCCCATACGGATGGGCCATGAAGGCGGTGCTGAGGAACTGCAGGATGAGGCGGCCGACGGGATTGCTCTCCGTGCGCATGCGCCGCTCTTCCTGCACCACGTCGCGCTCTTTGTAGAACTCCCGGAAGACGGGATCGTAGAAACGCTCCGACTCGAGATAAGCCCAGAGCTCGAGCTGATTGGAGGGCATGTTGAAGAAGTACTCGGTCGTGTCCGAGCGCGTGCCGGCGTTGAGGCCCGTGCCTCCGGCAGCGTCGACGATTTTCGAGAATTCGTTGGGGATGACGTACTTGTCGGCGGCGGCCATGGCGTCGCGCCAGCTCTTCTCGAGCTCTTTGACTCTGGCCTCGTCGCGGCCGACACGCCTGCGGCGCTCGCGGTCGTAGGCCTGGTACGCCGCTTCCACTTTCTGGAGGGCGATTTTCTCGGCCCCGTAGTTCGTCGTGCCGATGTGCTCAGAGCCCTTGAAGGCCATGTGCTCGAACATGTGAGCGAGTCCGGTGATCCCGGCCACTTCCTGGGCCGAGCCGGCGTTGACGACCGTGGCGTACGAGAACACCGGCGCTTCGTGACGCTCGAGAATGATGATGGTGAGTCCGTTGGCGAGCCTGCGGACCGTCGTCCTCTTTTCAAAAGAAGCCAGGTCCTGCGCCTGCAGGGAGCCCGCGGTGAGGGCCAACATCAGGGCCAGCGACCACAAGCTGCGTCGGATTGGTTTCATGAACCCTCCTCAGGTCAAGTCCGCGTATTCTACGTCCTCGGTTTATCGTTGGTTTCATGAAGGACTCGAAGCTGGTCTGGACCAGCGACCCCGAGGCGGCGAAACGAATCCGCGAGAGCTCCGCGAACGAGCCCTGGCGCGATGAAGAGCCCGGCAAACCCATGACCGTCGGCACTGGCTTCTTGTTGACCGAAACGTCACTGACCCGTCTCGATGCTGAATGTTGAATGTTGAATTGAAATCAGCACCAAGGCCATCGCCCTTTTGCATTCTGCATTTTGCATTTTGCATTTGGTTACTGAGAATGCGAAATGCTGAATGTTCAATGCAAAATGCAAAATGCAAAATGCAAAATGCAAAATGCACTCCACGAAAACACCATGACCTCCTACCGCGGCTGGACCCGCCCCGGCCCCATGCCTCCCGGCAACGTCGAAACGGACGAAGGGGAGACGCTCGATTTCATCTGCGGCCACTACCGGATCTTTCAGTTTGCGGGCGGCCATCGCTATTCGACCGATGACGTGCTGACGGCGTGGTACGGGACGGTGTGCGCGCCGCGCGTCGATCGTGCCGCCGATCTCGGGTCGGGGATCGGTTCGGTAGCGATCATCGCGGCGTGGCGGCTTCCCGGCGCGCGGTTTGTGACGGTGGAGGCGCAGGAAGCGTCGGTACGGCTGGCGCGCAAGAGCATCCGCTATAACGGTCTGGAGTCGCGATTCAGGCTGCATCACGGGGATCTGCGCGACGGCAGTGCGTTCGAGGGCGAGGCTCCGTTCGATCTCGTGACCGGATCGCCGCCGTACTTTCCCGAGGGAACGGCCACGCGCGCGGACCACCCGCAGGCGGTGCCGGCGCGGATCGAGGTCCGTGGCGGCGTCGCCGACTACGCCGCGGCGGCGTCGCGGATTCTCGCGCCCGGCGGAGTCTTTACGTTCGTATTTCCGTCGCTGCAGGCCGGCCGCGCGCACGACGCGCTGGCTGGGGCGGGACTGCGGCTGGTCCGGCGGCGTGAGGTCGTATTCAAAGAGGGCGAGAAGCCGCTCATCACGCTGTTCGCGGCCACGCGCGGCCAGGACATCCCTGAAACGTACGAGGCGTTCGCAGAGCCGCCGCTGACGATCCGGCGTCGCGACGGCGGCGTCGACGCCGAATACTCGGCGATCCGCATGAGTTTCGGATTTCCTCCCGGCAACGTGCCGGAAATCATCCCGCGATCGACCTGACGTAGGCGGCGAGCGAGGTGGTCTCCAGAGGTTTGAAGAACACCGCCTTGACCACGCTGCGGTCGATATTGTTGAGGACCTGCGAGCGCGCTCCGGTGATCACGACCACGTGCGGCCGTTCGTACGCCGGCAGGTCGCGCAACGCGTCGACGACGTACAGACCGCTGGTGCCGTTGAGCATGATGTCGAGCAGCAGAACGGAGTAGCAGCCCTTCTGCACCTCGAGGATTGCGTCGACGGCCGAGTCGGTGCAGGTGACGGTCAGTCCCACCCGCTGGAGATCGAGCGTGATGAGGCCGCAAAGCGAGGTGTCGTCCTCGACCAGGAGAACCTGATTCGCGGGCCGTTCGGTGCTCATCGGCTCATCGCGGGTTGCCAGCGTTTCCTCCGTCTCCGGCGATATCTCACGACGAGTTTCTGAGACGGCAAGGCGATCCCCCTGCCGCTCAATAGCAATATTGGAGCCGTTTGGGGCATGACATACTGTCGCCGGTCCGCTCGATGGCCACACGGAAAAAAGGCGCTGCCCGATCGCGAGCCTCCGGTACCCCTCCGGCGAGCAGTTCCTCGAAGGCGGCCGCGGTTTCCAAACCGCTGGTGAGGATCGTAGGGGTGGGAGCATCGGCCGGCGGCATCGAAGCGTTCACCGAGCTGCTCGAAGCATTGCCCGACGACCCCGGTCTGGCGTTCGTGCTGGTTCAGCATCAGCAACGAGCGCACATCAGCCTGCTTTCCGAAGTGCTGGCTCGTGCCACGAGCATGCCGGTGGCACAGGTCGACTCGCCGGTCCACGTCGAGCCGAATCACGTCTACGTGGCTCCGCCCGATGGTCAGCTCGTCATCGAGAACGGGAGGCTTCGCACGGTCATGCGGCCGGAAGGAGCCTGGTCACCGATCGACGGATTCTTTCAGTCACTGGCGGCCGATCAGCGAAGTCTGGCCATTGCCGTCGTTCTGTCGGGCATGCAATCCGACGGAACGAGCGGCGCACAGGCCATCAAGGCCGAGGGAGGAATCACGTTCGCGCAGGACGAGTCGGCGCGCTTCCACGGGATGCCCGAGAGCGTCGTGTCCAGCGGGGTGATCGACTTCGTGCTGTCGCCGTCCGAGATTTCCGGCGAGCTCGTCAGAATCCGTGAGGAGTGGAAGCACGAAGACGCCGCCGAGATTCTTCCTCAGAGTGAACTGGCGAAGGTCTTCACCATCCTGCAGAAGCAGTTTGACGTCGACTTCACGCACTACAAGCCGACGACCATCGAGCGTCGTATCCGCCGCCGCATGCTGATCCACAAAACGCAATCGATCGCCGCCTACCTGCGGATCCTGCGCGCCGATCCCCGGGAGGTCGATCATCTCTACGGAGAGTTGCTCATCCACGTCACCGGTTTTTTTCGCGACCCTGAGGTCTTCGAGGCACTCAAGCTCCAGTTCGCACCGGAGATGGTCCGGCATCGCGATGTCACCAGTCCGCTCCGGGTGTGGGTTCCCGGCTGCGCCACGGGTGAGGAGGTCTACTCCGTTGCCATCACCGTGCTCGAAACCGCCGCCGAAGCCGGCATCAACTGTCCGATGCAGGTCTTCGGCACCGATATCAGCGAGTCGGCCATCGAGCGGGCGCGGGCCGGAATCTATCCGGCCGAGATCGAGGCGAACGTCTCGCCCGAGCGGCTGGAAAGATTCTTCGCCAGCACCAACGGCTCGTACCAGGTGAACAAGACGGTGCGCGACTGCTGCATTTTCGCGCGGCAGAACGTGACGCGTGACCCGCCGTTCTCGCGCCTCGATCTGATCAGTTGCCGGAACGTGATGATCTACCTCGGCGGCGTGCTGCAGCAGAAAGTCATGGGCATCTTTCACTATGCGCTGCGGCCGGGCGGGTTTCTTCTCCTGGGAAGCGCCGAGACGATCGGCAGCAACGGCGAGTTGTTCGCGTCCGCCGACCGCCATCACCGGATCTATCAGAAGAAGGACGGTGCTCCGACGCAGCGCGTGTCATTCGAAGCGCCGGTCATCCGCGAGCCGCAAGCGCAGACAAGGAACCGAATGGACAACGACACCTCCGCACCCTCGATGTTGTTTCGCGAAGCCGACCGGGTTCTGCTCGGCCGTTATGCGCCTGCCGGTGTCCTCATCAACGACAACCTGGAGATTCTGCAGTTTCGCGGTCGCACCAGCTCCTTTCTGGAGCCGGCCCCGGGCGCGGCCACGTTCAATCTGCTGAAGATGCTTCGCGAAGGACTGCTCGCCGAGGTCCGTTCCGCAGTCCTGGAGTCGCGGAAATCAGGAGGGCCGGCCCGTCGAGATGGGGCGACGTTCCTGAAAGACGGTGAGACTGCCACGGCCAACATCGAGGTCCTGCCGTTCGTCGCCGCCGGAAACGAACGCCATTTCGTCATCTCCTTCGAGGAGGTGGCCGGAAGCGAGGAAGGAAAAGGCAAACGGCGAAAGGGCGCGGCGGCGGGAAAGGAGCCGCGTCAACTGGTCCGGCTGCGGCGTGAGCTGTCCGCCACGCGCGAGTACCTGCAGTCGGTCATCGAGGAGCAGGAGGCGATGAGCGAGGAGTTCCACTCGGCTAACGAGGTGATCCAGTCCAGCAACGAGGAGCTGCAGTCGATCAACGAAGAGCTGGAGACGGCCAAGGAAGAGCTGCAGTCGACGAACGAGGAGCTGACCACGCTCAACGAGGAGCTCGAGAACCGGAACGCGGAGCTCGGCGTCGCCAACAACGATCTCGTCAACCTGCTCTCCTCGGTGGAGATCCCGATTGTGATGGTGGACAGCCACCACAAGATCCGCCGCTTCAATGCCAGCGCCCAGCGCATGTTCAATCTCATCAGCGGAGATACGGGACGACCCATCAACGATCTCAAGTCGAAGCTCATGGTCGCCAACCTCGAACAGTTGATCAGCGAGGTGATCGAGACGCTGGAGATGCGCGAGGTGAAGGTACAGGGCGCCGGTGACGGCGAACACCTGCTGCGGATCCGGCCCTACAAGACGCTCGACAACAAGATCCAGGGCGCGGTCCTGGCGCTCGTCGAAGGGTCGGGCGAGTGAGCGCTCACCGCCGGCGCTTCATTCCGGCGCGAACGGACTCGAACTCCTCCTGGACGTATTCGAGTTGTGCGGCAAGTTCCTCGACCTGCTGATTCAACGCCGTGCCGCCGCTGGCTTTCGTTTGAGTGCGGAGACTCCGGCGGGCAGCGGCGAGGTCACGCCACATGCGGACGCGCTCTTCGCTGCCGAGCGCGGCGATCTTCCGGACCAGAGGATCCGCATTGTTCTCGACCTCGGCGTCGTCGAGGATCTCGTGCGGAACCGCTTTGAGGATCCGTGTGAGCGTCAGGAAAAGGGCAAGGTCGATACCCTGCTTGCTCGTCTCGATCCTTGACAGTGTGGCGGCGCTGATGCCCGCTTGTGTGGCAACGTCCGTCAACGAGCGGTGCTGCGACTGGCGGACGTCTCTCAACCGCTCTCCAACCATCATCATCGGGAATTCCCGTTCATGCGACATTCATCTTACACCCGCCGCAAGAAAGCACTGCGGAAAGCGTGCGTCAATGGCCGTCGCCGGTCGCGTCAATTCATTGATGGATCTGTCCGATTAGTTCCGGAAGATCGAGGGGCTTTCGAAGCAGACAACGTACCAGTTGCAGCTCCTCGCGCTTTGCAGCGCGCAGCAACCGGTTGCCGGCCGACATTTAACGGGACGCCATCGCCGGTCCTCGATTTTTTCCCGGTATGATGCCCGCGCTGTGAGCTCTGGCCGCGTTATCGCCGGCGACATCGGCGGCACGAAGACTCTCCTCCGCTGCATCGAGCCAGCGGGCCAGATCGCCATCGAGAAGCGATTCGACAGCGCGCACTATCCGACCTTCGATCAACTGCTCGAGGAGTTCCTCCCGCTCTGTCCCGGGAGTGTCGACGCGGCCTGCTTCGCCGTGGCAGGCCCCGTCCTTGGGCGACGCGCCGAGGTGACGAATTTGAAGTGGCTGATGGAGGCGCAGAAGCTGGAGAGCGCGTTTGGCATCCCGGCCATCGCGCTCATCAATGACTTTTACGCGATCGCCCTCGGCGTCCCGCTTCTGCAGCCGGACGATCTCGTCAGTCTGCAGACCGGTAAACGCGAACGCACCGGACCGATCGGCATCCTCGGCGCCGGCACCGGTCTCGGCGAGGCCATGGTCACGTTCGACCGCGAGCGATGGGTGGTCGTTCCGTCGGAAGGTGGACACGCCGATTTCGCTCCGCAGAACGACGAGCAGATGCGGTTGCTGGCGGCGCTGCAGAAAAAGTACGGACATGTGAGCTGGGAGCGGTTGATCTCAGGAATGGGGCTCACGAACATCTACGAGTTCCTGACCGGGCACGTGGCGGAGCCCGCGGCCGTGGCCGATCTCGCGCATGGCGGCGACACCGCCGCCACGCACACGATGCAGATCTTCGTCGATATCTATGGTGCGGAAGCCGGCAACATGGCCCTGCGCGTGCTGGCGCGAGCAGGGGTGTTTCTGGCCGGCGGCGTGGCCGCAAAGAATCAGAGCTACTTCACCGACGGCCGCTTCATCGATTCGTTTCTCCGCAAAGGCCGATTCACAGAGCTGCTGCGCGAGATCCCCGTCGACCTCATCATCA